>NZ_JARESE010000001.1 GCF_029076845.1 Novosphingobium album (ex Liu et al. 2023)
GCGAGTCGAAGGCTGAAGCCAGTATCCGACTGAAGTCGGAGGGGTTGCTCCCAGAGGGGGACCCTCAAGGACGAGATAGAGCGCGGGATGAAGCTGATGGGCGTGACGCGGGTGGACCAGCTCACCAGCGACCGGCTGCGCTGGCGGTAAACCGCTGCTCTCACCTTTTCGGGGGAGAGATACGCAGGCTCGCCGGCTTGCCCGGCTGGCTGGAGTTGAGAGGGGGCGGCAACGCGGGCGTCGCGCCCCGGCCCCGCCCCTCTCCCAACCCTCTCCCCTGAAGGGGAGAGGGCTTTGGGTTCAATTCGCCGCGATTTCCCGTCGGCCCACATTGCTCCAGTCGATGTTGCGGGTGGCGTACATCACGCCCGCCAGCGCCACGAACAGCAGCACCGAGCCGATCAGCAGCGACAGCGCCTCCAGGTTCAGCAGCACGAACAGCACCGCGTAGAGCCCCACCAGCAGCGCGCCGATGAAGCCCGCGCGCTTCCAGCTTTTCAGCACCGCCGCGCTATAGGCGGTGAGCAGGCCGATGATCGCGCCGCCCGCCAGCAGGTAGGCGCCGGTAAAGCCGATCACTTCGGCAAAGGCGAGCAGCAGCACGAAGAACAGCACCAGCCCCGCGCCGGTCAGCAGGTATTCGGCCGGCGCCACCCGCGCGCCGCCGACCACGTCGAACAGCAGGAACGCCAGGAAGGTGAAGCCGATGAACAGGAAGCCGTACTTCACCGATCGGTTGACCTTCGAATAAAGGTCCACCGGCTCGACCAGCCCCACCGTCACCGCCAGCGACTGGCCGGGCGCGCCATCGGTCACGATCGGGCCCGGCATATAGGTGCCGGTGGCATCGATCACCGGCGGCCCCGGATCGTCGGCCGAAACCGGCGCCTGCCCCAGCGCAAGCTTGTCGATCGTATAGTCCGCGCCAAAGCCCTTGCCGGAAACCGTGCGCCTTTCGGGCAGGAAGCCCCCGCCGAAGCTGGGGCTAGGCCAGCTTGAGGCGACATGCCAGCGCGTCTGCCCGCCGCGCGGGACCAGGCTGAGGCTGCGGCTGCCGCGCAGGCCGAATTCGTATGCCACCGCCAGCGTGCCCGCGCCGTCCCACGGCACGAAGGCGAAGAAGCCCTGTCCGCCCGTCGCACCCGGCCCTTTGCCCGGCTCGACCGCGAGCGGCTTGCCATTGGCGGTGATCGTGCCGCCCCGCGTCAGCCCGCGCGCGTCCGAGGCACCGACGCGCAACTCGGCGCGTTCCCAGATAAGCTGCCCGGGCTTCACCCCGAAGCGCGGCAAATCGCCCGGCAAGGCGAAGCGCGCCGCGCCTTTCACCGCCGCCTCGTACAGCACGGTGCGATAGATCGACTTGCGCCGCTCCTGCGGCACGACATTGGTCTCGACCCGGTTCTCCACCGGCGAGACGAACAGCTCGCGCTCCACTTCGACCGTGCGCGACACCGTCTGGCCGTCGATCACCTGGTTCTGCGTCTCGGCCGTGCGGTAAGGCACCACCAGCACGGGCCCGGCGACGACTTGCGGCCCGCCCCAGCCGGCGTTGATCGATGCCTGCGCGGTGTTCGACTGGTCCTGCCGGTCATAGACCAGAGCATAGACCAGCAGCAGCGGGATCATCAGGGCAAGGCCGATCAGGGCTGCGAAGAGCAGCTTCAGCCCGGGTGATCGGTCCTTGCGCAAATCTTCTTCCGACATGATTCGTCCTTCCCTGGTCGTTGGCCGTGGCGCGTGCATTCTGTCGCACAAACGGCACGGCTCATCGACATCGCCGCTTCCGGCTTGCTCGCGGCTGAACGAAGCGGCGCCGTCACATCTCAGTCCGGGCGCGGCACATCCGCCGGAAACGGCATGACCGACAGCGGATCGGGCGCGAACCAGGCATCGGCGATCGAGGCGGGCGCACCCGGCTCGCCGATCAGGCGGGCGAACTTGTGCCCCTCGAACGGCGCGGCGGCGAGCATCCGCGCGGCAAGCGCATCGCCGATGGTGAACAGCTGCGCCACCTTGCCTTCCAGTGCGCGGGCCAGCCCGTCCTGCGGCACCCGGCCCGTCGCCAGCACCACCGCGTCGGCCGGCTCGGCCATGGCATCGCCGGTGTGCACGTCATACAGCGTGATGCTGCCCTCGCCGATCTCGCGCAGCCATGTCGAGGGCCACAGCTCCACGCCCGCGCGCTTCATCCGCGTGACGATATAGCGCTCTTCCCAATTGTCGGTGTTGCGCTGCGAGACGGGCGCATAGCCGGCCGTGACGAAGCGCACGCGCGCGCCGGCATCGGCCAGCAGCTCGGCAATGCCGGTGCCGGTGTGATAGCCTTCGGCATCGCAGATCCAGACATCGCCCGTGGGCCGCGCGCCGCCGGCCAGCACCTCCTCGGGCCGCAGCACGAAGGCCCGGTCCCAGCCCGGAATATCACGGTCGCAGGTCACGCTGCGCCCGCCGGGGCTATAGCGCGCGCCCGTGGCGACGATCACCGCGTCAGGCGCCAGCGCCAGCACGGCGGGCGCATCGGCGCGCGCGCCGAGCCGCACTTCCACGCCGAGCCGCGTCAGTTCCGCCGCCCACCAGTCGATCGCGGCCGCATAGTGCCCCCGCCCCGGCAAGGCCGACCACCAGCCCAGCGCGCCGCCCAGCGCATCGCCCGCCTCGAACAGCGTCACGCGATGCCCCTTGCGCGCCGCGACGCGCGCGGCTTCCATGCCGCCGGGCCCGCCGCCGACCACGACCACGCGCGAAGGCCGCGCCGCCGTGCCATAGCTGTCGTGCCCCCACAGGCGATCGCGATAGGAGGCGGGGTTGATCGCGCAGCCCTGCGCGCCGTCGCCGCCCGCCGCCGTGCACCAGTTGCAGGCGATGCAGGTACGGCCCAGATGCTCGGTGCCGGCGCGGGCGTGCCGCACGAAATCGGGCTCGGCGATAAGCTGGCGGGCCGATCCGATCACGTCGCACACGCCCGCTGCCAGCGCGGCTTCGGCCTCGGCCATGCGCGTGATGTTGCCCAGCACCGAAAGCACCGGCACCGCGCCCGCCGCGCCGCGCACTTGCTCCACGAAGGGCCGGTAATACTGGTGCGCCTCGAACCCGGTGGGCATACCGTGGTGGAACTGCTGCGGTTCCAGCCCGACATCGAGGTCGATATAGTCGATCAGCCCGCTGGCCGAGAGCCTGGCGACCACGTCGCGCGCGGTCTCGATGCCATAGCCGCCGGCCATCTGCTCATCGCAATTGAGCCTCAGCCCCACGGCGAAGGCCGCGCCGCCGCCCGCGCGGCAGGCTTCGAGCGATTCGACCAGGAAGCGCATCCGGTTTTCCAGCGAGCCGCCGTATTCATCCTCCCGCTCGTTGAACAAGGGCGAAAGGAACTGCTGGATCAGCGCCGCGTGGCTGACATGCAGCATGATCCCGTCAAAGCCGGCCTGGGCCATGTTGGCGGCGGTCTCACGCGTCGCCGCGATCATCCGGGCGATCTCGCCGCGCGTCATCGCCCGGGTGGAATGCGCCCGGCCGTTGAGGCCGAACTGGCGCACCGATGGCGCCAGCGCCGGCGCGGGCGTGCCCAGCGGCTGCCAGGAACCCGCGCCGATCCAGTGATAGAACGGCTCGCCGAAGATCTTGCCGCCCGCATCGTGGATCGCCTCGGTCAGCACGCGGAACGCGGCGATATTGGCCGGATCGTGCGGGCTCGGCTGGCGGGTGCGGCCCCGCTCGTGCATCGCCAGCGCGACCACGACCAGCCCGCAGCCGCCGCCCCGCACCCGCTCGGCGCTATAGGCGACCAGATCGTCGGCGGGCTTGGTCCCGGCCGAGAGCGCGCTGCCGTGCGGCGCGAAGAAATAGCGGTTGGGCAGTTCCACTGGCCCCAGCCGCACCGGCGCGAACACGTTCGGATATTTCGGATGCAATCCCCGTCCCCTCGTCCCTTTGTTTGGGGGCGAGGTTATGGCGCGCGGCGACGGGGTGCAATGTCCGCGTTGCCCGGATCACCCTCGCCGGGCTCACCAGGCCGCGTTTACCGGGCCTCGGCGCGGGCCTCGGCGATCTGCCCGTCAAGCTGCGCGACGATGTCCGAGCGAACCTCGGGCGGGAGCGAGCGGTTCGACGCGATCGAGGCGCGCGCCTTTTGCAGCGCGGGAATGATCTGGTGCGAAACGTCCGGCGCGCCGGTGCAGATGCGCATTTGCGTCGCGCTGGCGGCCGGCCCCTGACCCGCCCAGGCCGTCCGGCTGGAGGAGCCGCCGGCAGGGCAAGTGCTGTCGATCACCATGGTGCGGGCAACGCTGCGGTTGCCGTTCGCGTCGCGCCCGGCGATGCGGATCGTCTGCACCTTGCCATCGCGCGAAGTGCTTTCCTCCACTTCGGGCGCCATCGTCCACGCACGCTCGCGCAGCCGTTCGGCATCGGCGGTTCGGCGCTCGGCATCGGCGGCGATACGCTCGGCCCGGCGTTCCGCTTCGGCGGCGCGGCGTTCGGCATCGCGTTCCGCACGGTCGGCCTGCGCTTCGGCGCGGGCCATGTCGCGCTCGATGCGGGCATCGATCTCATCGTCGCTCAAGGGCCGGTCGGTGACGAACTCGAAAGTCTTGCCCTCATGCTGGACGACGCGGCGATAGGTCTTGCGATCCTGGCCTTCGGGGCAGTCCTTGGTGCGAGTGGTGCGGCCGTCCTGCGTGACGACTTTCTCGGTGCAATCGCTGGTGAATTCGCGGTGCACGATGCGCGCGGTGGTGCCGGGCAGCGGCGGCTCGGGTGCGGGCGGAGCCTCGGGCGCCAGCGGCGCTTCGGGCATCTCGGGCTCGCGCGGCGCGGCCGGGGCGGGCAGATCGGCGGTGGGATCGGCCTCGGTCGCGGCATAAGTGATCGTCGCGGTCAGCGGCACGCCGATCACGGCGGCGGCGAACAGGCTGCGGCCCAGCAGCCGGCGCCGCTCCGAAACGTCGTTGCGCACCAGCGCCTTGAGGCGATGGATGATCGGCTTGTCGCCCGAAAGCGGCCCCGCCATCGGCGCGGCGAGCGCCAGGCGCGGGCCAGCGGCGAACGAGGCGATCAGCCGGCCATAGCGCTCCCGCTCGGCCCGGCCGCAGCCGTTCATCACGCGCGCATCGCACGCCGCTTCCTGATCGCTGCGCAAGGCGCGCCAGGCCAGCCAGGCGACGGGATTGAACCAGTGCAGCGCGAACAGCGGCTGGACGGCGATATTGGCTGCAAGATCGTTGCCGGCGTGGTGCTGCAACTCATGCGTCACGGCAAAGTCCGAAGCGTCCGAATCGGCCGTCGCGAGAAAGCCGGCGGGCAGCGCCACGACCTTGTCGAGCACGCCGAAGGCCACCGGGGCGGCCACCGCCGGGCTCTCGACGATGCGCACCCTGCCCGCGCGGCCGACATGGCGCGCGTCGCGCAGCAATTCGCGGCGCATGGCGCGATAGCCGATCGTGCGCGCCAGCAGGAACACCACCGCCCCGCCCAGCCAGACCGCCAGCAGGATCTCGCCCCACGGCAAGGCGGCAAGCTGGCCCAGCAAGGGCGCCGCCGGCGCGCTGGCGGGTTCGGCCACGACCGCAACCGGCACGGCATCGGCGATCGCCGCCGCCGGCCGCGCGGGAGCGGCTTGCGCCAGCAGCGGCGACAGCGCGAATTCGGGCCGCGCCACGGTTTCCTCAGGCAGGACCAGCGGCGGCAGGAACAGCCGGATCATCGGCAGCGCCCACAGCGCATAGGCCGCGGCGGGGCCGAACCAGCGGCCCACCGGGCGGCGAACCAGCAGCACCAGCGCCATCAGCGCGCCCGTCATCACCAGCGTATCGATCAGCCATTCGATCATGACTTGAGCTCCTGCAGCAGCGCCTCGATCTCGGCGATGTCATCCAGGGTCAGCGCTTCGGATTGCGCAAGCTGGGCGAACAGCGGCGCGGCGCGCCCGCCGAACAGCCGGTCCACCAGCCGGCGGCTTTCCGTGCCGACATACTCGGCGCGCGCGATGACCGGCGAATAGAGGAAGCGCTTGCCATCGGGCTTGGTGGCCACGGCATGCTTGGTGACAAGCCGCGAGAGCAGCGTCTTGACCGTGGCCAGGCTCCAGCCGCGCGCGCCGCAAACCTTGTCGCAGACTTCGGCGGCGGTCAGCGGGCTGGTTTCCCACAGCGCTTCCATCACCGCATGTTCGGCATCGCTGATGCGTTCAGGCTGGCCGCCGTCTTCCGCCACGTCACTCCCCTTCGTCTACATACGTAATCGACTACGTCTGTAAACATGAACCGTGAGTGAATGCCAGCAGGCCCGCGCCGGGGCCCGGTCAGGGCGTCGGCGGATCGGCCGCCTTGCGGAACAGGATGCGGCGATCGAAGCGTTCCAGCACCAAGGCGCCGTCCTCAATGGGCAGCATCGCGTGATCGAACGCGACGAAGCCCAGGTCGTTGGCGTGGAAAGCGAAGCGCAGCGTCCTGCCTCGCGCGGACCGCACCGCCACGGGCTCGCCCCGCACCGCGAACACCGGCAGCGCCAGCGCGACCGAGGCGACATCCTCGCCCGGCGCCAGCGGGATTTCCAGCCCGTCAGCCGCGAAATCGGCGGCGAAGGTCGCACCGTCGGCCAATGTCACCACGGCGCTGAACAACGGGCGTGGCAGCCCATCGGGCACGTCCAGAACGAGCTTGAGCGCGGGTGATCCGCCGCTGCTGCCTGTATCGCCCAGGTATTCGAAAGCCGGCGGGGTGGACGCATCGCTGGTAAGCGCAATGCCGCCTTCCTCGCGCGTCCAGCTTCGCGCCGAAGCCTCGTCCACCGCGCCATAGCTCAGCGCGTAGCGATAGCGCCCGTCCGCGCCGAGTTCGAGCCGCGCGGCCAGTTCCATCTGGCCGCCATCGTAAACCCCGGCGAGCGCGGCGTCGGCGGCATCTCCCGCCCACGCGCCAGCAGGCGCGAGCAGCAAGAGGAACGCGGCGATGGCCCCCAGCAGGGAAACCACCGTCCGCATCCGCTTCACCTCAATAGACGCGCGCCTTCGGCTTGATGTACGCGACATCGTCGGTCATCGTGTATTCGTGCACCGGACGGTAATCGAGCGTGACCGCGCCGCCTTTGCCGCCCCAGCCATCGAACCACGACAGGGTGTGCTTCATCCAGTTGGCGTCGTCGCGGTTGGGGAAATCCTCGTGCGCGTGGGCGCCGCGGCTTTCCTTGCGGGCGTGGGCGCCGTGCAGCGTGACGCTGGCCTGGCCGATCAGGTTGTCCAGCTCCAGCGTCTCGACCAGGTCCGAGTTCCAGATCAGGCCGCGATCGGTCACGTGGACGTCCTGCATCCGCTGGTAGGTGTCGGCCAGCTTCACCTTGCCTTCGGCCATCAGTTCGTCAGTGCGGAACACGGCGGCGTGGGTCTGCATGGTGCGCTGCATCTCGACCCGGACTTGCGCGGTCGGCGAGCCGCCATTGGCGTGGCGGAAGTGATCGAGCCGGCTGAGCGCGAGGTCGGCCGAATCCTTCGGCAGTTCGTCGTGCTTCATGTCGGGCTTGATCAGTTCCTTGAGGCGGTGGCCGGCGGCGCGGCCGAACACGACAAGGTCGATGAGCGAGTTCGAGCCGAGGCGGTTGGCGCCGTGCACCGAAACGCAGGCCGCCTCGCCCACCGCGAACAGGCCCGGCACGGTGGCATCGGGATTGTCGGCGGTCGGGTTGATGACTTCGCCGTGATAGTTCGTCGGGATGCCGCCCATGTTGTAGTGGACCGTGGGGCAGACCGGCAGCGGCTGGCGCGTCAGGTCCACGCCCGCGAAGATCTTGCCCGATTCGGTGATGCCCGGCAGACGCTCGGCCAGCACCTTGGGATCGATGTGATCGAGGTGCAGGTAGATATAGTCCTTGTGCGGGCCGACGCCGCGCCCTTCGCGCATTTCCATCGCCATAGAGCGCGAAACGACATCACGGCTGGCCAGATCCTTGGCGGACGGCGCATAGCGTTCCATGAACCGCTCGCCTTCCGAGTTCGTCAGGTAGCCGCCCTCGCCGCGCGCGCCTTCGGTGATGAGCACGCCCGCGCCGTAGATGCCGGTGGGGTGGAACTGGACGAATTCCATGTCCTGCATCGGCAGGCCGGCGCGCAGCACCATGCCGCCGCCGTCGCCCGTGCAGGTGTGGGCGCTGGTGCAGGTGTAGTACGTGCGGCCATAGCCGCCCGTCGCCAGCACGACCGCATGGGCGCGGAAGCGGTGGATCGAACCGTCATCCAGGCACAGCGCGATCACGCCCCGGCAGACGCCGTTTTCCATGATAAGGTCGATCGCGAAGTATTCGATGAAGAAGTCCGCGTCGTACTTCAGGCTCTGCTGGTAGAGCGCGTGCAGCATGGCGTGGCCGGTGCGGTCGGCCGCGGCGCAGGTGCGCTGCACCGGCGGGCCCTCACCCATGTTCTGCATGTGGCCGCCGAACGGGCGCTGATAGATCGTGCCGTTGGGGTTGCGGCTGAACGGCACGCCGGCGTGCTCCAGTTCATAGACCGCCTGCGGCGCTTCGCGCACCATGTATTCGATCGCGTCCTGATCGCCCAGCCAGTCCGACCCCTTGACGGTGTCGTACATGTGCCAGGTCCAGTGATCGGGCGTGTTGTTGCACAGCGAGGCGGCGATGCCGCCCTGCGCCGCCACGGTGTGCGAACGGGTGGGAAAGACCTTGGTGATGCAGGCCGTCTTCAGCCCGGCCTCGGCACTGCCCATCGTGGCGCGCAGGCCCGAGCCGCCGGCGCCGACGACGACGGTATCGTAAACGTGATCGATGATCGGATATGCGGGCTGAGTAGCCATGTCATGCGCCTCCCAGCGCGAGGCGAACCACGCAGAAGACGCCGAAGGCGGCCCCCGCGAAAGTGATCAGGTTGAGCGCGGCGACGCAGGCGAACTTGTTGGCGTGCTCGTGAACGTAGTCTTCCATCATCACGCCCACGCCCATGCGCGCGTGCCAGAAGGTGGAGATCACCAGCAGGGCCATGGCGGTTGCCGGCACCGGAGCGGAAATCCATTCGATCACCGTCTGGTAGTGCAGGTTCGGCAGCAGCAGCAGCGACACGCCGAGCCAGACCACGAGAAGCAGGTTGCCGATCGCGGTGAAGCGCTGCATCAGCCAGTGGTGAGGGCCCGTCTTGGCCGAGCCGAGGCCGCGCACGCGGCCGATCGAAGTTCCGTTACCCATATCGAGACGAGTCCCTCAGCGAAGAAGCAGGAGTGCCCAGAAGATCGCGGTCATCGCCACCGCAAGCACGGGGGAGAGGATCGACCAGGTGCGGTTGGCGTTCAGCTCGTAACCCGCGCCGATATCGAGCACGAAGTGCCGCAGGCCCGAAGCCGCGTGCGTGAAGAAAGCCCAGGTGATGCCGACGAGCACCACCTTGAAGGCCAGCCGGATCAGCGAGGTAACGAGGCCGAGCCCGCTCCAGTCGAGGGTGGAGAGATCGGCCCAGACCCAGCCGGTGAATGTGGCATAGGCGGCGGGTCCGCTCGCCAGCGCGCCAAGCCACCAGAGCAGCAGCGCAAGGCCGACGAAGGCCAGGCCGTTGCCGCTGACGCGGTGGAGGATCGAAACCGCCATGTGCGGCCCCCAGCGCCAGATCTGGAGGTGGGGCGAGAGCGGACGGTTGCTGGTGCCGGCTTGGGCCATGCGGTGCGAATCCCCTTTAGCGCTGGGCAGCCCCCGGCGCTGCCCTCGTGCCTACCCCCTTAGTCAAAATGCGCCGCCGTTCAAGCACTCGTGCCGCATTGCGGCAATTCAGCGCGGCATTTCAATATCGGCGAAGCGTGCCCTACGCGCGAACACGGATGGGTGTAACCGTGCCAGCGGCTTTCATGCGCGGCCAAGTCGTTCTACGGAGCCGGCCATGGATACCAACGCGAAAACGCCTTCCGTCCTTGTCACCGGGTCCAGCCGGGGAATCGGCGCCGCCATCGCGCAAGCCCTGCGCGCGCGCGGCGCGATCGTGATCGGCCATGCCACGCGCGCTATCGACGATGCCACGATCGCCGCCGATCTGGCCGATCCGGCCGCCCCCGCCCGGCTGTGGGACGAAGCGCTGGCGCGCGCGGGCGGGCGGATCGACGTCCTGATCAACAATGCCGGGCTGTTCGAGCCCAATCCGATCGCGCGGGATGATGCCGGCTGGCTGGCCGACTGGGACCGCACCTTGCAGATCAACCTCACCGCCGCCGCGCAGCTTTCGCGCTCGGCCGTGGCGCACTGGCGCGCCGAAGGGCGGGCGGGACGGATCGTGCATATCGCCAGCCGCGCCGGCCATCGCGGCGATTCGCCCGATCACTGGCACTATGCCGCCGCGAAAGGCGGGATGCTGGCGCTGCACAAGACGATCGCGCGCGGCTATGCCGGCGAAGGCGTGCTCAGCTATGCGATCTCGCCGGGCTTTACCGCCACGGCCATGGCGGACGATTACCTGGCCAGCCGGGGCGGCGCCGGGCTGCTCGCCGATATCCCGCTGGGCCGCTTGGCGACGCCCGAGGAGATCGCCGTGATCGCCGTGTTCTGCGCGCTTGACGCCCCCGCCAGCATGACCGGCGCGGTGCTGGATGCCAATGGAGCCAGCTATGTCCGCTAGGCCGCACGGTCTTGTCGCGCTGGGCCTGCTGGCCGTCGCCGCCTGCGCGCCGCAGGCCGCCCCGGTCCCGGCGCCGGCCCGGCCGAACCTGGTCGCCGCCTGCGCGGGGCGCGACGGCTGGAGCGATCCGGCACCGCCCGCCCCGGTGTTCGGCAATGTCTACGATGTCGGCACATGCGGCATCACGGTGCTGCTCATCACCTCGCCGCAAGGCCACATCCTGATCGACGGCGCGACCGAGGAAGCCGTGCCCTCGATCCTGGCCAATATCCGCGCGCTGGGCTTCCGGCCGGGCGACATCCGCTGGCTGCTGGCCAGCCACGAGCACGTCGATCACGCCGGCGGGCTGGCCGCGCTCAAGCAGGCGACCGGGGCCAGGCTGGCGGTGCGGGCCGAGGCGCGCCGCGCGTTCGAGACCGGCGAGCCCGATCCGCAAGACCCGCAGCTGGGCCTGTCGACATTCGCCCCGGTCAAGGTGGATCGCGTGCTGGCCGATGGCGAAGTGGTCACGCTCGGCCCGCTCGCCCTCACCGCGCACGCCACGCCGGGCCACACGCCGGGCTCGACAAGCTGGACCTGGCGCTCGTGCGAGGGCGAGACGTGCCATGCCATGGCCTATGTCGACAGCCTGACCGCCGTTTCGGCCGACGCCTACCGCTTCACCGACCATCCCGCCTATGTCGCCACGTTCCGCCGCACGCTTGGCCAGGTGGGCCAGCTCGATTGCGAGATCCTGATGACGCCGCATCCCTCGGCCAGCGCCCTGTTCGAACGGCTGGCCGGCACGCAGCCGCTCGCCGATCCCGCGGCCTGCCGCCGCTATGCCGAGAACGGGCGCGAACGGCTCGACGCGCGGCTGGCCAGGGAGGCCGGCCGATGAGCTGGAAAGTCACCGCCCATGCCCCGCGCGGCGTGATCGAGGCCGCGCTGCTGGCGCACGAGGACGCACTCGACTGGAACCCGGACATCATCATCGCCGGCAGCGAAGTGGCCGAGGACCGGCCCGATGACTGGGTGCTCGAAGCCTGGCTGGAAGCAAGGCCCACCGCCGCCGTGCGCAACGCCATCGCCGCGCTGTTCGCCGCCGGCGCCCCGCCGCTGACGGTCGAGCGCCTGCCCGATACCGACTGGCTGACGCAGAGCCAGCAGGGGCTGGAGCCGATCCGCGCCGGCTGCTTTCATGTCCGCACGCCCGAGCGGCCGGCACTGGCCGAACCCGGCGTGATCGATTTCGCCATTCCCGCCAGCCGGGCTTTCGGCACGGGCCATCACGAAACCACCGCCGGATGCCTGGCCATGCTGGCCGCGATGAAGCAGCGCGGCGTGATCGTGCGCAATTGCGCCGATATCGGCACCGGCACCGGGCTGCTGGCGTTCGCCGCACTGGCGCTCTGGCCCCGCGCGCTGGCGATCGCGAGCGACATCGACGCGGTCTGCGGCGCGGTGGTGGCCGATAACGCGGCGCGCAACGGCATCGCCATCGGCGCGCGCGCGGGCGAGCTGGTGATGACGATCGCGCCCGGCATGGACAGCCCGCTGATCGCCGCGCGCGGACCTTACGACCTGGTCATGGCCAATATCCTGGCCGGCCCGCTGATCGCGCTGGCACCCGATTTCGCCCGCGCGCTGGTGCCGGGCGGCCACTTGCTGCTGGCCGGGCTCCTGACCGGGCAGGAAGCCAAAGTGCGCGCCGCCTGCCGCCGCGCCGGGCTGCGGCTGGCGGCGCGGATGGTGCGGGGCGACTGGTCCATCCTGTGGCTGCGGCGGCGGCCCGCGCGCTGAGCCGCATCGCTCGCGCGGCGGCGGGCAGCCTGGCGCTCGGCGTGGCGCTGTTCCTGCTCGCGGCGTGGATCGGCTCGTCGCTGCCGCGCAATCCGGGCTGGCGCGAACCCGCGCGCGGCGTCACGATCATGGTGGAAAGCAACGGCATCCACACCGCGCTGGTCCTGCCCGCGGTGACGCCCGCGCAAGACTGGCACGCGCTGTTCCCGCCCGACCGACACCGCCGATCCGGCCCGGCCCTATACCCATGTCGCGATCAGCTGGGGGGAGCGCGAGGTGTTCCTGGACACGCCGACCTGGTGGGATCTTTCCCCCGCCACCGTGCTGCGCGTGATCGGCGTGGGCGGCGAAGGGCTGCTCCATGTCGAGCACTATGTCCGCCCCGCCCCCGACGCGCAGGTCCGCCCGCTGCGGCTGACCGAGGCGCAATACCGCGCGCTGGTCGGCGCGATCACGGCGCGGATCGGCCCGCGCGGGCCCGGCCGACGCCATCGCGGCTATGGCCGGCAGGACGTGTTCTACGAAACCGGCGGCAGCTACACGGTGACGCGCACCTGCAACCAGTGGACCAGCGACATGCTGGCGGCGGCCGGCGTGCGGGTGGGCCGCTGGACGCCGCTGGCGGGCGGCGTGATGAAATGGGTGCCCGCGCCGGCCGGGGCCGGTCAGGCCGAATAGAGGCGGATCGATACCAGCGCGGGGTGATAGCGCTGCAGCACGCCGAGCGCGCGGGCGGAAATCGGCTCGTCGAATTCGAAGCCGGCGCGATCGCCCACGCTCCAGCGCACGGTGCCGGTGATCGGACGCACCGAATCGACCTTGAAGCGCAGGCGCTGGCCGACGCCGGGGCGCAGGTCGCCGGAGACAAGCTGGCACCCTTCCGACGAAACGTGCCGCAAGACCGCCGAACCGATCGGCGTGGCGGCCACGCGCGCACAATCCAAAGCAGACCGAGACATCAGCAACCTCCTTGGATTGGGTGGTAAGTAAGAAAGGTAAACCCGCCGTTAACATGTCATCAACAAATCGGGTGGGACTTTCTCCTTTATTATCAGGTGTTTGATTTTGGGACACTCGAATGGAATTAACCTTCCCGCAAAGCACCGTATTAACCGTTAGGCATCAATCCATAAGCGCATCGGGGGGCTGAACTACCAGCTCAAGAGGCGCGAAATGCTTCAGAATGACATGAACAAAACGTCCGAGGTGATCGGACCGCTGGGGGAGGCACTGACCCGCAACGACTTGCCACCGCCCAACACCTCGCGCTGGGTCATCCGGCGCAAGGCCGAAGTGGTGGCGGCGGTCAATGGCGGGCTGCTGACGATTCCCGAAGCGTGCAAGCGCTATGACCTCACGCTTGAGGAACTGGCGTCGTGGCAGCGCGCGGTCGAACGCGAAGGCATGGCGGGCCTGCGCGCGACCCGCGTGCAGCATTACCGGCAAATCCACGAACATCAGGGGCGTCACGCCTGATTCCATCGCCATGGCCGGCGGCGCGGTCCCCTATCGGTGTGTCCCCCGGTAGAGGCCGCGCCCCGTGCGCGCGGCGTACCGAAGTAGTCCAGGGCCCCCGCGCTAAGCCCTGGGCTACTTCGGCACGCCGCGCGTCTTTATGGAAAATGCGCGGAAAGGCGCATGTCCGAACCCACTCTACCCCGCCGCGTTGACGATCTCGGCCCATTCCGCCTCGTCGATCACGCGGATGCCGAGTTCGGCGGCCTTCTTCAGCTTCGATCCCGCGCCCGGCCCGGCGACGACGAGATCGGTCTTCGGCGAGACCGAGCCCGCGGCCTTGGCGCCCAGCCGCTCGGCCTGCGCCTTGGCTTCGTCGCGGCTCATCGTCTCCAGCTTGCCGGTGAACACCACGGTCTGGCCGGCGACTTCGCTGTCCTTGGTCTCGACCACGTAAGGCGGGGGATCGACCTGGCCCGTCTCGGGGTCGAGCAGGTCGGCCCACACGTCGCGGTTGTGCGGTTCGTGGAAGAAATCCGCCAGTGCATAGCCCACCGCCGGACCGATCCCATCGGTGCGAACCTGCAATATCCGCTTGATCTCGGCGAGCATACGCGCCGCGAAGGGGCTGGGCTTCTCGTCCTCGCCCTGCGGGTTTTCCTCGCGATAGCGGTAAATCTGCTCCGCCCGTTCCGGCAGCAGGCGGATATCCGCCAGCCCCTTCATCAGATCACGCGCCGTCACCGCGCCGACATGGCGGATGCCCAGGCCGAACAGCAGCCGCGCGGCATCGGGGCGGCGCTTGCTTTCGATCGCCGCCAACAGGTTATCCACCGACTTGTCCTTCCAGCCCTCGCGTGTCAGCAGTTCGTCGCGGTGCTGGTGCAGGCGGAAGATGTCGGCCGGGCTTTCCAGCCAGCCGAGCGCGAAGAACTCATCGATCGTCTTCTCGCCCAGCCCCTCGATATCGAGCGCGGCGCGGCTGACGAAGTGCTTGAGCCGTTCGGTGCGCTGCGCCGGGCAGATCAGGCCGGCCGTGCAGCGCACATCGACTTCGCCTTCCTCGGCCACGGCTTCGGAATGGCACTCGGGGCAATGGTCGGGGAAGATATAGGCGGGCCGCTCTTCGTCGCGCGTCAGGTTGTCGACCACTTGCGGGATCACGTCGCCCGCGCGCTGGAGCACGACGCGGTCGCCCGGCCGCACGCCCAGCCGGGCGATCTCATCGCGATTGTGCAGCGTCACGTTGGTGACGGTGACGCCGCCCACCAGCACCGGCCGCAGCCGCCCCACCGGCGTCAGCTTGCCGGTACGGCCCACCTGGATGTCGATCGCTTCGAGCACGGTCTCGGCGCGCTCGGCCGGGAACTTGTGCGCCAGCCCCCAGCGCGGCGCCTTGGCGACGAAGCCCAGCCGCGCCTGCCAGTCGAGCCGGTCGACCTTGTAGACCACGCCGTCGATCTCATAGGCAAGGCCCGGCCGCGCGGCGCGGATCGCCGCGTAGGCCGCCAGCATCTCGTCCAGCGAATGGCACAGGCGGAAATCGGGCGAGACCGGCAGGCCCCAGCTTGCGATCCTGCGGATCACCTCGTGCTGGCTCTCGCCCGGCACTGCGCTCGCCGCGCCCCAGCCGTGCGCCCAGAAGCGCAAGGGGCGCCTGGCGGTGACGCCCGCGTCCTTCTGCCGCAGCGATCCGGCGGCGGCGTTGCGCGGATTGGCGAACTGACGGACCTTGCCGGGATCGAACGGTTCGCCCTTCGCCTCGGCCTGCGCCTTGGCTTCGGCCATCAGATGATCGTTGAGCGCGTGGAACGCGGCCTTTTCCATATAGACCTCGCCGCGCACCTCGAACACGGCGGGCACTTTGCCGGCCAGTTCCTGCGGGATGTCGGCGATGTGGGCGACGTTGGGCGTCACGTCCTCGCCCACCAGCCCGTCGCCGCGCGTCGCCGCACGCACCAGCTTGCCGTGCTCGTAGCGCAGCGAGCAGGACAGGCCGTCGATCTTGTCCTCGGCGGTGACGACCACCGGCGCGTCCTCGGGCAGCGCCAGGAAACGGCGCACGCGGGCGAGGAATTCGCCGACTTCCTCGGGCGTGAACGCGTTGTCGAGGCTCATCATGCGAACCTCGTGCGTCACCTTGGACAGCGGCGAGGCGGCGATCTCGTGCCCGACCTGGTTGGTCGGCGAATCCGGCCGGACCAGATGGGGGAATTGCGCTTCCAGCTCCGCATTGCGGCGCACCAGCGCATCGTATTCGGGGTCGGAGATCTCGGGCGCGTCCTCGGCATGGTAGAGCCGGTTGGCGCGAGTGATCGCCCTGGCAAGACGCATGAGTTCGTTGGCGGCTTCGGCTTCGCTCGTCATGGCCCGCTGATAAGCCACAGCCCGGCCATTTGTGAACGCGATTCGTCCACGAAATGCGGCCGGGCGGACTTCAAACCCCCTCCAGCAGCCTGTCCGCCTGCGCGCGCGCCTCGTCGGTCACTTCGGCGCCCGACAGCATCCGGGCGATCTCTTCCTTGCGTCCGGGTTCGTCGAGCAGCGTCACCGAAGTGCGCGTTACGGTGCCATGCGAGGACTTGGCGATCATGTAGTGCCGCCGCCCGCGCGCCGCGACTTGCGGGCTGTGCGTGACGGCAAGGAGCTGGCCCGCCGAAGCCAGCCGCGCCAGCCGCTCGCCGATGGCCGAGGCGACCGCGCCGCCCACGCCCCGGTCGATCTCGTCGAAGATCACCGAGGCCGCCCCGCCTTCCTCGGCCAGCGCGACCTTGAGCGCCAGGATGAAGCGCGACAATTCACCGCCGCTGGCGATCTTGGCAAGCGGGGCGAAATCGGCGCCGGGATTGGTGCTGATGAGGAATTCGACCGCGTCCTTGCCGCTCGCGCCCCAGCGCTCCTCGGGCAAGCGGGTGACGGCGGTGCGGAAGCGCGCGGCATCGAGTTTGAGCGGCGCCAGCTCGGCCGCGACCGCCGCGTCGAGCCGCAGCGCGGCCGCCGCGCGCAAGGCGTGGAGTTCCTCCGCTCGCGCGCGATAGGCGCTCGCCGCGGCCTGCGCCGCGCGTTCGAGACCGGCGATCGCTTCCTCCCCGCTTTCGATCGCATCGAGTTCGGCGCGCATGGCGCGCATCCGCTGGGGCAAATCGTCGACCGCGCAGCCGTGCTTGCGCGCGGCGGCGCGCAGATCGAACAGCCGCGTCTCGATCCGGTCCAGCTCGGCCGGATCGTGCGCCAGCGCCTCGGCCGCCCGTTCGAGATGGTCTTCCGCCTCGCCCGCCTCGATCACCGCGCGGTCGAGCGCGGCCAGCGCCTCGGCCAGCAACGGGTGCTCGCCCGCGATCCGGTCGAGCCGCCGGGCGGCGCCGCGCAAGCTCGCCAGCGCCGAATCCGATCCGGCCCACAAGTGCTGCAGCTCGGCCAGATCGTCGGCCAGCTTCTCGCCCTTCTGCATCGTCGCGCGGGCGAGCGCGAGCTGCTCTTCCTCGCCCGCGACCGGCTCCAGCGCGGAAAGTTCGGCCAGATGGGCCAGCAGCAGGTCCTGATCCTCGGCCGCCTTGGCGACGAGCGCGCGGGCGGCATCGAGCGCGGCCTGCGCCTCGCGCCATTCCCGCCACGCCGCCTCCACGCCCGCGACATCGCCCCCGGCGAAGCGATCGAGCAGCGCGCGGTGGCCGCGCGGATTGACCAGGCCGCGATCGTCATGCTGGCCATGGATTTCGACCAGCGCGGGCGCCAGTTCGCGCAGCAGCGCCGCGCTCACGCTCTGGTCGTTGACGAATCCCTTGCTGCCGCCGTCCGCCTTGAGCTGGCGCTTGAGGATGAGGGGTTCGCCCGGCTCGATCTCGATCTCCGCTTCGTCGAGCACCGCCCGCACCGCGGCCGGCAAGGCGGAAAATTCGAAGCTGGCGGTCACGCTCGCGCGGTCTTCGCCGGCACGCACCAACCCGCTGTCGGCACGGTTGCCGAGCACGAGGCCGAGCGCGTCGAGCAGGATCGACTTGCCGGCCCCGGTCTCGCCCGTGAGCACGCCGAGCCCGCCGGCGAACTCGAGATCGAGCGCCTCGATCAGCACGATATTGCGGATGGAAAGCCGGGTGAGCATGTTCGCCACGCGTTCTAGCGAAATGCGGAACAGGCGTCACCCGGCTTCGCTACGTCCGGGTGCAAGGGGGGCCCGGACGAAACAATATTAGCGCAAGCCGATTTCAGAAATCCGACTTGACCGTAAGCCCCCAGGTCCTCGGATCGCCCGGCTGGCCGGCAACCAGGCCGACGTTGCTCGGCGCGACCTGCAGCAGCTCGAAGTAGTTGGTATCGAACGCATTGCGCACCCAGCCATAGACGTCGAAGCCGCCGGAGCGGAAACCGGCCCGGAAGTTGGTGAGCGCATAGCCCTTCACGTTGGTATAGATCGATTCGGAGGGGTTCGACGAGAAGCTGGACCGGTAGTTGCCGTCGACGCCCAGATAGACCTCGCCGTCCTTCGCCAGCAGCGTGACCGGCGCGTTGACCTCGGCCCCATACGAGAACGACCACTTCGACACGCCCGGCAGGCGCTGGCCGGAGATGTCGCAGTTCGCCGGGCTGTTCGCGCCGGGTGTGCCCGCCGGCCCCGGCGGCGTGCCGGTGCCACCGCCGGCCAGCTCGGGCGGGCACGGCGCATCGACGAACTTCTTGTACTTCGCATCGGTATAGGCGCCGTTGGCATAGGCGCTGAAGCGCTCGCTGGGCCGGACGGAGAAATCGGCTTCGACGCCCTGCGAGCGGACCTTGCCGGCATTGGCCAGATAGCCGCGCAGCACGCCAAGCTGCCCGTTGGTCACGGTCGCCTGGTAGTTCTTGATATCGGTGCGGAACGCGGTGAGGTTGAAGGTCGCCTTGCGATCCCAGAACTGGGTCTTGACGCCGGCTTCGAAGTGGTTGACCGATTCGGGCTTGATGACGCCCGCCGAAACGATCGGATTGCCGGCGGCATCGGTCGGCAGGCCGTTCTGGTTGATGCCCACGGTCTTGAAGCTCTTGGCATAGGTCGCATAGGCCAGGATATCGGGCGCGATCTTGTAGTTGACGTTCAGGTCATAGCTGAAGTTCCAGTCGCTGACCGAGGGCGCGCTGAGCTGCGGCGAGAACACGCCGCACTGGGCCGCCCCGATGGAGCCGGCAGGTTGCGGGCAAGTCAGGATCGCGCCCTGGCCGGTGGTGACGACGCGTTGATAGAAGCCCGACTTCTTGTCATAGTTCACCCGCACGCCCGGCTGGATCGTCAGCGCATCCGTCACCTTCCAGCTTGCCTGGCCGAACAGGGCAGCGCTGGTGCTCTTCAGATACTGGGTATTGCGTGCGGTCAGGCCGGCCAGGACCGTGGGATCGTTCGCCAGGGCGCCCGTCAGGTTCCATTTGCTGGAATTGACGCCCTGCTGCTCGAAACCCTGCGTATCGATCCGCTGCTTGAAGCCAAACGCGCCGACGACGAAGTCGATCTTGTCGCTTTCGTAATTGTAGCGGAATTCCTGCGAATACTGGTCCTGCTGCGAGGGATTGTTCGATGCGGAAACGATCGACAGGCCGGTGAAATCGCGATCGTTCTCCGGCTTCCAGTCCCAGAAGCGCCAGGCGCTGACCGAAGTGAGCGTGCCGGGGCCGACATCCCACTTCACCCGCAGCGAAGCGCCGCCGATCTTGTTGCCGGCGCTGAGCGGAGCATCGACGTCGGTCAGCCGGTCGAACGGCTTGCGGCTGACGACCGTGTAGTTCTGCAGCGCGGCGAGCGCCTCGTACTGGCGCGCCAGCGCGCGCTGGGTCAGCCCCGTGCGCACGAACACGGTGCCGCAGCATTCGGGGTCCTGCCTGCTGTAGTCGCCGCTCAGCGTGATGCTCAGGCCATCGTTCGGCTTGAACAGCAACTGGCCGCGCAGGCCCAGGTTGTCCTGCTCGTTGATCCAGCGATCGGTAGTGACGTTGTAGATCGTGCCGCGCCGGCTGGTCGAGGAAATCGCGATGCGCGCCGCCAGCGTGTCCGACAGCGGGCCCGAGACGGCGGCCTTGGCCTGCTTGAAATCGAGGTTGCCCACTGTCACTTCGGCCTTGCCCTCGAAATCGAAGGTCGGCTGGTTGGTGGTGATGTTGATCGCGCCTGCCGTGGTGTTCTTGCCGTAAAGCGTGCCTTGCGGGCCGCGCAGCACTTCGACTTGCGCGACGTCGAGGAAATCGAACACGGCGGCGGCGACGCGCGAATTGTAGACATCGTCGACATAGATGCCGACGCCCTGCTCGAAGCCGTCGCTGGTCAGGCCGAACGGCACGCCCAGGCCGCGGATGTTGACCGCGGTATTGCGCGGGTTCGACGAATAGACCTGGAGCGTGGGCGTAAGCTGCTGGAGCTTGTTGATGTTGAAGTTGCCGGTCGCCTCGATGCTCTCGGCATTGATCACCGAGATCGCCAGCGGCACTTCCTGGGCGGTTTCCGCGCGGCGGCGGGCGGTGACGATGATGTCATTGCCCGAATCGTGCGCGTCGCTGGCGGACGGAGCCATGTCGGCCGATGGCGTTTGCGTGGCTGGCGCGGCCCCCTGCGCCAGAGCGGCGCTGGGCAAGGCCAGCGCTGAAGATGCAAGCAATATGGTGCGGACGAACGAATGCATTGCCAAATCCTTTGGAGAGGGAATTGGACGCATCCGGCGGTCCGGTCTGCATCGGTCATGGGGTGAGCGCCCGCCCGCGATCGGGTCAGGCCGCAAGATCAGGTCAAACGATCAAGTGAACCGCTGCCGCTCGGTCACGTCGAGCTGAACCACGCGCCCGTCGTGAATGGTGAGATGGACCGCGCCGTAACGCAGCCGTGCGACCGCCTCGGCCACTGCGGAAAGCGCCGGGTTCGACTTGTCCTTGCCTGCGTCTTGACCAGTGGAAATCTGATTATCGGGGTTATCGGAAGATCGCATGCCAGGCCTCCTTCGCAACCGGGCATATTCTCTACCAATTAGATAGACAACCAAAATTTTCCTTGCCTGCGCCAAAGCGAAAGTTCTGCACGCCGATGCGAAGAGCCGCCGTGGCAAAGCCCACCGACGGCCCGGATTCCCGTTTCCGGCGCGATGCGGCCCGGTGCGTTACCCGCCGCAGCCCGGCGCATTGGTGGCAAAAACGGCGGCTTCCACCGCGTCCGACGCAAGATCGACCGATTCCGAATTGCCCAGCATGGCAATCGTCACATCGCTGTCGGGATAATGCGCCAGCCAGGACTTGAAGCCGTCGATCCCGCCGCTGTGCCACAATCGCGGGCCTTGCGGCGTCCGCGTGATCACCAGCCCCATGCCGTATTCGGAATCGAGATTGCGCCGCCAGTCCTCGGGCATTCCCTGCTTCACCGTGCGCCCATCGGCCAGCAGGCCCGGCCGCGTCATCAGCGCCAGCGCCCCGGCGTCGATCACCCGGCCGGCATAGAGCGCCTCGGTCCATTTCAGCAGGTCGCCGGCCGTGGTCCTGAGGCCGCCCGCCGCCCAGGTCATCGTCGGGCTGACCCAGTCGGCCGCGACATAGCCCGAAGGCACGCCCGCAACCTTGCGATAGCCACGCGCGCGGTGCGGCACGACTTCGGCCGGATGATCGAGCGCGGTGTGCTCCAGCCCGGCCGGACGCAGCAGGCGCGCGTCGAACACGTCCTGCAGCGGCTGGCCGGTCACGCGCTCCGCAACGATGCCCAGCAGGACATAGTTCGAATTGCTATAGGCCCAGCGCGTGCCCGGCGCGAAATCCAGCGGCGGGCGCAGATGGACGATCCACGCCAGCATTTCGGCCGGGGTGCGATGCACCGCCTTGGTCTTCAGCCCTTGCGCGTCATCGGTGAAATTGTGCACGCCGGCGGTCTGCACCAGCAACTGGTACAGCGTGATCCGCCGGGCCCTGGGCATCTCGGGGACATAGCGCGACAGCGGATCGTCAAGCCCGATCCGCCCTTCGCGCGCCAGCGACAGGATCGCGGCGGCGGTGAACTGCTTGGTGACGGAAGCGAGCGCAAACACGGTCTCGGGCGTCACCGGCACCCCGTCCTCGATATTGGCCAGGCCATAACCGCGCTCGAACAGGGTACGGCCTCCGCGCGACACCGCGATCATCACGCCCGGCGTGCCGCGATCCATCATGCCGCGCGCGGCCAGGTCGATCGCCCGCTCCGCCGCCGGGCACAAGCGGGTCGGCGCGGGAGGGGCCGCGCGCGCCGCCGAGCCGAACATACCGGCCAGCGTCCCGGCCAGCACGCCCGCCAGCACGGTTACGAGCAGCGGGAGCGGCCGGCGCATCGCCCGGCTCAGGCTTCCAGTTCGTCTTCGAACGGGGGTTCGGTGACGATGGGATCGGCCAGCGTCATCCGGTCGAGCATCGCCGCCATCTCGTCGCGCAGCGTCAGCATCAGGCCGCGCAGCCGGCATTCGGCTTCGGGCAGGCAATTGGTGCAGGTCTCATGCGCGTTGCGGCTGGCGCAAGGCACCAGCGCCAGGCTGCCCCGGGTGATGCGGATGATGTCGCCATAGCGGATGTCGACTGGCGGCAGCGCCAGTTCATAGCCGCCCGACCGCCCCCGGTGCGAGGCGACGATCCCCTCGCGCACCAGTTCGGAAAGGATGACGGTCAGGAATTTGCGCGGAATGTTCTGCGCGCTGGCGATCTGGTCCAGCCGGATCGAACCCTTCTGGTAATGGTCGGCCAGTTCCTGCAAGGCGCGGATGGTATATCGGGTCTTCTGCGAAAGCATGTGCGAACACTCAGCGCCGTTCGTGCGAAAAAGTCAACTTACCGGCTAGAGTCTGACCTGGGGATGAGCGCGGTTATGCCCAGCCATCAATGCCGGGCCGGCATGAATCGCGCCTGAGCCGATTACTTTTACAGACTGATCGGCATTTCCGATCTCAGTCAACGAATCGATCTATTTTCCCCATTTCTGGCGCAGGTCTATCCCAAGGCCCTCACGATATAACGTGAGGCCAAGGAGAGGGTGAAATGCGCAAGACTTCCACATCCGTGCTGGCCGTGCTCGCGGCCACGATGAGTCCCGCGTTGATCGCGGCGCCGGCCCATGCCGAGGAAACGGCCATGTCGAATACCGACTGGTGGCCCAGCCGGCTGGACCTGAGCCCGCTGCGCCAGCGCGATCCGGGGGCCAATCCCTATGGCGCCGATTTCGACTATGCCGCCGAATTCGCCACGCTCGATCTCGCGGCGGTGAAGCGGGACATCAACGCCGTCCTCACCACCTCGCAGCCGTGGTGGCCGGCCGACTATGGCAATTACGGCCCCTTCTTCATCCGCATGGCCTGGCACAGCGCCGGCACTTATCGCGTGGGAGACGGGCGCGGCGGCGCGGGCGGCGGCGAGCAACGCTTCGAGCCGCTCAATTCCTGGCCCGACAATGTCAGCCTCGACAAGGCGCGCCGGCTGGTCTGGCCGGTCAAGCAGAAATACGGCCGCAAGCTCTCCTGGGGCGACCTGATGGTGCTGACCGGCAATGTCGCGCTGGAGAACATGGGCTTCAAGACGCTGGGCTTCGCCGGCGGGCGCGTCGATTCGTGGGAGCCGGACCTGGTGTTCTGGGGGCCGGAGAAGAAGTGGCTTGCCGATGAGCGGCGCGATGGCAAGGGCGGCCTCAAGGGCCCGCTCGCCGCGACGCAGATGGGGCTGATCTACGTCAATCCCGAAGGCCCCAACGGCAAGCCCGATCCGATCGCGGCGGCCGCCGACATCCGCCTGGCCTTCGGCAACATGGCGATGACCGACGAGGAAACCGTGGCGCTGATCGCCGGCGGCCACACGTTCGGCAAGGCGCATGGCGCGCACAAGCCCGACGAATGCGTCGGCGCCGATCCCTCGGCGGCGGCGATCGAACAGCAGGGCCTGGGCTGGGCGAACACATGCGGCAAGGGCCATTCGGAAGATACCGTGACGAGCGGGCTGGAAGGCGCCTGGTCGGCCAATCCGATCGCCTTCACCACGCAATACCTCGACAACCTGTTCGGTTTCGACTGGGTGCAGACCCGCAGCCCGGCGGGCGCGGTGCAATGGGTGCCCAGCGATGCCGCCGCCGCCGCGCTGGTGCCCGACGCGCACGTGAAGGACAGGCGCCACGCGCCGATCATGTTCACCACCGACCTCGCGCTCAAGCAGGACCCCGGCTTCCGCGCCATCGCCATGCGCTTCCATGACGATCCCAGGCAATTCGCCGATGCCTTCGCCCGCGCCTGGTTCAAGCTGACCCATCGCGACATGGGGCCGAGCGCGCGCTATCTCGGCGGCGAGGTGCCCAAGGAAGCCTTCTCGTGGCAAGACCCGCTGCCCAAGGCCGATTACGCCGTGATCGACGCGGCCGACGCGGCCCAGCTCAAGGCGAAGATCCTGGCCAGCGGGCTCACCGGGCCCGAACTGGTCAAGGCGGCCTGGGCCTCGGCCTCCACTTTCCGGGGCACCGACATGCGTGGCGGAGCCAACGGCGCGCGCGTCCGGCTGGCGCCGGCGAAGGACTGGGCGGTGAACGATCCGGCGGAACTGGCCAAAGTGCTGGGCGCGCTCGACAAGGTGCGGCAGGATTTCAACCGTTCGGCCAAGGGGGGCAAGCAGGTCTCGCTCGCCGACCTGATCGTGCTGGGCGGCAACGCGGCGGTCGAGCAGGCGGCGCGGAAAGCCGGCCAGGACGCCGCCGTGCCATTCACGCCGGGCCGGGTCGACGCCACGCAGGCGCAGACCGATGCCGCTTCCTACGAATACCTGCGCCCGCGCGCCGACGGCTTTCGCAACTACTACGGCGCCGATGCCGGCGCCTCCCCGGCCGAAATGCTCGTGGACAAGGCCAACATGCTGGAACTGACCGTGCCGGAAATGACCGTTCTGGTCGGCGGTATGCGCGCGCTGGACGCCAATGCCGGGCATTCCTCCAGCGGCGTTCTCACCACCCGCCCCGGCACGCTGAGCAACGACTTCTTCGTCAACCTGCTCGACATGTCGACGCAGTGGTCGAAGTCGGCCGGGACGCCGGGGCTTTATGAAGGCCACGATCGCGCCAGCGGCAAGCTGAAGTGGACGGCAACGCCGGTCGATCTGGTGTTCGGATCGAATTCGGAACTGCGCGCCGTGTCCGAAGCCTATGCCTCGAACGACGCGCGCGAGATGTTCGTCAAGGATTTCGTCGCGGCCTGGACGAAAGTGATGAACCTGGACCGCTTCTGACGCAGCCGGACCCGGGGGGGGCGCGCGTCATGCCGCCGCCTTCGGGGCCGCTTTCCGGCAGGGGTCGCACCAGCCCCGCCCCGGATGGCGCCCGGACGGCGCCGGTCAGCTCGCGGTGGTTTGCGGCGCGTGCTTTTCCATCAGCTCATAGGCGCGGCGATACCACTTGCTGTCGGGATAGTTGGCCCGCAGCACCGCCGCCGATTTCTGCGCCTCTTCGGGAATGCCCAGCGACAGGTAGCTTTCGACCAGCCGGAAGAGCGCCTCGGGCGCGTGGCTGGTGGTCTGGAAGTCGTCCACCACATTGCGGAACCGCAATGTCGCGGCCAGCCACTTGCCGCTGCGCTCGTAATAGCGGCCGATGGTCATTTCCTTGCCGGCCAGGTGATCGTCCACCAGGTCGAGCTTGAGCTTGGCATCCGAGGCATACGTCGTGCCCGGATAGCGGCGCATGACTTCGGTCAGCGCCTGCTTGGCCTGCAGCGTGATCTTCTGGTCGCGCGTCACGTCGCTGATCTGCTCGTAATAGCATACCGCGATCAGGTAATAGGCGTAGGGCGCGTCCTTGTTGCCGGGGTGGATCGAAAGGAAGCGCTGCGCCGCCTGCGTCGCCTTGGTATAATCGCGCGCGGCGTAATAGCTGAACGCGCTCATCAACTGGGCGCGGCGGGCCCAGGGCGAATAGGGATGCTGGCGTTCCACCTCGTCGAACAGCGCGGCGGCCTGCTTGGTCTGCCCGCGGTCCAGACGGTCCTTCGCCGCCATGTAGAGCGTATCGACATCCCGCGCGACATAGGCGGTGTCCTTGTTGGCGCCGCCCTTTCCGGCGCAGCCGGCGGTCAGCACGATTGCCCCGGTGGCGGCGGCAAGCAGGGCGGTTTTCAGTCGCGAGTGTTCGAACATGGCGGGTCTATAGCCAGCGCGCGCCTGAACGCCAAGTGAAGTTGCGGGCGATCGCGCGGGCACGTCACTGTACGCTTGCACAGGGCCACGGAACATGGAACACATGTTCAAACAACACGAACCACAAGACACGCCGGGAGAGCCATGGCCACGCAACCGATCGAGACCAAACGCACGTACTGCAAGATCTGCACGACGCAGTGCGGCATCGTGGTCGAGCTGCAAGGCGAGACCGTGCTCAAGGTCCGTGGCGACAAGACCCACCCGCTGACCAAGGGCTATACGTGCCCCAAGGGCCGCTCGGTGGGGGAAAACCACCACCATCCCGACGCGATCTCGCACCCGATGATGCGCCAGGACGGCGCGCTGGCCGTCGTATCGTGGGAAGAAGCGCTTGACGATATCGCCGCGCGGCTCGGCAAGGTGCTGGCCGAGCACGGACCGGGCGCCATCGGCGTGTTCTTCGGCAGCGGGCTGGGCATGGATTCATCGGGCTTCCGCATGGCCGAGGCGTTTCACAATGCGCTGGGCCAGAATGCGCAAGGGGGCGCGCCGAAATTCTCGCCGCTGACGATCGACGGTACCGCCAAGGTGCTGGTCTCCAGCACGGTCGGCGGCTTTCCGGGGCTCAATCCCAAGACCGACTACGACAATGTCGAGATGCTGCTCTATGTCGGCACCAACCCGATGGTCAGCCACGGCCACAACACCGGCATGTACAATCCCGCCGGGCCGCTGCGCGCCGCCGCCGCGCGCGGGCGGGTGTGGACGATCGACCCGCTGTTCACCGAAACCGCGAAGTTTTCCACGCGCCACATCGCGCCGCTGCCCGGCAAGGATTACGCCATCCTCGCCTGGCTGACGCGCGAGGTGATCGACGCGGGCCTGCCCGATCTGCCGCAGCCGGTGCAGGGCCTGGAAACGCTGCGCGCCGCGCTGGAGCCGTTCACCCGCGCCAGGGCGGCGGCGATCGCCAGCGTCAGCGAGGAAGACCTGGCCGATCTGCTCGCCGATATCCGCAAGGCCGACAAGCTGGTGGTGGAAACGGGCACCGGCGTGACCATGTCGAACAGCGCCAACCTGACGCACTGGTTCTCGTGGACGCTGATGATCCTGACCGGCGCGATGAACCGCAAGGGCGGCGCCTGGTTCCACCCCGGCTTCCTCACCTGCTTCGATTCGTTCGAGCTGCCGGTGCTGGACAATCCATTCACGCCCGGCCCGCCGACGATGCCCGAAGTCTCCGGCCTGATCGGAGACTGGCCCTGCGCCGCGCTGCCGGGCGAGATCGCGGCGGGCAATATCCGCGCCATGGTCAATTTCGGCGGCAGCCTGCTGCGCTCGTTCCCCGATGCCAACCGGCTCGCCCCCGCGCTCGAACAGCTCGACACGCTCGTCACCTTCGAAGTGGTGGAGAACGAGACGACCGCGCTGTCGAGCCATGTCCTGCCGACCAAGGACCAGCTCGAACGCCCCGAAGTGGCGATGTGGGATACGCTGGGCTTCCGCGTGGCGATGCAGCATTCGCAAGCGGTGCTGCCCGCCACGGGTGAGCGGCGCGCTGGCTGGTGGGTGATCTCGCAACTCATGCGGCGCATGGGCATGGAAGTGCCCGCGCACGTGCCCGAAGACGATCGCCGCCAGGGCGCCGACGAGGCGATGCTCGCCGCCCATTTCGGCCCCGGCGCGCGCGCCACTTACGAGGAAGTGGCGGCCAAGAGCTATGTCGAAAAGCCGCTCGAATTCCCGGCGGCCTGGGTCGATACGCATATTGAGAAGATGGGCGGGTGGAAGCTGGCGCCCGACAACCTGATCGGTTTCCTGGCCGAAGTGCTGGCGCAGGATGAAGCCGCACTGGGCCAGCCGCGCCCGCTGTGCTTCATCTCGCGCCGCCAGCGCCGCAAGCTCAACGCCTCGCTCGATTTCCTCGGCGCGCCGGCCGACATCATCCTCAATCCCGCCGATGCCGGGCGCCATGGCGTGGTCCACGGCGAGCCGGTGCGCGTGGAAACCGAACGCGGCACGATCACGCTGACCGCCAATGTCAGCGAGACGATCCGCCCCGGCGTCGCCTCGATCCCGCATGGCCACGGCGTGGCCAACGTCAACCTGCTGACCGATGCCAGCAAGGTCGACGCGATGACCGGGATGGTGCTCTACACTGGGATTCCGATCGCGCTGGAGCCGGTCGGGGCCTGACCCGGAACGCGCGATTGACGCGCTCTCACCCAGCCCTATATGATACATACAGTATCACAAAAGGCTGGGGAGAAGGCCATGAGCGACTACGAGACCGCCGACTTCTACACCGATGTCTCGCTGGTCGATGATCCGCACGCCTATTTCGACTTCCTGCGCGGCAAGGGCCCGGTAACGCGCCTGCCACACCGTAATGTCGTGGCCGTGACCGGCTATGAGGAAACGGTCCAGGTCATGCTGGATACCGAGCATTTCTCCAGCATCAACGCCGTGACCGGGCCAATCCCCGGCCTGCCCTTCGAGCCGGAGGGCGACGATATCACCGAGCAGCTCGAAGCGGCGCGCGCACGCATCGCCTTTGCCGACCAGGTCGTCACCGAAAGCGGCAAGCGCCATGCCGATCTGCGCTCGATCCTCGCATCGCTGTTCACCCCCAGCCGGCTGAAGGCGCTGGAGCCCAGCTTGCGCGAAACCTCCGATTCGCTGATCGACGAATTCGCCGCCAGCGGGCGGGTCGATCTCGTCGAGCAATATGGCGGGCCTTACGCCACATTGGTCATCGCCGATCTGCTGGGCGTGCCCGAGGACGGGCGCCAGCGCTTCCGCGAGATCCTGACCGGCACGGTTCCGGCCGAGATCGGCGCGACGCCCGAAGACATGATGAAGAACCCGCTGGTCGATGTCGGCAAGGATCTGTTTCAGTATATCGCCAAGCGGCGGATGATGAACAGCGCGCCGGTCCGCCTCGTGCGAGGGCTGGTGGGGGCCGAAGCGCAGGAGGATATCCTGACCGAGCTGGCGCTGGCCCGTTATCCCGACGGAGCGAAGCCGACGCTGGTCGACCTTACCAGCCTGGCCGCCTTCCTGTTCGGCGCGGGGCAGGATACCACCAACCGGCTGCTGGCCAACGCCTTCAAGGTGATCGCCACGCGCCCCGACATCCAGGCCGAGCTGCGCGGCGATCCGCGGCGCATCCCCGCCTTCCTGGAGGAAGTGCTGCGCTATGACGGATCGGTAAAGAGCGGCGGGCGCGTCTGCCAGAAGACGGTGACGCTGGGCGGCGTGGAGATCAAGGCGGGCACGACCATCCTGCTGTCGCACATGGCCGCCAACCGCGACCCCAAGCGCTTCGAGAACCCCGGCGAATTCAACATGGACCGGCCGCGCGCCAAGGAGCATGTCGCATTCGGACGCGGCGCGCATACCTGCATCGGCGCGCCGCTGGCCCGGCGCGAAGTGGCGGTGAGCATCGAGCGGCTGCTGGCGCGGATGGGCAATATCCGCCTGTCCGAAGCGCACCACGGCCCCGAGGGCCAGCGCCGGTTCGATTATGAGCCGACTTATATCCTGCGCGCGCTCAAGAGCCTGCATCTGGAATTCGATCCGGTGTGACCGGATATCTATCGGGAAATTCCGATACGACCTTGACTGGGGCTATTTCCATCGGCTAATCCCGATGGATGAACGATGACGACGCACTCGCCGCGCTGGCCGCCCTGGCCCATCCGACGCGGCTGACCACTTATCGGCTGCTCGTGCGCCACGAGCCCGAAGGGTTGACCACCGGGCAGCTGGTCGAGGCGACGGGCCTGACGCAAAGCACGTTTTCCACGCATCTGGCCGTGCTGGTCCATGCCGGGCTGGTCGTTTCGGAACGGTCCGGCCGCCATTTCATCCAGCGCGCCAGGATCGACACCTTGCGCGCGCTGATGCTGTTCCTCGCCAGGGATTGCTGCCAGGGCCGCGCCGACTTGTGCGCGCCGCTGATCGCCGAACTGACGTGCTGCTGAGCGGAGCGGACGCATGACGACCGACGTGATCATCTATCACAATCCCGAATGCGGCACGTCGCGCAACACGCTGGCGATGATCCGCAACGCCGGCATCGAGCCGCACGTGATCGAATATCTCAAGACCCCGCCATCGCGCGCCATGCTGGTCCAGCTGATCGCGCGCGCCGGCCTCACGCCTCGGCAGGTGCTGCGCGAGAAAGGCACGCCTTACGCGGAGCTGGGCCTGGGGGACGAAAACCTGCCTGATGCGGCGCTGATCGACGCGATGATCGCGCACCCGGTGCTGATCAACCGTCCGCTGGTGGTAACGCCGCTGGGCGTGCGGCTGTGCCGCCCGTCCGAAGTCGTGCTCGATATCCTGCCCGCGCCGCAGCGCGGCGCTTTCGCCAAGGAGGACGGCGAGCCGGTGGTCGATGCCTCCGGCCGGCGGCTGCGCTGATGGCGACGAGCGCGCCTCCCGAACGGCGGCCGGGCATGGGCCGCTTCGAACGGTACCTGTCGTGGTGGGTGGTGCTGTGCATCGTCGCCGGGATCGCCCTTGGCCATGCCCTGCCCTCCGTGTTCGCGGCGATTGCCGGGGCCGAAGTGGCGCGGGTCAATCTGGTGGTGGCGGTGCTGATCTGGCTGATGATTATCCCCATGCTGCTCAAGATCGATTTCGGCGCGCTGGGCTCGGTAAGGCGGCACTGGAAAGGGATCGGCGTCACGCTGTTCGTCAACTGGGCGGTGAAGCCGTTCTCGATGGCCGCGCTGGGCACGCTGTTTCTCGGCTGGCTGTTCGCGCCCTGGCTGCCGGCTGGCGAGATCTCCTCCTATGTCGCGGGGCTGATCCTGCTGGCAGCGGCGCCGTGCACCGCCATGGTCTTCGTCTGGTCGAACCTATGCGATGGCGATCCGAACTACACGCTCAGCCAGGTGGCGCTGAACGACGTGCTGATGGTGTTCCTGTTCGCGCCGCTGGTGGCGCTGCTGCTGGGCGTGGCATCAGTGACAGTGCCGTGGGACACGCTGCTCCTTTCGGTCGGGCTCTATATCCTCGTGCCGGTAATCGTCGCGCAAGTCACGCGGCGCGCCTTGCTGCGCAAGGGCGGACAGCGCGCGCTCGATCGCGTGCTGGCGGCGCTGGGTCCGGTATCGCTTGTCGCGCTGCTCGCCACGCTGGTGCTGCTGTTCGGGTTTCAGGGCAACCAGATCCTCGCGCGGCCACTGGTCATCGCACTGATCGCGGTGCCGATCCTGATCCAGGTCTATCTCAACGCCGGGATTGCCTATTGGCTTTCGCGCCGACTGGGCGTGGCCTGGTGCGTGGCGGCGCCCGCCGCGCTGATCGGCGCATCCAACTTCTTCGAACTGGCCGTCGCCGCGGCGATCTCGCTGTTCGGGCTGCATTCCGGCGCCGCGCTGGCCACCGTGGTCGGCGTGCTGGTCGAGGTGCCGGTGATGCTCTCGGTCGTGGCGATCGTCCGGCGAAGCCGCGCCTGGTACGAGCGGAGCGCAGCGGCCTGACGCCGCCATCGCAACGATCCTTTTACGCCGTTGGGCTATAGGAATGGCATGGGCTATCACCAACCTTCCGGGCGCGGACGGCGCCGGGATTTCGCCAGCGTGCGCCAGCGCGACCGCAGCGACGCGACTGCCACGGGCAGCTCGCTCGTCGGGCCGGTGATCGGCGTCGCGCTTGCAGGCAGCGTGCTGGGCATCATCCTGGCCGACGGCAACCTGAACGGCATCGTGGAGAGCGCCAGACCGGCGGCGGCTTCGCTGGGCGTCATGCGCGCGCGTGAGCCGCAAGCCGGCGATCACTGGCCGGGATGCGATGACGCGCGCGCGGCCGGGACCGCGCCGATCTACCGGGGCGAGCCCGGCTACAGCCCCGGCATGGACGGCGACGATGACGGCGTCGCCTGCGAGCCGCACCGGAACTGAGGCCAGCCCGGCACGACGAATCCCTCAGGCGAAAGCTTCCTCGCCTTCCAGCTTGGTGCGCATCATCAGGCGGCCGGACTTGTGATCATAGGGCAGCGCGCGGTGCATCGTGCCGGTGTTGTCCCAGATCACCATGTCGCCCAGCGACCAGGTGTGGCGATAGCAGAACTGCGGCTGCGTCGCCCAGTCGCGCAGGCGGACCAGCAGCTTCTCGCTTTCCACCGTGTCCATCCCTTCGACTTCCAGCGCGGTAGCGCCCAGCACCAGCGACTGGCGGCCGGAACGGTGCTTCCACACCAGCGGCAGGGTATTGCTGCCGCGCGCCATCCAGTTCTGCAGTTCGGCGAAGCTCGGCTCGGGCCGCCAGTAAAGCTGCGAACGCCACATCGCATGGACCACTTTCAGGTCCGCGATCGCCAGCTTTTCGTCCTCGGGCAAGTCGTCATAAGCGGCATAGGTGTTGCAGAAATCGGTCTCGCCGCCTTCCTGGGCCAATGCGCGGGCGCTCATGATCGAGGCGAGGATCGGCTTTTCCGACATCGTGCCGTCGATATGCCAGAAGAACGCGCCCTTAAGGTAGCTGGCGATCGGATTGATGCTTTCGTCCATGGTGATCGGATAGACGGCATCCTTGCCGTCCTTCGATCCCTCGCCATCCTCGTGCGCGAACGTGCCCAGCGTGTGGGTGAAGGCGATCTGCTCGTCATCCGAAAGGTTGATCTGCGGGAACACGATCACGCCGCGCGCTTCCATGATCTCGCGGATTTCGGCGGCCTTTTCGCCGCTCAGCAGCGTTTCCTTGTCGGTGCGGATCACCGAGCCGATCTTCGGCGCGGCTTCGCTGACTTCCCACTTGGCGGCGACGGTTGCCATCGGTCTTCTCCCGGTCAGGCGCGGATCAGGCCCCGCGCGCATTCGTTTGAACACCTGTACAGTACGGCCGGTTGGCCGGTCAAGCGCCCGCGTCCCCGCCCTTTCGGGCAAGGCGCGGGCAAGACCGTTCCCCCCCATCCCCGCGCCGGGGAGGATCGGCTTATTCGAAGGGTTCCTCGCCTTCCAGCTTGGTGCGGTGCATCATGCGCCCGCAAGTGGGGTCATAGGCCTCAGCGCGGTGCATCGTGCCGGTGTTGTCCCACATCACCAGATCGCCCACGTCCCATTCGTGGCTGTAGGTGAACTCCGGCCCGGTCGCCCAGTCGCGCAGGCCGTGGATGATCATCGCGCTTTCCAGCGGCGTCTTGCCGACCACCGCGGCGGCGGTGCAGCCGATCACCAGCGACTTGCGGCCCGACTGGTGCTTCCACACCAGCGGCAGTTCCTGCTCGCCGATCCCGGCATAGCCCTGCAGCTTGGCCAGGCTCGGCTCGGGCTCATAGTAGAACAGGCTGGCCCAGGGGCCATGGATCACGCGGTACTGCTCGTATTCCGCCTTCTTGTCTTCCGGCAGGTCGTCATAGGCGCTGTAGGTGTTGGCGAAGCCGGTGTTGCCCGTGCCCTTGGGGCTGGGCACCTTGCACGACAGCAGCGAGGCCAGAATCGGCACGTCGTTGCGCGTACCGTCGATATGCCAGTAGAGCGAACCCTTGAGGTATTCGGCGCTGGACGGGTTCTCCTTCACGTCGAGCGTGATCTTGGAGATTTCCTCGGCGCCCCCGGCCCGCTCGGGCGCGAAAGTGCCCAGCGTCTTGGTGAAGGCGATCTGTTCTTCGTCGGTAAAGCCGATCTTCGGGAAGACCAGCACGCCGCGCGCTTCAAGCAGGTCACGGATGTCCCTGGCGATTTCGCCGGACAGCAGCTCTTCCTTCGAATTGAGCACACGGCTGCCGATCTTCGGCTTGATTTCCTCGGCCTTCAACTGGGCGGTGGTGGCGACTGACATCGATCCTTGCTCCCGGATACTGGAATGAGAACGCTGTTTCCTCATCTCCGTCAAAAGCCGTTGCCCGTCAAGCGGGCCGCGGCGGGATGCGATGTGGGAAGTAGCAGGGGGCGGCGCAAGCCGGCCGCGGATCAGGCGTCCGCGCGCACCGCCTGGGCCGGAGCGATCTGGTCAAGCCAGCGCTCGACAAAGGCCCTGGCCGCCTCGTGCCCGTCGCTCACGCCCAGGTTCGCTTCCATCACGATGGCGCGGCCGATCCCGGCCAGGATCACGCTCAACGCCTCGGGCGGGCAATCGAGCGCGGCAAGGCGGCGATCGCCCAGCAAGTGGCCCAGGATCTCCACCTGGCGCCGGCGCATCGCCTCGCTGTGCGCGGCCATGTGCGCGCGCAAGGCATCGCGGTGATTGGCCATGGCCATGAATTCCAGCGCCATGGCGGTGCGGCTGCTGTCGATGAAGAAGCCCCACAGCGCCCGCATCGGATCGTCGGAAGCGAAGGCTTCCTCGATCATCCGGTCGCTTTCGGCCGCACCCCGGCGCGACACTTCGATCAGCAGATCGTCGGTCGTGGGGAAATAGTAATGCACCAGCGAGGGCTTGAGCCCGGCGCGCGCGGCGACGCGGCGAGAGCTGACGGCAGCGTAGCCCTCCTCCCGGATCAGCTTTTCGGTCGCCTCCAGAATGAGAGTCCGCGTTGCGGATGTCTCCGCCCCGATCCTGCGCGCTGCTACCGCCATCTCAATTCCCTTCGCCGGGAAAGGATTAGGCTGGCACACCGGCAAAGGCAACCGAAGCCGGCTTGACCGTGGCGGTGCTGGGCGGAAGTTTGCCTGGAAATGCGCGGATGAGCGCATTCCCAGGCGGCACCAGCCCGCACCGACAGGCGCATTTCTAGATAACCTCTTACAGATCCATCACCGCGCGCAGCGAGGATCGCTCGATCATGCCGGTCGTCTCCTCGCCATCCCAGACGTAGCGGGCGTGCGCCTGTTGCACGATCGGCCATTCGGTCGGCATGACGATGTGGCTGCGCGAACGGGTGTTGGCGAACGTCACGCCGTCGATGCTGACGCGGCGGCCGTCGATGGTCTCCAGCACGAACGGCACCGGCTCGCCGCCCGTCACCAGCTTGCGCAGCCATGGCACCTGGACCGGGCGGGCCGGCGTGCGCGTACCGTCGGCATCGATGATGAAGCCTTCGGCGTAATTGAGCGTGCCATCCTCGCGCGGCGGATAGATGTTGAAGCCGAACGCCTTGCCGCTGGGGAACACCGCCGATTGCCAGCAATGGCCCCAGAAGCCGGCGAAGGCGCGAAAGCCGCTGCGGCGGATGCGCAGGCCATTGCCGTTGAACGCGCGCGTCTCGTCGCCGATGCGCAGAGTGCCGGTGCAGCGGAACAGCTGCTCATAGCGCGGGCTCATGAAATCGCCCTGCTCGCCGCCCAGCGCCTCGGCCGCTTCGGGCAGCAGCGAGCCCGGAATCCACGGCGGGGCCACCATGGTCATGTCGATGGAGAATTCGGCATCGACGAATTCGCTGTCCTGATGGTTGGGATTTTCGATCAGGTCCTGCGCGGTCAGCCTGGCCAGATCCCCCTTGAACGTGACGGTCCAGCGCCTGAACGGCTCGACGCAGCGGAACGCGACCGGCCCGGTCGCGCGGATGGTCGGCAGCCCCTCAGGCCCGATGGCGTCCCTGGTGTCGCCATCGCCGCGCCGCTGGTAGAGCCGGCCGTCGGCAAAGGCGATGTCCAGCCAGATCTCATGCCGGTCCCACGCGTCGGACACAGCCTCCACGCCCACGCGCATGGCGAAATCGCCGCTCTCTTCCTCGATCCACACGTTCACCGCGTCGCGAAAGCCCGGCTCGGCCGGGCATTGCGCCAGGACATATTCGCGCTCCACGGGAATGCCGCCGCTGAGGTCGGTTTCCACCACGTCGATCGCCATGCCATGCCTCTCCTTGCCCTGTTCTGTCGGCCCGAAAGTGCCATAGCACCTTGCGGGGGTCACGCGCGCGGCGCATCGCGGGTGCGATCAAGCGGCGCGCGATGACGCTCAAGGATGGCGGGGCGCGGCAAGCGCCGCATAGTCGGCGGCAGGCAGGAAACCGTCGAACGGTAGGCCGGGAGGAGATGCCGCATGGAAAGCGCGAATGACCTGATCGCAACGGCGCGCGCCGAATCGGGGCTGGACGATTTCGGCGGTGACGGGTTTCGCGAAGGGCTGGAGATCCTGGTCGCCGCGCTGAACCGCGAAGCCCGGCTCAACGCGCTGGGCGAGCACGCCTTGCGCGACCGCATCCTGATGCACCTCAAGCAGCGCCTGCAAGTGGAAGACTGGTATCGCCGCCACCCGGAGATCGCCGAGGGCGAGATTCGCCAGCCGCTGTTCGGCGTCAGCCTGCCGCGCACCGGCTCCTCGGCGCTGTCGTTCCTGCTGTCGAGCGATCCGGCCGTGCGGTATCTGCGCGTCTGGGAAAGCTCGCGGCCCTGCCCCCCGCCCGCGACCGTCGCGGGCCCCGATCCGCGCCGGGGCACGGCGGCCAATGCGCTCGACGCGGCCAGCGGCAGCGGCTCGCACACGCCGAGCGGGATCGACGGCGCGATGGAATGCCAGGATCTGATGGCGCTCGATTTCAAGAGCCAGATCTTCCAGGCTTTCGCCATCGTTCCCAGCTATTCGCAATGGCTGATCGATGCCGACCTGACCGAAACCTACCTTTACGAAAAGCGCGTGCTGCGGCTGCTGCAATGGGGCGAGCCGGCGCGGCCCTGGCGGCTGAAGGCGCCAAGCCATGTGCTCTGGCTCGACGCGCTGGACCGCGTGTTTCCCGATGCCCGCTTCGTCATGACGCACCGCGATCCCACCGACGTGCTGCTGTCGGTCGCCACGGTCTATGCCGACATCATCGAGCGTTTCACCGACACGGTGGATTACCACTACATCGGCGAGCTGAACGTCACGCAGTGGTCCGAAGGGATGAAACGCGTCATCGCCTTTCGCGAGAAGGGCAACGACGCGCGGTTCCATGACATCCACTTCCGCGCCATGCACAAGGACCCGGTGGGCGAGGTGCGCGGTCTCTATGCCTGGCTGGGCGAGGACGTCTCGCCCGTCTTCGCCGAACGCATGGCAAGCTGGTGGCGCGAGAACGACGCGCGCGAACGGGCGGAAAAGCCCGATCCGGCCAAGTTCGGGCTCGATTTCGCCACCGTGCGCACGGACTTTGCCGAGTACCTTTCGCGCATGGAAAAGTGGGCTCCGTTCAGCGAGGCGGCCTGAGCGCGCCGGCCGCGCGAATGGCCTTGCCCGCGCACGCGGAGCGGCTATTGCCGGCCAAAGCCTGGATATGTCGGGAAAGAGGGATGCGTGATGGATAAGGTCAATACCGGGAAAGTCGAATTCGATGCCGCCGCGCGCATGGCGCAAGTCGTGGAAGGCGGCCCGCGCTATGCGCCGCTCACGCTCGATGAAGTCAGCCCCGAAGGCCAGGTCCAGGTCGATGAGATCCGCGCCGCGTTCAGCATTCCCGAAGAGCGGCCCTTTCCCGATGTCAGCCTGATCACCCTGCGCCATCCGGGCATGTTCAAGGCGCAGATGGTGCTCGGCATCGAGCTGGCTTCCAGGGGCACGATCCCCCACCGCGAGCGCGAGCTGGCGGTGCTGCGGCTGGCATGGCTGGCCCGCGCGCCGTTCGAATGGGCCGAGCATGTCGATATCGCCAAAGTGTTCGGCGTGACGCCCGACGAGATCGAGCGCGTGCTCGAAGGCTCCTCGGCCCCGGGCTGGACCGCGCATGAGGCGGCGCTGCTGCGCGCGGTGGAGGAACTGATCGCGGACCACTGCATGTCGGAGGAAAGCTGGGCGACGCTGGCCGAGACCTATGACGAGATGCAGATGCTCGAAGTGCCGATGCTCGTCGGCTCCTATCTGATGACCGCGATGCAGCAGAACACGCTGAAGATCCAACCCAAGGCCGGGTTCGACTACCGCTAGGGCCGCTCGCCCGCCCGCATTCCCGGAACCTGGTTCGGCGCTCGCGCGAAAGCATGGGCGCCGTTCGCGTGTCCGCGCGCCTTGCGCGCTCTACCAGCCCCGCCGCGCCGTTAAAAAAATGACCGGGGCGGTAAAAGGGACAACCGCCCCGGTCAGTCGGAAGGGAGAGCTGATGCCCCATGACGGCACCAACGGGCTTGACCGGGGAGCCAAGCCGCGCAACAGTAGCTAATGCTAATCATTCTCAAATACAAGATGCCAGGAGAGTCGGAATGTATGAATTTGTCGACCGCCCGCTCAGCACGCTCGATCCGGGTTGCCGTTTCCTTGTCTGGTCGATGCGCGCCTGGGTCATGATGCTGGGCAACCGCGCCTGCCCGGCACAGGCGATCGCCCCGGCTTTCGCGCGCTGGCGCATGATCGGCGGCCTGCAGCCGTTCCACCGCGCCATGCTGATCTTCAATCGCGACGCGCTGGAAACCTTCGCCTTCTGCAGCCTGGGCTGCGATCATGTCTCCGAGCACGAGGCTCTGATCCTGAGCCTGGCCTGCCAGTTGCGCGAAACCGGCCCGGAGGCCGCGCGCGATACGCTGCTGCTGCTGGTGGCCGAAGACAGCGTCGGCGATCTGCTCGAAGCGCTGGCATCGCTCAACGCGGCGATGGCGGTGGCCGGCATCTTCCCCGGCGAAGCGATCCAGGCCCGCGATTCGCGGGCCTGAGCCGGGCCCTGTCGCCGATCGTCTCCCGGCCATGCCCTCGCTTCGGATTCGCTTGCCGGCCCGGCCGCGGCCTGCTTGGATCTCCGCGAGACAAGACTCGCGCCGCCTGATGGCGGCAGCGGGGAACAGCGGGAGAGAGGCAATGATCAGCAAGGAACGCCATGGCCCCTGGGCGCTGATCGTCGGCGGTTCGGAAGGGATTGGCGAGGCGCTGGCGATCAAGCTGGGCGAACTGGGCATTCACGTCGTGCTGGTGGCGCGCAAGGCCGGGCCGCTGGAGGAAACCGCCGCCAGAGTGCGCGCCACCGGCGCCCAGGTGCGCACGCTGTCGCTCGACATATCGCGCGAGGACGCGCCCGAACGCATCCGCGAGATCACCGATGGCCTGGAGATCGGCCTGCTGGTGCACAATGTCGGCGGATCGGCCGGCGGCGGGCCCTTTGTCGATCAGGCGCTGGATGCCACGCTGGGCGTGGTCAGGATCAATTGCACCGGACTGGTGCGCATGGCGCATCACTATGCCCGGCGGATGAAGGATCGCGGCAGCGGCGGCATCCTGATCTTCGGCTCGATGGCGGGCAATGTCGGCGGCGCGAACCTTGCGACCTATTCGGCGGCCAAGGCCTTTTCGCAGATCTTCGCCGAAGCCTTGTGGGCGGAACTGGAGCCTTACGGGGTGGACGTGCTGGATCTCGTCATCGGCTCGGCCGACACCCCCTCGCGGCGGCGCAGCGGCGCGCGGGATTCGGACAGCTTTCCCGTCGCCCGGCCGGAGGACGTGGCCCGGCAGGCCATCGATCGCATCGGCGATGGCCCCGTGCTGGTGCCGCCGGGCAACGAGGAGATGTTCCAGATGCTCAATGCCATGCCGCGCCGCGAAGCGGCCAGCATGATCCGCGGCCTGCTGACGCAGATGAAAGTGGAATAGCGCCGCGCGCCTCAGTCCAGCGGCGCGACGTCCACCGAGAAGAACATGCTTTGCTGCGCGCTGCCCCGGAACGTGCCGTCCAGCGGGGCGACATCGGAATAATCGCGGCCCATGCCGATGAAGATATGGTCGGTATCGGCCAGCCGGTCATTGGTCGGGTCGAAGCCGATCCAGCCCAGTTCCTCGCCGCACCACAGGTTCACCCAGGCGTGCATGGCATCGGCGCCGATCAGCCGGTCCTGCCCCGGCGGCGGCAGCGTGCGCAAGTATCCGCTGACATAGGCCGCCGGGATGCCATGCGCGCGCGCGGCGATGATCATGATGTGGGTGAAATCCTGGCACACGCCGCGCCGCTGGTGAAACGCCTCGATCGGCGGGGTATCGGCGACGGTGGCATCGCCATCGTACTGGAACTGGCGATAGATCGCCTCCATCAGCGCGCGGCCCGCCTCCATCACCGGCATCGTCTCGCCCAGGAAGCCGCTGGCCCAGAGCGCGATGTCATGTTCGGGCTGCGCGATCGGCGAGGCGAAGATGTAGGAAGCGGGGCTGAGCGGCGAAAGATCGGGCCGCGCCATGGCGCGTTCGCGCAAGTCGGTCAGCCCCGGCCCGGTGGCGCCGCCGATCGCGTGCGGCAGCGGCTGGCGCTCCACCTGGAAGCGGCTTTCGATCCGCAGCTGCGCGATCGGTTCGCGCAGCATGAACTTGGCTTCGTTGACGTGATATCCGCCCTCGCCATCGGAAATCGCCGCCGGCGCCGGATCGACGCTCAGCGCGTAGTCGCTCACCGTCTGCCCCGGCCAGGCGGCCGGGCGCAGCCTGACCGCGAACTGGGCAAGCTGCACGGGCGCGGCGTATTTCACCGTCGTCAGATGGCTGACCGCGTATCTCATTCCAGCAGGCTCGGCCGCGCATCCTCGCCCTTGCGATCGAACTGCAGGAAATAGCGCAGCGAGATCGCATCGGACAGATCGAGCAGCTGCGCTTCGATCTGCTGCAGGCTGGCCGCATCGAGTTCCTGCGCGATCGCCGTTTCCAGCCGCCCCATGATCGTGCGCGCCGCGCGCAGCGGCCGTTCGGGCAAGTGATCGTCCCGGATCGCCGGCAGCACGCCCAGATGCGCCGCGATCTCCGCCACCTGGAACGCCAGCGAGCGCGGGTTGTCGGGATCGAGCAGCACCAGATCGTAGACCGGATTGCGCATCGGCCCGGTGAGGTAGCGCGAGCGATAGATGATCTGGCTGTCGCACAAGTCGAGCAGCATCCCGAGCGATTCGGGCGAAACCTGCGGCTGCGACAAGTGGTTGGCGATCCGGCAGGTCGCCACGGCGCGCTCGATCCGCCGGCCGATCTCCAGGAACCGCCACGCCGAACCGCGCACCATGTTTTCCGAAGCCAGGCCGGCCAGCGCGCTGAAATGTTCGATCAGCCACTTGGCGGTGGAAACCAGGTTCTGCGGGCGCTGCATGTCGATCACCGGCATCGGCAGGCTGACCATGCGCCAGAAATCGCGCGCGAACCGCTCGCGCAGGCCCAGCCCCACCTGATGGCGCATCCGCAGCAACGCGGCGACGCCGCCCGGCAGCAGGTTTTCGGCCAGCGCGCGGCCGCCCACCACCGCCAGCGGCTCGCCGGCGGTCGTGGGATTGATCGCGCCCCACTGGACCAGCAGATCGACCAGCCGGCGCCGCACCTCGCCATCATGCACCCGGCTGCCATCGACCTCGATCGAGCTGCCCAGGATCGAGCGGACGATCCGCACGGTGATTTCCGCCCGCTCGTTATAGCGGCCGAACCAAAAGAGATTGTCCGCCGCCTGGCTGGCGAGAATGCCGCCGCCGCGCGTGACCGGCGGCTCATGCGTCAGCCGGCCGGGCGACTGGAAATCGGTCGGCCCGTCATCGACCACCCAGACATCGGCGGACAAGTCCCCCTCGCCCATCAGCGAGGTCGGCAATTCGTCGCTCGATGCCAGACGGGCAAAGCCGCCGGGCATGACCGCCCACTGGCCATCGGGCGTGCGCGCCACGAAGACGCGGATGGTGAAGGGCCGCGCCACCACATCGCCCTCGATCACGGCCGGCGTGGTCGAAAGGTGGACGATCTCCTGCGCGCAGTAATCCATCGGCCGGCGCCGGATCGCTTCGAGCAGCGCCGAGCGCCGCGCGCCGTCGAGGCTCGCCCCGGCGACCGGCTGGCGATCCGGCAGGCCGTCCACCGGCTCGCCGAAAGCGGGCAGCAGCGCCAGCGTGTCGAGCCGGCGTTGCACCGTATCGGCCTCGGCCGCCTGCCCGCACCACCACGTCGCGATCGTCGGCAGGATCGGCGCCTCGCCCATCAGGACGCGGCACAGGCGCGGCATGAAGGCGGAAAAGGCCGCCGACTCCAGCACTTCCACTCCCGGCCAGTTGACGATCTCCAGCCCGCCCGCCGCCCAGGCATCGAACAGGTTGGCAACGCCGAGCTGCGACTTGGCATCGAACGAAAGCGGATCGAGCGCATTGGTGTTGACCCAGCGCCACAGCGCGTCGACCCGCTTGGGGCCCGCGATCGTGCCGATGAACAGCCGGTTGTCGATCACCGAAAGATCGCGCCCTTCGACCAGCGGCAGCCCCAGATAGCGCGCCATGTGCGCCTGCTCGGCGTAAGTCTGGTTGAACCGGCCCGGCGTCAGCAGCGCGATGCGCGGCAGCTCGCGCCGGCAATCGGTGGCGATGCCCTCGCGGATCGTTCCGTAGAAATCGGCCAGGCGGCGGACATGGCTGTCCGACAGCAGCGCATCGGTGGTGCGCGACATCGCCAGCCGGTTTTCCAGCGCATAGCCGATGCCGGTGGCCAGCCGCACCCGGTCCTGCAGCACGCGCCACTGGCCTTGCGGCCCGCGCGCGAGATCGGCGGCGTAGACGTGGATGAAATGCCCGCTCTTGGGCCCGCGCCCCAGCATCTTGCGGGCGAAATAAGGGCTGCCGGCGATCACCGCGGCGGGCAGGTGCCCTTCGGCCACCAGCCGCTGCGGGCCATAGATATCCTCGGCCAGCCGTTCGAGCAGCGCCGCGCGCTGGATCAGCCCGCGCTCGATCTGGCCCCATTCGCCCGCGCCGATGATCAGCGGCATGGGGGTGAGCGGCCAGGTGCGCTCGTCATCGTCGCCGGTGATGCGGAAGGTCAGGCCCAGGTCGGCGATGTGCCGCGCGGTCAGGTCCTGCAAGGTCGCCGGATCACCCTCGGCGATCGCGGCAAGCGCGCAGGCCATGGCCTTCCACTTGCCGGCGACGGGCGCGGGCGCATCGCCGAACAGGTCGCCCGAAGTGGCCCCGGCCGGATAGTCGTCCAGCCAGGTCCGCGGGCCCGTCATCGCCTCGACTTGCGGGTCAGACGGCACGCAACGGCCGCCTCAGGTCGAGCGAGTAGGGGAACTCGCCAACGGCCTCCTCGGGCGGCATGGTAAGGGTGCCGGGGGTATGGCCGTAATCCTGGAAGCGCGCCTTGCGCCGGGCCTCGGCCTCATAGCCGTTGATCGGCACATCGTCGTAATTGCGCCCGCCCGGATGCGCGACGTGATAGACGCAGCCGCCCAGCGAACGGTTGTTCCAGGTATCGAGGATGTCGAAGGTCAGCGGTGCGTGCGCGGGCATCATCGGATGCAGGCATTCGGCCGGCGCCCAGGCCTTGTAGCGCACCCCGCCCACCCCTTCGCCCGGAGCGACGCGCGTGAGCGGGACGCGCCGGCCGTTGCACGCAATGAGGTGGCGCCCCTCGACCAGTCCGGTCGCACGCACTTGCAGCCGCTCGGTCGAGCTGTCGACATAGCGCACGGTGCCGCCGATCGCGCCGGTCTCGCCCAGCACGTTCCACGGTTCCAGCGCGTGGCTGATCTCCAGCGTCACGCCCCCGCCCTCGACCTCGCCGTGGACCGGGAAGCGGAACATGCGCTGCGCCTCGAACCAGGCGGGATCGAAATCATACCCCGCGCGCCGCAGGTCATCGAGCACGTCGAGGAAATCGGCCCAGACGAAATGGCCGAGCATGAACCTGTCGTGCAACGCGGTGCCCCAGCGCACCAGCGGCCCGTCGAGCGGCGCTTTCCAGAACCACGCGGTCAGCGCGCGCAGCAGCAGTTGCTGGGCCAGCGACATTTTCGCGTCCGGCGGCATCTCGAACCCGCGGAACTCGACCAGACCCAGCCGGCCGGTGGGGCCATCGGGCGAGAACAGCTTGTCGATGCAGATCTCGGTGCGGTGGGTATTGCCGGTCACGTCCACCAGCAGGTTGCGGAACAGGCGATCGACCACCCAGGGGGCGGGCTGGCGCTGGTCAGGGCCGGGCACTTGCGCCAGCGCGATCTCCAGCTCGAAGATGCTGTCATGCCGTGCCTCGTCGATGCGCGGCGCCTGGCTGGTCGGGCCGATGAACAGGCCCGAGAACAGGTAGCTGAGCGAGGGATGCCGCTGCCAGTACGTCACGAAGCTCTTGAGCAGGTCCGGCCGGCGGATGAACGGCGAATCGAGCAGCGTCGGCCCGCCCAGCACGATGTGATTGCCGCCCCCGGTGCCGATCGAACGGCCATCGACCATGAACTTGTCGGCGGTAAGGTTCACCTCGCGCGCGCAGTCGTACAGCGTCTCGGTGATCTCCACCGATTCGCGCCAGCTTGCCGATGGGTGGATGTTGACTTCGATGACGCCGGGATCGGGCGTGATCTTGAGCACTTGCAGGCGCGGATCGGGCGGCGGCGGATAGCCTTCGATCCGCACCGGGATGCGGCGCTCCTCGGCCACCACCTCGATCGCGGCGACGAGTTCGAGATAATCTTCCAGCCGCTCGGTCGGCGGAATGAACACCGAGAAATAATCGCCGCGCGGCTCGATCGTCATCGCGGTGCGCACCGCGCCGTCGATCATGATCTGTTCGACCCGGTCCTGCGCCTGCCGTTCGGGGCCGGTGACTTGCTCGGACCGCTGGGGCTGGCGCGCGGCGCCCGCCTCTTCGCCGGTCACGCCGGCATCGCGCACGTCGCGGCCGCGCTCGATCACCTGTTCGCGGAAATCGGCCAGCGGTTCGCGCGGCTCGGCGGTGTCACGCGGGTGGATATAGGGATAGTCGGACGCGGGCACGTAAGGCAGCGATCCCAGCGGCAGGCGATAGCCCAGCGCACTGTCGCCCGGCACTGCGGTCAGCAGGCCCTTGCGCACTTTCCAGCGTTCGCTGCGCCAGCGCGGGATCGACTGGTCCGCCGCGTTCCAGCGCTGCACCGGCAGGACGAAGCCCACCGGCTTGTCGAGGCCGCGCGTATAGGTGCGCACGAACCGTTCGCGCAGCTCGGGATCGTCGATCTTGGGATCGAGCGGGGTGACGTTCACCGGCAGCCCGGCTTCCTTCTCGGCCCAGGCATCGCTGTCTTCATAGACCGGCTGGACGAAATCGTCCTCGATGCCCAGGCCCAGCGCGGCCGCGCGCAGGACTTCTCCCGCCAGCGCGGGATCGAGCGTTGCCGGCGGCGGCGTCTCGGTCTCGTCCGGCCTGGGCGGCATCGTCTCGCCGGCGATCAGCGAGGGATCGCGCCAGACCGGCACGCCGTCCTTGCGCCAGTAGATCGAAAAGCCCCAGCGCGGCAGGCTTTCGCCGGGATACCACTTGCCCTGTCCGTGGTGCAGCAGCGATCCGGGCGCGAACTTCTCGCGCAGCAGGCGGATCAGCCGGTCGGCATAGACCGCCTTGGTCGGGCCGACGGCGGCGCCGTTCCATTCGGGCGCGTCGAAATCGTTGTCGGCGATGAAGGTCGGCTCGCCGCCCATCGTCAGGTTGACGCCGCCCGCGTCCAGATCGGCATCGACCCGGTCGCCCAGATCGAGCAGCGCCTGCCAGCGCTCCTCGGTGAAGGGCTTGGTGATGCGCACCGCCTCGGCGATGCGCGAGACGGTCATCTCGAAGGTGAAATCGACTTCGGCGGGCTCGGCCATGCCCTCGATCGGCGTGGCCGAACGGTAATGCGGCGTGGCGCAAAGCGGAATGTGCCCCTCACCCGCGAACATGCCCGATGTCGCGTCGAGCGCGATCCAGCCGGCGCCTGGCACATAGGCCTCGGCCCAGGCGTGCAGGTCGGTCACGTCCTGCTGGACGCCCTTGGGCCCTTCCTTGGGGATCACGTCGGCGACGAGCTGGATCGAATAGCCCGAGACGAAGCGGGCCGCGAAGCCCAGCCGGCGCAAAAGCTGCACCAGCAGCCAGGCCGAATCGCGGCACGATCCGATGCCCGCCGTCAGCGTTTCCTCAGGCGTCATCACGCCTGCTTCCATGCGGATCACGTAATTGATCCGCTGCTGCAGCCGGCGATTGATCTCGACCAGGAAATCGACCGTGCGCCCTTGATAGCCGGCATGGCTGGCGACCAGTTGCTCGAACAGCGGGCCCTGGTCCTCGGTCTCGAAATAGGCGGCGAGATCGGCCTTCAGCACTTCGGCGTAGGCGAACGGGTATTCCTCGGCATCGGGCTCGACGAAGAAGTCGAACGGATTGATCACCGCCAGCTCGGCCAGCAGGTCCACCTCGATCGAGAAATGATCGACCGGATCGGGAAAGACGATTCGCGCCAGCCAGTTGCCGTGCGGATCCTGCTGCCAGTTCAGGAAATGCTCGGGCGGGCTGATCTTCAGCGAATAATTGGGTACCGCCGTTCGGCTGTGCGGCGCCGGCCGGAGCCGGATCACTTGCGGGCCAAGCCGAATGCGCCTGCTATAGCGGTATCGGGTGAGATGGTGCAGAGCGGCCTTGATCATTGGCGCAACATTGCGCCAAACCATGCTGCACTGCAACGTTGTTCGAACAGGGGTAGTGTCTCAGTTTGAATTTGAGCGGTGACGCCAGTCGCTCCGGCGCCTATATGCTTAGCGGAAAGCATGGAGGCGATATGAAGCTTTATAAATTCAAAGAGCAGACTGGCCGCCGTCAGGCATTGGCCCCGGAGCAGAACCCGGATGGGTTGCCCGAGGGGGCATGGCTCGCGATCGGTGAGATCAATATCAACCGAGAGGATGGCCCGCGTATTGGCGCCAATTCGGAAGACATCATCGACGCGATCGAACGCGATGGCATTTTCATCTGGCCGGTTGAAGACAATGCCTAAAGGCCCTCGTGGAGAGAAGCGCCCAGCCGACGCGATCGGCCTCGCCGTGATGGTCGGTAAGATCGCGACCGGTGAGATCGAGGACGAACGCGAAGAAATGTCCAGCGCTGCCGCCCAGCTTGGCAGCAAGGGCGGCAAGGCGCGGGCGGCTAAGTTACGCCCAGAGCGCCGCCGCGAGATTGCGACCCGGGCGGCTAAGACCCGATGGGGAGACCGGGCTGTTCCTGCTCCAAAAGACGCTTCCGAGACTGAGGGTCAATCAAGCGTTCCTGAATCCCACGAATAATAACAAATGGCTGCATCATGGGATCAGAGAATCTAAACCTATATTGGCGCTCACCGCCGCGTCGGATCAGAATTTTGCCGCGCGTCTCGCTTATGAATTCCGTTAGGTGTCGTTGGAAGTGGGCGTGAGTTTTTTTCTTCCCCACAATAGCCGAATATGGCTGAATAACATCAGTTGGGGTAAAAAATCCAAACTGATCGGTTTTGGCCAAGGCGCACGCTAAGAGCACTTGCTTGAAGAAATTATCTTTCTGATTACTCTCAGTAGCCTTTCTGTAGGCTTCCTGCATCTTTTCTTCGCTATCAACAATGAACGTGTCCATTGCCGCCTCTACGTCCTCAACGTCAATCTTTAAGCTACGCCTTTTCGCAGCCTGAACCGCTGAATATTTACCGAGCATCTGCGTAAAATATGGAAGGCCCCGTGACAAGGTCACAATGGTCCAGCGAGCATCCCCGCTGATCTTCATCACAGTTTTAGACAGGCGCTTGTCAATGACTTCATTGAGTTCAAAATCGCTCATTCTATTGAGCTTAATCTGGGAAATCGCCCGATCTATCGACTGGTGGTCCTCAATCAAGGACACAATGTCCTCGGCTACGCCAACGAGAATGATGGTGACATTTGCAGAATAGTCATACAGATATTTGATTACATTTGCAGTTAATAGACGGGCATTTCCGTCGCTAAGCTTATCATATTCGTCAATTATGATGATGGGCGTGGCATCCGCACGACATTTTTGGAGCTCTCGCCGGACAATATCTGGATTGTCCATTGATGTGTTCGTGTCGAGCGGAGTTAAATCATAGCGGTCACTCTGCCGTGCAGTTGAAGCCAATTCGTCGATCGCCTTATTCCAAAGGCTTGTGAAGTTATCAGATGGATCGGCTTGAACACGAGCAACAAGCATCGACTTCAACATCGTGTTGTATCGTCTCCAAAAAATATTGGAGAGGGAAGTCTTTCCTACCCCACGTTCTCCGTAGAGAATGACATGCCTTGATCGTTCAACCACGGCTTCAAGGATGCGCTTCACTTCGGTGGAGCGACCGGCGAAAAGGTCTTCCTCGTTCACGGGAGCGCCAGAAAATAAATTGGCCAAGTCCCATTCAAGGTGAAGCCAATCGTCGGCAGTGCGTGGCTTGCCGGGTCCAGAAAAGCGTGAGGCCATGCGGAGAGATATGAAGGCTTTAAGTGAATCGGTCAATCCTTTAAGTATCAGGAGAAAAGCTCCAAGTAGGTTACGCTTTATGCTTGCATATCGCTAATAAGTTCAGTATGAAAATGGGCATGAACAAGCTTCCTCTCGCCAAACGCACGCAAATCCTCGCCATGCTGTGCGAGGGCTCGTCCATGCGCTCGATCAGCCGCGTTGCGGACGTGTCGATCAACACCGTTTCGAAGTTGCTGGTGGAAGCCGGGGAAGCTTCCCTTGCGCTGCATGACGAGCATGTGCGCAACGTGAAGGCGAGCCGTATCCAGTGCGATGAAATCTGGTCGTTCTGCTACGCCAAGGAGAAGAACGTAGCGACAGCGAAGGGCGCCCCTGAAGGCGCTGGCGACGTGTGGAGCTGGACCGCCCTGGATGCTGACACGAAGCTGATGGTGTCCTACTTCGTCGGGGACCGTTCCAGCGAAAGCGCGATCATCCTCATGGACGACCTGCGCTCGCGCCTCTCGAACCGCGTTCAGCTTACCACTGATGGCCACCGCGCCTACGTCGAGGCCGTGGAAGGTGCATTCGGTTGCGATGTGGACTATGCGCAGCTTGTAAAGCTCTACGGCCCCACGATCGCCGCTCCGGGCCGCTACAGCCCCGCTGATTGCATCGGCGCGAAGAAGATCCGCCGCGAAGGCAATCCCGACTTCGCCCATGTCAGCACGTCGCACGTCGAACGCATGAACCTGTCGATCCGTATGCAGAACCGCCGCTTCACCCGGTTGACGAATGCGTTCTCGAAGAAGCTCGACAACCACATTCATGCGCTGGCGCTATATTTCGCATTCTATAACTTCTGCCGCATCCACAAAACGCTGCGCATGTCGCCTGCGATGGCCGCTGGCATCACGGATCGGCTGTGGTCGCTTGAAGATATCGTCGCTAAGATCGACGAGATGGCCCCGGCTCCCGCGAAGCGCGGTCCCTACAAAAAGCGCGGGGAAGAAAATTCAAACTGAGACACTACCCGAACAGGGCGGGGCTTTCAGGTAGCGCTTTTTGACGTTTATGCGATCTTTGCAGCAAAACCTTCATAGCGGGATGACAAAGGCGGGCGGTGAAAACGAAGGACATGCTTGAAGCACGCGAATCGAACGCGACGGACAGTGAAACGGCCGCGGCCGCGATCAGCACGACCCCGGCCCGCTATTTCAACCGCGAACTGAGCTGGCTGGCGTTCAACGAGCGCGTCCTGGCCGAAGCGACCAACGCCAATTACCCGCTGCTGGAACGGCTGCGCTTCCTTTCGATCTCGGGCAGCAATCTCGACGAGTTCCTGACCGTGCGCGTGGCCGGCCTGGCCGGGCAGGTGCGCCGCCAGATCGAGGAAATCTCGATCGACGGGATGACGCCCTCGCAGCAGCTTGCCGCGATTCACGAGGAAGTGCTCAAGCTCGAACGGATGCAGCAGGATGCCTGGAAAGACCTGAAGCGGCTGCTCGCGGCCGAAGGCGTCCGGGTCATCGGCGAGGAGCGGCTGGGCCATGCCGGTGAGCGCTGGCTCAAGGACTATTTCCTCGAACACATCATGCCGGTGATCACCCCCCAGGCGATCGATCCGGCGCACCCCTTCCCCTTCGTCGCCAACCAGGGCATCGGCGTGCTGTTCTCGCTCACCCGCATCGCCGACGATGCGCCGGTGATGGAAATGGTGCTGATCCCCTCGGCCCTGTCGCGCTTCGTGCGCGTGCCCGGAGAGGAAGCGATCTACATCTCGGTGGAAGACCTGATCTGCCGCCACGCCGCCCAGCTCTTCCCCGGCTTTCGCGTGAACGGGCACGGCGTGTTCCGCATCCTGCGCGACAGCGACATCGAGATCGAGGAGGATGCCGAGGATCTGGTGCGCTATTACCGCACCGCCATCCAGCGGCGGCGGCGCGGCCTGATCATCGTCCTGCAGCTTCAGGGCAAGTTCGATCCGGCGGCCGAGGATCTGCTGCGCAGCCAGCTTGGCCTCGATCGCGCGCTGGTGATCAAGACGGGCGGGCTGATCGGCTTTTCCGGCCTGTCCGCGATCGCTGACGAGGATCGGCCCGAGCTGAAGTTCGAGCCTTACAGCCCGCGCTATCCCGAGCGCATCCTGGAGCATGACGGCGATTGCTTCGCGGCGATCCGCGAGAAGGACATCGTCATCCAGCACCCCTACGAGACGTTCGAGGTGGTGATCGATTTTCTGCGCCAGGCCGCCGCCGATCCCGACGTGGTGGCGATCAAGCAGACGCTTTACCGCGCGGGCAAGCAATCGGCGGTGATCGCCGCGCTGATCGCGGCGGCCGACGCGGGCAAGTCCGTCACCGCCGTGGTCGAGCTGAAGGCCCGCTTCGACGAGGAGCAGAACCTGCTCTGGGCCAGCCAGCTCGAACGCGCGGGCGTGCAGGTGATCTACGGCTTCGTCGACTGGAAGACGCACGCCAAGGTTTCGATGGTGGTGCGCCGCGAAGGCGACAGCTACCGCACCTACTGCCATTTCGGCACTGGCAACTATCACCCGGTGACGGCACGCATCTATACCGACCTGTCCTATTTCACCGCCGATCCCAAGGCGGGGCGCGATGCCGGCCGGCTGTTCAACTTCATCACCGGCTATGTCGAGCCCAAGCGCACAGAGCTGCTCTCGATCTCACCGATCAGCCTGCGCGCAACGCTGTACGAGGCGATCGACGACGAGATCGCCCATGCCCGCGCCGGCAAGCCCGCCGCGATCTGGGCCAAGATGAACTCGCTTACCGATCCCGAGCTGATCGACCGGCTCTATGCCGCCAGCCAGGCCGGCGTCGAGATCATCCTGGTGGTGCGCGGGATCTGCTGCCTGCGGCCGGGGATCGAGGGGCTTTCCGAGCACATCATGGTCAAGTCGATCATCGGCCGGTTCCTGGAACATGGCCGCATCTGGGCCTTTGCCAACGGCGCGGAACTGCCCAACCGCCGCGCCAGGGTGTTCATCACCTCGGCCGACGGGATGAGCCGCAACCTTGACCGGCGCGTCGAACTGCTGGTGCCCATCCGCAACAAGACGGTGCACGATCAGGTGCTGGGCCAGGTCATGCTGGCCAACCTGCTCGATACCGAGCAAAGCTGGATCCTGGAGCCCGACGGTACGTACGAACGCGTTGGCGAGACCGAGAACCCGTTCAACCTCCACCGCTATTTCATGACCAATCCTTCGCTTTCGGGACGGGGTGCGTCACTTGCCAGTGGAAGAAAAGTGCCCAAGCTCTCGCTTCGCCGCGGCAATATCTGACATAGGCGACCGGGAAGCCGGGACCGAGGGAATCGCCGACACCGTCATGAGCGACAAGCGCGCCATCATCGATATCGGATCGAACACGGTCCGGCTGGTCGTCTACAACGGCCCGCCGCGCGCGCCCGTCGTGATCCTGAACGAAAAGGTCAGCGCCCGGCTGGGCAAGGATCTGGCCAGGACCCGGCGGCTGTCGGACAAGGCGATGAGCGCGGCGCTTTCCGCGCTCGGGCGCTTTGCCACGATGCTGGACCTGCTGGGGGTGGACCGGATCGAATGCGTCGCCACCGCCGCCACGCGCGATGCGGAAAACGGCAACGAATTCCTCGCCGCCGTGCGCGCGCTGGGGCTCAATCCCCGCCTGCTCTCGGGCGAGGAGGAAGCCCGCGCCAGCGCCACCGGCGTCATCGCCGCCTTTCCCGGCGCCAGCGGCACGGTGGGCGATCTGGGCGGCGGCAGCCTGGAACTGGTGGCAGTGGATGGAGACGTGTGCAGCGGTGGCATCACCATGCCGCTGGGCACGCTGCGGCTTGCCGATCTGCGCGCCGCCGGCCCGGCGCGCTTCGCCGCGACGGTGAAGGCCGGGCTTGCCGGCGCGGGCTGGAAGAACGGCAGGGGCCGCCCGCTGTTCATCGTCGGCGGATCGTGGCGCGCGCTGGCCTTGCAGGCGATGCGCGAACTGGACTGGCCGCTGGACGATCCGCACGGGTTCGAGCTTGCCCCCGATATCGCGCTGCGGATTTGCCGGGCGCTGGAAAAGGGCAAGATGGACAGCCCCGATCCGCGCATTTCCGCCTCGCGCCTGGCCACCCTGCCCGATGCCGCCGCGCTGCTGGGCCAGCTGGTCGAGCGAATCGAGCCTTCGGTCATCGTCTTTTCCTCGTGGGGCCTGCGCGAAGGGCTGCTTTACGCCCAGCTCGATGCCGAAACGCGCGCGGCCGATCCGATGCTGGCCGGCATCACCGCCTTCGCACGCACCTCGCTGGTCGCGCCGGGCGATGCCGAGGCGGTCGCGCGCTGGACCGCGCCGATCTATGCCGATGGCGCCGCCGATGCCCACTTGCGCCTTGCCGCGACCATGCTCGCGCTGGCCGCGATGCGCAGCGAGCCGAACATGCGGGCCGAGCAGGCGATGGCCTGGGCGCTGCGCAAGCGCTGGATCGGCCTGGACGCGCGCGGCCGGGCGATGATGGCGATGACCGTCTTCGCCAATTCCGGGCTGACCGCGATTCCGCCCGAATTCGCCATGCTGGCCAGCGAGGCGGACCTCAACCAGGCGATCGGCTGGGGCCTGGCCGTACGTCTGTGCCGCCGCCTGACCGGCTGCGCCGGCCCCGCCCTGGCCCAGACCAGTCTGCTGCTGGAAGACGGCCAGCTTGTCCTCGTGCTCGACGATGACATGCAGGCGCTCTATTCCAACGGCATCGGCAAGGACTTGCGCCAGCTTGCCGACTGGCTGGGCCTGGGCTGGATGGTGAAAGTCATCGCCGAGGCGTAAAAGCCGCCGCGCGGTGGCGAACCGCCACCGCGGAATGCCAACGCCGCGCCATCGCATCGGCACCCGCCGCCCCGAACCGCACCGACGAAGCGGGCTTCCCCCTCGTCGGACCATTCGGCGGCGGCGGGCATCGCCCGCTCAGAACCGGGTGCTGAGCTGCAGGTTGACCGAACGCCCCTGACCGGGAACCGGGCGCAGGATGCCGGTGGCCTTCAGGTCGCCCAGCGACTGGCCGCCCAGCGGCAAGTCATAGCCCTTGTCGAACAGGTTCCTGGCTTCCACGCTCAGCTTCACGCCCTGGAGCACGCGTGCCAGCGTATAGGCCACGCGCAGGTTGACCAGCGCATAGCCGGCGGTTCGCGGTTCGTGGCGCGTGGCATCGACGCGGGTCTTGTCCGCGACGAATTCCACCTCCGCCCCGGCCTCGAACGGCCCGCTCGCGTGATCGAGCGTCACTTTCGCGTTGAACGGCATCTGGTGATAGAGCGGCCCCTTGTCGGACAGGTTCCGGCCATGCACCCAGCTCGCGCTGGCGGCCAGGGTCGTGGCGCCGTTGTCGTGCCGGGCGAGCGGCAGGCTGGCCGAAGCGTCGATGCCATGGAATTCAGCCTGCTGGTTGGCGAAGCGAAGCTGCACGAAGCCGCTGGGCATCCCCATCATGTCGGTGAGATCCTGCACGAAGGCCGCGTCGATATAATCGTCAACATGCGTGTAGTAGGGTGAAAGCTTGAAGCTCGCGCCGCCCGGCAGGCTCAGCCGCAAGGCCGCGCTGAGCGTGTCGGCCCGCTCGGGCTTCAGGTCGATGTCGCCGACATAGCCGTTGCCATCGCCATACCATCCGATCATCTGGCTCGCCATCGCGCCGCGTCCCCAGGCATAGCGCTCATAGAGGTTGGGCGAGCGCGCCTTGTGGGCATAGCCCAGCTCGATCGCCACGCCGTCGGCCGCCGCCCAGCTTGCCAGCGCGGTCGCGCTCCAGTTGTTGTCGGCACGATGGCGATCGGCGGCGTTGAAAGCGCTGGCGGCCATGGCATCGGCCATGTTCATCATGCCGGTGCCGTAAGGCTGGACATCGCCCGTGTTCGTGGTCACGCGGTCAAGGCGCGCGCCGATCGACGTCGAGAAGGCGGGCGACCACTGCGCTTCCCATTCGCCGAACAGGCCGAAGCGGTCGCGCCGGCCGCCGGCGATATTGATGTAGGGGGTCGGCCCCATCATCATCGAGCCGGCGACCGGCGGCCAGTAATCATCCAGCCACTGGTGATGGTAATCGCCGCCCACACGCAGCGTGTCCTTCGCCGAAACCGGCAAGTCCAGCTTGAGCGCGGACGTGAAGGTATGCACTTCGGTGTTCATCGGCATGGCGCCCGGCAGCTTGTCGGCCAGGAAGTTCATCTCGTGATCGGTGTCGCGATAGCTGGCGGTGAAATCGACATCGCCCCAGGTGTACACCCCGCGATACCGGCTCTGCACGAACCATGACCTGTTCGAGGTCATGTCCATGTACTGGTTGGCGAAGCCTTCGTAGGGCGAGAAATGGTAGCCGCCCTTGATCTCGAAAATCCCGCCGCCGACTTGCGCCGCGAGCGCCAGGGCATGGTCGGTCTTGGCGAATTCGGTGGAGCGCACGGTCCCCCGGTCACCGCCGCCCTTGTAGTTGTCCGACCGGGTGTAGGAGCCGGTGTAAGTCGCGCTGAGGTGCCGCCCGGCCATGGTCAACGACAGCGCGCCGCCAAAGCCATCGCCATTGCCGCGATAGAACGCCGACGCCTCGCCGCCGATCAGGGTGCCGCCATCGCCGGCAAAGCGCGGCATGGCGCTTTCCACGCTGATGACGCCGGCGATATTGTCCCCACCCATGCTGACCGGCGAGACCCCGGGCACCACCGCGATCGCGGCGATCGTCTGCGGATCGGTGTAGGACAGCGGCGAGTTCATGTCGTTGGGGCAGGCCACGTCGATCGGCACATTGTCGATAACGATGCGCGCGCGCTGCTCGGACAGGCCGCGCAGCACCGGCATGGAGGAAAAGCCGCCGCCCGAATTGGCGCTCACGCCGGGCAGGCCGGTCAGCAGGGCGGCGGTGTCGCTGGAGCCGACGGCGCCCTGGCGCAGCCGGTCCTGCTTCAGGATCGAACCGTTGAGCGGCGCCGAGGTGATCGTGCGCGGCGCGGCATCCGTGTTGACGGTCACTGTGGGCAGCATGGCGGCATCCTCTGCGGATGCGGCGCCGTCGGCGGTGGCAGGGGCGCTTTCGGCCTGCTCCTGGGCAAGCGCGGGCGCGGACATCGCCGCCAGCATGGCGGCGACGGCAAGGTGCGAAGTCTTCATGATCATTCCTGGTATTTGCGGATTTCCGGGCGTGTCGGGCCGAAACCGCTGGCGATCATCGCGCCCGACGGGCGGTGCGGCGATCGCTGGCGGTGCGCGCGGGATATCCCTCGCGCACGCGCCACTTCGGGAAACAGCGGATCAGCGGGTCAGGCGGTCGCCGGGGGCCCGCGCAGCGGCGGGCGCAGATAGGCGCGGCGCCTTGCCGGCCATGCGCGGACCGGCGCGAAGCCGAGCAGCAGGATGAAGCCGAGCGCCAGCGCCAGCAGGACCGGATCGGCCCCGCCCAGCGAGGCCATCGACAAGGCGGTGAACGGACATTCGCCCTTGGCCGCCGGATGATCCGACTTGGTATCGATCGGAATGACGAGCTGGTGATAGCCCACGCCGCCGCTGGCATCCTGGCACAACGCGACCGTGATCGTCCGCGAAGTCTGCGAGACCATATAGTTCGCCGGCACCACGGCCTTCAGGCACAGCGCGGCCATGGCCAGCAGGATGGCCGCCACGCGATGGCGCAACAGGAAGGCGCGGAAAGCTTCCATCGCGGCGGGCCTATATGCCCTTGGCGCGGCGCTGTCATCAGCGATGTCCGGGCAAGGCCGCCCGGCGCGGCGATCAGGCCACCAGCGTGCGGCTCTCGGCGATTTCGGAGATGCCGCGCTTGCCCTCGATCCGGTCAAGCTGGACGACGATGTCGATCACCGACGCCGCGTATTCCAGCGTTTCGGCTCGCGTCAGGCCGATGCCGGTCTGCATCGACATCAGCGCGATCTGCTCCAGCGCGCCGCGCGGCGTGTTGGCGTGGACCGTGGAGAACGAGCCGGGATGGCCGGTGTTGATCGCGCGCAGGAAGCTCACCGTCTCGCTGCCGCGCAACTCGCCCAGCACGATGCGATCGGGCCGGAGGCGCAGCGCCGATTGCAGCAGGTCGTTGGCCGAGACCTTGGCCTCGCCCAGCTCGCCCTTCACCGCGATCAGGCCGACGCCGTTGGCGCCCGGCAAGCGCAGCTCGGCGGTGTCCTCCACCAGCACCACGCGCTCGTGCGAGGGAATCTCGCGCAGCATGGCGTTGAGGAACGTGGTCTTGCCGGTGGACGTGCCGCCCGAGATCAGGATCGTGCGCCGCCGCCGGATCGCATCGCGCAGGAAGGCGATCGGCTCGGCCATGGCATCGGGCATCGGCGGCTCGACCTGCGGCACGATCGGCCCGCGATCGTAAGCGTCGAGCGGCAAGTCGAGCAGGCGATGGCGGCGGATCGCCAGCGCCCAGTTCGCGCGCGTCGCGGGCGGGCCGACAAGCTGGATGCGCGCGCCGCCGGGCAGCGTCGCGGCCAGCAGCGGATGCTCGCGATTGATGCCCTGGTGGCTGATGCGCGCGACCTGCTCGGCCAGCCGCTGGAGCAGCTGGTTGTCCATTTCAGGCACGTCGATGCGCTGCATACCGGGATGCTCGGCATCCTCGATCCAGACCTCGCCCGGCCGGTTGACCAGGATCTCGGTCACGCTCTCGCGTTCCAGCCACGGCCGCAGCGGCGCCAGATAAGCGTCGAGATAGACACTGCGCGGTCCCTGCATCGCGTTATCCGCCAAAGCCTTCGCGGTCAGGCCGGCCCCCGGCTGGATCGGATGGACCTCCGCCGCCACGGATCACGAGACCTTGGAGAAATCGAGATCCTTGGCCGTGAACACCCGGATCGGTTCGCCCTGGCGCACGCGGATGGTCGGCCCCACCTGCCCGCCCTGCTGGACCGCCGCCGCCGCCGCCGACTGGCCGCCACCGGCGATGACCACGCCGGCATTGCCCGTGATCGTCGAAAGCCCGCCAACCACCGAGAGCAGCATGGCCGAGCCGAAGCGTTCGAAGAAGTGGCTGTTGACCTTGCCCGGCAGGCCGGTTTCGCCGCCGAAGGCGATCGCGGGCGAGCCGATGTTGACCGAGACGCCATCGGGCCGGATCAGCCGGGTCCAGATGACGTAGGCACGCTTCTGGCCGGCGGTCAGGCCGCTCTTGTACTGGCCGATCAGGCGCGAGGACCGCGGGACGAGCACGCGCTTGCCATCGAAGCTGCGCACGTCGGTGCTGACGATGGCGCGGACATAGCCGGGCACATCGGTATCGATCGCGGTTTCCAGCACCGCCGGGATCAGCGTGCCTTGCGTCACCGTGGTTGCCGGGTCGAACGATCGGCTGGCGGTGGCCGCGCCGCCGCCGACGCCGCCGATGCGCGAGGCGAAATCATCGTTCGGGTTGCCAGCGCCCTTGCCGTCGGCCGAGGCGCCCGGCGCGGCGATGGCCACCGGATTGCCGCCGGCATCGAACACCACGGTGGGGCTGGCATGGGGATTGGAAGCGGGCGCGGTGGCGACCAGCGATTGCGGCGGCGCGGCCAGCACCGGCTGCGGCGCGGGGGCGGCGAGCGGCGCGGGCGCCGCGGCCCGGCCGGGCGCGGCCGGCGCCGCGACCACGCCGGCCGGCACGGGCGCGGCCTGGGGCGCGGCAGGCGCGGGCGCGTTATTGGCCGGGCCAGTGCGCGCGGCATCCATCGACCACAGCGTTACCCCGCCCAGCGCGGCGACGATCAGGACGCCGGCGGCCAGGCCCAGCCCGTCCGCCTTCTTGCGCTGGGTGACGGTGGGCAGGACATTGCGCGTGGCCAGATCGATGACCTCTGCCCCTTCGCCTTCGCGCGGATCGCGGTTTTCCGCGGGATCGAGGCGTTCACGGAATGCGGCATTGGGCGCCATGGATCAGTCCTCCTTCAAGGCCGGAGCAACGGGTTGGGAAGCGGCGGCGACGCCTGTGGTGGCGGCGGGATCGGCGGGTGTTGTGGGCGCTGGCCCGGGGGGTTCCGGCGCCGGGGCCGCATCGGGCGTGGTGATGGGCGCGGCGGCCGGTTCGGGCCGCGTATTCTCCAGCATCGCGCGCGCCTTGCCCGCGCGCAGCAGGATCGTGCGGGGCACATCGTCGATCACGATGGTGTTGCCGCGCACGGCATAATTGATCGGGCCCTCATCGCCCTTTTCGTTGCGCACCAGGATCGCGGGCACGGCCTGCTTGTCGGCCCACAGCAGGTAGGTCGCGTTGCCGTCGTCATAAATCCGCGAAGGCTGGATGCGCGAATCGCCGTCGCGCTTCCACGCGAAGTTGAGCATGGCTGGATCGACCGGCGCCTGCCCGGCATCGGCGGTCAGCGCCGCCTGCTCGGCCGCCGTCAGCCCGGCGAGTTCGGCCGGCGGGGTTTTTTCCTTCGGATAGGTGAACCGCAGCATATAGAGCGGCCGCGCCTTGGCCGAGGCGATAAGATCGAAGAAATAGGTGTGCTTGTCAGTCACCACCGTCATGTTGGTGCGCGCGCCGGCTTCCAGCGGTTTCACGAACAGCAGATTGGCGCGCTTGTTGGGGGTGATCTGCCAGGTCTGCGAATCGCCGACCGCGACATTCTCGATCGATTCGTTCTCGTCGAACGCGATCGTCGCCTGGACGCCCAGCTTGCCGTCGATCCGCACGACTTCGTTTTCGCTGTAAAGGCGTTCCGTCAGCCGCTCGTCGGCATGGACAGGGCCGGCCAACGCGAGCAGCGCGGCGCCGGCAAGCACCGTGGCGGCCGAAATCGTGACGGCGGGAATCCTGGCGGCGGGAAACTTGCCGCGGTTCATCGTATCATCTCCTGCGACTGGCGCTTGCCAGTATCGTTCGAGGCATTGCGGAAACGGCTGCCGATGCCGCGCGCGCGCGCTTCACCGCGCGGCGCCATCGGCTCGATCCCGCCGCCGACCACTTGCGTCACCACCGTGCGCCGCTCCCCCGCGCGGGCGGGAGCCTCGCCGGCGGGCCCGGCATCGGCCATCGCCGCCGCCGATGCGGCCGTGACCACGGCGGCGCGGCGCGGCGCGGTGGCCGGCGCGGCCGCCGCGCCGACGGGTGCCACACCAGCCGCCGCGTTCGCCATCGCGGCGCCATAAGCGACCATGCCGGCATCGGCCGACGGCGTCTTGTCCGACTTGCCCAGCCCGAACACGTCCCAGTTCGAAACCAGCGTGCCCGCGACCTTGAGCACCATGCCCATCAGCGCCAGATGCACCGCCGCCACCAGGAACAGCGCCATGGCCGCCCGGCCATCGACTTCACCGGCGGTCTGCGTCAGTTCCTGGAGGATCGGCACCAGCAGTTCCAGCGTGATGCCGCCGCCCAGCACGACGAACAGCGGCGTCAGCGCCGTCAGCGCGACGCCGCGCAGCCAGCCGGCGGTCAGCCCGCGCGTGCCGGAAAACAGCGCCATGACGACGAAGATCGGGCCCAGCGCCATCAGCACCGCCAGCGCGATCCGCGCGGTCAGCAGGATGCCGACCGTGCCGAGCAGCAGCATCAGCGCGCCCAGCCACATGACGCTGGAAGGGGTGAACATGCCTTGCGCGGCGGCCGCGGCCGACCCGGCGCCAGCCTGCCCGCCGCTGCCGCCGCTGGTTTCCGCCACTTGCGCGATGGCATTGAACACCACGTCGATGCGATCGCCGAAGATCTGCGTCGCCGAACCGTCCGCGCCCATCAGCGACGAGGCGATCCAGTCCGGCCCGCCGACCGCGAGATTCCACATCACCCCCTGATAGGCGATCCAGCTCGTCGCGAACGTCAGCACCAGGCCAAGCGTCAGCATCCGGGGCGTCAGCGCCGAGATGCTCAGGCTCGATCGGCCGGTGAGCAGCGAAATCGCGAAGAAGGCGATGTACAGCGTCAGCAGGATGGTCAGCACCGGGGCCATCGCCCCGTGCTCGCCGAACAGGCGGCCGAACGTGGCCGCGGTCATCTCGCCCGCGAGGCAATCGACCGCGCGCAGTGCCGGGGCCACCCCGGCCGAGGCATCGGCGGCGAGTTGTTCGCAAGCGCTCATTCGGCGGCCTCGGTCCAGATCGCGCCGTCCGCGAAGCCATCGGGGGCATCGCCGGGCCAGTTGGCGCCGGTCAGCAGCGGATACCAGGCGGAAGGCTCGTCACCATAGCGTTCGCGCAAGGTGTCAAGCTTGCGCACCGTGCTTTCGCGGCCCGAAAGCACCGTCAGCACTTCGGGCATCCCCGCAAGGTCCAGCCGCACGACCACCGAGGCATCGGACTGGCGGATCAGGAAGCAGCGGCTGTGCGCGGGCAGCGTGCGGATCACGTCCAGCTCGTGCTCGGTCAGGCCGAAGCCTTCGCAATAGTCCTCATAGCGCGCGCGGGCGTTGGGCATGAACAGCATCGTCGCGGTCTGCTCGACCAGCGCGGTGGCGATCTTCGAATCGAGCGCGTCGCGCGCGGACTGGGTGGCGAAGCCGACCAGCGCGTTGCGCTTGCGCAGCGTCTTGAGCCAGTCGCGAATGCGCGCGGCGAAGACCTCGTCGTCAAGCGCCTTCCAGCCCTCGTCGATCAGGATCATCGTCGGCTCGCCATCGAGCCGCTCCTCGATCCGGTGGAAGATATACATCATCACCGGCGTGCGCAGGCGCGGGTTCTCCAGCAGCGCGGTCATGTCGAAGCCCAGCTTGCGCGCGGTCAGGTCCAGCCGGTCCTCGGCATTGTCGAACAGCCAGCCATGCTCGCCGCCGCCGTTGGGGCCATTGGCGATCCAGGCATCGAGCCGGCTGGCCAGGTCGCCCGGCTCGGGCCGGCGCGATCCGGCCAGCAGTTCGCGGAAATGCGAGAGGCGGCGCAGCGAGGGATCGTTGGCATACGCGGCATCGACCGCGCCGGCGATGATCGAAAGCTCCTCCGGCCCGCCGGCCTTCAGCAGCACGCCCAGCCAGTCACGCAGGAAGGCGCGATTCACCGCGTTGTCGGGCAGCGCCAGCGGGTTGAACCCGGTCGGTTGGCCGGCGACGATGCGGCTGTAATTGCCGCCGATACCGCGCAGGAACACTTCGGCGCCGCGATCCTTGTCGAACAGGATCGTGCGCGGGCTGAACTTCTGCGCCTGCGCGGCCAGGAAGTTCATCACCACCGTCTTGCCCGAGCCCGAAGGCCCGATGACGGTGAAATTGCCCAGATCGCCCTGGTGGAAGTTGAAGAAGAACGGCGTCGCGCTGGTCGTCGCCAGCAGCGTCACCGCGTCGCCCCAGTGATTGCCGCTCGCCTGCCCCATGGCGAAGCCGTGGAGCGAGCCGAAACAGGCCATGTTGGCGCTGGAGATCAGCGCGCGACGCACGATGAAGCCTTCGTTGCCGGGAAGCTGGCCCCAGAAGCCCGGCTCCAGGTTCACGTCCTCGCGCACCGCGACCGCGCCGACATCGGCCAGCGCGGCGGCGCAGGACGCGGTCGCGAGGTCAAGCGCGGCCAGCGTCTCGGCGCGCACCAGCACCGAGAGGTGATGATCGCCGAAGCCGACCGCACCAGTGCCCAGCGCATCGCGCGCGGACATCATCTCGCGCCGCTCGCCCATGGCTTCCTCGTCGGCGGACTTCAGCCGGCGGATCGCCAGATCGATGCGCTCACGCGCCACCTGCCGGTCGCACGGGGCATAGCTTTCCGTCAGCACCAGTTCGGCGGGCAGGCGCAGCAAGGCGTCGGTCAGGCCGGGCGCGGTGGTGTCCGGGTAATCCTTGAGGCTGACGAGCGAGGCGAAGCTCACCCCGGCCGAGCCGCGCAGCTCCATCGCATCGAGGCCGAAGCTGGCCCGGCGGTAGGGCAACATGTGGCCGATGTCGGTGCCTTCGACCGGGCGGCGCACCGGGCGCATCTCGCCATTGTAGAGCGCCGACAGCAGTTCCAGCACTTCGGAGCACTCGCCGGCCGCGCCGGCGTAATCGCCGAGCATCCGCGCGCCATAGGCGCCAAGCGAGGCGGTCATCGCGCTGGCGGCGGCGCGCAGCGCGCGGACATCGGCGGGATCGGCCTCCACCGGCCCCTGCCCGCCCGTGCCGACACCGCGCTTGAGCAGGCGCGAGAGCCGGTCCGCCCAGCCCGCCTTGCCGCGCGCGGGACGGCGCACCAGCGTGACGAACTGGTCATTGACGTAAAGCGCGCCCGAAGCGGTCCGCGCCCGCCAGCGCGCATCGATATGCGCGGCGAGCGGATCGTCGAAGTTGCCTTCCATCTCGATCTGCACGCGGCGGCGGATCACATGGTGATACAGCACGAAGCGCGCGTCGAGCGAGGAGCGCAGCAGCACTTCGCGCGTCGCCGCGTGGGCGTTCAGTTCGTCGGTGTCGGCGGTCTCGAACGCGAAGCCCGGCACCATCAGCGATAGCATTACCGAGCCATCGCGCAGCAGCACGACGTTCTCGTCCACCAGGGCAAGGTACGGCAGGCGGTCCCCCGCCAGCGATTCCTTCCTGCCCCATCCGCTAAGGCCGCCGAACGTGCGCTTGGCCATCTTGGTCGTTCTCCTCAGGCAGCGTAGCTGTTGCAGCCCCAGCGTTGCCAGTTGGGCACGCGCGGGCATTTGCTGACCCTGGCGATCCACAGGTCGAAGACCCGGGGCTCACGCAGGCAGGCGAGATAGCCGATGCCGTGAATCACCACCGCGGCGGGCAGCGCCCAGAAGCTCTTGGTGATCAGGAAGATCTCGGTCGTCACCGCGGCATTGATGATGAAGTAGCTGTAGGTGACGCCGGCGAACATCTGCGGCCGGGTCAGCGCGCGGTGGACCGGATAGCGGGCGAGAGCCATCAGCCCGCCGCTGCCGACTGGATGCCCGAAACGATCGCGCCCGCCCCGAACAGAACGAAGCAGCCGATGATGACCGTCGCGCCGAAGCGCCAGTTCATCCGTCCCGTCAGCATCATGAATCCTACCGCCGCCACGGCCATGACGGCCACCGCGGTGGCGACATTACCCAATAAGGTGCCTTGAAGCCAGCCCAGCGCGGCCACGATCGGCCCGCTGCCGGCGGGATCGCCGCCCGCCACGGCCTGGGCTTGCGCCGCCGACGTCGCGGCAAGGCCGAACATCGATGCCAAGGCGCTGAAAAAACGCCGGAATTCACGCGAAATCATAGTATTGGGACGAATCACCGCAGCCTCCGTTTGGGGCGCGATGCGCTAATCTCATGACAGCATTGTGACTAAGCCGTCACCACGCGACCCCGTGACGGGGCCGCGTGGTGAGGCCGATTGGCGGGGATCAGGGCTCGAACCGATGCGGCGATGCGCTGCGTGGCACACCGCCTGCCGCGACTTTTTCCGAAGGGCGAGCGCTTCGCCGCCTGGCTGACCGGACCCGGGCAGCCCCGCTCCTGCCCGGCGATCCGGTTAAATATAATGCCTCGCTTCAGCGCGCGGCGATGGTGTTGGCCCGCAGCAGGTCCTGCAGCGCGTTGCGCGCGGCCCGGCGCGAATCCATCCAGGTGCCGTCGGCCAGTTGCAAGTCATAGCGCACGTCCGTCGCCACCGCGGCGCGATAGGCGGCGATCGCCTTGTCGGTCATGCCGGTGCGCGCATAGGCGGTGCCGAGATTGATGAGCGTGGCCGGATCGTCCGAAGCGGCGACCTCCAGCTTGCGGATGGCCTCGGTCGGCTGGCCCGCCTGCAGTTCGACGGTGGCGATGTCGTTCTTCTGCTCGACCGGCGTATCCATTGCCATCGAGAACGCCGACTGCGCGATGAGTGCGCTGGCGATAAGTGCGGTGGCCGACATGATCGTTCTCCCAATATCCACTTCCATGCGAGCATTTGTCCGCCGATTTACGCCGGATCGCAACAAAATGACGCAACTGTCATAAAATTGCAATGTTAGACTGATTCGAACGTGATTCGGCGAGTCGAAGCTTGAGCCGGCCCATTTGCTTCCCGCCCGGATGCGATAATCGCGCGCCGATAGTCACATGCCAGTCACATAAGTCCACGAAACTGTCACGATACCGCCAACAAACTGTCACCCCCCAGTTCTACACGCCGGCTAGCGACGACGGAGTCGCTGCGTCATTCGACCAGAAAATGGGGGATTCATCGTGAAGAATATCCATGGCTTGCTGCTCGTCAGCTGCAGCGCGCTCGCCCTTGCCGGCTGCGGACCGAGCGACATTGCCGGACCCGGAACCGGTGGTGACGTGATCATCAACAACCCGGCTCCCACGCCGACGCCGAGCCCGACTCCGACTCCCGGCGCCGGCCTGGTCGAAGCCGCTTCGTCGTGCCCGACCATCGCCGCTTCGAACCAGCTCACCGACAACGGCATCCTCTCGGGTCCGACCGGCACGTATCGCGTCTGCACGCTGCCCAAGCTGATCGACCGTTCCACCTCGCTGCCCAAGATCACCGGCCTGGTCTACCAGATGAACGGCCGCGTCGACGTCGGCTGCGACGGCGGCTTCGCCGCTCCGACCACGGCCGCGCCCGTCGCCACCTCGACGGTCGGCTGCCCCACCAGCAACCTGACCGCCGACACCAACGTCACGCTGACGATCGCCCCCGGCGCGATCCTGATCGGCGCGCCCGGCGCTTCGTGGCTCGCGGTCAATCGCGGCAACAAGATCAACGCCGCCGGCACCGCCACCTCGCCGATCATCTTCACCAGCCGCGACAACGTGACCGGCCAGGTCAGCGAGACCTCGCAAGGCCACTGGGGCGGCGTCGTGCTGATGGGCCGCGCGGCCGTCACCGACTGCACCGCCGGCACCGTCGCTTCGGGCAACTGCGAACGCCAGACCGAAGGCTCGACCGATCCGGCCCGCTTCGGCGGCGCTGACAGCGCCTACAACGCCGGCACCATGAAGTACGTTCAGTTCCGCTATTCGGGCTTCATCCTCAGCGCCAACATCGAGCTGCAGTCGCTCACCGGCGAAGGCATCGGCAGCGGCACCACGCTTGACCACATCATGAGCTACAACAGCTCGGACGATGGTTCGGAATGGTTCGGCGGCAGCCCCAACATGAAGTACTACATCTCGGTCGGCGCCGACGACGACAGCCTTGACGTCGATACCGGCGCGCAGATGAACGTGCAGTACGCGCTGCTCATCCAGCGTTCGGGCCAGGGCGACGCCCTGATGGAAATCGACAGCAACGGCAACGAGGCCGATACGCCCCGCACCAAGCTGGCGGTCGCCAACTTCACCGCGCTGCAGCCGCAGACCAGCAGCAACAACGAAGGCAACGACCTTGCCTCCATCCTGCTGCGCGGCAACTCGGACACCACCTGGGTCAACGGCCTGATCATCACGCCGAACAACGAGTGCCTTCGCATGAACGGCTCGGGCGGCACGCCCGCGACGCTCAAGACGTTCTCGGTGGCCCTGCAGTGCAACGCGGCCAAGTTCCTCGGCTCGGGCAGCTACACCGCTGACCAGGTCTCGACGATGTTCGGTTCGGGCGCCAACACCACCTCGACGTTCACCAGCACGCTGGCCAGCCTGTTCATCAATGGTGCGAACGAAACCGGCCGCACCGCGACCGACCCCAAGGCGACCTCGGCCTTCTTCGACACGACGACTTATGTCGGCGCGGTCAAGGACAGCGCGGACACCTGGTACGCCGGCTGGACCTGCAACAGCGCGACCGCGAACTTCGGTTCCGGCAACTCGGGCGCCTGCACCTCGCTGCCGACGACCTGAAAGGGGGCTGCCTGACTTTGCGGGGGCAGCCGTTTGGGCTGCCCCCGTCCTTGCATTTGGAACTAGGGGAATTCCGATGTCCTTGACGTCGCGACTAGCCGGCGCACTCTTCGCCACGTCGGCACTCGTATCGCCTTCCGTGGCCTTTGCGCAGACGGAACCTGCACCGTCCACCGACCAGCCGCCGACGGGCGACACTGCTGGCCAGCCCGCGGACGATTCCTCCGCGCAACCCGTCGACATTTCCGTTCCGGGCGGAGAGATCGTCGTCACCGGCGTGCGCAACCGCAATCTCGTCAAGACGTCGGACCAGGTCATCTCGGTCCTTTCCACTGAAGAAATCGCCCGTACCGGCGAAGGCAACATCGCCGGCGCGCTGGGCCGCGTGACCGGCCTCAGCGTGGTCGGCAACGGCCTCGTGTACGTGCGCGGCCTGGGCGATCGCTACTCGCTCGCGCTGCTCAACGGCTCGCCGCTGCCCAGCCCCGAACCGCTGCGCCGCGTCGTGCCGCTCGACATCTTCCCGAGCGGCGTCATCGCATCCTCGCTCGTCCAGAAGAGCTACTCGGTGAACTATCCGGGCGAGTTCGGCGGCGGCGTGATCAACCTGACCACCAAGGCCGTCCCGCGCGAGCCGTTCCTGTCGATCTCATTCGGCGGCACCGCCGATTCCGAGACGACCGGACGCACCGGCTACAGCTACTTCGGCTCGAAGTCGGACTGGACCGGCTTCGATGACGGCAGCCGCGATTTCGGCCCCGCGCTGACGGACTATTTCAAGAGCGGCGCGCTGGTGAACAGCGATGTCGATCTCGGCCGTGAAATCGGCAGCGAACTCGTGCGCTTCAGCAAGGGCACCGCGCAGCGCGTGCGCGATCTGCCGCCGGCCTATTCGATCTCGCTCTCCGGGGGCACCGGGTTCGATCTTGGCGGGGCCCGGCTGGGCATCATCGCCGCCGCGGGCTTCAGCAACAAGTGGCGCAATCGCGACGCCCGCCAGCAGACTTCGCTCAGCGCCGACCTTTCGACGCTGCAGACGAACTTCAACCGCATCAGCACCGATGATCGCATCGTCGCCAACGGCCTGCTCGGCTTCGGCCTCGAATTCGGCGAGAACAAGATCCGCTGGACCAACCTCTACATCCGCGACACCATCAAGCAGACGCGCCTGGGACTTGGCCAGCGTAACGAAACCTCGGCCGATTTCATGCAGCAGGACACGGCCTGGTATGAGCGGCAGCTGATCGACAGCCAGCTCGTCGGCGAGTTCAAGCCGGCGCCTGGAATGCAGGTCGACGTGCGCGTCGGCTACGCCAAGTCGCAGCGTGAAGCACCTTACGAGACCAGCTTCGAATACGTGCGCACCAACTCGTCGGCCGACCCTTACGGCCGGCTCTTCGTCAACCGCCTGAACGGCAACAACGGCGAAGCCAGCGTCACCTTCTCGGATCTCAACGAAGAGCTGTGGTCAGGCGGCATCGACCTGACCTACGTGGTCTCGCCGGTGATCTCGGCGACGGTCGGTGGCTACTTCAGCGATACCGACCGTATCAGCTCGCGCCGCCAGTTCCTGTTCCGCGCGTCGAGCACGTTCCCGGTCGAAGCCTCGGTGCTGCGCCCGGACCTGCTGCTTTCGCCCGGCCTGATCAACGGCACGGTCGACAGTTCGACCGGGCAACTCGTCGGCGGGATCGACCTGATCGAGCCCGATACGTCGAGCCCGGCGTTCGAAGGCAAGCTGCGCAACTACGCGGGCTACGGCAAGGTGAACTTCCAGATCACCGACGCGCTCAGCCTCGATGCGGGTGTCCGCTTCGAAAAGGCGCGCCAGTCGGTCAGCGCGGTGCAGGTGTTCAGCACGCCGCCCACGTTCAACAACCCGCCGGCGCTCCGCAAGGAATACTGGCTGCCGGGCGCGACGCTGACCTATCAGGTCCAGCCTGATCTGCAGGTTCGCCTCAGCGCTTCGAAGACGATCGCGCGCCCGCAGTTCCGCGAACTGATCTACCAGCCGTATTTCGACCCGGAAAACAACCGGCAATACCTGGGCAACCCGTTGCTGACCGACAGCCAACTCTACAACGGCGAAGCCCGCGTGGAATGGTATTTCGCGCCGGAACAGCGCCTGTCGATCTCCGGCTTCTACAAGAAGATCGACAAGCCGATCGAGGCCTTCGTGGTCTCGCTGAACGATTCGCTCGTCACCAGCTATGCCAACGCGCCCGAAGCCCGGCTCTACGGCGCCGAGATCGAACTGCAGAAGTACTTCGACCTCTCCGAAATGGGCGGCTGGTTCTCGCAGCGCCGCGCGGTGGCGATCGTCAACTACACCTATTCGAAATCCGAGCTCAAGGTGCAGTCGGGCGATACGGTGGCGGTCTACGCAGCGTCCTCGGGCATCGCGACCGACTACTTCCGGGATGGCGCGCCGCTGACCGGCCAGTCGGACCACCTGGTGAACCTGCAGTTCGGCTTCGAGAATACCGAGCGCCTGTCGCAGCAGACGATCCTGCTGAGCTATGCCAGCGAACGCGCGATGAGCCGCGGCCTCAACGGTTCGGTGCCGCAGCCCGACGTGATCGAGCGGCCGGGCTGGCAGCTCGATTTCGTCGCCCGCGAAGGCGTGCAGTTCCTTGGCCAGGAATTCGAGCTGAAGTTCGAAGCGCGCAACCTGCTGTACACGCGCCACCGCGAGTATCAGCAGGTCGGCTCGAACACGCTTGAATTCAACACTTACGATCTTGGCACCACGGTTTCGGCCTCGGCCTCGATCAAGTTCTGAGTTTCGACCCGGAGGCACCTGCCCTCCGACGGCAACCTGGGCCCGGCCGCAGCGATGCGGCCGGGCTTCTTTCATTTCGCCGCCCCCTTCAACCCTCGGGCGCGCTCAGCACGACAGGCTCGAACACCGACCAGCCGGTGCGCTGCACCAGCCGTTCGAGCGCCAGCGTGCCAAGCTGCGAATTGCCGCGCTCGTTCAGCCCCGGCGACCAGACTGCGATCGAGGCGATGCCCGGCACGATCGCCAGGATGCCCCCGCCCACGCCCGATTTGCCCGGCAGGCCAACACGAAAGGCGAACTCGCCCGATCCGTCGTAATGGCCGCAAGTCATCATCAGCGAAAGGATGCGCCGCGCCCGCTGCGGCGAGACGACCGAGCGGCACGTCGCCGGATTGCGCCCGCCGTTCATCAGGAAACGCCCGGCCAGCGCAAGCTGGCGGCAATTCATCGCCAGCGCGCACTGGTGGAAATAGATGCCCAGCACTTTGTCCACCGCGTGCTGGATATTGCCGAAAGCGCGCATGTAATTGGCCAGCGCGACATTGCGAAAGCCGGTTTCCTGCTCGCCGCCGGCCACCTTGTGATCGATGACGATGCCGTCATCGCCGGCCAGCGCGCGCACGAAGCGCAGGAACTGCGCAATCGCCTCGCGCGGTTCGTAACGGCCGAGCAGGATATCGCACATGACGATGGCGCCGGCATTGATGAAGGGATTGCGCGGAATGCCCTGCTCGGTCTCCAGCTGGACGATCGAATTGAACGCGCTGCCCGAAGGCTCGCGCCCCACGCGCCGCCACAAGGCATCGCCCACTGCGCCCAGCGTCATGGTCAGGCTGAAGACCTTGCTGACGCTCTGGATCGAAAACGCGGTGTCGGCATCGCCCGCGGCATAGGATACGCCGTCATGGCCGATCACCGCGATGCCGAAATGCGCCGGGTCGATCCGCGCCAGATCGGGGATATAGCTTGCCACCGCGCCACGCTCGGTCGCCTGCGCCATTTCCGCCGCGATCTCGTCCACGATGGTCTGCAGGTCAACCAAGCTTCGCCCCTGTCGCTGATGCGCGATGATTGCCTCGCCTTCGCCGGCGACGCCAGCGGCAAAGTGGCCTGGCGCCGCGCCGGGCCGGCGCGATCAGACGGGCCGGACCTGCGCGGCCAGTTCCCCGAACGCGGCCGCGACCGCTGTGGGATTTTCGATCCAGGGGAAATGCCCGCCTCCGGGGATCGCGCGGAATAGCGCGTTGGCGGTGTGGAAGCGATCCTCGCCCCAGCCGCCTTGCCAGACGATGCGATCGTCCGATCCGGCCAGGACCAGCACCGGAAGCGTCGCCGGCCACCAGAGCGCGCGGTAGACATGATCGAAGTTGTCTTCCGACCAGTCCGCGGCGGCGGCGTTGTACGGCATTCGCGCCAGCAGCGCGCGGCCGGCGGCGAGCCCTTGCGCGGTGAAGTTCCATTCCGCCGAGGCGACCGCGATCGCGGCGATGTTCCCGTCGCGCCGGTCCCGTTCATAGACCGCCGTCGCCGCCTCGACCTCCGGCAAGGGATGCCGCGCGGTCATTGCCACGAAGTGGCGGTGCCAGGCCGCGTCGGGCGCGGTATCGAGCAGCGCCAGTCCCACGATGTGCCGTTCCAGCTCGGGCGTGGCGAGCAGATACATGCCGCCGGTGGAGTGCCCGGCGAAAACCACGTTGGGCAAGGCCCGCGCCGCCTCGACCAGCACTTGCGGCCACGCGGCGAAAGGATCGCCCGCCGCGCCGGGCGGAGCGCGGTTGGAACCATCGCCCGGCAGATCGACCAGCCAGACCGCGCCGGGCACATTCAGCGCCGTGGCCAGTTCATCCAGGCTTTCGGAGCCGATGCCGGGTCCGCCGGGCAGCAGCAGCCAGTTAAGGTCGCCCGCGCGGGCCGAATGCTTGCGCAAGCGTACGCCCGAGGGCGTGAAAACCGTTTCTGGCATCACGCCGCTCCAGCGATGTCATGGCCCATGGGCGAAAGGCGGATGCCCCGCCGAGGCGCCGGGCCGCAGGTCGCGGCCCGGCAATCGGGTTCAGCGCGCGTTGTGGCGCACGACGCGGTGCGTCACCGCGTTGATCGTCGGTACTCCGCCGACTTTCGCGGCGAGTTCGGCCGAAGGCATACGATCGGCCAGGCTGCGCGGCGTCTTGCTCTTGCCGACCTTGGCAATGGCGTGGGCGTTTTCGGCGGAGCCATAAGGCGTCAGTTGCATGGACATTGAGAAATCCTCCCTGTTGAACCATCGGTTCCCCGGGCTGGCGGGAACCGTGGTGATGAGACGGCCAGCCCCGAATACAAAGCGTACGTCAAAAGCAACGCGCACCGGGCCGCGCGCAGGGCGCGGCCGATCGGCTCAGCGCGCGTTGCGCCGCACGACGCGGCCCGAGCCCATCGTGCCGATCGCGGTATTGCCGACTTTCGCAACCAGTTCGGCCGAAGGCATACGATCAGCCAGGCTGCGCGGCGTCTTGCTCTTGCCGACTTTGGCAATGGCGTGGGCATTTTCGGCCGAGCCGTAAGGCGTCAGTCGTTCAGTCATCAGGAAACCTCCGTGTTGGACCTTCAATCCCGCAAGCGAAACTGCCCTATCGCATCCGGTCTGACAACCCTTGCGCGCTGGCCGGCAAGCCTCGCGCGGCAATGCCGGGACGAAGCGTTGCCACGGCGCGCCGCGGCGCCCAGCGCCTTCTCACACCGTGTCGAAGACGTAGCCCAGCGAGCGCACGGTGCGCAACGGGTTGCCCGCGCCGACCGCGCGCAAGGCGCGGCGCAAGCGGCCGATCCAGACATCGACGGTGCGTTCGTCCACCGCCGGCTCCTGCTTGCCCAGCGCGCTGATCAGCTGCGCGCGGGTGAAGACGCGGCCAGGATGCTCGACGAAATAGCGCAGCAGGCGGAATTCATTGGGCATCAGCGAGATCGGCTTGCCTTTCCAGCGCGCCTGGAACGCGGCGACATCGATCGTCAGCTCGCCTTGCGAGACGCTGCGCGTGGCGGCCGCCTCGTGCTCGTGCAGGTTCGCCGCCAGCACCCGGTCAAGCAGCGCGGTGCGGGTGAGCGGCCCCAGCATGTAATCGTCCGCGCCGCTGCGCAGGGCACGCTTGCGGTCTTCCTGGTCATCGTCTTCCAGCACCATGGTGACATGCGCCTGCGAGGTCAGCGGATCGCAGCGCAGCCGGCGGCACACTTCCAGCCCGGAGATTTCGGGCAGCACCCAGTCGACGAAGGCCCAGAGCGAACCCTCGATCAGCGGCAATTCGTCAAGATTGGCCCAATGATGCAGGACAAGCGCGAAATCGTCATGGCGGAAGGGTGCCATGCCGCCATCCAGTTCCCGCGTCAGTAGGATGTCGATCCGCCGCATCTTCCCCTGTCCAGTGCCAAGCGAGGCTGCTTCTGGCGAGCCATTATGACGAGCGGGTGACATATCGGCGACGCTTGCATGAAACACGCAAGGCAACCGCCCGACGGCGGATTTCCGCCATCCTTTTGTCCACAGTTGTCATTGAACTGACCCGGTATCGTCACGGAGGCGAAATGCGGAACAGATAGGGACTGCAATGCAAATGAAAGGGTTTCATGCGCATGCAGCTTGATGAAGGCGGTCTCCTCGCCCGGCAGGATACATCCGCGGGCAACGGCACCAGGATTCCGGCATGGCTGGACCTTCCCGATCCCAAGTCGTTCCGGCCCAAGCGCAAGTATCGCACGGTCTGGATTTCCGACATCCACCTCGGCACGCGCGGCTGCAACGCCGCGATGCTGGTCGACTTCCTGCGCTCGATCGAATGCCAGACGCTGTACCTGGTGGGCGACATCGTCGATGGCTGGCGGCTGCGCAAGGGCTGGTACTGGCCCGACGAGCACAACGAAGTGGTGCGCCGCGTGCTCAAGATGGCGCATCGCGGCACGCGCGTGGTGTTCATCGCCGGCAACCATGACGAGATCCTGCGCGATTACGCCGGGCTGACGTTTGGCGGCGTGGAACTCGTGCTCGAAGCGGTGCACCAGACGGCGGATGGCCGCAAGCTGCTGGTCACGCATGGCGACAGCTTCGATGGCGTGGTGCTCTATGCCCGCTGGCTCGCCTTCCTGGGCGATGCCGCCTATGGCCTGCTGCTGCGCGCCAATATCGTGATGAACGCGGTGCGCCGGCGCCTGCACCTGCCTTACTGGTCGCTTTCCGCCTATATGAAGAAGCGGGTGAAGAACGCGGTCGCCTTCATTTCCTCCTACGAGGAAGCGGTGGCCACCGAAGCGATCAACCGGGGCCTTGACGGCGTGGTCTGCGGCCACATTCACTGCGCGGAAATCCGCCAGTTCGGCGGCATCACGTATTACAACGATGGCGACTGGGTGGAAAGCTGCACCGCGCTGGCCGAAGACGCGCAAGGCCAGATCGCGATCATCGACTGGGCCGAGGAAAAGGCCGCCGCCGGCACGCCGATCCGCGCGCTGGAAAAAGAGGTTGAGGCCACCGCGTGAAGCTTGCTCTCGCGACTGACGCGTGGTTCCCGCAAGTCAACGGGGTCGTCCGCTCGCTTTCCACCACGGTGGCCGAACTGGAACGGCGCGGCATCGGCGTCGATCTGGTGACGCCCGACCAGTTCCTGACCGTGCCGATGCCGGGCTATGCCTCGATCCGGCTGGCGATGGCGCCGCGCTTCGGCGTGCGCAGGAAGCTGGACGCGGCCCAACCCGATATCGTCCACATCGCCACCGAAGGCCCGATCGGCTGGGCCGCGCGCGGCTGGTGCCTCTCGCGCGGGGTGCCGTTCACTTCGGCCTTCCACACCCGCTTTCCCGAATATGCCTCGGTCCGCACCGGCATCAGCGCCGAGCGGTTCTGGCCGATCATGCGCCGGTTCCACGCCGCCAGCCGCGCGGTGCTGGTCTCCACGCCCAGCCTCGCGGCCGAACTGGCCGGACGCGGCATCGCGCATACCCGGCGCTGGAGCCGGGGGATCGACCACGGCCTGTTCCATCCCGAAGGCCCGCGCCATCCGGCCATGGCGGGCCTGTCCGGCCCGGTGCTGCTCTATGTCGGCCGCGTCGCGCCGGAAAAGAACATCGGCGCCTTCCTCGATCTCGCCGTGCCGGGCACCAAGGTGGTGGTCGGCGATGGCCCTTCGCTGGAAACACTGCGCCGCCGCCATGGCAAGGCGCTGTTCCTGGGCGCGCTTTCGGGCGAAGAACTCGCCGCCGCCTATCGCAGCGCCGACTGCTTCGTCTTCCCGAGCCTGACCGATACGTTCGGGCTGGTGGTGATCGAGGCGCTGGCCAGCGGCGTGCCGGTTGCCGGCTATCCCGTCACCGGCCCGATCGACATCCTGGGCCCCGATGGCCTGGGCCCGGATGGCGACCTGCCCGCGCCTGCCGGCGTGCTCGACCCTGATCTGGCGACTGCGGTGCGCGGCGCGCTCGCGCTGGATCGCGCGGCCGCGACCCGGCTCGGCCGCCAGTTCTCTTGGGAACGCGCCACCGACCAGTTCCAGGGCGCCATCGAAACCGCGCTGGCTGAAAGCCGCCACCCCGCGCGCGCCGCCTGAAGGCCCCTTCCCCCGCGCCACCCCCTGCCCGCCTGCGAAAATCCGCCCCGGCGCTCTGGCCGGGCTTGCCAGTGGCGCGCCCTTGGGGTTTCTAGCGGGCAAGAAAAAGACGGACGGGATGGGCGGATGCAAGCGCGATGGGAAACGGATCGAGCCGCAAGCGGGCGGACCTTCAGGCTTATGGCGTTCGCCCTCTTCGCACTGGTCTTTCTCGTGCTGGCCGCATGGATGGCGCCGCTTCGCGCCGCGCCCGTCTCTACCGAGGATCTGCTGGCGGACAAGACGCCCGGCGTCACGGCGCAGGCTGCCCAGTTCCCGATCGGCGCGGAAGTCTACACGCGATATTGCGCCGCCTGCCATGAGACCGGCGCCGGCCGCGCGCCCGCCCGGATCATCCTGAGCAACATGACGCCCGAGATGATCCATGCCGCGCTGACCACCGGCGCCATGCAGGCGCAAGGCGGCGCGTTGAGCGAGGAGCAGAAAGTCCAGGTTTCCCAGCACCTCAGCGGGATCGCGATGGGCAGCAGGGCCAGCCTGCCGCCAGCGGCGATGTGCACGGGCGCGCGGGCGCGGTTCGATATCAACCAGCCGCCCGCTTTCGCCGGCTGGGGCCTCGATCATGCCGACACCCATTCGGTAACGAGCGCGCAAGCCGGGATCAATCGCGCCAACGTGGGCAAGCTGAAGCTCAAGTGGGCTTTCGGTTTTCCCGGTGCCACCCGCGCCCGTTCGCAGCCGGCGCTGGGCGGCGGGGCGATCTTCGTGGGCAGCCACGGCGGCATGGTCTATGCGCTGGACCGCGAGACCGGCTGCGTGCGCTGGCAGTTCGACGCGACGGCCGAAGTGCGCACCGGCATCGTGCTGAGCCCGTGGCGGGCCGGCGATACCGGCGCGCGCCCGCTGGCCTTCTTCGGCGACTGGCAAGGCAATGCCTATGCGGTGGAAGCCTTCACCGGCAAGCTGGTGTGGAAAGTGCGGGCGGACCAGCACCCCGCCGCCGTCATCACCGCCACGCCGGTGCTGTGGCAGGACACGCTTTACGTCGCGATCTCCTCGCTGGAAGAAGCGGCGGCGGCTACGCCGGGTTACGTGTGCTGCACCTTCCGGGGCTCGATGCTCGCGCTCGATGCGCGGACCGGCGCGGAACGCTGGCGCAAGTGGCTGGTCGACCAGCCGGTGCCGCAAGCCGGCGGCAAGCACATGGGGCCTTCGGGCCTGCCGGTCTGGGCGGGCATGGCGGTGGACACCGCGCGCCAGCGCCTGATCATCGGTACTGGCGGCAATTACTCGCGCCCCACCACCCGGCTGACCGATTCCATCGTTGCGCTCGATCTGGCGACGGGCGACGTGGTCTGGGATTTCCAGTTGATCAAGGATGATGCCTGGAACGTCGATTGCGTCACACCCGATCCCGATCAGTGCCCGGTCGATGCCGGCCCCGATTACAACTTCGGCACCGGCGCGGCGCTGGCCAGGGGCAAGGACGGGCGCGACTATGTCGTCAACAGCAGCAAGGCCGGCATCGCCTTCGCGCTCGACGCGGCGACCGGCGCGGTCAAATGGACCGAGCGGCTCGGCCGGGGCGGCATGGCGGGCGGCACCCATTTCGGCATCGCCACGGTCGACGGCCGCCTGATCGTACCGATCAGCGACATGCCCGACGGCACCAAGAACCCGCTGGAACCGCGCCCCGGCATCCATGCGCTGGATATCGTCACCGGCACATCGCTGTGGCAGGCGCCCGCGCCGCAAGTCTGCGAGGGACGCCCGTTCTGCCTGCCGGGCTACAGCGGCGCCATCAGCGTCACGCCCGAACTGCTGTTCGCCGGCTCTGACGACGGATTCCTGCGCATCTACGATGTCGCCACGGGCAAGGTGCTCTGGGAAACCGATACCATGCGCGACTTCGCCACGGTGAACGGCGTGGCGGCGAAAGGCGGCGCGATGAGCGGCGGCGCGGCGCCGATCGCCGATCACGGGCAGCTTGTCGTCTCGTCGGGCTATGGCTTCGTCACCAAGATGCCGGGCAATGTGCTGCTGGTGTTCGAACCCGAATGACGCGAGCGCGATCCTGACCGGCACGCCGCACGACCCGATCGACCATGCGCGCGGCAGCGCGACCGGGATCGTGTTTCCCGCGCGCCCGGACATGCTGCGCGGCGCGGACGCGGCCGTGTTCCTGACTGCCGCTTTCCACGCCTATGGCTCATTACCGCGGGACAACCGGGTGGTCGCGGTGCGCCGCAGCGCGCCCTTTGCCGGCGGCAATTCCGGCCAGAAGCTGGCACTCGACATCGCCTACGCGCGCCCCGCGCCGTACCTGCCGACCGCGCTGTTCGCCAAGTTCTCGCGCGATTTCACCGATCCCTTTCGCGATCGGCGGCGCTTCGAGCTGGATGGCGAAGTGCGCCTTGCCGCATTATCCCGCCTGCCGGGGTTCCCGATTGCGGTCGCGCGGCCGATGTTCGGTGATTTCGATCCCGCCAGCGGCACCGGCCTGCTCGTGACCGAGCGCATCGCGTTCGGCCGGCCGCCGATCGAGCCGCTCCACGCCAAGTGCATGGACCACGAGCTGGCCGATCCGCTGGCCTATTATCGCGTGCTGGCAAGCGCGCAGGCGCGGCTGGCCGCGGCACACAAGGCCGGGCATCTCTCGCCGCAGGTCGATCGGCTGTTTCCCTATCGCCGCGCCCAGGCCGAGGCGGACTTGCCGATCGCGTGGGACGAGGCGGGGCTGCGCGCGAAGATCGCCGCCCTCGCCGGGTTCATCGCGCGCGTTCCGCAGCTTTTCCCGCCCGCGCTGCGGACGCCCGCGTTCGCCGACAAGCTGCTGCGCGACGCGATCGGCTTCCTGCGGCACGAGGCGCAAGTCCGGCGCTTCCTCCAGGCCGATGCCGGTTTCATCGCGCTGTGCCACTGGAACACCAACATCGACAACGCGTGGTTCTGGCGCGAGCCGGACGGGGCGCTGCGTTGCGGCCTGCTCGATTGGGGCATGGTCCGGCAGATGAACGTGGCGACCGGCCTGTGGGGCGGCCTTTCGGCCAGCGACACCGCGTTCCTCGAAGCCGAGCTGGCCGGGCTGCTGGCGCATTACGCGGCGGAGCTGGCGGCCCACGGCGGCCCGCGCCTCGATCCCGCGCGGCTCGGGCTGCATTTCGATCTCGCGCTCGCGATCACCGGGCTTTCGCTGATGATGGACCTGCCCGCGCTGGTGGCGGCGCGCCTGCCGGACATCGACGCGGTGACAGGCCCGCGCGATCCCGCGCTGGGCGCCGACAAGGTCGTGCAGGGGTTCCTGCTGGTCACGACCAATTTCCTCGCCTTGTGGCAGGCGCGCGATTTCGGCGCGAGCCTTGCCGCGATGCTGGCGGAAGAGCGCCCCTACTGATCCGCCCGGCCCGACCGCGAGAACCGCAGCCAGGGCAGCAGAAACGGCTTGAGGATCGGCGAGAGCCGGTTGGGCGTGGCGATGGCGATATCGCGGCGGCTGAACTGCCAGTAGATCACGATGCTGAGGATCGCGGCATAGAAGCACCAGACCGAAGCGAAGGCATATTCCTTGACGATCTGCGCGATCGTCAGCCCGATGACATTGAGCACGCCATACCACCGGACGACGCGATGGCTGGAAAGCACCAGCGCGCCGCACGTGGCCAGGATATAGAGCAGCGACACGCCGAAATTGCCCGTGACCGGATTGCGATAGGCGATCGAATGCTGCTCCACGAAGCAGGTGCTCTCAAAGAAGATCAGCCCATAGATCATCCAGCCGCAGACCAGCATCCCCAGCACGGTCAACGCCGTGATCGCCCGGCGCCGCCAGCCCGGCGGCTCCAGCAGCAGGACCGCGAGCGGCATCAGCAGCGGCAGGATGCCCTGGGCATAAAGCATGAAAAGGAACGTGACGTGGCCCAGCGCCACCGGCCCGACCCGGCCATCCAGCCCCAGCCAGACCATGCCTTCGGTGAACTGGTGCAGCGCGAACAGGCCCGGCACGGCGGCGAACAGCAAGGCGCGCGGTTCGCGGACATGGCGCAAGGTCGCAATGCCGATCGCGCCGAGCACGCCGGAAGCGGCAAAGCTCGCGCTGGCCGAAAAGCACATGCGATTGTCTCCTGAAAGGAACGGGCAAGCCGCTGTGCAGCGCTTTGCCGCCGATAGCCAGCGCAATGGCGGGAGCGTCGGCCGCGCCGCTCAGCCGAGGCCGCGAAAGCCCAGGCTGCGCGAGATCGTCGCGCCTTCCTCGCCCACCAGGCGGGCCAGTTCCTCCAGCCGATCGGCCGAACGCGAGCTTGGCGCGGCGACCACCAGCGCGCCGACGACCGCGCCCGCCGCATCGCGGATCGCCACGGCCGTGCCGGTCACGCCCTCGGCCGCCTGATCGACCGTCTGCGCCACCCCGGCCGCGCGGATCGCCGCGATCTCCCGGGCGAGCGCCGCCGGATCGACCAGCGTGGCGGCCGTGAAGCGCTCTGGCCGCAGGCGGGCCAGATAGGCGCTGGCCGCCGCTTCCGGCCCGGCCGCCAGCAGCGCCCGGCCGCCTGCTGTCGCATGGAGTGGCCGCCGATCGCCGATCGAGACGGCGAAGCGCACCGCGTTGCGGCTTTCGATCACATCCACATACGTCAGCCGCTCGCCATCGTCGTCCGCCACCGCGAACAGCACCGTCTCGCCCGAGCGTTCGGCCAGCCGGCGCAGCCCGTCACGAATGAGGTCTGACGAAGCAAAGCGCCGCCGCGCCTCGGCCAGCGCGCTGCCCAGGCCGAAAGCACCGGGGCCAAGCCGCCAGGCGCCATCGGCGGCGGCGACGAAGCCTTCGTCGGCCAGGCCGCGCAGCAAGGCGGCAAGGCTGCTCTTGGGCGTGCCGAGCAGGCGCGAAAGGTCAGCAAGGCTGAGCGGCGCGGGGCTGGCGCACAGCGCTTCGAGGATGCGGATCACCCGCGTCACCGATTGCGGCGACTGGGCGCGGCGCGCCTCCGCGGGCTGGTCCGCCAGCACGATCAGCGGAACGCCGGGATCACTTCGCTGGCGAAGAGGCCCGCGTAGTCAAGGAAGCGATCGGCCGGCAGGCCGGGCGGGCGCATCAGCATCACGTGCTCCACCGGCACCCGGCCGCGCTGCGCGCGGAAATGGTCGATCGCCTCGTCCGGCGTCATCACGTGCATGATATGGCTGCGCTTGAAGGCATCGAGGTCCATCGGCTTCAGCGCGGCGTTGGCCAGGCCGATGGCGTTGTCCTCGTTCATCCAGGCGCCATAGGCATTGCTGACCTGATGGAAGTAGGGCGCCAGTTCGTCGATCGCCGCCTGCTTGTCGCGCGCCACCACCAGCATCAGGTTCTGCAGCCAGATCCGCGCGTGCGACGGGTCCTTGCCTTGCGCCACCAGCGCATCAAGGTAGGTTTCGCAGACTTCCTCGTTGCCGAAATAGCCATCGCCATACTTGGCCACGCGCTGCAACGCCTTGGGCGCGAAGCCGCCGATGAACAGCGGAATCTGCCCGCGCGGGCTGCGCGGTTCCACCCTGGCGCCTTGCAGGCGGAAATGCGCGCCTTCGAAATCGACCGTCTCGCCATCCCAGAGCCGGCGGACGATCGACAGGAATTCATCGAAACGCGCGCCGCGCTTGCCGAAATCGAGCCCCATCGCGGCATATTCGCGCCGCCGGTAGCCGATCGCCAGCCCCATCTCGACCCGGCCGTTCGACAGGATATCGAGCACCGCGCAATCCTCGGCGAAACGCAGCGGATCGTAAAGCGGGCCAAGGCCGACAGCCGATCCGATGCGGATCGTCCTGGTCCGCGCGGCGATCGCAGCCAGCGCCAGCATCGGCGAAGGCATGTAGCCGTCATCGGCGAGATGATGTTCGGGCACCCAGGCGCCAGTGAAGCCCAGCCGTTCGGTCTCGGCGATCACATCGAGCGTTTCGGCATAGAGTTCCGCCGGGGAACGGTGGAATTCCCGTGGGTTACGAAAATCGTAAAGGTAGCCGAACGTCAGGTTTCCGGTCACATGTCCCTCCGGGCAAAGGCGATGTCCCTTGCCTAGAGCGGAATGCGGCGCGGTAAAAGCCGGATCGTGTCAGCTTACGTCCATGGCATAGCCGGCCGCGCGCACGGTGCGGATCGGATCGACGTCACCGGGGCGGTTGACCGCCTTGCGCAGCCGGCGGATGTGCACGTCCACCGTACGCTCGTCGATATCCGAATCCATGCCCCAGACACCGTCGAGGATCTGCTGACGCGACAGCACACGGTTCGGGCGCTCCATGAAATAGCGCAGCATCTTGAACTCGGTGGGCCCCAGGTGCAGCGGCTCGCCATCGCGGCGCACGCGGTGCGAGGTGGGATCAAGCTCAAGATCGGCATATTGCAGCACGTCGCCAGCCAGCGCCGGACGGCTGCGGCGCAGCAGCGCCTCGATCCGGGCCATCAGCTCGCGCGGGGAGAACGGCTTGGTGACGTAATCGTCGGCGCCGGTCTTGAGGCCGCGGATGCGATCCTCCTCCTCGCCGCGCGCGGTCAGCATCACGATCGGGATGCGCGCGGTTTCCTTGTCCTTCCGCAGCTGGCGGCAGACCTCGATGCCGGGCACCTGCTCGATCATCCAGTCCAGGATGATCGCGTCGGGCGCCTGCTCGCGCACCATGACGAGCGCTTCCTCGCCATCGCCGGTGCTGCGCACGTCATATCCTTCGGCGCTGAGGTTCCATGCGAGCAAGTCGCAAAGGGCGGTATCGTCTTCGACGACAAGAACACTCGGGTTCATTTGCGTTCGTCCTTTGCGTCACGCTCGGAGCAGTATTCGCCCGTCGCGGCGTAATAAACCATTTCGGCGACGTTGGTCGCATGATCGCCGATGCGTTCGAGATTGCGCGCGATGAACAGCAGCTGCGCCGCGCTGGTGATGGTGGAGGGGTTTTCCATCATGTGCGTGAGCAGCGAACGGAACAGCGTGTTGTAGAACTGGTCCAGCTTCTCGTCGCGGCGGATCACCTCGACCGCCAGCATCGCATCGCGCGAGCCATAGGCGTTGAGGATATCGCGCACCATGCCCTGGGCGATCTCGGCCATGGCCGGGATCAGGGTGATCGGCTCGATCTTGGGGCGGCCTTCCAGTTCATCGACGCGCTTGGCGATGTTCTTGGCATAGTCACCGATCCGCTCGATCACGCCGGAGATCTTCAGCGCGGCGATCACGTCGCGCAAGTCATCGGCCATCGGCGCGCGCAGCGCGATGGTGCGGACGGCCAGCCGATCGACCTCGGCCTCCAGCGCATCGAGCCGGGCATCGTTGGCCACGACCTGCCGGGCAAGATCCTCGTCGTGCCGCGTCAGCGCGTCGATGGCATCGCGGATGGCCACTTCGGCCAGGCCACCCATCTCGGCGATGAGGCCGCGAAGCTGGCTGATCTCGCTGTCGAATGCTTTGACGGTATGATCGACCATGGCAACCTCTCTCAGCCGTAACGGCCGGTGATGTAATCCTTCGTGCGCTCCTCGCGCGGATTGGTAAAGACCTGGCTGGTCTCACCGTATTCTACCATGGAACCGAGGTGAAAGAACGCCGTCCGCTGCGAAACGCGCGCGGCCTGCTGCATCGAGTGGGTGACGATGACGATGGCGTAATTGTCCTTGAGCTCGTCGATCAGTTCCTCGATCTTCGCGGTGGCGATCGGGTCCAGCGCCGAGCACGGCTCGTCCATCAGGATGACTTCGGGGCTGACGGCGATGGCGCGGGCGATACACAGGCGCTGCTGCTGGCCGCCGGAGAGCGCGGTGCCGGCATCGGTCAGCCGGTCCTTCACCTCGTCCCACAGGCCGGCGCGGATCAGCGCCTTTTCGACGATCAGATCCATCTCGCCCTTGCCCTGTGCCAGCCCGTGGATGCGCGGGCCGTAGGCCACGTTCTCGAAGATCGACTTGGGGAACGGGTTGGGCTTCTGGAACACCATGCCGACGCGGGCGCGCAGCGCGACCACGTCCATCGTGCCGGCGTAGATATCTTCGCCATCCAGCTTGATCTCGCCAGTGACGCGGGCATCGGCGATCGTGTCGTTCATCCGGTTGAGCGAACGCAGGAAAGTGGACTTGCCGCAGCCCGACGGGCCGATGAAAGCCGTGACGAGGCCGTTGTCGATGTCGATCGAGACATTGTCGATCGCCTTCTTCGGGCCGTACCAGACGTCGACATTGCGCGCGGTGAGTTTGGGTGTTTCGGACATCGATCCTACCAGCGGACTTCGAATTTATTGCGCAGATAGATGGCCAGGCCGTTCATCGCCAGCAGGAACACCAGCAGCACGATGATCGCGGCCGAAGTGTTGACGACGAAGGCCCTGTCGATCTCGTCCGACCACAGGAATATCTGCATCGGCAGCACGCTGGAGGGGTCGGTGAAACCCTGCGGCGGACTGGCAACGAAAGCGCGCATACCGATCATCAGCAGCGGCGCGGTTTCGCCTAGCGCGCGCGCCATGCCGATGATCGTGCCGGTCAGGATACCGGGAAGCGCCAGCGGCAAAACGTGGTGGAACACGGTCTGCACCCTGCTGGCGCCGATCGCCAGCGCGGCGTCGCGAATGGATGGGGGCACCGCCTTGATCGCGTTACGCCCGGAAATGACGATCACCGGCATCGTCATCAGCGCCAGCGTCAGGCCGCCGACCACCGGCGAGGAGCGCGGCAGGTGGAACGTGTTGATGAACACGGCCAGGCCCAGCAGGCCGAAGATGATCGAAGGCACCGCCGCGAGATTGTTGATCGAAACCTCGATCCAGTCGACCCAGCGGTTCCGCGGCGCGAATTCCTCAAGGTAGATCGCGGCCAGCACGCCCATCGGGAACGACAGCGCCAGCGTCACCACCATGGTCAGGAACGAGCCCTTGGTGGCACCCCAGACGCCCGCCAGCGACGGGTCGGTGGAATCCGAGCCCGACAGGAAGCTCCAGTCCAGCCCGCCCAGCCCGTTCTTGAGCATGATGACGAGCAGCAGCGCCAGGAAGGCGAGCGACAGCCCGATCGCGCCCATCCCGAACAGGCGGAAGCGCTTTTCGGCGGCATGGCGGCGCGCCAGCCGCCTGGTCATTTCCGGCGACTGCCAAGGCCCCGGGTTCGAACCCCTAGTCATATGCTTCCCGGAAACGCTTCACGACCCTGAGGGCGATGATGTTGAGGATCAATGTGACGATAAAAAGAACCAGGCCCAGCGCGAAGGCGGAAAGCGTCTTGGGGCTGTTGAATTCCTGATCGCCGGTGAGGAGCTGGACGATCTGGTACGTCACCGTCGTCATGCTCTCGAACGGGTTGAGCGACAGCCGCGCGGCAGCGCCGGCGGCCATGACCACGATCATCGTCTCGCCGATGGCGCGGCTGATCGCCAGCATCACGCCCGCGACGATGCCGGGCAGCGCGGCCGGCAGCAGCACGCGCTTGATCGTTTCGGACTTGGTCGCGCCCATTGCCAGCGAGCCGTCGCGCATCGCCTGCGGCACCGCCGCGATGCTGTCATCCGCCATCGAGGAGACGAAGGGGATGATCATCACGCCCATGACGAGGCCGGCGGCCAGCGCGCTTTCGGTCGAGGGGTTTTCCGCGCCCATGGCGGCGGCGAAATCGCGGATCAGCGGCGCCACCGTCAGCGCGGCGAAATAGCCGTAGACCACGGTGGGCACGCCCGCGAGGATTTCCAGCGCGGGCTTGAGCCAGCGGCGCAGACGCGGGCTGGCATATTGCGTCAGGTAGATCGCGCTCATCAGCCCCAGCGGGATGGCGACCAGCATGGCGATGATCGCGCCGATATAGATCGTGCCCCAGAACAGCGGCACCGCGCCGAAATTGCTCGACAGGTCATCGCCCACCGCGTTGGCCGGGGCCCAGTGCAGGCCGGTGAGGAAGTCGAGCGGCGAAACGTCGCGGAAGAACATGCCCGCTTCGAACACCAGCGAGGCGATGATCCCGAACGTGGTCAGGATCGCCATCAGCGAGGCGGCGAGCAGCAGCAGCATGACGCCGCGCTCCACCCGCGTGCGGGCCGGGAAGCCGGCGCGGATCCGGGTGAAGCCATAGCCGCCGCCGGCAAAGGCGAAGAGGACAACCAGCGCCGCGCCGATCAGGTCGAAGCGCGATTGCGCCGCGCGCATCGGCTCGGCCAGTTGCGCCGAAAGCGGATTGAACGCGGCCGTGCCGGGATTGGCCGCGATCACATGCGCTTCGGCCAGGATCGATTCGCGCTCCATGTCGCCGGCGGGCAGCGCGGCCGCCGCCGGATCGGACATCACCGAGGTTTCAATCAGGCCGGGTTCGATCGAGGACCACGTCGCGAACGCCAGCAGCGCCGGGATGACGATCCACAGCGCCATGTGCCAGCCGTGGTAGCCGGGCGTCGAATGCAGCGAGCCTCGTCCGGTATAGAGCAGCCGCGCCCTGGTCCTGGCCGAGAACCACCCGACAAGGCCAAGGCCGAGAACCGCGGCCAGGACGATGAACCCGATCATCGGCGAAACCCGTGCGCTTACTTCAGCTGCGAGGGATCGAGGAGGGTCATGCCGGCGACGATTTCCGCGCTCTTCTTGCGCACGTCCTCGGGCGCGATCACCATGCCCTTGGCCTTGAGATAGCCATCAGGCCCCCAGGCGGCCGGCCAGGCCTTGACGTATTCGGCCAGTCCCTTGACCGGCGCGAGATGCGCCTTCTTGACATAGATGTAGAGCGGGCGGGCACCGGGATAAGTGAAGTTCGAGATCGTTTCGTAAGTCGGCTCGATCCCCGACATCGGGATGCCCTTGAGCGTATCGGGGTTCTCTTCCAGGAACGAGAAGCCGAAGATGCCGATGGCCTTGGGATTCTGCGAGATCTTCTGGACGATCAGGTTGTCGTTCTCGCCCGAATCGACATAAGCGCCGTCCTCGCGGATCTGGGTGCAGACCGCCTTGTACTTGTCCTCATCGCTGTCCTTGAGCGCCTTGGTGGCGGCATCGGTCTTGCAGCCGGCCTCCAGGATCAGTTCGGCCAGCGCGTCGCGCGTGCCCGAGGTCGAGGGCGGGCCGTAGACCATGATCGGCATGTCGGGCAGCGCCGGGTTGACGTCCTTCCACGAATTGGCGGTGTTCGGCTTGCCGAAGGGATTGGCCGCCAGCGCCTTGTAGACATCGACCGGCGCCAGCTTCATGCCGGGGCCGTCCTTCGCCTCGCCAAAGGCGATGCCATCGATGCCGACCTGGATCTCGACGATCTCGGTCACGCCGTTCTTGGCGCAATCGGCGTATTCCGAAGCCTTCATCCGGCGCGAGGCATTCTCGATATCGGGATGCTGCGCGCCCACGCCGGCGCAGAACAGCTTCATGCCCGCGCCCGTGCCGGTGGATTCGATCACCGGGCTCTTGGCGCCGCTCTTGGCGAATTCCTCGGCCACGGCGGTGGCGAAGGGATAGACCGTGGACGAGCCGACCGCCCGCACGAAATCGCGCGTGCCCGAAGAGGAGCCGCCCGAACCGCCGCACGCCGAAAGCGCGAGCGCGGAAACCGCGGCAATCGAGAAGGACTTGAGACTAGTCATGGAATACCCCTTGGCGTCCTGCTGTGACGCGCCTCTATGGGCGTTGAATGACAGTTCCGTGACAACTTGATGACAAGCCACCCGGAATCGCCCCCGACCCTCGCCGCACGGCCGCATTACTCTTGCCTGGCGCGCGCGGATAGACGCAATGTCGGCTTATGCGCGCCCGGTCATGACCGGATGAAGTCATCCACGCCGCCGCGCCACCCGCGGCCCCGGTTGCGCCCATGCCGTCAGTCCTTGCGCAGCGGCAGCATCATCGACGCGGTGGTGCCCGAACCGGGCCGGCTGGCGATATCGAAGCGGCCACGATGGCGCTCGACGATGTGCTTGACGATCGACAGGCCCAGCCCGGTGCCGCCCGCCGCGCGGCTGCGGCTGGTATCGGCGCGATAGAACCGCTCGGTCAGGCGCGGCAGATGCTCGGGCGCGATGCCCTCGCCATCGTCGTGCACCGCGATCAGCAGCCAGCCGGTGTTGGTCGCTTCAAGCGACACCTGCACCGCGCCGCCCGGCTTGCCGTACTTGATCGCGTTGTCGATCAGGTTGCGCAGCACTTGCGCCATCTGCCCGCGATCCCCGGCGATCGGCGCGTGTTCGCAATTGGCCGTGACGGTGACGGCCCCGCCCGTGCGGAATTCGCCGGCGGTCTCACGCGCCAGCACGACCATGTCGACCGTCTCGGACGGCACCTCGTGCTTGATCGCCTCGATTCGCGAAAGCGACATGAGGTCCGACACCAGCGACTGCATCCGCAGCGCCTCATGCCGGATCGTCTTGAGGAAGCGCTCGCGCGTCGCCTCGTCGCCGCCGGCCTTGGGGTTCATCAGCGTCTCGACATAGCCAAGCACGGTGGCCAGCGGCGTGCGCAGCTCATGGCTGGCATTGGCGACGAAATCGGCGTGCGCGCGCGCGACGCTGACCTGCACCGACAAGTCGTAAAGCGTGACCAGCCGTTCACCGATGCCCACCGGCTTGCAGTCGATCTCCCACACGCTGCCGCCGACCGAGAGCCCACCGACCTTGGCGGTGCCGCCGCTTTCGCTCAGGATCACGGAGACCGCCAGGGGATCGCGAATCGCGATGCGCACGTCCTGCCCCAGGATATGCGCGCCCAGCAGCGCCTTGGCCGCGGCGTTGGCAAAGCTCACTTGCCCGCGCGAGACGATCAGCGCGGGAGTCTGGATATGTTCGAGAAGCTGGACACCGTCGATTGCCATGGCGGCTTCTTAGTGCGCGCGCACGCGATCGGGAAGCGCGCAATCGGCAAAAAGGCTCGCGATCAGCGCGGGGGCGCAGCGGCAATCGGGCCGCACGGTTAAGGAAAAATCCGCTCCCGGGCAAACTGGCGCTTGCAACTCCCCCTTGTGATATGCTGCAACTGCGAGCACCGTTAACGTCAGCAGGAGATCGTGTAGTGCGCTGTACCGGGCACCCGACTGCATGACCAAATTCACCGCGGATCGCCTTCTCCTGTTCGGCGCCACTGGCGATCTTTCGCGCCGGATGCTGCTGCCCTCGCTCTGCGCGCTCGATGCCGACGGCCTGCTCGATCCGCAGATCGAGATCGTCGGCACCGCCCGGTCGGACCTCGACGACGCGGCCTTCCGCAATTTCGCGCGCGAATCGCTGGAGCAGTTCCTGCCCGCCGACCGGCGCGGCGGCATGGCCACGTTCCTCAACCGGCTGAGCTATCAGTCGCTTGACGCATCGAAGCCCGAAGGCTTCGGCGATCTGGCCGCCAAGGTGGGCACGCCGGCCGAAGGGCTCGCCATCTTCCTGTCGACCGCGCCGAGCCTGTTCGAGCCGACCATCCATGGCCTGGCCGCCGGGGGCCTGGCCGGAGAGCGCACGCGCATCGGCCTGGAAAAGCCGCTGGGCACCGATCTCAAGTCCAGCCGCGTGATCAACGACGCGGTCGCCACCGCCTTTCCCGAGGACCGGATCTACCGGATCGACCATTATCTGGGCAAGGAAACCGTGCAGAACCTGCTGGCGCTGCGCTTTGCCAACATGCTGTTCGAGCCGCTGTGGAACGCCGCCCACATCGATCACGTCCAGATCACCGTCGCCGAAACGGTCGGCCTCGAAGGGCGCGTGGCCTTCTATGACGATGCCGGGGCGCTGCGCGACATGGTGCAGAACCACATGCTCCAGCTGCTTGCGCTGGTCGCGATGGAGCTGCCGGTCAGCTATGATTCCACCAATGTGCGCGACGAAAAGGTGAAAGTGCTGCGCTCGCTGCGCCCCGTCGCGCATGGCGAGACGGTGACGGGCCAGTACCGCGCCGGCGCCATCGGCGGGCAGGCCGTGCCGGGATACGATGACGAGCTGGGCAAGGATTCCGACACCGAGACCTTCGTCGCGATCAAGGCGCATATCGACAACTGGCGCTGGAAAGGCGTGCCGTTCTACTTGCGCACCGGCAAGCGCCTGCCCAAGCGGACGACCGAGATCGTCGTGCAGTTCCGCCCGATCCCGCATTCGATCTTCACCGGCCGCGGCGCGCGGATCGCGCCCAACCGGCTGGTGATCGGCATCCAGCCGGCCGAGAACATCACGCTTTCGCTGATGACCAAGGTGCCCGGGCTCGATCGCGAGGGCTTTGGCCTGCGCAGCGTGCCGCTGGAGATCACCATGCCCGATGCCTTCGCCGGGCCGCAGCGCCGCATCGCCTATGAACGCCTGCTGCTCGACCTGGTCGAGGGCGACCAGACGCTGTTCGTGCGGCGCGACGAGGTGGAAGCGCAGTGGGACTGGATCGACGCGATCCGCGCGGGCTGGGAAGAGCATTCGCTTGAGCCCAAGACCTATACGGCGGGAAGCTGGGGGCCCTCGGCCTCGATCGCGCTGGCCGAGCGTGACGGCGTGACCTGGCATGAATGATCGTTTCCTGACCATGCCGCGATACCCGTGGCGGGCCGGAGACCGGGAGTAACGCGATGACCGACCTCGACCCCACGATCGCCCGCGTCACCCGGCGCATCGTCGAACGGTCGAAGGACAAGCGCGCGCGCTATCTCGCGCTGGTCGAGCGCGAGGGTGAGAAGTTCGCCGATCGCGGCTTTCTCTCCTGCTCGAACCTCGCCCACGGCTTCGCCGCCGCCGGGGAAGACAAGGCCTCGATCGCCTCGCCGCGCGGCGGGCCGAACCTCGCGATCGTCACCGCCTACAACGACATGCTCTCGGCGCATCAGCCCTATGGCCGCTACCCGGAGCAGATGAAGCTCTATGCGCGCGAAGTGGGCGCGACGGCCCAGGTCGCAGGCGGCGTGCCGGCAATGTGCGACGGCGTGACGCAAGGCTTCGACGGCATGGAGCTGTCGCTGTTCAGCCGCGACGCGATCGCGCTCGCCACCGGCATCGCCATGAGCCACGCGATGTTCGACGGCATGGCCCTGCTCGGCATCTGCGACAAGATCGTGCCCGGCCTCGTCATCGGCGCGCTGCGCTTCGGCCACTTGCCGGCGATCTTCATTCCTTCCGGGCCGATGCCCAGCGGCATCGCCAACAAGGAGAAGCAGAAGGTCCGCCAGCTCTACGCCGAAGGCAAGGTGGGGCGCGACGAATTGCTGGCCAGCGAAAGCGCCAGCTATCATTCGCCGGGCACCTGCACGTTCTACGGCACCGCCAACTCCAACCAGATGATGATGGAGATGATGGGCCTGCACATGCCTGGCGCCGCTTTCGTGCCGCCGAACACGCCGCTGCGCCAGGCCCTGACCCGCGCCGCCGTCCACCGGCTCGCCGCGATCGGGCGCAAGGGCAACGATTTCCGGCCGATGGCGCGCGTGGTGGACGAAAAGGCGATCGTCAACGCCTGCGTCGGCCTGCTCGCCACCGGCGGATCGACCAACCACGCCATCCACTTGCCGGCGATGGCCCGCGCGGCCGGGATCGTGCTCGACTGGGAGGACCTCGCCGAGCTTTCGGCCGCCGTGCCGCTGATCACGCGGGTCTATCCCAACGGCTCGGGCGATGTGAACCACTTCCACGCCGCCGGCGGCATGGGCTACGTGATCCGCGAATTGCTCGATGCGGGGCTCGCGCACGCCGACGTGCTGACGATCTCGGCAGGCGGGATGCGCGATTACGCCTTCGAGCCGCACCTCGACGAGGAGGAGCTCGGCTGGAAACCCGCGCCCGAGACCAGCGGCGACGATGCCATGCTGCGGCCCGTGTCTGCGCCGTTTCTCGCCGATGGCGGGATGCGGCTCGTTTCCGGCAACCTTGGCCGCGCGACCTTCAAGACCAGCGCGGTCGATGCCGAACGCTGGACGATCGAGGCGCCGTGCCGCGTGTTCGAAACGCAGGAGGCGGTCTCCCACGCCTTCGCCGCCGGCGAGCTCGATCGCGACGTGGTGGTGGTGGTGCGCTTCCAGGGCCCGCGCGCCAACGGGATGCCAGAACTGCACAAGCTGACCCCGCCGCTCGGCGTGCTGCAGGACCGGGGCTACAAGGTCGCGCTCGTCACCGACGGGCGCATGTCGGGTGCATCGGGCAAAGTGCCCGCCGCGATCCACGTCACGCCCGAGGCGCTCGGCGGCGGCCCGCTCGCCTTGCTGCGCGATGGCGACGTGGTGCGGCTTTGCGCCACGGATGGCACGCTTTCCACCACCGCCGATCTGGCCGGGCGCGATCCGGCCCCGGCCCCCATCGCGGAAATGGGCATGGGGCGGGAGCTGTTCGCCATGTTCCGCATGGGCGCGGGTGGCGCCGAGCAAGGCGGATCGGCCATGCTGGAGGTCGCCGGCCTTTGACCACCGACCTCGTCGCCCTGGACATCGGCGGCACCCATGCCCGCTTCGCCAAGGCGACGATCGGCAATGACGGCGCGATCGCGCTGGATGAGCCGATCACGCTCAGGACGTCCGACTATGCCAGCCTGAACACCGCCTGGGAGGATTTCGCGCGGCGGTCCGCGCAGCCGGTGCCGCGCAACGCCGCCATCGCCATCGCCGGGCCGGTGACGGGCGAGACCGTGCGGATGACCAACAATTCCTGGGTGCTGCACCCCAGCCGCCTGGACGATCAGCTCGGGCTCGACGAAGTCACCCTGATCAACGATTTCGGCGCCGTCGCCCATGCCGCCGCGCGCGCGGACGCGAGTGATTTCCTCCATCTGGCCGGGCCCGACCGGCCCTTGCCCGAAACCGGCACGATCAGCGTGATCGGGCCGGGTACCGGGCTGGGCGTGGCGCAGTTCCACCGCTTTGCCGACGGCACCTATCACGTGCAGGCGACCGAGGGCGGCCATATCGATTTCGCCCCGCTCGACGGGATCGACGATGCCATCCTCGCGCGGCTGCGCGCGCGCCACCGCCGCGTCTCGGTGGAACGTGTCGTCTCCGGGCCGGGTATCGTTGATATCCATGCCGCGCTCGCCGCGCTGGAAGGGCGGCCGGTGCCCGATCTGGCCGACAAGGCGATCTGGCAGGCCGGGCTCGAGGGGGGCGATGCGCTTGCCGTCGCGGCCATCGATCGCTTCTGCCTCGCGCTCGGCAGTGTCGCCGGCGATCTCGCGCTGGCGCACGGGGCACGGGCCGTCGTTATCGCCGGCGGGCTGGGCTATCGCATCCGCGACACGCTGGTCGCATCGGGTTTCGCCGGGCGCTTCCGCTTCAAGGGGCGTTACGAGCAGATGATGGCGGCCATGCCCGTCAAGCTCATCACCCATCCACAGCCCGGCCTGTTCGGCGCCGCCGCGGCCTTCGCAAGGGAACACCTGACATGAGCGACCTTTCCGCGCCCGTCGAGGCGATCATGCGCATGGCCCCGGTGATCCCGGTGCTGGTGATAGACGATGTCGCCCATGCCCTGCCGGTGGCCGAAGCGCTGGTGGCCGGCGGCCTGCCCGTGCTCGAAGTGACGCTGCGCACGCCTTGCGCGCTCGACGTGATCCGCGAGATGAAGCAAGTGCCCGGCGCGGTGGTGGGCGCGGGCACCGTGCTGAACCCGGCCGACCTGGACGCCGCGATCGCGGCGGGCGCGGAATTCATCGTTTCGCCGGGCCTCACCAAAAAGCTGGGCAAGGCGGTGATCGCGGCGCATATCCCGCTGCTGCCCGGCATCGCCAATGCCAGCGACATCATGACCGGGCTGGACCTGGGCTTCACCCGCTTCAAGTTCTTCCCCGCCGTCGCCTCGGGCGGGATCGCCGCGCTGAAGGCCATCGCCGCGCCGTTCGGGCAGGCGCGCTTCTGCCCCACCGGCGGCATTACGCACGATACCGCGCCCGAATGGCTGGCGCTTGACGCGGTGCTCTGCGTCGGCGGAAGCTGGCTGATGGCCAAGGGTCCGCCCGATCCCACCGCGATCGAGATCGCCGCCCGCGCCGCGCGGGAGCTGGCGCAATGAGCGGGATCGCCGATCTCGACGCGCGGCTGCAGGAACTGCACCGCCTCACCGCGCAGACCCCGCTCTACAACCCGGTGTTCCAGCTTGCGCTCGAGCTGTCGCGCAAGATCGAGACCGACCAGATGTCGCTCGACGACATCGAGGCGCTCGTCGCCGAGATGGAGTGCGAGGGGCTGCGCGCCCGCGCCGCCCGGCTGGACCGGCTGCTGGCCCCGCTGGCGCCCGAAGCCAACGACCGGCGGCTGGATGCCCTGGCCGGCGAGGACGATTTCACCACCTTCGCGGTGCGCTGGCAGCGCCCGGCCGCCCATATCGTCTTCACCGCCCACCCCACGTTCCTGCTGAGCCAGGCGCAGGCCGACACAGTGGCGGCTTCAGCCTCGAACGGCGATTTCAGCTCGGCCTCGGTCTGCGCCGCGCCGGCCGCGCGCGATACGATCACGCTGGATTACGAACATGACGCGGCAATGGCCGCGATCGCGCGCGGGCAAGTGGCGCGTGACCGGATCAATGCCCGCCTGTTCGATATCGCCGCCGCGCGCTGGCCGAAGAAGTGGAAAAGCCTGCAACCGATGCCGGTGCGCTTCGCCAGCTGGGTCGGCTATGACTTGGACGGGCGCACCGATATCTCGTGGGCCACCTCGATCCGCTATCGCCTGCAGGAAAAGGCCATGCGGCTGGCCGGCTACGCCGCCATGCTGCAGCAGGACGAGCCCGAGATCGCCGCGCGGCTGGAGCGCGCGGGCCTGCTTGCGGGCGAGATGGCCCGGCGCTTCGCCGCCGACCTGTCGGCGCCGCAGGCCCTGTCCGAAGCGGCCAATGCCCTTACCGCCGATCACCCCGACAAGCTGGTCAGCCTCGGCCCGGTCATCGCCGAACTGGAGGAGGAAGCCCGCCATGGCGGCCAGGAGGTGGTGCGCCGGCTGATGGTGGCGACCGCCGCCATGCGCGCCGACGGGCTGGGCATGGGCTGGATTCATTTCCGCGTGAACAGCTCGCAGCTCCAGAACGCGATCCGCCGCCGGATCGACCCGGACGGCAACCTCAATCTCGCCAGCCAGGCCGCGCTGGTGCGGATGCGCGAGCTGCTGGCCGAAGTGAAGCCGCTGAAATCGAACTTCGCGGCGCTGGCGATCGAGAACAGCACCGCCGTGCGCCAGTTCCTCGCCATGGCGCAGATCCTTGGCCACATCGACGCGGACGCGCCGATCCGCATGTTGGTGGCCGAATGCGAGCAGCCGACTACCGTGCTGGCCGCGCTCTATTTCGCGCGGATGTTCGGCATCGAGGACAAGGTGGACGTCTCGCCGCTGTTCGAGACCGAAAGCGCGCTGGAGCACGGCGGCCGTTTCCTCGACGCGGTGCTGGCCGAGCCCGCCTATCGCGAATATGCCCGCAAGCGCGGGCGTATCTCGATCCAGACCGGCTATTCCGACGCCGGCCGCTTCGTCGGCCAGATTCCCGCCGCGCTGGCGATCGAGCGCCTGCAAGGCCGCCTGGCCGAAGCCATGGTAGCGAACGGGCTGACCGACGTTTCCGCGCTGATCTTCAACACCGGCGGCGAATCCATGGGCCGGGGCTGCCATCCTTCCAGCATGGCCGATCGCATCGCCTGGCAGATGTCGCCCTGGGCGCGGCGCCGCTTCGCCCGCGCCGGCATCCGGCTGGAGCCCGAAGTCAGCTTCCAGGGCGGCGATGGCTATTTGTGGTTCGGCTCGCCCGAAATCGCGCTGGCCACGCTCACCCGCTTCGCCGAAATGCCCGCCTGGGGGGCCGATACCGAGGCGCCGACCGATCCCTTCTATCGCCGTACCGACCTCAGCCTCGATTTCTACCGCGCGATCCGCGGCGTGCAGACCGAGCATCTGGCCAGCCGCACCTATTCGCGCGCGATCACCGCGTTCGGCCTGGGGATGCTGAACGATACCGGCAGCCGCAAATCGCGCCGCCAGTCCGACCTCGCCTCGGACCGGACGATGAGCCTCAGGCAAATCCGCGCCATCCCGCACAACGCCATCCTGCAGCAGCTCGGCTATCCGGTGAACGTGATCGCCGGCATCGGCACCGCCGCCGAGAGCAATCGCGAGGAACTGGCCGCGCTGCTGCGCGCCAGCGAGCGCGGCCGCCAGCTTGTCCGCCTGGCCCGCGCGGCCAATGCGCTGGCCAGCATCAAGACGGTGGCCGCCTATGGCGAGCTGTTCAATTCGGCGTACTGGGCCAGCCGGCCCTATCGCGGCGACGAGCAGCACATCGCCGATGCCTGCCTGAAACTGGGCGAATATCTCACCAAGGACGATCGCGCCGGCGTGTTCCGCCGCCTCGCCTCGCGCCTGCGGGTGGATTCGATGAAGTTCCACCGCCTGCTCGACCTGATCCCGGACGAGGCCCCGCTGCCCGATCGCGAGCACACCCGGCGCAGCCTGGGCGTGCTGCAATCGCTGCGCCTGGCGCTGTTCAAGCACATGTTCCTGCGCGCGGTGATGGTCCCCCCGTTCAGCCGCGCCAACGACATCAGCCGCGAGGACGTGCTGGAGATGTTCTTCACCCTGCGCGTCGACGAAGGGCTGGCCCAGCTGCGCCGCGCCTTCCCGATCAGCTTCCCCTCGATCGGCGACTTCTCGGTGAACGAGCCCAGCGACTATCCCGATTCCAGCGCCACCGGCTATGCCCAGATCCACCGCGCCTTCATCGACCCGATCGCGCGGTCCTATGCCCTGTCGCTGCGGATCACGACCGCGATCGCGAACGAGTTCGGCGCGCATGGGTAGATAAGGCGCGAGTGAGCCTGCATCGTCGATCGCAGGCCCGGCGTTCGTCTTGCGCGGGCGGTGGTTCGTCGCGAACGCAAGGCATCGGGCCTCGCATTCATGCAGCGCGATGCGCATCGGTTTGTCGCACGGAACGCTCGAATCACCGGCGCGGCCGCCAGCCCGCCGGGAACATTCATCCACACGAAAGGTTGGTCCGACCACGCAGGAAATCCTTGGTGTTCAGACGCAGCGACATGCCGCACCTCCTGGTGAAGCAAGATGGAGAAGGCTCTGACAACCGGATGTGCCATCATGGGGGCGGCGGCCCGGCGAACAAATGCGATCCGGCAGGCCCTGCTGGTCGAGTTTCAAGGAGTATCGCAATGAGTGTCATTTCCAAAAGTCCCAGAGTTCTCTTGCTGCTCGCCATGCTGGCCGGCTCGGCAACGGCCAGCATGGCCGCGCAGCAGCAGGACCAGCCCGACGCCGGCATCACGGGGACGGTCACGGACACGTCCGTGCCTGAAGCGGGCGAGATGACCAAAGGACCGGAGATCGAAGGCATCATCTCGGCGCGCAACGGCAACCGGATACGTGTCACCAGCGCCGATGGCGCGAACACGGTCGTCGCCATCAACGATGCCACCCGGATCAAGGTCAGTGGTGGCTTCCTGGGCCTCAACCGCAGCAAGCTGGCAGCCGACGCGCTGCTCAACGGCCTGCCCGTCGCCATCGAGACCCTGCAATCGGGCGGCGGCCTGGTGGCGAGCCAGATCGACCTGAAGAACAAGGATCTCAAGACCGCGGCCATGATCCACAACGGCACGGACCAGCGCTTCGCCGAACAGACCGCGGCAACCGAGGCGCTGCGCGGCCGCATGGCCGATATCGACCAGTACAACGTCAAGAGCACGACGAACGTGAACTTCGACACCGGCAAGGCCGTGCTCTCCGCGCAGGCGAAGAACGATCTGTGCGCCACGGCAAGCGCGGCCGAGGGAATGAATAACGCCCTGCTGCTGGTGGTCGGCTACACCGATGCCACGGGAAGCGCCGACTTGAACCAGGAACTGAGCGAAAAGCGGGCCGCGCGCGTGGTCAATTATCTCCAGCAGGTCTGCGGCTGGAAGCCGTATCGGATGCTCACGCCCACCGGGATGTCCGAAGCGGACCCGCTGGCCAGCAACGACACCATCGAAGGCAAGGCCCAGAACCGCCGCGTTGCGGTGAATGTCCTGGTGAGCAAGGGCCTTGACGGTATGTGAGATGCGCGGGGTGGGCTTTGCCCGCCCCGGCTCCTGGGCGCGAGGATGAGGTTGGGGAAACCCCATCCGGCCGCCTGCCTGCCTGTCCTCCCACCCCCGTTAACTTTCCCCGCCAGCCAGTCCTGCACCGGAACAGGGCGAACTGGGGGCTGGCCTGTTAACCTTTCTTGCGAGATGTTGCGTCTATAGGACTCGCAAGACCTCATCTGGGATATGGACACGTGAACGGACGCACCCTGCTCGCCATCGCCTTCGTCGGCCTTGCCGCCGCGGCTGGCGGGCTGCTGCTTGCCCGGCCGCCGGCAAAGCCCGAGCCGGCCTCGCTTGCCGCCGCGCAAGTCGCCGATGCCAAGGCGGCGGCGCCGGCCGGGGTGCCCGCGCCGCAGGCCGCGCCCGCGCCGAAAGCGGACGAGGCGTTCACGATCAAGCGCATCCTGCCGATCGAAGGCGCGATCAAGTATGGCGATTGGCATTGGGACGATGCCGGCGTGCCGGACGGGCCCATCGTCATCACCGTCGATCTCGACGCCCGCGTGCTCTCGATCTTCAAGGGCGGCTACGAGATCGGCGCGGCGGCCGTGCTGCTGGGCACACAGGACAAGCCGACGCCCACCGGCGTGTTCCCGATCATGGAAAAGCAGCGCCACCACGTCTCCAACCTCTACGATGCCGAAATGCCGTACATGCAGCGGCTGACCAACGACGGAATCACGCTCCACGCCTCGCAAGTGGAATGGGGCTATGCCAGCCACGGCTGCATCGCCATGCCCGAACCGTTCGCGGCGAAAGTCTTCGCGCAGACCAAAGTTGGCGACCGGGTGTTCATCACACGCGGCAAGATGGTCGGCATGGGTGATTCACTGGTCGATTCCTGAGGCCAAATGCGGCACACTCATCGTGCCGTAAAGGCAATCCCGGCCCCCCTGATCGCTCGGGATTTCTTCCGGCCTCGAAAACCGGAAGGCCGGGGAAGCAATCCAGGGTAAATGAGACGGGCCACCCTGGATTGCTTCGCCCGGATCAGCTTTTGCCAGGTGCCTGATTTTCTGATCGTCTTTGCGGCGCGCGGGCAAAGCTCCAGCCGGAAACATCGGGCCGCGCCACCAGATCGCCGATCGAAGCGGGCCGCCCTTCGGCCAGCGTTTCGAACAATCGCGCCACCGCGCCGCCGCGCGGCTCCTCGCCTTCCAGCTCACCAACGATTCGCGCCAGCACCCGCAGCACCACCGCGCGCGGCGCGCGGGGGCGATAGGTCATGCCCAAAGGCGTGCGGCGCACCGCTTCGTGCCATTCGCGGATCGCCGCCCATTCGACAACTTCATCCGCATCGGACAAATGCGCCGCGCTGCGTGCCACGGCGGGAATGTCGAGCCAGTCGGCCCGGGCCAGCGCCTTGCGCAGCCGCGCCCGGTCGAAACGATCGTCGGCATTGCTGGGATCATCGGCCGCGACCACGCCGGCGGCGGCGACCACGCCCGCCAGTTCCACCCGCCGCCATTCGAGCACCGGGCGCAGCAGCGGGATGCGCGATCCCGGAATGATCCCGCGCGCGCGCGCGCCGGCCAGCCCCGCCACGCCGCTGGCCCGGTTGAGCCGCATCAGCAGCGTTTCGGCCTGATCGTCGGCGTGGTGGGCCGTGGCCAGCGCGGCCAGCCCGCGCGCCTCGATCCAGCCGCGCAGCGCCGCATAGCGCGCGCGGCGGGCCTGGGCCTGGACATTGCCGGGCGCGACATCGACCGGCAGCGTCGCGTGAGGGACTGCAAGCCGCTCGCACAGCGCGGCGACATCGGCCGCCTCGCGCGCGCTTTCGGCCCGCAGCCGATGATCGACCGTGGCCGCCTCCACCCGGCCGGGCAGCGCGCGCGCGACCAGCAGCAGCAGCGCGATACTGTCCGGTCCGCCCGATACGGCGATGCCCAGCCGCGTGTCCGCGTCCGCCCCTTCGGGCCAGAGCGCCTCCAGCCGTTCGGCAAGGCGCGTCACCGCCTGGGCGTCAGGCCAGGGCTCAGCTTGCGCAGTCGAGCCCATTCTTCGTGGAATTGTAGGTGCCGGCCAGGCGCCCGGCCGCTTCGGCCGCGTAAGTCTGGCTGAATTCGGCCAGGGCGATGCAGGCGCGCTTGGTGTCCTTGAGCGCTTTCATCGACACCGCGAGATACAGCAGGCTGTCGGGCGCGCGATCGCCGCGCTTGTCGGCCTGGTAGTTCTGCAGGAACCACTTGGCCGCCTCGCGCGGATTGCCATCATCCAGATAGGCGCGGCCCAGCAGGTTGCGCCCAAAGCTGGCGCGCGCGTGCCGGGGATACTTTTCCAGGAACAGCTTGAGCTGCTGCTGCGCCTCGGGGAAGAACCTGGCTTCCCACAGGCGATAGCCATAGCTGTATTCGTCATCGCCCGGATCGGCGGTCTGCGGCTTGATGATGGCGCTCACCGCCTGGACGCGCGAGGACGGCGCCGGCGCGGGCGGCTTGGCGGCCGAGGCGCCGCCAGTCATGGCATCGAGGTTGGTCTGCGCGGCCGGAGCGGGCGTCGGGGTCGGTGTGGGCGTCGGCGTGGGCGCGGTGGTCGTGCCGGGCAGCGGCGTCACGCTCGCGGCCGGCGCGGTGCCCGTCGTCGCGGCGGGAGCGGCGGCGCCCATGCCCAGCCGCGCCTCGATCTGGCTGATGCGATTGCCGTCCTGCTCGATCTGCGCGGTCAGCCGCGCCATCTGCCCCTCGATCGCGTCCATGCGCGTCAGCAGGTCAGTCACCGCCGTGGTCGATGGCGGCGGCGTGGTGGTGGTACCCGCCGTCTGGCCGGGCGTGATCTCGGGCTGGAAGAACTTGCCGTCGGCGCCGGGGAAAACCTTGCGCTGCAGCGCGCGCACTTCCGCCTCGACCCTGGAAATCCGGCTTTCAGCCGATTCCTGCGCCGCAGCCGATACCGAAGACCCCGCCATGACCAGCGCCAGTGCCGTCATCGCGGCGAATCTTGCCCGACCCGTCCACGCCAGACCTGTCCGCGCTCGTGCCTGTATCATCGTGTCAACCTACCCTATCTGAAGCCACGCCGAACCATGGCGGCGCGCAGCGGAACGGGGAATTAACCAAGCCAACCCCAGCGGCTGCTTGCCGCATACGAACCGCGCTGTCGAGACTCGCTAGTCCAAATCGGTGGATACGCCGACTGGCAGGGGTGAAGGCCCGGACGATGGCGCCGGCGGCGCCTCGTCGCGCCGGCCGGTGGCGGTGGGCCGGGGCGAAGGCGTCGGCCGCGAGGACGGCAGGACCACGCCGCCCCCGCTGCCCGGCGCAGGCGGCACGGTGGTGGGGGGGCGCAAGGACGGCGCCGCGCCCGGCGCGGTGCGGGCGACGAGGTCGGCCGGCGCGAGTGATACATCGCCCAGCGTCGTCGGCCGGTCGGCCAGCGGCGGCAGCGGCCGGCCGGCGACCGTGATCGCCAGCGCATCGGGCCGCGCCGTGCGCAGCAGCGCGCCGCGGGCCTCGGCCGGCACGGTGTAGCTTTCGCCTTGCGCCATTTCCTTCTGGAAAAGCTGCGTGCCGTCAGCGAGATAGACCTTGAGCCAGACGCGCGGCTGCGTCGCGGTCAGCACCACCGGGCCGCCCGGCAGCGGCGCGGGCGTGGCCGGCGCGGCGGCGGGCGGCGGTGCGGAAGCCTGGGCCTTGGGCGCATCGTCGATCAGGTCGGGCAATTCGCCTTCGGGGCTGAACAGGTTGCCCCAGGCCAGATAGAGCACCGCCAGCACCGCGATCACGCCCAGGCCGGCCGCCCAGGCCAGCCCCCAGGGCGGCACGCGCGCGGGATCGCCGGGCTCGAAGCTCTGCTCCTGCGGGCGCGGGTGCCGCGCTTCCTCGGCGGCGAGCTGGGCGCGCACGCGATCGGCGATCATGTTCTCGTCCAGCCCGACGGCGCGGGCATAAGCGCGCGAGAAGCCGACCGCGTATGTGCGCGCGGCGAGGTCCGAGAAGCGGTTCTCCTCGATCGTGGTCAGATGGCGTTCGGCGATGCGGGTTTCGGCCGCGACATCGGCCCGGCTCATGCCCGCGGCTTCGCGGGCATGGCGAAGCTGCTCGCCCACGCTGCTGAAGGCGACGCCTTCCTCCGAGGATTCCTGCGCTTCCATTACGCTCCCGATGAAGACGGTTAAAATGCCATGACCCGAAGCTGCCGAGACAACGCGTCCCGCCAGGCAAAGTCAATGTTTGGCAAGTTGTTAGGGATATGTTTCTGCGGCAGACCCTGTCCGCGGCACGACAAGCGCCCTTGGGCCGGGTTTTCGCGTCCGATCCGCGCGCCTGGACGGCCGGCGAAGGCGCCCCGCGCGGCAGCCCGCCGCCCTGGCGAAAGCCGATCCGATATGGATGGTGCGCGCATCTGCGCCGGGGAACGCCGCGCGCCACCCCTCGGCGGCACCGGGAAGGCTGAAAACAGGGACATATTCCGCAGCCTTCTCATCTCGCGGCAGGCCATTTTCGCGACGCGCTCCCGAAGGTTAACCGATCGGGTTCGGACCTTAAGGTTCGCCGATGGCAGTGTAAGGTCAGTCTACCACGATTCCGCGCTCCGACACCCATTCGATCATCGCGGCGCGCAGGCTGCGCGGCGGGTGAGCCAGCCACTGCGCCATGGCCGCCTCGATCTCGGCCACGGCGATCTTACCGACCAGTTCCTTGATCGGGCCGACGGCGGCCGGCGTGATCGAAAGCCGGCGAATGCCCGCGCCGATCAGCGCCAGCGCCTCAAGCTGGCGGCCGCCCATCTCGCCGCAGACGGTGATGTCGATCCCCTTGCCGTCCAGCACGGTCACGATCCGCCGGATGAAGCGCATGATCGACGGGCTCAGCCAGTCATAGCGCTCGGCCAGCTTGGGGTTCGAACGATCGGCGGCATAGAGGAACTGCGTCAGGTCATTGGTGCCGATCGACAGGAACGAGATCTTCGGCGCAAGGATATCGAGCTGTTCGGCCAGCGCCGGCACTTCGAGCATCACGCCATAGCGGATCGCTTCGGGCACCATCTTCTTGCGCTGCTTGAGGAAGGCGAGCTGCCCGTCGAACACGGCCTTGGCGGCATCGAATTCCCACGGTTCCACCACCATCGGGAACATGACGTTCAGCGTGCGGCCCGCCGCCGCTTCCAGCAGCGCGCGCGCCTGCACCTTGAGCAGTCCGTCGCGTTCCAGCGCCACGCGCAGCGCGCGCCAGCCCATCGCCGGGTTCTCCTCGCTCTCGCCATCGTCATGGCGCAAGTACGGCAGCGTCTTGTCCCCGCCGATATCGACGGTGCGGAACATCACCGGCCGGTCGCCCGCGCCTTCCAGCACGTCGCGATAGAGCCGGGTCTGGCGCTCGCGCGCGGGCAGCGTGGCGGACACGAGGAACTGGAACTCGGTGCGGAACAGGCCGATGCCGTCAGCCCCGGTCAGGTTCAGGTTGGCGATATCGTCGCGCAGGCCGGCATTGATCATCACCGTGATGCGCTGGCCGTCGCGGCTGATCGGCGTCACCTCGCGCAGCGCGGCATAGGCGGCCTGCCGTTCGCGGCTGCGGGCAAAGCGCGCCTCGAACGCCTCGACCAGCGCTTGCGAGGGCCGCACGGTGACAGTGGCCTGATCGCTGTCGAGCAGCAGCGGATCGCCTTCGCGGATAACGCCGCGCAGGCCCCGCACACGCCCGAGCACCGGCACGCCCATCGCCCGCGCGACGATGACCACGTGCGAGGTGAGCGAGCCTTCCTCCAGGATCACGCCTTTCAGCCGCCGCCGGTCATATTCCAGCAGTTCGGCCGGGCCGAGATTGCGCGCGATCAGGATCGCATCGCTCCTGAGGCCCAGCGTGGCCGCGGTGCCGAGCTGGCCCGAAACGATCCGCAGCAGCCGGTTCGACAGGTCCTCCAGATCGTGCATCCGGTCGGCCAGCAGCGGATCGTCGATCTGGCGCATCCGCATCCGCGTGCGCTGCTGCACGCGCTCGATCGCCGCCTCGGCGGTCAGGCCGGAATCGATCGCCTCGTTGATCCGGCGCGTCCAGCCTTCGTCGTAAGCGAACATCTTGTAGGTTTCGAGCACTTCCTCATGCTCGCCGCCGACGCCGAATTCGGCCTGCCCGGCCATGCGGTCGATCTGCTCGCGCATCCGGTCGAAGGCCAGGATCACGCGCTGGCGCTCGGCCTCCGTATCCTCGGCGACGACATGCTCGATATTGATGCGCGGCTGGTGATAGACGGCCACGCCGCTGGCCAGGCCCTTGACCAGCGTCAGGCCCTTCAGGTGCTCGGGCCCGGTCTGCCCGGCGGCGAAGGCGCGCGCGTCCTCCTCGTCGATCAGGTCGGCGTTGGTGATCAGCTCGGACAACACCATCGCCACGGTCTGCAGCGCCTCGATCTCGATCTCGACGTAGCGGCGCGGCTCGACATGCTGCACGCACAGCACGCCGACCGCGCGCTCGCGCCGGACGATCGGCACTCCCGCGAACGAGTGGAACTTGTCCTCGCCCGTTTCCGGGCGATAGGAAAAGTCCGGGTGCGCCGTCGCCTCGGCGAGATTGAGCGTCTCGATATTCTCGGCGATCGTGCCGACAAGACCTTCGCCCACGGCCATGCGCGTGACGTGCACCGCCTCTTGCGCCAGACCGCGCGTGGCGAACAGTTCCAGCATCCCTTCGCGCAGGAGGTAGATCGAGCAGACCTCGCTATCGAGGCACTCGCCGATCACTTCCACCACGGTGTTCAGCTTGGCCTGCGCATGATTGCGCGAGGCCATGACCTCGTGGAGGCGAGTGAGGATGTTCCGGGCTGCGTCGACGGCTCCGCTGGTCATGTCTCACGCAACTACCCGAAAGCGAGCGCTTTGGGAACGTGGGCGCAGCCGCCGATCGGCCTTATCTGTAGAAAGCCCGTGCCTTCAGCAGCGAACGATTTCCTCCTTGAGCCGGAGCTTGCGCTTCTTGAGGCTCTGGATCACGGTGAGGTCAGGCATCGGGCGGCTCAATTCCTCGTGGATTTGCCGTTCGAGACCGGCATGTTTGAGCTGCAGGGCGCTAACATGCGAACTATCCATCGATGGTCCTCCTCTTTCTTATTGGGCCGGACCCCTCACCTGCCGACTCGGCATCAAGCGGTGCGGCGCGATTGTCATGGAACCATAATCAACTTATCTTGCGAAGCGGATAATTGCCCCATATCGATGAACCGCAAGCCAGCCGCGCCGAGCCGGAGGGCCTTGCTCCCGATACCCGACGACAAGGAATTCCGGCGTGACCGAAGAGGAAATGCGCAAGCGCCTGGAAGTGCTGAAGATAGAGCACCGGGATCTTGACGCGGCGATCGACGCGCTCAACGCCTCGGGCTCGTCCGATCAGCTCCAGATCGCCCGACTGAAGAAGCGCAAGCTGCGCCTGAAGGACCAGATCGCCATCATCGAGGACTATCTGATCCCCGATATCATCGCCTGATCAATGGGTTAGATCCAAAAAGGGCAACCTGTGGATGAAATCCATTCCGTGCCCTTTTCGGACAGTCCCGATTTGACGTTGGAAAGCCCGCGCCGCCATGTTGCCGGGAGTCGCCGATGGGCAATAGTCGGCTCACCATGGCCGAGCCGCTCACCATCAACCCGCGCATCATCGAGGCGCTTTACAGCGAGGCGCTTGTCCTGGCGGACGACGTGCGCGACGCCTTCACGCTGTCCGGCCGGATCGAGGAAGCGGCCGGCGCCGAGGATCTGGCGCGCATCGCGCTGTCGAGCGAGGGCCTGCGCACCACCACGCGGATGATGCACGCGATCGCCTGGCTGCTCAATCACCGGGCCTATTTCAGCGGCGAACTGTCCGAATTCCAGCTGCGCCGCCATGGCCGCCTGTCGCGCGACATGCGCCGGTCCGATCCGGGCCAGAGCGACATCCTGCCGATCGAGATCCGCCGCCTGGTGGGCGCGACCGAGCGCTTTTACGACCGGCTGCTACGGCTCGATCGCGATTGGCGCCTGCGCGATCCGGGCGCCCCCAGCGCCATCGCCAACTTGCGCGAGCGACTGGAGCGGCGCATCTCGGCCTGACGCATCCGCGGATTGCGGGTCCAGCCGACGGGGACAAATTCTCCGCAGACGGACTGGCGAATTCCGGGGGATAGCCACGCTTTTTTCCGTATTCCCCTTTCCGTCACCCCGGCCTTGAGCCGGGGTCCCGCTGTTCTCGCTTCCCCGAAGGTCGGATCGGAAGGAAGGAGCGGGCCCCCGGCGCAAGGCCGGGGTGACGAGGGAATGCAAGGGAAGGCTGTTCGTGGCATCCGAATTTGTCCACGCCGCCCAGAAGTACGGGAGCACCGGAAGCACGGACAATCGCCATTTGCCGGCCGTCAGGGCGGAATGGCGATCGGCCTTGGATCAGCCCTCTTCCTTGCCGGTGCATTCGCCCACGCGCCGGGAGCGGATCACCATGTCCATCGACATCGGCCGGCCTTCGATCCTGCCGTCGGATTCGATGGCGATGTCATAGCTTTCCTCGCCATAAGTGCCGCTCATGCGCATCGTCTGGGTCATGCCGCGGTCCTCGCACGTCATGGCCGCGTCGACCCGGCCGCCCGCCATGTCGAAATGCTGGTACGTGCAGTCGTCGTTGCCCGGCTTGAAGAACCCGGTCCGGGGACGAGCTGCTTCCTGCGCGGTCAGGCAAGTGGCGGTGTTGTGCATCACGCTCATCCGCCCTTTCATCATGTCCTTCATTTCGGGCGGCAGGCCGGGGATGTCGATATCGCGGATCTGCATCGAGACTTCCCAGCGGCCGGGCCGGGGCTCGATCCGCGCGGCGGCGACCTTGGCCGCGACCGATTCGGCGGTCTCGCTGGCGGGCGCGGTCGAAGTCGGAGCCACCTGCGTTTCCGGGGCGACCTGCGTGGCATCGTCGCGCGGCGTATCCTTGCTCCCGCAAGCGCCCAGCGCGAAGCTGCCGGCAAGCACGGCGGCCACCGCGGCGGGAACGGCGGGGGGACGGATCGTGCGGCGCATCAAGCTGGTCTCCCGATCTGGATCAGGACCAAGGGTAACGGCCCGCACCGGCCCTGCCAATGGCAAGCGCGGTCATTCCGGGGCGGTCCCGGCGGCGCATCCGGCCCGTGCCTCACGGCGGTGCCCGTCATCGCGAGCGCGCGGCGGCGGGCTCGCGATGACGTGGCGCTTGCCGGCCTTACGGCTTGGCCGGCGCGCACTCGCCGGTGCGTTCGGTCTTCATGTGCATTCCGATCTTGGCCGTGCCCATCGGCGATTTCGGATTGTTCTGATCGACGTCCACGGTGATGTCGGTGCCCTTCGGGCCGACCGTGCCGGCCAGCAGGAACGTCGCCGTGCCCTGCTCCTTGCTGGCGCAGTCCATCTTGGCGTCGATCCGTCCGCCGCTCACGTCGAAGCGCGAATACTTGCACTCGCCGCCTTCGCCCACCTTGTCGAACATGTCCTTGAAGCCCTGCTCGGCCTGCGCGGGCGTCAGGCAGAATTCCTGCACTTGCGCGTTCTGCATCATGCCCTTCATCTGGTCGGCCTGTTCCTTGGGCATTCCGGGGATCTCGAACCGGGTGATCTCGATCGTCTGCTTGTACTGCCCCGCCTCGGGCCGATCGAGCTTGCTGGCTTCCTGCTTGGCCTGTTCCATCGTCTTGGGGCCGGTATCGGCGTTTTCCTTCGAGCCGCAGCCCGCGAGCAGGGACAATGCGAGCGCGACGCCCGCCATTTCGACAATACGTTTCATGAAACTACCCTTCCATCCATGTTCCCCGCGGCTGGCGCCGCTATCACCGGCGGGCACGGCTGCCAACGACTCATTGCGGCGCGGCGCAACCTTCTCCATATGTTCCGCATGGCCGAACTCGTTATCCGCCGGGGTCTCGAAGAGCCCGACACATCGCAGAATTTCGTTCCGCACAAGCCGCAGCGGCCCGAGAAGTCGCTGCCGGGCAAGCCGCTGCGCATCGTCTCGGACTACGAGCCGGCCGGCGACCAGCCCACCGCGATCGCCGAGCTGGTCGCCGCGGCGCGCGATGGCGAGAAGACGCAAGTGCTGCTGGGCGTCACCGGATCGGGCAAGACCTTCACCATGGCCAAGGTGATCGAGGAACTGCAGCGCCCGGCGCTGATCCTGGCGCCCAACAAGATCCTCGCCGCGCAGCTCTATGGCGAGTTCAAGGATTTCTTCCCGGACAACGCGGTCGAGTATTTCGTCTCGTACTACGACTATTACCAGCCCGAGGCCTACGTGCCGCGATCGGACACCTACATCGAGAAGGAAAGCTCGGTGAACGAGGCGATCGACCGGATGCGCCATTCCGCCACCCGCGCGCTGCTCGAGCGCGACGACGTGATCATCGTCGCCTCGGTGTCATGCCTCTACGGCATCGGCTCGGTCGAGACCTATTCGGCGATGATCTTCGATCTCAAGAAGGGCGAGAGCGTCGACCAGCGCGAGATCATCCGGAAGCTGGTCGCGTTGCAGTACAAGCGCAACGACCATGCCTTCGCGCGCGGCAACTTCCGCGTGCGCGGCGACAGCCTGGAGATCTTCCCCAGCCACTACGAGGACATGGCCTGGCGCGTGAGCTTCTTCGGCGACGAGATCGACGAGATCAGCGAGTTCGATCCGCTCACCGGCAAGAAGGGCGCCAGCCTCGACAAGGTCCGGGTCTACGCCAATTCGCACTACGTCACCCCCGGCCCGACGATGAAGCAGGCCGCCGAGGCGATCCGCTTCGAGCTGTCCGAACGGCTGAAGGAACTCGAAGCCGAGGGCCGGTTGCTCGAAGCGCAGCGGCTGGAGCAACGCACCAACTTCGACCTGGAGATGATCGCCGCCACCGGCAGTTGCGCGGGGATCGAGAACTACTCGCGCTTCCTCACCGGCCGCCTGCCGGGCGAGCCGCCGCCGACGCTGTTCGAATATCTGCCCGACAACGCGCTGCTGTTCGTCGATGAAAGCCACCAGACCGTGCCGCAAGTCGGCGCGATGGCGCGTGGCGACCACCGCCGCAAGCTCACGCTGGCCGAATACGGCTTCCGCCTGCCGAGCTGCATCGACAACCGCCCGCTGCGCTTCAACGAATGGGACGCGATGCGCCCGCAGACCGTCGCCGTCTCGGCGACGCCCGGCAACTGGGAAATGGAGCAGACCGGCGGCGTCTTCGCCGAACAGGTGATCCGCCCCACGGGGCTGATCGACCCGCCGGTGGAGATCCGCCCGGTCGAGGATCAGGTGCAGGACTGCATCGTCGAGTGCAAGGCGACCGCCGCCAAGGGCTATCGCACGCTCGTCACCACGCTGACCAAGCGCATGGCCGAGGACCTGACCGAGTTCATGCACGAGGCCGGCGTGCGCGTGCGCTACATGCATTCGGACGTCGAGACGCTGGAGCGCATCGAGCTGATCCGCGACCTCAGGATGGGCGTCTATGACGTGCTGGTGGGCATCAACCTGCTGCGCGAGGGGCTGGACATTCCCGAATGCGGCCTTGTCTGCATCCTCGATGCCGACAAGGAAGGCTTCCTGCGCAGCGAGACCAGCCTGATCCAGACCATCGGCCGCGCCGCCCGCAACATCGACGGCCGCGTGATCCTCTATGCCGATCGGATTACCGGATCGATGGAACGCGCCATGGCCGAAACCGACCGCCGCCGGGAAAAGCAGCAGGCCTACAACGCCGAGCACGGCATCACGCCGCAATCCATCAAGCGCCGCATCGCCGACATCGTCGCCGACACCGCCAGCCGCGACGGCGTGATCGTCGAGCTGGAAGACGATGAACGCAACAACCTCGTCGGCCACAACCTGCGCGCCTATATCGAGGAACTCGAAGGCCGGATGCGCGCCGCCGCGGCCGACCTCGAATTCGAGGAAGCCGGCCGCCTGCGCGACGAGATCAGGCGGCTGGAAGGCGAGGAACTGGGCCTGCCGTCCGGCGAGCACAAGGCTCCCAGGGTCGGCCGCAGCAACGAAGGCAAGCCGGGCACGCGCAAGACGCGCTATGGCAAGGCCCAGCGAAAGTGGAGCCGGTAGGGCGCAAAGCCCCTCACCGGAAAGCCGCCATCGGCAAGCGAGCGGAGGGGCGGCCGGGCCGAAGCCGCCCCCCTCGCGCTTCAGGCCCGCTTGATGCCGGGATGGCCGTGCTCGACCACGAAGCTGGCATAAGTCAAAAGCTTGCCGTTCGCTTCGGTCACCTTGTCGAGGATCTTGAGGTCCGCGCGCCAGGTGTCGCGATTGACGTCGCACAGCAGGTAGCCGCGCTTGTCGGTGATCGCCTTCAGTTCCGGGTTGCCCGCCATCGCCCCTCTCACGCGCGGATTTTCATCGCCCGTGCCATCCGCGCCGGAGGTGATCGAGGTCGCGCTGAATTCGGCCGAGATCACGCGACCATCGCCATTGTCCTGGATCAGGTCGCCCGCGAAATGGAGATGCGCGTCGCCGCTGACCGTGACGACATTGCCCGGCCGGTGCTTGTCGATATGATCGAGCAGGCGGCGGCGGCTGTGCATATAGCCGGTCCAGGTGTCCATGCCCGACACCCGCTGGGCGCCTTCCTCGCGCTGGTATTGCAGGTTCATCAGCAGCACCTGCTGGGCGATCAGGTTCCAGCGTGTCTGCGAGCGTGACAGCCCGTCGAACAGCCATGCCTCCTGGCGATCGCCCATGATGCTGCGATCCGGGGCGAACACGTCCGGCCCCTGCGGCGAGGTCAGGTCGAAATAGGCCTGGTTGCTGCGATACTGGCGCGTATCGAGGACGAAGGCGTTCAGCAGATCGCCATATTGCGCGCTGCGGAACATCTGCATGTGGCCGCCCACCGGCAGCGAGGCGCGGCGCAGCGGCATGTTCTCGTAATAGGCCTGCAGCGCCATGGCCTTGCGCAAGGCGAAGATTTCGGGCGGCGATTCGTTCTCGTCGATATTGCCGGCCCAGTTGTTGTCGATCTCGTGATCGTCGAAGCTGACGAACCAGGGGCAAGCGGCATGGGCCGCCTGAAGATCGGGATCGGTCTTGTACTGGCTGTAGCGCATCCGGTAATCGTCAATCGAATAAAGCTCGTTGCCGACATGATTGCGCAGTGGCGGCGGGTTCCTTCCGAAATTGTCGCCGTTGCTGAACTTGGCGCCGGCGCCTTCGTAAATATAGTCGCCATAGTGGAACACGAAATCCACCGGCTCTTCGGAAATGCGCCGCCAGGCGGTGAAATAGCCCAGCTCGTAATACTGGCATCCCGCCGCTACGAAGCGCACGCGATCCAGCCGCGATCCCAGGGCCGGCAGCGTGCGGCTGCGGCCGACCGGGCTCTGCTCGCCGCCGACGGTGAAGCGATACCAATAGGGACGGTTGGGCTCCAGCCCGGCCACTTCCACATGCACCGCATGGGCCAGCTCGGGCATGGCCATGCTCTGGCCGGACTGGACGATGCGGCCGAAGTGCTCATCCGCCGCGACTTCCCAGTTCACGTACATCTGCCGGCGCGGCATTCCGCCGTGCGGATCCAGCGGTTCGGGCGCCAGCCGCGTCCAGATGACGAAGCCATCGGGCGCGGGATCGCCCGAAGCCACGCCCAGCGTGAACGGCATGGTCGAGAACTTGGGATTGGCTTCGACATTATAGGGCGGCGGCCGATCCCAGGCGAAAGCCTGGAACGGCAAGCCGCTCGCGATGGCGGCGCCGGAGCCGCCAAGCAGGCCCAGCAGGGCGCGACGATCGATGGTAACCATGGGATATGTCCCTCTTTCAGGAGCGAAGGGCCCCGTGCCGGAGCGGGTTCCGGCACGGGGCGAGCCTCAGAATGAGACGTTCAGGCCGGCGAAGAGCGTGGTGCCGCTTCGCGTCACGTTGTGCAGCCGGTCATAGATGCTGTTGATCTGGATCTCGGGCTGGTTGGTGATGTTGATGGCATCGAGCGTGAGGCGAATGCCGTCCCTGATGTTCACGAACGCCGCCGCGTCGACATAGACGGTGCTCTTGAAGCCATCCTCGCTGACCGGGTTCCTGCCGTCGTAGCGGGACAGCAGATAGCCCGAGCGGAAGTTGGCCGAACCACGGATGCCCCACAGCTTGGTCTCGTAATAGAGCGTGCCGTTGGCATTGATATCCGACAGGCCGGTGATCGGCCCGTTCCGGCCGTTCACCTTGGTATTGGAATCGATCAGCGTCACGTTGGCCAGCGCGCCCAGATTGTCGAACGGCGCGGGCAGGAACGTGAAATTGCCCTGGGCGGCCATTTCCAGGCCGGTCAGCCGCGCCTTGGCGAGATTGACCGGACGGGTATACTGCACCACGTTGGTATCGGGCGTCAGCCCCGGCGCCAGGTCCGTGGACAGGCCCGTGACCGAATAGGGCACGTTGAGCAGCGTCTCGTTGCCCACCAGATCGTCGATATCCTTGTGGAAGATCCCCACCGAGATCATGCCGACCTGGCCGAAATACCATTCGGCGGAAAGATCGAGGTCAGTCGACTTGTAGGGCTTGAGCGAGGGATTGCCGTTGCTCACGGTATAGCCGGCGGTGCCAAGCTGCACGCTGCCCGTCATCTTCATGGACGTGAGCGCCGGGCGGTTGATGTTCTGCGCGGCCGCAAGCCTGACCTGGAAGTCGCGCGTCACTTCCAGCACGGCGTTCAGCCCCGGCAGGATACCCGAATAGCTCGACACGATCGTGCTGGGCACGCGCTGGCCGGCCGCATTGGCAAGCAGGCCGGTGTTCGTCGTCTCGGTGTGATAGGCGCGCGCGCCGACATTGCCGCGCAGCGTCATCCCGCCCAGATCGCCGTCCCAGTCGAGCTGGACATAGCCGGCGTTGGTCACTTCCTTGATCGCGAAGGTGTTGTACGTGCGCGCGCCCGGGCCGACATCGGTGTGGCTCTTGCCGTAGAACGCCAACGCCTTGTCCCAGTCTCCCGCCACCCACGGCTGCCCGCCCCAGCCGTCATAGACCAGGGCATAAGGCGTCACCGCGTCATAGCCCGGCTTGCTCTTGAACTCGGCTCCGTAGAGCCCGTCGTTGAAGAGGTCGGAGCCGGACATGGCGTATCGGCGATAGGCATAGCCGACATTGAGCTTGAAGACCGGGCTCAGCACATAGCGGCCGTTGAGCGTTCCTTCGTGCAGCGTGGTCGTCTGCGCGTTCTCGCGGAAATAAAGCTCGCGGATCACATAGTTGTCGGGATCGGCGGTGTTCCATTTATACAGGTTGCTGGCCGATTCCCCGTCCGGCGCGAACTGGGTGATCATCCCGCCTTGCGCCTGGAGGTACAGCTTGTCGTCGATCGGCGTCCTGTAGGTCGATTTCTCATAGCCGACATGGCCGTCGAACGTCAGGACCGACGAGGGCTTCCAGTCACCGGTCAGGGCGATCTGCTTGAACACGTTGCGATTGACCTGCCGCCGGTGCTCCGAGCCATAAGTGGCGTTGTCGACATCGGCATAAGTCACGAAATTGGACGAATCCCAGCGAATGTCATTGATCCTGGACGCCAGGATCGACCGCCCGAAATCGGAATAGGCGCCGTTGAAGATGATCTCGCCGCTGCCCGAGGTCGGACGGGTCGCCAGGTGATATTCGTCGCGATCGGTGCTGAACTTGCCGTAGAGCCCGTCCAGCGTCAGCAGCAGCGTGTCCGTGGGGCGCCACTGGGTCGACAAGGTCACGCCCAGCCGCTCCTGCCGCGCATCCCAGACCGACAGCCGGTTGCCCGCGGCATAGACCAGATCGCCCGACTTGAACTTGGCCTGCTGCTCGGCCGACAAGGCGGAGATGTCCAGCCCGCTGCTGAGATAGGTCTGGATCTGCGCGGGCGTCAGCTGGACGGGATTGTAGGTGTCGTAGCCCTTTTCCTGCGTGCGCCGCTTCGAATAGGCGACCGACACGAGGATGCCGAAGCGGTCATCGAAATTGTAGCCCGCCATGGCCGCGACGCGCGGCTGCGCGTCATCGGTGTAAGTATTGGTGCCCAGCTTGGCCGAGATCGCGCCCTTGAGGCCCGGCTTGTTCTCCAGCGGCTTGGCCGTGAACAGGCCGACGGTGCCCGCCATGCCGCCTTCGTTCTGCGAGGCTTCGTAAGTCTTCTGCACCTCCACGCGCGAGAACAGCTCGGACGCGAAGATGTTGAAATCGAACGCGCGATCGCGCGAGCGCTGCCCGCGGCTGTCCATCGCGGAATCGACATTGCCCAGCACTTCCATGCCGTTGAGCTGGACCCGGGTGTAATCGGGGCCAAGCCCGCGCAGCGTGATCCGGCGCCCCTCGCCCGCTTCGCGATTGATCGCGACGCCGGGAACGCGCTGTAGCGATTCGGCCAGGTTCAACTCGGGAAACTTGGCCATGTCCTCGGCGACGATGACATCCTTGATCGTGTTGGACTTGCGTTTCAGGTCGCGCGCCTCGCCGATCGAGCGCAGGAAGCCGTTCACCACGATTTCATCGTCGGCCACGTTTCCCGCCGCCTCATCGCTCGCCTGCTGGCCCTCGCGGCTGAGCGTCACGACCGTGTCCTTCCAGGTCGCGATCTTCAGCCCGGTGCCGCGGATCAGCATTTCCAGCGCTGGGCGCCGCTCGAAATTGCCGACCACGCCATTGGTGCGCACGCCGCGCAAGTCCGGCGCGGCGACGAGGATCTGCAAATTGGCCGCGCGCGCGAAAGCCGGGATGGAAGCCGCCGCAGCCTGCTCGGGGATGACGAACTTGATCGCTTCGGCGGATGCCGGGGCCGCGAAAAGCGCGGCCGCGACAATGGGAGATACTGAATAAAAAATGTAATCTTTGAACATTCTGCGCCCCGTTTGAAATTCGGTCGGCGTTAGGATGCTCGAAAGAGGGAAATCCCTCAGCAATCTCCGAAATTATTATCCTACATTTTTATGATATATTTATTGCCATCTTTTGACACGGATGCCCCGGTCACGTCGGCCACCGCCTGGGAAAACTCGTCCGGGCGGTCGATCTGGAAGTAGCCCGTCATCCGCTGGCTGCCGACTTGCGGGCTGGCAACGTCGATCTTGACGGGGTTGTAACGGTTGAACTCCGCCGCCGCGTCGAACACCGTGGTCTCGTTCAGCGCCACGCCGCCTTGCCGCCAGGCCAGGGGATCGCCATTGCCGATCGGCGCCACGCTGGCCGCGGGCCGATCCGCTGCCGTGCTGATCGTGGCGGTGTTGCCCGCCGACACGGCGATGGCCCTGCCCGGCTGGTCATCCCGCCACGCGCGCACCGTGCCTTCGGTCACGACGATCTCCACGGCCTGTTCGCGCCGGCGGACCGAAAAGGCCGTGCCGGTCGCCTGGACATGCACGCCGTCGGCCTCGACGATGAATGGCTTGCGCCGATCCTTGGCGACCTTGAACCAGGCCTCGCCCGCGTCCAGCCGGAGCTGGCGGGCCTTGTTGCCATAATGCACTTCCAGATCGCTGTCGGTGTTCACCAGCACGACCGAGCCATCCGCCAGCGGAACCCGGCGGATTTCGCCAAGGTCGGTGCTGTATTGCTGGCCGGACCACAGCGACCAGGACAACGAGAGCGCCAGCAGGCCGGCAAAGCCGGCGGCGATCGCGGCGGACGCCCTGACCCAGCGCCGGACCGCCGGGTGCGGCTCGGCCAGGGGTTCGGCTCCCAGCCCGTCGACCAGGGCCAGGCCGGCCCGCGCCCTGAACAGCGCGCCGCGATGCCGGCTGTCCTGACGGAGCCAGCCATCCAGCGCGCGCTGTTCGTGATCGCTGAGGTCTTGCGCGTCGATGCGGACTGCCCAGCGGATCGCCGTATCCTCAACGCTGGCCGACATTGCGCACCTTCTCCGCCAACTCCTCCCCCGGGCAGGGATAATCCCGATCGGCGTTTTCAAAGGATTGCAAGATCGCCTTGAGCCCGCGCGCCAGGCTATTTTCCACACTTTTCTCGGTAAGCCCAAGTCTTTTTGCAGTTTCTTTCTGCGATAGCCCTTCGATCCTGCGCAGTTCAATGACTTCGCGGTACCGTTTGGGCAAAGCGGCGATGACTTCGAAGACTTTGTTCAATTCGCTACGCGCGCCAACCATGCGTTCGGGCGATGGGGCCTGGTCGACGGCCTGGTTGTCGATCTGGTCCGAAGCGGCCTGGATATGGACGACGCGATCCCGGCGCAGGCGCTGGAGCAGAAACGATCGCGCGGTGGCGAAGAAATAGGCGCGCGCATCGATGATATGCGCCACCGAATCCAGCTCGCTCAACTTGCAATAGGTCTGCTGGACGATATCGTCGATATCGCTTGCCTGAACCCCGGTACGCCGCAGCCAGCGGCGCAAGCTGGGCTCGTGCCGCAAGATATGAACGGCGACCCATTGCACCGCTTCGCGCTTGTCTGCCATTTTTGCCTGAAACCCCGCGTTGGGACGGTGCAGCGGATCGAAAAGCGGGCCCCTATCAACAGGATATGGCTGTTCGGTGACAAGCAGATGGCGCCCCCCCGATCACCGCGCACGCCCACATTGGCGCGATGTCGCGCCGGTGGGCGCGCGGGCTGGTGCCGCGAGAAACGCGCTCTTCGGCGCATGGCCGAACAGCCCCTCAGCCCAGCGACGTGCCGACGATCGCGCCCGCGCCGTAAGTCACGCCGGCCGCGGCCAGTCCGATCGCGAGCTGGCGCAGGGCCGAGAACAGCGCCGTGCGCCCGGTGAACAGGCTGGTCCCCGCGCCGATCAGCGCCAGCGCCAGGCCGCTGGCCGCAAGGCTGGCGATCAGGGCGGTGCGGCCGGACAGAAACAGGAAAGGCGCCACCGGAACGATCGCGCCGGCGGCGAACAGCAGGAACGACCAGGTGGCCGCCGTCCAGGCCGATCCGCCCAGCTGGTCCGGGTCGATCCCAAGCTCCTCGCGCGCGAGCGTGTCCAGCGCGGTCCCCTCGTTGCTCAGCAGCTTGTCCGCCAGCGCGCGCGCCTGCGGCTCGGCGATGCCCTTTGCTTGATAGATCAGGATCAGCTCCTCGCGTTCCTCATCGGGAACCTCGCGCAGTTCCTCCGCCTCGGTCGCGATCTGGCTCTGGTAAAGCTCGCGCGAGCTGGTGACGGACAGCCATTCGCCCATCGCCATCGAACAGGCACCCGCGATCAGGCCCGCCAGCCCGGTGAGCAGCAGCGTCCGCTCGGCCGCCGCCGCCCCGGCGACACCCATCACCAGGCTCATGTTCGAGACCAGCCCGTCATTCGCACCCAGCACGGCCGCGCGCAGCGTGTTGCCGCCGCCGCGATGCCGGCCCTCGATCAGCGCCAGCGTGGGGCCCGAAAGGCCGCCGCTGCCGGCCGCCGCCTGCATCAGCAGCGCGTGCGAGCGCTCATCGGCCGGCAACCCCGCCGCGCGGGCCTCGGGCTGATCGTCATAGGCCGCACTGTCGCGCGTCTCGTTCGCGGCGAGCGTCGGCAGCACGAAGGCGGGGCCGAAGCGCCGCGCCAGCCAGCCGAGAATCCGCGCACGGGCGGACGGCGAAGGCGCGAAATGCGTGCCCTTCCCCGCGATCCGCTTGCGCCAGAAATCGCCATGCGCGTCCTCGACGGCGGCGAGCCGGCGGAAGACCTCGGCAAGCTTGGGATCGGCCTCGCTATCGGCCAGCGCCGTATAGATCGCCGCGCCATCGACCTCGCCCTGAAGATTGGATCGGTATCGCCGCTGCGCGTCGGGTTCGGCCATGATCGTTCTGCCTCGATAATCAGCTTGCGCTCTTTTCGCGATGAGACGCGCGCACGATCACGCGCGTCCCACGCGCGACATGGCCGACATTGGGGCCCGATGCCAGGCATCTGTCCCGGACAATGCGCGGATCGTGGCAGGCGACGCAGGAAAACAGGGGGCCCGGCCCGGTTCCATGAGCCCGCTACCGGCCGATGATCGAACCGGCGATGCGGCGACGGATCGACCGGCTCCGCGCCGGCAAGGCCAGCCTCGAACGCATCGGCAGAAGCGCGTCGCTACTCACCAGCCGCGCACCAGCGGTATCACGCGCCGGCCGGTTCACCATGGACGGAAAGCAGGCGGGCAATCTCGTCGACCGTGTGCCTGGTGAAGTCCTTGTCGATTTCGGCCACGAGCCTGGCCCGCACGTCCTGAGTATAATGGCGGCGAAGCTCGCCAAGGGCGCGGGGCGGCGCGGCGACGATCAGCCGATCCTGCCCGTTCGCCGCCACCGATGCCAGCGTGTCGGCCGCCGCGGCGATGAACAGGTCTTCGTTCGCCTGGTGCGGATCGCTTTCCTCGAACGTGCTGCGTCCGGGGTATCCGGCGGAGAAATCCACGCCCGGCGCATCGCTGAGCAAGTCGCGATTGGGCAGGTTCTCGAACTGACGGTGCTCGATCACCCTGAGGTCGGGATAGACCTCGTCACCCTGGTTGCGCAGCAAAAGCATCCGCGAACCGTCCACGACGAGGACGATCATGTCATGAACCAGCTTCATCGCCTTGACCTTTCCCGCCCTCTTTCGGAGCGGACCATTGCACCGCGTCGCACCCGACGCCCGGCAGTCGGCCCGCGGCGGCGCCATCACTGTACCGGCTGCCTTGCGGACAGGGTCAGACGATGGCCGCCACGAGCCGAACCAGCCAGAGCCTTGCCGGTTCAGCCCGCGACATTCGGGGAAAGCCGCGCTTCCCCAAAAAAGGCGCCGGATTAGCCGACTCACCCTCTGGCATTGCCTTGATAGCACATCGCCAAAGCCATGACTTGACCGCGATCAAGCGGAACGCGCCAAAGCACGATCGCATCGGCTACATCGCCGAAGACGGCGAGGCTTCCTCGACGCCGGGCGGAATGCCAACATCGGACGAGAGCGCGGCAACGCGGCGATAGCTCCGCCCACACCAATGCATGATGCACAATGTCCGATCGACTCCGCAAAACCGATTGGATACAGGCTGCCCGGCCACGGTGCGGAACGCGACGCCAAAGCGGGCAGGACGATCGGCCGCCGGGCACGAATTGAACGCGGGAGACACTCATCAGCTACTTTGCGGAACTGCGCGGCGCATGGCGTCCGCTGCTCGCGGCGACGATCGGCATCGGCACCGGGATGTCGACGGTCGGAACCATCACGACCGCCATCGCCCCCAGTCTGCTGGCCGATGTCGGCTGGTCGCGGGCCGCGTTCGCGCTGGTCGGCAGCCTTGCGCTCGTCACCTCGTTCGCCTTTCCTTTCGTGGGCCGGCTGGCGGACATCATGGGCGTGCGATGGACCGCGTTGATCGGCATGGTGACGCTGCCGCTGGTCTACCTCGCCTACAGCATGATGAACGGCCAGCTCTGGGTCTATATCACCATCTTCTTCATCCAGAGCGTGCTGTGCGTGACGACGACCGCGACGGTCTACAGCCGGCTTGTCGTCCAGTATGTCGAGCGATCCCGCGGCCTGGCCCTGGCCATCGCGGTTTCTGGCTCGGCGATCACCGGCGCCATCGGCGCACCCATTCTCAATGCCTATGTCGAGGCGAACGGCTGGCGCGAGGCCTATCAGGCGCTGGCGATCTTCTCGGTGATCGCCAGCGTGATCACGTTCCTGCTGATCCCCGCCGAACGCCAGAAGACGCAGGCCCCCAGGGCCAAGCGGCGCGCGCGCGACGATTATCCGCTGATCCTGCGCAGCAAGGCGTTCTGGATCCTCCTGGCGGTCATGTTGCTGTGCAACCTGCCGGCCACGATCATGCTGGTGCAGCTGAAACTGCTGCTGATGGCGAACGGCGTGGGCGGCAAGGATACCGCCGTGATGCTTTCGGCCCTGTCGGTCGGCATGTTGGCGGGCCGCTTTGTCGCCGGGCTCGCGCTCGATCGGTTTCGCGCCGACATCGTCTCGTTCGTTTCGCTCGGCCTGCCGAGCGTCGGCCTCTTCCTGATCGCCTCCAGCCTCGATGCGCCTGCGGTGCTGACCTTCGCGGTGTTCTGCCTGGGCTTCTCGTTCGGCGCCGAGGGTGACATCGTCGGCTTCCTGGTGGCGCGTCATTTCGGGGTGGCGATCTACAGTTCGGTCATGGGCCTGCTGACCTTCGCGATCTCGTTCTCCACCGCCTCGGGCGCCGCGCTGCTGAGCTTCACCATGGCGCGGACCGGAGGCTATGAGTTGTACCTCGTGATCGTGGGCACGGCGGTCCTGCTCGGCTCCTCGCTGCTGCTGCTGCTCGGCCCGAGTCGCGCCGCGCCTCCGGCCGCCCGGGCCTGAGGCCAGCGGCCGGACATCCCGCCAACGGGACCATGCGCAGGCCGTCAGCTCAGCGCATGGTCTCCAGCGGGAGGCGCGTGGTGGACTTGATCTCCGAGAGCGCCACCATCGAGTTCACGTCCTGGATGCCGGGAAGCTTTGACAGCTTGTCGAAGAAGAACTGCTCATAGGCGTCGATATCCCTGGTGACGATCCGCAGCATGAAATCCGCCGAGCCCATCAGCACGTAGCAATCGAGCACTTCGGGAAATTGCCGGATCGCTTCGGAGAACTCCGAAAGATTGGATCGCCCCACCGCCGACAGCTTCACGAGCGCGAAGACATGGGTGTTCAGCCCGACCTTGCGCCGATCGAGCAGACTGACTTGCGCGCTGATGTAGCCTTCCTTCTTCAGGCGCTGCGTCCGTCGCCAGCACGGGGCTTCGGACAGCCCGATCTCCTTGGCGACCTCGGCATTCGAACGGGATGAATCGACCTGGAGGATCGCAAGGATGCGCTTCTCGTATTCGTCAAGCTCGGTGGGCATGAAGCTTTCCCATATGGCGTGATCCTGGAAAGAAGTGATCGGCATTTACCGGTGCGGTGAACGAGAGGGCAATTTCTTTCGCGCCCCGCATTCGGTTTGCCTTTTCCCGGAGCGACGTTTCGTCCGGCTGGCCGGCCCTCATCCCGAATCGGCCTGGGAGAGAGGGACGATGCATTCTCCATCGCCATCCGGTGAAGCAGCGCAATTCATTCCCAAAGAGCCCAACATTGGAAATATTTACCCCATAAAAACAAAAACCCCGCAAATCTGCGCAAATTTCTTTTGCCACGGCAATGCTAATCTGTCCCTGACTGGGGTTGCCGGGGATGAAGGGAATGCACGATACCGAAAGCGGGTCGCAGGCGTTGCGGCGCAACGATCCGGGGCTGCACATTCCCGAGCCGGCCTTCCGCCCCGGCGACCAGCCCGATTTCTCCGGGATCAGCCTGCCGCCCGCCGGCGCCGTGGCCCGGCCGTCCGTCGATATCGATCCGTCCGCCATCCGCGAGCTTGCCTTCTCGCTCATCAGGGTCCTCGACGAAGGCGGCCACGCGCGGGGGGAGTGGGATCCGCAACTGCCCGCCGATGTCCTGATCAGGGGCCTGCGCGCGATGATGCTCACGCGCGCCTACGATCAGCGCATGGTCCGGGTGCAGCGCCAGGGCAAGAGCAGCTTCTACATGAAATGCACCGGCGAGGAGGCGGTGGCCGTCGCGGCCGCCCTGGCGCTGCGCCGCGATGACATGTGCTTTCCCACCTATCGCCAGCAGGGCCTGCTGCTGGCGCGCGACTGGCCGCTGATCGACATGATGAACCAAGTCTATTCCAACAGCGGCGATCGCCTCAAGGGCCGGCAGATGCCGGTGTTCTATTCCAGCCGCGAGGCCGGCTTCTTTTCGATTTCCGGCAATCTGGGCACGCAATACAGCCAGGCCGTGGGCTGGGCCATGGCCTCGGCCGCCGATGGCGGCAGCCGCATCGCCGCCGCCTGGATCGGCGATGGCGCCACGGCGGAGGGCGACTTTCACTATGCGCTGACCTTCGCCAGCGTGTACCAGGCGCCGGTCGTCCTCAACATCGTCAACAACCAATGGGCGATCTCGTCGTTCGCGGGCATCGCCGGGGGCGAGCAATCCACGTTCGCCTCGCGCGGCATCGGCTTCGGGATACCCTCGCTCCGGGTCGACGGGAACGACTTCCTCGCCGTCTTCGCGGTCACGGCCTGGGCGGCCGAGCGGGCACGGGCCGGCCTGGGGCCGACGCTGATCGAGCTGTTCACCTATCGCGCCGACGGCCATTCGACTTCGGACGACCCGACCCGCTACCGGCCGACCACGGAGCCTTCGGCCTGGCCGCTCGGCGACCCGATCGAGCGGCTGCGCGATCACCTCGTCACACTGGGCGCCTGGTCGATCGAGCAGCATTCCACGCTGGAGCAGGAGCTGGCCGAAGCGGTCCGCGCCGCCGGCAAGGAAGCCGAAGCGCTCGGCACATTGAAAGACGGCCCACGCATTCCCGCCGCCAGCTTCTTCGAGCAGGTCTACAAGGACATGCCGCCGCATCTTGTCCGCCAGCTTCGCGAATCGGGGCTCTGACATGCCGGAAATGAGCATGATCGAGGCGATCAACAGCGCGATGGACGTGGCCCTGACGCAAGACCCGCAAGTGATGGTCTTCGGGCAGGACGTCGGTTATTTCGGCGGCGTATTTCGCGCCACCGAAGGGCTCCAGCGCCGGCATGGCCGGGATCGGGTGTTCGACGCGCCGATCTCCGAAGGCGGGATCGTGGCGGTGGCCGTGGGCATGGGCGCCTACGGCAAGCGTCCGGTCGTCGAGATCCAGTTCGCCGACTACATCTATCCGGCCACCGACCAGCTGATCTCGGAAGCGGCGCGGATGCGCTATCGGACCGCGGGCGAATGGTGGTCGCCGATCACCGTGCGCAGCCCTTACGGGGGCGGCATCTTCGGCGGGCAGACCCACAGCCAGAGCCCGGAAGGCATCTTCACCCATGTCGCCGGGCTGAAGACAGTGATCCCGTCCAATCCCTATGACGCCAAGGGACTGCTCGTCGCCGCGATCGAGGACGACGATCCGGTGCTCTTCTTCGAGCCGAAGCGCCTCTACAACGGCCCCTTCGATGGCCATCACGACCGTCCGGTGCGCAACTGGTCCGGGCATCCCGACGCGCAGGTCCCCCAGGGGCACTACCGGGTCGAACTGGGCAAGGCCCGGGTCATGCGCGAAGGCCGGGACGTGACCGTGCTTGCCTATGGGACGATGGTGCACGTCGCGCTCGCCGCCGCCGAGGAAACCGGAATCGATGCCGAGATCCTCGATCTGCGCACGCTCATCCCGCTCGATCTCGATGCCATCGTCCGCTCGGTCAAGCGCACCGGCCGCTGCGTCGTCGTCCACGAGGCGACCCGCACTTGCGGCTTCGGCGCGGAACTCTCGGCGCTGGTGCAGGAACATTGCTTCTTCCATCTGGAAGCCCCGGTCGAACGCGTCACCGGCTGGGACACGCCTTATCCCCACGCTTTTGAATGGGACTATTTCCCCGGCCCGGCCCGGCTGGCGGCGGCGCTGAGGAAATGCGTGGATACCTGATGCGCCGCCGGGTTCAGGACTTGTTGCTCATCGCGATCCGCCATCAACCATGCCTGCCCGTAGCCGCTCCAGCTTCTCCGTATCCCCCGCCGGACGGCGTTTCGATAACGATCGCCTCGCCTGCTTCCACCGATACTTGCGTGCAACTCGCAAGGGTCTCGATCGCGCCATCGCGGCGGACGCGAAGGTTCCTGCCGACCTCGCCGTCGCTGCCACCGCACAGGCCCCGCGCCGGCACGATGCGGCGGTTGGTCAGGAACGATGCCTCCATGGGCCGCAAGAAGCGCAGAACCCTGATGACGCCGTCTCCCCCTCGCCACCGGCCGTTTCCGCCCGAGCCCCGCCGGATCGCGAAGCGTTCGAGAACCACGGGATAGCGCTGCTCAAGCACTTCGGGGTCGGTCAGCCGCGTGTTCGTCATATGGGTATGCACGGCCGAGGCGCCGTCGAAGCCGGGGCCCGCGCCGGCCCCGCCGCAGATCGTCTCGTAATACTGGTATTCGCTGTCGCCGAAATTGAAGTTGTTCATCGTGCCCTGGGCGCCGGCGAGCGCACCCATGGCGGCAAACAGGCAATCGGTCACGGCCTGGCTCACCTCGACATTGCCGGCGACGACCGCCGCCGGATAGGCGGGCGAGAGCATCGATCGTTCGGGCAGGACGACGTGGAGCGGAACCATGCAGCCCGAGTTCATCGGAATGTCGGCATCGACCATGCAGCGGAAAGCATAGAGCACCGCCGCGTTGACCACTGGCCTGGGGGCGTTGAAGTTGTCGGGCTGCTGCGGGCTGGTGCCGGTAAAGTCGATCGTGGCCGAACGGTCGGCATGATCGACGACGATCCGGGCGGCGACCTTGCAGCCCTGGTCGAAGAAGACTTCCGCCGCGCCGTCCTGAAGCTTGCCGATCGCGCGGCGCACGGCTTCTTCCGCGAAGGCCCGGATATGGCCCATGTAGGCGAAAACCACCGGCAGGCCGAATTGGGCCACCATCGAGAGTAGCTCTTTCGCGCCGCGCTCGTTGGCGGCGATCTGGGCCTTGAGGTCGGCCAGGTTCTGCTCGGGGTTGCGGCAGGGATAGGGCCCGCCCGTGAGCGCGGCGCGGATTTCGGCTTCGAGCAGCCGGCCGTTGCTGACGAGCTTGACGTTGTCGAGGACGACGCCCTCCTCCTCGATGCGCGTCGCGCGCGGGGTCATGGAGCCGGGGGCGATGCCGCCGATGTCGGCATGGTGCCCGCGCGAGGCGACGAAGAACAGCAGCTCGCTGCCATCCTCGTCGAACACCGGCGTGACCACGGTGATATCGGGAAGGTGGGTGCCGCCGTTGTAGGGCGCATTGGTGACGAACACGTCCCCGGCGCCGATCCGGGGGTGCGCCGCGATGACGCTTTTGACCGAGCGATCCATCGAGCCCAGATGCACCGGCGTGTGCGGCGCGTTGGCGATGAGCTCGCCCGCGGCATCGAACACGGCGCAGGAGAAATCGAGCCGTTCCTTGATGTTGGTCGAGCGGGCGGTGTTCTGCAGCGCGTAGCCCATCTGCTCGGCGATCGACATGAAGAGGTTGTTGAACACCTCCAGCATGACCGGATCCGCCTCGAGCGACAGCTTCTCGGTATGTGCGGCGCTGCCGCCGCGCGTCAGCACGATATGACCATAAGGGTTGATCGCGGCCCGCCAGCCGGGCTCGATAACGATGGTGCTGGTCTGCTCCAGGATGATCGCGGGACCGGCGATGGCGTTGCCCGGCCCCAGGTCGGAGCGGCGGAAGACGGGCGTATCCCGCCACGCGCCGCCGGAATGGATGCGCGTGTGCTCGAACGGAGTGGCCTCGCCCGCCGCCGGCGGCGCTTCGCTTTCCAGATCCCGCGCACCGCCGCCGCGAACCTCGACATCGACGAGCGCGGCCACCAGCACCGCGCCTTCCATCACGAAATTGAAATGCTCGCGATGCGCCTGCGCGAAGGCCGCGCGGATGCTGGCCAGATCGGCGAGCGGCACCGCCAGCGCGCTGTCGGTGCCCCGGTAGCGCACATGCAGCGTGCGGGAGACTGTCACCGCGTCGCGCGCGATGCCCTGCGCTTCGATTTCGGCCCTCGCTTCCGCCTCCAGCCGGTCGGCCAGCCGCTCGATAGCGGCCACGCATTCCTCGTCCAGATCCCGCTCGATGCTCGCCTGGCGTCCGGCCTGGATGTCGGCCAGCCCCATCCCGTAAGCCGAAAGAAGGCCCGCGAACGGATGGAGGAGGATCGTCTTCATGCCCAGCGTGTCGGCGATCGCGCAGGCGTGCTGCGCGCCGGCGGCACCGAACGAGGCCAGGCAATAGCGCGTGACGTCATAGCCGCGCTGCACCGAAATCTTCTTGACCGCGTTGGCCATGTTTTCGACCGCGATCTTGAGGAACCCCTCGGCAACCTCTTCGGGGCTCTTGCCGACTGCGCTGGCGATCGCGGCGAATTTTTCGCGCACGATACCGGCATCGAGCCGCTGGTCCCGCCTCGGGCCGAAGATCGCCGGGAAATGCGCGGGCATGATCTTGCCCAGCATCACATTGGCGTCGGTGACTGTCAGCGGCCCGCCGCGACGATAGCTGGCCGGCCCCGGATTGGCGCCCGCCGATTCCGGCCCGACGCGGAAGCGCGCCCCGTCGAAGTGCAGGATCGAGCCGCCGCCCGCCGCCACGGTGTGAATCTTCAGCATCGGCGCGCGCATCCGCACGCCCGCCACCTCGGTCTCGAAATCGCGCTCGGGCGTGCCGGCGTAATGCATCACGTCGGTGGAGGTGCCACCCATGTCGAAACCGATGATCTTGCCGAAGCCGGCGATCCGGCTCGTCTCCGCCGCGCCGATCGCGCCGCCCGCCGGCCCGGAGAGGATGGCGTTCCGCCCCTGAAACAGGCGCGCGTCGGTCAGCCCGCCCGACGATGTCATGAACATCAGCCTGCAGCCGGTGCCTGCGGTGTCCAACTCCCCCTGGACCTGATCGACATAGCGGCGCAGGATCGGGGACAGGTAGGCATCGACCACGGTCGTGTCGCCGCGCCCGACGAACTTGATCAGCGAGGACACCTTGTGGCTCGGGGAGACCTGGCTGAAGCCCATCTCGCGGGCAATGTCGGCCACGCGCTGCTCATGCCCGGGATATTTGTAGCCGTGCATGAAGACGATGGCGACCGAACGGATGCCGGCGGCATGGGCGCTCGCCAGCGCCGCGCGGGCCGCTGCTTCGTCTAGCGGCGTTTCCTCGGTGCCGTCGTCGAGCAGGCGGCCGGGCACTTCGGCCACCCGCTCGTAGAGCAGCGCGGACTTAACGATATGGCGATCGAACAGCCGCGGGCGGGCCTGATACCCGATTTCGAGCGTGTCGCCGAAACCCAGGTTGGTGACGAGCAGCACGCGGCTGCCCTTGCGCTCAAGCAGGGCGTTGGTGGCAACGGTGGTCCCCATCTTTACAGCCGCGATGCGCTCGGCCGGAATCCGCGCGTTCGCGGCGATTCCCATCAGGTCGCGAATGCCCTGGATCGCCGCATCCCAGTATGCCTCGGGATTTTCCGACAGCAGCTTGTGCGACAGCAGCCGGCCCGTGGGCGTGCGCGCCACGATGTCGGTGAAGGTGCCGCCGCGATCGATCCAGAAATCCCACTTGCCCTCGGCGCCATCGGTATCGGACATGCTCGGCCCCTCAGCGCGCGCCTTCGGCCACCCGCCACGGGGGTTCCGTCCCATGGGTCCGGTCATAGCCGTTCAGCGCGGGCGCCTGCCATCCATCGGGCAGGGCACGGGGGCGGAAGACCTCGGCCTTCATCGGATAGCAACGCGCGATGTCCGAGGAATGCGTGGTGGAACAGTCACCGCCCGGACAGGCGGACATGCAGGCGAGGATGTCGATCTCGGCGAAGAACTCCAGGTAATCACCGGGGCGCACGGGGCTCGCCTTCATGAAATACTGGCCGGAGTCGCGGGTGAAGCCGGTGCACATGAACACATTCAGCACATCATGGACATAGGTTTCCGCCTCGTCCAGCGTCTTGCCGGTCCGTTGCGCCAGGGCGCGGGTGAGGTTCGAATGGCAGCAATGATGATACGTGCCGCCATCGCTCAGCAAGGCATGGGTATAGGGGTCACAGCGCGTGCCGATCACGTCGTGGACCCCGGCGCCGAACTCGTCGAAGCCGTACCAGTCCAGCGTGTCATGCGTGATCGTCGCCATCGGCCGCAGATAGGGCAGGCTGGAAAAGAGCTGATCGCCCGGGCCGACATGCGAGCCGAACAGCGCGCGCGTCTTGCCGGTGTAGAGCCGCTCGTCCAGATTGCCGAGGTTGAACAGGTTGAGATCGCCCACCTGCGAGCCTTCGGTGCATACGATGCGGCAGAAATGCCCCTGCGGCACTGTCCAGCAACCGGCCTCGCGCGGCGGGATCACCACGCTGTCCACCAGTGCCAGGTCATCGCGCACGGCCCGATAGGCCGCCAGCTCCAGCCGCTTCAGCCCTTCGGGCGGATAGGCGATGACCGGCTTGACGGCTTTGCGCGTACAAGCATCGGCCGGAGCATCCGTAATCGAAATTGATTTCATCTTTTTCCAGAACTTTATTTGAATTTCGCAAGTAAAATCAGGAAAGAGATGCTCCATCGCCGATTGATCGGGAATCCGCGACAGGCCCTCTTTCATAGGCAATTCGGTAAACGTCAAGTCGCTGCGCGCCGCTTTGAAGCGTTGCTCTGATTGATCCTTGACTCAGCGAACAACTGCGGTTTTGCTATCGCTTTGAACGACATGCAAATGACGATTTCTGGCCCTGATGTGAGGGATTCTTACAGCGTGATCACACTGCCTCCCCTGGGAGCCCTGCGGGCCATGGAAGCCGCCGCGCGCCACAGTAGTTTTTCCAAGGCCGCCGAAGAGCTGTGCGTTACGCATTCGGCGGTGAGCCACCAGATCAAATTGCTGGAATCATGGTTCGGCAAGGAACTGTTTATTCGCACCGGCAACGGGGTGATATCAACGCCCGCCTGTTCCGAATTCAGCAAGCTCGTCGGCGACTGTTTCGGCCTGATCTCCGAAGCCAGCAACAGGCTGCGCAGGCTGGGCAGCGCCAAGTCGGTGAGAGTGGCGGCGATCCCGTCCTTCGCGACGCGCTGGGTCATCCCCAGGATACCCACGTTCCAGAGGGAATTTCACGACATCGAACTGGAGGTCTGTTACGCGCCCCAGCACTTCAAGGGCGACCTTGCCGGCTTCGACGTGGTGATAACCTATTTCGACGGGAAGTATGTCGGCAACCTGCACAGCAAGGTGCTGTTTTCCGGCGCGCTCGCGCCCGTGTGCAGCCCGGGGTATCTTCAGGCGAACGGGTTCGTCGCGGATATCGCGACGCTCAATCAGGCGACGTTCCTGCACGATGAGGAGCGTTCGACCTGGATCGCCTGGCTCGCCGCGCAAGGCATGGCGCCGGGCAACGCCCAGGTCGGGACCGTGTTCGCCGACTTCAATCTGCTGAGCACCGCCGCCATCGCCGGGCACGGGGTGGCGCTTTGCCCCACCGATCTCATCCGCGAGGATCTGGACGCGGGCAACCTCACCCAGCTGTTCGCCGACGAGATATTCCTGGAGCGCAACTACATGCTGTTCCGGCAGGATGCGCCCACCACCGCCGCGCAGGAATTCTGCAACTGGCTGGTGGATGAAACCTCTTTCGCGAAAGCCGGCGATCGCAAGCAGCGCGTGGCGCGATCCTGACACGCGGGCCGGGATCGTGATCGTGCCGCCGCCGTCGACAGGCTGGCGCGCGTGAGAGCGAGATGAACCCCGCCCGTGATGCATTTGAACGGGCCGCTCGCCGACGACCCGCCGGACGGAACGCATGGCGAGAGTGCTTCACCATCGCGCATAACCCTGAATACTTTAGCAAAAACTCCGCGTCGTGATGCTGGCTGGCTTGTTTCTCTGCCGCCTGCTGAGCAAGATTGTTGCGTTGCCGGTGTTTAAGAAATTCACAGGACGATGAAAAATCGTCAGTTGCTTTGCAAACCGCTCAGTTACAGAAATATGAATAGCTGTAGAGACGTTGCGGTCCGGGGGCCGTGCGTAATCGGGAAGAAAACTTCGTTCTTCAGCTCGATGAAATACGCGAATTTGGGCGATACCCGCCATCGATTCCGTACATCGATCCTGACCTGCCAGAACAGATATCGGCAGATTAGGGTAACAAGGGAGGGGGGAAAAATCGACGGGTCCTAACCAATAAGAAAGAAATATTCCATGAGGCGCACACGATATTCTGCCCGGACGGCAAATCCACTCCCGCTGCACCGTGTTGTGACGACCTTGATGTCCGCAAGCGCGCTTTCGACGTTCGTCATCGCGAATGTCGCGGCTGCGGCCGAGCCCGAAGCGCCGGCGGACGACACGCCCGGCAAGGAAATCGTCGTGACCGGCACGCACGTCATCCGCGACGGGTACGAGGCGCCCACGCCGACGACGGTCGTCACGGTCGAGCAGTTTCAGCAGCAGACGTCGTCACAGGTCATCGATTTCCTGACGACGCTGCCCGCCTTCTCTGGCAACGTCACCCCATCGAATTCGACCGAGAGCATCGACAATGGAACCGCCGGCGTCAGTTCGGTCAACCTGCGCAATCTCGGCGCCACGCGCACCCTGGTCCTGATCGACGGCCAGCGCGCCGCGCCTTCGACCATCGACGGCCGGGTGGACATCGGCTCGATCCCGCAGCAGCTCATCCAGCGCATCGACGTCGTGACCGGAGGCGCTTCGGCGGCCTACGGTTCGGACGCGGTCGCCGGCGTCGTCAACTTCGTGCTCGATACCCGCTACACCGGGATCGGCGGCGAGTTCTCGGGCGGCATCACGAACTATGGCGAGAACGCCAACTACAACGCGTCGCTCACCGCCGGCACTGCGTTTGCCGGCGGCCGCGGCCATGTCATCGTTTCCGGCCAGGCCAGCCACCAGGAAGGCATCCCGATCGTGGATCGCCCGTGGAACGCGCACGGCCGCGTGTTCCTGACCAACCCGGCCTATGGAACCGGCCCGGGCCAGAGCCGCGACGTTCCGCAGCGCCTCCTGCTCGACGAGGTCGGCCCGGCGCGCGCCAGCAGGGGCGGCATCATCGTTTCGGGCCCGCTGAAGGGGATCGCCTTCGGCGAAGGCGGCACGCCGTATCAGTACAACTATGGCGATCTCGTTTCGGGCGACCTGATGCAGGGTGGCGAGTGGCGGGAGCAGAACTACAACCTCACCGATGGCAAGTCGCTCGAACCGAAGATGTCGATGCGCAACCTGTTCGCCCGGCTCAGCTACGACCTGACCGACTCGATCCATGTCTTCGGGCAGTGGGCCTGGTCCGACAATCGCTATTCGTCCAGGGCCTATGGCTATCAGGACAACGGCGGCATCACCGTGCCGGTGACGAACGCGTTCCTTGACGAGACCATCCGCGACCTGGCGATCGCCAACGACCTGACGACGCTGACGATGGGCTCGAGCAACCAGGACATGGGCTTTGTCCATACGGACAACAAGCGGGTCTCCAACCGCTTCGTCTTCGGCCTGAACGGAGATTTCGACGCGCTCGGCGCGAACTGGACGTGGAGTGCCTATTACCAGAAAGGCATCACCCGCAACACCGAGCGGTCGATCAACAACCGCGTCGAGGACAAGTTCGCCCAGGCCCTCGATTCGGTTCGCGATCCCGGGACCGGCGCGATCATCTGCCGTTCGACGCTCACCAATCCCAACGACGGCTGCGTCGCCTACAATCCGTTCGGCGTGAACGTGAACTCGCCGACTCAGCTCGATTACATCCTCGACGACGGCTACCGCTTCCAGAAGTTCACCCAGGATGTCGTCGCCGGATCGCTCCAGGGCGAGCCGTTCTCGACCTGGGCGGGCCCGGTTTCGATCGCGGCCGGCGTCGAGCACCGCGCCGAAAAATCGACCGGCCACAGCAGCGACCTGGACCTGCAGCGCGCGTTCTATGCCGGCAACTATCAACCGACCATCGGGGAATTCAAGGTCACCGAAGGCTTCCTCGAAACCGTCGTCCCGCTCGCGCGGGGCACCCGGTTCCTCGAAAGCCTCGATCTTAACGCCGCCGTCCGCGCGACCCAGTATTCCGATGCGGGCTATGTGACGACGTGGAAAGCGGGGCTCACCTGGACCCCGATTTCCGACCTGACCATCCGCGTGAGCCGTTCGCGCGACATTCGCGCGCCCAACATCTCCGAGGTGTTCAACGCCGGCACCTCCAGCCTGGGCACGGTCGTCGACAGTGCGCCCGGCCCGAATTTCGGCGCCACGGTCCAGGTCACCGGCATCAATCGCGGCAATCCCGATCTCACCCCGGAGAAGGCCGATACGACCGGCATCGGCGTGGTGTTCCGGCCCTCGTTCTTCCGGGGGTTCCAGGCTTCGGTCGATTACTGGAACATCGACATCAAGAACGTCATCGCCAACATTTCGACCCAGCAGATCGTCGACTTGTGTGTCCAAGGCAACGCGGACCTGTGCGCCGCGATCAATCCCGGCACGTCCGATGTCGGCCATCTCATCGCCGGTTCGCTGCACAACGTGATCAACCGCCAGCCGTTCAACCTCGCCCGGCAGAACGCACGCGGCATAGATTTCGAAGTCAGCTATGCGACGGCCGTTCCATCGGTCTTCAGCAGCTCCGGCGCGACCCTGCGAGTGCGCGGGCTGGCATCGCACTACATCAGGAACTACTTCGAATCGGGCGTGTCGGTGCCCACCGACTCCGCGGGCGAGAACGCCGGCAACGGTCCTCCCTCGTGGCGCTGGCAGGCCTCGGCGACATATGATGCCGAGCCGCTCAGCCTCACGCTCGCCGCGCGGGGCATCAGTGCGGGCAAGTACAACAACGCCTGGATCGAATGCGAGACGGGCTGCCCCGTCTCCGTCTCGCCGAACATCACGGTGAACAACAACCACATCCCCGGCGCGATCTATTTCGATTTCTCGGCCAGCTATGCGCTGCTCGCATCGGAAGATGGCCGGCGCAGCGCCGAAGTCTTCCTCAACATCAAGAACATCACCAACAAGGATCCGGCGATCGTCGGCCTGAGCGGCGTCTACCTCGAGGACTGGCAAACCAACCCGACGCTCTACGACGCGGAAGGGCGAGTGTTCCGGCTGGGCGTCCGCTTCCACCTGTGAGGGGGAACGGGCGATCCGCCTGAGACACGACGCCCCCCGTGGGGCTACGCTTCCCGAACGGCTTCACATGCACCCGTTCAGGAAGCGCGCGGCAATAATAACGGAGACACGGCACATGCGGGAAGACGGACGGTTTAGACTGTGGCTGCGACGCCACCTGCGCGGCATCGGCACGGCGTGCGCGCTTGCCCTGGCAATGCTCACGGCGACGGCGGGCCACGCGGCGGACTACACCGAAGCCGATGTGGTGCGCGATATCGCCTATGTTCCGATGAAGGATGGCACGCGCATCGCCTATGTCTCCTATCGCCCCAAGACCGGCCGGCATCCCACCGTCTTCGCCTATTCCCCCTACAATGGGAACTCGACATCGTTCGAGACCGCCAAGGCGTTTCTCGATGCCGGCTACGCCTATGTCGGGGCCAATTTCCCGGGCACCGGCTGCTCGGAAGGGGTCATCGGGCACTGGGTGGACGGCTTCGATGCCAAGGAAGGAATCTATGGGGCCGAAGTGGTCGAATGGATCGCCCGGCAATCCTGGAGCAATGGCAATGTCGGGATGATCGGCAACTCGTCGCTCGGCACGTTGCAGTTCTGGGTCGCGTCGCACCGGCCTCCGCACCTCAGGGCCCTGGTGGCGAGCGGGGTCGAGGATGGCTACGAATATTGGCTCTCGCCAGGCGGAATGCTGCAGATCGAATCGACCGCGGGATACGTGATCCACACCGAGAACGTGACCCAGGCCCGCGGCGCGCAATGGCGCATCAGCCGGGGCGACAAGGAATGCGCCGCGATCCGTGGCAGCGACCGGCAAACCCTCGCCTATGCGTTCTTCGATGAGGTGCGAAAGCATCCGCTCAAGGATGCATGGTGGGATGCGGCCAACCTCGCCACCAAGGACGTTGCCGGCAAGGTCGCGGTTCCCACGATGATCATCGCCATGGAGCAGGACAACTATGGGGGCGCCGCCCGCGAGAGCGCCCGCCTGTTTTCCCGGCTGATGCCGAACGTGAAGAACAAGCGGCTCGTCCTGATGAACGGCAATCACGGCAACGGCGGGCCGGGCGGCTACAGCCTGGCCGACAACGAGCGGATGCGCTTCCTTGAGCGCTGGCTGAAAGGCGTGAAGAACGGGATCGAGAACGAGCCGCCGGTAGCGGTCTATTGGGAAGTCCAGGAACCCGACGGCGATCCCCGGAAGTCGGTCGCGGGGTGGACGACGGCGCACGCCGCCTGGCCTGCTCCCGAAGTCGAACGGCAGACCTTCTATCTCACCGCCGACGCCGCGCTCTCGCCCGACAAGCCGGCGGCCAGCGCGGAGGATGGCGCCCGCGCGTATCTCTACCCGATCGGAACGGAGCTCGTCGGCGGCAATACCCAGTTTGCGCTCGTGCCCAATGAAAGCGGCGTGCTGAACTATCGGACGGCGCCGATGACCGCGGACATGACGCTGCTCGGAAACCCGGAAGTCACCTTGTACCTCAGCATCGACAATGGCGACGATACCGACGTCGCGCTCACCCTGAAGGACGTCGATCCCGACGGCAACGTGCTGTTCCTCCAGTCCGGCCTGCTGCGCGCCTCGCTGCGCGCGATCGACAAGGAGCAAAGCTACGCCGACGAGGTGGTGCCCTTCTATAACCAGAGCGAGATGCTGGAACCGGGCAAGATCTATGAGATACGCCTGTCCCTGCTCTCACCGATCGCGCATGTGGTGAGGCAGGGGCACCGCCTGGAACTGACGGTGGCGGCGCCCAACCCCATTCCGCACCCCAACATCGCCAGCATTCCCGCCGGCGCGCCGTCGATCAACCGGGTCTATCATTCGGAAAAGTACCCGTCGCGCATCCTGCTGCCGGTCATCCCCGGCGCGCTTGCCAAGGCGCCGCCGCCGCCATGCGGCACGCTGCGCAGCCAGGCTTGCCGGAAGGAGACGAAGTTCGAGCCTGGCGGCTTGCCCATGCGGTAGCTGCCATCCGCTCGAGCGTGTCAAATGCCCGTCAGGCTTTGCCCTGTCCGATTTTTGAGGAACAGAGTCCGCCCCATGCTCAAGTCCAGTCCATCCGGTACGGAAGTCGCCTTGCGGAAGAAGCAGCGACGGGCGCTGGCCGCGGCGGGGATGGGGACCGTCGTCGAATTCTTCGACTACGCGTCCTATTCCTATCTGGCGACCACGATCGCCAGCGTGTTCTTTCCGCAAGCCGACAAGACGGCGGCCCTGATCCAGACGTTCGCGATCTTTGCGCTGTCGTTTGCCATGCGCCCGATCGGCGGACTGTTCTGGGGGCATTACGGAGACCGCATCGGCCGCAGGAAGAGCCTGATATTGACCATCGCCGGGATGGGGATGGCCACACTGGCGATCGGCATTCTGCCGGGATACGCCACGATCGGCATCGGCGCGCCGCTTCTCCTGGTCATCATCCGGCTGCTGCAGAGCTTCTTCACCGCCGGACAGTATTCGGGCGCCGCCGTGCTGGTGGGCGAGTTCGCCCCGCCGCGGAAGCGCGGCCGTTACGTAAGCGTGGTGCCGCTCGGCAGCGCGACCGGCTTCATGCTGGCATCGGCGCTGACGAGCTGGCTGCATGGCGCGCTCGGCGTCGATGACATGCTCGCGTGGGGCTGGCGACTGCCGTTCCTGGTGGGCGGCATACTGACGCTGATCGCCCTGGGAATACGCCAGAGCCTGGAAGAGACGCCGGACTTCGCGCAGCTGCAGGAAGCGCACGCTGTTTCCGAAGCGCCGATAAAGACGCTGATGGCGCGGCACTGGCGGGTTATTGTCGCACTGCTGATGGTGATCTCGGTCAACCACGCCGGCTATTACATCATCCTCTCCTACATGGCGACGTACTTCGAGGTGCAGATGGACATGCCCTCGGCGCAGGCCGGAGCGATCACGACGATCGCCCTGATCGCCTATCTGCCTCTGCTGTATGTATTTTCCGCGGCTTCGGACAGATTTGGCCGGCGGCCGATATTGCTCGCCGGCTCGGTCCTGCTGCTGCTGTTCAGCTATCCCCTGTTCCTGGCCCTGCCGCATGGAGGGTTCGCGGTCGCCCTTGTCGTCCAGCTTCTGATGGCGACGTTCCTGGCCCTCAACGATTCGACCTTCGGCGCCTTCTTCATCGAGGCTTTCCCCACCGACATCCGCTACAGCGGATTTGCCCTCCCCTTCAACATCGGCGCCGCCTTGTTCGGGGGCGCGTCCCCGCTGTTTGCCGAATGGCTCATCGGACTTACCGGAAACGAGCTTGTTCCGGCATTCATCATGATGGGCGTGGCCGCGTTGAGCTTGCCGGCCCTCCTCACATCGCGTGAAACCGCCCCACGCCTCGTGCATCCGGCCCGCGCCGGCTGACGCATCGCATCGGTGTAACGCCCTTCGGAAGCCGCATTCCGCTTCCGCGCGTGTGGGATCGTCCACAACTGGGCGGATTGTGCTGAAAAACCCGTGCTTGCAGTCCTGATCCGGTTCACCGCAGGCAGGTGAAGTCGATAGGATGACGCCCGCGACAATGCGGTGATCTGCTTCCGCGCCAGTCGTATTGGCCGCTATCGCGCATATGGCGCCCGGCGATGAGTAGAGATATCGGCACGGGGCGACTGGCGCCGTGCTCATCCCGATCCGCTGTCCGCCACCCCTTTGACAACACCGCCGCCACTTCTCATCGACACCACGTTCGTTTGACAAAGGCCCTCGTCGCCCCTTTCGACCGTACATATCGTGAATTTGACAGCGCAGTTCACGCGGTTCAACGAAACCGCATGACGCTCCCGCAACACGGACCAATTATGAAGAAAATGCGGGCGTTGCGCACCGCGCTCAGAGCTGGCGCATTCGCGGCATTGCTAGCCGGCTGCAGCCACCACGGCTCTGTCCGGGTCGCCGGTTTCGTAAGGCCCGTCCCCGGTGCGATTACGTGCAGCATCATCGGCTCCGGCCTGCCGGATGCCGATCCGCAGTTCACCCCCAGCCTTGCTGGAATCGTCCTGCCTGAATGCAATTTCGGCAAGACCGACACACCGCCACAGGTCGTGGTGCAGATCGCCCTGGCCGAGCACGATGCGCGCACCGTGGCGGTTCCGCCGGCGCCCGAAACCACATCCTCACCACCGACGACCAGACCGCGAAAGGGGGTTGAATATGTACTTCAGGTCAAGGCGGAGGAGGCCAGCGGGAACGAAGTTCTGGCCCAGGCCAGCGCGCGCAAAACCGTGCGAAAGGCGCTGAACGAGGCCCAAAGCCACGCGCTCTACACGGCGCTTGCCCAGTCGATCGCAACGGTACGGCCTGCCGCACCCTGAAGCAGTTAACTCCAGCAAAAGCTCTGTTTCACAAGAAGAGCCATTACAAGCAGGATAGTAAGCTGAATTCCGGCAATAACTTTCATATACAGACGCATTGACTTAACATTTGCGGCGAAAGCAGCGTGATATAGAGCCACATCATTGCGGAAGAGCATCATTCCGCAATTAAAGATTTCCGAATCCTTAGCCTGCTTCACGGCAAAGTCCGCAAGACGCAGGTCCAGAGATGCGCGAAGCTGGCGCATCTGCTCAAGGTATGACACTTCGATCCGCGTTCCCTTTTGGTGGAGAAGCAGTTCCTGGACTATACGTTCGGCCCTTTCGGGATCGCCGCCGGCCGCCGCGAGAAAATCTCCCAGCCCGCGATAATCGATCAACAACCCTTGGTCCTTTCACCCTCGAAGCCGAATTTCTCGCCGAAATTACGGCTATATTCGCGACCGGATGGACAACGACGATTGATCAATTATCGTTGTTCCCGCGAATGACTTTTCGATCCGCGCCTTCCTCCCGTTCGAACTTCGCGATGATTTCGCCAATCGGGTCCGGCCGGCGCATCGCATCGGCGTGAGGCAGCTTGGCCGGCCGCCTGGGATAGATAAATCCGGATACCGGCCAATCGGTGTTGCCAAGGCCTTGAAGCGGCGCATACCACACGCGCACCGTGCTCCAGTCGTTCCGCCGCGACACATCCAGCACGACGACATCGTTTTCGATCTGCCCCCTCATGCCGTTGATCGGTGACCAGTTGGCATGCCGGACCAGCACGGTTCGCTGATCGACAATCCGGCTCACGACCGCAACATGCCCCAGGTTCATGTTCCGATAGGGTTCGAACGCCATGACGGCGCCCACGCGCGGATTCGTCCCGCGTTCATACCGGCTCTGCGCCTGTTCCCACCAGGTCCAGGCATCGCCATGGATCTGGATTCCCGATGTCGCTCGCGCATAGGGCACGCACTGGAGATATTGACCTGAACCGGCGAAAGCGATCCGGGCCTGGCCGAACACGGCGATCAGCAACGCGCCTGCCATCGCGGCCGTTTCACCGCGAGAGCGCCCCCTGCTCATAAGCAAAACCCCAAATTCGTTGCGCTGACAATAATAACTGAAAGGGAAATTGCGGAGGCGTCGGATCGTGCGGACCATATCCGAGAGGCTGTTTGCGGCCTCAATGCGAAGCAAGGGGCCGGGCCGCACGGGGGAACGCTGAAAACGGCGGCCCGGCCAGTTGACACCATCGGATCGACAAGCCCACTGGGCAGTGGCCTGTGACCGACGCCCTCGACACCCGTTGTCGCTTCTTGAAATTGGCACGGAATGTCTTCGCGAGAGATCGTCATCAAGATTGCGGTACTTTCAGCTATTCAAGAAAATATCCACAAAGACGCCAGACCTTGTCTGTGTCGAGCACGAAGGAGACTTGCTCTTTCAGCACCGTATTTGTGGCATTAACCCAGACCAGCGATACCGTGACGTATTCGCCCATCGGCAAGTTCCTGCCTGGCTCAGTCACGCGGACATGGGAAACATTGCTCCAGTCCATGGCACGCACGGCGCCAAAGGCGGTCCGCTTGGCAAGGGCCTTGGCGAAAGCGTCGCGCGTCACCGAGCGTTTCAGGATCGGCGATGCGCCTTCCCAGAGTTGCGCTCCTCCGCCCTGCCCCGCGCTCTGCGATGTCGCGACCGCGGCATTGAGGAAATGGGACACGTCCCGCGCGCCGTCCTGGGCGGTAGCGGGAACCGCGAAGAGAAGGCACAGAAAGGCCAATAGATAACGCATCTGGGAAATCCCTTGCTGGAACACGCTGGTCATTCGCACGATCAGTGCTCTTCGACCGCAGAGGCCGCCGTCACGGCCTTGGCAGGCGCCCTGAAAGTGCTCGCCAGCAGATCGGCGCAGGACTGATCGTGGAAATAGGCCGCCTCGACGCGTGCCTTGGCATCGAACCGGATCTGGTACTGGCACGAGCGATGGTCGTTGCCCGAACCCGTGTAGAAGTTGAGGATGTAGTTCCACCGGCGAACACCGAACAGTCCCTCATGAAAGTGAGGAACGTCCAGCAGGGTATAGACCTGCTGCTTAGTCAGGCCGGCAACGACCATCGCCACATTGCGAGGCGGGACGAAAGCGCCGGCCTTGCGCGTCGCATGGGTCGGATCGGGAAACACCGCCGCCGAATCCGTGCCGGGAAGAGATTCCGGCAGACCCATGGGCGTCTCTGCCTGAACGGCGGCCGGCAAAGCGCCCGCGACAACCAGGGCAACGAGTGATTTACGAACTATCATCAGAAATCCTTTCACGGGATGAAGTGCTGACAACCAGGAGGCGCGGCTCGCCTCCCGAGCAGGCCGAGTCAGAACTGGAAGCCCATCCCGACCGCACCGCCGCCCTGGCCTCGCGTGTTGTAGGTGCCCGTGGCCTTGATGATCACACGGCCATTGTCCGATGCCTTCGACAGCCCGAAGGCTACCGCCTGCTCTCCCTGCCAGGTCGAGACACCCACGCCGGCGATCCCCATTCCGGGTTCGAAGGCCTGCGGTACCTGCGACATCGCCATGGCCGAGGCGGTTCCCCCGTTCGCATCCCTGCGGAAGCGCGACAGATCGAATCGGACACCGGCGATGGCATCGTCGGTATAGTCGTTCGCCTGATCCAGCACCGTGGCAAGCTGGCTGACGTTGACGGCGTCGGTGGGCGCGGTCCCCGCCGCGACATTCACGATCTTGTTTCCACCCATGTCGAGCGTGTCGCCGGGCGCCAGCGAGATCCCGCCCGAGTTGATCGTCGGGCCTCCAGCCACGCTGACGCTGTTGACCTTGATGTCGGGATTGAGGGCGACCTGCACGTTGCTCCCATCCTGATGGACGACGACGTTGTCGCCCGCGATGATCGCGGCCGTGGCGCCGGGCGCGACATTGGCCACGCTCGTGCCGGTGGCCACGCCCGTACCCACGGCGCCCGTGGTGACGTTCCACCCCTGCCCCGCGAACTGGATCGCCGCCTCGACATTGGTGTAGGTGGTGCCACCGACCGAGATCGAGGTGTTGATGGTGTTGGTCGTCGGGTTGTAGCTGGACGACGGGCTGAGCGCATCGGCCACGCTGTTGCCCAGGGCGACGAGCTGGCTGCCATTGACCGCGTCCTTGCTCGTCTCCGAAAGCGTTGCCGCCGTCACGCCCGTGATCTTCCCGGTCGCGCCGTCGTTGATGACGACGTTGCCGAACTTCGGGCTGTCGGCAATCTGGACGGTCACCGTGCCTGTCGCGGCATCGGTGACGGTTTTCATATTGCCGGCGGAATAGGTGCCGGCCGTGGTGGCGCCGCCCCGGATGGCAAGCACCTCGCCGTTGTAACGGGTCACCGTGCCCCCTTCGTTGCCCGAGAAACCGAGGTGAACATTGTCCACCGCGTCGTTGAGCTGGCCGAGATTCACCGCCTGGTCGTTCTGCGTGGCATTCGCGACATTGTTGATCGTGTTGCCACCGACGTTGATCGTGGTTCCCCCAGCGATCGTCACGTTATTGTTTGTCACGTTCAGCGTATTGGCGATGTTCGCGCCTTCATTGACCGTGATGGTATCGACCGTGATGTCCTTGGCGAGATTGAACGTCACATCGTTGCTGCTCGACGACTTCGATACGACGATGTTGCCATCCGAGTTGCGCAGGTCCACCGAACCACCGGGCCCAACGTTGCTGGAATTTGCCCCCTGCGCGCTGATGTTCCACCCGGCGCTGGCGACCTGCTGTACCTGATAGAGTTGGCTGCCGTTCACCGCGTCGGTGCTGGTGGCGTTCACCGCGCCGGCGGCGACATTCGTGATCACGGTATTGGCGGCATTGATCCCCGTGGTGGTGACGCTCGGCCCGCCCGCGATTGTCAGCCCGTTGGTGTTGACCGTCGTGTTTCCGGTGGTCAGGCTGTTCGAGATGAGGTCGGGATTGGTCGCGATCGTCAGGCCGATCCCGTTCTGGGTGATCGAGATGTTGTTGCCCGCCGTGATCGTCTGCGTCGCTCCGGGCGCCACGTTCGCTACCGACGTCCCTGAAACGGTGCCGGTGCCCGTAGCCGCCGTGGTCACGTTCCACCCCGCCCCGGCAACCGCCTCGACCGCCTTGAGCTGGGCGACGTTCACCGCGTCGCTATCGGCCGTGCCGGCCGCGACGCCGGTGATCTGGCGGAACTGGCCATTCGCCGCATCGCCGACCGAGACCGCCGCCAGCGTGCTGGTCGTATCGGTGACGGCCTGGGCCTGAGCGGCGTTAGCCCCGGTCGGAACATAGCCCGCCACGCCCGCCGCCGTATCCGCCACCGAGCCCGAGCCCAGCGCGACGCCGCCGGCGAGGCTCGCTGTCGAATTCGCGCCGATCGCGACGGCATCGTCAACGGTTGCGCTCGAATGGGCGCCAAGCGCCAGGCTGTTGGTACCCGCTGCGTCGGCATAGGCACCCAGCGCGGTGCTGTTCTCCTGCGCCGCCGAGCTGCCGGAACCGATGGCAACCGAATCCACTCCGTTGGCGCCGCCGTTGACGCCATCGGTCCAGCCGATACCGATCGCGCCCTGCGCCGTTGCCATGGCGTTGTTGCCGATCGCCGTTGCGTGCTCGGCGCTGGCGTTCGCCGTTGTGCCCAGAGCCAGCGAGTTTGTGCCCGAGGCCGACGAATTCTGGCCCATAGCCGTCGCGTGATCGCCGCTCGCCGTGGTGTTAACGCCCGCCGCCAGCGCGCCGGAGCCCGTCGCGCCGTCATTCGCGTAATTGCCTTGCGCCGCGCCGCCATCGTTGACGCTGTAGTAATGCGTCTGGCTCGCCGCCACGGCGCTCTGGAGCTGGCTGACGTTCACCGCGTCGGTGGCGTTCACGCCGGCGGCGACATTGGTGATCGTGTTGCCACCGTTATCGAGGCCGGTGTTGGCGAGCGCCACGGTGCCGTTCGGCCCGCCCGCGATCGCCACGCCGGTGTTGTTGACCGTGGTATTCCCCGTGGTCAGGCTGTTCGAGATGAGGTCAGGATTGGTGGCGATCGTCAGGCCGGTACCATTCTGGGTGATCGAGATGTTGTTGCCCGCCGTGATCGTCTGCGTCGCTCCGGGCGACACGTTCGCCACCGACGTGCCCGTTACCGTACCGGTGCCCGTCGCCGCCGTGGTCACGTTCCACCCTGCCCCGGCTGTCGCCTGAACGGCTTGCAGCTGGCTGACGTTCACGGCGTCGGTCGCGTTCACGCCCGCCGCAACGTTGGTGATCGTGTTGCCGCCGTTATCGAGGCCGGTGTTGGCGAGCGCCACAGTGCCGTTCGGCCCGCCCGCGATCGCCACGCCGGCGTTGTTGACCGTGGTATTGCCGGTGGTCAGGCTGTTCGAGATCAGATCGGGATTGGTCGCGATCGTCAGGCCGGTGCCGTTCTGGGCGATCGAGATGTTGTTGCCCGCCGTAATCGTCTGCGTCGCCCCCGGCGCTACATTCGCCACCGACGTGCCCGATACCGTGCCGGTGCCCGACGCCCCCGTCGTCACGTTGAATCCCGCGCCAGCAACCGCCTGGACGGCGTTGAGCTGGGCGACGTTGACCGCGTCGCTATCCGCGGTGCCGGCCGCGACACCAGTGATCTGGCGGAACTGGCCGTTCGCCGCATTGCCAACCGAGACCGCGCCCAGCGTGCTGGTGGTGGCCGCGATCGCTGCCGCCTGCGCGGCGTTGGCCCCCGTGGGCACATAGCCCGAGATCCCGGCCGCCGTGTTGGCAACGGAATTCGAACCCAGCGCAACCCCGTTGTCCACGGTAGCCGAACTGAAGAGACCGTTGGCGATGCTGCCGTAACCGGACGCCGAGGTGCCGGTGCCCAGCGCAACCGCGTAGTCGCCCGATGCATTGGCGATAGCGCCCAGCGCAGTGGCGGAATAACCGGAAGCATAGGCGGTGGAGCCGAACGCGGAACTTGAGACGCCCGAGGCGCTGCTGCCTGCGCCGACCGCGACGCCATAGTCACCCGAAGCGGTAGTAAGATTGCCGATCGCAACGGTTCCCTGGGCGGACGCAGCGGCACTGCTGCCCACGGCGAGGCTCTCGTTCCCCGTCGCGGCGCTCCCGAAGCCGACCGCGATATCATTGCTGTCGGTGGCGACGGCACCGATGCCGGCGGCGAGGGAGCCTAAGCCGGTCGCGCCATCGTTGTTGTAGTTGCCGCCCGCCGTGCCGCCGTCGTTGACGCTGTAGTAATGCGACTGGCCGGCCGCCGCGTCGGCGGCCACTGCCTGAAGCTGTGCCACGTTGACCGCGTCGCTATCGGCCGTGCCCGCCGCGACGCCCGTGATCTGGCGGAACTGGCCGTTCGCCGCGTCACCCACCGAAACCGCCGCCAGCGTGCTGGTGGTGGCGTTGATCGCGGCGGTCTGCGCTCCGCTCGCGCCGGTGGGCACGTAGCCCGCCACGCCCGCAGCCGTACTCGCGACCGAGCCCGAACCGAGCGCGATCGAGCCCGCGACGTTCGCCTGTGCTGAACCAATCGCCACGGCATCTACTGCATTCGCAGCCGTGCTCGCGCCATAGCCGATTGCAACGGCACGATCGGCACCGATGCCCGGTGTGGAGAATGTCCCGATGCTGATCTGGCCGTTACCCGCACCACCTGAGCCTGCGGCCAAGCCGATGGAAATATTCTCTTCACCGGAGTTGTTCTGACCGGCGAAGACACCCAGCGCAGTGTTGTTCTTCCCGCTCGCACCCTGGCCCGCGCCACGCCCAACGGACACGTTGTTGCCGGATGCCGCTTCGGAACCGGCACCAAGCGCGACGCCATAGATGCCGGCGGCGGTGCTGTTGACGCCGGCGGCCAGACTGTCGAGGCCCGTCGCGCCATCGTTGTTGTAGTTGGCCTGCTGCGTGCCGCCGTCATTGACGCTGTAGTAATGCGTCGTCGCCGCGTCCCGCGCGGCCTGAAGCTGCGCGACGTTCACCGCGTCGCTGGCGGCAGTGCCGGCCGCGACGCCAGTAATCTGGCGGAACTGGCCGTTCGCCGCGTCACCCACCGAAACCGCCGCCAGCGTGCTGGTGGTGGCGTTGATCGCCGCCGCCCGGGTTGCGTTGGTCCCGGCCGGAACATAGCCCGCGACCCCTGCGGCCGTGCCGGCGATCGAGCCCGAGCCCAGGGCGACGCCCTCGCTCTGCGTCACCACCGCGCCATTGCCCAGCGCCGTCCCCTTGGTGATGGCCGTCGCCACGCTGAGCGGGGTGCCGCCCGCATCGGCATTGTCGCCGAAGGCCGCGCCGCCACCGCCCGCCTTGGAACCGGCACCCATGGCCACCGAACCCGTGGCCAATGCATCCCGGCCAATGGCGATGGCATCAACCCCGGTCGCTGCCGCATTGGTGCCCAGCGCCAGCGCATCCTCGGCAGTCGCTTCACTGTTGGCACCGATGGCGATCGTCCGGTCAGCCGCGACATAGGCGCGGTTACCCAACGCTACGGTGTCGTTCAGCGCGACATGGACAGGGTCGGCGCTGCCGACTGGATTGCCATCGTGATCGGTGACGACGCCGGAAGCTGGATCAATAGAGAAGCCGGTGCCCGCCGACGTGCCGATTGCAATGTTGTCGCTGCCTTCGGTGGCGATACCGGCCGACTCACCGGAGATGTAGTTGCGATTGCCCACGGCTGCCAGTCCGGCGAACCGTCCGATGGCGGCGTTGCCGTCGCCAGTCATCGCGCCGCCCGCAAGATAGCCCAGCGCGAAATTGCCATCGCCTTGAACCCCGACGCCCGCGCCATAGCCGACGGCCGCGTTGCCGTCGCCGTTCACCAGGCCACCTGCCGAGGAGCCCAACGCCACATTCTGGCTGCCTTGCGCATCGGCGGCGGCGTTGAAGCCGACATAGGTGTTGAGCCCACCGGTCGAACGGATGCCTGCGGCTGTGCCCAGGTATGTGCCAGACATGCCGCCGGTAACATTGGCGCCCGCGTAAGCTCCGACAGCGGTGTCGTTGACCCCAGCGGCACTGGCGCCCACGCCGGCCGCCATACTGTCAATGCCCGTGGCACCATCGTTGGCGTAATTGGCCCGCTGCGTGCCCGCGTCATTGACGCTGTAGTAGTGGGTCGTCGCCGCGTCCTGCGCGGCCTGAAGCTGAGCGACGTTCACTGCATCGGTGGCGGCGGTGCCCGCCGCGACATTGGTGATCTGGCGGTATTGATCGACATCGCCCACGCTCACCGCGCCAAGAGAACTGGTAGTGGCGGCGACCGCAGCGGCATGGGCCACGCTAGCGCCCGTGGGAACATAGCCGCCCACGCCGGGGCCCGTAGTCGCGATCGAGCCCGAACCCAGCGCGACACCGTTGGCCACGGTGACCTGCGCGCCGTTGCCCAGCGCGAGGCCACTGCCGCCCGTCACCTCGGCACCATTGCCCAAGATCATGGCGCCGTCGGCGGAGACGGTGTTGCTGTTCCCGATCACGCGCACGTCGCTCAGCGCACCATTGATCGCGTTGTTGTTGCCGAACACGCCACTGTAATTGGCCGCGATCGTGCCGTTGTTGTTACCCACACTGAAAGTGCCGGTGCCGGTGATCGTGGTGGGGTCGCCGATCGCCACCGAATTGTCGCCAGACACGACATTACCGGTACCGATCGAGATCGTGTTGACCCCGCCCGCCATGGCACCATTGCCGAGAGCGATTGCGCTGTTCTTGGTGGCCACCGCTTCCGGCCCGATCGCGATGCTCCGATTGCTCGTGGCCGATGCACCGACGCCTGCCGCAAGCGCATAGTCACCCGTCGCCGCCGCATCGGCGCCAATGCTTATCGCGGCGATCGCGGGGGAATGAGCCGAACCGCTACCTCCCCCGGCATTGGTTCCGATGGCGATAGCATCGGAACCCGTCACGTATTGACCCGCCGCCGTGCCGATCAAGACGGCTCGCTGGCTGTCCGGCATGGCCGCGCCGGTTTCACTGCTGCCGATCCTGACATTCGCCTCCTGGCCGGGCACACCGCAATTGGGCTGGAAAGTGCCGATGCCAGCCGCGCCCAACGGCGAGGACCCGTTCGGGCACAGCGCAATGCCCGAACCTTCCCCCTTGATGACGACCTGCGATTGCGCGCTGGCCGGTGTCGTCACCGCCAGAGCCAGTATCGGCAGCAGGCTTCCCGCCAGAACCAGGGGTTGAAAGCCCGATTGCCGTGCGCCGGCCCAGCGAATGACGGACAGCCCCGTGACATGGACGCGCGAGACTTTGCCACCGAAGCCGAGCGGACCGATGCCCGATCGCCGACGGTCCATGCCCAGCGTCAGGCAGGAAAGACGAAGGATTGCCATGATCCGGCGGCGCAACGTCCACCCTGCTCCGACCACCCCGACGATCGCGCCGAAGTGCGCTGAGGCGGCCGTCCTTTGATCGCCGGCCATTCCCCCACGGGTCGATGTCTTGTTCATAGTTCCTGCCCCATCATGCAACCACAAAGTGCCCAAGGCTCATTCGAGTCTCAGCATTCATTCCCCGCTGATAGGTCGTTACAATCCGCAAGACTGTTAAATATTGTAAATTTATCTCCTAAAAGGCCGGATATGACGGAAATTTGCCAATAATATCGGAAATCAAGTTTCAATATTTTGGCATTATATTTCAGTTATCGGGGAGTTCCAGTATCTCCCCTCCCTTAATCCTGACAATTATTTGCAGTTAACCCCGGAGAGAGCGTCTATAGGCTGAACGGCCCAGTGGATGAGGACGCTATCGTCCAGGGGCACGCCATTGGTTCGCGCCTTCGCGCTGATCGTGAAGACTTCGTGTAGGGGACAATCTTGGGGCAGTTTCCGTTACAGCCCGAAAGCAAGCGGACTTCGGACGCTGAACACAATCCTGTCATCTGCCCAGGGGATCCGCGCCCTTATCTGCGGCTCGATAACCTGCATCAGATCAAGGCCGCCTTTGGATCCCACGCGGCGGACAAGGTGCGTCGACTGGTCATCGCGAAACTGGCGCAACGCCCCGGCGATCGGGACCAAGTCATTGAGGCAAAAGCCGTTCCGACCGACGACGACTGGCTGGAGATATGCCTGCCCGCATCACTGATCGCGCAAGGGGCAACGCCGGAACTGGCCTGGCAGCGCCTTGCGCCGAGCCTTTGCGCGGAACTGTCGATGCAGGCGTTCGATTGTGACGGCCGAAAAGTCCACGTATTGCCGTCCTGGCACGTGTCGCCGCAACACGATGGCCACGCCGGGCCCTTCGCACCGCACGCCCTTGCCGCGTCAGACCCGGCGGCGGTCCATGCGGCTTATGATACGGAATGGCGCCGTCAATATCGGGCTGACATGGCGTCGGTGGCCGCGCTCCTGGCAAAGACCGCCAAACGGGAACTGCTGCTGGCCTGGCAGGCTATCGAACATTTCTCGGACCGTTCCAACGTCCTGTATTACAAGGCATCCCCGTACACGGTCGACGAGAGGGCGACGGCCCCTTTTGTCCCGCACGAAGCGCTGGGAGCGCTTGATCGTCTGGGCTTCGCCCCGCTTCTTGACCTGCATATCCTTGATCGGTTGCTCGACGAACTCGATGCCGCGCCTTCGACGATGGCTTTTGGCATGAGCGTGTCACTGGCCAGCCTTGTGGCAGAACGTTGGGCCGCGCAAATCGAAGGCAGCTTGAGAGGCAAACCCGATCTTACGCGCCGGCTCTTCATTGAACTGCCGGAAATCTCGCCGACGCTGATCTCCCGGGCCATCGGCTTTGCCGACCGGATGCATCGGCTGGGGTGCCGCGTCGTTCTGACAGGCTTCGGCACGGGCATTGCCTCGATCCGCAACCTGCTTGCTTTGCCGGCCGATATCGTCAAGCTCGATGGCTACTTCCTGCGGCGCGCGGGCCTGTCCGACCGCGACCGGCAGATCTTTCAGAGAATTGTCGAACTGGCACAGGCGATCGCCGCCTTCGTCGTGGCCGAAGGCGTTGAGACAGCCGAACAATACCAAATGGCTCGGGAAGCCGGGGTCGAATGGCTGCAGGGTAATTGGCCGAAGCCTCCGACGCCTATTCGCCCGTGGATGGGACAACATCGGTGAAGAGAACTCACAAACTGGACAGATTGGAAACTCGGTACGACAGTGCGGATTCGGTCGGGGCGAACAGGCCAACGCCGTGGCGGAGGCCAGACGCCGATCTTGAGCCCGAGACATCGGAAGCGACCGACGACTGCGCTTCACCATTCCTGATCGGGCTGATCAACGCCTTGCCGCTGTCCATCGCCTTATGGGTGGTTTTCCTGGGGGTTGGCTGGTGCGTGGCCGACTGGCTGAGGTAGCTCGCTTCCGCCGCGAGAAGCCAATTGTTCAGCTTTTTTAACATATGAAGTCAGGATAGGCGGCTTTATCGCGAGAATCGGGGCCTTTAGGTTTCGCGTTCGCAAAAGTCGCCCTATCGGGAGCACCGGTCGGGAACAAGGGAAGGGATGCATGGGGATGGCTTGCCATAAACGCCCGAAGAACAATGCCAGGTTTGCATGATCGGCGAGGTTAGGATGGCCCGATGGGCGCCTTGGCGCGATCCCGGACCGCCTCCACTGACGCGTAAGGCACCGCTCATATTCGTCATATGAGCGGCCGCGAATGAGTCTGCAAAGCATTGCGTTCATGTCGACGTTCTTTGGCCAGCGCCATCGGGCCGCCTGGCCCCGAGCGCGGCCTGAGCATCAGGCTCCCGAAGCCTGATCGCCAAGCAAGCGAGGAGGTTGGCCGGTTCATCGGTCTCCCGCCGCACATGCTCGTCAGGGGCATGACCAGCGGCCCCGGTGAAGGACACCGAAACCACCGCGCGCTTGAAAATTGCCGGTCTGTGCTCGCAAGTGTGCAGCGCTGTTGTGCCCGGAGCCTCGGCAGTAACGCCTGACGTCTGCCGACATTCGTTCCGCAAGCTGGCCGCAGGGCTCGTTGCGGCCGGAAATGTCAAAGAATGTAAGGCGCCCTGTTAGGCCCCGGACCTGTGCACTACTCGACCATGGACATCCAACGAGAGGGGATAGCACGGCAGGCCATGACTCAAATTGAGCAATGGTCCGCATCGTGTTGTTGAGACCATAACATGCGCATCGGCATCCTTGAAGATGATGTTACCCTATTAAAACAAATCGAAAATATTCTAATTGAAGATGGCTATTGCTGCCGATCCTTTTTTACCGGCCAAGAACTCATGCGCTTCCTGGTACGTGACAGTTTCGACGTGCTTATCATTGATTGGAATGTGCCGGAAATATCCGGAATTGACCTGGTCAAGTGGTTAAGACATCGCGATACGACCCATGTCCCGGTCATCATGCTGACAAGCCGCATCGACGAGGACGACATCGTGCGCGCGCTCAATGCCGGCGTCGATGAATATATCGCAAAGCCGGTATCGCCGGCGGTACTGCTGGCGCGCGTGCGCGCCTTGCTGCGTCTTGCCTATCCGAAATCCGGCTTAAGCAATCTCGAGCAATACGGACAGTTCGCGTTCAACACGAGAACGGAAACGCTGAGCATTCACGGCGATCCTGTCCAGCTCACCGCTCTGGAATTCAGCCTGGCCCTGCTGCTGTTCCGCAACCTGAACAGAACACTGTCGCGTTCCTATGTGTTCGAGACGGTTTGGGGTGGTAACAAGACGCTCCAGACGCGAACCGTCGATACCCACATCTCGAACATCCGGCGCAAGATCGGCCTGCGCCCCGGCAGGTCGCACCAGTGAGCCCCTGAGCGTAGAACCCACAAACATCCGTTCACGAACAAGCGGTTATCTGATCCTGTCCGACCCGGATCGCTCGCCTTGCCCGGCAGCAAGGGCGCCACCTTCGCCCACTGACCATCGTTCAACTCGTATCGCTTGACTGCCATCATACTCTCCGCGCCTCAACACGGAGCCCTATGAATCAGCCTTCAGACCTTTTGGGAATCATGAATGTCGATCCCGCCTAGGCCTAACCGAGCCGACAATACCGTTCAATCCATGCATGTCTGGCGAAACGCCGGACAGGGCGCAACGCCCATTCGCGTGAAGCTGTTGAAATTTTGTCGTAGCGCCAGCCATCTGTCAAGCTGCGTGGCAAATCGTAGCCATCCGAACGGTACGAAGATTTTGGCACGGCTCGCGCAAGCCACCTTCTGATTGTAGGTAGAAACGAGTGATTGTAGGTAGAAACGAGGATCGACGCCGAATCGGCGTATATTATCTCTCTAAATCAATAACATACGGTGAGATGTGGCGGAGCGGGAGGGATTCGAACCCTCGATACGGGTTACCGTATACACACTTTCCAGGCGTGCGCCTTCGACCGCTCGGCCACCGCTCCGTATGCCAGGTGGCTCAGCCGCCGGGCAAGGCAAGCCCCCTAGCGGTACGCGGGCGCTTTCGCAAGGCGTGGCGGGATGGCAGGGTGGTAAGATGAAACGACTCCTTTCCGGCATCGCCCTTGTCCTTGCTCCCCTGCCCGCCCTGGCGGCACCGCCGGCCGTGCCCGAGGCGGGGGTGACGCCCGGCGCCGTGGTCGCGGCGGCGGCGGCCGGGGAGTGGCGGCGGATCGCGCCGGGCGATCTGGTGGTGATGGACCTTGCGCCGCTGGCGGCGGGTCCGGCGGGGGCATCGGCGCCCCGGCGGGTGGTGATCCAGCTGATCGCGCCGCCGTTCTCGCAAGGCTGGGTGGAGAATATCCGCAAGCTGGCTGCGGCGCACTGGTGGGATGGGCTGGCGATCGTGCGCGTGCAGGATAACTATGTCGTCCAGTGGGGTGATCCCGATGGCGACGATCCGCGCAAGGCCAGGCCCTTGCCGGCGGGGCTGCGGGCGATGGCGGAGCGCGACTATGTCGTGCCGGTGCGCTCCGCCGGCGCGGGCAAGACCGATCCGGCGCTTGCCATCCCGGACGGCGGCAGCTGGGCCAGCGATCCCTACGTGCAAGGTGCCGCCCCCGCCTCGCCGGCGGGGCTGACGGGGTTTTCCGGGGGCTGGCCGATCGCCTACCTGCCCCGCGGCCCGCATGAGGACGGCGCGGGCGGCGCGACCGGACGCATGGTGGGAGAGGCATGGCCGGTGCATTGCTATGGCTCGGTGGGTGTAGGCCGCAGCGTTTCGCCCGATACCGGAACGGGGGCGGAGCTTTACACGGTGATCGGCCATGCGCCGCGCCAGCTCGATCGCAACATCGCGGTGGTGGGCCGGGTGATCGAGGGGATCGAGCACTTGTCCTCGCTGCCGCGCGGCACCGGGGAACTGGGGTTCTACGAAACGGCTGCGGAGCGCGTGCCGATCGTCGCGATGCGGCTGGGCAGCGAGGTGCCGGGCCTGCCCGCCTACGAATACCTGGCCACCGACAGCGAGAGCTTCGCCCGCTATGCGCGCGCCCGCGCCAACCGCAAGGATGACTTCTTCATCCGGCCGGCGGGCGGCGTTGACGTGTGCAACGTGCCGGTGCCGGTGCGCCGCGCGCGGTGAGCGAGCACATCGCGCACCGGGGCGCGCTCTGGCGCTGGACCCGGGCGACAGGCGCGGCCTCGTGGCATTTCGTGACGATCGACGGCGCGGCGGGCGAGGCGCTTTCCACCACGGCGCTGATGCGCCGGCTGGAAGGGACGGCGCGCGGTTTCGGCTCGCTCAGGGTTGTCGCCACGATCGGCGGGAGCCGGTTTGCCACATCGGTGTTCCCGTCCAATCCTGAAGGCTGGATGCTGCCGGTCAAGGCCGCGGTGCGCAAGGCGGAAGGCATCGCCGAGGGCGACACGGTGGAGATCGTGCTGGAAGTTTGAGAGCGCGTCCGGGAATGGGCCCATGGACGCATGGCGGCACCAGCCCGCTCCCCCGCCCAACCGCGAATACGGCGGGAAAGCGTTGTGCCTCAGATGCGCTCGGCGTCGGCCACGGCTTCGCTGGCGCGCAGCGAGCCGGCGATGCGGGTGAGGTGAGCCAGGTCGCTGACTTCCAGATCGACCTCGTAAGTGCCGAAAGGCTCGTCGCGCTGGATCATCTGCAGGTTGGCCACATTGGCGCGGTTGCGCGCGAAGATCTGGGTCACTTCGGCCAGCGTGCCGGGGCGGTTGTAGAGCACCAGCCGCAGCCGGCCGATCGCGCCGGTGGTGCGCTCTCCCCAGGACAGGTCGAGCCAGTCCGCGTCCACGCCATTGGCCAGGCTCATGCAATCGATGGTGTGTACTTCCACTTTCTGGTCGGGCCGGCGCAGGCCGACGATGCGGTCTCCGGGCACGGGATGGCAGCATTCGGCCAGTTCGAAGCCCACGCCCGGCGTCAGCCCCCGGATCGAGATCGCCTGTTCCTGGCGCGGCCAGTCCTGATCGTCGGGCAGTTCATCGGTGCTGCCGGGCACCAGCGCTTCCATCACTTGCCGGTCGGTCAGGCGGGCGGAGCCGATGGCGAACATCAGATCCTCCTCGTCCTTCAGGTTCAGCCGGCGCACCGCCGCGCCGATCGCCTTGCGGCCGATCCGGCCGGGGATGCGGCCGGCGATCTCGTCGAACAGCTTGGAACCGATCGTGGCGACTTCCTGGCGTTCCTTGGCGCGCACGCCGCGCCGGATCGCCGCCCGCGCCTTGCCGGTGACGACGAAGCCCAGCCAGGGCAGTTGCGGCCCGGAACGCTTGCTCTTGATGATCTCCACCACATCGCCATTGGCAAGCTGGGTGCGCAGCGGCACGTGCCGGCCGTTGATCTTGGCGCCGACCGCCGCATTGCCCAGATCGGTGTGCACGGCATAGGCGAAATCGACCGCCGTCGCCCCCTTGGGCAACTGGTGCAGCGCGCCTTTGGGCGTGAAGGCAAAGATCCGGTCCTGATAGATCGCCAGCTTGGTGTGTTCGAGCAGTTCGTCCGCATCGTGGCTGGCATCGACGATCTCGATCAGGTCGCGCAGCCAGGCCACTTGCCCGTCGGGCTTCACCCCGCCCTGCTTGTAGGCCCAGTGGGCAGCCAGGCCGAAGCCGTTGGTGCGGTGCATGTCGTGCGTGCGGATCTGCACTTCCATGCGCATCGAATTGGCATAGATCAGCGCGGTGTGCAGGCTGCGATAGCCGTTGGTCTTGGGCGTGGAGATATAGTCCTTGAACCGGCCGGGGATCATCTGCCAGGTCTGGTGCAGCACGCCCAGCGCCTTGTAGCAATCGTCGACCGTTTCGGTGATGACGCGGAACGCCATGATATCGGTGATCTGCTCGAACGTGACGTGCCGTTCCGACATCTTGCGCCAGATCGAATAGGGGTGCTTCTCGCGCCCCACCACTTCGACTTGCAGCCCCGCCTCGGCCAGCGCCTGCTTGATGTCGAAGGCGATGGCATCCACTTGCCCGCCGCCCTCGTTGCGGATCTGGGCGAGCCGGCCGGTGATCGTGGCATAGGCCTCGGGCTCAAGCTGCTCGAAGGCGAGCAGCTGCATCTCGCGCATGTATTCGTACATGCCCACGCGCTCGGCCAGCGGGGCATAGATATCCATGGTCTCGCGCGCGATGCGGCGGCGCTTTTCCTCGCTCTTGATGAAGTGGAGCGTGCGCATGTTGTGCAGCCGGTCGGCCAGCTTGACCAGCAGGACGCGCAAGTCCTCGCTCATCGCCAGGAAGAACTTGCGCAGGTTCTCGGCCGCGCGCTCGTTCTCGGTCAGCGTCTCGATCTTGGAAAGCTTGGTCACGCCGTCGACCAGCCGGGCGATTTCCGGCCCGAAGAATTCCTCCACCTCGGCGATCGTCGCCAGCGTATCCTCGACCGTGTCGTGCAGCAACGCGGTGACGATGGTTTCCTGATCCAGCTTCAGCTCGGTCATCAGGCCGGCCACCTCGATCGGGTGGCTGAAATAGGGATCGCCCGAGGCGCGCTTCTGCGAGCCGTGCTTCTGCACGGTATAGACATAGGCGCGGTTGAGGATCGCCTCATCCGCGTCGGGATTGTACGCCTTGACGCGTTCGACGAGTTCGTACTGGCGGAGCATCGCTGCCTAGATGGCCTTGTTCCATCGCCAAGTTCAAGGTCTATGCGCGCGGCCATCGGCGGATTTGCCCGATATTCGATGGGTTTGGCGCTTCACACAGCCCCGCGCGTGAAGCGTTCGGCAAAACCCGCCCGGCCGCGCGGCCCGCGCCGGCCCGCCCGTTAAGCTTGCAGACAGGCTTTCGCGCCAACAGGAGCGCATCCATCCGGCTCCTTCCACGGTAAATCGGGGCGGAGCCTTGTCTTCGGGTGATTAAAGTGCTGCACACGCCGAGTGGGACTGCGGAGCATGGACCGGGAGGCGCAAAACCGCGTTGGCGAATCAAGCCTGATCCGAGGGGCCGGGGCGGTCCACGGGCGGGAACCGTCACGGGCCAGCCATCCTGAGCCGAATCACTAAGGCCCAAATCACAAGGATCGTATAGTGGCAATCATCGTTCGCATCACTTCGGCAGACGGCAAGAAGGTCATCGCCAAGGTGCTTCCCGCGCTACCTGCGCATATCAAGGTTCCCGCCGGCGCGCATGTCGATGTCATCGACAAGGACAGCGGCCAGCGCATGTCGCTCGGCCAGTATATCAACGCCCATTCGGGCGACGATCGCGGCGCGAAGGATGGCCAGCCGGGCCACGATCAGGTCACGGTGGAAACCGTGCAGGAATGGTCGGTGGCCGAGGACTGGCTCAACACCATGGCCCAGCAGCCGACCACCGAATACGCCGCCGATGCCTCGACCGCGAGCGCCGCGCCGGCGACCGACCAGTGGTATGCCACCGATGCGAACAAGCATGAAGGGCAGATCATGGGCTACAGCAAGGACACGCTGATCATCGGCGGCCTTGTCGGCGGCGGCCTGGCCGTGGGCGCCTTCGCGCTGTCGAGCGGCGGCGGTGGCGGCACCAAGGACACGATCGGCCCGGCCGCGCCCACCGGCCTGGCCCTGGCGGCGGCGGACGATACCGGCACCTCCACCACCGACGGCATCACCAAGAACACCACCGGGCTGACCATCACCGGCAACGCGGAATCGGGATCGAAGGTGGAAGTGTTCGACGGGGTGAAGAGCCTGGGCTTCGCCACCGCCAGCGCCACCGGCACGTTCTCGCTCGATGCCGATCTGGCCGAGGGATCGCACGCCATCACCGCCATCGCGCAGGATCAGGCGGGCAATATCGGCAAGCTTTCCGGCACGTTCACGCTGGTGGTCGACACCACCCCGCCCGCCGCGCCGACCGCGCTGGCGCTGGCCGCCGCCGATGACACCGGCAGCTCTTCGACCGACGGCATCACCACCAAGGGCGAGGGGCTGACGGTAACCGGAACCGCCTCGGCCAATGGCGTGGTCGAACTGTTCGACGGCGCCACCAGCCTGGGCAAGATCACCGCCGGCACCGACGGCAAGTTCAGCATCGACATCGCGCTGGACGAAGGCGTCCACACCGTGACCGCCAAGACCACCGATGCCGCCGGCAACCTGAGCGATGCCTCGGGCGCGATCACCATCAATGTTGACAACACCGCGCCGCTGCCCCCCTCGCTCCTCGATCTCGCGGCCGATGACGACAACGGCGCTTCGAACAGCGACAACATCACGTCCAAGACGACCAACCTGACGATTTCGGGCACGACCGAGGCCGGCGCGCGAGTCGAGCTGTTCGACGGGTCGACCAGTGTTGGCACGTTCTTCGCCGGGGCCGACGGCTCCTTCGCCAAGGACATCAATCTTGCCATCGGCGATCACGCGATCACCGCGAAAGTGACCGACCTGGCCGGCAACACCACGACCGGGACGAACGCGCTGGAAATCCACATCGTCGCCCCAGATTCCGCGGCGCTGCTCAGTTCGACCAGCCACTTCGGCTGATCGCGACTTGGCGGACCGGCCGGGCGCGGGCCCGGCCGCGTACGTGGGTAAATACGCCTTTCGGCGCCTTGCGGCACCGGCCCACGCCCCCACCCGGCCTCCCACGGAAGTATACTTGATGGGAGGCCGGGTGGGGCGTGGGCCGGTGCCGCAACGAAACGCGCTCTTCCGCGCATTTCCCGACAACCTTTCAGCTCCAGGTGGCTTCGGGCGGCAGGCTCATCAGGATCGCGTCGATATTGCCGCCGGTCTTGAGGCCGAAGGCGGTGCCCCGGTCATAGACCAGGTTGAATTCGGCATAGCGCCCGCGCCATTCGAGCTGGCTGGCCCTGTCCCGCGGCGTGAAGGCCAGCCCCATGCGCCGCCGCACGAGGCGCGGGAAGACGGCCAGGAACGCCTCGCCCACTGCGCGGGTGAAAGCGAAGTGCGCTTCCCACGCCGCTTCATCGGCGCATTCGAGGTGATCGTAGAAGATCCCGCCGACGCCGCGATGCACCTTGCGGTGGGGGATATAGAAATACTCGTCCGCCCAGGCCTTGAAGCGATCGTAGTAATCCGCGCCATGGGCATCGCAGGCGGCCCGCAGCGCGGCGTGGAACTCGGCGGTATCCTCGTCATAAGGCAGCGGCGGGTTGAGATCGGCGCCGCCGCCGAACCAGGCCCTGGTCGTGGTGAGGAAGCGCGTGTTCATGTGCACGGCGGGCACGTGCGGATTGGCCATGTGCGCCACCAGGCTGATGCCCGTGGCGGAAAAGCCGTTGCGCTCGGCACTGGCGCCATTGACCGAGGCGGCGAAGTCCTTCGCCAGCCCGCCCGCCACGGTCGAGACATTGACGCCCACTTTCTCGAACACCGCGCCTTTCATCAGCCCGCGCGTGCCGCCGCCGGTCTCGCCCGCCTCGCCATCCACCGCCTGCCGCTTCCACGGGGTATAGGCGAAGGCGGCGTCGCTCCCCGCCTCGCGCTCGATGCTTTCGAATTCGGCGCAGATCGCATCACGCAAGTGTTCGAACCAGTCGCGCGCGCGGGCGGTGTGGGAAGTCCAGTCAGTCATGGCCTGGCCGCTTGCCAAATCGGGCGGCCTGCGGCAAGGGGAAGCCATGGTTCCCTTTTCGTTCTCGAGTCAGGAAATGCACCTCGTTGGCGGCCGCGCGCTTTACTGGCCGCGCGAGCAGGCACTGCTGGTGGCCGACATGCATCTGGAAAAGGCCAGCTTCTTCGCGCGCGCCGGCCAGATGCTGCCGCCCTATGACAGCCGCGAAACGCTGGAACGGCTGGCGCTGGCGATCCGGCAGACCGGCGCGCGGCGCGTCTTCGCGCTGGGCGACAATTTCCATGACAGCCACGGCACGGACCGGATCGAGCCGCACGCGGCCGGGATGCTGGCCGCGCTCACCCGCGCGGTCGACTGGGTCTGGATCACCGGCAACCACGATGCGGACCTGGCCGGCGGCATCGGCGGCGAAGTGATCGGGGAGATCGTGGTGGCGGGCGTGGCACTGCGCCACATCGCCCGCCCCGGCGCGTGCGAGCCGGAGATTTCCGGCCATTTCCACCCGCGCCTGACGATCAGCGCGCGCGGCCGGCGGATCGCCCGGCCTTGCGCGGTGGGCAGCGAGCGGCGGATGATCCTGCCCGCGTTCGGCGCGTTGACCGGCGGGCTGAACGCGGCCGATCCGGCGATCCTGGCGGCGATGCAGCCGGCCGCCGCGATCGATGCGATCGTGCCCGCCACGGGCCGGCTGATCCGCTATCCGCTCTGGCGCGCGGCGGCCTGAAGCCCTACATTGGCCGCAAGCCTTTGCAGGCTCACCGCGCGTCAAGCCGGCGAACATCAATTCGCGCTTTGCTTGTGCCCTTGATTCGCACTATTGACCCGCGCAATCGCACCGTAACAGAAACGATACAGGAGAACGCATATAGCACCCCCACCCCGGCGCATGATGGCGCCGCCTACCAAGAGCGGACCGCGCTACAACGGTCTCATCCAGGTCGATAAAGTTCGCGTGATCGACGAGAACGGCGAAAACCTCGGCGTCATGTACACCCGGGAGGCGATCGAACAGGCAGCCGAAGTCGGCCTCGATCTCGTCGAAGTCTCGCCCAGCGCGGACCCGCCGGTCTGCAAGTTCCTTGATGTCGGCAAGTACCGCTACGAAGCGCAGAAGAAGGCCAACGCCGCGCGCAAGACGCAGAAGACGCAGGACATCAAGGAAATCAAGATGCGTCCGAACATCGACGATCACGATTACGATGTGAAGATGCGCAACATCCACCGCTTCATCATCGATGGCGACAAGGTGAAAGTCACGCTGCGCTTTCGTGGCCGCGAGCTTTCGCACCAGCAGCTCGGCATGGACCTGCTCAAGCGCGTCCAGGTCGATGTCGAGGAAATCGCCAAGGTGGAGGCCTATCCGCGCATGGAAGGCCGCCAGATGCTGATGGTGCTGGCGCCCAAGTAAGGCGCAAAGGGGCCAGGCAAATCAGGCAATGGCGGCGGCGCGGGGCAATCGCGCCGCGCCTGCCCTGCCCTCCCGCCCGTCCTCAGGCCCTCATGCGGCGGCGGGCGGTTCCCACAATTCGATCGGATTGCCTTCGGGATCGCCGATCCGGGCAAAGCGTCCGACATCCGGGTGATCCCACTCCGCGCGCCGCTCCACCGCGATTCCGGCCGCTTCCAGACGCGCGGCGAGGTCATCCAGCCCGGTGACGCGGAAATTGAGCATCACTTGCCGGTCGGCGGCGAAATAGTCGCTGCCGGCGGCGAACATGGCGAACACGGTTTCGCCCGCATCCTGGCGCCAGCTCCAGCTCCCGTCGGGGCCGGGCTCGCCAGAGCAGGTCGCGGCAATACCCAGATGATCGCGATACCACGCCGCCAGCGCGGCCGGATCGCGCGCGCGCACGAATACGCCCCCAATGCCGAGCACGCGCCCTTGCGCTCCATCGCCCATCGCCGCCACTCCGTGCTTGCCCTTGCCTGCCCGCAGACTAGGTTCTCGCGCGGGTGACACAAGAGGGGCGCGCATGACGGCAAGATGGATCGGGCTTTTCGCCGGACTGGCGGGCTTTGCCGTGACTCTGGCCCTGCCCGCGCCGACGGGGATGCCCGAACCGGCCTGGATCGTTGCCGGGCTGGTCGTGTGGATGGCGGCCTGGTGGATGACCGAGGCGATCCCGCTGACCGCGACCGCGCTGCTGCCTTTCGTCGTCCTGCCTTTCGCCGGGGTGATGACCGCGAACGAGACCGCGTCGAGCTATTACTCGCCCACGCTGTTCCTGATCCTGGGCGGCGCGTTCATCGCGCTGGCCATCGAACGCACCGGCCTGCACCGCCGGCTTGCGCTGGCGCTGCTGGACCGGATCGGATCGGCCGGCGGATCGGGCCGGCTGCTGTTCGCCTTCATGCTGGCCTCCGGCATTCTGTCGATGGCGATTTCCAATACGTCCACCGCGCTCATCATGATGCCGATGGCGATCGCCGTGCTGGAAGCCGGCGGCATCCATGAGGAAGAGCATGGCGGCCTGTCCGGCGCCTTGCCGATGGGCATCGCCTTTGCCGCCTCGATCGGCGGGCTCGGCACGATCGTCGGCTCGCCGACCAACGCGATTGCCGTGGCCCTGCTCGACACGATGATCGGCCTGCACATCAGCTTCGCGCAATGGAGCGCGATCGGCGTGCCGGTGGTATTGCTGGGCATCCCGCTAGCCGCCTGGATCATCGCGCGCACCCAGCAGGTTTCGCGCCATCGCTTCGATGTGGCGGCGGCCCGACGGGCGATCCATGTCGCCGAGGAATGGACCCGGCCCGAACGCCGGCTGATCCCGCTGGTCACGCTGGCCTTCCTGCTGTGGATCTTCACGCCGCTGCTCGCGCCGGAACTGCCCAAGGGATCGTTGACCGACGGCACGATCGCGGTGGCGGTGGGCCTGCTGCTGTTCATCGTGCCCGACGGCACCGGGCGCATGTTGCTGACCTGGCAGGAAGCCAATCGCGCGCCATGGGACGTGATCATGATGTTCGGCGGCGGGCTGGCGCTGGCCGAGGGCATGGGCGAATCGGGCCTCGCCGACTGGCTGGGCCAGGCGCTGCTGCCGCTTTCCGCGGTGCCCCTGCCGGTGGTCGCGCTGGCGATCGTCGCCATGGTGATCCTGATCACCGAATTCGCCAGCAATGTCGCCACCGCCAGCGGCATCATGCCGGTCGTCGCCAGCCTCAGCGTGGCCCTGGGCGCCGATCCGCTGCTGCTGGCCATGCCGGCCGCGCTGGCCGCAAGCTGGGGCTTCATGCTGCCGGCGGGCACTGGCCCCAACGCGATCGCCTGGGCGACCGAGCGCATTTCCCTGCCCCGGATGCTGCGCGCCGGCTTCCTGCTCGATCTGGCCGGTGTGCCCTTGCTGGTGGGCGTGGTCTGGGCCGTGGCGATGCTGTCGGGCGGAAGTTCGTAACGAGATGCGACTTTGTCATCGCAAGATCCTCCTCCTGCCGGGGGAGGATCAGAACGATATGGCTCAGCCGCGCCACTCGCGGCGTTCCTCGGCCGCGCGCAGGACTTCGTAGGCAACCTGGAAGGTCTGGAACGCCTTGGCCGCATCGGCATCGCCGGGGCGGACATCGGGGTGGACTTCCTTGGCCTTGTTGCGCCAGGCCTTCTTCACCGTCTCGAAATCGGCATCGGGATCGAGCCCCAGCACTTCGAGCGCGCGCATCTCGTCACGGCTGCGCGAACCGTCGCCGGAACCGGCCCAGCCGTAATGCGCCGATTCCTTGTAGCCGCCCGCCTCGGCCCGCTCGGTCGTCTCGCGCTCGGCCGCTTCCTCGGCCGAAAGGCCGGCGAAATAGTCCCAGCCGGCATTGTATTCGGCGGCATGTTTCTGGCAGAAATACCACCGTTCCGGGCTGTTGGGCGATTTGGGTGCGGGGCACGAACCCGGTTCGGTGCAGCCGTGCCGATCGCACAGGCGCACTTGCGCCGCCTCGCGCGCGCCTTCGTAGCCGCGCCAGCGTGGAAAACCCCAGTCATTGGATCGGCGAACGCGGGTCATCCTTTCTGCGATAGTCCGCGACTCGAAGGCGATGCAACCCTTGCAAATCGTTCACGACGGATTAACTGCGATCGCCATATTGCTGCGTTGCAATATCTACCAGCCATACTTATAGTAACCTGACTTAGCTTTTTGAGGATCCGCGATGAGTGACCGCCTGGCGATTTCGGCCACCTTTTCGGTGCTGATGATGGCGATCTACGTGCTGTTCGGCGCCGAGGCGCAGCGCGTGCCGCTGAGCCCCACCAGCCATGGCCCCTCACCCAGCGCGCCGGCATGGCCCGGCGATGCGGGGCGGGTCCTGGCAAGCTGGCGCTGACCGGCACGCGGCCGGCCAGCGCCCAACCCGAACAGGCAACCCGCTCAGGCGCCGCGATCAATCGATGGTGACAGTCACGGCGCGGCGGTTCTGCGCCCAGGCCTGCTCGTTGGACCCCAGCGCGATCGGGCGTTCCTTGCCATAGCTGACGGTCGAAAGCCGGCCCGCGTCGATGCCCAGGCTGACCAGATAGTTCTTCGCCGCGTTGGCGCGCCGCTCACCCAGCGCCAGGTTGTAATCGCGGGTGCCGCGCTCGTCGCAATGCCCCTCGATCGTCGCGCGCTTGGCCGGATAGCGGGCCAGCCACTGCGCCTGCTTGGCCAGGGCCACCTGATCGGCCGAATCGACGTCATAGCGATCGGTATCGAAATAGATCGTATCGGCGCCCATCATCACTTGCACGAAATCGGCCTGGCTGCCGGGCACGGGCCCCAGCGTGCCGGTGCCCGCATCGGTGCTGGTCGCCGGGCCGGGCTCGGGCGGCAGTTCCTTGGGGGCCTTGCTGGCACAGGCGGACAGCGCGAGCGCGCCCGCGAGAATCGCAAGAGACGGTCCAGTCTTCAGGGGGGTATGCATGGCAATCTCCTCGGCTAGCGAAACGTGAAATCAACGGGGCGCCGCCAGGTTCCGGGCAAACGTCCCCAGGGTCAAGCCTGGTGGCGGCTCAGGGCCGGATCGGCCCCCATGCCGGGTCGGATGCGCCGACCGGCGTGGGCAGCTTGCGTTCGTTGCGGCCGGTGAGATCGACTTGCCAGATCGAGGTCAGGCCGGAATCGCGCGTGGTGCGGAAGAACTGGATGATGCGCCCGTTGGGCGACCAGGTCGGTGCCTCGTCCTGCCAGCTATCGGTCAGATAGCGCATTCCGCCGCCATCGGGCCGCATCACCGCCACGCGCAAGTTGCCGGCGATGTGGGTGAAGGCGATCTGATCGCCGCGGGGGCTCCATTCGGGCGTGGCCGAACGGCCGCCGAAGAAGCTGATGCGGCGCTGGTTCGATCCATCCGCGTTCATCACATAGACCTGCTGGCTGCCCGAACGATCGCTTTCGAACACGATCTGGCCGCCATCGGGCGAATAGCTGCCGCCGATGTCGATGCCGGGCGTATCGGTCAGCCGCTGGGCCGCGCCGCCGCCGGCGGACGAGATGCGATAGATGTCGGTATTGCCGCTGGTGGCCATCGAATAGAGGATCCACTTGCCATCGGGCGACCAGCGCGGGGCGAACGTGGGATTGGTGTTGCGGGTGATGAGCTGCTGCGTATCGCTCGCCAGGTCATAGACATAGATGCTCGGCTGGCCGTTGAGGTACGACAGGTAGAGGATCTTGCGATAATCGGGCGAATAGCGCGGCGTCAGCGCGGTGGCCTGCCCGCTGGTGAGATAGCGGTGATTGGCCCCGTCCGAATCCATCACCGCCAGCCGCTTCATCCGATGCCCCTTGGGCCCGGTTTCGGCGATATAGGCGATGCGGCTGTCGAAGAACGGGCTCTCGCCCGAGAGGCGCGAATAGACAAGGTCGGAGCACTTGTGCGCCGCGCGCCGCCAGTCCGCCGGCGCGACCACCCAGCCGCCCTTGGCCAGCGGCTGCTTCAGCGCGACGTCATAGAGATAGCAGCCCACCGTGATCTGCCCGTCGGCATTGGCGCGGACATAGCCCTGCACCAGCATGTCGGCGCTGCGCATGGACCACACCGGATAGTCGGGCGCCTGCACTTGCGCATAGGCCGGCTGCGGCAGGCCCTGCGGCCCGGAAGGTTTGAACAGCCCGTTGTTCTTCAGGTTCGCCGCGATGATCTGCGAAAGCGCGCGGCCCAGATCGGCGGTGGTGCCGGCATTGGTGCGCGTGGGCACGTCCGCGTCGGTGGCGAACGTGGTGATGGCGATGCCCAGATCCTGCCACTCGCTCTCGTCCGAGACCGATCCGGTCAACCCGCCGTCCTCGGCCACGGCGACGCCGGTGTCGGGGCCGGCATCCGGGCTTGCCGTCGCGGCCGGCGAGGTGGCGGCGGCGGGCGCATCCTGCGCCGTGGCCGGCACCGCCCCGGCAAGCGCCAGCAGGAGGACGAGCGAAAGAGTTCGGGCGGTCATTGCGAAAGCCTTTTGTCGAAGCGGAATTCCGATACGCGCTTCCACGCATCGTAGTATTCGGCCGGGAGATTGAAAGGAGCGGCAAGCTGGACGGCGCGCACCGCCTGTTCGGCATGGCGCTGCGCCTGCGCGCGATTGACCTCGTTGATGCCAAGCTGGCGCACGACGCGCGGCGTTCCGGCCAGCGTGCCATCCTTGTTGAGCGTGAAGGCCAGGATCGTCACCAGTTCCTCCGCCTCCGGCCCTTGCGGCGCTTGCCAGTGCGGCTTGAGCTGGCGCGAGATGGCACCCGCCAGCGAAGATCGCACCGCCGGGCCGATCGCGGCGGCCGGCGTGCTGTTCGAACGCGTGGCGGACTGGGCGCCCGGCACGCCTTCCAGGAAATCGTTGCCAATGCGGCTGCCGCCCGGCCTGGCCACGGGCCTGGTCGCGGTGTTCGCGCCGGGCCGCGTGGCCGGCTTGGCCACGGGCTTCTGGGCCGGCTTGGCCGCAGGCGCCGCAGCGGGCTTCGCCGCCGGCTTGGCCACCGGCCTGGGCGCGGGCTTGGCGACCGGCCTGGGCGGCGCGGGGCGCGCGGTTGGCCGGGGGACGGGCTTGGCCACGGGCTTCACCACCGGCCGGGGCTGCGGCCTGGGTTCGGGGCGGGGTTCGGGGCGCGGTTCCGGCCGCTCGACCGCGCGGGGCGCCGGCGGCTCGGGCTTGGGCTCGGCCGGCGCGGGTTCGGCCGCTTCGGGCGCGGGCGCCGCCTCGCCGATCTCGGGCGCGACATCGGGCGCGGCCTGCGCTAACGGATTGGGCGACGTGGAAGTCAGGCCCGCATCGTCGCTGATGGTCACTTCGATGCGCTCGGGCGGGGGCACCACCAGCGCGCCTTGGGGACGCAGCAGGAGAACGGCCACAAGCGCGCCGTGCGCCAGAAGCGCGATGCCCAGACCCAGGCTTTCCTCTCTGCGAAGCGCGAGCACTGCCATCCTTGCCGGGCTAGCGCTGGCCGCCTGAACCGCCGCTGACATCGGTCACCAGCGAGATCGAGGTGAAGCCGGCACGGTTCAGTTCCCCCATCACGCCCATGACCGTGCCATAATCCAGCGCCTTGTCGGCCCGCAGCGTGACCAGCGGCGGCTTGCCGTCCGGGCCGGGCGGTACGTTGGCCAGCCGGTCGGCCAGCTCGCCGGGCGCAAGCTGCGCGGTATCGACGAAGATCGCCCCGTCGCGGCGTAGCGTGATGGTGATCTGGCGCGCTTCCTCGGCCATGGCCTTGGCCCGGCTTTCGGGCAGCTCGATCGGCACCGCCGCCTTCAGCAGCGGCGCCGTCACCATGAAGATGATCAGCAGCACCAGCATGACGTCCACCAGCGGCGTCACGTTGATTTCCGCCATCGGCGCGCGGCCGCCGCGCGCGCGGCGCCGGCCGCCACGGCCGCCGGTGAAGCCCATCGCCATCAGCCCTGCTCCAGCTGGCGCGTCAGCGCCGACAGGAAGCGATCGGCAAAGCGCTGCATCCGCGCCTCGAACGCGTTCACCCGGTGCGAGAAGCGGTTATAGGCGATCACCGCCGGAATGGCCGCGAACAGGCCGATGGCCGTGGCGAACAGCGCTTCGGAAATGCCCGGCGCCACCACCGCCAGCGACGAGTTCTGCTGCTGGCCGATCTGGAAGAAGCTGTTCATGATGCCCCAGACCGTGCCGAACAGGCCGACGAACGGCGCCACAGAGCCCACCGTGGCCAGGAAGTTGAGCCGATCGGCCAGCTTGTCGGCCTCTTCGGCCACCGTGGAGTTCATCGCCATGCCGATGCGCTGGCGCGCGCCTTCGGGATCGACCGATTTCATGCCGGCGTTGCGCCGCCATTCGGCCAGCCCTTCGCCGGCGACCTTGCCCAGCGGCACGTTGGCGCGCCCGCGCTCCTTCTGGAACGCCTCGAAATTGGGCGCGTCCCAGAAATCCTCCTCATAGGCGTCGGACCGGCGGCGCACGCCGCCCATCCGCAGCGAGAAGGAGATGATGATCATCCAGGTCCACACGCTCGACAGCAGCAGGCCGACCATGACCACTTGCACGACGATATCGGCATCGAGGAACAGCTTGACCGGATTGAGCCGGTCCGGCGCGCCGGCCGCGCCGATCGCGGCCATGAGCAGATCGAAAGTCATGGATTATCTTCCCGAAGGTGAAACATCGCCCGAAGGCGGAACAAGGGCGGCGAAAGCCTGCCGCCAGGCATCGGGCTGGCGGCGCGGCCGGCCGTCCGGCCCGATGAAGCCAAGCCGCAGCCGCGCCTCGCACAGCCGCGTGTCCTTGCGCCAGGCCGATTGCAGCATGACGCACGAGGCCCGGCCGATCGCCTCGGCCCGCGTCTCGATCATGACGGCATCGCCCAGCCGGGCCGGCGCGAGATAGCGGATCGTCACCTCGCTCACCGTATAGCCCCCCACGCCCGTGTCGAGCGCGGCGCGCTGGTCGATCCCCAGGAGTTCGAGGATGTCCGACCGCGCCCGCTCGAACCAGCGCAGGTAGTTGGCGTGATAGACCACGCCGCCGGCATCGGTGTCTTCATAGAACACCCTGAGGGCATAGCGATGGACCTGGCCTTCAAGGATACCTGCCGGGGGTTCGGGAAATGACGTCATGGACGGCCGTGTTTAACGACCGCGCGCCGGCCTGCCTAGCCGGCGTGCGCCGTCCACGGCGTTTGCGCCACGGCTCGGCCGCGCCGCGGCGGGCCGTTCAATCCGCGATCATCTGGAAGAACTGGCGCCCGCCGAAGATGTGGACATGCAGGTGCGGCACTTCCTGATGGCCATGCCCGCCCATGTTGATCATCAGCCGATAGCCCGGCCCATCCAGTTCGAGCTGGCGCGTGACCGCGCCGACCGAGCGCATGAAGCCGGCGATTTCGGCATCGGAGGCCTTGGCGGTGAAATCGTCCCAGCTCACGTAGGCACCCTTGGGGATGACCAACACGTGGATCGGCGCTTGCGGACGGATATCGTTGAAGGCGAGCGCGTGCTCATCCTCGTAGACCTTGCTGCACGGCAGCTCGCCGCGCAGGATCTTCGCGAAGATGTTGTTCGCGTCATAAGGCTCGCGGGGGTCGATCGGCATGGTCGGCCTTTCTGCTGTCAGGGGTTTCGCGCGGCTTTTTCGGCGATGCCGGAGGTGCCCTCGCGCCGTTCCAGCTCGGCCATGACATCGGCGAGCGCCACGTCCTTCGCGCCCAGCAGCACCATGAGGTGGAACAGCAGGTCCGCCGCTTCGCCGACCAGCGATTCGCGGCTCTCGGTCAGCGCGGCGATCACTGTCTCGGTAGCTTCCTCGCCCAGCTTCTGCGCGATCTTGCCCAGCCCCTTGGCATGGAGCCGGGCGACATAGCTCGATTGCGGATCGGCACCGCGCCGCGCGGCAATGGTCGCTTCGAGGCGGGCCAGAGTATCGGGAGCCGTCATCGCCCACGGCCATGCGTTGCCCGCGCGCGCCGGTCAAGCCCGGGTTGGGCGGTGGTCGCGAAATGCGCGGAAGAGCGCATTTCCTGGCAGCGCCGCCCCTTCAATCCTTGTCGCGCTTGCTCGCGATGCGGCGGCCGACCACCAGCCCGGTGATGCCCAGCGACAGCAGCACGATCGAATTGGGTTCGGGCAAGGCCGTGACGCCGGCCGCATAAGCGGGCGAAGCCGTCAGGGCCGCGACCAGCAGCGCCGGCACGCCGCGGACCAGAGGAAAAGAGAACGTTCGGACCATCATGCCATCAAGGTTAACGCAAACCCCGTGCCATATAGGCGAATGCCGCGCTGCAACACGGATGCGTTAGTTAACGCGCAAGGCGGAGCCAGCCGCCTTGTCAGAAATTCCGACACTCAGCCGCGCGCGGGCAGTCCGGCGGCGCGCAGCGCGGCATGGGCCTCGGCGATCGAATGCTTGCCGAAATGGAAGATCGAGGCGGCCAGCACCGCGCTGGCATGGCCCTGCGTCACCCCGGCGACCAGATGGTCAAGCGTGCCGACGCCGCCGCTGGCGATCACCGGAACCGGGACCGCGTCGGCGATCGTTCGGGTGAGCGCAAGGTCATAGCCGCTTTGCGTGCCATCGCCGTCCATCGACGTGACCAGCAGTTCGCCCGCGCCGAGCGCCGCCAGCCTGATCGCGTGCTCGACCGCGTCGATCCCGGTAGGGCGCCGTCCGCCGTGGGTGAAGATCTCCCAGTGATCGCCCTGCCGGCGCGCATCGACCGAGGCGACGATGCACTGGCTGCCGAAGCGCTCGGCGATCTCGCCCACCACTTCGGGCCGGGCGACGGCGGCCGAATTGACCGCGACCTTGTCGGCGCCCGCCAGCAGCAGCGCCCGCGCGTCTTCCGCCGTGCGCACGCCGCCGCCCACGGTCAGCGGCATGAAGCACACCTCGGCCGAGCGCCGAACGATGTCGAGCAGCGTGCCGCGCCCTTCATGACTGGCGGAAATGTCGAGGAAGCACAGCTCGTCCGCGCCGGCCGCGTCATAGGCGCGCGCCTGCTCCACCGGATCGCCCGCGTCCTTGAGATCGACGAAATTGACACCCTTGACCACGCGCCCGTCGGCGACATCGAGGCAGGGAATCACGCGGATGCGGACCGTCATGCAATCTCCACAAACACCCCCTCCCTTTCAGGGAAAAGGTTGCCTCCATACAAGCCCTCTCCCCTTCAGGGGAGAGAGCAGCGCTACGCCGCTTCGGCCATGCGAATCGCGGTCGCCAGGTCCAGCCGCCCGTCATAGAGCGCGCGGCCGGTGATGACGCCTTCGATCCCGTCCCCGGCGTGCAGCGCCAGCAGGCGGATATCGTCAAGCCCCTTGACCCCGCCCGAGGCGATCACCGGCAAGTCGGTGTGGCGCGCCAGTTCCACCGTCGCGTCGATGTTGCAGCCCTTCAGCAGCCCGTCGCGGCCGATATCGGTGAACAGCAGGCTGGCGACGCCCGCATCCTCGAACCGGCGCGCCATATCGACGATCGAGACATCGGAGACTTCGGCCCAGCCCTCGGTCGCGACCATGCCGTCGCGCGCGTCGACCGCGACGACGATGCCGTTTTCCCATTCCTTCGCCATGTCGCGCACGAATTGCGGGTCTTTCAGCGCGGCGGTGCCGATCACCACGCGCGCGACGCCGAGGTTGAACCAGCCTTCCACCGCCTCGGGCGTGCGGATGCCGCCGCCAAGCTGGACATAGCCGGGAAACACCGCGAGGATCGCCTCGACCGCCTCGCGGTTCTGCGCCGCGCCGGCAAAAGCGCCGTCCAGATCGACGACATGCAGGTATTGCGATCCCGCCTCGGCGAACAGCATGGCCTGCGCCGCCGGGTTGTCGCCATAGACGGTGGCGCGCGCCATATCGCCTTCGGCCAGCCGCACGACCTGGCCCTGCTTGAGGTCGATGGCGGGAAAAACGATCATCTCACGGCTTCCATTCGAGGAAACGGGACAGCAGCGCGAGGCCATAGGCCTGGCTCTTTTCCGGGTGAAACTGCACGCCCACCACATTGTCGCGCGCCACCGCCGCGACAAGGCCGCCGCCATGATCGGTCATCGCCGCGACCGTGCGGCCATCATCCGGGGCGAAGTGGTAGGAGTGGAGGAAATAGGCCTCGCCCGCTTCCACCAGCCCGCTTGCCGGATCGTGCAGGCCGGGCGAAACGTCGTTCCAGCCCATGTGCGGCACCTTGATCGCCGGATCGGTCCGCTCGATCAGGCGCACTTCGCCCGCGATCCAGTCCAGCCCCTCGGTCTCGCCGTGCTCCAGCCCGCGCGTGGCGAGAAGCTGCATCCCGACGCAGATGCCCAGGAATGGTGCCCCGCCGACATGCACGCGCTCGGTCATCCCCTCGACCATGTGGGGAATGCCCCAGAGCCCGGCAGCGCAAGCCTTGAACGAGCCGACGCCGGGCAGCACGATCCGGTCGGCCGCGCGCACCACGTCGGGATTGGCGGTGACGGTGACGTGCGGCGCGCCCGCCGCCTTGAGCGCATTGGCCACCGAATGCAGATTGCCCGCGCCGTAATCGATCAGGGCGAGAACCTCAGCCACGGCGCGACTCAGCCACCGAGCTGGCCCTTGGTCGAGGGGATCGCCCCGCCCTTGCGCGGATCGAGCGTGACCGCCGCGCGCATCGCGCGGGCAAAGCCCTTGTAGATCGCCTCGCAGATGTGGTGGTTGTTCTGGCCATAGAGCAGTTCGATATGCAGCGTGATGCCGGCAGCGTGCGCGATCGAGTGGAACCAGTGCTCGAACAGCTCGGTATCCATCTCGCCAAGGCGTTCCTGCGTGAACTTCGCGTGCCACACGAGGTAGGGCCGGCCCGAAATGTCGAGCGCGACGCGCGCCAGCGTCTCGTCCATCGGCGAATAGGCCGAGCCGTAACGGCCGATCCCGGCCTTGTCGCCCAGGGCCTGGTCGATCGCCTGGCCGATGGCGATGGCGCTGTCTTCCGTGGTATGGTGCTGGTCGACATGGAGATCGCCCTTGATCGTGCAGGCGATGTCGACCAGCGAGTGGCGCGAGAACTGCTCGATCATATGATCGAGAAAGCCGATGCCGGTGGAGACCGAAAAGGCGCCGGTCCCGTCGAGGTTCACTTCGACGGCGATGTCGGTTTCGTGGGTTTTGCGGTTGATCCGGCCAGTGCGCATGGGGTGGCCTATAGTGCGGCGCGTGCCGGAATCAATCTTGGCGAGAGATCGGGCGAATTTTGCCCCCTGGCCGGCGGTTAAGTTAACGTGACTATGGAAAAGTGCAGGGAATCGTCAAAATTGAACGGCAAATCAGCTTGACCGGAACATATGCGATGCGCACCTAGGGCCCGATGACCGACACCACGCCCGACAGCCTGATCCCTTACGATGAAATCGTGCAGGAAGCCCTGCGCGCGGTGGTGGGGCGCGTGCTGGGCCAGGTCGAGGCGTCGAGCGGCACGCTGCCGGGCAGCCACCACTTCTACATCACCTTCAAGACGGCCGCGCCCGGCGTTTCGGTGCCCAAGGAACTGCGCGAGCGCTTTCCCGACGAGATGACGATCGTCCTGCAGAACAAGTTCTGGGATCTCAACGTCAGCGACACCGGCTTTTCCGTGGGGCTGAGCTTCAACCAGATCCCGGCCAAGCTGGTGGTCCCGTTCGCCGCGATCACCGCTTTCGTCGATCCGGCGGTCGATTTCGGGCTGCAGTTCCAGGCCATGGTCGATGATGAGACGGCCAGCGCGAAAAGCGCCGCGGAAAACGACGGCGCGGAACGCGATGTCGTTTCGCGCATTTCCCCCAGCGAGGATGGATCGAACGTGGTTTCGGTCGACTTCGGCAAGAAGAAGTAACCGGGCGGTGGACCCGGAAACGGGTGAACCGATGGCGAAAGCAAGGCTCAAGCTGAAACCCGATGCCGCGGTCGCGGCGGTACCTGATGCCGCGGTCGCGGTGGCGAAGGACATTGCCGCCAAGGGCAAGACCGCCGCCGCGAAGGGAAAGGCGGTTGTCGCCAAGGGCAAGGCCAGCGCTGCCGCGAAGATCAAGGACAGCGCCAGCGACCTGCACGGGCCCAGCCCCAACCCGCACACCAACCTGGTGATCGCCGACATCGCCTTGCGCGGCGGCACGATGCTGGCCCGCCGGGCGATCGAGCGCGGGCTGCTGGGCACGAAATACGCGCCGAACAAGGCCAAGGCGATTCTCAAGGGCCGCACCATGTCCGAAACGCTGCTGCACACGGCGGTGGCGAGAGTGGCGACCAGTTCTATCCCCGGCGCGCTGCTGGTGGGCGGCGGTCTGCTGGCCAAGACGCTCTACGATCGCGGCAAGGCGCGCAAGGCGAAGCGGGAAGGCGAAGCGGCGCTGCAGGACATGGCCGAGCGCGGCGCCGCGCAAGCGATCACCCCCGGCAGCGACAACGACGCTGAGGATTGAGCGCCCAGCCCCCTTGATTTGACCGCGCCGCGTCGTCATCAGCGGGCATGGCCAGCACACTCTCCCAGAAGCCCGACACGCTCCAGCGGCGCGGGCTGATGTTGATCATGTCCTCGCCCTCCGGCGCGGGGAAGACCACGGTTTCGCGCATGTTGCTGGAACATGACGGCCACATCCGCATGTCGGTTTCGGTCACGACCCGCCCGCCCCGCCCCGGCGAAGTGGATGGCAAGGACTATTACTTCGTCGGCCAGGCCGAATTCGACCGGATGGTGGAAGACGGCGCCTTCCTCGAATGGGCTTTCGTTTTCGGGCATTGCTATGGCACGCCCAAGGCCGAAGTGAAGGCGGGCCTGCGGCAAGGGCACGATTTTCTGTTCGATATCGACTGGCAAGGCACGCAGCAGCTTTACCAGAAGCTGGAGACCGACGTGGTGCGCGTGTTCCTGCTGCCTCCCAGCATCGGCGAGCTGCGCCGCCGGCTGACCTCGCGCGGGACCGACAGCGCCGAAGTGATCGCCGGCCGCATGGCCCGCGCACAGGCGGAGATCAGCCACTGGGACGGCTATGATTATGTCGTGGTGAACGACGATATCGACACCTGCTTCGCCAAGGTGACGCAGATCCTTGCCGCCGAGCGGATGCGCCGCGCGCGCCAGACCGGGCTGATCGGTTTCGTGCGCGAACTGATGCATCCGGTGCCCTGAGAGGCTGGACGGGAAATGCGCCTCCCGGCGCATGGCGGCCCCAGCCCGCTCCTCCATCCGGCCTCCCACAGAGTATCATTCCGATGGGAGGCCGGATGGAGGAGCGGGCTGGGGCCGCAAGAAATGCGCTCTTCCGCGCATTTCCCAATAGACTCTGAGAACCGGCCACCCACACCCACCCGGCGCAACCGCCCCTTGTCCTCGCGCGGCACAGGCGATAGGCGCTGCCGCGCGCAATCACGCCTTTTTTCCGGGGAGCCCGAAATGTCCGAACTCGAAGCCGCGATCGAAGCCGCCTGGGAAGCCCGCGACGGCGTGACCCCGGCAAGCGCGGACGTGCGCAAGCTGGTCGAGGCGGCGCTGGCGCTGCTCGAAACCGGCGAGGCGCGCGTGGCCGAACCGGACGGCGCGGGCGGCTGGACAGTGAACCAGTGGCTCAAGAAGGCGGTGCTGCTCTCGTTCCGGCTCAACGACAACGTGCTCGTGCCCGAAGGATCGGCCGGCGCCCCCGCGTTCGACAAGGTGCCGTCCAAGTTCGCCGGCTGGGACGAGGCGCGCTTCCGCGCCGCCGGCTTCCGCGTCGTGCCCGGCGCGGTGGCGCGGCAAGGCAGCTTCATCGGCAAAGGCGTGGTGCTGATGCCCAGCTTCGTCAACATCGGCGCCTATGTGGGCGAAAACGCGATGATCGACACCTGGGCAACAGTGGGAAGCTGCGCGCAGATCGGCCGCAACGTGCACATCTCGGGCGGCGCGGGCATCGGCGGCGTGCTGGAGCCGCTGCAGGCCGGCCCGGTGGTGATCGAGGACAATTGCTTCGTGGGCGCGCGCGCGGAAGTGGCCGAAGGCGTGGTGGTGGGCGAAGGATCGGTGCTGTCGATGGGTGTGTTCATCGGCGCTTCGACCAAGATCGTCGATCGCGCCACGGGCGCCGTGCACATGGGTCGCGTGCCGCCCTATTCGGTGGTCGTGCCCGGATCATTGCCCGGCAAGCCCCTGCCCGACGGAACGCCCGGCCCGTCGCTCTATTGCGCCGTCATCGTCAAGACGGTGGACGCGCAGACCCGTTCCAAGACCGGGATCAACGAGCTGCTGCGCGACTGACCGGGTGCCTGCCGCGCCGCGCGGCGGAACGGCGCCGCGCCTGGGGCGTTCTATCCTTATCCCTCGCGTAACGCGGCGGATCGAGGAGAAGCGTCATGGAGCAGCACGGACAGGAAATTCACATCGACGAGGAAGCCGCGCGTGGCGGCAGCACGCCGCACATCGTGCGTTATGTCCTGATCGTCAGCATGGGGCTGGCGATCATCGCGCTTTCGACCATCTGGATCACTGGCGCGCTGACCGGCCCGCAGACTTCGGGCGAAGCGGCCAACCCCGCCCCGGCGGCCGAAATGCGCGGATAATGTGAGCGGCCTGGCGCGTTTCGTCGCGGCGCAGGCCCCGGTCTATCGGCAAGCGCTGGCCGAATTGCGCGCGGGCGAGAAGCGCGGCCACTGGATGTGGTTCATCTTCCCGCAGATCGCCGGCCTGGGCCACTCGGCCACCGCGCGCTTCTTCGCCATCGCCGACCGGGCCGAGGCGCGCGCCTATCTGGCGCATGACGTGCTCGGGCCAAGGCTGGGCGAATGCACCGATGCCATGCTCGGCTGGGCGGGCCAGCGCGATGCCGCAGCGATCCTGGGGCCGATCGACGCGCTGAAGTTCGCCAGTTCGATGACGCTGTTCGAAGCGGCGGGCGGCGATGTCCGCTTTGCGCGCGCCATCGCCGCGTTCCACGGCGGCGCGCGCGACGAAAGGACGCTGGCCCTGCTGGGCCAATAAGGGCATGGCTGGCGCCCATGGGCCAGCTTCTGAATGAATTCGCGATTTCCACGGCGATGGTGGTGCTTTGCGTGGCGGTCCACGGGCTGGGGCTGTTCACGCTCAACCGCAGGCTGCACAGCGAAGCGGCGATCGAGCGCCTGCGCCGCATCAATCCGCTTTCGCGGCGCGGCGCGGCTTTCACGCTGGCCATCGTCATTGCCATGCTGGCGCTGCACGGGATCGAGATCTGGGCTTTCGCTTTCCTCTACATGATCGTGGATGCCGTGCCGGGCCTGGAGCGCTCGCTCTATTTCTCGACGATTTCCTATTCCACCGTGGGCTATAGCGATCTGCACATCGCCGAGCGCTGGCGCCTGCTGGGCGCATTCGAAAGCATTCTGGGCATGTTCCTGATGGGCTGGTCCACCGCGTTCTTCTTCCGAATGCTCGGGCGGATCGACGCGCACTGACCGGACGCGGCAGCGGGCCACGGCCCGGCGCTCAGCCGAACATCGCCAGCGCCGCCTCGCGCTCGGCCGGATAGCGCTTCGCCACGATCGAGAGCAGCAGGCGGCGGGCTGAGCCCGCGCTGCGCTCGGCAACGCGGGAGACATAGTCCGCGCGCTGGCGGTACATCGCTTCCACCAGCGCGCGGTCATAAGTGGGATCCTCGCGCGCGAAAGCGGTGTCCACGCGCTCGACCGCTTCGGCCAGCACCCCGGCCGCGCCGCCATGCTGCACGGCGGCCGACCAGGTAGCATCGCGCACCGCCACATGGCGCGAATCGAGATCGAGCCCGGTGCGCCGCAGCACGGCAGCCACCACCGGCCGGTAATGCGTGCGCTCGATAAAGGCGTGCTGTGCCTCGGCGAAAGCATCGGGCTCCCGCGCCGCCACGGCTTGCCAGGCCGCCGCGAAGGCGGGCGAGCCCGGCGCGAGGCCGGCGAAGTCCCCCTGCCAGAGCGCGCCCTCGCCGCCCAGGAACGCCGTGACCGTGCCGGCCCGGCTGGAAAGCTGGTAGAGGCCATAGGATACGCCGCCCGGATCGCCGGTTCCGCTGGAAACCGTGCCCGGCCCGCGCGTGCCGCTTTCGAAGCGGGCGGACAGTGCGCCGAGCCGGGGCGCGGCGTCGGTCGGTTCCAGCGCCCGGTCGATCGCCCGATCGATCGCGCCCACTTCGGCCTGGGTGAACCCGCGCCCCAGGATGGCGCGAACGGCATCGAAGATCGGCTTTCTGTTCATGATATGTTCCTAACAGCCCGCCCGTCTTGTGACGGCTGCGCGGCGTGTAGGAAAGGGAAAATTGCCAGCGGCAAGACGGGAACCGCCGGCTGGTGCCACGGCCGCCCACGCGGCCCGGTACAAGCCAGCCCCCTGGCCCGGCCTGACGATCCCCTTCATCGTCGCGCCAGCGCCGGCGGCTCCAGTCGGATACGGCGACATGGCCGCCGTTCCCCAGGCCCGTCGGGATAGGCTGAAAGGGTTGCGCGATTCTTAAATGACCGGGTTTCCGCGCTTCGCCGGGACAAGCGCTGCCGGGCAGACGCCTGTCAGCAATCCCGACTCGGCGGGCTTAGGCTCAACTCAGGCCGGGCGCCCGCGCCACTTGCGTTCGGCCACCGCCTTGAGCGCGAGGTTCATCGCTTCCAGCCCTTGCCGCACCCGCTCCCCCACCGTGCGGGAGAGCAGCAGCCCCACTGGCCCGCCCATGATCTCGGCATTGGCCACCGCGCACCGCGTCGGCGAGATCTCGTCCAGTTCGACGAAGCGGAGTGCCTTGAGCATCCCGCCCAGCGACGACACCCCGTATTCGAGCAGCTCGTTCTGCCGCACGGCATAGACCTCGGCACTGCCCTTGTGCGGCTTCAGCCCCGGCACGGCGACGGTGAAGCGGATCGTCGCGCCCGGCTCGGCCGCGCCGGCGGTCTGCGTGTAGAGCGGGTTCCAGCTTCCCCAGCCCTCGAAATCGGCGATGAAATCCCAGACCAGCTCGGGCGGCGCCTCGATCGTGACGCGATGGCCCACGCAGCGTCCCTTGATCCGGCCGGGAGCCGCGCCCGCGCCCGCGAAATCATCGTCATCGCGCGGCGGCGCGGTCATTACAGCAGCGCCTTGGCCAGATCGCGCCACTGCGGCCGGAGCACGGCGAAATCGCCCACCGGCCCACCCGCGATCACCTGAAGGCAGACATGGTCCGCGCCGGCCTTGAGATGTTCGGCCACGCGCGCCGCCGCCACGCCGGCATCGCCGATCGCGAACAGCGCGTGGAGCAGCCGGTCGTCCAGGTTGTCGATCTCGGCCTCGGAAAAGGCCAGCCGCTGCCAGTTGTTCCGGTAATTGGGCAGCCGCCGGTATTGCGCCAGCGCGCCCACCGCCAGCTCGCGCGCCTTGGCCGGATCGCTTTCCAGGATCACGCCCTGCTCGGGCGCCAGCAGCTTGCCGGGGCCCAGGATCGCGCGCGCCTGCGCGGTGTGTTCCGGGCTGACCAGATAGGGATGCGCGCCCGCCGTCCGCTCGCCCGAAAGCGCGACCATCCTGGGGCCCAGCGCGGCCAGGCAGGTCTGGTCCATCGCCATCCCGGCGGCGGCGAGCCCATCGAGGAAGGCGCGGGCCACTTCCAGCGGCTTGCCCCACTGCTCGCCGATGATCGGGCCATGGCTGACGCCGAGCCCCAGCAGCGTGCGGGCCTTGTGCGCATCGGGCAGCGCGGCGAACCAGGCCGCCAGATCGGCCGGCCGGTGCCGCCACATGTTGATGATCCCGGTGGCGATCGTGGCGCGGCTGGTCACGCCCAGCAGGCGTTCGACATCGGCCGGCACGCCATCATCGACCCCACCGGGAATCCACAGCGCGCCAAAACCCAGCTCATCCAGCTCGGCGGCGGCCTCGTTCGCCTGCGCCTTGTCGCCGAAGCGCAGTTCGAGCGACCAGATGCCAACCTTGCCGACAGCGGGCACGCTCATGCCCCCACCTGCCCGGCGGCCGGCGCGTGGCGATATCCTGGCTGCATCCGTCACTCTCCCGAACGATGTCCCGCTTGCGGAAATGCCTGCAATCTGGCCCCCCGGCAAGGCGCTTCAAGCGGGTTGCGACGCACGGGTGCGCATCATCGTCGGAGCGGAGGCTTGATCGCGGGCGCGGCCGGGCCTAGCCGATGCGGCGATGGAAGAATTCGATTATATCGTCGTCGGCGGCGGCAGCGCCGGCTGCGTGCTGGCCAATCGCCTGAGCGCCGATCCGCGCAACCGCGTGCTGCTGCTCGAAGCGGGCGGCAAGGACGATTACATCTGGATTCGCGTGCCGGTGGGCTATCTCTACTGCATCGGCAATCCGCGCACCGACTGGTGCATGTCCACCGATGCCGAGGCAGGCTTGAACGGCCGCGCGCTGAAATATCCGCGCGGCAAGGTGCTGGGCGGCTGCTCGTCGATCAACGGCATGATCTACATGCGCGGGCAGGCCGCCGATTATGACGGCTGGCGCCAGTCCGGCAATCCCGGCTGGGGTTGGGACGATGTCCTGCCCTATTTCAAGCGGGCCGAGGACCATTATGACGGCGCCAGCGATTTCCACGGCGCCGGCGGCGAGATCCGCGTGGAACGGCAGCGCCTGCGCTGGGATATCCTGGAAGCCTTCCGCGAGGCGGCGACGCAATACGGCCTGCCCGCGATCGACGATTTCAACACCGGCGACAACCTGGGATCGAGCTTCTTCCAGGTGACGCAGCGCAAGGGCTGGCGCTGGAGCGCGGCCGATGCCTTCCTCAAGCCTGTGCGCACCCGCGCCAACCTGAAAGTCGTCACCGGCGCGCTGGTCGATCGCGTGCTGATCGCGCAAGGGCGCGCCGTGGGCGTCGCCTGGCGCCTGGCCAGCACGTCGCATGCCGCCCGGGCGCGCGGCGAAGTGCTGCTGGCGGCCGGCGCGATCGGCTCTCCGGCGATTCTCGAACGCAGCGGCATCGGCGATGCGCGGCGCCTGGCCGGGATCGGCATCGCCCCGGTGCTCGATCGCCCGGAAGTGGGCGCCAACTTGCAGGATCACCTGCAATTGCGCTGCGCCTATCGCGTGGCCGGCGTGCCTACGCTGAACCAGCGGGCCGGCAACCTGCTGGGCAAGGCGCTGATCGGGCTGGAATATGCGCTGCGTCGCAGCGGCCCGATGGCGATGGCACCCAGCCAGCTTGGCGTCTTCGCGAAGAGCGATCCGCGCTTCGCCACCGCCAACCTGGAATACCACGTCCAGCCGCTCAGCCTCGAAGCGTTCGGCGGCGCGCTGGATGCGTTTCCCGCCTTCACCGCCAGCGTCTGCAACTTGCGGCCCGAAAGCCGGGGGACGACGCGCATCGCCTCGGCCGATGCCGCGGCCGCGCCCAGCATCCGGCCCAATTACCTGGCCGCTGAGGAAGACCGCCGCGTCGCCGCCGAGGCAATCCGCATCACCCGCGCCATCGTCGCCCAGCCCGCGCTTGCCGCCTATGGCCCCCGGGAAGTGCGCCCCGGCCCCGCTTACCAGACCGAGGCCGATCTGGTGCGCGCCGCCGGCGAGATCGGCACCACCATCTTCCACCCGGTGGGCACGGCGGCCATGGGCAGCGTGGTCGACCACCGGCTGAAAGTCCAGGGCATCGCCGGGCTGCGCGTGATCGATGCCTCGGTCATGCCCACGATCACTTCGGGCAACACCAACGCGCCCGTCATGATGATCGCCGAAAAGGGCGCGGAAATGGTGCTCGAAGCCGCGCGCAGCCCGGAGTAGACGCGAAGATGGCGCTTTCCTCGTTCCGATCGCGCCTGCGCGCCTTCAGGATCATGCGGGGCGATCCGCCCGATCCGGGTTTCGTCGCCGATCTGGAATTCCTCGAAAACCGCGATCTCGATCTCTCGGTCAAGCTTGGCGCGGTGCTGGCGTTCAACATCCTGCTGATCACCGTGGGCACGCACCCGCTTTCGGCCAGCCCCGGCGCGCCGCTGAGCCTGGACGCGGCCAGCCATCCGCTGCTGACCATCGCCAGCGCCATCGGCCTCTCGCCCATGGTGGTATCGTGCTATTTCGCGCTGCGGGCGATCACCCACGACGAGGAGTTCGACGCCGATGGCCTGGGCGACGAGGATGCGCTGCGCCAGCGCCTGCTGGCCACGTTCGTCCATTCGATCGACACGCAAAAGGGCCTGCTGCGCCGCGCGGTGATCGCCTCGGTCGCTGGCGGCATCGTCACGCTGGCGCTCTGGGCCGTGATCCTGGCCGCCAAGATGACGGCATGACCCCGCGTCCCGAAGATGCCGACGCATCCGGGACCGATCATGTCCGGGCGCCACACGGCTGGACAACCGGCCCGTTCCCCGACAGGTTCGCGCGCACAAGGGACTTGGCCATAACGCGATGAACGGCAGGGATCACAGCATCGAGCAAGCGGCCAGCCGGGTGCTGGGCTCGCCGGTCGACAATCTCGTCCGTTCGCTGGCTTTCGTCGCCGTGGTCTTCGTGTTTTCCACCGCCGGCTTCGTCGCCGCCGGCTGGTCGGTGGGCGATGCGGCCTACATGGTCACGCTCACCATCTTCTCGGTCGGCTATGGCGAGGTCCATCCGATCGACACGCCGTGGCTGCGCGCGCTCGCCATGGCGACGATCGTGCTCGGCTGCACCGGCATGATCGTGCTCACCGGCGCGCTGGTGCAGGTCTTCGCCCATTTCCAGCTCCGCAACCTTCTCGGGATCGACCGTATGCAAAGCCAGATCGACCGCCTGACCGACCATGCCATCATCTGCGGCTATGGCCGTATCGGCCAGCAGCTCGCGCTTGAGCTGGCGCGCAGCCGCACGCCCTACATCGTGCTGGATCGCGGCGCCGCGCGCATCGCCGAGGCCGAGGCGGCGGGCCACCTCGCGCTGGCGGGCGACGCCACCGACGAGGCCGCGCTCAAGGCCGCCGGGATCGAGCGCGCGCGCGTGCTGGCCACCGTGCTGCCCGATGACGCGCTCAACGTCTTCATCACGCTGTCGGCGCGCAATCTCAACGCGCGGCTGGAGATCATCGCGCGCGGCGAGTTTCCCTCCACCGAGGGCAAGCTGATCCACGCCGGCGCAGACAAGGTGGTGCTGCCCACCCATATCGGCGCCGAGCGCATCGCCGAGATGATCGTCTATCCCACCACCGCGCGCTTCCTGGGCGAATCGCCGCAAGTGCGCGACCTCAAGCGCGGGCTCCACGAATTCGGCCTGGAGATAGAAGCCGTCACCGTGCAGGAACGCTCGGCCATGGCCGGAGAGACGGTGGGCGAAGCCGAACGGCGCGGGCACGGCGCCTATTTCGTCGTCCAGATCGACCGGGCGGGCGGCCACAGCTTCGTCCATCCGGCCGAGGACGTGCGGATCGAGGCGGGCGACACGGTGATCCTGGTCATTCGCGGCAGCCGCGTTTCAGCGGGCGCCATCTTCAGCGAGCCGATCAAGCCGGTCCGCATGGGCCGTGGCTACGGCTTTCGCCCGTCCTGATCGGGCAGGCCGACGAACACCTCCCCGCCTTCGACCCTGACCGGATAGGTCGCCAGGTCCGTCCGGGCCTTCATGCCGATGAACAGCAGCCTGGGATCGCGCTCGATCGCGCCGGTCGCCAGATCGAACCTGGCCTTGTGCAGCGGGCAGACGATCGCGCGGCCCTCGATCGCGCCCCGGCACAAGTTGAAGCCCAGGTGCGGGCACTTGCGCTGCGCCGCATAGAACGTGCCGTCCACCTGGGTCAGCAGCAGCTTGAGCCCGCCGGCCTCCACCGGCACGATCCGCCCCGCCGCCACATCGGCCACCGCCGCGACTTTCACATAGTCCATGGCTTTCCCCTTCGCGCCATTGCCGCGCGATTATGCGGGTTGCGCCGGGCACCTGTCCATAGCGGGGCTGGACATCGCCCCTTCCCGCCTGCCAAGGCACCCGGACAAGCGAAGGAACCGACATGGCAGGCGAAGACGAGGACTACATCTACGACGAGGACAGCGGCGAATGGCTGCCGGCCTCCGAACTCGCCGCGAAACGGGCGGCGGCCGACACTGTCGAAGTGCGCGACGCGGTGGGCAACCTGCTGGCCGATGGCGATCAGGTCACGCTGATCAAGGATCTGGAAGTCAAGGGCGCGGGCCAGACGCTGAAGCAGGGCACGCTGATCAAGTCGATCCGCCTGACCGGCGACCCGCAGGAGATCGACTGCCGCTATCCCGGCATCAAGGGCCTGGTGCTGCGCGCCGAGTTCGTGAAGAAGCGCTGAGACGCGGCCGGGAGAGCCGAACCCCGCTCCCGCAGGTCAATTGCCCTTGCGGCGGTGCGTGAAGAACGCGACCAGCAGCACCGCCGTCACCACCCCCACCACGCCGCCGGCGACAGAAGTGATCGTGGAGATCGCCGCCGCCGGGTCCGGCGCGTGCCAGGCGCCAGTGCGCGTCTGCACGACCATATAGGCCGCGCCGAGCATGACCAGCGCATCGATCAGCACCATGCCGACAAGCGCGCGCGTCGATTTCTTCATAGCCCCGTTCCCCCATGCCCGCACCGATGCGGAAACCATGACTTTCGCATCATCGCCAGCCGATCGGAAGAGGGCCCGTCGCGTTACGCGGATCAGGGATGTTCCGGCCCGCTGAACGGATGCGCATCCGACCAGGCGCAACCTTCCCGCGTCTCGCCGGCGACTCGCAGCGTCGCCACGAAGGGATAGCTGCGATCGGACATGCCATCGTTGCAGGTTCCGGGCGTGACCGTCATGTCGAAAGGCTTGCCGTCCAGCGTACCGCTCAGCCCCATGCCGTTGCGCCCGCCGAAGCGCTGGATCGCGATCTCCACGCCCGCCGGGTTGCCCGGCGTGGTGTAGGTCAGCCGACCGCCCTGCAACTGGCCGCCCCAGAACGGCTCGGTCCCGGTGAAACGCAGCGCTTCATCGGCCGCGATGCCGCGAAACGGTTCGCGCGAAGAGCTGTCGCCCGGCACTTCGGCATGGCCGGCACCGCCGGAATGACAAGCGCCCAGCATCGACAGCAGGGCGAGGCCGAGCAAGGCGGGAATGCGGTTCATGCCCGCGCGATATCCCCTTCGCCGCCCCGCCGCAATCGCGCGATAAGCGCTTCGGCTGCCGCTGGCGCGCGCACTTTGGCGCCGTTGATGAAGAACATGAAGACATCGCGCCCATCGGCGGCCCAGGCACGGGCCTGGGCTTCCCATCCGTCCAGCGCCGCCGCGTCATAGCCGGTCAGGCAATCCTCGCGCGCGTCCTGCAGGCGCGCATAGCTGAATGCGCCGGTCTGTTCGGCAAAGCAGGGATACCGGGGCGAATCGGCGAAGACCACGGCGACGCCCGCCGCGCGCGCCAGCGCGAAAAAGGCCGGATCATCGAACGTCTCATGACGCGGCTCGATCGCGTGGCGCAAGCGCACGCCATCCCGCGCGGCCGGAAGCAGCGCCAGGAAGGCGGCGATCTGATCGGGCTCGAACCGCTTGGTCGCGGGCAATTGCCAGAGGATCGGGCCGAGCCGGTCGCCCAGTTCGGTCAACCCCTGGCCCAGGAACTTCTCGATGCTCTCGCCCGATTGCGACAAGTCCTTGCGCTGGGTGCAAAAGCGCGCGGCCTTGAGCGAATAGACGAAACCGGCGGGCGCCGCATCGCGCCACTTGGCGAAAGTGGCGGGTTTCTGCGAGCTGTAGAACGTGCCGTTGATCTCGATCGCGGTGAGCCGGCCGGCGGCATAGGCCAGTTCGCGCGCCTGCGGCAGCCCCGCCGGATAGAACGTGCCGCGCCACGGCTCATAAGTCCAGCCGCCGATGCCCACACGAATCCCGCCTTCCGCCATGACGCCTCACCCTCACAGTTGTTCCTGATATGTTCGAAAGATCGCTGATGCTGTCAAGCCGGAAAGCACCATGCCCCTGTCATGACAGGGCAATTGCGGGCAGTGTAGCTCGGTCCTCCCCGACCGGGCGCGCGGGTGGCGGCGGAAACCGCCCCGCCAGCCCGAAACCGCAAGAGAAAGGCACCCACATGACGAAGAACACCGCATCGGCCCGCTACGAAGGGCTCGGCAAGGATGGCAAGGGCGCAATCACCACGAAATCCGGCGTGCTCAAGGACCAGCCCTATGGCTTTGCCACGCGCTTCGAAGGCGCGCCCGGCACCAATCCCGAGGAACTGATCGCCGCCGCCCACGCCGCCTGCTTCACCATGGCGACCAGCTTCGCGCTGGCCCGCGCCGGCTATGCCGACGGCACGCTCGACACCGACTGCACCGTGACGCTCGACAAGGAGGGCGATGGCTTCGCGGTGAAGAAATCGGAACTGACGATGAAGGCATCGGTGCCCGGCATCTCGGCCGAGGACTTCGGCAGGATCGCCGACGAGGCCAAGGCCGGCTGCCCGATCAGCAAGCTGCTCAACTGCGAGATCACGCTGGACCGCGAACTGGTGGCATAACGCGCGGGACCGGACGCCGCCGCGCTGCCCCATCCGGCCTCATTCGCGGCGGATGGTCTCGTTCAGCGTGGCGGCGACGATCCCGAACTTGCGGAATTTCATCGCGTTGCGCGCGCTCTGGCCGCCCGGCGCGATGGTCAGCACCTGATCGACGGTCATGCCGTCGGTCATCGTGTACCGGATGGTCAGCCGATCGCCGGAGACTTGCGCGGTGACCGCGCCTTTCGCATCGCTGATCGTGCCGGTAAAGCGGCCCGGCCCGGCCGGGCGAAGCTGCCAGTGCCGGGTCTTCACCGCCTCGCCTTCGATCCGCACCGTCTGATCGAGCACCAGCACGCCGTCCCGCCGCATCGCGCCGAAGCTGGAAACGTGCGAATCCTGCGGCGATGACATCATCTTCTTGAGCGACCCCTTGCCCACGGTCGCCCCGGTGAAGAAGGCCACCGGATCGAACGTGGTCGCAGGCGCCGCGCGATGATCGGCGGTTTCCGCGCGCAACGGCGTCAACGCCAGCCCGGAAACCACGGTAAGCGACAAGGCAAGGCCGGCCTTGCATGAAAGTGCTGTCATCAGATCCCCCGCGCAAGCAGCGGAACAACCCCCGAGCGACGCGCTCCGTTCCGTGCCTGGCAAAAGCGATGCTAACCCGCGCCCGGCCCCCGCGCCAGCGCCATCTTTGGCCAAGTGTCAAAGCGGATCAGGCCAGATGGGCGCGAAACCAGTCGGCCAGTTCGTCTTCGGACAATTCGTCGGCCGCGAGCGCGACGAAGGCGACCACCAGTTCCGCATCGCTGGCAGTCAACCCGTGCCCGTTCAAGGCCAGGAACGTTTCGCTCACCACTGCCGCGGTGCGCTTGTTGCCATCGACGAAAGGATGATTGCGCGCGATCCCGAAAGCATAGGACGCGGCGAGCGCGGCCGCGTCGGGATCGCCATATTCGGCCAGGTTGCACGGCCGCGCCATGGCGCTTTCAAGCCCGCCCTTGTCGCGCACGCCTTCGCCGCCGCCATGCTCGGCAATCTGCTCGGCATGAGCCGCGAGCGCCACCGCATCGGCAAGCCAGATCCAGCCCTGAGCCATCGCGGATTACTTGGCGAGTTCCCGCAGCGCACGCTTGCGCCGCGCCATGACTTCGCGCGCGGCCGCCATCTGGGCCTCGAAATCGGGCTCGGCCAGCGACAATTCGATGCCGCGTGGCGTGACGACCACCGACAGCGTCTCACCCACCTCAGCATTGAGGTGCGCCAGCACCTCCTTGGGCAGGATGACTCCGGCCGAATTGCCGATGCGGGTGATCTTGAGCGTGGCGTTCATACGGGCGTTATAACACAATCCCGCCCCGTCCCGCAAGCCGCTTCGCACCGATCGCCGCCCTGCCCCCGGAACCGGGCGCGGTTCAGCCGCCGCGCGGGCCGAACAGGATCACCGCCGCGCCGCCCAGGCACACCAGCGCGCCGGCCAGATCCCATCGGTCGGGCCGCGCACCTTCCACGATCCACAGCCACAGGATCGCCGAAACGATATAGACCCCGCCATAAGCGGCATAGGCGCGGCCGGCGTGATCGGTGTCCACCAGCGTCAGCAGCCAGGCGAACAGCGCCAGCGAAGCCATGCCGGGAAGCAGCCACCACGCCGACTTGCCCATGCGCAGCCATGCCCAGAAGGCGAAGCATCCCGCGATCTCGGCCATCGCGGCGCCGACATAGGCAAGGGCGGTCATGGCACGCGCCGCCTAGGTCCGCGCGCCGACTTTTGCGAGATCCCAGCTATGCCGCCGCGAAGCCTCGGGCGCTTCGCGCTTCTGCAGATAGACGTCGAGATGGACCAGCCGGCCGTCCTGGCCGAACTGATAGACCGAGATCGAATTGTAATCCTCATCCCGATCGGGATAGCCGGCGGTCTCATGCAATTCGAGCACCGCGTAATCCTCACCCTCGGTCACGCGGCGGACATGGAAGGTCCAGTCGGTCGCCTTCGACCACATCGAGAGCAGCGGCACGTACTGGTTCCAGTCGACCACTTCCATGAAATTGCCCATGCGCGCGAAAGCGGCGATGTCGACCAGTTCGCCCAGCGGTGCCCATGCCTCATCGCCAAAGCCGGGCGCCTTGGCGCTATCGAGAATGCGCTTCATCACATAGGAATAAGTGACCGCCCGCCGCGAATTGGGCCCGTACGCCTTGATCAGCGCTTGTTCCATCGTTTCCATGCCCTGCTCTCCTCCCGTTCGCCAGGGAGGATGGGCCATCCCGGCGGCCGGGGCAACTCCCCTGCCCCATGCCGGCGCTCATGCCAGCGTCGCGTATATCTCCGCCTCGATCACCCAGGCGCCGCCCACCTCGCGCCACTTCGCCGAGTAGATCCCCGAAGCCGCGACTGTGCCCGAACCCGAAACCACGCCTTGCCAGGTTCCCCGCTCCAGCGCGATCGGCTCCACCGGGGAGACGACGATCTCGGCCGGCGTGCGCGCGTAGACCATGCGCGCGGGCGCGGCGAATTCGCGGCGCCAGACTTTCACTTGCGCCATGCGGCCCGCGATCGCCGCGCTGTCGGTGCCGGTGATCATCACGCAATCGCGCGCCAGGATCGGCTGGATCGCGGCGGCGTCGCCTTCGGCGATGGCGCGGTTGAAGGCGGCGCGGCGGGCGCGGATGGCAAGTTCGGCGGCGCTGGCGGGCAAGACGGTCATGACGCGCTTGTGCCATTCCCGCGCGCGCGAGGCCAGATCGGCAGGGCACCTCCGCCGATCACCCCGGCCGATCACAGCCATCGGCAGTGCTCGCTTACTATTGCAAACAATTCGCATTAAATCGGGCGCGAAAGGACGCCCCGATGACTCACGATCTTGCCAAGACGACCAGCTTTCTTGCCCTGCACTTGCTGGTGGGCTTCACGGTCGCGTTCGCGGTGACCGGCTCGGTCGCCATGGCGGGCGGGATCGCGCTGATCGAGCCTTGCGTGAACGCGGTGGTGTTCTTCTTCCACGAACGCGCGTGGCGCGGCGAGCTGTCGCTGGCCATGCTGCTGCCGCACCGGCACGGCGCGGCAGCAGCATGAAGGCTTATTCCGCCGGATCGGCCGGCATGTAGAGATCGCCGCCCTGGCGATACTTGCCGGCCATTTCCTCCATGCCCTTCTCCGCTTCCTCGGCGGCGATGAAGGCATCGCTCGGCTGGTTCTGCTTCGCCGCGAAATCGCGCACTTCCTGCGTGATCTTCATCGAGCAGAACTTGGGCCCGCACATCGAGCAGAAATGCGCGGTCTTGGCGCCCTCAGCCGGCAGCGTCTGGTCATGATACTGCTCGGCGGTGTCGGGATCGAGGCTGAGGTTGAACTGGTCGCGCCAGCGGAACTCGAACCGCGCCCGGCTCAGCGCATCGTCGCGGACCTTGGCGGCGGGATGCCCCTTGGCGAGATCGGCGGCGTGGGCGGCCAGCTTGTATGTCACCACGCCGACCTTCACGTCGTCGCGATCGGGCAGGCCAAGGTGCTCCTTGGGCGTGACGTAGCAGAGCATCGCCGTGCCATACCAGCCGATCATCGCCGCGCCGATGCCGCTGGTGATGTGGTCGTATCCCGGCGCGATATCGGTAACGAGCGGCCCGAGCGTGTAGAACGGCGCTTCGCCACAAGCGGCGAGCTGCTTGTCCATGTTCTCCTTGATCTTGTGCATCGGCACGTGGCCCGGCCCTTCGATCATGACCTGCACGTCCTGCGCCCAGGCCCGCTTGGTCAGTTCACCGAGGGTATAAAGCTCGGAGAACTGCGCCTCGTCGTTGGCATCGGCGATCGAACCGGGGCGCAGGCCGTCGCCCAGCGAATAGGCGATGTCATAGGCTTTGCAGATCTCGGTGATCTCGTCGAAATGCTCGTAAAGGAACGATTCCTTGTGGTGCGAGAGGCACCACTTGGCCATGATCGAACCGCCCCGGCTGACGATGCCGGTCACGCGCCTGGCGGTCATCGGGATATAGGGCAGCCGCACGCCGGCGTGGATCGTGAAATAATCGACGCCCTGCTCGGCCTGCTCGATCAGCGTGTCGCGGAAGATCTCCCAGGTCAGGTCCTCGGCAACGCCGCCGACCTTTTCCAGCGCCTGGTAGATCGGCACGGTGCCGATCGGCACGGGGCTGTTGCGGATGATCCATTCGCGCGTGTCGTGGATGTTGCGCCCGGTGGACAGGTCCATCACGGTGTCCGCGCCCCAGCGGATCGACCAGACCATTTTCTCCACTTCCTGCGCCACGTCGGAAGCGACGGCGGAATTGCCGATGTTGGCGTTGATCTTGACCAGGAAGTTGCGGCCGATCGCCATCGGCTCGCATTCGGGGTGGTTGACGTTGCTGGGGATGATCGCCCGGCCGCGCGCCACTTCGTCACGCACGAATTCGGGCGTGACATAGTCGGGAATGGCCGCGCCCCAATCCTGCCCGTCACGCACCAGGTCGCGCGCCATCTCGCGGCCCAGGTTCTCGCGCGTCGCGACGTATTCCATCTCGGGCGTGATGATCCCGCGCCGGGCATAGTGCATCTGCGACAGGTTCATGCCCGCCCTGGCGCGCAGCGGCCGGCGAACCACGTTGGGAAACGCGGGCACGCCGCCCGAACGATCCGGCCCAAGCTGGCCGTTGTCCTCGGGCTTCACCGCGCGCCCGTCGTATTCCTCGACATCGCCGCGCGCGAGTTGCCAGGGACGGCGCAGTTGCGGCAGGCCGGCCTGGATATCGATCACCGCGTCGGGATCGGTATAGGGGCCGGACGTATCGTATACACGCACGGGCAACTCGCCGCTCGAAGCTTCCAGGCTGATCTCGCGCATGGCGACGCGGTTCTTGCCCACATGGATCTTTTTCGATCCGCGAATCGGCCCGGTGGTAACGCCGATCTCAAGCTTCGAATTGATATCTGCCATGCTTCAAGTCTTTCGGTTTGGGGGGTTAGAGCGAAGATCTCGAGAAATGCTCGATGGCCACCGCGATCAGCGCCACGCCGAACAGAATCGAGGCCCAGGTCCACAGCTTCGACAGCGGGCCGAAGCGGCGCAGCCAGAATGCCATGTATACATCAGAGAAGGCCAGGATAGCCAGCGCCTCCACGCACATCAAGCCGCCCAGCACGCTCAGCGCGCTGGAAAGCCAGTCCGGCGAGGCCCAGGGATTGGCCAGATAGACGACCGCGCCCAGGAACAGTTCCAGCAGCGCGGTGATCAGTTGCAGCGCGGGGGAGCCGGCGATCTCGCCCAGCATCCGTTCCCAGTGGCCCGGCTTGCGCAATTCGCCGATCCCCGCGAACAGCGCGAAGACGCCCAAGAACAGCGCGGTCCATGCCGGCACCAGCGCCAGTTCCGGCATCAAGGAATGGTCCACCATCGTCATTCTCCTCACCCATTTTTCCGTTCGGGGAGAAGAATGAACCGGCGCCGCGCCGGCGTAAAGCCCGCGATTGCGCCTTTTCGTCCCTCCCTCCGCCCGTGCTAACGGGGTCAGGTTCTGCGGGTCGTGGGGCGCAAATCCCACCTCTCAGCCGCTTGGCTCCCCGGGGTCTGCGCAACTTATGATGCTTCGCCGCCGCTGTCCAGCGCCCGGCGGCGTGCTCCGTTTTTGCCCTGAAGCGCGCGGCAACCCCAAGCGAGCAGGCACGGTGGCATGAACCCGGGGACCGGGCCGGCATTCCGCCACGCGCGCCCGGCCGGAGAAACCGCCCGTGCACGCACCGCCTTGCGCCCGAAAGTCCGGGGCCGCCCACGCCGCCGCGCTGGGCGGGATCGCGGCGCTGGCGCTGATCGGCGCCCCGGCTCGGGCCGATGCGCCGGTGGCGCTTTCGGCCACCTACACCGCCGATATCGGCGCGACGCTTTCGGGCGGGGCCGATCACCGCGCGCGCTATCTCGACAATCTGGATATCACCGCCGACACCGATCTGGACACCCTGCTGGACTGGCAGGGCGCGCGCGCGCATGTCCATGTGCTCAACAACATGGGCAAGCGGCCCAACGATGGCGCGGGCACGCTGCAAGGCGTGGACAACATCGAAGTCGGCAAGGCGGCGCCGCGGCTGTACGAGGCATGGATCGAGCAGGACATCGGCAAGGCATCGCTGCGCGCCGGGCTCTATGATCTCAACAGCGAATTCTATGCCAGCGACACCGCCGGCCTGCTGATCGCCCCGCCTTTCGGCATTGGGTCCGAACTGGCGGCGGCCGGCCCCAACGGCCCCTCGATCTTCCCCTCCACCGCGCTCAGCCTGCGGCTGCGCGCGCCGATCGGCGAGGATGCGGGCTATGTCGAGGCCGCCGCGATCAATGCCCATGCCTCCACGCTGGGCGATCACGGCGGGGTCGATTTCAGCTTCGATGACGGGCTGCTGCTGATCGGCGAAGCGGGCCACGCGCTGGGCCCGGCCAGGCTCTCCGGCGGCGTGTGGGCCTATACCCGCAAGCGCGACAGCTATTTCGCCATCGGCCCGGCCGGCGATCCCGTGCGCCATCGCTCATGGGGCGCCTATGCCGGGCTGGAGGCGCCGCTCGCTACCTGGGGCGAGCGGCGCCTTGACGGTTTCGCGCGCGCCGGATTTTCCGACGGGCACACCACGCCTTACGCCTATGGCGTCCAGGCAGGCGTGCTGCTGGCCCCGGCGCTGGGCGCCCGGCCCGACAGCGCCTTTTCGCTGGGCACGCATTTCGCGCGCGCCAACCGCGAATTCCGCCGGTCGGTGCGCTGCGACGGCCATCGCGCGGCAGGCGGCGAATTCGCCATCGAAGCGACTTATGCCGATAAGCTGACCGAATTCGTCACGCTGCAACCCGATGTCCAGATCATCGGCCACCCCAGCGCGATCCGCGGCGTGCCCGTGGCGGTAGTGGGCACCTTGCGCGTGACGATCGCCTTCGCCACCGGCGCCTAGGCGGACGGCGGGCGACCGCGCTGACGGCCTGCAAATGGCGCGCGGCCCTAGAATGTATACGCCAGGCCGCCGCCGAAGGTCCACTGATCGGCATCGCCGCGAAGCGCGGTATAAGGCGTGTCCTTGGCATCGCCGAACATGCGTGAATAGGCCGCGAGGCCAAACACCGCGAGGCCGCCGTTCAGCATGTTGCCGTCCAGGTCATAGCCGCCCAGCAGGCCCAGCGTGGCGCTGTCCCACCCACCGCTGGCGGCGAACACCGGCAAGCCGCTGGCCGCGCCCTGCGCCGGCGTGACCGAATAGTAATAGCGCGCGTAATCGTCATCGACATGGCGCGCGCTCAGCGACAGCGTCACCAGCGCGGCGCGGCTGATCGGGGTGAGATAGGTGATGCCGGGGCTCCACGTCATGCCCTTGTAGGCGCCGGCCACGTCCCACTTCACATCGCCCGACAGCGTCAGCGCGTCATAGCCGTTGAGCACGCGGTACGCGGTGACGCCGCCGTTGACGCCCACTTCCACCGCCTCGTCCAGCTTGCCGGCGGCGCGGACCACCGGGTCCTTGATCTGGCGCGCGCGGTTGGCCGAATAGCTGACCACCGGGCCCAGCGAAAAGCCGAACCGGGCATCATCGGCATCGGGAATCACGTCCAGCGCCAGGCCGCCCGCGCGCGGCGTCAGCGTGACGCCTTCGAAGCGGCCCTGCACCAGCGGCACGGGCGAGACCACCGCATCGTTCGACCCGTCATAGCTGGGGCCATAGATCGCGCCGACGCCGATGGTCACGTGATCGCCGGACAGGACGTCGTCCTCGCCCGCCGGATCGGCCTGGGCGAAAGCGGTGGCGGGCTGTAGCACCGCCGCAAGGGCAAGGAGGGCAAGCGTTCTCATTGCGGTTCCCGTATTGGGCAAATGCCGTCTTCACCCGGTTGCAACGCGCCAGCGGCGCAGGGGTTGCCCGGCCCGATCGCCCCGGCGGATCAGGCGCTTTCAGGCAGGCTTTCGTCCCCCTCGCCCAGCTTGCGCTGCATGATGAAGACGTCGATCCACTTGCCATGCTTCCAGCCGGCGCTGGTCAGCGTGCCCACCGGCAGGAAGCCGGCGCGCGCGTGCAGCACCACCGATGCCGGCTCCGTCCCCGCGATCATCGCGAAGGCCTGCCGGTATCCGCGCGCCTCGCAAGCCGCCAGCAGCGCGTTGATCAGCGTGGTGCCCACGCCCTGGCCAATGCTGTCCTGCCGCACGTAGATGTTGGTCTCGCAGCTATAGGCATAGCCGTTGCGCGGGCCGAAACGGTGCGCATGGGCATAGCCCAGCACTTTGCCGACAAGATCGCGCACCACCAGCCAGGGATAGCCGGCGGCCAGGGTCTGTTCGATGCGGCCGGCCATTTCATCCGTATCGGGCGGTTCGGTTTCGAAGCTGGCCGTGCTTTCCAGAACGTAATGGGAATAGATTTCCGCAATGGCGGGAGCATCGTCCAGCGAAGCGTCGCCGAGAGTGATTTCGTGATTCATCAAAGTGAAACATGCAGCAAAGCCGCAGCGAAGCCAAGTTGCGGCTTGCATATCCTGCCCTTAAACGAGGCGGCGATGAACCGGCACGCAATCGATATCTCCATACTGGGAGGAGGGCTGGCCGGCGGCCTGATCGCGCTGGCGCTGGCGGCGCGGCGGCCGGACCTGAACCTGCTGCTGATCGAGCGGGGCGAACGCTTCGGCGGAAACCATGTCTGGTCGTTCTTCGCCAGCGATATCGCGCCCGCGCAGACCTGGCTGGTAGAGCCGCTGATCGCCGCGCGCTGGGATGGCTACTGCGTGCATTTCCCCCGGCGTTCGCGCGATCTTTCAACGCCTTACCATAGCGTCACCGGCGAAACGCTCGACGCCGCGCTGCGGGCCCGCCTGCCGGGCGAAGCGCTGCTGACCGGCACCGCGATCGCCGCCGCCACGCCCACTTCGGTGACGCTGGCCGATGGGCGGCACATTGCCTGCGGCGGTGTGATCGACGCGCGCGGCGCCGGCACGCTGCCGCACATGGCGGGCGGCTGGCAGAAGTTCGCCGGGCAACTGCTGCGCCTGGCCGCACCGCACGGCCTGACCCGGCCGATCGTGATGGACGCGCGAGTCGAACAGGTCGACGGCTACCGCTTCGTCTATTGCCTGCCCTTCTCGGACCGGGACATCTTCGTCGAGGATACCTATTATGCCGATGGCCCGGAGCTGGATCTGCCCGCGATGCGCCAGCGCATCGCCGCTTATGCCCAGGCCCGGCAGTGGCGCGTCGAGGCGGTGACTTACGAGGAAACCGGCGTGCTGCCGGTGATCGCCACCGGCGATTTCGAGGCGTTCTGGCACGCGTCGGACCCCGCGCTGGCCCCCGCTTTGGCCAGAGCCGGCGCCCGGGCCGCGCTGGTCCATCCGCTGACGAGCTATTCGCTGCCGATCGCGGTACGCTTCGCCGATCGGCTATGCACCCTCGACAACCTCTCGGGCGAGGCCCTAGGAAGGGTTTCGTATGCATGGGCTCGCGAGCACTGGCGACAGGGACGCTTCTACCGGATGTTGACTCGCATGCTTTTCGGCGCCGCCGTGCCTTCCCAGCGTTTTCGCGTGCTGGAGCGGTTCTATGGTCTGCCCGCCCCGCTGATCGAGCGCTTCTATGCCGGCCGTTCGACCGCCGCCGACGCGCTGCGCATCCTGGCCGGCAAGCCGCCAGTGCCGATCGGCGCGGCCCTGGCCAGCCTTGTCGGCGGCGGCCGCCCGCTGGCGCCGCTCGGCGAACGGGCGTGAAGCGCGCCTGCATCATCGGCGCGGGCTTCGGCGGGCTGGCGCTGGCCATCCGGCTGCAATCGCTGGGCGTGGCAACCACGCTGGTCGAGGCGCGCGACAAGGTCGGCGGGCGGGCCTATGTCTGGGAACGCGATGGCTTCACCTTCGATGCGGGGCCCACGGTCATCACCGATCCGGCCTGCCTGAAGGAATTGTGGGCGCTTTCCGGCCTCGACATGCGCGACGATGTCGAACTGCTGCCGGTCATGCCGTTCTACCGGCTCAACTGGCCCGATGGCGTCACGTTCGACTATTCGAACGACGAGACCGCGCTGCGCCGCGAGATCGCCCGCGTCGCGCCGGAGGATCTGGCCGGATATGACGATTTCCTGCGCTATTCGGCCGGGGTCTATCAGGAAGGCTATGTCAAGCTGGGGCACGAGGCGTTCCTCGATTTCGCCAGCATGATCAAGGCGGCGCCGGCGCTGGCGCGCTATCAGGCGTGGCGATCGGTCTATTCGATGGTCTCGCACTATGTGAAGCACCCCAAGCTGCGCGAGGCGCTGTCGTTCCACTCGCTGCTGGTCGGCGGCAATCCGATGACCACCAGCGCGATCTATGCGCTGATCCACAAGCTGGAAAAGGATGGCGGCGTGTGGTGGGCCAAGGGCGGCACCCATCGCCTGGCCGCCGGCATGGCCAGGCATTTCCAGCGGCTGGGCGGCACGCTGCGCCTGTCCGACAAGGTCGTGCAGGTCCACACCCTGGGCGATCGCGTGACCGAAGTGGAAACCGCCAGCGGCTGGAAGGAGCGCTTCGACGCGATCGCCAGCAATGGCGATATCGTGCACACCTATCGCGATTTGCTGGCGGGCAGCCGGCGCGGCCCGGAAATGGCGAGGAAGCTGGTCGACAAGCGCTTCTCGCCCAGCCTGTTCCTGGTCCATTTCGGGCTGGAAGGCACCTGGCCGGGCATTCCCCACCACACCATCTTGTTCGGCCCGCGCTACAAGGGCCTGCTCGAAGACATCTATGAGCACGGCGTGCTGCCGCAGGACTTCTCGATCTACCTGCATCACCCCACCGTGACCGATCCGGCCATGGCGCCCGAGGGCAAGAGCACGTTCTACGCCCTCATCCCCGTGGCCCACATGGGCAAGCTGCCGATCCGCTGGGACGAAGTGGGCCCGCTGCTGGAAAAGCGCGTCCTCGACGAGGTGGGGCGGCGGCTGGTGCCCGATATCCATGACCGGATCGTGACCAGCTTCCACTACGCCCCCACCGATTTCGCGCGGGATCTTTCCGCCTATCACGGCAGCGCCTTCAGCCTGGAGCCGATCCTGACGCAAAGCGCGTGGTTTCGCGGCCACAACCGCGACGACAAGCTGAAGAACTTCTACCTGGTGGGCGCGGGCACGCATCCGGGCGCGGGCATTCCCGGCGTTGTCGGCAGCGCCAAGGCGACGGCGAAACTGATGCTGGAGGATTTGCAGGCATGACCATGAGGATCGCTCTTCCCGCGCGGACGAGGGCCCCGGCATGAAGCGGCTGGCGGTCTATTGCGGTTCGGCCACGCCCGCCGATCCCCGCTACATCGAGCTTGCCCGGCAAGTGGGCAACACGCTGGCGGCGCAAGGCATCGGCGTGGTCTATGGCGGCGGGCGGCTTGGCCTGATGGGCGCGGTGGCCGGCGCGGCGCTGCTGGCGGGCGGCGAAGTGATCGGCGTGATCCCCGAAGCGCTGGTGCGCGGCGAAGTGGCCAATTACGATTGCACGGACTTGCACATCGTGGCCAACATGCATGAGCGCAAGGCCGCCTTCACTCGCTATTCGGATGGCTTTCTGGTGCTACCCGGCGGGGTCGGCACGATGGACGAGCTGTGGGAAGCGGTCAGCTGGGCGCAGCTTGGCTATCACGCCAAGCCGATCGGCATCCTCAACGCCTTCGGCTTTTACGACGGGCTGCTGGCGTTCAACCGGCACATGGCCGAAGTGGGCTTCATCCGCCCGGCGCACCAGGGCATCATCATGGCCGAGCACGATCTGGACCTGCTGCTCGAACGGATGCGCGCGCATGAGCCGATCATCCCGATCATCGCGATGAACCCGGGGACGCTGTGATGCCGCCGGCACCGGGACATCCGCTTCTTGCCGAACTATGACCGCGCCGCGCTGATCGCCCATGCGCGGGGCTCGATCCGGCGCGGATCGAAGAGCTTTGCCGCCGCCAGCCGCCTGTTCGACCGCGAGACGCGCGAACGGGTCTGGCTGCTTTATGCCTGGTGCCGCGCCTGCGACGATCTGGCCGACGCGCAGGACCATGGCCATGCGCTGGGCCCGCCCGCCGACGCGGCATCGCGCCTCGCGACGATCCGCGCGCTGACCGGGCTGGCGCTGGCGGGCGAGCCCACCGGCGATCCGGCCTTCGACGCGCTGGGCCTGCTGGCGCGCGAAACCCCGATCACCCGCGCCATGGCCGATGACGTGATCGCCGGCTTCGCGCTCGACGCGGCGGACTGGCGGCCGCGCGGCGAGGCGGACATGCTGCGCTATTGCTTTCACGTCGCCGGCGCGGTGGGCGTGATGATGGCGGCGGTGATGGACGTTGCCGCGAGCGACGACGACACGCTGGACCGCGCCTGTGACCTTGGCATCGCGTTCCAGCTTGCCAACATCGTGCGCGATATCCGCGAGGACGCGGCGGCGGGGCGCTGCTACCTGCCGGGCGACTGGCTGGCCGCGGCGCATATCGCAGGCGGCGGCGCGAGCGGCGAGGCGCTTGCCCCGCTGGTGGCGCGCGCCTGCGCGCTGGCGCGTGGCTATGAGGCTTCGGCGCGGATCGGCGCGGCCCGGCTCGGCTTCCGCCAGCGCTGGGCGGTGCTGGCGGCGGCGAACATCTATGGCGCGATCGGGCGCGAGGTGGAGCGGCGCGGCCCGCGCGCCTGGGACCAGCGCGTGCACACCTCGCGCATGGCCAAGCTGGGCTTCGTGGCGCGCGCTTTCACCCAGGCGCTGCGGGCACCGCGACCGACGCCAAAGGCCAGCCCTTCCCGCCGCGAACTGGCTGCCCTCGCCCGGCTCTGACGCGGCCCGGCCGCGCCGGGCGGCACGGCGAGGGAGCCTGCGGCGATCTCGAGCGTTTCCTTCGCATCATCCACGGAGTGAAACGCCATGCTGCTTGCCATCGCCGCCATCCTGATCCTGCTGTGGGTCTTCGGCTTCGTCGTCTTCCACGTATCGAGCGCGCTGATCCACGTGCTGCTGATCATCGCCCTCGTCGTCGGGCTGGTCCACCTGTTCCGCGGCGGCCGCGCCACCTGACCACGGTGAATTCCGGCGGTGGAGTTTGATCCCCTGACGTCGGAGCGGCACCGGGCCGGTGCCGCTCTGATTCAGCCATGCCGAATCAGCGGCTAGCGCGCCGGCTTGAGACCGGGCGGGTAGTTCAGCCGGCGGAACAGCCGCCCCCGCTCCGAAAAGAGCACGAAGCCCAGCGCGCCGATGCCGGCCGCGACCATGGCGCCCAGCAGCGGGCGCGCGGTGCCGTCATAAGCCTGCCCGATCAGGCTGCCGAACGCCGCGCCGAGCACCATCCGCACGAAAGTCATCACCGATGCCGCCGCCCCGGCGGTGCGCGCGAAGGGCTGGAGCGCGATCGACTGGAAATTGGCGCCGATGAACGACATCAGGCAGAAGCTCACCGTCATCAGCGGGGCGAAGACCCACAGCGTCTCCCCCCTCAGCGCGATGGCGAAATGGATCGTGGCGATGAGGATGAAGCCGAACATCGCGGTGTGCGAAACGCGCCGCGCGCCGAACCGCTCGACGATCCGCGAATTGATGAAGTTGGTGCCCGACATGATCAGCGCCATCACCCCGAACACCACCGGGAAAGCCGTGCCCGCGCCGAAATGTTCGGCGATAAGCTGCTGCGCGGAATTGATGTAGCCGAACATCGCGCCCTGCACGAGCGCGGCACCCAGGAAATAGCCCGCCGCCGCGCGGCACAGCAGCGCGGCGCGCATGTTGCCCAGGATCGCGCGCGGCGCGATGCCCTGGCGGAATTCGGGATGCAGCGTTTCGGGCAGGCGCATCCAGGCCCAGAACGCGACGAGCCCGGCCAGCCCGGCCATCAGCCCGAAGATCCAGCGCCAGTTCGCGAACAACAGCAGCCCCTGCCCCAGCATCGGCGCGATCATCGGCACCACCATGAACACCATGGCGACAAGCGATTGCGTGCGCGCCATGCGATCGCCCGAATAGCGATCGCGAATCACCGCCATCGGCAGCACCATCAGGCCCGAGGTAAACAGGCCCAGGAAACCGCGCAGGATCAGCAGCGTGGCGAAATCGGTGACCAGCGCGCAAGCCAGCGAGATGCAGAAATAGGCCGCCAGGCACACCATGACGACCGGCTTGCGGCCGAAGCGATCGGAAATCGAGCCGGGGAACAGCGAGCCCAGCCCGCTGCACAGCAGAAACACACCGACGATCAATTGCCGCTGGTTGGGATCGGCCTGCCCCAGATCGCGCGCGATGTGCCCCAGCGCCGGCAGCATCACGTCGATCGCCAGCGCCTGCAGCGCCTGCAGCGCCGCCATCAGGCCGACGAACTCGATCTCCCGCATGGGGAACCGCACGGTTTCGGGCTGGGGGGAGTGCATTGGCGGCCTAATGACGCAAAGCAGGGGCAGTGGCTAGGGCCATTTCGCGCGCGCGATGCGGCTTTTCGTCTCGCGCTGGGCTATGGCACGCGCATGTCTTCGCCCGACGACCATCCCGGCGATGCCGATGAAGACAACGCCGGCATCCGCAAGATCATCCATGTCGACATGGATGCCTTCTATGCCAGCGTCGAACAGCGCGACGATCCGACGCTGCGCGGCAAGCCGGTGGCGGTGGGCGGATCGTCGGGACGCGGCGTGGTCGCGGCGACAAGTTATGAGGCGCGCGCCTTCGGCGTCCGCTCGGCCATGCCCTCCAGCCGGGCGGCGCGGCTGTGCCCGGAACTGATCTTCCGCAAGCCGCGCTTCGAGGTCTACAAGCAGGTGTCCGACGCGATCCGGGCGATCTTTCGCGATTACACGCCGCATGTCGAACCGCTCTCGCTCGACGAAGCCTACCTTGACGTGACCGCCGATCTTCGGGGCATCGGCTCGGCCACGCGCATTGCCGAGGCGATCCGCCGCCGCATCCGCGAGGAAACCGGGCTGACCGCCAGCGCCGGGGTTTCCTACAACAAGTTCCTGGCCAAGCTGGCCAGCGACCAGAACAAGCCCGACGGCCTGTGCGTGATCCGCCCCGGCGAAGGCGCGCAATTCGTCGCGACGCTGCCGGTGCGGCGCTTCCACGGCGTCGGCCCGCGCGGCGCCGAGAAGATGGCGCGGCTGGGCATCGAGACAGGCGCGGACTTGCGCGCGAAGGATATCGCTTTCCTGCGCCAGCACTTCGGCAGCTTCGCCGAATACCTGTTCCGCGCCGCGCGCGGCATCGACCTCAGGCAAGTGCGCGCCAACCGCCCACGCAAATCGGTGGGCGGCGAACGCACCTTTTTCGAAGATATCGAGGATGCCGAGACCTTGCGCGAGACGATGGGCCACATCGTCGACGTGGTGTGGGACCGGATCGAGCGCGCCGGGGCGCATGGCCGCACGGTGACGCTCAAGCTGCGCTACGCCGATTTCCGCACGATCACGCGCGCGCGGTCGGTGGCGCAGCGGATCGCCGGCAAGGACGAGTTCGCCCGCATCGGCCACGCCCTGCTGGCCGAGCTGATGCCCCTGCCCCAGCCGATCCGGCTGATGGGCCTGACGCTGTCCGCGCTCGAAGGCGAGGAGCGCGCGGCGCCGCCGGAGCGCGACGGCCAGCTTCCGCTGTTTTAGGAGTTGATGCCCAGGCCGGGATGCAGCGCCCGCCCGCTCAGAGCCTGTTTGGAAATGCGCCATTCGGCGCAAGGCCGCACCGGCCTTGAAATGCGATCTTCCGCGCATTTCCAAACAGACTCTCAGGCTTCCTGCTCCTGCCACGCCGCCACCCAGCCGTGCAGGCCCTTCCCGCTGCGCGGCGCCAGATCGGCGGGCAAGGCGGCGAGCGCGAAGAAACCGGCTTCGCACACCTCGCGATGATCCGGGCGCGGCGTGCCGACGCAGCGGCCGACGACGACGTGGACGATATTGTGCGCGCCGTGCGGATGCTCGATCAGCCGGGCGACCTCGCGCGCGCGTTCGAGCGTGCAACCCGCTTCCTCGAACAATTCGCGCGATGCGGTTTCCAGCGGATCTTCGCCGCGCGCCATGCCGCCGCTGGGCGCCTGCCATTGCGAGGTACCGTAGGACTGGCGGATCAGCAGCACGCGCCCCTCGCCATCGAGCGCGACGATCCGGCAGCCCTCCACCGTCGGGCGCAGCAGCCGCCAATAGACCGCGCGAAGCAGGAAAGCGAAGCGATAGAGCGCGCGGTGCAGCGGCGGCGGAATCAGGTGAAGCATGTCACCCGTGCCGCCGCCGCCAGGAGCCGCGCCACGGGCAAGTCGTTGCCGCCGGACGCGGCCTGTTCGAACAGCGCGCGCTTGTCCGCGCCGCGAATCACGAAGACGATCCCGTCGCTGTCGAGCAGCGCGGGCATGGTCAGGCTCACCCGGTCGAACGGCGCTTCGGGCGGCAGCGGATCGGGCGTGATCCGGCGCACGCGCAGCGGATCATCGACCTGGGGATCGGTATTGGGAAACAGCGAGGCGATATGTCCGTCCGCGCCCATGCCCAGCCAGGCCAGCGCGAAACGCGGCGGCCGCGCGTCGGGCGTCAGGGGCACGATCCGGGCGCCCGCCGGCTCCAGCCGCTCACGGATGCGGCCGACGTTGCTGGCCGGATGATCCTCGGGAACCAGGCGGTCATCGCCCGGCCAGACCGCGATGCGCGACCAGTCGAGCGGCGCCTCGGCAAGCCGGGCCAGGATCGGAAACGGCGTTGAGCCGCCAGGCACGGTCAGCGCGATCTCGCCCGGGGCGGCGGCAAGCGCGGCAGCGATGCGCTGTTCCAGCCAGCGGGCGATCGCCGCGTCGTCGGCATCGGCGATGATGTCAGGTTCGGCCATGGTGGCCAGCCTATCACCAGCCGCCGGGCCTTGCACCTGTTTCGCCGCGCCGAACCCGCCGCGCGCGCGGCGCGACGGGCGGTATGGCGGATCATCGGCTCAGGCGGCGATTTCGCGCAGGAACCAGGCGCGCTGTTCGGCCTGATCGGTCCAGTCGTCGACCGCGCCCTCGGTGGCGTTGTCGCCCGCCTCGCCGGCGGCGGCCTTCACTTCGCGCAGCTTGGCGACATAGGAAAGGTTGTCGGCCAGAAGCTGCTTCACCATCGCCATGGCATCAAGCGAGGTATCGTCCTCGTCGGCGATCTGGGTCTTGGCGGCGATCGCGCCGATCGACGTCATCGTCGTGCCGCCCAGCTTGCGCACGCGTTCGGCGAGGAGGTCGGTCAGCGCGAAGATCTCGGTGGCCTGGGTGTCGAACAGCAAGTGCAGATCGTGGAACTGCGGGCCGCGCACATGCCAATGGAAATTCTTGGTCTTCACATAGAGCGCGAACGTATCGGCGAGCAGGCCATTGAGGCTGTCGATCAAGGCACCCGTGGAGTTGTCTTTGCTGGTCATGGTGAGTCCCTTTCCGTTGAGTTGAACCCAGTATCGTGATGGACGGCGCAGATGAGAAGGGGGTTGGCGATCGGTTTTTCCGATCAGAGCATCCCCCTTGCGCGCATCAGCACGATAAGAGCGGCCAGCAGCAGGACGAGCCCGACGATGCGCCGCCCGATCCGCGCGCCTCTGGACGTCACCACCTCGGGCAACGCCCAGCCGGCGGCGACCAGCGCGATGCCGCCGATCGACCCGGCCATGCCCGCCGGGATCGCCGCGCCGGTACCCACCGCCACGCCGAACACCAGGAACCGCGCCGCGTCGGTGAACTGGTGCGCGGCCAGCACCAGCGCCAGCGCGCCCAGCGAATGGGTCGGCTCGCGCGGGCTGGCCCGCGGGGCGAGGATCATCGATTCGAGCCCCGCCAGGCCCAGCGCGATCGCCGCCAGGATCGGCCGGGCTTGCGGCCCGAGCAGCGGAATCACGTAAGTGGCCGCCCATGCGGCGAAGCTTGCCGAGGCGATGCAGACCAGCGCGCCCGTCACCAGCACGCCAGGCCGCGCGCCCTGCCGCAGCACCAGCCCGGCAACCGTGACCTGATCGCGCGCGCCGATGCCCGAAAGCAGCACCGCCAGAAGAGTGAAATAGAAGCTAGCCACGTGCCTTGCGATTCCCCGCCGCGCTGGCCCGCCCGGCCGCACGCGCTGTCCATCCCCGGCGATAGGGCAGGATGCACCTGCAATTCAATCGCGCTTGGGCACCAGAGCCGATCCCGTGCATTGTGTGCCGCATGAAGGCTGGCCCCGAACACCCCCTTGTCCCCGCGCCCCTTGTCCCCGCGCCCCTTGCTCCGCCGCCGCTGCCGGGGGCGGGCGATGCGCTGTTCCTCGATTTCGACGGCACGCTGGTGGAGATCGCCGCGCACCCCGACGCGGTCAGGGTGGCGCCCGGATTGCCCGCGCTGATCGAAAGCCTGCGCATCCGACTGGAGGGCCGGCTCGCCATCGTCAGTGGCCGCTCGCTCGCGAGCCTGGACCGCGCCCTCGGGCCGATCGCGGTGGCCATGGCCGGATCGCACGGCGGCGAATTCCGCGAAGCCGGCGCGCGCGCGGCGATCGCGCTGGCCGAACCGGTCCCCACGGCCGTGGTCGCGCGCCTGCACGCCGTGGCCGCAGCACTGGGTGGCCTGCTGGTGGAGCAAAAGCCGTTCAGCGCCGCGATCCATTACCGCGACCGGCCCGAAGCCGAAAGCGCGGTGCTCGCCGCAGCACGCGAACTGGCGCGAGCCGAAGGGCTGGCGCTGAAGCACGGCAAGATGGTGGCCGAACTGATCATGCCCGGATCGGACAAGGGCAGCGCCGTCGCGCGCTACATGGCCCTGCCCGGCTTTGCCGGCGCCCGCCCGCTCTTCGCCGGCGACGACACGACCGACGAGGATGCCTTCGCCGCCGTCGCCCGGCTCGCTGGCGGCGGCATCCTGGTGGGGCCGATGCGGCACACGGCGGCGCGCTGGCGCCTCGACGGCGTGCGCGAGACGCACGCCTGGCTGGCCGCCGCGCTGGGGGAGGAGCCGCGATGACCTCGCTCGAACTCTGGCCGATCGGCAATTGCCAGGTCAGCGGCCTGATCGACGAGACCGGCAGCATCGTCTGGGGCTGCGTGCCGCGCGTCGATGGCGATCCCACCTTCTGCGCGCTGCTGCGCGGCGAGGACGGGCATGAGCTGGGCACCTGGCGCTTCATGCTCGAAGGGCAGTGCAAGGTGGAGCAGGAATACCTGCGCAACACGCCGATCCTGCGCACGCGGCTGGAAGATGAACTGGGCGGCAAGGTCGACATATTCGACTTCTGCCCGCGTTTCGAGCGCCTCGGCCGCATGTTCCGCCCCGTCGCCTTCGCGCGGATCGTGCGCCCGGTCGCGGGATCGCCCCGGCTGCGCGTGCTGTTGACGCCGATGAACGGCTATGGCGCCGCGCAGGCGCCGATCACCCACGGCACCAACCATATCCGCTACCTCAACGATCGCCATGCGTTGCGGCTGACTACCGACGCCCCGGTCGGCTACGTGCTGGACGAGCGGCATTTCCGCGTCGAGAGCGCGCTGCATTTCTACCTCGGCCCGGACGAGCCCTTCGTCGGCAATGTCGGGCGCGAGGTGGAAGCCATGCTGCAGCAGACCGAGGCCTATTGGCGGCTGTGGGTGCGGGGCCTGGCCACTCCGCTCGACTGGCAGCAGGCGGTGATCCGCGCGGCGATCACGCTGAAGCTGTGCCAGCATGAGGAGACCGGCGCGATCGTCGCCGCGCTCACCACCTCGATCCCCGAGGCGCCGAACTCGCGGCGCAACTGGGACTATCGCTACTGCTGGATTCGCGATGCCTATTACACGGTGCAGGCGCTCAACCGGCTGGGCGCGCTCGACGTGCTGGAAAAGTACCTCGCCTACCTGCGCAACCTGGTCGACGATGCCCACGCCGGGGTGATCCAGCCGCTCTATTCGGTCAGCGGCGCGCGCGAGATCATCGAATGGGAAGCCGAATGCCTGCCCGGCTATCGCGGCATGGGGCCGGTGCGCATCGGCAATGCCGCCTATTACCAGCTGCAGAACGACTGCTATGGCCAGATCATCATCCCCAACATCCAGGCCTTTTCCGACCATCGCCTGCTGCGCATGGCCAATGCGGAGGATTTCACCAGCCTGGAAAAAGTCGGCGAGATGGCGTGGCAGCTGCACGACCAGCCCGATGCCGGCCTGTGGGAACTGCGCACCCGCACCGCCGTCCATACTTATTCCAGCGTGATGAGCTGGGCCGCCTGCGACCGGCTGGCGAACGCGGCCGAACTGCTTGGCCTCAACGATCGCGAGGCGCTCTGGCGCACGCGCGCCGACGCGATCCGCGCGCATATCGACCAGCAGGCCTGGTTCGCCGAGGGCGGCCATTATGCCGCCAGCTTCGGCGGGCAAGAGCTTGACGCCAGCCTGCTGCAACTGGTCGAGCTGCGCTATGTCCATGCCGCCGATCCGCGCTTCCAGGCGACGCTCAAGGCCGTGGAAAAGACCCTGCGCCGGGGCGAGCACATGCTGCGCTATGCCAGCGAGGACGATTTCGGCCTGCCCGAGACCGCGTTCAACATCTGCACGTTCTGGCTGATCGAAGCGCTGCACCTCGATGGCCGCGACGAAGAGGCCAAGGCGCTGTTCGAGGCGATGCTGGCCCACCGCACGCGCTCGGGCCTGTTGTCCGAGGACATGGACTTCGAAACCGGCGAGCTGTGGGGGAACTTTCCGCAGACCTATTCGCTGGTTGGTATCATCAACTGCGCCGGATTGCTCTCGCGATCCTGGGGGGACTGGCGCTGAGGGGGAGTACAATGAGCAGGCTGATTGTCGTTTCGAACCGGGTCTCGGTGCCCAATTCCCAAGGCGCGGCCGGGGCCCAGGGCGGCCTTGCCGTCGCGCTCAACGCCGCCTTGCGCGAGCATCGCGGCATCTGGTTCGGCTGGTCCGGGCAGGAGACCGAGGAATTCACCGGCCACCTCGACATGCAGCGCAACGACGACGTCACCACCGCGACGATCGACCTGGAGCCCCAGGACATCGACGAATACTACAACGGCTATGCCAACCGCACGCTCTGGCCGCTGTTCCACTACCGCATCGACCTGACCGAATACGATCGCAGCTTCGGCGAGGGGTATCAGCGGGTGAACAATCGCTTCGCCGACAGCGTGCTGCCGCTGATCGAGCCGGACGATCTGGTCTGGGTGCACGATTACCACTTGCTGCCGCTCGGCTCGCTGCTGCGCGCCAAGGGCGTGACGAACCGGATCGGCCTGTTCCTGCACACGCCGTGGCCGCCGGCCCGCCTGCTCGTCTCGCTGCCCAACCACGAGCAGCTGGTCACATCCATGCTGCAATACGATCTGATCGGCTTCCAGACGCACGAATGGCTGGAAAGCTTCCTCCACTATATCGAGAAGGAGCTGGGCCTGACGATCAACCCGGACGGCTCGATCGACTACGAAGGCCGCAACGTGCAGGCGCAGGCGTTCCCCATCGGCATCGATTTCGACGAATTCGTCGAAGGGGCGCAAAGCGCCGCCGCCCGGGAGGCGCATGACCGGCTGCGGGCCAGCGCGGGCGATCGCAAGATGCTGATCGGGGTGGACCGGCTCGATTATTCCAAGGGGCTGGGCGAACGGTTCGATTCCTTCGGCCGCTTCCTCACCGACAATCCCGAGATGGCCAAGGACGTGGTGCTGCTGCAGATCGCGCCCCCCTCGCGCGAGCTGGTCGCCAGTTACCAGCAGATCCGCCACGATCTGGAGCGCAAGGCGGGGCACATCAACGGCGCCCACGCCGATGTCGCCTGGGTGCCGATCCGCTATGTCAACCGGGGCTATCCGCGCGACGAACTGGCCGGGTTCTATCGCGCCGCCGACATCGGCATCGTCACCCCCTTGCGCGACGGGATGAACCTGGTCGCCAAGGAATATGTCGCGGCGCAAGACCCCGACAACCCGGGCGTGCTGATCCTGTCGCAGTTCGCGGGCGCGGCGCTGCAAATGGCCGATGCCCTGCTGGTCAATCCGCACAGCGCCGAGGACGTGAGCGAGGCGATCAAGCGCGCGCTGGCCATGCCGCTGGCCGAGCGCAAGCGCCGCCACAAGGCCCTGCTCAAATCGGTGCGCGAGGAGAACGTCGCGCGCTGGCGCGAGGATTTCGTCAACGCGCTGTACAGCAAGGAAAAAGTCGCGTGATGGGCCTGGCTCTCACCGGGATGAGCCGATGCAGAAATGCGTGGAAGAACGCATTTCGTATGGGCGGGATCGGCGGCGCCATGCGCCAGAAAGCGCGCTTCAAGCCAAATCCCCAGCGATTATTCATCACTTGTCATTAAAACGTATCTCGCGTGCAACCGTTATATAATCTATGGCGTTTATAGGATTTGGGAGAGTGGCGGCGGCCCCTCAGGGCTCTGGGGCGCAAGCTTTCAGGCCCTTGACGCGAGACAGTGATTGCCGGAACCGGCGCGGAACGGACTTCAGATGGCCATTTATGGCGAGTGTATCGGCGCTCATTCGAGAGCCGCGGTTACGATATCGGATCTGGACGATACGGGATGCGACCTGTTCCCGGATTCCGGCACGCCCGTGCTTGGCGACTGCGCGCTGTGGATCGGTGCCGTGGGGCCCTTCGAAGCGACCGCGATCCCGCGCGACAACGGCCACAGCGCCGCGCGCTTCAAGGAACCGCTCGATCGCAAGATCGTCCATCACTTCAACTGCGGCTGAGGCCGACCACCGACCCCGCCATATCCTTCCCCTGTAGGGGGAGGGGGGCGCAGCGGTGGCGGAGGGGTATCACCGCCAGCGGGGAACCCCCCCTCCGTCAGCCTCGCGGGGCGCCCCCCTCAAACGGGGAGGACTTTGCCCGCCTGCCGGCGAACGGGCGTCAGGCCCTGCCGACGGACGTGTAGCTGAAGCCTTCGGCGCGCACGTCCTCGGGCTTGTAGATGTTGCGCAAGTCCACCAGCACCGGCGCGTTCGCCAGCGCCTTCACCCGGCCAAGGTCCAGCGCGCGGAAGGCGTCCCATTCGGTGACGATCACCACCGCGTCCGCCCCGGCGATCGCGGCATAGGGATCGCTCTTCATCTCCACTCGGGGCAGCAGCGGGCGCGCCTGTTCCATCCCCTCGGGATCGAACGCGGCCACCGACACGCCCGCGTCCTCCAGCGTCTGCGCGATCGCGATCGCCGGCGAATCGCGCATGTCGTCGGTGTTGGGCTTGAACGTCAGCCCCAGCAGCGCCGCGCGCTTGCCCCGCGCCTTGTCCGCCCCGCCCAGCGCCTCGATCACCTTGCGGCCCATCGCCCGCTTGCGGCTGTCGTTGACCTTGGCCACCGCCTCGACGATGCGCAGCGGGCTGTCATAGTCCTCCGCCGTCTTGAGCAGCGCCAGCGTGTCCTTGGGAAAGCACGAGCCGCCATAGCCCGGCCCCGCGTGCAGGAACTTGCCGCCGATCCGCCCGTCCAGCCCGATGCCGCGCGCCACGTCCTGCACGTTGCCGCCCACTTTCTCGCACAAGTCGGCCATCTCGTTGATGAAGGTGATCTTGGTCGCCAGGAACGCGTTGGCCGCGTACTTGATGATCTCGGCCGAGCGGCGGCTGGTGAACAGGATCGGCGATTCGTTGAGGAACAGCGGGCGATAGACCCCGCGCATCACCTCGCGCCCGAAATCGTCCTCGGCGCCGATGACGATCCGGTCCGGCCGCTTGAAATCGCCGATCGCCGCGCCTTCGCGCAGGAACTCCGGGTTCGAGACCACCGCGACGCGCCACGGCGTGCCGCTTTCGGCCAGGATCCGCTCCACCTCGTCCCCCGTGCCCACCGGCACGGTCGACTTCGTCACGATCACCGCGTCGTTCGCCAGCCGCTCACCCACCTCGCGCGCCACCGCGTGGACGAACGACAGGTCGGCATGGCCATCGCCCCGCCGCGAGGGCGTGCCCACCGCGATGAAGATCGCGCTCGCCCCCGCGATCCCCTCGCCCAGGTCGGTGGTGAAGGTCAGCCGCCCGGCCTTGACGTTGCTTTCCACCAGCGCTTCCAGACCCGGCTCGTAGATCGGCATCACCCCAGCCCGAAGACGGTCGATCTTCGACTGGTCCTTGTCGATGCACACCACATCGTGACCGAAATCGGCAAAGCACGCCCCAGATACCAGGCCAACATAGCCCGAACCCACCATCGCGATCTTCATGCTGTCCTCATCCGGTCAATTGACGCGGAAACAGCCCCTACACGCGGGGCGCGGCCGATTCAAACCCCGCGCCCGAGCCCATGATAATCGCGAAACCAGGTGACGAAGCGCGGCACGCCCACTTCGATCGGCGTGGTCGGGGCATAGCCGGTGTCACGCGCGATCGCGGTGATATCGGCGTAAGTGGCGGGCACGTCGCCCGGCTGCATCGGCAGCATCTCCAGCTCGGCCTTGCGGCCGCAGGCATCCTCCAGCACCGCGATCAGGCGCATCAGGTGCTCGGAGCGGTTGTTGCCGATGTTGTAGAGCGCGTGCGGCTTGACGCTGCCGCCGGGCTTGGCCGCGCCGTCATCGGCGGGCGGCCGGTCAAGGCAGGCGATGACGCCGGCGACGATATCGTCGATATAGGTGAAGTCGCGGTGCATCTCGCCATGGTTGTAGACCTCGATCGGCCGGCCGGAGAGGATGCGGTCGGTGAACTTCCACATCGCCATGTCGGGCCGGCCCCAGGGGCCATAGACGGTGAAGAACCGCAGGCCGGTGAGCGGGATGCGGAACAGGTGCGCGTAAGTCTCGCTCATCAGCTCGTCCGCGCGCTTGGTGGCGGCATAGAGCGAGACGGGATGGTCGGTGCGGTCCTCCACCACGAAAGGCAGCTTCGCGTTGCCGCCATAGACCGAGCTGGAGCTGGCATAGACCATGTGCGCCACGCCCCGCGCGCGCGCCAGTTCCAGCATGTTGACGTGGCCGGCCAGGTTCGATTGCACGTAGGCTTGCGGGTTCTCCAGCGAATAGCGCACGCCGGCCTGCGCGCCCAGGTGGACGATGCTGGCGAATTCGCGCGCGCCCAGCGTCCGGTCCAGCGCGGCCATGTCGGAGAAATCGAGCTGCTCGAAAGTGAACAGGTTGCCGAAGCGCTCCGCCAGACGGCCCAGCCGCGCGCGCTTGAGCGAGACCTGATAGTAATCGTTGAGATTGTCGATGCCGATCACCGGCTGCCCGCGCGCCATCAGCGCCTCGGCCAGCGCCGCGCCGATGAAGCCGGCGGCGCCGGTGACGAGAATTGCGGGGGTGTCCGATGCCATGATGCCTCCCATAGCGGCAAGTCGTACCCCGCCGATAGCCCGCCGTGCTTGACGGAGGGTTTACGCCCGCGCCTTGCCGGTGCGGCCCGGCACGATCAGGTTCAGCGCCACCGCCGTGCAGGCCGCCGGCAGGACGCCCGAGGTCAGCAGGATGCGCAGGGTTTCGGGCACATGCTGCAAGGCTTCGGGTTCAAGCTGGAGCCCCAGCGCCAGCGAGAGCGAGACGCCGAAGATCAGCATGTTGCGCTGGGTCCATGCGACGCCCGAAAGCATCGCGGTCGCGGCCGAGGCGACCATGCCGAACATCACGATCACGCCGCCGCCCAGCACCTCGATCGGGATCGTGGTGATGAGCGCGCCGATCTTGGGCGCGAGCCCGCAGACGATCAGGAACAGCGCGCCCACGGTGACGACGTGGCGGCTCATCACCCCGGTGATCGCGATCAGCCCGACGTTCTGGCTGAAGGTGGTGTTGGGCATTGCCCCGAACACGGCTGCGAGCGCGGTGCCGACGCCATCGGCGCAGACCGCGCCCGAAAGCTCGCGGTCGGTCGCCGGGCGGCCGGCGCTGCCTTCGCAGATCGCATCGACATCGCCGATCGATTCGATCGAGGAGACAAAGCCCGTCAGGCAAAAGCCCACGATCGCCGAGGCCGAGACGGCAAAGCCGAAATGGAACGGCGTGGGCAGCATGACCCAGCCCGCCGTCGCGACCGGATCGAAGCTGACCCGCCCCATGGCCAGCGCCACGCCGTATCCGGCGGCAAGGCCCAGCAGCACCGCCGCGTTCGACCAGATGCCGCGCCCGAAGAAGTTCAGCCCCAGCGTCGTCACCACAACCACGCCCGCCAGCAGCCAGCTTTGCCACGCGCCGAACGCGGGCGTTCCCACCGCCGGCACGCCGCCGGCCGCGTATTGCACCCCGATCCGCATCAAGGAGAGGCCGATCATCAGCACGACGAGGCCGGTGATCATCGGCGGCAGGGCAAAGCGGATGCGCCCGACGAAAAAGCTGAGCCCGGCGTGCAGCAGCCCGCCGAACAGCGCCGCCGTGGTCAGCGCGGCCATGGCCTCCACCCCCTTGCCCGCGACGATCGGGATCATGATCGGGATGAAGGCGAAGCTGGTGCCCTGCACCAGCGGCAGCCGTGCGCCGATGGGCCCGAAGCCGATGGTCTGGAGCAAGGTGGCGATCCCGGCGAACAGCATCGCCATCTGGATCATGTAGATCATCTCGCCGGTATCGGCCGAGCCATAGCCGAAGCCCGCCGCGCCCGCGACGATGATCGCCGGCGTCATGTTGCTGACGAACATCGCCAGCACATGCTGGATGCCCAGCGGGATCGCCACGGCCATGCCGGGGAAATAGTCCGGGTCGCGCGCCTGTTCAGGCGTGAGCGCGCCGGGAAGGGCGGCTTCGGCGGAGGAGAGGGGCGCAGCGGTCATCGCAACCTTTCGTTTCAGGCCAGGCTCATCAAGCGGGTAAGCGACGCGCCCGCCGACCGCAGCACTTCGTCGCGCGAGACTTGCGCAAGATCGCCATCGCGCACCACCGCGCGTCCTTCGACGAAGACGTCGCGCGCGCCGGGCGGCGGGGCGAGCACCAGCGCGGCGACCTTGTCCCACGCGCCGAGCGAGCCGGGGCCGGTCATGTCCCATACCGCAAGGTCGGCCCGCTTGCCCGGTTCGAGCGAGCCGCAATCGCGCCGCCCCAGCATGTGCGCGCCGCCGCGCGTGGCGATGTAAAGCGCCTCGCGCGGGTCGAGCGCGTCCGGGCCGCCCGTCACGCGCTGGAGCAGCATCGCCTGGCGTGCTTCCATGAGCAGGTTGCCGCTGTCGTTCGAGGCCGATCCGTCCACCCCCAGCCCCAGCGGCACGCCCTGCGCCAGCATCGCGCGCACCGGCGCGATGCCCGAGCCGAGGCGGCAGTTCGAGCCGGGGCAATGCGCGACGCCGGTGCGGGTGCGGGCGAACAGGGCGATCTCCTCCCCGTCGAGCTGGACGCAGTGCGCGTGCCACACGTCCTCGCCGGTCCAGCCCAGGTCCTGCGCATACTGGCCGGGACGGCAGCCGAAGCGGGCGAGCGAGAAGGCGACATCGTCGGCGTCCTCGGCCAGATGGGTGTGCAGCATCACGCCCTTGTCGCGCGCCAGCAGCGCGGCATCGCGCATCAGCCCCTGGCTGACCGAAAAGGGCGAGCAGGGCGCGACGCCGATGCGGATCATCGCGCCGTCGGCGGCATCGTGATAGCGGTCGATCAGCCGGATGGCATCGGTCAGGATCGCCGGTTCGTGTTCCACCAGACTGTCGGGCGGCAGGCCCCCGTCGCTCTCCCCCACGCTCATCGCACCGCGCGTCGCGTGGAAGCGGATGCCGACGGTGCCTGCGGCCGCGATCGAATCGTCGAGCGTCACGCCGTCGGGAAACAGGTAGTGGTGATCGGAACTGAGCGTGCAGCCCGAAAGCGCCAGTTCAGCCAGGCCCAGCTGCGTGGCGGCGAAGACGTCCTCGGGCCGGTAGCGCCCCCAGATCGGGTAGAGCCGCTGGAGCCAGTGGAACAGCGAGACGCTCATCGCGCCGGGCAGCGCGCGGGTCAGCGTCTGGTAAAGGTGGTGATGCGTGTTGACGAGGCCCGGCGTCACCACGCAGCCGGCCGCGCCGATCACCTCATCCGCCTCGGCGATCAGGGCCGCAAGCTCCCGGGTGGTGCCCACCGCCGCGATCACCCCGCCGCGAAAGGCGATCGCGCCGCCGGCGATCTCGCGGCGCGCATCGTCCATGCAGACGATCCGGTCGGCGTCGCGGATGACGGTCAGGCGCATGGGGCGCTAGCGGCCCGTCCGCGTCGGCGGCCGCGCCGTCATCGCGGTTCGCTGTCCTTATAGCGGCCCCAGTCGGCCAGCAGTTCGTCGATCACTTTCGAGCCGACCAGGTACAGGCTTTCGACCGCGGCCTGCAGCCCGGCATAGCCTTCGTTCTCATGCAGCAGGTAAGTGGCCGCGTCCTCGCCGGGCGGCGGCATCGTGTAGTTGCTGCCCGCGCGCAGCACCAGCACGCGGTCCTTGTCGGCCCGACCGATCCGATCGAGATAGGTCAGCGACTGGACCACGCCGGTGTCTTCCATGGCGGACGTGACGAATTCGCCCTTGCCCGATGTCCAGTAATCGACCCAGCCATTGGCCCAGTCGGTCAGCAGCTTGCCGTGCCAGAAGGTCATGGCCGAAAGCTGCTCCCCCTCCAGCACGAAAGGCGGTCTTTGCGCGTTGGGATAGCCGGCAAAGCGCGCGCGCTCGGCCGCGATGGCGGGCGAATCGGGCAGCTTGACGTCCCTGGTCAGCCGATAGGCCCAGGACACCAGCGCGGGATTGAGTGCGAACATCTCTCCGCCCGAGGGATCGGGCGGGGTCGCGGTATCGTTGGGCCCCTTGGTGTGGCGCGGGAAATAGCCGGTCTTCCAGTCTTTCGGGATTTCGCGCGCGTCGATCTCATGCGCCAGATCGCCATCGACCACCCAACGCGCCCAGGCGGCCGAGCCGATCGAGGCATCCTGCGGGTCGATCCCGGCGATGCCGGCGACCAGCCAGTAGGCATGGGTCAGGTCGAAGCGCGGATCGAGCCCGAGCGCCATCGTCGCCGCGCTCGACCGGGCGGTGCCGATGCCCGTGACCATCGCCAGCACCTGGGTCTTCGGGTCATAGTAGAGGTCATGGTAGGATTGCGGGAAGGGGATGCGCATGTCGAGATGACGGCGCTCCTTCCACAGCTGGAACTCGCCGGCGGCATCGCCGCTGTCCGCGCCGATCTCGAACAGCGTCACCACCACCACCTTGACCGGCAGCGGATGCGCGCAGGGCCCGCCCGGCTGGCAGGCGGCAATATCGGGAGCGGGCGCTTTCGCCGCCGCTCCGTCCAGGGGCGCAAGCGATGCCGCCATGGCCGCTATCGTGATCGACGCCCGGATCAGAAGATGCATTGTGATCGGCTCCCTCACTGTTGCGGGGGCGCGGGGTGCCGGTGATCGGGCACCCCGCGCCGAGGGATCAGAACTTGTACTTGATCGAAGCCTGCCAGCTGCGCGGCAGTTCCGGCTTGATGTTCTGCGAGGCGTAAAGCTCGACGAAGTTGGCGCGGAAGTACCGCTCGTTCAGCGCGTTCTTGAGGTTGAACTGGAACAGCCAGTGATCGGTCTCATAGGAAACGCCAAGGTCGACCAGCGTATAGGCCGGCAGCCGCAGCGTGTGCGGATAGTCCGCCCACATCGAACCGACGTGATAGGCGCTTGCCGTCAGCGCGATGCCGTTGTCGAAGGCATAGCTGGCCGTGCCCGAATAGATGTTCCGGGGTGTGGGACGCTCGGCCATGCTCTTGTCGGCAAGCGGGACGAGGCCGTTGGGCGCGGCGCCCAGGATCAGCGTCGGGTCGATGCCGTTTGCGGCCAGCAGATCGGCGCCGTAGTAGTAGAAGAACACGCCGCCGCCGTTGAGGAACGCCTGGTTGACCACCTTGGTATGGGTATAGGCCGTGGTCAGCAGCAGGTGCCGGTTGACGGACCAGCGCATCTCGGCCTCGATGCCGGTGGTCTTGATCGCCTGGTTCACGGTGAGCGACTGGATCGAATAGTCGGTGCGGTTCTGCTTGTAGATCGACAGGGCCGCATAGAGCCGATTGTCGAGCCAGCTGCCCTTGATGCCGCCCTCGTAGAGCTTCGAGGAAGTGATCCAGCTATCGCCATAGACATTGGAAGGATCGACTTCCGCGCCCTGGCCCGTGATGATGACCGACTGCTTGGCGATCGTGGCATAAGGGATCAGGCCGAAGGGCAGCTTGTAGTTCGCGCTGGCCGTCCACGACCATACGCCCTTGGTGTCCTTCTGGAGATTGGTGCCGTCGGCCCGGTTGGGCGTGTTGACCGCTTCGAGCGGGATGTTGACGCCGAACTGGGTCGGATCGATTTTCGGCAGGACCGCGGTGGACGATACGCTCATGCGGTCATAGCGGCCGCCCAGCGTCACATCGAGGCCGAAGGCGAAATCGAGGTCGGCCAGCAGGCTGAACGCGGCGTCGGTATAGTGGCCCTGGAAATAGCTCGAATATTCCGAATCGGTCTGCGTCGAAAGCAGCCGGGTGGAAAGCGGCGTATAGCCTTCGGTCAGATCGACACGGCCGAAGTATTCATAGCCGAAGTCGTCCGCGTGCTTGAACTTGGTGTAGCGGATCGACGGAGCGGCCTGGATCGAGAAAGTGCCAGCGTTGCTGGTGAACTTCTTCGAGATGACGATCTTGTCCTCGATCACATAGGAATCGGCGAACTGCGAGAAGCCATAGGCGTTCTCGTTGCTGTTCTTGTAGCCATCGTAGAACAGTTGGTTCTTGATCTCCAGGTCGTTGCCGCCGTCCCAGATCAGGTCGGCGTAAAGCGTCTTGGCGACGTTGTTGAGGAAGTCGTTCGGGCCGGTCAGCGTCTTCCGGCGGCTCAGCTTGGTGGTGCCGACATTGGTCAGGCCGGAATCGGGATAGAGCGTCGCCAGGCAGGTGTTGTTGAGGCCGAAGGCGAAGGGAACGTCGAACGGCGGATCGGTGCAGAAGGCGCCGCCGAACGTGCCCAGGCCCAGGCCGCCGTTCGCCGCGCGCGCCTCGGCCGGGGAGATCTTGCCGTCGCCATCGGTGTCGAGCGGCTTGGCCTGCCCGGTGATATAGGTGCCGTTGTCGATAAGCTCCTGCGTCACGCGGTTCCAGCCGCCGTTCTGCGTGCCCTTGTAATTGTCGTACATGCCGCCGAACTCGATCCGCAGATCGGGCGTGATGTCGGTGTCGAACGAGGCCTGGATCAGCGTCTGGCGCGTCTTGATATAGTCATAGTAGCTGTCCGAGTCGGTCAGCTCGCCGTAAAGGCTGTAGCCGAACTCATGCTGGCCGATGCTGCCCGGTCCGACGACGCTGGCCGAGAGCATGTTGTTGTTCCAGCTGCCGCGCGTGTAGGTGAATTCGGCTTTCGGCTCGGCAAGGTAGGAGCCATTGCCGGCGCGCGCGCTCTTGGGCACGAAGTTGATGTAGCCGCCGGTCTTGGCCGGCCCCATGATCGGCGAGGCGGGGCCGCGCACGATGTCGATGCGGTCCGCGGCGCCGATCGGCGTGGGATAGTTGCCCGGGTTGTCGAGCCGGCGCAGGCCGCGGAAATAGACTTCGCCGGGCGTGCCGCGGATGTCGAGCGAGCCGCCGACGCCGAAGAACGAGTTGGTGAAGGTGCCCGGCGCCTGCGCGATCAGATCATAGATGCTGGTGACGCCGAAACGCTCGATCTGCGCCTGGCTGACGGTGGAGACCGAACGCGGCGTCTCGGTCAGCGTCTTGTCGAAGCCGAACACGGTGCCCACGTCCTTGAGCGGCAGCGCGTCGAGCGAGCCGGTGACGACGATGTCCTCCTTCGGATCCTCGCTTTCCTGCGCGAAGGCCGGCGCGGTCAGCGCGGTGCAGCCCAGCAGCCCCGCCACGCCTGCCATCAACGATCTCTTCAACCGCCCATGGCGCGCTGCAATCTGAAAACCCGGATCGGCGATGCTCTTCTTTGTCATGCGATAACCCCCTGATTGAACCGAAGCCCGGCTGCCCTGAGCCGGTCCCGGTCCTTGCTGTCGTTGCCCTCTCCAACATTCGTTATAAGCCTGCTGCACTGCAGCATGACATATGGCGTCATCGCCGCGAAGCGGAAATGGCGCATAGGCCCTCAGGGCATGGCCCCCCTCGGGAACTGTCCCACGCTTTGCTCAAACCTGTCGAACCGCGCTTCCAGATCGGCCTGGAGGCGCGCCTTCTCGCTCGTCTTCACCAGGGCTGCGGCGTCCGGTGCCGGTATGCCCGTTCGCCCGTCGCGCCACAGGCTGGCGCCGGGTACGAAGGCATATTCCAGGCTCGCGCGCGCCAGCGCCTTGAGGTCGGGATAGCGCAGACCCTGCTCGCTGGCGGCGCGCTGGTATTCGTTGGTCATGTCGGAGCGCAGCACGCCCATGTCGTCGGTCGAAAGCACCATCGGCACGCCCATGCTGCGATAGAGGCGCAGCGGATGGTCGCCGCCCTTGATCCCCAGGATCACGGCCGCGCTCGACAAATTGACTTCCACCGCGATGCGCTCGCGCGCCATGCGCGTCATCGTCGCGATGGCGTCGTCCTCGAACGCGATGTCGGTGCCGTGGCCGATCCGCCGCGCGCCGGAGGCCACGGCTCTGGCGATGTGATCGCGCAGATCCTGCGGGCGGACGAGGCCCAGCGTCAGCTCGCCGGCGTGCATCGTCACCGGCACGTCGGGATATTTCGCTTCCAGGAAGCGGAACATCGCCATGTGCAGGTCATAGTCGCGCAGCGCGATCGGATCGTCCTCGGGCTGGACGATGTTGATGCCGACGAAGCGCTTGTCCTTGCGGGCGAGCGCGAAGCCGGCGATCAGCGAACGGAACGCCTGCCGGGGCGGCACGCCGCGCCAGGCGAACGTCAGGTAATGCACCGCGACCCCGCAAGCCGGATCGGCCTTGCCGGTGCCGCAGGCGAGCGTCGCGGCGGCGGCGGCCTCGTCGCGGTCCAGCTCGGTCACGGCCCGGTCGAGCAGGGGGCCTAGCGTGCCGCTTTCGCGCGCGTAGAACGGGGCCAGCCCCGCTTCGTCGAGCGGTTCGTCGCTGGCGGAAAGCGCGTATTCCACCAGCGCGCGCGGATTGTGCATCAGTTCCAGATAGCTGACCTTGTCGCGCGCCGCGCCGCGCCGGGCGACCGCCATCCACTGGCCGACATCGGCGGCATAGACCGGACCGAACCTGTCGAAGCTGGAAAAGAACTGGGTGTGGCCCGATGCCTCGTTCGCGCCGACGCCGTGCTGCACGCCGCGCGTCGAAAGCGAATCGATCAGCCGCGCGAACGCGAAAGGCCGGCGCTCGCCCAGCGCCTTGACCGTGCGCTCGGCCGGGCAGGGCGGGGCGACCAGCAGCAGCCCGGTGTCGTCCACGCACAGGCCCGCGCGCGCGGCCACTTCCAGATAGTCCTCGGCATAGGGCGTGCCGCCCAGATGGTTGTGCAGGTCGCCGCCCTTGGGCATGGCCTGAAGGAACACGCGCAGCCGCGCCGGATTGCTGGCCAGATCGTCAAACACCGCCGATGCGGCCGCCTCGCTCGCCGCGTCGGCATGGGCGGCGCTGGCGCAGAACGCGGCGAAAGCGGCCAGCCCGGCAAGGAGGGCGCGCTTCACCATGGCGCAGCCCGCGCGCGGCCCAGGTGCGTGCCAATTCGCGACGTCATCGTATCCGGCCCCGTCCAGGCGGGCACCCCGCGCTTCCGCGCCGGCGCCGGGCGATCATGCCCCGGTCTTCCCCCGCGAAACCCAATCCGGAATGCGCCGCCACCGCGCGATCGGGCATCGTTACGCATTCCTTGCGACCCTCGAAGACGCCGCCTGCCCTCATGCATTCGGTGTTCGATCCGTGGTAAGGACTTGACTTGATGCGATCAAACGCAATGAATCCCACGCACCGTTGCAAAAATTAGAGCACGTATGCCCGCCTTTTCGCGTTTCCTTCGCTACTTCATGGCGGTCGGCCGGCTCGGCTCGATCCGCAAGGCGGCCGACGAGCTGAACGTCTCGGCCTCGGCGATCGACCGCCAGATCCTCAATGTCGAGGCGGACATCGGCATGCCGCTGTTCGAGCGGCTGCCCACCGGCCTGCGGCTGACCGCCGCGGGCGAGATCATGATGGCGGCCGGATCGCGCTGGCACAAGAACATGGTCGATGTGCGCGCCCAGATCGAGGATTTGCGCGGGCTCAAGCGCGGGCATGTCGAGATGGCGATCATCGATGCGCTGGCCAAGGGCTATATCCCCGCCGCGATCGCCGCGATCCAGAGCCGCTATCCGGGCATCACCATCGGCGTGAAAGTGCTGGAGAACGATCTGGTGCGTCGCGCGGTCGCGGCCGGCGAAGTCGATTTCGGCATCCTGTTCGAGCCGCAGTCCTATCGCGACCTGACGGTGCGTGCCTTCGTCGAGGTGGTGCTGGGCTTCATCACGCCGGCGGGCCATGCGCTGGGCCGGCAAAGCGAGGTGCGCTTTTCCGTCTGCGCCGGATCGCCGCTGATCGTTCCGGCCGAGCCGCTGGCGGTGTGCCAGCAGATCGCCGTGCTGGAAGGCGCCACCGGCATCGAGCTGCACCGCAAGGCGACATCGGACAACATCCAGATGGTCACGTCGCTGGTGCTGCAGGGCCTGGGCATCGGCATCCTCACCTCGCTCGACGTCATCACCGAAGTGCAGCGCGGCCTGCTTGCGTTCACCCGGATTTCCGACCCCTTGCTGCGGCCGATGACGCTGGCGCTGTGCACCGCCTCGGCCCGCACGCCGTCCTATGCGGCGGGGATCGTGCTCAACGAGATCGAGAACGGCTTTGCCCGGCTGAGCTATCCCGCATCGATGCAGGGCGGCGGGGAAGACGGGGAATGATGTGCCGAGCCCGATTGCCCAAGCGCGGCGAACCCGATAACCGATAGGCTTTCCCGCATTCCGCACAGGATTCGCGACGCATGAGCCAGACCGCAGAGCCCCAACTCCACTACCTCGAATACTACGAGGACTTCCTGGCGAAAGTCCGCCTGCTGTCGCGGCAGATCGAGCAATCCGGCTGGCTCCCCGAATTCGTCATCGGCGTGGGGCGGGGCGGGCTGGTGCCGGCGGTCTATATCTCGCACCAGCTTGAATTGCCGATGCTGTCGATCGACCATTCGGCCAAAGTGCCCGGCTTTGCCGATGAGCTGCTGGCGAAAGTCGCGGCGATGAGCGCGGCGGGCACGCGCCTGCTGTTCGTGGACGACATCAACGACAGCGGCGGCACTATCCAGTACATCCGCGACCTGCTGGAAGCGCGCGGCTGCGCCAACGGCAACTTGCGCTTCGCGGTGATCATCAACAACCAGCGCTCCAGGGTCGAAGTCGATCTCTGGGCCGAGATGATCGACCGTGACGAGGACAAGCGCTGGTTCGTCTTCCCGTGGGAAGCGGTCGGCACGCGCGAATCCATCGTGGAGGAAGCGCTCTCGGTGCCCGAGCGGCTGTCCTGAGCGCGGGCGGCGGCGAAACGGGCCGGGGCGCGCCGGGAACCATGCGCATCTGCGTCTTCCTCGGCTCGTCGCCGGGGCACCGGCCGGTCTATCGCGAAGCCGCCGAGCAGTTCGGCACCCTGCTGGCGCGGCGCGGCATTGGCCTCGTCTATGGCGGCGGCACGGTCGGCCTGATGGGCGTGATCGCCGATGCGGCCAGCGCGGCGGGCGGCGAGGTGATCGGCGTGATCCCCGAGGCGCTGCGCGCGCGCGAGCACGATCACCAGGGCATCACCGAACTGCACGTCGTCCAGACCATGCACGAGCGCAAGGCGCTGATGGCCAAGCTTTCCGACGGCTTCGTCACGCTGCCCGGCGGGATCGGCACGTTCGAGGAGATGTTCGAGGCCTGGTGCTGGTCGCAGCTCGGCTATCATGAGAAGCCTTGCGGCCTGCTCGACGTCAACGGCTTCTACAGCCGCATGTCGGCCTTCATCGACCATGTCGTGGCCGAAGGCTTCCTCCAGCCCCGGCACCGCGCGATGATGCTGATCGAGAAGGAACCCGAAGCCCTGCTCGATCGCATGGCCCATTACCTCGCGCCGCCGACCGAGCACTGGCTGCGCGACGAGGATATGTAAAAGGCCCATAGCACGCTTCCACGCCCTTCTCTCCCCGCCGGGGAGAGATACGCAGGCTTGTCCCCGCGAAGGCGGGGATTAGCCGAAGTTGAGAGGGGCGGGGCCTGCCACTGCCGCTCCCCCAACCCTCTCCGCCGAACGGGCGAGGGCCATGGGCGTTCGCAACGTTTGGGCTTTGCCGCCGCACCTGCTAGGCGCGCGCCATGCTGACGATCCGCGACATCACCGTGCGCCTTGGCGGGCGCGTCATCCTTGACCGTGCCGCCGCGACGATTCCCTCCGGCGGCAAGGTCGGCCTGATCGGGCGCAACGGCGCGGGCAAGTCCACGCTGGTCAAGGCGATCATCGGCGAGATCGAGCCCGATGGCGGCGGCATCGAGATGCCGCGCCGCGCGCGGCTGGGCTATATCGCGCAGGAAGCGCCCAGCGGCGAACGCACCCCGTTCGAGGCGGTGCTCGACGCCGATGTCGAGCGCAAGGCGCTGCTGGAAGAGGCCGAGACCTGCACCGATCCGCACCGGCTGGGCGATGTGCATGACCGCCTGCTGGCGATCGACGCCTACAGCGCCCCGGCGCGCGCGGCGCGCATCCTGGTGGGGCTGGGTTTCGACGAGGCGGCGCAGGCGCGCCCGCTCGACAGCTTCTCGGGCGGCTGGAAAATGCGCGTGGCGCTGGCCGGCCTGCTGTTTTCCGCGCCTGACGTGCTGCTGCTGGACGAGCCTTCGAACCACCTCGACCTGGAAGCCTCGCTATGGCTGGAGAACTTCCTCCAGTCCTATCCCGGCACGCTGATCGTCATCAGCCATGAGCGCGACCTGCTCAACACCGTGGTCGATCACATCCTGCACCTGCAGGGCGGGCGGCTGACGCTGTATCCCGGTTCCTACGACAGCTTCGAGCGCCAGCGGGCCGAGCGTGCCGCGCAAGTCGCCGCCGCGCGCGCGCAGCAGGAGGCGCAGCGCAAGAAGCTGGCCGATTACGTGGCGCGCAACAGCGCGCGGGCCTCCACCGCCAAGCAGGCGCAGTCGCGCGCCAAGATGCTGGCGCGGATGCAGCCGATCGCGGCGATGATCGAGGACCCTTCGCTGAGCTTCGATTTCCCCAGCCCCGAGGAACTGCGCCCACCGCTGGTGACGCTCGATCTCGCGGCGGTGGGCTATGCCCCGGGCGAGCCGGTGCTGCACCGGCTGAACCTCAGGATCGACCCGGAAGACCGCATCGCCCTGCTGGGCCGCAACGGCAACGGCAAGACCACGCTGGCGCGGCTGATCGCCCGCCAGCTGGAGCCGATGGAGGGATCGGTCCATTTCTCGGGCAAGATCCGCATCGGCTATTTCACCCAGTATCAGGTGGAGGAACTGCCCGCGGGATCGACCCCGCTGGAACTGATGACGCGGGCGATGGAAGGCAAGCCGCCGCTGGCGGTGCGCGGCCAGCTTGGCCGCTTCGGCTTTTCCGGCGATCGCGCGACGGCCAGGACGCACACGCTTTCGGGTGGCGAGCGGGCGCGTCTGGCGCTCGCGCTGGTGACGCGCGACGCGCCGCATCTGCTGATCCTGGACGAGCCGACCAACCACCTCGATGTCGATGCGCGCGAGGCGCTGGTGCAGGCGCTCAACGCCTACGAAGGCGCGGTGATCCTGGTCAGCCATGACCGGCACATGGTGGAACTGGCCGCCGACCGGCTGGTGCTGGTCGATGGCGGGCTGGCGCAGGACTATGCCGGTTCGATGAGCGATTACATCGACTTCGTGCTCGGGCGAAACCAGCCGCGCGGCGATGACGGCAAGGGGCCGACCAAGGCCGAGCGCAAGTCCGGCGCGATCGCCCGCGACGAGTTGAAGGCCGCACGCAAGCGCGTGACCGAGGCGGAAACGCGGCTCGCCCGCCTGCACGCGCAGCTCACCGCGCTCGATGCCGCGCTGGCCGATCCAGCCGGCGCGAAAGGCGATCTGGCGAAGCTGACGATCGGCGATCTGGGCAAGCGCCGGGTCACGCTGGCGGGGGAACTGGAAGAAGCCGAAGCGCGCTGGCTGGAAGCGAGCGAGGCGCTGGACGCCATCATGGGCAAGGTGGAATAGAGGCGGGAAATCCCGCTGTTCTCTCCCCCTCAGGGGAACGATACGCAGGCTTGCGCGAAGCGAGCTAGCCGGAGTTGAGAAGGGGATGGGAGCCCTGACGCGCCCCTCACCCAGCCCTCTCCCCTAAAGGGGAGAGGGTTATTGGAAGGATCGCGGAAACGCCGGCTCAGGCGCCTTGCGGGGCGGTGCCGCCGGAGAAGCGCTTGCCCGCCTTGGGGATCGACGAGCCGCGGATCGGCGCGCCGGTGGCGACGCCGCCGCGCGGTTCGTCCGGCCGGTCGAGCTTGCCGGTTTCGAGCAGGTGCTTGATCTCCTCGCCGGTAAGCGTCTCGTATTCGAGCAGCGCCTGGGCGAGCAGGTGCAAGTGCTCGCTCTCGGCCTTGAGGATATCGGTGGCGCGGGCATGCGCGGTATCGACCAGATCGCGAATCTCGCTGTCGATCAGCCGGTTGGTCTCGTCGGAGGCCATCAGCCGTTGCGATCCGCCCATGCCGAGATAGCCTTCGTGCTGCTCTTCGTATTGCAGCGGGCCCAGCTTGTCCGACATGCCCCACTTCGTCACCATGTTGCGGGCAAGGCCGGTGGCGTACTGGATGTCCGAGGAGGCGCCGCTGGACACCTTGTCGTGCCCGAAGATCAGTTCCTCGGCAACGCGGCCGCCCATCGAGACCGAGAGGTTCGCCAGCATCTTGTCGCGGTGATAGGAATAGCTGTCGCGCTCGGGCAGGCGCATGACCATGCCCAGTGCCCGGCCGCGCGGGATGATCGTCGCCTTGTGGATCGGGTCCGACGCCGGCTCGTTCAGCGAGACGATGGCATGGCCCGCCTCGTGATAGGCGGTCATCTTCTTCTCGTCCTCGGTCATGACCATGGATCGGCGCTCGGCGCCCATCATGACCTTGTCCTTGGCGTCCTCGAACTCCTGCATCGCCACCAGCCGCTTGTTGCGGCGCGCGGCGAGCAGGGCGGCCTCGTTGACCAGGTTGGCCAAGTCCGCGCCCGAGAAGCCCGGGGTGCCGCGCGCGATCACGCGCGGATTGACGTCGGGCGCCAGCGGCACTTTCTTCATGTGGACTGAAAGGATCTTCTCGCGCCCGTCGATATCGGGGATCGGCACCACGACTTGCCGGTCGAAGCGGCCGGGGCGCAGCAGGGCCGGGTCGAGCACGTCGGGACGGTTGGTGGCGGCGATGATGATGATGCCTTCGTTGGCCTCGAAGCCGTCCATCTCGACCAGCAGCTGGTTCAGCGTCTGCTCGCGCTCGTCGTTCGAATTGCCCAGGCCATGGCCGCGATGGCGGCCGACCGCATCGATCTCGTCGATGAAGACGATGCACGGCGCGTTCTTCTTCGCCTGCTCGAACATGTCGCGCACGCGGCTGGCGCCGACGCCCACGAACATCTCGACGAAATCGGAGCCCGAGATGGTGAAGAACGGCACGCCCGCCTCACCCGCGATGGCGCGGGCCAGCAGGGTCTTGCCGGTGCCGGGCGAGCCGACCAGCAGCGCGCCCTTGGGAATCTGGCCGCCCAGCTTGGAAAAGCGCTGCGGATCGCGCAGGAACTCGACGATTTCCTCCAACTCCTCGCGCGCTTCGTCGATACCGGCGACGTCGGTGAAAGTGACGCGGCCCTGCCGCTCGGTCAGCAGCTTGGCCTTGGACTTGCCGAAGCCCATCGCGCCCGATCCGCCGCCCTTCTGCACCTGGCGCAGCGCGAAGAAGGCAATGCCCAGGATCAGCACGAAAGGCAGCGCCTGGATCAGCACATAGGCGATCCAGTTCGGCTCTTCGGGCGCCTTGCCGGCATAGTTGACGCCATTGGCCTGGAGGAGCTGGGGCAGGCTGGTGTCGTTGGGGATGGGGATCGTGCTGAAGCTGTCGCCGTTCTTGAACTTGCCGACGATGTGATCCTCGCCGATCTGCACATCGGCCACGGTGCCTTCGGCGACCTTGGCGCGGAAGTCGGAATAGCGGATCGACTGGCCCGCGTCCGTGCGCGTGCCGAACATCGACACCACCATCAGCAGCGCGAGGAAAATGCCGCCCCAAACAAGCAGGCTTTTCAACCAGGGATTACCATTGGGCTGATCGTCGTTCATACTGCGGGAAACCGTCCTTTGCGATCCCGCCAATGTAGGCGCGAAGGGCTGAATGGCAAGTTAGTGAAACGCCCGGTCGAAATCCCCCCGGCGGCGGCTTCACGCCGGCTCCAGCAGGCGCGCGCGCACTTGCGCGATATCGTCCGGCGTGAAGCCCAGTTCGGCAAGGTAGCCTTCCACCGATCCGCACGTCTCGTCCAGCGCGTCGAGGAACGCGGCGATGTAGTGCGGCCGTGCGCCGGCGAGCGCGGCCATCACCGGCTGCGACAGCCTGGCGTAAGGCGAATGACGGTCTTGCGGGCGGGCACCGAAGGCCTTGCGCAAGTCCACCGCGCGCTCGGTCAGGATGAAATCGGCGATGATCGTCTCGCGCGGCACGCCCAGCGTCGCCAGCACCAGCGCCGCCGCGCCGCCGGTGCGATCCTTGCCGGCGGTGCAGTTGAACGCGATCGGCACTTCGGCGGCGGCGATGCGGCGGATCAGTTCGGCATAGGCGGGGGCCTGCTGGAAGGGGAGATGGCGAAAGCCGCCCGTCATCACCGCCATCGCCTCGTCCTCGTTCTCGATCCCGCGTTCGACCATTTCGTGCAGGCGCCCGAACACTTCCTTGTGCGGGCGCGACCAATAGGCCACGCCAGCCTCGGCGCACCAGGCATTGGGTTCGTCGGCCTGCTCGCGCAGGCTGCGGAAATCGACGACGGCGCGGATGCCGAGCCCGTCCAGATGCGCGCGATCGGCCGGGGTCAGCCGCGCCATCGTGCCCGAACGGTAGAGATGGCGCCACTTCACCCGCTGGCCATCGCGCGTGGCATAGCCGCCCATGTCGCGGAAATTGATTCCGCCTTCGAGCGGGAGCAGGCGCGTGGCCAGATCGTCCATCGCGGGGCCTCAGACGGTGTAGGCGGCTGGGCCCGAAGGCCGGATATAACGCGGCATGGCGATCCCTTGCCGCCGGGCGCATTCCAGGATGATTTGCTCCATCGAGCCGGCATGGTCGGTCGAAAGGTAATTGCCGGCATCGTCGAACACCACGTTCACGCCCGTCACCACCATGAAGCCTTCGACGTCCTGGGCGGCATCCTCGGGGATGTGGAACGTGTGCATCGTGCCGGGCGGCTCATAGAGATAGGAGCCGGCGGTCTGTGCGTCCTCCGGGTATTCGTGGTAGCCCCAGGTGCCCCTGGTGGTGAAGAAGTGCACCGCGCCGGTGTGGAAGTGCCGGGGCAGGCTCGTGCCCGGCGCGTACTTCGCATAGAGCACCCAGGTCGCGTTGTCGGGATCGAGGAACAGCGGCCACAGCTTCATGCCGGGGATCAGGTGGCCAAGGTCGATGCCCGGTTCCCGGTGGATATTGAGCGACAGCAGCCGGTCTTGCGTGTGAACGGCCATGGGCAGGGGCATCGCGAATCCTCTCTCGTCGGTTTCGCGCGAGACTACACGGCGCGCACGGGCGCTCAAGCCATGACGGGGATGCGCCATGACGGGGACGGGCCGTATTGAGGGGGCGTCAGCCCTTCACCAGTTCGTAGTCGCCCGCGTCGTCCACCCGCGCGGTCCAGCCGGGGTAGACGACGATCGTGGTGAAGGTCTCCTCGATGATCGCCGGGCTGGGCACGGCCATGCCGGGCCTGAGATCGCGGCCAAGGTACACCGGCGTTTCGCCAAAGCCCTGGCCCAGATTGGCGCGGCGGTGCTTGGCCGGGACGGGCGCCCCGGCGCTCGCGGTGAAGCCGGCGGTGACTCTGGGCGAAGGCGTCGTCACATGGGCGGCCAGGCGCACGCCCGAGACTTCGGGGACTTCGTGCTCCCGGATATGATTGTATTCGGCCATGTGGCGCTGGTTGAACAGCGCGATCGCCCGTTCGCCGAAGCCATCGTCCATGAACGAAAGGTCGCCCAGCTTCGCGTCCGCCCGGAAATCGAAGGAGAGCGAGAAGTTCTGCCCCGGATAGCGCATGTTGAGCTGGTAGTTCACCCGCATCTGTTCGGGCGTGAAGCGCGCGGCGGTGAAATACCTGCGCGCCCGTTCCGACAGGTCATGCCAGAGCTGGCGCACGCGATCGAGATCGAGCGCGTGCGCCGAGGCGATGTAGGAGCGCTCCTCGTCGATCGTCGGATTGGCCACCAGCGTGCCCAGCGCCGAGAAGGTGGGCGATGCCTTGGGCACCAGCACTTTGGTGATGCCCAGATCCTCGGCCTGGATCGCGGCGAAGGCCGGGCCGTTGCCGCCATAGGCCAGCATCACCAGATCCTTGGGATCGATGCCCTTGCCGGCGGTGGTGCGGCGCACGCCCTGGCTCATGTTGGCATTGACCACGCGCCAGCAATCGAACGCGGCGTCCTCGGCGCCATAGCCCATCTCGTCGCCGACCGCCTGGAACGCCGCGTCCACGCCGTCGCGCGTCAGGCGGAAGCTGCCGCCGGCAAAGCCCTCGTCGGTGGACAGGATGCCGAGCATGACCAGCGCGTCGGTCACGGTCGGCCGCGTGCCGCCCCGGCCATAGCAGATCGGGCCGGGCTCCGACCCAGCCGATTTCGGCCCGACTTCCAGCGCGCCGGCATTGACGTGGCAGATCGAGCCGCCGCCCGCGCCCAGCGTTTCCACTTTCACCATCGGCACGCCGATCAGATAGCGGTGGTGCATGTTCCACCCCGCCTCGGCCGGGGCCTCGCCAGCGACCACCACCGACATGTCATAGGACGTGCCGCCCATGTCGACGCACAGCAGGTTCGGATGCCCCTTGGCCTTGCCGCAATGGGCCGAGCCGATGACGCCCCCGGCCGGCCCGGAGGCCAGCACGCGGATCGGCGCGCCGTCGATATAGTCCTTGGTCATCACCCCGCCCGAAGCCTGCATGACCATGAGCTGGTTCCGGTATCCGCCTTCGGCCAGCCGCGTGACCAGCCGTTCCAGATAGGCGGTCACGCGCGGGCCGACATAGGCGTTGACGATGGTTGTGGAGGTGCGATCGTATTCCGGCGCGCGCGGCAGCACTTCGTGGCTGGCCGAGATATAGGCGTTCTGGATCTCGCGCGTGACGATCTCCTTGGCCCGGCGCTCATGCTCCGGGTTGACGAACGAGAACAGGAACGAGATCGCCACCGCTTCCACGTTCTGCAGCCGCAGCTTGCGGCAGGCTTCGCGCAGCGCCTCCTCGTCGAGCGGCTGGTGCACCGTGCCGTCGTGCAGGATGCGCTCGGGCACGGTCAGGCGGCGGCGACGCGGGGTGATCTGCCGGGGTGGTTCGAGGCGAACGTCCCAGATATCTTCCTTGAAGCCGCGCCGGTATTCGATCTCGTCGCGAAAGCCCTCGGTGGTGATGAGGCCGGTGAGCGCGCCGTTCATCTCGATCAGGGTGTTGTCGGCCACGGTCGTGCCGTGGACGATCGCCTCGCACGCGCCGAGGAAGTCGCCCAGCGAAAGCCCTTCCCTGGCCGCCAGCGCGCCGAGCCCTTCCATTACCCCGACCGAGCGGTCCTCGGGCGTCGAGAGGTTCTTGTGGAGGATGACGTCCTCGCCCTTGAGGAGCGCGAAATCGGTGAAGGTGCCCCCGATGTCGATACCAACGCGATAAGTCATGTCTCTTCGCCTTTTCCCGGTGCGGCTTCGCGCACCTCTCCCTGATCGTCATCCCCGCGAAGGCGGGGATTCAGCCTGCATCGCGTGGACAATGATGATGAACCGGGCTTATTCCGCCGCCTGGGCCATGGCGCGCATGTCGGCCCGCAGCGCCTCGGTCGCGGCATGGTCGACCGCCAGCGTGTAGTCGGCCAGGCTCCCGGTCAGCACCACGCCGTACTTCGCGCGCGCCGCCTCGGGGCTGACGTATTCGTCCAGCACGTCTTCCTTCACCGCTTCGGGATCGCGCAGCAGGGCCGGGCCAAAGCCCGCGCCGCCGCCGTGCTGGTAAGCGATCACCGCGCCTTCGGGCAGCAGGTCCTGCGCGGTGTGGGCCACTTGCCGCTCGTTGGGCGATCCGACCTCGAAGTGGTTGGTATAGGGGATCGCGTCATCGCCGCCGCACATGCCGCGCAACGGGTGGTCGGCCGAAACCATCCAGGCCATCGCCGTCGTCGGCTTCAGCACCTGCTTGACGTTGAGCGATCCGGGCGATCCGCGCCACTGGCCGGCGCCGCCGCCGTCGGTGGTCATCTCGCGGCTGATGTTGAGGATGGGAAAGCGGCTTTCGGCGTCTTCCGCTTCGGACAGGATCAGGCTGCCCAGCGCATTGGGGCACGATCCCCAGCCATCGATGCCTTGCACCGCGCTGGTATCCATCGACCGGCAATCGACACCCTGGTCCATCCACATCATGCCGTTGTCATCGAAGCCGATCACCGCGTTGGGCATCCCGATCTTGTAGAGCTGGGGCTGCGATCGCTCGGGCGCGACCGCGCTCAGCGCCAGGCACACCGCCTCGGTGATCTCGCAGGCCGGGTGGAACGATCCCAGCGCGGCCGGCTTGTTCGCGGGCGGCTGGGCGATGCAGCCTTCGGGAATGACGATGTCGACCGCGTTGAAGAAACCTTCGTTCTTGACGATCGTGGGGTCCATCGCGGCGACCACCTGGGTCATCACATAGCTGCGGGAATTGGCGAAGGTGTTCCACACGCCCACCAGGTTCGGCCGGTCGTCGGTGCCGGCAAGATCGACGGTGAGCTGGTCGCCCGCGATGGTGCAGGCGACGTGGACCTTGATGTCGCGCGTGCCGGCGGTGTCATGGTCGATCAGGACGGTCGCCTCGTAAGTGCCGTCGGGCCAGCGCGAGACTTCCTCGCGCACGCGGCGCTCGGTATGCTCGATCGAATGGTTGATTGCGGCCTTCACCGTTTCGGCGCCCCACTTGCCGATCAGCCCGTCGAGCATCCGCACCGCGTGCTGGACGCCGCCGATCATCGCCGCGATGTCGCCCGCGAAGGTGGCGAAGCGGTTGTTGCGCACCACGAAGTCGAACACGTCCTGGCGCAGCTCGCCCCGGTGGACCAGCTTGAGGCAGGGATAGATCACCCCTTCGGTGAAGACGTCGGTGGCATCGAGCGAGAAGCCGCCGGGGTCCTTGCCGCCGGTATCGCCCTGGTGGGCCTGCAACGTCTGGATGCAGATCAGTTCGCCCTTGTCGTCATAGACCGGGCCATAGACGCAATAATCGGGCAAGTGGCCGCCGCCGTGATCGGGATCGTTGGCCAGGAACACGTCGCCCGGCCCCCAGTCGTAACGATCGAGGTTCATCAGCCCCCAGCGCGTCTCCATCTGGTTGACGAACGTAAGGTGCGGCGTGCCCACCGCCCCCATCGCCAGCCGGCCATGCGCATCGACGATCGCGGCATTGCGCTCGTTCGACTGGTTGATGATCGGGGACGAGGCGGCGCGGCCCAGGAACGTGGCGGATTCGAAGCAGACGGTCTCGAAAGCGCCGCGAATGATATCGGCCGTCACCTGGTCGATCGTCGCCGTGGTCGGCAGCGGATCGCGCGGGGCGGCAAGCTTCCGGTTGAGTTCGAAGGACATCGCGGCTTTCCTCTCGGGCCATCTTCTCCTGAACATCGGCGATTATGCCGGGCTTCCGCCGGTTTCTCGACAGACCGCGCGGGCCGGCGTGCATTATGCGAAAGCCTGCCGCATCGGGCGATGGCCGCACCGGCCGGGAGCGCGCTGCCCGATGAGGCCCGCTGAACCGTTCCGTTCGTACACGAAGCTTGCCACGGGGAATCCGATGGGGCAGCATCGGTCCTTGCGGGGTGACGGATCAAGAGGAGGCTTTCCGCATGACTGAACGATTGACACCTTACGGCTCGGCCGAAAACGCCGGCAACATCGCCAAGGTCGGCAAGAGCAAGACACCGCGCAGCCTGGCCGGGCGTATGCCTTCGCCCGAGCTGGTCGCGAAAGTGGGCATGGGTGGCGATCCCGGCACTGGCGGCGGTGGTACCATCGGCCTTCGCGTCGTGCGCCGCAACGCGCGGGGCTGATCGTCCCGCGCCGTCGGCACGGGCAGGGCGGATCGAAGCTTGTCAGGCTCGTGGCGATCAGGCAGTCTCCAGCCTGCGGGAGCAATGGTTCAAGAGGAGTTTTCCATGACTGAGCGACTGACACCTTACGGTTCGACCGAAAATGCCCATGCCGTGGCCAAGGTCGGCAAGTCCAAGACGCCGCACAGCCTGGCCGAACGTATGCCTTCGCCCGAACTCGCCGCGAAAGTCGGCCAGCCGGGCATCGATGCCGCGCGCATGACGCGCCGCGTCGTGCGCCACAACGCACGGGGCTGAATCGCCCGGCCGGGTGCGCAACAGGGCGTGCCCGGCCGGCGTGAGCCGCACCGGCCTTGCCAGACGTGAATTACTTCGAGCCGTCGGTCGCGCGCGCGCGCGAGTGCCGCAGGGCGATGGATGAGGCCTTATGGTCCAGCGTCCGGCAGCTTCTGGCTGACGGCGAGGCTGGTGCGCCTGCTTCGGACCCGGCCATCACCGGGCCGACCGACCTGCTCGATTACGGCGCCTATTTCGACCTGACGCTGGTGCCGCCGGCCGAAGCGGAAGTTCCCGCCGGGGCGAGGGCTTCGGCCACGCGCCACTTGCTGGGCCGGCTGGCGCTGGCGGACGATCTGGAGCCGCGCACCGCGCCGCCGCGCGTGACCAATTTCTCGGCCGAAACCTATAGCGCCGACCAGATGGAGCGGATGCGCCGCTGGTGGGATACCGAGCCGGCCAACCGCATGGCGATCACGCGGGCCACCGATGACGAATTCGCCCGTGCGTGCGAGCAGGCCGCGATCGCCATGGCGCATCTGCGCGATGCCGCGCCCGAACTGCACGGCGAGGTCGAAACCATCGTGCTCGACATCGTCTTTTCGCGGCCCGATGGCACCAACCTGATCAACTATGGCGGCGCCTCGTCCTTCGCGCTGTGGGGCGCGGTGACGATCAATGCCGAAACCCAGCGCGAATGGGCCCAACTCTATCGCCAGATCGTCCACGAGACCGGCCACAACCTGCTGTTCGGCATGGCGCGCGAGCAGCCGCTGGTCATGGACAATCCGGCCGAGCGCCGGCCATCCCCGATCCGCGCCGACGCGCGGCCGATGGACGGCATCTTCCATGCCGCCTTCGTCTCGGCGCGCGAGGCGCTGGCTTTCGACCTGCTGCTGTGCCGGCACGAGGACGTGGGCTGCCTTTCCGACGATGACGCCGGCGTCTTCGCGGACTTGCTGGAACTCAGCGTCCTGGCCTTCTGGGACTGCATCGAGACCTTGCGCGCCGAGGCGCGGCTGACCGAGCTGGGCCAGGCGATCCTGGCCGATTGCGAAGCCTATATGACGGCCAATTTCGCCGTGGAGCCCTGCTGAACGCCTGCGCGCGGATCGTGCTCGGCCGGACGGGCCCGCGCCTTACGCGTTCAGCCCGCCGTTCACGCTGATGACTTGCCCGGTGATCTTGCGCGCGCCATCGCCGCACAGGAACACGGCGAGCGGGGCGATGTCCCCCGCGGTCGGCAGGCCCAGGCCGGCGCGTTTCGCCGCCTTGGCCATGCGTTCCGATCCCATGCGCCGCGCGCTGTCGCTGCCTTTGACGAAGCTGGGCGATATGGCGTGGGCGCGAATGCCGTCGCGCGCCGCTTCCATGGCGAAGTTGCGGATGAAGCCGATGCTGCCCGCGCGGGCAGCGCCGATCAGCGTCTGGCGCGGCGCGGCATGGATGCCCGCGTCCGAGACGAAGGCGATCAGCGTGCCGCCCTCCAGCTCCAGGAACGGATAGGCGGCATGGGCCAGGCGTTGCAGCCAGCCGACCGAGAGGCCGAGGAATTCGGCGTAAGCGGCCGGATCGGTATCGGCGAACAGGCCGGTGATGCCCTCGGGGCCCGTCGCGGTGCAATCGATCACCGCGTCGATCCGGCCGAACTGCTCGGCGACATCGGCGACCAGCACTTCGGCCGCATCATCCTCGCGGATATCGCAGACGAAGCCTTCGGCGATCCCTTCCTCGGCCAGCCCGGCGACCAGCGCGTGGACCTTGTCCTCGTTGCGGCCGTGGACCGCCACCTGCCAGCCGTGGATCATCGCCTCGCGCACGATGGCGCCGCCGATCGACCCGCTACCCCCGGCGATCAGCATGACCTTCCGGTCAATCATCCCCATACATCGCGCTGCGCATATCCTCGGGCGCGAGATCGGAGAAGCGCGTGATCCGCGCCTCGAACTTCATCCGCACCTTGCCGGTGGCGCCGTGGCGCTGCTTGGCGATGATCAGTTCGGACAGGCCCATGATCTGTTCCATCTTCTCGCGCCAGGTTTCGAACTTGGCGACGACTTCGGGCGGATCGGTATCGGTGGGATACTTGGGCTCGGACGCCTTGTGATAATAGTCCTCGCGATAGACGAACCAGACCATGTCCGCGTCCTGCTCGATCGAGCCCGATTCGCGCAGATCCGAAAGCATCGGCCGCTTGTCGTCGCGCTGCTCCACCGCGCGGGACAGCTGCGACAGCGCGATCACCGGCACTTGCAGCTCCTTGGCCAGCGTCTTGAGGCCGCGGCTGATCTCGGAAATCTCGTTCACCCGGTTGTCGTTGGCGCGGCCGGTGCCTTGCAGGAGCTGCAGGTAATCGACCACGATCAGGCCGATGTCGTGCCGCCGCTTCAGCCGCCGCGCGCGGGTGCGCAGCGCCACGATCGACAGGGCCGGGGTATCGTCGATGTAAAGCGGCAGCTCGGCCAGCCGCTGGCTGGCGAAGGAGAGCTGCTGGAAGTCCTCGCGGCTGATCTTGCCCATGCGCAGCGCTTCGGAACTGATGCCCGACTGTTCGGCCAGGATACGCGTGGCGAGCTGGTCCGCGCTCATTTCCAGGCTGAAGAAGGCGGTGGCCGCGCCCACCGACTTTTCCGGCTCGATCCCGTCGGCCAGATCGCGCTGCAGGCGGTCGGCGGCGTTGAAGGCGATGTTGGTGGCCAGCGACGTCTTGCCCATGCCGGGGCGCCCGGCCAGGATGATGAGATCCGAATCGTGCAGCCCGCCGATCTTCTCGTTGATCGAGGTGAGGCCGGTGGTCTTGCCAGAGATGTGGCCGCCCGAATTGAACGCCTTCTCGATCGCCTTGATCGCGGTGTGGGTGGCGGTGCCGAAGCTCTGCGCCTCGTTCCCGCTCGCCGCGCCTTCGGCCACTTTGTAAAGCGCGGCTTCGGCCTGTTCGACCTGCTGCATCGGCTCGACCGATTCGGAGGTGTCCATCGCCCCTTCGATCAGGTTGCGGCCCACCGAGACCAGCTCGCGCAGCAGCGCCAGGTCATAGATCTGCTCGGCCAGCTCGCGCGGGGCGAGCAGGCCCTGGCCGTCCGCGGTCAGCCGCGCGAGATAGGCGACGCCGCCCAGTTCCTTCAGCGCCTCGTCCGATTCGAAATAGGGACGCAGCGTCACCGGCGTCACCACCGCCTTGCGATCGAGCAACTGCAGGATGCGTTCGTAGATCCGCGCGTGCACCGGCTCGAAGAAATGCAAGGGCGCGAGCTGGGTCTGCAACTCCTCGATCACGCGGTTGTCGATCAGCACGGCGCCCAGGAACGCGGCCTCGGCCTCGACGTTGGCGGGCAGGGCGCGGGGAGCCGGATCGGCGGCGCGGATGAGAAGATCTTCGTGAGCCATAAGCGCGCGAACATGCTCCGAGTGTTGCCCTTGGGCAACCGTTGCCGTGCCCGAATTTAATCCACAGCATGTGGACGGTCGCCTTGGGCTTGCCGGTTCATGCTGCGACCGCGTAAAGCGGCACCCCATCATGGCGGACCCGCGAATCTCGCATATCGAACTCGACGAGGCGACCATCCTGTGGCGCAACGCCGATATCGAACAGGAACGGCGCATCGCCATCTTCGATCTGATCGAGGACAATACCTTCAAACCCGTGCGGTCTTTCGCCGCCGGCCACCAGGGGCCCTACCACCTTCGGCTGGCGGTGCAGGACGGGCGGCTGGCGCTGCGCGTGGCCGACGAGGCGGGAAGCGAGCTGGAATCGCTGGTGCTGGGCCTTGGCCGGTTCCGCCGGCCGATCCGCGAATATTTCGCCATTTGCGAAAGCTATTACCAGGCGATCCGCAAGGCGACCGCGCAGGAGATCGAGACGATCGACATGGCCCGGCGCGGCATCCACAACGAGGCGGCCGAATTGCTGCTGGAACGGCTCGACGGCAAGGTCGAAACCGATTTCGCCACGGCACGGCGGCTCTTTACTCTGATCTGCGTGCTGCATATCAGGGGCTAGGGCCGATCGACATTCAGCCCTGACGGCCTGCAAATGGCGATTTTCCGTGCTTCCGGTGCTCACGTACTGTTAGTACGCTGCGCTCCGGGTCACGAAAAACCCCCATTTTCGGCACGTCATCATCTGAATGTCGATCTGCCCTGGCGCGATCGGCGCTTGCGCGCGCATTTCGGGGGATTTCGGCAAATCATGGCACGCAAGCGGAGCAGCCGCACCTACCTGCGCCTGTTCGCCGCCCTGCTGCTGGTGGCGCTGATCGGCGGCGGCTGGGCCTGGTGGGACATGCACCACTGGCTGCCCGATCGCGCCCGGTTCCCGGTGCAGGGGGTGGAGATCGGCGCCGCGGACGGCGAGATCGACTGGCACACGGTGAAAGGCATCGGCGCCGATTTCGCCTATGTCGATGCCAGCGCCAGCGCTTTCGCGCGCGATCCGCGGTTCGTGCGCAATTTCGCGCAAGCGCGCGCGGCCGGGCTGCAGGCCGGGGCGGTGCACCGCTATGATCCGTGCCAGCCGGCCGACCGCCAGGCGGCCAACTTCGTCACCACCGTGCCGCGCGACAAGGCGCTGCTGCCGCCCGTGGTGGAGCTGGACATGCTGGCCGACGAATGCCCGGTGAAAGTGGGCGACGCCATGGTCGAAAGCGAGCTGATGACGTTCCTCAACCAGGTGGAGACGCATACCGGCAAGCCGGTGATCCTGAAGATCAGCCAGCAGTTCGAGGCGCGCTATGCCATCGCCAACCGGATCGATCGCAACTTGTGGCTTGTGCGCGATCGCTTCCAGCCCGACTATGCGGGCCGGCCCTGGACGCTGTGGACCGCCAACAGCCGGCTCGCGAACGAGATTGCCGACGATGGGCTGCGTTGGGTAGTGGTGCAGCCATGAGCGTCGCCGACACCGCCCCGATTACCGAGGACACCCGTGACAGCCTGCTCGCCGCCGCCCGGGCGGCGGCCGCAGCGGCTTATGCGCCCTATTCGCGCTTCCACGTCGGCGCGGCGCTGCTGTTCGCCGATGGCGGCGTGGTCAGCGGCGCCAATGTCGAGAATGCCAGCTATGGCCTCTCGCTTTGCGCCGAGACGGTCGCGGTTTCGCGCGCGATGAACGAGGGGCGGCGCGGCGGGCTGGTCGCGGTGGCGATCAGTGGCGGACCCGAAGGCGAGGAGGCCGGCACCGTCACTCCATGCGGCCGCTGCCGCCAGGTTCTGAGCGAGATCGCCCAGCTTGGCGGCACCGATCCGGTGATCTGGTGCGGCGGCGGCGCGCACGTGCTGATGCTACGCTTGTCGGACCTGCTGCCGCACGCGTTCGGTCCGGCGAACCTCGCCTGACCGGCAGGGGCTTACCGGCCCTTGCGTTCGCGCCTGGCCCTGGCCGGCGCCTCGGGCTCATCCTTGCGCAGCGTTTCGTCAAGATGGCGGTCGAGCACCAGCGATCCGGTCCGGCTGTCGATCCGGCTGCGGCGGAACGGGATTTCATCTCCGATGGTGGCCATGGCGATTACTCCTTTCGCGTGTTCCGCCAGGTTGGGACAGGACAGCAAACGGTGAACGCGCGAATCGCCGGAAAGTTCCCGCAAGTCGCGTCAATCCGCCGGTCTGGCGTCTATTCTGATTTCGGCGCCGGCCGGATAGGTGATCACCAGGAACAGCCGTTCGCCGCCGCTCAGCCGTTCGGTGCCGTCGCTGTCCTTGCGGAACCAGATGTCGTCGGCATGGGAGGCAAGGACGCCCACCACCGTGCTGTTTTCGACCACCTTGTTCTCGAAGAACTCCTTCGCGTCCGCTTCCCTGGTGAACGCGCGAAGAAAGATCGCCATGACTTATCCCTCGGGTTTGATCGTGCGCCGGCCAGTCCTCGCCCTGGGGCGGGCGGGCCGGCGCCGTGGTCCTTGCGCCCCGGAACCGGCGATTTCCGACGGTCATAAGGGGCAGGATGGTGTCTCATGTGTCGATTTTTGCTAACTCATTGGGCGATGACCGCCAAATACGGCCAATATCGGGGCAGAACATGGTTCCATCCACACGTTGACGAGGTTGGAACGTGACCGATTTTATACATCAACACAAAAACAAGTTCCAATGAACGAGAGTAATATTCCATGAGATAGTATAGTAAAGAAAATCGCACGGCAGCGATTGCTGTTTCAAGCCATTTTTGCACCGAATATACTCCAAACCGGATGATCCTTCGCCGCGCGCGCTTTTGGCCTGTGCGCGTGGGGCCGGTGTGCCGGCGCGGCGCGACGGTTGCATTCGCGCGCGGCGCCCCCACTTTCCGCAGGCTGTTTTCGGCACTTGCACTTAGCGAACAAATCTGGAACATCGACGGGCGATGAGTCTTACCCACATCACCGTGCGCGGCGCGCGCGAGCATAATCTCAAGGGCTTCGACGTCGAATTGCCGCGTGAGAAGCTGATCGTCATCACCGGGCTCTCGGGCTCGGGGAAAAGCAGCCTGGCGTTCGATACGATCTATGCCGAAGGGCAGCGGCGCTATGTCGAATCGCTGAGTGCCTATGCCCGCCAGTTCCTCGAAATGATGCAGAAGCCCGATGTCGAGCATATCGACGGGCTGAGCCCGGCGATCTCGATCGAGCAGAAGACCACCAGCCGCAACCCGCGCTCGACCGTCGCCACGGTGACGGAGATCTACGATTACATGCGCCTGCTGTGGGCGCGCGTGGGCGTGCCCTATTCGCCCGCCACTGGCTTGCCGATCGAGGCGCAGACCGTGTCCAACATGGTCGATCGGGTCATGGCGCTGCCCGAAGGCACGCGGCTTTACCTGCTGGCCCCGGTGGTGCGCGGCCGCAAGGGCGAATACCGCAAGGAACTGGCCGAATGGCAGAAGGCCGGCTTCACCCGCGTGCGCATCGACGGCGAATTCCACGAGATCGAAAGCGCCCCCGCGCTCGACAAGAAGTACAAGCATGACATCGAAGTGGTGGTGGATCGCCTCGCCGTGCGCGCCAGTTCCGAAGACAGGAGCGGGATCGAGACGCGGCTGGCCGATTCGTTCGAGACCGCGCTGAAGCTGGCCGAGGGGCTGGCCTATGTCGATCTGGCGGAGGGCAACGTGCCCGGCCGCGAGGAGGAAGGGCAGGGGAAGAACCTCAAAGGCGCCGGTCTGCCGCCCAACCGCATCGTGTTCAGCGAGAAGTTCGCCTGTCCGGTCTCCGGCTTCACCATCGAGGAGATCGAGCCGCGGCTGTTCAGCTTCAACGCGCCGCAGGGGGCCTGCCCGGCTTGCGACGGGCTGGGCGAGAAGCTGCTGTTCGATCCGCAGCTGGTGGTGCCGAACGAGGCGCTCAGCCTGAAGCAGGGCGCGGTGGTGCCCTGGGCCAAGTCCAACCCGCCTTCGCCCTACTACATGCAGGTGCTGGCCAGCCTCGCCGCGCATTTCGGCTTTGCCCTGACCACGCCGTGGCAGGATCTGCCGGCGGAGGCGCGGATCGTCATCCTGCACGGCACCGCCGGCAAGGCCGTGCCGCTGACCTTCAAGGACGGGCGCAAGGAATATACCGTCAACAAGCCGTTCGAAGGCGTGATCGGCAATCTCAATCGCCGCCTGCTCCAGACCGACAGCGCCTGGATGCGCGAGGAGCTGGGCAAGTTCCAGACCGCGCAGCCCTGCGAGGTATGCGAGGGCAAGCGGCTCAAGCCCGAGGCGCTTTCGGTGAAGATCGCCGGCAGCGATATCGCCGATGCCACGCGGCTTTCGGTGGCCGATGCCTTCGTCTGGTTCGGCGCGCTGGAAGGGAAGCTGACCGACCAGCAGAAGCAGATCGCCAAGGCCATCCTCAAGGAAATCAACGAAAGGCTCGGTTTTCTCAACAATGTCGGGCTCGATTACCTGAACCTCGACCGGACTTCAGGTACGCTTTCCGGCGGCGAGAGCCAGCGCATCCGGCTCGCCAGCCAGATCGGCTCAGGGCTGTCGGGCGTGCTCTACGTGCTCGACGAGCCCTCGATCGGCCTGCACCAGCGCGACAACGACATGCTGCTGGTGACGCTGAAACGCCTGCGCGACCTGGGCAATACGGTGATCGTGGTCGAGCATGACGAGGATGCGATCCGCGCGGCGGACCACGTGGTCGATCTCGGCCCCGGCGCGGGGGCGCACGGGGGCCGGATCGTCGCCGAAGGCACGCTCAAGCAAGTGCTCAGGAGCAAGGACAGCCTCACCGCCGCCTATCTCAACGGCACGCGGCGGATCGAGGTGCCCGAGGTGCGCCGCAAGGGCAACGGGCACTTCGTCACGGTGGAGAACGCGCGGGCGAACAACCTCAAGGGCGTGACGGCGAAGTTCCCGCTGGGCACGTTCACATGCGTCACCGGCGTGTCGGGCTCAGGCAAGTCCTCGCTGACCATCGACACCTTGCAGGCCGGCGCGGCGCGCGTGCTCAACGGCGCGCGGATGATCGCCGGGCCGCATGACCGGATCACCGGGCTGGAGATGTGCGACAAGGTGATCGAGATCGACCAGTCGCCGATCGGCCGCACCCCGCGCTCCAACCCGGCGACTTATACCGGCGCGTTCACCCAGATCCGCGACTGGTTCGCCGGGCTGCCGGAATCGCTGGCGCGCGGCTACAAGGCGGGGCGCTTCAGCTTCAACGTCAAGGGCGGCCGTTGCGAGGCGTGCCAGGGCGACGGCCTGATCAAGATCGAGATGCACTTCCTGCCCGACGTCTACGTCACTTGCGAGGAATGCCACGGCCGGCGCTACAATCGCGAGACGCTGGAAGTGAAGTTCAAGGGGCACTCGATCGCCGATGTCCTCGACATGACGATCGAGGACGCCGAGGAATTCTTCAAGGCGGTGCCGCCGATCCGCGACAAGATGCACATGCTGAACGAGGTGGGCCTGGGCTATGTCAAGGTGGGTCAGCAGGCGACGACGCTGTCGGGCGGCGAGGCGCAGCGGGTCAAGCTGGCCAAGGAACTCTCGCGCCGTTCCACCGGGCAGACGCTCTACATCCTCGACGAGCCGACCACCGGCCTGCATTTCGAGGATGTGCGCAAGCTGCTCGAAGTGCTGCAGCGGCTGGTCGACCAGGGCAACAGCGTGGTGGTGATCGAGCACAACCTCGATGTCATCAAGGTGGCCGACTGGATCATCGACCTTGGCCCCGAAGGCGGCGTGCGCGGCGGAGAGATCGTCGCCGAAGGCACGCCGGAGGCCGTGGCCGCCAGCAAGGCCAGCTTCACCGGCCGATACCTCAAGCCCCTGCTGGAGCGCTGATCCGCGGGCCAGCGGCGGCGGACCCGGCCTGCATGTGCTCGGCGTACTTGCGATCGATGCACTTGATGTGCGCGGACAGCCAGAGACGCAGGAACGAGAAGAACGCGTTGGTCGGCACTCCGCCCATCGCGGCGATGGCATCCTGGTGCGCGGAAAAATCGGTCAGCAGCTTGCGGTGGATGGCCTTGTGCGTTTCGAGCTGGGCAAAGCCCTCGCGCGCCATCAGCCGCTCCTCGTCGGCGAAGTGGCGCACGGTGATATCGGCCAGCCGGGCGATCCGCGCGATCATCGGCTCGCCGAACTGGCCGGCGTGGGCGCCGTCATAGATCGCGTTGATCGCGGCCAGGATTTCACGGTGTTCGCGGTTCATTTCCTCGACGCCGATATCGAGCGTCGCGTCCCAATCCATAAGCGGCATGGCGATCTCCTTTGCCCCGGCCCGTCGCGCGGGTGAAGCAATCATGGCAGGAGATCGCTAACCCACGCCTTGCGACGGCCTAGGCAGAAATGCGAGACCGCGCGCCCCATCGTCCTTCGCGCACGATCCGCCGCGAGGCCGTGGCAGGGGCGCGGAACGCTTTGGCGCTGGGCGGGTTGTCGCAAGGGCAGGTCGGCGTGGTCCACCCTCCACCCCACCACCCGCCGCGTCGGCCTGCCCATCGTCATTGGCTTTGTTACGGTTGCGAAATCCGCTTTCGCGCGGTCCTGCTCGGGCCTAGCATACGACTCGCACGGGCCGTTCGGCGTGGGGGCCGGCGGCCGGGCAGAGGAAGATGCTATGACCAGATCCATGTTCACGCTCGCCGCTTGCACGCTCGCCGCCGCCGCCCTGCCGGGTGCCGCGCTGGCCGCTCCGGCGAAGCTTGCCGCCACCCTGGCGGGCACCAATGAAACCGCCGGCGGCGATCCCGACGGCACGGGTGCTTTCGCCGCCGAAGTCGATACCGAGACCGGCGATGTCTGCTTCACGCTGACGGTGGCGAAGATCGGCGCACCGATCGCGGCGCATATCCACAAGGGCGCGGCCGGCGCCGATGGCGATCCGGTGGCGACGATTTCGGTGACGGGCAACGACGGCGATGAATGCATCGCGGCCGAACCCGCGCTGCTCAAGGAGATCGTGGCGGCCCCGGCGAGCTATTATGTCAACGTCCACAGCGCCGAATTTCCCAAGGGCGCGGTGCGCGGCCAACTCGGGCCGGGCAAGTAGGCTTTCTTTCCGGCGGTAACGGTGGCCAGGCGGGCTTGCGCGCGGGCTTGCGCGCGCTGATCCGGGGCGTCAGCCCGCGGAAACGAGCGTCAGTTCCACCCGGCCGCTGCCGGGGCCGATCAGGCCGATCTCGCTTGCCGCCGCGCGGCTGAGGTCGATCACGCGATTGCCGTGATAGGGGCCGCGATCGTTGATCCGCACCACCACCGAAGCGCCGGTGCTGGTGTTGGTCACGCGCACCAGGCTGCCGAAGGGCAGGCTGCGGTGCGCGGCGGTGAGCTCGCCCGGATCGAAGACATCGCCGCTGGCGGTACGGCGGCCGGTGAATTGCGCGCCGTAATAGCTGGCGATGCCGGCGTCGATGGGGCGGGCATCGACCGGGGCGGATGCGGGCTGGTCATCGCCAGCCACGCCGCGCAGCGCGGCGATGCCGGCGACGGGGCGATTGGTTGCCATGTCGAGCAGATCGGCAGGCGAAGGCGTTGTCCGCGCCGGCGTGGCAAGGCCGGAAAAGGCCCGGTCGAACGTGCCATGGGACGTGCTCTCCAGCCCCTCGTCGGCCAGCGCCGGGCTGGCGGCCGCGATCAGCATACCGGCCAGCGGCAGCGTTGCCGCCAATGTCAGCATCGGGCCAAAGCCCCGGCGCCGCTCCTGGGGGCGAATTCCCATCTGGTCCCACTCCATACCGCAAGTGCGAAAGAGCGGGTACACGCTCGGGAGCGGGCTGGGCACCCCCTGGCGGGCAAGTCGTCGCGAAACTGCAACACCTCGCCCCGGAGCGTGCCGGATCAGCGGCCGTCGGTGCCGCCGATCCGTCGGGGGCGCGGCAACGCGTAGCGGCGGTCCCCCTCCCCTTCCCGAGGGAGGATCGGGGAAAGCAGTCCTTGCGCGAACGATGCGATCGTGAGGCGTCAGCGATCCCGCTGGGCCAGCAGGCGCAGGCGCAGGGCGTTGAGCTTGATGAAGCCGGCCGCGTCCTTCTGGTCGTAAGCGCCAGCATCGTCCTCGAACGTGACGTGCCGTTCGGAATAGAGCGAATCCGGCGACTTGCGGCCGACCACCTGGGCGAGCCCCTTGTAGAGCTTGAGCCGCACGGTGCCGTTCACCCGCGCTTGCGAATGGTCGATCGCGGCTTGCAGCATCTCGCGCTCGGGCGCGAACCAGAAGCCGTTGTAGATCAGCTCCGCGTACTTGGGCATCAGCTCGTCCTTGAGGTGCGCCGCGCCGCGATCGAGCGTGATCTGCTCGATGCCCCGGTGCGCGATCGCATAGATCGTGCCGCCCGGCGTCTCGTACATGCCCCGGCTCTTCATGCCGACGAAGCGGTTCTCGACCAGGTCGAGCCGGCCGATGCCGTGCTTGCGGCCCAGTTCGTTGAGCGCGGTCAGCAGCGTGGCCGGGCTCATCGCCTTGCCGTTCAGCGCCACGCCGTCGCCCTTCGCGAAGTCGATCGTGATGTATTCGGGCGCGTCGGGCGCGTCCTCGGGATTGACCGTGCGCGAATAGACATAGTCGGGCGTCTCTTCCCACGGATCTTCCAGCACCTTGCCTTCGGACGAGGTGTGCAGCAGGTTCGCGTCGGTGGAGAAGGGGCTTTCGCCGCGCTTGTCCCTGGGCACCGGGATCTGGTGCGCCTCGGCCCAGGCGATCAGCGCGGTGCGGCTGGTGAGATCCCATTCGCGCCACGGGGCGATCACCTTGATGGCGGGATCGAGCGCGTAGGCGGAGAGTTCGAAGCGCACCTGGTCGTTGCCCTTGCCGGTGGCGCCGTGCGCGACCGCGTCGGCGCCGGTCTCGTGCGCGATCTCGATCAGGCGCTTGGAGATCAGCGGGCGGGCGATCGACGTGCCGAGCAGATAGTCGCCTTCGTAGCGGGCATTGGCGCGCATCATCGGGAAGACGAAATCGCGCACGAATTCCTCGCGCAGATCGTCGATATAGATGTGCTTGTCCGGCACGCCCATCAGCTGCGCCTTGGCGCGCGCGGGCTCCAGCTCCTCGCCCTGGCCGAGATCGGCGGTGAAGGTCACGACCTCGCAGCCGTAGTTCACTTGCAGCCACTTGAGGATGACGCTGGTATCGAGGCCGCCCGAGTAGGCGAGGACAACCTTCTTGATGTCGGACATGTCGCATCTGCTCCGCTGGATTCGGATCGGGCGGGTAACAGGGGGAACCCGGCTTCGCAATGCCGGGCGCGCGCGAAACCGTCAGCCGGCCAGCAGGCCGGCCTCGTCACTGGCGATATAGTCGCGCGAAAGCGGCAAGGCATGGCGGCTGCGCGCGTACTGGATCTGGTAATTGCACATGCCGCCGCTTTCGAAGGCGGCGGTCGCGCCGGCGAGGTAGAAAGTCCACATGCGGAAGAAACGCTCGTCGAACAGGGCGACGATGGCATCGCGGTGGGCCATGCAGCGCGCGTACCAGGCGCGTAGCGTCCGGGCATAGTGCAGGCGCAGCGTCTCGATGTCGCTGGCGATCAGGCGGTAGCGCTCGCTGGCGGCCAGCGTCTCGCTCAGCGCCGGGATATAGCCGCCGGGGAAGATGTACTTGCGGGTGAAAGCATCGGTGGTGCCCGGCCCGCCCATGCGCCCGATCGTGTGCAGCAGCATGACGCCATCGTCGCTGAGCATGTTCGCGCAATCGCGGAAGAAACGGTCGAACTGGGCGCGGCCGACATGTTCGAACATGCCGACCGAGACGATGCGGTCGAACCGTTCGCCCCGCGCGGCAAGATCGCGGTAGTCGATCAGCTCGAAGCGGACGCGATCGGCCACGCCGGCGCGCGCGGCCCGCTCGCCGGCAAGCGCGAGCTGCTCCTCGCTCAGCGTGATGCCATGCACCGTCACGCCGGCGTGACGCGCCAGGTAGATCGCCATGCCGCCCCAGCCGCAGCCGATATCGAGCACGCGCTGGCCGGGGCGCAGCGCCAGCTTCGCGGCGATATGCGCCAGCTTGGCCTCCTGCGCCTGTTCCAGCGTCATGTCCTCGCGCGGCCAGTAGGCGCAGCTGTATTGCATGTGATCGGCATCGAGGAACAGTTCGTAGAGCCGGTTGCCGATGTCATAGTGGTGCGCGACATTGGCCTTGGCGCGGGCGGACTGGTTGCGCCCGTCAAGCCAGGTGACGAGGCGGCCGCGCCATTGCCCAAGGCGGCCCGGCTCGCCGAACGTGCCGCCGCGATCCCACGGGCGATTGGCGCGCAGCAGCTGGATCAGCTCCATGATGTCGCCGCGCTCGATCGTCAGGTCGCCGTCCATGAAGGCCTCGGCCGCGCCCAGGCGCGGATCGAGCAGGATGCGCCGTTCGGCGGCCTGGCTTGCAAGGCCGATGCGCACTTCGGGATAGCCCGGCGCGGGATCGCCGAAACGGGTGACGCCGCCATCGGGGCGGGCGACTTCCAGCACGCCTCGGCGGACGGTCTTGCCGAGGAAGCGATCCAACATCCTTGCGGGCATCTGTGACGGGGTCTCGATACGGGTGACGGGGCTGGGGCGAGGGGTCTGGCGTGAGGAGGGGCTGGAGCCTAAACGCCGTGTCCGGCGGCGGGTTCCGCCTTGCGGGCTGCGGCAGGGGCGGGCTGGCGCCAGATCATTCGGCGGCGACCCGCAGCGCCGGGTCCAGGTGCCATTGCGGCGCGGTGTCGCTGGCGCGCAGGCGGGCGCTTTCCAGCTCCATGTAGTCGCGCGTCATCGGGATCGCGTCGCGCCGCTTGACGTACTGGAGCTGCCAGTTGAGCATACCGCCGTTGCGGAACGCCTGCTCGGCGCCGCAAAGGTAGAATTCCCACATGCGGTAGAACGTCTCGTCATACATCTCGACGATCTCTTCCCGGTGCAACCGGGTGCGGCGATACCATTCCTCCAGCGTGTGCGAATAGTGGAAGCGCATCCCTTCCACGTCCATGATCTGGAAGCCCGCCTTCTCGCTTTCGCTGACAAGCTCGGACAAGGCGGGGATATAGCCGCCGGGAAAGATGTACTTGCGCGTCCAGGCATCGGTGAAGCCGGGCCCGCGCGCGCGGCCGCAGCAGTGCGAGAACATCACGCCGTCGGGCTTGAGCAGCGTGTAGGTGTGGCGGAAGAAATCGGGATACTGCGGCGTGCCGACATGTTCCAGCAGGCCGACCGAGGTGATCCGGTCGAACTCGCCGCGCACGTCGCGGTAATCCATCAGCTCGAACTTCACGCGATCGGCCACGCCGGCGCGCGCCGCGCGTTCGCGGCAGAATTCGATCTGGTCGGGCGCCAGCGCGACGCCCAGCACGTCAACATCGTAATGCTTGTGCAGATAGAGCGCCAGGCCGCCCCAGCCGCAGCCGATATCGAGCACGCGCATACCCGCCGTCTTGCCCGGCTGCATATAGAGCTTGCCGGCGATATGCGCCTTCTTGTCGAGCTGGGCCTGTTCCAGGCTGTTCGCCGGATCGCGGTAATAGGCCATGGTATATTGCCGGTCCTCATCGAGGAACAGCTCGTAGAGGCGGCGCGTCAGGTTATAGGTATGCTCGGCATTGGCGCGCGCGGCGTGGCGGTTGTTGTAGCTGTCGATCCTGGATGCGGCGAAATTGGCCAGCTTGCGCATCGGCCCCTTGGCGCGGAAGCTGGCCTCGTCGCTGCCCTTGCCGTTGGCGGTGACGAACAGCACCAGATCGCGGATATCGTGCGGCGGCTCCACCACCAGCCAGCCCCACATATAGGCCTCGCCCGCGCCGATCTGCGGATAGCGGGCGATATGGCGCGATGCCTTGGGCGAAGTCAGGCGGATGCGGATCGGCGCTTCCGATCCTGGCCCATAGCTGTACGATCGGCCATCGTAGTCGATCACTTCCATCCGGCCAGTGCGGATGAGCTTGCCGAGCATCTTGTCCAATAGCCACATGCGGCCGGAGACTAGCTGCCTCACCCCGCCGCGCAAGGGGCAATCCGGCCCGGTGTTGGAGTGTTTGTCGGGAAATGCGCGGAAGAGCACATTTCAGAGCGTCACCGGCCCACGCCCCCACCCGACCTCCCACGGAAGTATACTTGATGGGAGGTCGGGTGGGGGCGTGGGCCGGTGACGCCTTGCGCCAAAAGGCGCATTTCCCAACAAACGCCTATAACACCCCGGTCGATTGCGCGAGCTGCCACAGGCCCAGCACCAGGAACAGCAGGGCGGCGGCGATCCGCGTGGCGCGCAGCGAGACGCGCTTGACCAGTTCCTCGCCCAGGAAAACCGCCGGCCCGTTCGCCAGCATCATGCCCAGCGTGGTTCCCGCCGCGACGACCAGCACGCTGTGGTACTTGGCGCCCAGCGCGATCGTGGCGACTTGCGTCTTGTCGCCCATCTCCACGAGGAAGAAGGCCACGAGCGTCGTCAGGAAGGCGCCGCCGCGCTGTTTGAAACCCTCGTCATCGTCAAGCTTGTCGGGAACGAGCGTCCAGGCTGCCATGGCGATGAAGCCCAGCGCCACCGCGACGCGGAACCACGGCGCATCCACCAGCCCGGCCACTTCGCGCCCGACCAGTGCGGCCAGCGCGTGATTGGCGATCGTCGCGCAGAAGATGCCGGCCAGGATCTGCCAGGGCGCGCGCAGCCGCGCGGCCAGCACGATCGCCAGCAGCATCGTCTTGTCGCCGATCTCGGCCAGCGCGACCACGGCGGTCGAGGCCAGGAACGCCTCGATCACCGGCGCGCCAGGAACAGGACGTCGCGCGGCTGGGAAAGCAGGTGCTGTCCCGAATCGACGAACAGCGTCTCGCCGCTGGCCAGCCAGCCTTCGGCGAGGAACAGGGCGGCCGAGGCGATCTCGTCGGCGCCGGTCTTGCGGTGGAGCAGGTTCATGCGGTGCGAGCGTTCGGTTTCGGCTTCGGTCTGGTCGTGGCTGGCGAGAATGGCGCCGGGTGCGATCGCATAGACGCGGTCCGCCGGATCGTCGAGCGCCATCGACAGCATCGTCACGCTCGCGGCCAGGGCGTGCTTGCTCATCGTGTAGGAGAAGAAATCGGGGTTGGGGTTGGCGATCTTCTGGTCGGTAAGCGCGATGACGCGGCGCCCGCCGCGCGCGCGGGCGGCTTGCAGGAAGCGCTGCGCCATGCGGGCGGGCGCGGCGGCGTTGATCCGCATCGCGGCATCGAAGGTTGCCGGATCGAGCGCGCGGGCATCGTCGAGCGGAAAGATGGCGGCGCAATTGACCAGGACTCGCCAGTCCTCCAGCCGCGCCGCCAGCGCGTCGACCATCGCCACCAGCGCCGGCTGGTCGGCCAGGTCGCAGCCCACCGTCTCGGCCGAGGGCAGGGTGGCGGCCAGCGCCTCGGCCTCCCGCGCGGAGTGGCCATAATGGATCACCACGTGCCAGCCCGCCTCGCCGAAACGCCGGGCGATCGCCGCGCCGATCCGCCGCGCGGCGCCAGTGACGAGAACCGCCGGCCGGCTCACCATCGGGAACCGGATCGCGAGCCGGGGTGACGCGGGATTCGCGAGGGAGCGGGGCGGGTCATGCCGGCATTGAAGCACAGCCCCGCCGCGCGGGAAAGCACCGCCGCCGGTGTGATCGCGTCCGCGAAGCGCGCCAGCTTCAGCCGAAGCCCACCACCTTGCGATATCCGGTGCTGTCCGTCCGGGCCGGCTCGCCGTGGTGGTCGCGGTCCTTTTCGTTGCGCAGCGTGGTGCGCCGCTCGAACTTGAACTGACCGACGACGCGGGCCATCGAGGCCGCCTGATCGGACAGCGCGCGGGCGGCGGCGTTGGATTGCTCGACCATGGCGGCGTTGTGCTGCGTGTTGAGGTCAAGCTGCTGGATATCGCCGCTGAGCGCGCGCATACTTTGCGCCTGCCCGGTCGAATGACGGGAAATCTCGTCGGCCAGCAGCGTGGTCTCGCCCAGCCGGGCGATGATCTCTTCCAGCGCGCTGCGGGTCTGGCCGACCAGGCTGACGCCTTCGTGCACGTCGTGCGACGATTTGGTGATGAGCTGCTTGATGTCGTGGGCCGATTCGGTGGTGCGATGGGCCAGTGCGCGCACTTCGCTGGCAACCACGGCGAAGCCCTTGCCCGCCTCGCCCGCGCGAGCGGCCTCGACCCCGGCGTTGAGCGCCAGCAGGTTGGTCTGGAACGCGATCCCGTCGATCACGTCGATGATGCTGGCGATCTCGGCCGAGGATTGCTTGATCTTGTCCATGGCCACCACCGCCGCGCCCATCACCTGCCCGCCGTGGCCGGCATTGCGGGAGACTTCGCCCACGCTCTGGTCGACATGGCCCGCGCTTTCCGCCGTGGTGCCGATCGTCGCGGTCACCTGGCGGACACCCTCGGCAACGCGCCCGATCGTCGCGGCCTGTTCCTCGGTGCGCAGCGCCAGATCGTTGGCCGCCATGCTGATTTCCTGCGCGCTGATCTTCACGTTCTCGGCCGAATGGGTGATCTCCAGGACCATCGCGCTGATCTGGTGGCGCATGGCGTGGAAATCCCGGGCGAGCTGCCCGTAAGCGTCCGGCAGGTTTTCGAGCTGGGTCTGCAGGTTGCCCTTGGCCAGTTCGGCCAGCGCATGGCTCATCGAATCGAGCGCCCGGCTGCGCGCTTCGGATTCCGCGATGAAATAGGCATCGAGCGCGTGGCTCATGTCATGCAGCGCGGTCTTGACCAGCGCGGCGATCATCCGCCCGGTGGACCGGCTGTTGAACGGCGTCACCAGCCGGCGCGCCATCAGCGCGGTGATGACCTCTTCGAGCACGAAGGCATAGCTGGTGACATAGTAATCGGGCGTCAGGCCGACGCGCGCGTGGACCAGCCCGATCTTTTCCGATCGCTCGGCCGCGTGCCGATCGAACGGCCCGGAAAACAGCTTGAGCCAGTGCGAGAGCTGCGCCGACCGGGCCCTGTCGCGCATTTCCCGTGTCGGCAGCAGTTGCCGCAGCGCCGGCGTCGCCTCGATCCGCGCGTAAAGCGCCCTGAGCGCGGCGGGGGCGTGCTTCTCGATCGCGCGGCGCAGGCGGGGGAAGTGGCGGTAATGCTCGCCGGCGAGTGGGGCGATGCTGGCATGGCGCTCGCGCGCGGGGCCTGCGGCGGGATTTGCGGCGGGGTTTGCTGGGGTCTCGTCGATCATGCCGGGTCTGTCTCCAATGCCACTCGATGCGTGCCTGCCTCTGGTCTCCCGGACTGGGGGCCGGGAGATTTCGAGATGAATGGAGACCGCGTGGCGCCCCCTTGCAAAGCGTGAGCGAAAGCTAGGCAGAAGTGGTTAATGCTCCGCCCAGACCGGAATTAGGGAACGTTCCCGGCATGTCGGTGAGAATATCGGAAGGGATGGCCGGCGTTTTCCCGGGGCGCGAAAAAGGGCGCGCCGCCCGGCCCGGCGGCGCGCCCTGGGATCGGCCGCGCGGCGGCTCAGGCGGTCAGCGGCACTTCAGGTCGCCGCGATCGATCTCGCGCCCCAGCAGGCCACCGGCAACCCCGCCGAGGACCGCGCCCAGCGTGCGATCGCCATTGCCCGCGATCTCGTGCCCGGCCAGCGCCCCCACGCCGGCACCGATGAGAAGCCCGGTCGTGCCGTTGTCGCGGCGGCAGTAATAGCGCCCGTCGCGCCCGCGCCAGACGTGGTCGTTGCGGGTCACGCGGCGCGGCTCGCTATAGCGGCCGCGCGAATCGTAGACATGGGTGTTGTGATGGCGATTGGCGTATGACCGGTGCGGCCGATCGGCCAGGGCGGGCGTGACGGGGAGCGCGACCGCGGCCAGAGTGACAGCCAGCAGGATCTTCTTCATCGTTCGCATCCTTTTGCGTAAACCAGTTTTCCACAACGGTAACTTGCGAAGTGCCGCTTTGCTCCCCAACCCCCGATGAACCGCGCCGATCGCCTGGGCGGGGGGAAGACAAGCCGGGCGCTGGCTGCGATGAACCGCGCCATTGCCATGCTCCGGGGGAGATTCGCCATGAAGCTTGATCTGATCGACGTGTTCGGCACCCGCGCCTTGTCGGGCAATCCGCTGGCCGTGGTGCATGGCGCCGCCGCGCTGGACCCGGCGGCCATGCTCAGGCTGACGCAATGGCTCGGCTTTTCCGAGACGACGTTCCTGCTGCCGCCCGCCGATCCCGCGGCCGATTACCGCGCGCGGATCTTCTATCCAGCGGGCGAATTGCCATTCGCCGGGCATCCGACGCTCGGCACCTGCCACGCCTGGCTGAACGCGGGCGGGCGGCCCAGGGTGCCGGGACGGATCGTGCAGCAATGCGGCATTGGCCTGATCGAAGTGCGGCAGGAGGACGACCTGCTCAGCTTCGCCGCGCCCCCGCTGATCAAGGACGGTCCGCTCGACGCGGCCGAACGGGCTGAAGCGATCCGCGTGGCCGGCGTGCCCGAAGCGGCGGTGATCGAGGCGGTCCACGTGGTCAACGGGCCGCGCTGGCAATTGTTGCGCCTGCGCTCGGCCGAAGAGGTACTGGCCGCCCGCCCGGTGGCGCGGGCCCCGGTGGGCACCGACATCGGCCTTGCCGGGCCTTGCGGCGAAGGCGGCGAGGCCGACTGGGAGCTGCGGGCCTTCTTCGCCAACCAGCACGGCGCGATCGTCGAAGACCCGGTGACGGGCAGCTTCAACGCGGGCGTGGCGCTGCACTTGTTCGCCCACGGCCTGGCCCGGGACGGCTACACTGCCGCGCAGGGCCGCATGACCGGCGCCGATGGCCGGGTGCGCGTGCGCCGCGATGCCGACGGTTCGGTCTGGATCGGCGGCCGCTGCGATACGATCGCGGCGGGGGCGGCGCTGCCGGCCTTCGCGGCGGTCGGGGCATGATGCTGCTCCGCCCGGACCGGGCGCGGCCAAAAACGCTGCCGCGATGCCGGTTGCCGATGGCGACTGATCCCTGGCCGGTGCTTGCGCGCGCGCCATCGAATCGCGGCGATCTCGCGGCGCGCGCCGCAGGGCCGGCAAAGGCGCGGAGCCGGCGTTCGGCCCGCGTTCAGGATAATCCCGCGGTGCAAGACGGCCCACGGTTGACTCGGGATACCCCTCACCCTAAGGGGGCGGCGCCTCGGCGGGCGGCCGTTGTTTTGTGTCAGTCGTTCGATCGAACGGGAGCATGGCATGAACGATGAGCCGGACGCTCGGGACCCTGTCGGTGAGGACAAGCGGATCGACACGCTGGACGAGCGGCTGAAGGCCGTGCGGGCGCGTGAGGAGAAGCGGTGGAAACCGGCCGCGGGCGCGGAAACGGACGAGAATTATCGTGCCGGAAACCGTGTCCTGGCCGATCTCATCGGGGGAATCGTGGGCGGCGCGTTCATTGGCTGGGTGATCGATCACTTCGCCGGCACTTCGCCCTGGGGTCTGTTGGTGATGTTGTTCCTTGGAATATTCGTCTCCTTCAGGAACATCATCCGGATGTCGAACCGGCGCCCTGACTGATCCCTGAAGCGAAGGGGACCACAAGGGGCGCTGTCGCGCATGTAAGGTAGTCGAAGAGGCTTAGACGTGGCAGCCGAAGCGGGCAAAGTCGATCCGATGCACCAGTTCACCATCGAGCCCCTGTTCGGGACCGATGGCTGGCAGGTGGCGGGGTACAACATTCCCTTCACCAATTCCGCCTTGTGGATGGTGATCACGGCGCTGGCCCTGCTGATCTTCGTCGCGGGCGGCATGAAACGCGAGCTGGTGCCCGGCCGCTGGCAGATGGCGGTGGAAAGCTTCACCGGCTTCATCGACGGTATGCTCGCGGCCAATGTCGGCCCGGCGGGCAAGAAGTACGTGCCCTATATCTTCTCGCTGTTCATGTTCATCCTTTTCGCCAACGTGCTGGGAATGCTGCCGCTGGGCGTCATCCCGGGCGCGCATCCGTTCACTTTCACCAGCCATTTCAGCGCCACCGGCGTGCTCGCGATCATGTCGTTCGCGATCGTGCTGATCGTCGGCTTCTGGAAGCACAAGCTTCATTTCTTCTCGCTGTTCGTGCCGCACGGGACGCCGCTCCCGATGATCCCGCTGATCTTCATGATCGAGCTGGTTTCGTTCCTGGTGCGCCCGTTCAGCCTTGGCCTGCGACTGTTCGTCGCGATGATGGCCGGCCACGTACTGCTTGAGGTGCTGTCGGGCTTCGTCATCAGCGGCCTGAACGCAGGCTTGGGCATCGGCCCCGTGGTCAGCCTGCTCAGCTTCGTTCTGATGATCGCGATCGTCGCGCTCGAAGTCCTGGTCGCCGCGATCCAGGCTTATGTTTTCGCGCTGCTGACGTCGCTCTATCTCAACGACGCCGAGAATCTTCACTAAGCCCAACTCAACAACAGTCACGTTTTTCCAGGAAGGAGTTTTTCAAATGGATCAGGAAGCAGCCAAGCTGGTCGGCGCCGGTCTTGCCGCCATCGGTGCGGGTATGGCCGCCATCGGCGTGGGTAACGTCTTCGGTTCGTTCCTTGAGAGCGCGCTGCGCAACCCCGGCGCGGCCGACGGCCAGCAGGGCCGCCTGTTCATCGGCTTCGCCGCCGCCGAACTTCTCGGCCTGCTCTCGTTCGTCGTCGCGATGATCCTCATCTTCGTCGCCTGAACGCATTGCCCCACTGATTCCGGCCGGAGATGCGCCTGACGCGCGCGTTCCGGCCGGGCTGAAAGCTCCGGATTCCGCCATGCCTCAAATAGCCCAGCTATCTGCGACATATGCCAGCCAGATCTTCTGGGTCCTGCTGGTCTTCGGCTTCATCTTCTTCGTCATCGGCCGGGGCATGGTCCCCAAGGTGATGCAGACGGTCGAAGCGCGCGACAAGCAGATCGCGGATGATCTCATGGCGGCGGAAGCCGCGCGCAAGGCGGCGGATGCCGAGGAAGAAGCCTGGCGCAAGCGTGAGAACGAGAACCGCGCGCGGGCGCAGGCGATCATCGCCAGCGCCAAGGGCGAGGCGGCCAAGGCGTCCGAAAGCCGTCTGGTCGCGGTCCACGCCCGGCTCGATGCGCATCTCGCCGAGGCCGAGGCACGCATCGCCGCCGCGCGCGACGGCGCCATGGCCGAGATCGAAACGGTGGCGAGCGAGGCCGCGGGCGACATCGTCGCGCGGATCGCCGGCGTCACTGTGGACGAAGCCGCCACCCGCGCCGCCGTCAAGGATGTGCTGGCCCATGGCTGAGAGTGCCGATGCGATGAACCACGAGACCGCGGCCGAGGCCGCTCACGGCGGCGAAAGCCCGATCAAGACCGAGACGCTGGCCGATGGCGAGCACGCGGTGCATGTGCCCGAACCGGAGGCCCTGGGCTTCGGGCCGGGCGGCTGGGTCGCGCTTGCGGTTATCGTCCTGCTGGTCGTCGCGCTGTGGAAGAAGGTTCCCGGCATGTTGACCAAGGGGCTCGACAGCTCGATCGCCGAGATCAGGAAACAGCTCGACGAGGCCAAGACCCTGCGCGCCGAGGCCGAGGCGTTGCGCAAGGAATACGCCGACAAGATCGCCAATGCCGAAAAGGACGCGGCGGCGATGATCGAACATGCCCGGCATGAGGCCGAGGCGATCGTCGCCAAGGCCGAGGCCGATACCACCGATGTGATCGCCCGCCGCGAGAAGATGGCCGAGGACAAGATCGCCGCCGCCGAACGCGCCGCGATCGCCGACTTGCGCGCCAAGGCCGCCAGCGCCGCCGCCACGGCCGCGAAAAGCCTGATCAAGGCCAACCACTCGGCCGATGCCGACAAGGCGCTGGTGGACGAAGTGATCGGCTCGATCTGATCGCCCGCCAGTTTCGAACACACAAGAACCCCCGCCGCGCGCGGGGGTTTTTTGTTGGTGGCAACGGCCCGCCGGGGCCCGTGCCGCTTCCCCGTCGGCGGATCGGATTCTAGGATGGGCGCATGAGCCAGATGTCCATCGATCGCGCGTTGCGGCGCGCCGTGACCGCGCAGCGCAAGGGGGCGGTAGAGGAAGCGAAAGCCATCTATGCGCAGATCCTGCGCGTCCAGCCCAACAATGCCCGCGCCCGGCAAGCGCTGGGCGCATTGCAGGGTGGCGCCGCCGCCAGCCCGGCCGCGGTGCCGATCGCGGAACTCCAGGCGCTTCTCACCGCGTTCCAGAACAACGCCTTCGCCCCTGTCGCCGTAAAGTGCGAAGCGCTCCTTTCGCAGTTTCCGCAGTCGCATGAACTGTGGTTCCTGCTGGGATCGAGCCGGAAATTCCTGAACGATGCCACCGGCGCGATCGACGCGCTGGGCAAGGCGGTAGCGCTCCATCCCACGTTCGCGCAGGCCCATGTGCTGCTGGGCGAAAGCCTGGTCGAGCTGGGGCGGCGCGAAGCGGCAGTCACGGCGTTCGAACGGGCGGTGGAACTGGAGCCGGCGAATATCGCGACGCTCGCCAGTCTGGGCCGGGTGTTCAAGGCGCTCCGCAGGCTGAACGATGCCTTGTCGTGCTTTCGGCGGATCGTGGAGCATGATCCCGCCCATGCCGATGCGCATTTCCAGCTGGGCATGATCCTGCGCCGGCTGGGCCGTTACCCCGAAGCGGTCGATCATCTGGCGCGAGTGCTTGAAGCCGATCCCGATCGCGGGTGGGCGCTTGGCGACAAGCTGCACTGTCAGGCGCAGATGTGCGACTGGCGCGCGTTCAGCGAGTTCGCGACGGTGAAGGCCCGCCTCGGCGTGGAGCCGAACGATGCGGTAAGTCCCTGGACGATGCTGGCGTTCGAGGACGATCCGATGCGGCAGAAGGCGCGTTCGGCCAACCATGCCGCGCGGAACATGCTTCCCGAAACGCCGGCCGCGCGACCCGGTCCCTGGCCCCGGCGCGGCCGGATCCGGGTGGGATATTTCGCTTCCGAATTCGGCGACACCGCGCTGATGCACCTGATGTCCGGCCTGTTTCGCGAGCATGACCGGACGCGGTTCGAGATTGTCGCGTTCGGCTACGGCCCGCCGCGCTCCGGGGGCGCAAGGGACGAGCTGATCCGCCATGTCGATCGCTTCATCGAGATCGAGGGGCGATCGGACAAGGACGTCGCCGCTTTGGCGCGCCAGCTCCAGCTCGATATCGCCATCGATCTCAACGGCTACACGTCCAGCTCGCGCTCGCGCCTGTTCGCGCTGCACCTGGCGCCGGTCCAGATCAATTTCCTGGGCTACCCGGGCACGATGGGCGCCGATTTCATGGACTATATCGTGGCCGACCCCGTGGTCATTCCGCCGGCCGAAAGGGCGGCCTACAGCGAACGCGTCATCTATCTGCCCAACAGCTACCTGCCGACCGACAACCGCTTGGCCATCGCCGAAACGCCGAGCGCGCGTGCCGACTTCGGCCTGCCGGCAAGCGGCTTCGTGTTCTGCTGCTTCAACCAGCCGTTCAAGATCACGCCGCGCGAATTCGCCATCTGGATGCGCCTGCTCGGTAAAGTGGAAGGCAGCGTCCTGTGGCTGCTGCGGTCCAATGAATGGGCCGAGGCCAATCTGCGGCGCGAAGCGGCGGAACGCGGCATCGATGGCGCGCGGCTGATATTCGCCGATCGCATGGCGAGCGATCGCCATCTCGATCGGCACCGCCATGCCGACCTGTTCATTGATACGTTCCATGTCAACGCGCACACCACCGCGGCGGATGCCTTGTGGGCCGGCTTGCCGGTGGTCACGCTGGCAGGGCGGCAGTTCGCCGCGCGCGTCGCCGCCAGCGTGCTGCGCGCCGCCGACATGCCCGAACTGATCACCCACGGCGAGGACGAATACGAAGCCGTGATTCTCGCGCTTGCGACAAGCCCGGCCAGGCTTGCCGCCGTCAGGAAGAAGCTGCTGGCCCATCGCGCGACATCGGCGCTGTTCGATACCGCGCGCTATACCCGGGATTTCGAGCAGGCGCTCACGCTGGTCTACGAGCGATCGGTGCCCGCCGCCGCCTGATCAGAACCCGTCCTTGGCCGCGCGCAGCGCCGCGAACGTCGCCACCGCGTCGCCCCCGCCCCAGCGGGCCTGAAGCGCGGGATCATCCGCCCGCAGGAACGGGTTCGTCGCCAGTTCGCGGTCGAGCCGCGTGGGCACGGTCGGCAAGTCTTCCGCGCGGCGCCGGGCGATGTCCTTGGCATAGGCGCCCAGCGCGGCATTGTCGGGATCGGCGTGGAGCGCGAAGCGCGCGTTGGACGCGGTATATTCGTGTGCGCAATAGACCAGCGTGTCGGCCGGCAGGGCCTTGAGCCGCGACAGGCTTGCCCAGAATTGCGGCGGCGTGCCTTCGAACATGCGCCCGCAGCCCAGCGCGAACAGCGAATCGCCCACGAAGACGATGCCCGCCTCGGGCAGATGATAGGCGATGTGGCCCAGGGTGTGGCCGCCCACGTCGATCACATGCGCCGCGAAGGCACCGAGCATGACCATGTCGTCCTGCCGCACGGTCCGGTCGATGGCGGCGATGCGCGGGGCATCGACTGCGGGCGCGATCACCGTGCAGCCTGTGGCCGCCTTGATCGCCGCGTTCCCGCCGGCGTGATCGGGATGCCAGTGCGTGTTCCAGATCTGCGTGATGCGCCAGCCCTTCGCCTTCGCCTCGCGCAGACAGGCATCGGCATCGGGTGTGTCGATGCAGGCGGTCTCGCCGCTGGCCGGATCGTGCAGCAGGAAGCCGTAGTTGTCGGACAGGCAGGGGAACTGGTGGACTTCGAGCATGATCGCAAGGCTCCTTTGCCCGCTGTCTAGCGTATCGTCAGGGCAAAACGAAAGCCCGCCCGGTCGTGAAACCGGACGGGCTTTTCGGGATCGGCTTGCGGCCGGCCGGAGCCGGCGGCGCGAAGCTTAGCGGTTCTTCAGCGCTTCGCCGAGGATGTCGCCCAGCGAGGCACCCGAGTCCGACGAACCGTACTGTTCGACCGCTTCCTTCTCTTCGGCCAGCTGGCGGGCCTTGATCGAGAAGTTGGGCTTCTTCGAACGGTCGAAGCCGATGACCAGGGCATCGACCTTCTGGCCGACCTGGAAGCGATCCGGGCGCTGCTCGTCGCGATCGCGACCCAGGTCCGAACGCTTGATGAAGCCGGTGGCGCCATCGTCGCCGGCCTGCACCTCGAGGCCGCCATCGCGCACTTCGAGGACCGTGACGGTGACGACTTCGCCGCGCTTGAGCGAGCTGCCGCCGGTGCCGCCGCTCGCAGCCACGCCGCCCGCCGCCGGAGCGCCACGCTCAAGCTGCTTCATGCCCAGGCTGATGCGTTCCTTCTCGACATCGACGTCGAGCACCACGGCCGAGACCTGCTCGCCCTTGCGGTGCAGCGCCAGCGCGTCCTCGCCCGAGATGCCCCAGGCGATGTCCGACATGTGGACCATGCCGTCGACATCGCCGTCGAGGCCGATGAACAGGCCGAACTCGGTTGCGTTCTTGACTTCGCCTTCCACGGTCGAGCCGACCGGGTGCTTCTCGGCGAATTCTTCCCACGGATTGCGCTGGGCCTGCTTGAGACCCAGGCTGATGCGGCGCTTTTCCGAATCCACTTCCAGCACCATGACTTCGACTTCCTGCGAGGTCGAAACGATCTTGCCGGGGTGGACGTTCTTCTTGGTCCAGCTCATTTCCGAAACGTGGACCAGGCCTTCGATGCCCGGTTCCAGCTCCACGAAGGCGCCGTATTCGGTGATGTTGGTGACCGTGCCGGTCAGCTTGGCGCCGACCGGATACTTGGCCGCCGCGCCTTCCCACGGATCGCTTTCAAGCTGCTTCATGCCCAGCGAGATGCGCTGCGTATCCTGGTTGATGCGGATGATCTGGACGCGCACGGTATCGCCGATGGCGATCACTTCGCTCGGGTGGTTGACCCGCTTGTAGCTCATGTCGGTGACATGGAGCAGGCCGTCGATGCCGCCCAGATCGACGAAGGCGCCGTAATCGGTGATGTTCTTCACCACGCCTTCGATCACCTGGCCTTCGGTCAGCTTGTCGATCAGCTCGCTGCGCTGCTCGGCGCGGGTCTCTTCCAGCACGGCGCGGCGCGAGACGACGATGTTGCCGCGGCGGCGATCCATCTTGAGGATCTGGAAGGGCTGGGGCACGTCCATCAGCGGCTGCACGTCGCGCACCGGGCGGATATCGACCTGCGAGCCGGGCAGGAAGGCCACGGCGCCGTCAAGATCGACCGTGAAGCCGCCCTTGACGCGGCCGAAGATCACACCCTCGACGCGCTTGCCTTCGCCGAATTCGCTTTCGAGCTTGTCCCACGCGGCTTCGCGGCGGGCACGGTCACGGCTGAGCATCGCTTCGCCGTCGGAATTCTCGACCCGGTCGACGAAGACTTCGACTTCGTCACCGACCTTGAGGCCGTGGTCTTCATCACCGCGCGCGAATTCGCGCAGGGACACGCGGCCTTCGCTCTTGAGGCCGACGTCGATGACGGCCTTGTCGTTTTCGATGGCGGTGACGGTGCCCTTGACGACGCGGCCTTCAAAGCCGTCATCGGCGACGCCGCCGAGCTGTTCGTCAAGGAGTTTCGCGAAATCATCGCGCGTGGGGTTTGCCGAAGAGGCCATTCAGTTGAGTCCTGTTTCAGTCGATTTTGCCGGCCAGGCGGTTTTTCCGCCGGTCTTGTGGCCGAACCGCCGCGAGAGCCGAACGCCGATCGCGGCGTCCGCAAGGCGCGCTCCCCAAAAGCGAAAAGGGCGCGAGAAGGCATCCCCGCGCCGCGTCACCCAAAGGAAACTGCCTGTTGGACGGGCGGGCGCTTAGGGGAGATAGGGTCGGAAAGCAAGGAAAATGGGACGAGCGCGCGCGGCGGGCGGGCGGTTTGCGGAGCCGTCGGGGCGATCGGTGAAGCGGGTTGCCCGCGCACTGCGCTCCCCGCGAACCATCGGTGAGTGCGGTGCGATGGATGCTGAAACACGTTCTGCATGACGGGGGTAGGCGAGGGAGCGGGGAGGGCACTCATCAGCGCATCGCACGGGTCGCGCTTGCCCCCTATCCCCGCCGCGCTTCCACCAGCGCGATTGCCGCCGCGACCGCCGCGTCGCGGTCCAGCCCGGAGGTGTCGAGCACGATCGCGTCCTCGGCCGGGCGCAGCGGGGCGGCGGCGCGGGTGCGGTCGCGCTCGTCGCGCCGGGCGAGGTCGGCGGCGATCTCTTCGCGGTCGGCAGCGCGGCCTTGCGCGCGCATTTCGAGGAAGCGCCGCTCGGCCCGCGCGGGGATCGAGGCGGTGACGAACAGCTTCACTTCGGCCTCGGGCGCGATGACGGTGCCGATGTCGCGTCCGTCGAGCACCGCGCCGCCCGGCTGCAGGGCAAAGCGGCGCTGGCGCTGATACAGCGCCTGGCGTACCGCCGGATGCACCGAGACCCGGCTGGCCAGCCCACCGCTCGCTTCGGAGCGCAGCTCGGGATCGGTCAGCAGGTCGGCGGGAAAATCGCAGGCGGCCAGCGCATCGGCCTCGCGGTCGGGATCGCCGCCGGCCAGCGCCACTTGCCGGCCCACGGCGCGGTAGAGCAGCCCGGTATCGAGATGCGGCAGCCCGTAATGCGCCGCCAGCGCCTGGGCGATCGTGCCCTTGCCCGAAGCGGTGGGGCCATCCACCGCGACGATCATGCGACGAGCCCGTCGAGCATCGCCTCGAACACCGGGAAGCTGGTGGCGATGGGGCGCGTGTCGTCCACTTCGATGCCCTGGCGGCTGGCGAGGCCGGCAATCGCCATCGACATGGCGATGCGGTGATCGAGGTGGGTGGCGATGGCGTCCGGCGTGCCCGGCAGCGGATCGCCGCCCGTGCCTTCGATGACGAGGCCATCCTCGCGCTCGTCGATTCGCGCGCCGGCGGCAGCGAGCGCGGTGGCCATGACCGCGAGGCGATCCGATTCCTTGACGCGCAGCTCATCGAGGCCGGACGTGGTGGTGGTGCCGCTCGCCAGCGCGGCGGCGACGAAGAGCGCGGGGAACTCGTCGATCATGCTGGGGGCGATCGCCGGATCGACGTCGATCCCGGTCAGCGCGGAATGGCGCACGCGCAAGTCCGCCACCGGCTCGCCGCCCACCTCGCGCGGGTTCTGCGCCTCGATCGCGCCACCCATCTGGCGCAGCGCCGTGACCAGGCCGGCGCGAGTGGGGTTGAGGCCCACGTTCTCGATCACGATGTCGCTGCCCGGCACCAGCAGCGCGGCGACCAGGAAGAACGCGGCCGACGAGGGATCGCCCGGCACGTCGATCGCTTGCGGGCGCAGCTCCGCCTCGCCCCGGATGGCGATCACGCGCGTGCCGTCGGCCTCGACCGTCACGTCGAGATCGGCGCCGAAGCCTTTCAACATGCGCTCGGAATGGTCGCGGGTCGGCACCGGCTCGATCACCGTGGTGATCCCCGGCGTGTTGAGCCCGGCCAGCAGCACCGCGCTTTTCACCTGGGCCGAGGCGACCGGCAGGCGATAGGTGATCGGCACGGCGGGCGAGGCGCCGCGCAGGATCAGCGGCAGCCGGCCGCCTTCGCTGGCGGAGACTTGCGCGCCCATCCGCGTCAGCGGTTCGATCACCCGGCCCATCGGCCGCTGCGACAGGCTGGCATCGCCCACGAAGCTGGCGCTGATCGGATGGCTGGCGACCAGGCCCATGAGCAGCCGCGTGGACGTGCCCGAATTGCCCATGTCGAGCGGGCCGCGCGGTTGCAGCAGCGCGCCGGCGCCAACCCCGTGGACGCGCCATTGGCCTTCGTCGATGCGCTCCACCGAAGCGCCCATGGCGCGCATCGCGGCGGCCGTGGCCAGCACGTCCTCGCCTTCGAGCAGGCCCGAGATCCGGCTTTCGCCCACCGCCAGCGCGGACAGCATGATCGCGCGGTGGCTGATCGACTTGTCGCCCGGCACGCGGATCCGGCCCTTGAGCGGCCCGCTGGGGCGGAATCGGCGCGGCTGCATCGCGGAGGCGGGATCGTGGCTCACGGGGCGGGCTTTCCTGACAGGCCGAGGGTGCGAAAGGCGCGCGGCTTTTGACAGCGCGTGGCGCCTATGGCAAGGCGCCCGCCCTGATGCGTGCCCCGGCCTTGATTTCTCCGGGGCGCATGACCATCACTTGCTTTTTTTCGCGCTGCCCTGCCGGACAGACGCATAATGAGGATAGTTCATGGCCAAGCCTGAATGGGGCGCCAAGCACGGCTGCCCGAAATGCGGCACTCGCTTTTACGACATGGGCAAGGATGACCCGGTCACCTGCATCGAGTGCGGCCATACCTGGAACCCCGAGCCGGTGCTGAAATCGAAGCAGCCGATTCCGTTCGAGGAAGTGCAGAAGAAGGAAGTCGAGGAGACCGAGGACGTCGATCTGGCCGAGGAGGATCTGGACATCGACGATGACGGCGATTCGCCCGACAACGATGTCGACCTTGGCGGTGACGACGATCTGGGCGTGCACGGCGCCGGTGACGACGACGACACCGATAGCTGAGTCTTAAAAATATGGGAAATGCGCGAAAGAGCGCATTTCCTTGCGGCACCGGCCCGCTCCCCCACCCGGCCTCCCATCAGGATACTTGCGCGGGTGGCCGGGCGGAGGAGCGGGCCGGCCAACGGACAGATCGGTCATGACCCGGACCAAATTTGTCCTTGCCAACCGGATGAGCCGTCACTAGAGGGCGGCGTCCCGGCTCCAGGAGAAATCCGAAGGCCGGGGATGCGAGTCCCCCAGGACCCGCATCGACAGAATGGAACGGGGCCGTAGCTCAGCTGGGAGAGCGCTACAATGGCATTGTAGAGGTCAGGGGTTCGATCCCCCTCGGCTCCACCATTCGGGACGCGGCGTAAATTCGGCCCATGACGGGCTGCAAAAGCCTCGCCCTGAACCGATTTCCGCCACGTCCCGGACGTGGTCGAATGACTTGAGCGACACGCTGGCTGACGAGGTTTCGTCCGCCGGCGTTTTTGGCATTTACGCCGGCAGGAGTGCGCGAGGACATGTTCGACAGTCTTTCCGATCGTCTCGGCGGCGTATTCGACAAGCTGCGCGGGCGCGGCGCGCTCAAGGAGCAGGACGTCCGCGATGCCATGCGCGAAGTGCGCATCGCGCTCCTGGAAGCCGATGTCGCGCTGCCGGTGGTGCGCCGCTTCGTCGATCAGGTGACGGAAAAGGCCGTCGGCCAGTCGGTGCTGCGCTCGGTCACGCCGGGGCAGCAGGTCGTCAAGATCGTCAATGACGCGCTGGTCGAGATGCTGGGCGGCGAAGACACGCCGGGCCTCGATCTCAATGCCGCGCCGCCGGTGGTCATCATGATGGTGGGCCTCCAGGGTTCGGGCAAGACCACCAGCACCGCCAAGCTGGCCCGGCTGCTGAAGGAGAAGGAAGGCAAGAAGGCGATGATGGCGTCGCTCGACGTCAACCGCCCGGCCGCGCAGGAACAGCTCAAGGTGCTGGGCGAGCAGGTCGGCGTCGCCACGCTGCCGATCATCCCCGGCCAGCAGCCCACCGAGATCGCCACGCGCGCGCTGCAGGCCGCCCGGTTGCAGGCGGTGGACGTGCTGCTGCTCGATACGGCCGGCCGCCTCCATGTCGATCAGCAGCTGATGGACGAGATGAAGGCGGTCGCCGCGATCTCGGCCCCGCGCGAAACGCTGCTGGTGGTCGATTCGCTCACCGGCCAGGACGCGGTCAACGTGGCGCAGAGCTTCTCGGGCCAGGTGGACCTGACGGGCGTGATCCTCACCCGCATGGATGGCGATGCGCGCGGCGGCGCGGCCCTGTCGATGCGCGCCGTCACCGGCAAGCCGATCAAGTTCGCCGGCACGGGCGAGAAGCTCGACGCGATCGAGGTGTTCCACCCCAGCCGCGTCGCCAATCGCATCCTGGGCATGGGCGACATCGTCTCGATCGTCGAAAAGGCGGCGGCGACGGTCGAGGCCGAGGATGCCGAGCGCATGGCCGAGCGCATGGCGCAAGGCAAGTTCGACATGAACGACCTGCGCGGCCAGCTTCGCCAGATGCAGAAGATGGGCGGCCTGGGCGTGCTTGCCGGCATGATGCCGGGCATGAAGAAGGCCAAGGCGGCGATGCAGGCCTCGGGCATGGACGATCGGGTGCTGCTGCGCATGGATGCGATCATCGGCTCGATGACGCCGAAGGAACGTGCCAATCCCGCGCTGCTCAACGCCCGGCGCAAGATCCGCGTCGCCAACGGTTCCGGCACGCAAGTGCAGGACGTTAACAAGCTGCTGAAAATGCACATGGAAATGGCCAAGGCGATGAAGCAGATCAAGAAGATGGGCGGGCTCAAGGGCCTGGGCGCGCTGTTCGGCAAGGGCGGGATCGATGCCGCGATGCCGGGTCTGGGCGGGCCTGGCGGCGGCTTTCCCGGCATGGGCGGCGGCCAGCCCGATCTCTCGAAATTTCTCAAGAAGTAAGTATCAGCGTTTGGAAGAAAGGTAAGAAACCATGTCAGTTGCAATCCGTCTGTCGCGCGGTGGCGCGAAGAAGCGGCCCTATTACCGGGTGGTCGTGTCGAACTCGCGTTCGCCGCGTGACGGCAAGTACCTTGAGCAGATCGGCACTTATAACCCGGTGCTGGCCAAGGACGACCCGGAGCGCGTGAAGCTCAACGAGGATCGCACCCGCTACTGGCTGGGCGTCGGCGCGCAGCCGACCGATCGCGTTGCCCGCCTGCTCGACAAGGCCGGCATCAAGGAGCGCGCCGCGACGGTCAACCCGAACAAGGGCGAGCCGGGCAAGAAGGCCAAGGAGCGCGCCGAGGAGCGGGCCGAGAAGCTGCGCGAGGCCGAGGAAGCCGCGAAGGCCGCCGCCGAGGCTCCGGCCGAGGAAGAAGTCGCTGCCGAGGAAGCTCCCGCCGAGGAAGCCGCCAGCGAGGAACAGGCCGAGGGTTAAGCCTTGGCGGCTGATCGGCCCGTCACGCTTGCCGTCATCACCGGCGCGCATGGCGTGACGGGAGAGGTCCGGCTGAAGCTGTTCGGTGAAGGCGTGGCGGAATTGGGGCGCTATCGCGCGTTCAACGATGCCACGCTGTCGCTGGTCAAGCTGCGCGACGATGGCAAGGGCGGGGCGATCGCGCGCTTTGCCGAAGTGGCCGATCGCAACGCGGCCGAGGCGCTGCGCGGCACCGCGCTGGCCGTGCCGCGCGCCGCCCTGCCCGCGCTGGGCGAGGGCGAATACTACCACGCCGACCTGATCGGCCTTCCCGCCGTTTCCACCACGGGCGAAGCGCTGGGCACCTGCATCGCGGTCGAGAACTTCGGCGCGGGCGATGTGCTGGAGATCGAGCGCCCTCCGGTCGAGGGCAAGCGCGGCAAGCGCTTCATGGTGCCCATGCGGATCGAGGCCGTGCCCGAATGGGACCATGAGCGCATGGTGATCAGCACCGCCTACGTGGACTAGCGGCGAGGGCGGGAGGGCATGGCCGGAACCGCGCCTCTGCTGCCGGACGACGATCCGCTTTGGCAAGCGCTGTGCGGCTATGCCATTGGCCCCGGGGACGCGGCGCGGGGCTTTGCCGATCGCCTCGCGCGCGAGAACGGCTGGAGCGCTGCCCATGCGGATCGGGTGATAGAGGAATATCGCCGCTTCTGCTGGCTGTGCGTGCGGGCGGACCATGTCGTCACCCCGTCGGAGGATGTCGATCAGGCCTGGCATCTTCATTTGCTCTACAGCCGCGATTACTGGGAACGGTTCTGCCCGCAAGTGCTGGGCCGGCCGCTGCACCACGGCCCGACGCGCGGCGGCATGGCCGAGCAGGAAAAGCACTTCACGCAATACGCGCTGACGCTGCGCAGCTATGAACGGCGCTTCGGTCCGCCGCCCGAGGATATCTGGCCGGTGGCCGCCCGCAGGTTCGCGCGTGAGCTCACGGCGCGCCGGGTCCATCGCGACGCGGTGTTCATCGTCCCCCGCAAAATCGCTTATCGGCTTGTGGCTCTGGGGCTATTGTCGCTCATGGTGCTCGGTGCCTGGGTGGTGGGGATGCACGCCGGATGGTGACGGATATCTTCGATCTGCGCGGGCCGGAATTCCTGGCGCTTTATGCCGCTCTCCTGGCGCTGGCGATCCTGCTGGGGGCGATCCTGCCCCGGCTGGTGCGGCCGGCGGGCGCGATGGCAGCACCTGCCGGGGCGGAAGAAGCGGCCTATCTTGCCGGCGGTGCCGATCGTCTGGCCGAATCGGCGGTGGCGCGCCTGCTGTCGGCCAGGGCTCTGGTGGTCGATGGCCAGCGCTTCGCCATGAATCGCACGGCCGTCGCGCGCTCTGAGGTGGAGCGCGCCATCCTGCGCTTGCCCGATCGGTCCGGCTGGAACCAGGTGCGCCGGGCGATCGCGCCCGAGGCGGCGCGGATACGGGATCGGCTGGTGCGGTCCGGCCTGCTCAAGGATGCTGCCGCGCGCCTGCGCACGCGCGCGGTGCAGACCGCGCCTTATGCCGTGCTCGTCGTGATCGGTCTGGCGAAGATCGAGGTTGGGCTGGCACGCGGCAAGCCTGTCGGCATCCTGGTTTCTCTGGTGATCGTCACGGCGTTTCTCGGCGTGATCCGCTGGTTCACGCTCGATGCGCGGACCAGCGCCGGCGCGCGGGCGATCAAGGGCATGGCGCTGGAATACGATCGTATGCGCCGCGCGCCCGTGCGTGAGGAGACGGGCATGGCCGTCGCACTGTTCGGCACCACTGTGCTGGCCGGCTCTCCCATGGCCGATTTCCATGCGTTGCGCGCGCCCGGTTCCTCGTCGGGCGACAGTGGCGGCAGCGGGTGCAGTGGCGGCGGCGGCGGTGGCTGCGGGGGTTGCGGTGGCGGTGGAGACTAGGCGCGCGGCCTTGCCAATCGCGCCGGCGCGCGTAAGCGCTGGGGGATGACTTTCGCCGCCACGGTCCTGACGCTCTACCCTGACATGTTTCCCGGCCCGCTCGGCATCTCGCTGGCCGGGCGCGCGCTGGCGGACGGGACATGGTCGCTCGACACCGTGCATATCCGCGATTTCGCCACGGACCGGCACCGCACCGTGGACGATACGCCCGCGGGCGGCGGCGCGGGCATGGTGCTCAAGGCCGATGTGCTGGCCGCCGCGATCGACCATGCGCGCGCGGCCCGGCCGGCTTGCCCGGTGCTGGCGATGACCCCGCGCGGCGCGCCGTTGACGCAGGCGCGGGTGCGGGCGCTGGCGGCGGGGCCGGGCGTGACCATCCTGTGCGGCCGTTTCGAAGGCTTTGACGAGCGCATCTTCGCCGGCCGCGATGTCGAGGAGATCGCGGTGGGCGATGTCGTGCTCTCGGGCGGGGAGCCGGCGGCGCTGCTGCTGCTCGATGCCTGCGTGCGGCTGCTGCCCGGCGTGATGGGCGCGGCGGCCAGCGGCACCGAGGAATCGTTCGAGAACGGCCTGCTCGAATATCCGCAATATACCCGGCCGGTCGAATGGGAAGGGCGTGCGATTCCCGAAGTGCTGCGCTCGGGCGATCACGCCAGGATCGCCGCCTGGCGCCGCGCGCGGGCGGAAGAGGATACCCGGGCGCGCCGGCCCGATCTGTGGGCGGCGCGCCTGAAGGGCGACCGGCCTTAATCGTCGCGCGCGGTGGTGATGTAGCGGGTTTCGAGGAAGCGGCCGCGCACGGCCAGGGCATCGAGCTCGTTGCGGGCCAGATGCTCGGACATCGTCTCGATCTCGCTGGCGATCACTTGCAGGCCATCGACCAGTTGCGCTTCGGGCGTCGATCCGGCGTGGGGCTTGCCGCGCAGCGAGCTGGGGATGCGGGTATAGCTGTTGACCAGTCCGGGCAGATGCTCGGTCAGCAGCTTGCGCACTTCGCGCGCGGCCGGCTCGTTCTCGCCCAGCGTTTCGAGCTGCGGGGCGAGTTGTTCGAGCCGCGCGCCGATCAGGTCGATCGCGTCGAGCGCGGGGCTGGGCAAGGCGCGGCGGCGCGTTTCCAGCCACAGTTCGGCCGATCCGGCCAGTTCCGGCAAGCTCGCCTCGGCCAGATCCTCGGCGCGCGGGCGCGGGGTGGAAGGATAGAGTGCCAGCACGAAGAACACGACCAGCGACAGCGCCATGATGGAAAGATACGTGCCGTCGGGCAAGCCGTTGAGGGCGAAGCTCGCGCCGATCGTGGCGACGAGGAACGCGGCAAGGCTGAGGAAGGCGCGGCGCAGCCGGCGCAGGCGGAAGCGCCAGCGTTCCTGCTTGGCGCGCCGCAGCCGCCACGCGCGCTGGCGGCGCGCTTCCCGCAGGATCGCGATCTGGACCGGGCTGCGCTCGCCGTTCATGGGTTCGTGGCTACTCCAGCGAGTCCAGCAGGCTCTTGCCGGCGGGCGTGCCGCGCGCGTCGGCGATGGCTTCGGCCTGGCCCTGGGCGCGGGCGATATAAGCCCTGGACTTGCCGATCTCGCCTTCGAGCGACGTCACCGTCTGCTTCATCGAATCGAGCGCCTTGAGCTTGAAGGTGTCGATAGAATCCATCGTGTCATAGATGTTCTGGAACGCGCGGCTCAGCGTTTCCAGCGGGATCGTCGCGCTGGCCGCCTGCTGGTGGATGCGCGCGGTATTGTCCTTCAGCATCTGGCCGGTGGCATCGATGATGTTGGCGGTGGTGGTGTTGAGCGCGGTGATCTGGTCGAGCACCAGCTTCTGGCTGGTCATCGCCTGCGCCACGGTGACGGCGGTGCGCAGCGCGCTGACCGTCGTGGTCGAGGCGCGATCGACGCCCTTGACCAGTTCCACGTTGTTCTTCTTGACGAGGTCGAGCGCGAGGTAGCCCTGCACGCTCACCGCCATCTGCGTCAGCAGGTCCTGCGTGCGCTGGCGGACATAGAACAGCGCGGTCTCGCGGATCGTCTTGGCCTTGGCCGGATCGGTCGCATCGAGGTCGGCCGCCTTCTGTTCCAGCGCGGTGTCGAGCGCCTTGGACATGTGGATCATCTGTTCCAGCTTGCCCAGCGCGGCCCACAGGTTCTGCCGCTCCACGTCGATCGCGGCATTGTCCATCAGCAGCTCGTCCTTGCCGCCCTGCAGGCGGGCGAGGATCGCGCTGATGTGGCCTTGCGCGCTGGTATAGCTGTCGAAATAGTTCTTCAGCTTGTTGCCGAAGGGGATCACACCCAGGATCTTGCGCGGGGCCAGCAGGTTGCCCTTGCGCGAGGGATCGAGGTCTTCGACCGTGCGGCGCAATTGGGCCAGATCGGCACCGACGCCGCTGGTTTCGTCCATCGCCCGGATCGGCCGGTCGAGAAAGCGGTTGGACTGGCCGGCGGCCTCGGCGATCTCGCGCCGGCCCATGTTGGTGATCTGGTCGACGCGCTTGCCGAATTCGGGCGAATTGGCATCCTGCGCGACGAGATCGTCGACGAATTCCTCGACCCGCTGTTCCAGCCTGGACTTCGCCTCGTCGCTCACCGGCACGAGCCCGGCGGCCTTTTCCGCCTGCACCACGGGCACCGGATCGGGCGGCGTCAGTTTCAGGTCCCCGGCCGTAGCGGTCGTCGTTTCAGAAGCCATGTCAGCAAAACCCCTCGTGCACGGTCGCGCGATACGGATGCAGACTTAGGTTCCCCGGCTCTCCGGCACAAGCACCGGCCGCCGATTGTCACGCGATGCCCGCCGCCGCCCGCGCGACGAAGCGCGCCTGTGCGGCGACGAGTTGACGTTATGTGATATTGTTACATTGCTCCGGCCGGTCTAACCATGGCCGGCATTTCGCACCTGCGGAATCCAGATACGTTATGTTATATTATCACAATAGAGGAAGACAGATGCGATCCATTGCTCTGCGTGCAAGCTGCGCCGTGATCGGGGTGCTGGCCGGCGCGAACGGTGCCTGGGCCCAGGCGGCGCCGTCACCCGCGCCGGGCGATGCCGCCAGCGCCAGCGACCGGCCGGGCGACAGCTATCACCGCGAGCCTGGCCGCGAGATCGTCGTCACCGGCGTGCTGCCGACCGAGCGGCAGGACATGCTCTCGGGCGTCGCGATCCTGCAGGGCGCGGAACTGACGCAGAAGCTGCGCCCCTCGATCGGCGAGACGCTGTCGCGCACCGCCGGCGTTTCGGCCACCTCGTTCGGCCCCAGCGCTTCGCGCCCGGTGCTGCGCGGCCTTCAGGGCGAGCGTGTGCGTGTGCTGACCGACGGGATCGGTTCGATCGACGTGTCGAACACCTCGGTCGATCATGCCACGGTGGTGAACCCGCTGCTGGCCGAACGGATCGAGGTGCTGCGCGGGCCCCAGTCGCTGCTCTACGGCTCGTCCGCGATCGGCGGCGTGGTCAACGTGCTGGACAAGCGCATTCCCACCGCGGTTCCCGACGAGCCGTTCCACCTCGGCGCGATCGCCACATACGGCTCGGCGGCGAACGAGCGTTCGGCGGCGGGATCGCTTGACGTGCCGCTGGCCAGCCACTGGGTGATCCATGCCGATGGCAGCTACCTCAAGTCCGACGATATCCGCATCGGCGGCCATGCGCTGACGCCGGCCCTGCGCGCGCAGGCGCTCGCCTCGTCGCTGGTGCCGCCCGATCCCGAAGAGGAAGAGCCGATCGACTTTGCCGCCAACGCGGCGGTGAAGGGCAAACTGCCCAATACCGCCAGCAAGACCTGGACCGCCGGCGCGGGCATTGCCTATATCGCCGATGGCGGCAGCCTGGGCCTGGCCTACAGCCATTACGACAGCCTTTATGGCGTGCCGATCCGCTTTGCCACCGAGCCGGGGCAGGAACAGGAAGGGCCGCGCCTCAGCCTGCTGCAGAACCGCCTCGATGCGCGCGCCGAAGTCGATACCGGCGGCGGCGTGCTGCAGAGCGTGCGGATGCGGCTGGGCTATGCCAATTACCGGCATTTCGAGCTGGAGGAAGACGGCGCGGTCGGCACCGCGTTCTACAACAAGGGCATGGAAGGCCGGATCGAGCTGACCCAGGCGAAGCGCGGCGCGTGGTCGGGCGCCACGGGCGGGCAATTCTACGTCCGCGATTTCAATGTGGTGGGCGAAGAGGCGTTCCTGCCCAAGAACAGCACCGAGCAGTGGGGCCTGTTCACGTTGCAGCAGCTCGATTACGGGGCGCTGAAGCTTGAGGCGGGCGCGCGTTTCGAGCACACCAGCCTCAGTTCCTCGCCGACCGGCGACCAGCCGCAGTTCTTTTCCGGCAAGCGCGGCTTCGATGCCTTCTCGGGCTCGCTGGGCGCGTCCTATGGCTTTGGCGACGGCTGGCGGCTGGGCCTCAATGTCTCGCGCACCGAGCGCGCGCCGGCGGGCGAGGAGCTTTTCGCCAATGGCCCGCACGCCGGGACCGAGGCGTTCGAGGTGGGCAATCCCGATTTCCAGCTGGAAAAGGCGTGGAGCGTGGAAGCGATCCTGCGCGGGCATGGTCCGGGCTACACGCTGGAAGCCTCGGTCTATCACACCTGGTTCTCGAACTTCATCTACGAGGACCGGACCGGCGAGGATGAGGACGGGCTGCCCGTCTACCTGTTCCGCCAGGCCGGCGCGCGCTATTACGGGTTCGAGCTGCAAGGCTCGCTGACGCTGGCCAGGATCGGCGATCTGGACCTCGTCGCCGATGGCCTGGCCGATTACACCCATGCGCGGATCGACGGCGCCGGCCCGGCGCCGCGCATCCCGCCGCTGCGCCTGCTGGGCGGGCTGGGCGTGAATTCGCGCAAGATCGACGTGCGCGGCGAAGTGGAATGGGTGGACGACCAGACGCGCATCTCGGCGTTCGAGGCGCCGACCAATGGCTACACCATGGTCAACGCGGAAGTGAATTTCCGCCCCTGGGGGAATGAGCGGCCGCTCAGCTTCGCGCTGTCGGCGAACAACATCCTCGATGTCGACGCGCGCCGCCACGCCAGCTTCCTCAAGGACTATGCGCCGCTGGCCGGCCGCGACATCCGCGTGAGCGCGCGGGTGAATTTCTAACGGGGGGCCGGCAGGCGGGCGTGGCTTTCAGCCGCAGGCCCCTGCCGATCCGCGCCTGGGGGCAGCGCAATGGCACGGCGGACCAATCGCAAGACGCAGGATTGCGAGGCGATCATTCTCGCGGCCTTGGCAGGCGAGGATCGCCCGCTCACCGCCTATGACGTGCAGAGCCGCGCGGCCCAGGCCGGCGCGCGGCTGTTTCCCGCGCAGATCTATCGGGCGATGGAGCGGCTGATCGCCACCGGGCAAGTCCACCGTATCGAAACCAGCAAGGCCTATATGCTGCGCGGCGCCGGGATCGACGCGATCGCGGTGTGCGAGGCGTGCGGGCGCGTGCAGCCTCATGCGCTGGGCGCGCCCGTCAGCCAGGTCGCGCGCGCGATCGGCGACAATGGCTTTACCGTGCGCGCGCTGGTGATCGAGGCGGTCGGCCGCTGCGCCGACTGCCCCGGCTAGTTTCTCCCGGTCATCAGCTATCCAGCCGCATACCCGGCATCGTGCCGTCGTCGCGCCATGCCTGGACCTTAGCCTGGAAGTCGTTCCAGCCCGGTCCCCAGCCACGGAACAGGAACCATTTGGCCTCCTTCTCGCCTTCGTTGGTGAAGTAGGACGGCGTGCACTCGTTGAGGATCACCGACAGGTCCAGCTCCTTTTCGCGGAACTCCTTCACATAGGCGTCCTGCGCTTCCTGCGTGGGTTCCACCGCCTTGATCCCGCGGCTGAGCGCCTGCGCGATGATATGGCTGGCGTGCTGGCCCTGGCTGCCGAACTGCAGCGTGGTGTTGCCGTTGAGCCCGCCCTGGACATAGCCGGTGAAGAACATGTTCGGGAAATGGTGCGTCATCGTGCCGTGCAGCGTCAGCGGGCCATCGGCCCAGTGATCGTAGATCGACACGCCCTCGCGCCCCGTGACGGTGCCGATGCCCCAGCGGCGCTTCAGTTCGCTGGTCACTTCGAAGCCCGACGCGAAGACCATGCAGTCGATCGGATAGTCGGTGCCCTGGTGGATGAAGCCGTTCTCGCTCATCGCTTCGAGCCCGGCCGTCGCCGAAACGTCGATCAGCGTGACGTTGGGGCGATTGAACGTCTCGTAATAGTCGTTGTTCGACAGCGGCCGCTTGCACATGAAGCGGTAATAGGGCTTCAGCGCCTCGGCGGTGGCCGGGTCGTTGACGATCGTTTCCACGCGCTTGCGCAGGCGTTCCATCACGCGGAAGTCCATCATCTCGCGCCGGGCGAAGAATTCTTCCATCGAGATCTGCGGCCAGCCCTCGGCTTCCAGCTCGGCGTTGAGGTTGCGGTTGATCTCGGTCCAGATGTCGCAGATCAGGTCCGGGTCACCCGGCGGGATGATCTCGTTGGCGGCGCGCAGGAAGTTGGCCTGCCGCTCGGCCTGCCAGCCGGGCTGGAGCGAGGCGGCCCATGCAGGATCGGTCGGCGGGTTGGGCCGCTCGTCCACGCTGGAGGGCGTGCGCTGGATCACGTAGACCTGCTTGGCGTACTGGCCCAGGTAAGGCACCGCCTGGATCGAGGTCGCCCCCGTGCCCAGGATCGCCACCGTCTTGTCGGCCAGCTTGTCGAGCACCGGCGCTTCCCACGATCCGCCGGTGTAATCGTAGTCCCAGCGGCTGGTGTGGAACATCTTGCCGCGGAACTTGTGGATGCCGGGCACCGAAGGGAACTTCGGCGTCGACAGCGTGCCGCCGCACATGATGACGAAGCGGGCGCGGATGTCGTCGCCGCGATTGGTCGAGACGCGCCAGCGCTTGATCCCCTCGTCCCACTGGAGCGCGGTGATCTCGGTATGGAGCAGGGCCTTGTCGCGGAATGCGAACTTGTCGACGATAGTCTGGATGTAGTCGTAGATTTCCTTGCCGTCGGCGAACTTCTTGGAGGGCAGCGTGCCCATCTCTTCCAGCAGCGGCAGGTAGCAATAGGCATCGTTGTCGCACTGGATGCCCGGATAGCGGTTCCAGTACCAGGTGCCGCCGAAGCCGCCGGCGTGCTCGATATGGCGGAAGTTGGTCACACCCGCGCGCGTCAGGTGGAAACCGGCCAGGATGCCGGTCCAGCCGGCGCCCAGGATCGCCACGTCGAGATCCTCGACGATGGCGTCGCGTGGCACCACCGGGGTGAACGGATCGTGCTCGCGCGTGTCGTGGACGAGGTGGTCCTCGGGCGCGGCATATTGCCCGCCGGCCTCGCGCCGGATGCGCTTGTCACGCTCTTGCCGGTACTTTTCCTTCAGCGCCGGGATATCGACGTCCTCGGGCGCGGGTACGTTCGTCTTCAGGCAGTCCATGTCCGGTCCCACTTCTTCCATCGGGCGACTCTGATCGGTGGCCGCCCTGCGCCTGGGGTGAATATTGTGGCGTGCTTAGCTGTCAACAGTGTTGTTCATTAATCCGAACCGTCCGGCTGATCCTGGCCGCGCGCCATCGCGAAACTGTATCCGATGTGCCCGACATGGCCGTGCAGCCCAAAGTCGAGCACATCGCGCTTGTCGTGGAACGCTTCGGCCGCTTGCGCAACCTCCTCGATGGTCCATTCGGGCCGATAGACACCTTTCGTCTCGGCGATGAATACGCGCGAGACGCGCCCGGCGATCGAGGCGATCATCTCGCCGGTGACGGTGCAGTCCTCATGCGCCAGCCAGGCGACGACGGGCGCGACCAGTTCGGGCTGCATCGGCGGATATTGCGTGATGTCCAGCCCTTCGGCCATGCGCGTGACCGCGCTGGGCACGATGACGTTGGACCTGACGTTGCACGCCTCGCCTTCCAGCGCCGCCACGGCGTTCAGCCCGATCATGCCGGACTTGGCCACGCCGTAGTTCACGCAGCGGGCGTTGCCATAGATCCCGCCGATCGACGAGGTGAGCACGATGCGGCCATAGTTCGCGTCGCACATGTGCGGAAACGCGGCCTGGACGACATGGAACGCGCCCAGCAGGTGCACGTCCACCACCGCGCGGAAATCCTCGTAGCTGATGTCGCGGATCGAGCCGTAGCGTACGTTGCCCGCGTTGTGGATCAGCACGTCGATCCGGCCCCAGGTGTCGAGCGCGGCCTGGATGATCGCCTTGCCGCCTTCGGGCGTGGCGACCGAATCGGTGTTGGCGATGGCCTCGCCCCCGGCCGCGACGATCTCGTCCGCCACGCCTTGCGCCACGTCGGCATCGGGGCCGTCGCCCCGGATCGCGCCACCCAGGTCGTTGACCACCACTCTGGCGCCGCGCGCCGCCAGCAGCAGCGCATAGGCCCGGCCCAGGCCCCGGCCCGCGCCGGTGATCACGGCCACGCGGCCATCGAAGCGCATCTCGGTCATCGTCCATCCTCTCGATCGGGCGTGCCGGCCGGTTTATGGCCGCCGCCTATACGGTCGGCATTCGCATATTCGCACGGCTGGCGAGTGGCAACCGGCCTTTGCCGGGCCGGGCACCTCGCGCGTGATCGCGCCATGGACTTCGCGCGTGATCGCGCCGCCGGTTTCGCGGGCGATGCGTTGCGCTGTTTCCCGCGCCCCTATAGGAACCTGCCGGGACTCGGGATTCCGTCGGGCGAGAGGATGTATACATGCTGGAACCAAGTGGACGTAACAGGCACGGCCTGACGGCGAAGCCGGCCGAAGGCTGGATGCTGCACCGCATGACCCGGGCCAGCCGCCTCAACGGTGCCAACGGCATCCGCACCGGCGCCGACGGGCGCATCTACGTCGCGCAAGTCGCCGGCAGCCAGGTCAGCGCGGTCGATCCCGATACCGGCGCGGTCGAGACGATCAGCCCGATGGGTGGCGGCATCGTCGGCCCGGACGACCTGGTGTTCGACGATCGCGGCAACCTGTTCTGCACCGAGATCACCGAAGGGCGCGTGTCGATGATGGCGCCCGACGGCACTTACAAGGTGATCGCCGACGACATGCCGGTGGCGAACCCGATCACGTTCCACCAGGGCCACCTGATCGCCGGCGAACTGCGCATGGGCGGCCGGATCGTCGAGCTTGATCGCGATGGCGGCGCGCCGCGCGTGATCTATGACAAGTGCCCGATGGTGAACGCGTTCGAAGTGGGGCCGGACGGAAAGCTCTATTTCCCCGCGCAAGGCGCGAACGAGATCTGGCGCATCAGCCTCGACGGCGGCGAGCCCGAAGTGGTGGCGAGGGATTTGGGCGTGCCCGATTCGGTCAAGTTCCATCCCGACGGCTACATCGTCTCTACCCAGGTCTATTCGGGCCAGGTGCTCAGGATCGACCCGCGCACTGGCGAGAAAAGCGTGCTGGCCGATATCGGGCCGGGGCTCGACAACGTGGCCTTCGTCCATGGCCGTACCTTCGTTTCGCACATCAACGGCTCGATCACCGAGATCCTGGAGCCGGGCAAGACCCGGCCACTGGTGGAAAAGGGCCTGCAATGGCCGCTCGGCCTGGCGGTGGGAAGCAAAGGCGAGGTGTTCGTCGCCGATGGCGGCTTCTGCTACATCCTGCGCGCCGGTGAGGAGTTGCAGCTTGCCGGCATGTTGTTCTCGCCCGGTTTCCCCGGCTGGATTCGCGATGTCACCCCGGCGGGCGCGGACGAATGGATCGTCACTACCGCCAATGGCGAGGTCGCCCGCTGGAACCCGGCGGCGGCCGAAAGCGAGGTGCTGGCCAGCGGCTACGACCGGCTGATGGGGGTCGCCCGCGCGCCGGGCGGCGCGGTGGTCTTCGCCGAATGGCCGACGGGCCGCGTGCTCGCGCTGGACGGCGGCAAGGTGGAGGAACTCGCGCGCGGGCTCGATCGGCCGATGGGCGTGGCGATCGGCGATGACGGGACGGTCTATGTCGCCGAATCGGGCGCGGGCCGCGTGGTGAAGCTGGCCGGTGGCAAGGCCGAGACGGTGATCGACGGGCTGGCCCGCCCCGAAGGCGTGGCCTGCCACGGCGGCCGGCTCTTCGTGGTGGACCCGGTCAGCAAGCAGCTTGTCATGAGCGACCTGTCCGGCGGCGCGCGCGAGATCCTGGCCAGCGATCTGCCGGTCGGCGCGCCCGAGGGCGTCACGGTGCGGCCGCTGGGCGGCGTGGGCGACATGTGCGGCCCGATGTACACCTTCGTCGGCCTGGCCGCCGGAAGCGACGGCACGATCTACCTGTCGGCCGATGCCGAAGGCAGCGTCCTGGCGCTGCGTCCGGCCTGAGGGGAGGCGAAGCCATGTTCAAGCAGATCTGCTTCTTCAGGAAGCGCCCGGACATGACCATGGAGCAATTCATGGACTATTACGAAAACCAGCACGCGCAGCTTTCCAAGCGGCAAGGCCGGGCACCCTCGATCCCCAACGCGCGGCGCTATGTGCGGCGCTACCTCAAGCCCGAGAAGAACCCGGTGACGGGCCAGGTGATCGATCCGGGCTATGACTGCCTGATGGAGATCTGGTGGGACAGCCGCGAGGATTTCGAGCGGTCGCAAGCGATCATCGCCAGCCCGGAGCGGATCGACTTCGTCCGGGAAGACGAGATGAACCTGTTCGCCAGCCACGACAATCCGGTCGTCTCGATCATCGAGGAATACGATTCGCCGATGGGCCCCCATGGCGAGCGCACGCACCTCGACTTGCGGTACGAGGATTGATGGCCGGCCGGTCCGGTTCCGCCTGATGGAGGGGGCTACCTCCGGCGCCAGGGCGGAATGGCGCGCGCACTTCATGCTGCCGATCGCGGCGGCGATCGGATACGCCACCAGCGTGATCCACATCTATGGGCTGGGGCCGTTCATCGCCCCGGTGAGCGAGCAGTTCGGCTGGTCGCGCACGCAAGTGACGGCCGGGCTCACCGTGGCCACGCTGGTGCAGGCGGTGGGCGGCATCGCCATCGGCCTGGCGGTGGACCGGTTCGGGCCGCGCCGCTTCGGCGTGATCGGCCTCTTGCTGCTGCTGGGCACGTTCGCGCTGCTCGGCACCGCGACGGGCAGCTTGCTCAACTGGTACCTGCTCTGGGGCCTGATCGCGCTGGCGGCGCTGCCGGTGCAGGCCTCAGTCTGGACCAGCGCGGTCGCCTCGCGTTTCCATTTCTCGCGCGGGCTGGCCTTTGCCGTGACCTTGTGCGGCGCATCCGTCGCCGCCTCGGTCTTCCCGGTCATGGGAAGCTGGCTGATCCGCGAGCTGGGCTGGCGCGCGGCCTTGCCGACGCAGGCGGGGATCTGGCTGGCGCTGGCGCTGCCGGTGATCTTCCTGTTCTTTCGCGGCGCGTTCGACCGGCCGACCGGCAAGGCGGACAAGCCGCGCGGCAACACGCGCGACTTGCCCGGCGTCTCGCTGCGCGAGGGACTGCGCTCCTCGGTCTATCACCGGCTGATGATCGCCTGCCTGCTGTTCACTTTCACCATCATCGCGCTCGTCGTCCACTTCGTGCCGATCCTGACCGATCGCGGCGCCGATCCGCTGGCGGCGGCGGGCATCGCCTCGCTGGTCGGCCTGTTCTCGATGGCCGGGCGGCTGGGCACCGGCGTCATGCTCGATCGCTTCCCGGCGCCGCTGGTGGGCGCGGTGATGTTCATGCTGCCGGTGGGCGGGTGCCTGCTGCTGCTGTTTTCCGGCACGTCGCTCGCCGCGCTCGGGCTGGCGGCGGCGCTGATCGGCGTGACGCTGGGCGCGGAGATCGACGTCGTCGTCTACATCAGCAGCCGGCACTTCGGGCTGCGCAATTTCGGCGGGCTCTATGGCGGGCTGCTGGCCGCGCTCTCGGTCGGCACCGCCTGCGGGCCGCTCGCCGCCGCCGCGGTGTTCGACCGCTATGGCAGCTACACGCCGTTCCTCTGGCTGACGCTGGGCTTCATGGCTTCGGCCAGCCTGGCCATCGGCACGGTCCCGCGCCGCACCCCCGTCTGGAGCGACAGCCTGCCGGCGCATTGAGCGGCGCCGGCAGGGGCCTGTTCAGAACTGGCGGATGCCGGTCGCATCCTCGGGCCTGAACACCGGGATCTCGGCGATCGCCTGCATCATCACCAGTGGAATGATCCGGTCGGTCGCCTTCTGGTAATCGGCATAGAAGGGGAAGTTGTCGACCATGAAGGCCCACACCTTCTCGCGCTCGGCGCCTGCGGGCTCGCGCCAGGTGGCGCGGAATGCCTGGGTGGCGACCTGGAATTCCACTTCCGCCTGCTCGCGGATGTTGAGGTACCAGGCCGGGTGGTGGTCCGCCCCGCCCTTGGAAGCGACGATCACCACTTCGCCGCCGATATCGCCATAGCACAGCGGCGTGATGAACACCTTGCCGCTCTTGCGGCCGGTGTACTTGACCATGCAATGCGTCGCGAAGGCCCGCCCGCCCACGGCGGTGATGTCCATGATGTGGCCCTTGGCGCCGCCGGAGCCCAGATACATCTCCCGGTGCTCGGTCGCCCAGTCCTTGCGCTGGTCGCGGATGGCTGCGGAACTGTCGTCGCTCATGGCTGTCCTCTCGTCGTCGCCGGGGGCGTATCGCGCGCCGCGCCGGCTTTTGTCCGCTGATGACTTTCGCCTATTTCGGCGGCAAGGCCAAGGGCCGGATGGCGGCAAATGGCCGCCGGGGCGATTTGCACTTGCGTGCGAATAATGAAATAACGCACGAAAATCGGAACAGTTCGAGCAGCGAGGATACCCATGGGCGAAGTTGGCAACATCGTGCAGGCCGCCGACGATCTCACCGTTCCCGTCAACATTCCGGCCGAAGCCTATGTTTCGCCCGACTATGCCCGGGCCGAGCGTGACCGGCTGTGGCGCCGGGTCTGGCTCCAGGCCGGGCGGCTGGAGGATATCCCCGAGGTCGGCAACTACATCACTTACGATATCCTTGACGATTCGGTGATCATCGTGCGCTCCTCGCCCGGCGAGATCCGCGCGCTGCACAATGTCTGCCCGCATCGCGGCCGCAAGCTGGTGGACGTGCCCGAAGGCAAGCGCAACGCGCGCGGCACCCGGCCGAACTTCATCTGCGGCTACCACGGCTGGACCTTCGATCTGGAAGGCCGCAACACGTTCATGGAGCACCCGGACGACTGGCAAGGCCACTTGTGCGACGGGCTGGCCGACATGGGCACGGTCAAGGTCGATACCTGGGGCGGCTGGATCTGGATCAACCTCGATCCCGAGGCGATGCCGCTGGCCGAATACCTCGATCCCGCCGCCGGCCTGCTCGAACCTTACCAGTTGCACAACATGCGCCCGCGCTGGCGCAAGTGGGTGGTGTTCAACTGCAACTGGAAAGTCGCGATGGAGGCTTTCTCCGAAACCTACCACGTTGCCACTACTCACCCGGAATTCATGGAATTCGGCCAGTTCCGGGGCTGGGCGCGCAATCAGGGGCTGCATTCGAACATCGGCTATGACGCGCCCAAGGGGCAGGAGGAAGACGCGGGCAAACTGCGCCTGGGCGCGGGCGAAGACCCGCGCCTGACCACGGCGGACATGCAGAACTTCACTTGGGAAAACGCCAATACCAACACCACGATGACGCTGGTCTCGGTGGCCAACCGGCTGAAGGACGAATTGCCCGAAGGCACCCCGGCGGCCGAAGTCTCGCAATACTGGATCAGGACCGCGCGCGAGGAAGACGCGGCGCGCGGCGTGGTCTGGCCGGTGGTCGATCCGCAGCACACCGCGCGGGCAGGCACCGCCTGGCAGATCTTCCCGAACTTCCAGATCGGCCACGCGGTCAACAACATGCTGTGCTATCAGGCGCGGCCGTGGAAGGCGGACCCGGACATGTGCATCTTCGAGGCCGCCGTCTACGAACTCTATCCCGAAGGCGAGGCGCCCGCGACCGAGTGGGAATATACCGAGCCGGGTGACTGGCCGCCGGTGCTGCAACAGGATTTCGCCAACATGGCCGCCGTGCAGCAGGGCATGAAGAACGTCGGCTTCCGGGGCGCGCAGCCCAACCCTTATATGGAGCGCTCCGTCGCCAGCCTGCACATGAACCTTGCCCGCTACATGGGCACGGGTTCACCCCACACCTATTGAGCGCGCCGGCGCGATCCGGCAGGATCGGCCGATCGAAGCGGGGAGAGAGACCGGACCATGCCAGGGATGCCGCTTGCCCACGTAAGCTGGGCGATCGCCGACAATGCGGATCGCAAGCCTTGCGACGCGTTCTTCCAGGACGTGTTCGGCGCCGAGATCGCCTATGAAATGCTGATGACGCCCGAGGCCCAGGCGATGGGGCTGGACCGCGAGGAAAGCCTGATGATGGTGGGCGACACCATGATCGTCCCCATCGCGCCGGCCGGCAAGGGGGCGGAGCCGGGCGCGCCGATCGGTGAGATGCTGCGGCGCTCGGCCGCGCCCATGCGCTGGCTGGGCGTGGCGCTCAAGGTGGCGGACCTCAAGGCGGCCGACGCGTGGTTTTCCGCCAAGGGGTTCAAGCTCCACTACGATCCCGGCATGGAAGCGCATTACTTCCTGATCGGCCGGGGGCAGGCGCTGGGTATGCGCATCGAAGTGCTGGCGCAGGACCTGCCCAACGATCCGCGCCGCGATCCCGCCTGGACCCCGGCGAAATGGCGCGAGGTGCATCCGCTGGCGATCGAGGGCCTGCAGGCCATCGGCCTGTCCGCGCCCTCGCTGGAGGAAGCGCGCGCGGTGTTCGCCGGCCAGTTCGACTGGCCCGAGATCGGCACGCGCGCTTTGCCCGAGGCGGACGCGGACTGCGTGGCTTTCGCCATGGGCGATACCGTGCTGGAAGCGATGCGGGGCCGCGTCGAGGCATCCCCCGTCGCGGTCCACGCGCGTGAGACCAAGGGCATCCATAACCTGGTCTTCAAGGTCAGGGACGCGTCCGCCGCCGCCGAATACCTGCGCGGCAAGGGGCTCGACCTGATCGGGGATGTGGCCGATCGCTTCGCCATCGCGCCCGAACAGGCGCATGGCCGGCTGATCTGGTTCACCGGCAGGACGCCGGTGGGCTATCCGCCGGTCGGCTCCAATATGCGCGAACCGGCGCGGTTTCCGGCGGTGGTGGGCTGAGGAAGGCGTGCCGTGGCAGCGGCGGGTTTGCCATCGCGTCGCAACCCGCCCACGACCTCCGGGCGCTCGTCAGCCTTTGAGGCGCACGCCCGTTACCGCGCTTGCGCGAGCAGTTTCAGCGCCGCTTCGCTGGTCCATTCGTTGCCACCCGAATAGCGCCACACTTCCTTGCCTTGCGCATCGTAAAGCACGGTCGTGGGCAGCGTCACGGCCTTGTAGCGCGCGGCAAGGTCGCTGTTGGGATCGAGCACCGAGGGCAGCTGCGCGAAGCCGCGCTGGTCGAGGAAGGCCCGCACCTTGTCCGGCGCGTCCATGTCCTGCGAGACAGTGACGACGCGCAAGTTCAGGTCGGCACGATTGGCGATGGCATTGAGCGTCGGCAGCTCGGTGACGCAAGGCGCGCACCATGTCGCCCACAGGTTGACCAGCAGCGGCTTGCCGGTGAGCGTGGCGAGCTTCCATTCGACGCCTTCTGCATCCTTCAGCGTCACGTCGGGAATCGGCTCGCCCTTGTGCGAACGGTCCAGCTTGGTGAGCGAATCCGCCTTGGCCGCTGCGGCGCTGTCGGAAGGCTGCGGTTGCGCCTCCCCGCCGCTTTGCCTATCGCAGCCGCCGGCCACGAGGGCCAGACCGAGGACGGCAAGCTTGAGCGAACGCGATATGGGCAAGGGCAAGGGCTCCAACACGATGTGGGGCGGACGGTTCGAAGGCGGGCCGTCGGCGATCATGCGCGAGATAAATGCCTCGATCCCCTTCGACAAGGCGCTGTGGCGGCAGGACATCGCCGCCAGCAAGGCCCATGTCGCGATGCTGGGCGCGATGGGCATCGTTGCGGATGGCGATGCGATCGCGATCCGCGACGGTCTCGATGCCGTCGCCGCCGAATATGCGGCCTCCGGCGTGCCCGAGGACTGGGATCTGGAAGACATCCACATGACCACCGAGAGCCGGCTAGCCGCGCTGATCGGGCCTGTCGCCGGGCGCCTGCACACCGCGCGCAGCCGCAACGACCAGGTGGCGACCGACTTTCGTCTCTGGGTGCGCGATGCGATCGACGAGGCCGACGCCGGTCTGGAAGCGCTGCAGAAGGCGCTGGTCACGCGCGCGGGCGAACATGCCGGCAGCATCATGCCCGGCTTCACCCATTTGCAGACCGCGCAGCCGGTGACGCTGGGCCATCACCTGATGGCCTATTACGAGATGACCGCGCGCGATCGTTCGCGCTTCGCCGATGCCCGCGTGCGGCTCAACAAGTGCCCGCTGGGCGCGGCCGCGCTCGCCGGCACCGGGTTTCCGATCGACCGTGAGATGACCGCGCAGGCGCTGGGCTTCGCCGCGCCGACCGCGAACAGCCTCGATTCGGTCTCCGACCGCGATTTCGCGCTCGATTACCTGATGGCCGCGAGCCAGTGCGCGCTGCACCTCTCGCGACTCGCCGAGGAATTCATCATCTGGGCGAGCCAGCCGTTCGGCTTCGTCGCGCTGCCCGACGCGCTTTCCACCGGCAGCTCGATCATGCCGCAGAAGAAGAACCCCGACGCGGCCGAACTGGTGCGCGGCCATGCCGGGCGGATCACCGGCTGCCTCGTCGCGCTGATGATGACGATGAAGGGCCTGCCGCTCGCCTATTCGAAGGACATGCAGGACGACAAGCCGCCGGTGTTCGAGGCGGCGGGCCTGCTCGCGCTGTCGATCGCGGCGATGACCGGCATGATCGCCGATACCGCGTTCCGCACCGAACGGATGCGCGCCGCCGCCGAGCTGGGCTATGCCACCGCCACCGACCTGGCCGACTGGCTGGTGCGCGAGGGCGACATTCCCTTCCGCGAGGCGCACCATATCACCGGCGCGGCGGTGAAGCTGGCCGAGAGCCGTGGCGTGCCGCTTGACCAGTTGCCGCTTGCGGACCTGAAGTCCATCGACAGCCGCATCGACGCGCGCGTATTCTCCGCCCTGTCGGTCGAGGCTTCGGTTGCCGCGCGCAAGAGCCACGGCGGCACCGCGCCCGATCAGGTGCGCGAACGCGTCGCCGAGGCGCGCGCGGTGCTCGGGCTGGAGTGAAGGACATGCGCAAGACCGTCGCGATCGTGCTGCTGCTGGCCCTTGCCGCCTGCGGCGAGAAGCAGGCGCTGGAACTGCGGCCGGGCCAGACCCTGCCGCCCGCGCCTTACGGGCAGGAGCAGAAACCGGGCGCGAACGAACTGCTCGAAACGCCGACCCAGGCGATTCCCGAACGCAGCGTGGAGCTGCGCACCCGTTCCGAACGGCGCGAGGATGACGCGTTCGATCTGCCCCCGCAGGAATAAGGCCGCACACTTTTTCATGGACTATTTCGAACTCAGGAACGGCGAGCTTCACGCCGAGGACGTGCCCCTTGCCGCGATCGCGGCGGCGGTGGGCACGCCTGTCTACGTCTATTCGCGCGCCACGCTGACGCGCCATGCCCGCGTGTTCCGCGAGGCGCTGGCCGCGCTGCCCAGCGTGCATATCGCCTTCGCGGTGAAATCTAACCCCAATCTGGCGGTGCTGCGGCTCCTGGCGAAAGAAGGCTATGGCGCCGACGTCGTCTCGGCGGGCGAGATGCACCGCGCGCTGGCGGCGGGGATGCCGGGGGCGGACATCGTGTTTTCCGGCGTCGGCAAGACGCCGCGCGAAATGGCCGAGGCGCTCGATGCCGGACTGGGCCAGTTCAACCTCGAAAGCGAGGAAGAGGGCGTGGAACTGGCCGCGCTGGCGGCGGCGCGCGGGCAGACGGCGGTGGCGACGCTGCGCGTCAATCCCGATGTCGATGCCAGGACCCACGCCAAGATCTCCACCGGCAAGGCCGAGAACAAGTTCGGCGTCGCTTATGACCGCGCCGCGGAAATCTATGCGCGGCTGGCGGCGCTGCCGGGGCTCGCCATGCGCGGGCTGGCCGTGCACATCGGCAGCCAGATCACCGATCTGGAACCCTCGCGGCAGGCGTTCACCCGCATGGGCGCGCTGATGCGGGTACTGCGCGGGCAAGGGCTCACCGTCACCCACATGGACCTCGGCGGCGGGCTCGGCGTGCCGTACAAGGCGAGCGACGTGCTGCCGGGGCCGGAGGATTACGGCGCGATGGTCGCCGAAGTGACGCAGGGCTGGAACGCCACCGTGATGTTCGAGCCCGGCCGCGTCATCACCGGCAATTCGGGCGTGCTCATCACGCAAGTGATCCGGGTGAAGCCGGGCGCGATCAATCCCTTCGTGGTGGTCGATGCGGCGATGAACGATCTCGCCCGCCCGGCGCTCTACGATGCCTGGCACGATTTCGTCGCGGTGCGTCCCAGCGGCGAGCGGATGATCGCCAACATCGTCGGCCCGATCTGCGAAAGCTCCGACACGTTCGCCATGGGGCGCGAGATCGACGCGGTGAAGGCGGGCGACCTGGCCGTGTTCCGCACCGCCGGCGCCTATGGCGCGACGATGGCGAACACCTACAACAGCCGCGCGCTGGTGCCCGAAGTCATGGTGGACGGCGACAGGTGGGCCGTGGTCGCCAACCGGATCGAGCCGGCGACGATCCTTGCCGCCGAGCATGTCCCGGAGTGGCTGGACTAGGGCCGTGAGTGACACCGCCTCATCGCCGCCGATCGTCCCCGACAGCGAGCATCGCGGCCTTGTCGGCGCCTTGCCGCCGCGCTTGCGCGATCTGGCGCTGCTGGCGCGGTTCGATCGGCCGATCGGCTGGTGGCTGCTGTTCTGGCCTTGCGCCTGGGGCGTGCTGCTGGCCGGCGGCGCGGCCCGCTGGGATCTGATCCTGTGGCTGCTGGCGGGCGCGATCGCGATGCGCGGGGCGGGCTGCGTCTATAACGACATCGTCGATGCCGATCTCGATCGCAAGGTCGCGCGTACCGCCGCGCGCCCGGTGGCGAGCGGCGCGGTCAGCCGCAAGGCGGCCTGGGCCTGGCTGCTGGCGCTGTGCCTGGTCGGGCTTGCCGTGCTGCTGCAACTGCGCTGGCAGGCGCAGGCGGTCGCGCTCGCCAGCGTGCTGCCGGTGGCGGCTTATCCGTTCATGAAGCGGATCACCTGGTGGCCGCAGGCATGGCTGGGGCTGGTGTTCAGCTGGGGCGCGCTGGTCGGCTGGGTGGAAGTCCGGGGCGATCACCTGGAAGCGCTCGCCGCGCTTTACGCGGGCTGCATCGCCTGGGTCATCGGCTATGACACGATCTATGCCTTGCAGGACCGCGAGGATGACGCGCTCGTCGGCATCCGCTCCTCGGCCTTGCGCATGGGCGGGCGGGTGCGGCTGGGCGTCGGGCTGTTCTATGCGGCGGCGCTGATGCTCTGGACGCTGGCGTTCTGGTGGGCGCGGGGCGACTGGCTCGGGCTGGTCGCGCTGGTGCCGATGGCGCTGCACCTGGCCGCGCAAGTGCTGACGCTGGTGCCCGACAATGGCGACAACGCGCTGTCGCGCTTCCGCGCCAACCGCTTCGCCGGGCTGCTGATGGCGCTGGCGTGCTGGGTGGTGGGCAACGCCTGAGAGGGTGTCTGCGGCGCATTGCGGCACCAGCCCGCTCCCCCACGGATTCCCTGTGGACAAAACTGTGCACAAGCCGGCATGAAGGGCGAACAAGCCGAATCTCGATCGAGCTTCAGCTTTTCGACGGGAGAGGGGAGAGCCCCGCAAACATGGACAAGAACGATCTGATTCCGATCGGCACGCTCTCCGATCGAACCGGCATCGCGGTTTCGGCGATCCGGTTCTATGAGGACAAGGGCCTCATCACCGCGATGCGGACCGAGGGCAACCAGCGGCGCTTCCGCCGGTCCGACATCCGCCGCCTCAGCTTCATCATGATCGCGCAGCGCCTGGGCCTGGGCCTGGCGGAGATCGAGATCGCCATGGCCAAGCTGCCGCAGGACCGCACGCCGACCCTCAGCGACTGGCAACGCATCAGCCGATCGCTGCGCGAGGAGATCGACGCGCGGATCGCGCTGCTGATGCGCACGCGCACCAAGCTGGATGAATGCATCGGCTGCGGCTGCATGAGCCTGGAACGCTGCCAGCGCCACAACCGCGACGATCGCGCCCGCATCACCGGGCCGGGCCCGCGCTATGTGCTGGATAGCTAGGCTTACTCTGCCGCCAGCAGTTCCTCGGCGCCGCCAAGATCCACGCTGACGAGGCGCGAGACGCCTTTTTCGACCATGGTCACGCCGAACAGGCGGTGCATCCGGCTCATCGTCACGGCATTGTGGGTGACGATCAGGTAGCGGGTGTCGGTTTCGGCCACCATGGCATCCAGCAGGTCGCAGAAGCGCTCGATATTGGCGTCATCGAGCGGGGCGTCGACTTCATCGAGCACGCAGATCGGCGCGGGATTGGTCAGGAACAGCGCGAAGATCAGCGCGACGGCGGTGAGCGCCTGCTCGCCGCCCGACAGCAGCGTCAGCGATTGCAGCCGCTTGCCTGGCGGCTGGGCGTAGATCTCCAGCCCGGCTTCCAGCGGATCGTCCGAATCGACCAGCGCCAGATGCGCCTGTCCGCCCTGGAACAACCGGGTGAACAGGCGGCGGAAATGCGTGTCCACCGCTTCGAAGGCATGGCGCAACCGCTCGCGCCCCTCGCGGTTGAGATTGCCGATCGAGCCGCGCAGGCGATGGACCGCCTCGGTCAGCTCGGCCTGTTCGGTCAGGCTCTCGCCGTGCTGCGCCTCGGCCGCGGCGAGTTCGTCGGCGGCGACGAGGTTGACCGGGCCGAGCCGTTCGCGGTCGGTCACGAGGCGGTCCATCGTCGCCGATTCCTCCTGCGCGGCGGCAACTTCGGCGGAAGCGAAGCCGATCCGCTCGGGCAGCAGCGGCGGCGGGCACTGGAAGCGTTCGCCGGCAAGGCGGGCCATCTCAGCGCGGCGCGCCTCCTCGTTCTCGGCGCGGGCGGCGGCGCCGGCCCGGGCCTCGCGCGCGCTGGCGAGCTCCTCCTGCGCGGCGGCCAGCGCGGCGTCGGCGGCGCGCGCGGCCTCGCTGGCTTGCACCAGCGCGGCTTCGGCTTGCGCCAGTTCGGCACCTAGCCTGTCGCGCACCGCGTCGCCCGCCTCGATCTGCGCCAGCAACGCGGCCGGCTTGGCGGCGAAGACGGCGCGTTCGCTGGCGATTTCCTCGGCGCGGCGGCCCATTTCGGCCAGCCGGCTGGCCGCATCGCCCGCGCGCGCTTGCCAGTTGCGGATGTCGGAGGCTTGCGCCGCCGTGCGTTCGCGCGCCACGGCCAGCGCCTGATCGCGCGCGGAAAGCGCGGCGGTGCTGGTTTGCAGCGCCTGCCGCGCCGCGTCGTGCCGCGCGCGGGCGGCATCGAGCGCGGCGCGCCCGGCCGCGGGATCGGGCAGCGCGGCGCGGCGGGCCTCGGCTGCCGCGAGATCGGCTTCGGCCGCCAGCCGCTGCCCGGCAAGATCGCTGGCCGCCGCTTCCAGTTCGGCGCGGCGCGCGGCCATGCGCGCGCGGGCATCCTCGGCCTGATCGACGGCGCGCAGCGACAGCCGCTCTTCCTCCGAAGCGGCGGCGATCGCGCGTTCGGCGGCGACGGCGGCGGCCTGGACAAGCGCGAGTTCCCGCTGGACGCGGGCCTGCTCCGCCTCGCATTCGGCAAGGCGCGCGCGCCGCGCGGGCAACTCGCCATCGAGTTCGGCGAAGCGGTTTTCGGCTTCCAGCCGCGCCGCCTCGGCCGCGCCTTCGCCGCGCGCGACGAAGCCGTCCCAGCGGCGCAGCAGCCCCGATCGCGTCACGAGCCATTCGCCGGGGGCGAGCGCGCATCCGTCATCATCGTCCGCGACATGGACCAGCGCGAGGCGCGCGGCCAGTTCGGGCGGGCACTGCGTGACGAAAGCCGCCAATGTCCGGGCCACGGGCGCGGGCGCGGCGGCGCCGGTCCAGAAGCGGCCGTCCCGCTCCGCTTCGGGCGAGCCCAGCACCGCCCTGGCATCGCGGCCGAGCACGGCGGCCAGGGCCCGTTCGTAACCGGGGGCGGCGCGCACGCGATCGATCGCGATGGGCAGGCCCTGCGCGCCTTTGGCGCCTTTCGCGCGCGCCTCGCGGTCGCGCAGCAGGGCGGAATGCTCGCGTTCGATGCCGGTCAGGTCGGCCCGGGCGCCGGCGAGCGCGCTGGCGGCGGCGTCGCGCGCGGCTTGCAGGCCTGCCTTGCTGGCTTGCCGCGCTTCCAGCGCCGCGCGCGCTTCGGCCAGCGCCGCCACCGCGCCATCGCGCCGCGCGATCGCCGCCGCCACGGCCGCGTCGAGATCGTGCGCTTCGGCCAGCCCGGCGAACTGCGCCTGATGCCGTGCCGCTTCCTGCGCCAGCCGGTCGAGCCGGGAACGGGCCTGCGCGCGTTCGGCTTCGGCGATGCGCCATTCGGCCTCGACTCCGGCTTGCGCCGCTGTCGCTTGCGCCAGATCCAGCTCGGCCGCGCGCGCGGCTTGCCCAGCGCGTTCCAGCGCGACGGCGAGCCCGGGGCGTTCCGCTTCGTCGGCGGCGAGCCGCGCCTGTCCTTCGGCCAGATCGCGTTCGAGCCGGGCGAGGGCGTCGGCCGCGTCGCGCGTCAGCCGGTCCGCCTCGCGCGAATCGCGTTCCAGCCGGTCGCGCTGCCGATCGAGATCGGCCAGGCGCTCCTCGGCGGCTTCGAGCTGACTGGTCAGCGTAGCCATGCGGTGCCCGTGGGCGCTGGCATCGTCGCGCCGGTCGGCGAGTTCATCGCGCGCCTCGGCCAAGGCTTTCGCGGCGGCGGCCTGCCCGTCCTGCGCCGCTTTCGCCGCGCTCTGCGCCGCGCCGACGCGGCCTTCCGCCGCTTGCGCCTCGGCGCGCGCGGCATCGGCCGCCGTTGCCGCGTCGCGCCAGCGGGCGAAGACCAGCCGCGCTTCGGCCAGCTTGATCTGGTCGGACAAGGCCTTGTAGCGCTCGGCCGCGCGCGCCTGCCGCCGCAGCGCGCCGATCTGCTTGTCGAGCCCGGCCATGATGTCTTCCAACCGGGCCAGGTTGGTCTCGGTCGCGCGCAGCTTCTGCTCGGCGTCCTTGCGGCGGACGTGCAGGCCCGCGATCCCCGCCGCTTCTTCCAGCATCAGCCGGCGCTCGGCCGGCCGGGCGGCGATCACGGCAGCGATCCGGCCCTGGCTGACGAGCGCGGGCGAATGCGCGCCCGTGGCGGCATCGGCGAAGACCAGCGCCACGTCCTTGGCGCGCGCGTCGCGGCCGTTGATGCGATAGGCACTGCCGGCGCCGCGCTCGATCCGGCGGACGACTTCCAGATCCTCGCGCGATCCGTCCGCGCCGGCGGCGGTCTCGGCGCTGAGCACCACTTCGGCGAACGCGCGCGGCGGGCGGTTCGCGGTGCCGGCGAAGATCACGTCTTCCATGCCGCCGCCGCGCATCGACTTGGCCGAGCTTTCGCCCATGACCCAGCGGATCGCTTCGAGCAGGTTGGACTTGCCGCAGCCGTTGGGGCCGACCACCCCGGTCAGGCCCGGCTCGATGCGCAGTTCGGACGGCTCGACGAAGCTTTTGAACCCGCTGAGCTTGAGCCGCCTGATGCGCATCCGCGCGCCCTTACCCGCCGCGCCGCCGGGGCATCAGCGGGCGCCGGCCTGCTGCAGCTTGGGTTCCAGCACGTCCCAGCTCGCGGTGCCGGCCGATGAGCCGTTGATATAGAACGTCGGCGTGCCTTCGACCTTGTACTTGGCCGAGGCTTCCTGCGTCTCGTTGGCGAAAGCGGTCGCCTTGGCGGTGTCGGCCAGGCAGGCGGCGGCCTGATCCCGGGCGATCCCGCGCGAGGCGAAGAATTCGGTCATCCCGGCCGCGTCGGCCAGCGCCTGGAAGCGCTGCTGCGGCGGCAGCGCGCTTGCCGCCTGCAACTGGGCATCGCCCACTGTCTGCAGCTTGGCGAACATCTCGGGCTGCCAGGCCCAGAACTGCTCGCTCAGCGGGATCACCGCTTCCTTAGCGCCGCAAGTGGCCAGCAGCGCGGCGGGAATGTCGAGCGCGTTGAGCATGAACAGGCGCAGCTCATAGCTCACCCGGCCGCTGGCGACGTAGTTGTCGCGCAAGGGGGTGAAGCTTTCCTTGGCGAATTCGGCGCAGTGCGAGCAGCTCAGCGCGCCGAATTCGATCAGCTTGATCGGCGCGTCCGGGTTGCCCATGCGATAGCCGCCCTCGGGCGTCTTTTCGATGATGTCGGCCCAGTTCTGGCCGGCGGGCGGCGCGATCTTGGCGATCGGCTCGCCCGAAGTCGGCGCTTGCCCGGTCTTGTCGCCGCAGGCGGCAAGGCCCAGCGCGAGCGGGGCGGCGATCAGGCCAAGCGCGATCCGGCGAATGGTGGAAGGAGTCATGCGGGTCGAACCTCCGTGGGGATATAAAGCTAGCGCAAGCGAAACGGCGTTCAAGGCGCGGCGGGACGCGGGGCGGGCATCATCCACAAGTTACCCCCGCCTTTCGCCGGCGCGCGCTACATACGCGCCTTGATCTGGGTGTCGAGCGCGGACCAGGTGTGCGTGTCGGCCAGCAGGGTGCCGTTGATCGCAAAGCTGGGGGTGGAATCGACGCCCAGCTCGGATGCCTCGTGCGTCTGGTCGAGGATGGTCTTGGCCATGGCCGGATCGGCCAGGCAGCGGTCCACCGCCGGCCGGTCAAAACCCCATTGCTGCATGGTCGCATAGAAGCCGAAATCGTCGGCGATGGCTTTCAGCCGGGCCGAGATCGCCCCCGTGCTCCAGCGCGCCTGCTGCGCCGGGGTGAACGAATCGAGCTTGCCCATCCACTTGTCCTGCGTCGCCATGAAGGCGTTGTGGCGGCGGAAGAACAGCTTCTGGTCGCCGCAATTGGCCAGCATCGCCACGGTCAGGTCGATGGGATCGCGGATCAGGTGCTGCACCGTCACCGAAACCTTGCCCGGCGCCACATAGGCCAGCCGCAGCGGCGCGTCGGCTTCCTGGTTGAAGCGGGCGCAATGCGGGCAGGTGTAGCTGACGTATTCGGTCACTTTCACCGCGGCATCGGGGTTGCCCAGCGTGTGGCTGCCGTTCGGCCGCTGCGCGATCGTCGCGTTCCAGTCGGGATGCGGCGGGCTGGCGGCCAGGCTGAGCATGGCGCAGGCGGCCACGGCGGCGATGCGAAGGATGCGGTTCATGGCTGTTCCTCGGGTTCCTGTCTGGCGCCCAGGCTGCGGGCGAGCGATTCGAGCACGGCGCGCAGTTCGGGATCGCCGATGTCGCGCAGCGATTCGCCCAGTTCCATCGGCACGGGCCGCAGCGAGGGCGATGCGGCCTTGGGCTTGGTGGCGGCCGGCGCCTTGACCGCGCCTTGCCGCAGCTTCACCCGGGCGATCGCGTTGTAGCCGAAGAAGCGGTTCACCCGCTCGATGATCTCGGGGATCACGTGCTGGATGATCGGCGCGTGCGCCGGCACGACCACGAGCTGGAGAATGCCGTCGCGCTTCTCGCCGGGCGGAAAGCGGATCGATTCGGGGCTGCATACGCGGGCATGGCGCGGGCCGACGATCTCCGGCCAGCGCGAGACCACGCTGGACTGGACGAAGCCGAAGCGGCGGAATGCGGTGCGGCCCACTTCGGGCATCAGCTCGGAAATCGCGCGCGCCTGTCCGCCCCGTGGCCGCTCATAGCGGCGCAGGCCCTGCGGCTCGCTGCTTTTCTTGTCCCGTTCCATTGCGGCTGCCCCAATGCCATAGCGCTGGCATGGACGCCAGTTCGGATCAGATCGCGCCCGCCTTGCTCGGCTGGTATGACGCTTGCGCCCGCGTGCTGCCCTGGCGTGCGCCGCCGGGGGCACCGCCGCCCGATCCCTACCGGGTGTGGCTGTCCGAAGTCATGCTGCAGCAGACCACGGTCGCGGCGGTGAAGGGCTATTTCGCCGCGTTCACCCGCCGCTGGCCCACCGTCACCGCGCTGGCGGCCGCCGACGAGGCCGAAGTCATGGCCGCCTGGGCGGGGCTGGGATATTATGCCCGCGCGCGCAACCTGCTGGCCTGCGCGCGCGAAGTGGCGGCGCGCGGCGGGGCCTTTCCCGATAGCGAGGCGGAACTGCGCGTGCTGCCGGGGCTGGGCGCCTATACGGCCGCGGCGGTCGCCGCGATCGCCTTCGGGCGGCGCGCGGTGGTGGTGGATGCCAATGTCGAGCGCGTGGTCGCGCGGCTTTTCGCGATCGGCGATGCCTTGCCGGGCGCGCGGCCGGCGATCCGCGTCGCCGCAGAGGCGATCACGCCCGATCGGCGCGCGGGCGATTTCGCGCAGGCGATGATGGACCTTGGCGCCACGATCTGCACCGCGCGCGCGCCGCGCTGCCTGCTGTGCCCGCTTTCCGGCCCCTGCGCCGCGCGGGCCGGGGGCGAGCCCGAGCGCTATCCGGTCAAGGCGGCGAAGAAACCCCGGCCGCAGCGGGTGGGCCGCGCCTTCTGGATCGAGCGGGACGAGGCGGTCTGGCTGGTGCGCCGGGCCGGGCGCGGGATGCTGGGCGGGATGCGCGCGCTGCCCGACGACGGCTGGAGCGCGCGCGGCGATGGCGCGGGCCCGCCGCCGCTGGCCGGGCCGTGGGACAGCGCGGGCACGGTGACGCACGGCTTCACGCATTTCGGGCTGGACCTGCACTTGTCGGTTTATCTTGGGCGCGATTGGGCTAGTCTGCCGGCCGGCGTGGGCGAATGGTGGCCGCTCGCCCGGCTTGACGAGGCGGGGCTGCCCACCTTGTTCGCCAAGGCGGCGCGGCTGGCGCTCGCCGGAACGGGAGACGGTGATTGAGCGACCGGCGCACGGCCATCGAGGTGGAGCTGGATCGCCGCTGCCTCCTGCGGCTGGGCGCGCTGGCCGGTCTGGGCGCGGCGCTGCTGCCCCGGCTTGCCTGGGCGATCGCCCAGCCCGATCTGCTGCCTCATGTCCGCCAGGTGGTGGAACGCTGGGTCGGCCCCGGCAAGCTGCCGGGCGCGGTCGCCTCGCTGGGGCTGCCGGGGCAGGAGCCGCAATTCGTCGTCAAGGGCGCCGAAGGCTTCAGCGATCCCGATCCGGTCACGCCCGACAGCCTGTTCCGCGTCTATTCGATGACCAAGCCGATCACCGGCATGGCGACGATGCAGCTTGTCGCGCAAGGCAAGCTCGGCCTCGACCAGCCGCTTTACGATGTGCTGCCGAAGTATCGGCACATGCAGGTGCAGGATCGGTACGACGGTTCGATCACCGCGCTGCACCCGGCGAAATCGCCGATCACGATCCGCCAGTTGCTGACCCATTCGGCGGGCATCGGCTACACCATCGTCCAGACCGGGCCGATCAAGGATCTGATGGAACGGCGCGGGCTGATCGCCGGGCAGATCACCCGGCTGGCCATCCCCGCCCTGACGCACGGCACGCCGGTGCACGGGCTGGAGCATTTCGCCGACCGGCTGGCAGAAGTGCCGCTGGTCTATGATCCGGGCACCCGTTGGAGCTATTCCATGGGGCTCGACCTGCTCGGCCGGGTGATCGAGGTGGTCTCGGGCAAGGCGTTCGACGTCTATCTCAAGGAAACCATCTTCGATCCCGCCGGGATTGCCAGCACCAGCTTCCGCGTGGCCCCGCACGAGGCGCACCGGCTGACGACGAACTACGCGGCGCTGGGCGAGATCCTGGTGCCGATCGATCGCGGCGAGGATTCGATCTATCTCGACCAGCCGCCGTTCCCCTTCGGCGGCGCGGGGCTGGTCTCCACCCCGCGCGATTACGATCGCTTCCTGCGCCTGCTGGCGCAGTTCGGCGAGATCGACGGGAAGCGCGTGCTGGCCGAGGCGGCGGTGCGGCAAGGCACCGCGAACCTGCTGCCGCCGGGCGTGGCGGGGCCGGCGCTGTTCTCGCCGCGCAGCGATTTCGGCGCGGGCGGGCGCGTCGGGCTTGGCCCCGAAGCCGGCATTTTCGGCTGGGCGGGGGCGGCGGGCACGGTCGGCATGGTCGACATGGCCCGCGCCTTGCGCTCGCAGATCTTCATCCAGCTCATGCCGCCCGAGGCGCTGGATATGCTACCCCAGTTCCAGACCGCGCTCAGGACCGATGTCATGGCGCTTTTGACGGTGCACTCCTGATCATGACCATGAATACCATCGCCTTTTCCGGCTCGCGGCTCGATCGTGCCGATCATGTCCGTTCCGATCCCGCCGCGCTCGCCGCGCTCAGGGACTGGCGCGCGCGGCTGCTGCGGCTCGAAGGGCTGGACCCGGTGATCACGCCCGAAGGCACGCTCGACTGGGGGACGCTGGCCGACGCGGGGCCGGACAGCGAACTGGTCTTCCTCGGCCTCGATGGCGATCGCGGCTGCTTCGCCGAAGTCCCGGCCCGGTTCCCGCGTGAGGCCACCGTTGCCGGCCCGCGCAGCTGGCAGGCGATGGCGGTGCTCGCGGGCGACGAACTGGCGACGTATGGCGGCGCGCGCTCGCTGGTCGGCTGGCACGCGCGGCACCGCTTCTGCGCGGTCTGCGGCGCGCCCACGCACATCGCCAAGGGCGGCTGGCAGCGCAACTGCGCCAATGCGGACTGCCGCGCCGAGCATTTCCCGCGCGTCGATCCGGTGACGATCATGCTGGTAGAGCATGACGGCAATGTCCTGCTGGGCCGCCAGCCGCGCTTTCCGGCGGGGCGCTATTCGGCGCTGGCGGGCTTTGTCGAGCCCGGCGAAGCGATCGAGGAAGCCGTGGCGCGCGAAGTGCAGGAGGAAGCCGGGGTGCGCGTGCGCGACGTGACGTACGTGGCCAGCCAGCCCTGGCCCTTCCCGTCCTCGCTGATGATCGGCTGCCATGCTTATGCGGACGATCCGGCGATCATCGTCGACATGACCGAGCTGGAGGACGCGCGCTGGTTCTCCCGCGCCGACGTGGCCGACGCGGTCGAGGCGGTCGGGCGCGGGGAGAACGGCCAGGCCTTCGGCGCGCCGCCGCGCACGGCGGTGGCGCATGTGCTGCTGCGCTGGTGGCTGGACCGGGCATGAGCGCGCCGGTCCGCCTGTCGATCGACATCTGGTCCGATGTCATGTGCCCGTGGTGCGTGATCGGCTGGCACCAGCTGCAACAGGCGCTCGCGCAACTGGCGGGCGAGATCGAGGCCGAGGTGCGCTGGCGCCCGTTCGAGCTCAATCCCGCCATGCCGCCCGAAGGCGAGGACATGGCCTCGCACATGCGGCGCAAGTACGGGCAGGAGCCGAGCCCGGCGGCCATGGCGCGGATGCGCGAGATCGCCGCGCGCGCGGGCTATGACATGCGCTATCTGGGCGAAGCGCCCGAGCCCGAGCGGCGGCTGTGGAACACGCGCGCCGCGCACCAGCTGCTCCACCACGCGCTCGATGCCCATGGGCCTGCGGTGCAGACCCGGCTCAAGCTCGCGCTGTTCGATGCCTATTTCCAGCGGCGGCGCGACGTGTCGAACCGCGCGGTCCTGCTCGCGATCGCCGAGAGCGTGGGATTGGGCCGCGAGGAAGCCGAAGCGGCGCTCGACAGCGCGGCGCTGGCGGCGCGGATCGAGGCGGAGGAAGCCGAAGCGCTCGACATGGGCATCACCAGCGTGCCGCTGATGCTCATCGAACGCCGCTTCATGATCCCCGGCGCGCAGGAGCCCGAAGTCTACGTGGCCAGCTTGCGCAAGGTGGCGGCAAGGCTGGTGGGCGCGGCCGGCTGAGGCACGCGGCGAACAGATCCTGACCCCGGGCGGCGTGGCCACATTCGGCTGCCACCAAATGCGGCGAATGGTAGTCGATCATATTCGCTCGCCACTCCGGCTCAAGGCCGGGTGACGGGAAGGGGAATACGGAAAAAAGCGGAAGGCATCCCCGCCGACGGTCCGCCTGCGGCGAACCTGTCCACGCCGCCTAGGCAGGCTGGCCGATGCGATGGGCTTCGCGCACATAGCCGAACTCGCCTTCGCCCGACCAGGCTTGCCCATCCGGGTAGCGCAGCTCCATTCCGGCAAGATCGCTTTCATCCGCCAGCCGCATGTTGACGCCCATCATGGTATTGCCGAACTTCGATGCGGCGCTCGCGGTCAGGACGAAATGCGTCGTGGAGCCGCAATGGGCACAGAACCGGATTTCCGCGGCCGGATCGGCCTTGTCTTCCCGGCAATATCCGGTGGTCGCTCCCGTCACGTTCACGTCCGAGGGATGAAAATAGGCCCAGCGAGCACCCGCCTTGCTGCATAGGGTGCAATTGCACTCGTTGATGTAGTCCGGTTGCCGGGTGATTTCGATGCGGATCTGGCCACAGTGGCAGGAGAGCGTCAGCATGGCCCCGCTCTATCAGCCGGGCCGTCGGGCCGATAGCCGCCATTTCGCGTCCTGATGCTAGACCAGCCCCAGCCTCGCCAGTTCGCCGATCAGCCGTGGCGGCATGGCATCGCCTTGCGCCTCGCCGGCGCCAAGGTCGGCGGGAGCATCCTTCTCGTCGAGGTAGCGCCAGCCCTGGTGGGCGCGCCGGGGCCGGGTCTGGACCGGGATCAGCACGGGGGCAAGGCGGATGTGCCAGCGGCCGTCGTCGCGCTGGGCAAAGCCCAGGATCGGCGATCGGCCGATCAGGGCGTGCTCGAAGATCCAGTAGAGCGAGCCGCCGGCCATCTCCGCGTGCCGCTTGGGCAGGTAGCGGGTGGTCAGCAGCGCTTCGCCGCCCCCTTGCGCGCCGGCGTGGCTTTCCAGCCATGCCTTCAGGCTCGCCGGGCTTTCGGCGCTATAGGCGATCTTGGTCATGTGGAGCGGCATGGGACGAAGATAGGCCGCGCGCGCCTAGCCCGCCAGCCCGCACACCACCGCAAGGCCCAGGAAGGCGAAGAAGCCCATCGAATCGGTGATCATCGTCACGAAGACCGAACTGGCCACTGCCGGGTCCTGCTCCAGCCGGTCGAACAGCACCGGCACCAGCACGCCGGCCAGCCCCGCCGTCATGATGTTGATGATCACCGCGCTGGCGATCACCGCGCCCAGCATCGGCGAGAAGATCACCGCGGTTCCCATGCCGATCAGCAGCGCGACGGTGCCGCCGTTGAGCATCGCCACGCGGATTTCGCGCCAGAGGATGCGCCGCGTGTTCGCGCGGGTCAGCTGGTTCATCGCGATGGCGCGGACCGAGACGGCCATCGTCTGCGTGCCCGCGTTGCCGCCGATCGAAGCGACGATGGGCATCAGGATGGCCAGCGCGACCAGCTTTTCGATCGCCGCGTCGAAGAAGGCGATGATGAAGCTGGCGATCATCGCGGTGCCCAGGTTGGCGATCAGCCAGCGTACGCGCGCCGAATAGGCATCGCGGATCGGTTCGTAGATGTCGCCTTCGCCCGCGCCGGACAGCAGCAGCACGTCCTCGCCGGCTTCTTCCTGGATGATGTGGACGATATCGTCGACCGTGATCTGGCCGACCAGCCGGCCCGCCTCGTCCACCACGGCCGCCGAGATCAGCGCGTACTTCTGGAAGCGCAGCGCCACTTCTTCCTGGTCCATCCCGACCGGGATCAGCGACTGGTCGCGCATCATCACGTCGGTCAGCTTGATCGATCGCGGCGTGCGCAGGATCCACGAGAGCGCGCAAGTGCCGATCGGCCGGTGCCGGGGATCTACGATGAACACTTCCCAGAACTCGGTGGGCAATTCCCGGTTGTCGCGCAGGAAATCGATCAGGTCGCCCACGGTCATGTGCTCGGGCACCGCGACGAAATCGCGGCTCATCAGGCGGCCGGCGGATTCGTCCGGGTAGGCGAGCGCGGCCTCGATCGCGGCGCGGTCTTCGGGGTCCAGCTCGGCCAGGATCGCGCGCTGGTCCTCGCGATCGAGATCCTCGATCATCGCGACCGCGTCGTCGGTCTCGAGCTGCTCGGCGATCTCGGCGACGACATCGGCGGGCAGGCGCTCGACCAGCGCCTCGCGCACCCAGTCGTTCAGCTCGGCGATCACTTCCACGCCCATCAGGTCGCGGATGGCGATGGCCAGCTCGGGCCGCAGGTCGTCGTCGGTCAGCTCGAACAGGTCGGCGATGTCGGCGGGGTGCAGCGGCTCGACCAGGTCATAGACCCGGTCATAGTCTTCGTCGCGCAGGGCTTCCTGCACGCTGCGGCAGAATTCGGGCTTGAGGCGGTTTTCCCCGTCGTGGCTCGCGCTTTCCGGCGAGGTTTCGGGGGCCGCTTCAGCCTCCGCCACGCCGGTATCGTCGAGTTGCTCGGGAGTCATGGGCGAGGGGTCTAAGGGCGCGGGGATGAAAAGCAACCGCCGATGGCCGCCGCTGATGACTTTGTGACACCAGTCCCTATAGGGAGCGAAAATTCACAGGAGATTTGCCATGGCCGACGAATACCTCACGCTTACGCTCGATACCGGCAACGGGGGCGGCGACGTCAAGATCAAGCTGCGCCCGGACCTGGCGCCGGGCCATGTCGCGCGGATCAAGGAGCTGGTCGGCGAGGGATTCTATGACGGCGTCACGTTCCACCGCGTGATCGAGGATTTCATGGCGCAGGGCGGCTGCCCCGACGGCACCGGCATGGGCGGTTCGGACAAGCCCGACCTGCAGGCCGAATTCAGCGCCGAACCGCATGTGCGCGGCGTCTGCTCGATGGCGCGGGCCAGCTATCCGCATTCGGCCAACAGCCAGTTCTTCATCGTTTTCGATGACGCGACGTTCCTCGACAAGCAGTACACCGTCTGGGGGCAGGTCGTGGAAGGCATGGAACATGTCGACGCGCTGCCCAAGGGCGAGCCGCCGCGCCATCCGGGCAAGATCGTCAAGGCGACGATCAGCGAGGGCTGAGGCGGCGAGAGGCGGGCGGGCCTTTCCGGCATGATCTGGCGGGCGGCGCTGGCGCTGGCGCCGCTTGCCATGCTGGGGGGCTGCGTCGGCAGCCTGCCCGATCTCACCCAGGCCCATGGCCCCTGCACCGGCGAGCCGGGCGGCTGGTGCGGCTTTACCCGCGCGCTGGCCGAGGAGAGCTGGGAATATGCCCAGCTTTCAACCAACACCTATTGCGACGATATCGAGCCGTTCGATCTGGGCGGGCGCTTCCGCGAAGTGGAGCGCGGGCCGGACGGCGGGACATGCGCGCTGGAACGGCGGGCCGCGCATGGCGATCCGGCCGCGCGCGCCGCGCTCAAGCTGGCGCCGCCGCAGGATCGCAAGACTTATGGCTTTGCCTATGCGGTCTACGATCTGGTCGAGGGCGGGGCGCGGCCGAAACGGCGGATCATCGCGTTTCGCGGCACCGACGTGCGGCAGGCGGCCGACTGGTTCCACGGCAATATCGGCGGTGCCCAGCGCGAACTGGGTCTTGCGCTCTATCGCGAGCAGCGCCGCAAGCTGGACGAGGCGGGTCTTGCCGCCGTGCCGATCGTCGTGACGGGCCATTCGCTGGGCGGGGCGATCGCGCTGCAGGTCTCGCAGGACGTCGAAGGCGTGGCGGCCTATGTGTTCAACACCTCGCCGCGCTATGACCTGACCGGGCCGGTCAACGCCAACCGCCGGGTGGCGATCTCCGAACGCGGCGATATCGTGGGCAACCTGCGCCAGCGGCAAATGCCGGTGCGGCAGGACATGCTGGTGATCAATTGCGCGCCGCAGGCCAATACGGTGCGGGCGCACAAGATCCGCAATCTGGCCGAATGCTTGACCTGGATCGCCGCCCGGGCCAGCCCGCGCGCCGAAGCCTCGCGCAAGGCCAACCACGTCACCGATCCGCCGGCGGGCGAGGCCGAGAACCTGAAATGGGGCTTGCCGCCCGAACCCGGAACGCTGATCCGCTAGCCGCCGGGCTTGTCCAGCTTGTCTTCGGGAATGCCCAGGATGTGGGCCAGCCTGGCGCGCTCGGCCTTGTCCAGATCCTGCGGCTTCCTCGGTTCGGGCAGGCCGGCGGTGGCGGCTTTGACCTTTTCCATGATCGCCGGCATCTGCTTCATCATTTCGGGCATGAAAGCCTGCATCCGCGTCATCACCGCCTGATCGGTGAAGATCAGCATCGACTGCTCGGCATAGGCCGCGCCGGTGGGCGTGGCGAAGAAGGCGTTGAGTTCGGCGAGCTGGCGGGCATCGAACCGGCTGGCATAGGCCTGCGCCAGCCCTTCGCGGATGTCCGGTTCGAACCGGGTCATCAGGCCCGACATCTCGCCCATCATCGCGCGCGTGGTCAGCTTCATGCGCTGCTCGAACACGGGATCGAGGATCAGCATCACTTCCTGCATCGTGGCCGGGCCCATCTTGTCGAGCCGTTCCTTGTCGATCCCGCCCATCGCGGCCAGATCGCGCATCGGCATGGCCGTGACCGACTGCATGATGTTGTCCATCAGCGCGTCCATCGACTTGTTCATGATCTTGGCGTAAGTGCCTGATGGAAAGACATAATCGACCGTCTTTTCAGCCAGTTGCACGCGCGCCGGATCGGGCGCGGGGGTTTCCTGGGCGATAGCTGGCGTGGCGCACAGGGCCAGCGCGGCGCTGGCCAGACGAAGCAGGGGTCTCATCGGTTCACCTTGTCGGTTCGGCCGGTCAGAGGCCGGCTTGCAGCATCCATTCGTGGAAGATCTTCACTGGCCGCGATTCCAGATCCTTCTGGCGGCAGACGAACCAGTAGCGATAGGGGCTGGGCACATCGATGTCATAGAGGCGGGCCAGCCGGTCATCGTGCGCGCGGCGGAAATGGTCGTCATGCATGATGGCGATGCCCAGCCCCTGCGCGGCGGCTTCGAGCACGAGCTGGCCCGAATCGAAGCGATCGACCGAAGCCGGTTCCAGATCGGCCATGCCGATCGCGGCTTTCCAGGCATCCAGGCTGTCGGGCAAGTCGTTGTGGATCAGGAAGGTCTGGCGGGACAGCTTGGCCCGGTCGGGCACGTCGCCCAGCTCGGCGGCCATCTCCTTCGAGACGATGGCATAGACCTTGTTCTGTTCCAGCTGCACTTTGTACAGCGTCGGATCGGGTTCCTTGGACAGCACGATCGCCGCGTCGATGCTGTCGCCCACGCGCGAATCGAGCTGGGGCCCGGTGTCGATGTCGATGTGCAGGCGCGGGTGCAGCTTGCGCAGCTCGGGCAGGCGCGGGAACAGCCGCTGGCCGCCGAACAGCGATGGCACGCCCAGATGCAGGCGCAGCACCTGGCCCCGGTCGATCTGCGATTCCACCGCCTCGGCCAGCTCTTCCAGCTTGGGGCCGACCACGTTGTAGAAGGCCAGCCCCTCGTCGGTCAGCTTCATGGCCTGGTGCTGGCGCGTGAACAGGCGCTTGCCGGTAAAGTCCTCCAGCGCGGCGACCCGGCGCGAGAGGGCCGAAGGCGAAAGTGCAAGCTCGTTCGCCGCCGCCTTGGCGGAACCCAGACGGACGACGCGCACGAAAGCCTCAAGAGCGCGAAGGGGAGGAAGGCGGCGTACTGGCAATGCTGGTCTTTTCTTCCGCTGGCGCCGCCGGTGCCTTGCCCGCGCGGCCTATTCGGGTTCTTCCTCGTGTTCATCGGCGGGCGGGTGCAATCTCAGCCGCGTGACGTGGCGTTCGTTACCCCCGGTGACTTCGATCCGCCAGCCGCTCTCATGATCGAGAATGGTCCCAACTTCTGGAACCCGTCCGGCAAGAACGAAGGCCAACCCCCCAAGAGTATCCACGGCTTCTTCGACTTCGGCAAGACGCGGATCAAGTTTCTCCGCGAGATCTTCCAGTTCGACGCGCGCATCGGCATCCCACATGCCATGTTCCAGCGGCACCAGCAGTTCTTCTGGCGCGTCATCGTGTTCGTCTTCGATATCGCCGACGATTTCCTCGACCAGATCTTCGATGGTGATGATCCCGTCGGTGCCCGAATACTCGTCGATCACCACCGCCAGGTGGATGCGGCGCGCGCGCATGTCGGCCAGCACGTCGAGCGCGCCGCGCGCCTGCGGCACGAACAGCGGCTGGCGCAGCAGGGCCGACCAGTCCCGGGGCGGGGCCTCGCCGCGCGCCAGGATGGTGAACACGTCCTTGATGTGGAGCATCCCCACGATCTCGTCGAGCGATTCCCCATAGACCGGCATCCGGCTGTGGCCGTGCTCGGCAAAGGCGGCGACCACCTCGTCCCAGCTGGCCGAAGCGGCAATGGCGATGATCTCCCCCCGCGGCACCGCGACATCGTCGGCATCGTGCTCGCTGAAGTGGAGCAGGTTGCGCAGCATCTGCCGCTCAAGCTGCGAGAGATCGCCGTTGGCCTTGCCGTCGGCATCGCTCTCGCCCTCGTGCTCGTTGATGACTTCCTCGATCTGCGCGCGCAGCGACTGATCGACATCGGATACGAATAATCGCCGGATGACTCGCCAAAGCGAGCCACTACTGTCCGGGTCTCCCGCGCCGGACTCGGTGTGGCGGCCATTTTCGGCCATTTCGATTGCTTGCCCCTAAAGCCTAAGTTCCATCGCCATATGGGTCCGCGATGGCCAAAAGAGCAAGAGTCTTTGTTTCGAGCCGCTCCATCGCGGATGCATCGGCGTCGGAGGTTTCGTGGTCATGCCCGGCCAGATGCAGCAGCCCGTGGACGATCAGGTGCGCTGCGTGGGCTTCGATCGAAACGCCTTTTTCAGCCGCCTCGCGCGCGCAGGTTTCCAGCGCCAGCGCGATGTCGCCCAAGAGCACTGGCGGGCCGCCGGCGGGCAGGGCCAGCAGTTCGGCGCGTTCCACCATCGGGAAAGAGAGCACGTTGGTCGGCTTGTCCTTGCCGCGCCATTCGCGGTTGAGTTCGTGGACCTCGGCGTCGTCGGTGAACAGCAGGCTGGCGGCAAGGCGCGGGTTCGCCAGTTCGGGCGCGCTGGTGGCGAGCGCTCCGGCGGCCGCTTCGGCCAGTGCTTCCCAGTCGGTCGCGTCCGGCCAGGCGGCTTCGATGGCGATATCGAGTTCCATGGCCTGACAGGCGCTAGGCCTCAGGAATCCTTGCCTTCGTAGGCTTCCACGATCCGTCCGACGATCGGGTGGCGTACCACGTCGGCGCTGCTGAAGCGGACCACGTCGATGCCGTCCACCCGTTCGAGCCGGCCGACCGCGTCGGCCAGCCCGCTCATCGCGTCGCCGCCGGGGATGTCGACCTGGCGCGGGTCGCCGCAGATCACCATGCGGCTGTTCTGGCCGAAGCGGGTGAGGAACATCTTCATCTGCGCGGGCGTGGTGTTCTGCGCCTCGTCGAGAATGACGAAGGCATCGCCCAGCGTGCGGCCGCGCATGAAGGCGATCGGCGCGATCTCGATCTCGCCGCTGGCGATGCGCCGCTCCACCTGCTCGGGCGGCATACAGTCATAGAGCGCGTCGTAGAGCGGGCGCAGGTAGGGATCGACCTTTTCCTTCATGTCGCCGGGCAGGAAGCCCAGCCGTTCGCCCGCCTCGACCGCCGGACGCGACAGGATCAGGCGCTGGACCGATCCGGTCATCAGCTGGCTGACCGCCTGCGCGACCGCGAGGTAGGTCTTGCCGGTGCCCGCCGGGCCGAGCGCGAAGATGATGTCCGACCGGGCCAGCGCGCGCATATATTCGATCTGCGTGGCCGATCGCGGCACGATCGTTTTCTTGCGCGTGCGGATCATGATCGGCGGCGCGCCTTCGTCGCCGGCGATGATGCCTTCGAGCGTGGGTTCGGCCGACATCGAGATCAGCGATTCCACCGCGCCGGCATCCAGATCCTGCCCCTGTTCGAGCCGGTGGTACATGCCGGTAAGCGTATCGCGCGCGCGGGCGACGGCGTCTTCGGGGCCTTCGATCTGGATGCGGTTGCCGCGTGCGGCGATATAGACACCCAGCCGGTTCTCGATCTGCACGAGATTGGCATCGAACTGGCCGAAAAGCGCGCCGAGCAGCGTAGGCTCATCGAACTGCACCTCGATCCTTGCGCGGCGAGGTGTTTCCGGGCGAAGCGCCGCCAGGGTATCGGCGCGGGCGGTCTTTCGGGCCATGCACTCCTTTCGAGGGAAGGATCAGCTTCGATTCGCAACGATAGTGCCGCGCCTGTGCAGCGCAAGCGTGACGGTGCGGCGGCGCTGGGGAAAACGCTCAGGCAAGCGCCACGTTCTCGACGAGCCGTGCATGGAGCGAGTTGGGCCCGGCCTCGGCCAGCTCCACGCGCACCATCTCGCCGATCGCCGCCTCGCCGGCGAAATGCACCGATTGCAGCCAGGGCGACTTGCCGAGCCACTGGCCGGGATGCTTGCCCTTGCGCTCCACCAGCACCTCGCAGGTCCGGCCGAGCGAGGCACGGTTGAAGGCAAGCTGGTCGCGGTTGAGCGCGGCTTGGAGGCGCTGCAGCCGCTCGTCCATCACCTCGGGCGCGATCTGGCCCGCCATCGTCGCGGCGGGTGTGCCGGGGCGCGGCGAATACTTGAAGCTGAAGCACTGGGCATAACCGACCGCATCGACCAGCGCGAGCGTCTCGGCGAACTCCGCCTCGGTCTCGCCCGGGAAGCCGACGATGAAATCGCCTGACAGCGCGATGTCGGGCCGGGCCGCGCGCACCCGGTCGAGGATCGCGAGGTAGCTGGCCACGGTGTGGCTGCGGTTCATCGCCTTGAGCACCCGGTCGCTGCCCGCCTGCACCGGCAGGTGGAGGAACGGCATCAGCTTGGCGATCTCGCCATGCGCGGCGATCAGCCCCTCGGCCATGTCGTTGGGGTGGCTGGTGGTATAGCGGATGCGCGCCAGGGCGGGCAGGGCGGCCAGTTCGCGGATGAGCCCGTCAAGCCCGATCGCGCGGCCCTTGCCGTCCTCGCCGGCCCAGGCGTTGACGTTCTGGCCGAGCAGCGTGATCTCGCGCGCGCCGGCATCGACCAGCCGGTGCGCCTCGTCGATCAGGTCCGCGAAAGGCCGCGAGACTTCGGCGCCGCGCGTATAGGGCACGACGCAATAGGTGCAGAACTTGTCGCAGCCTTCCTGCACGGTGAGGAACGCGGTCGGCCCCACCCGGCGGTCGCCCTGGCCCCGGGGAGGCAGGGCGGCGAACTTGGTCTCGGCCGGCATGTCGGTGTCGGTCACGCGCTGGCCGGCGGCGGCTTCGGCCAGCATCGCCGGCAGCCGATGGTAGGCCTGCGGGCCCACGACCATGCGCACGGAAGGCGCGCGCGCCATGATCTCCTCCCCCTCGGCCTGCGCGACGCAGCCGGCGACGGCGATCAGCGGGCTAGTGCCATCCTCGCGGCGCAGGCGGCCGATGTCGGAATAGACCTTCTCGGCGGCCTTCTCGCGGATGTGGCAGGTGTTGAGCACGACCAGATCGGCCTCGTCGCCCTCGGCGGCGGCGGAGAGGCCCTGCTCGGCCAGCAGCTCGGCCATGCGATCGCCGTCATAGACGTTCATCTGGCAGCCGAAGCTCTTGACCCGGTAGGTCTTCGGGGCGGGGATTTGGGGCATGGACCGGGCCGATACGCGAAAACGGAAGGGTTTTGAAGGTTCGCCGTGCGCAAGGGATGCAGGCGGGGCCGCGCGAGGGGGAGCGAATGCGCCGCCCCGCGATCCCGCCTGGCCAAGCTTGAGGTTCACTTACGCCGCCAAACCGGCTAACCGCGCGCCCCATGAGCACAGAAACGCAGACCCTTTACGCCGCCTTTTCGGGCCACCTTTCCGCCGCGCTCGATGCGCTGGAAGGGGCGGGCACCTTGCCCGGCGGGCTGAAGCGAGGCGCGATCACGGTAGAGCCGCCGCGCGATCCGGCGCACGGCGATCTGGCCACCAATGCGGCGATGGTGCTGGCCAAGCCGGCCGGCCTGAAGCCGCGCGATCTGGCCGAGGCGCTGGTGGCCGAACTGGTGAAGCTGCCGCAAGTCACCAGTGCCGAGATCGCCGGGCCCGGCTTCATCAACTTGCGTCTTGCCCCCGCCGCCTGGCTGGCGGAGCTGCGCGTGATCGCGGCGCTGGGGCCGGACTATGGCCGGTCCACCATGGGCGGGGGCACCACGGTCAACGTCGAATACGTCTCGGCCAACCCGACCGGGCCGATGCACATGGGCCATTGCCGGGGCGCGGTGGTGGGCGATGCGCTGGCCACGCTGCTCGAATTCGCCGGGCACAAGGTGATCCGCGAATACTATGTCAACGATGCCGGCGCGCAAGTCGACGTGCTCGCCCGCTCGGTGCACTTGCGCTACCGCGAGGCGCTGGGCGAGGATATCGGCGAGATTCCCGAGGGGTTCTATCCCGGCGACTACCTGGTGCCGCTGGGCAAGGCGCTGGCCGGCGAATTCGGCGATCGCTACGCCGCCGCGCCCGACAGCGAATGGCTCGTCCTGTTCCGCGAGCGCGCGGTCGCCGCGATGATCGTGATGATCAAGGCCGATCTGGCCTTGCTGGGCATCCATCATGACCTGTTCTCGTCCGAGGCGGAACTCCAGGCCGCCGGCAAGCCGGCCGAGGCCGAGGCCTGGCTGCGCGCGCGCGATCTGGTCTATGACGGCGTGCTCGAAGCGCCCAAGGGCAAGACGCCCGAGGACTGGGAGCCGGTGGAGCTGCCGCTGTTCCGCTCTACCCGGTTCGGTGACGATCAGGACCGGCCGATCAGGAAGTCCGACGGGTCGTGGACCTATTTCGGCGCCGACCTCGCCTATCATTTCCAGAAGGCGCAGACCGCCGACGCGATGGTCGATATCTGGGGCGCGGACCATGCCGGCACGGTCAAGCGGATCAAGGCGGCGGTCGCGGCGATGACCGGGGCCGATGGCGTGCCCACGCCGTTCGAGATCAAGCTGGTGCAGATGGTCCAGCTCTTGCGCAATGGCGAGCCGGTGAAGATGTCGAAGCGGGCGGGCACGTTCGTCACGCTGGCCGACGTGGTGCGCGAAGTGGGCAAGGACGTGGTGCGCTTCACCATGCTGACCAGGAAGCCCGAGGCGCAGATGGACTTCGATTTCGCCAAGGTGGTGGAAGCATCGAAGGACAATCCGGTGTTCTACGTCCAGTATTGCCACGCCCGCGTCCGCTCGACGCTGCGCAAGGCCGACGCCGAGGGACGCGCGCCGCAGGCCGGCGCGATCGAGCTGCTGGGCGAGGAGGAACTGGAGCTGGTCAAGCTTGCCGCGCAGTTCCCGCGCCTGGTCGAAGCCGCCGCCGCCGCGCGCGAGCCGCACCGCATCGCTTTCTTCCTGCATGACCTTGCCGCCGCGTTCCACGGCTACTGGAACCTTGGCAACGATCGGCCGGAAAAGCGCTTCATCCTGACACAGGATGCGGCCCTTACCGACGCAAGGCTTTTCCTGGCCGCGCAGATGGGGCAATTGGTCAGGAACGGCCTGGCGCTGCTCGGCGTCGAGGCGGTGGAGGAAATGTGACCATGGCGGCTGCGGACAACCTGCCCGAGAACGATCGCGAACAGCCTTTCGATCCCTTCGCGGAGAACGACGAAGGCGCGCCGTTCGGCAACGAGCCCGCGCAGCTTGACCTGGGCGATGACGATACCCGCCTGCCCTGGCTGGAAGGCGATGATGATGAAGAGGAATATGCCGGATACGGCACTGGCCAGGTGATCGCGCTGGTCCTGCTGGGCCTGGCAGCGCTGGGCCTGCTGGTCGGCGGCATCTGGTGGGCCACGCGCGACCGGCCCGACGAGCAGCTTGTCGCCGATGGCGGCACGATCACCGCGCCCAGCGGCCCCTACAAGGTCAAGCCCGACAATCCCGGCGGCGAAGTCGTCAGCGGCACGGGCGACACGCGCTTCGCCGTGGCCGAGGGGCAGAGCCGGCCGGTGCAGATCGACGAAAGCGCGCCCGCGCCCAGGCCGGGCTTCGATGGCGTGGCCAAGCCGGCCGCTTCGGCATCGGGCGCGCCTTCGGGCACCCCTTCGCCCGCGCCTTCGGCCAGTGGTGCCGCCGGCGCCGACACCTCGGGCATCGGCGTGCAGGTGGGCGCCTATTCCACGCGCGACGCGGCGGAGAAGGGCTGGGCGCGGCTGGCGCAGCAGTCCGCCAGCCTCAGCGGCGTGCGCCATCGCATCCTGCAGGGGCAGGCCGATATCGGCACCGTCTACCGGCTGCAGGCCGTGGCGAATGACCGGGCCGCCGCCGATGCCCTGTGCCGCAACCTCAAGGCCGCGAACATCAGTTGCCAGGTCAAGCCCTGAGCGGACCTTCCCGCCATCGCCGCGCGGCGTTTTGCACATCCCCGGCTTCGCGCGGACTTGCGGGAATCGCCGATTCCTGAAAATCATCCGGCATGGTCCCTGCGATATTCGGTCTGGCCGGGCTGACGATTGCCGATGAGGAACGTGCGTTCTTTCGCGATTGCGATCCGGCCGGCTACATTCTTTTCGGTCGCAACATCGCCAACCGCGATCAGCTTCGCGCGCTGACCGACGATCTGCGCGCGCTCCACGGGCGGGAACGGCTGTTCATCTGCATCGATCAGGAAGGCGGCCGGGTCGCCCGGCTGAAGCCGCCCGAATGGCCCGCCTATCCGCCCGCCGAGGCGTTCGACCGGCTTTACGATGTCGCCCCCGCCAGCGCGATCGAGGCGGCGCGCAGCAGCGCCGAGGCGATGGGCATCGACCTGGCCGAAGTGGGCGTGACGGTGGATTGCCATCCCTCGCTCGACATCCGCCAGCCCGGCGCGACCGACGTGATCGGCGATCGCGCTTTCGGGGCGGACCCGATGCGGGTGGCCGCGCTGGGCCGGGCGACGCTGTCCGGGCTGGGCCGGGCGGGGATCGTCGGCTGCGTCAAGCACATGCCGGGCCATGGCCGCGCCCTGGCCGACAGCCACAAGGAACTGCCCACCATCACCGCCGGCGAGGCTGAGTTGGAGGCCGATCTCCATCCGTTCCGTGCGCTGGCCGACGTGCCCGTGGGAATGACCGCGCATGTCCGCTACACCGCGTGGGACGCGGCCAATCCGGCCACGCTTTCGCCTTTCGTGATCGGCGAGGTGATCCGCAAGCGCATCGGCTTTGCCGGCCTGCTGATGACCGACGATCTCGACATGGACGCGCTTTCCGGCGAGGTGCCCGAGCGGGCCGAGCGGGCGATCGCGGCGGGCTGCGACATCGCGCTCAACTGTTGGGCGGAAATGGCCGACATGGTGGGCATCGCGCAGCGCCTGCCGGTGATGGCCGAGGCGAGCGCGCGGCGCCTGCACCGCGCGCTCGCCTCGGCGAAAGGCCCGATCGCGGCGGAAAGCCGGGCCGGGCGGCAGGCCGAGCTGATCGCCCGGCGTGACACGCTGCTGGCCTTTACCGAGGAACGGACGTGACGACGGACCTGTCACCGGGTGCGCCGCCCGGGGACGAATGGGACGGCGTCGCCAGCGCCGGCACGGCCAACGCGGCGCTCTATCTGGAGCTGGACGGCTGGGAAGGCCCGCTGGACCTGCTGCTCGATCTGGCACGGCGGCAGAAAGTGGATCTGCGGCGCATCTCGATCCTCGATCTGGTGGACCAGTACCTGACCTATATCGAGCGGGCCGAGGCGCTGCGGCTGGAACTGGCGGCCGACTATCTGGTGATGGCGGCCTGGCTGGCTTATCTCAAGTCGGCGCTGCTGCTCCCGCGCGAGGAGCAGGAAGATCCCAGCCCCGAGGAACTGGCGCTGCGCCTGCAATTGCGCCTGCAGCGGCTGGGGGCGATGCGCGAGGCGGCGGCGCGGCTGATCGCGCGGGACCGGCTGGGCCGCGACGTCTTCGCGCGCGGCGCGCCCGAGGGGCTGCGCGTCGATCGCCGCAACCGCTGGCAATGCGAATGGTTCGATCTGGTGCGCGCCTATGGCGACGTGAAGGTCCGGGCCGAGCCGGTGGTCCACATGGTGCGCGAACGCATGGTGATGACGCTGGACAGCGCGCTGTCGCGGGTTTCGGCGATGCTCGGCGTGGCGCTGGACTGGATGGAGCTGCGCGAGTTCCTGCCGCCGCCGCGCGAAGGCGAATGGGCCGATCCGCGCCTGCGCCGCTCGGCGCTGGCCTCCAGCTTCGTGGCCGCGCTGGAACTGGCGCGCACGGGCCAGGCGCAGCTGGCGCAGGACGAGATCTTCGGGCCGCTGCGCCTCAAGGCCGTGCGCGGGTGAGCGCGCCCGAACCGCAAAGGCCCGACGAACTGGTCCGCGCGGTCGAGGCGACGCTGTTCGCCGCCGGCCAGCCGATGACCGCCGAGGCGATCTCGACCCACCTGGGCGGCGCGGACGTGGGCGAGGCGCTGGCCGAATTGCAGCGGCACTATGCGCGGCGCGGCGTGCATCTGGTGGAGCGGGGCAAGCGCTGGCACTTCGAGACCGCGCCCGATCTGGCGCACCTGCTGCGGCGCGAGCGCGAGGAGGTGAAGCGCCTCAGCCGCGCGGCCACCGAGGTGCTGGCGATCGTCGCCTATCACGAGCCGGTGAGCCGCGCCGAGATCGAGGCGATTCGCGGCGTGCAGACCGCCAAGGGCACGCTCGACGTGCTGATGGAAGCGGGCTGGGTGCGGATCGTCGGCCGGCGCGAGGTGCCCGGCCGCCCGGTGATCTATGCGACGACGCCCGATTTCCTGACCCACTTCGGCCTTGCCTCGCTGCGCGAACTGCCCGGAATTGACGAATTGCGCGCCGCCGGCCTGCTCGATCCGGTCGATGACGCGCAGATCGAGCTGGCGCTGGGCAAGCCGGATGACACGGGCGTGACAACCGCCGCATGGGACGAAGATTCCGCCGAAGCGGAATTGCCCATCGGACTCGCAAGTCCGGGGCAAAGTGGCTAGATAGGCCCCCGTCGGGACGAGCCCCGGACGAACACGAAATTTCGGAGTGAGATTCTTATGGGTGGCCTATCGCTTTGGCACTGGATCATAGTGCTGCTCGTGGTCCTGATTCTGTTCGGCCGTGGCCGCATCTCGGAAATCATGGGTGACTTCGGCAAGGGCATCAAGAGCTTCAAGGAAGGCGTGAACGAGGAGACGGCGAACCGCTCCGCGCCCGCCACGCCGCCGGCGCAGATCGCCTCGCCGTCGGCCGAAGGCGCTGGCGCCCCGACGCCGAGCGAGACCAAGACCGGCCAGTCCTGATCCTTACGGGCGCAAGCTGAATGTTCGACGTCGGCGCCTCGGAACTGTTGATGATCGTCATCGTGGCGGTCGTCGTCATCGGGCCAAAGGACATGCCGATGGCGCTGCGCACGGCCGGGCGCTGGATCGGCAAGATGCGCCGCCTGTCCGGCCACTTCCGCGCCGGCATCGACGCCATGGTGCGCGATGCCGAGCTGGAGGACATGGAGCGCAAGTGGCGTGAGCAGAACGACGCGATCATGAAGGCCCATCCCGTGCTGCCCGATGCCGAAGCGATGCAGCCGCCGATCGCCGCCGCGGCGGATGCCACGCCATCGCCCGACGCTTCGGCCCGGCCGGCGGCCGAACCGCTCTTGCCGCTGCCGCCGCCATGATCGCGCCGCCTGCAATCGGGGAGCGCTAGGCCATGGTCCTTCGCCATTCGGATATCGACGATACCCAGGCGCCGCTGCTCGATCACCTGATCGAGCTGCGCACGCGGCTGATGCGTTCGCTGTTCGCGTTCGGCATCGCCTTTGCCGTCTGCTTCTATTATTCCGGGGCCATCTTCGGCTTCCTCGTCCGCCCGCTGACCGGGGCGTTCCCCCCCGGTCAGGGCAGGCTGATCTACACCAAGCTTTACGAAGCGTTCTTCGTCGAAGTGAAAGTGGCGCTGTTCGCGGCGTTCTTCCTCAGCTTCCCGATCATCGCCAACCAGCTCTGGGCCTTCGTCGCACCGGGGCTCTATGCCAAGGAAAAGCGGGCCTTCTTCCCGTTCCTGGTGGCGACGCCGATCCTGTTCACGATGGGCGCCGCGCTGGCCTATTTCGTCGTCATGCCCACGGCCTTCCACTGGTTCCTGGGCTTCGAGGGGCAGAAGGGCGGGCTCAAGCTGGAAGCGTTGCCGGGCACCAGCGATTACCTCGCGCTCGTCATGCAGTTCATCCTGGCCTTCGGGATCAGCTTCCTGCTGCCGGTGCTGCTGATGCTGCTGAACCGCGCGGGCATTGTCAGCCGCGCGCAGCTTGCCTCGGCGCGGCGCTATGCGATCGTCGGCATCTTCATCATCGCCGCCGTGGCGACGCCGCCCGACGTGGTCTCGCAGCTCCTGCTCGCCGTGCCGCTGCTGCTGCTGTTCGAAGGCACGATGGTGCTGATGTGGTTCACCGAACGGCGCGACGCGCGCGAAAAGGCGGCCGAAGCGGTCGCCGGGCAGACATCCGCGCCGGCGGAGTAGCGGCGCTTTCCCGCAAGACCCGTGGGGAATCTGCTGGGAAATACGTGGAAGAGCGCTTTTCGTTGCCGCCCCAGCTCACGCCCACAGGCGCAGCTTACAACGCCGGATTGTTGTAGCAGTGCCAGGTGAAGATCGCCGCCGCGCCGCGATGCGGGCGCCAGGCTTCGGCCAGTGCGCGGGTATCCTTTTCGCCCGGCCGCTCGCCCAGCTCCAGGATCCTGTGGAGGCCGGCCTGCACCGCCAGGTCTCCGGCCGGCCAGATATCGGGACGGCCCTCGGCGAACAGCAGGTAGATCTCGGCCGACCAGCGCCCGATGCCCTTGATCCGCACCAGTTGCGCGATCGCCGCCTCGTCGTCCTCGGGCAAGTTCTCCAGATCGAGCGTCCCGGCCACGACCAGTTCGCACAGCGAGCGGGCGTAGCCCTGCTTCTGGCGTGACAGGCCGCAGCCGCGCAGCGCGTCGAACTCGGCGGCAAGCAGGTCTTCGGGCGGCAGCCCTTCGCCCAGCAACGCTTCCAGCCGGGCCCAGACCGAGGCGGCGGCGGCCACGCTGACTTGCTGGCCTACGATCGTGCGCAGCAGCGTGGCATAGCCGGTAGGCCGGATGCGCGGCTCGGGATAGCCGGCGATCGCCAGGGCGCGGTCCATGCGCGGATCGCGCGCGGCGATCGTATCCAGACCTTCGCGCAATGCTTCTGCCGTAAGACCCATGCACCCTCTGCCTTGCCAAAACCGGCGTCAGCCTTTAGCAGCCTCGGCCAAACACCGATACAGGGTGTCTCAAAAGGGGATAGAGCCAATATGCCGCAGATCATCGTGGTCAATCAGTCGGGTGAGGAATCGAGCGTCGATGCCGCCGAGGGCCGGACGCTGATGGAAGTCATCCGGGACAACGGCTTCGACGAGCTGCTGGCGCTGTGCGGCGGCTGCTGCAGTTGCGCGACGTGCCACGTCCACATCGACCCGGCCTATATCGACAAGCTGCCGGCGATGAGCGAGGACGAGAACGACTTGCTCGACAGCTCGGACCACCGCAACGAATTCTCGCGCCTGTCCTGCCAGGTTCCCGTGACCGGGGTGCTCGAAGGCTGCAAGGTGACGATCGCGCAGGAAGATTGAGCGCGCAGGAAGATTGAGCGTGCGGGACGATTGAGAAGGCCGCGCCCACGGGGCGGCTTTTCACCCGGCCGGCGCGAATCGTTTGCGCCGGCCCGTTCGAGTTCCTACTTCTCGCCGCATGACTGCACCTGAGCCCCGGCGCGACACTCTCGACCTTATCGGCAACACGCCGCTCGTCCTGCTCAGGGGGCCGAGCGCGGCGGCGGGCTGCGAGATCTGGGGCAAGTGCGAATTCGCCAATCCCGGCGCTTCGGTGAAGGACCGGGCGGCACTGTGGATCGTGCGCGATGCCGAGGCGCGCGGCACCCTGCTGCCCGGCGGCACGATCGTGGAAGGGACGGCGGGCAACACCGGCATCGGCCTGGCCCTTGTCGCCAACGCGCTGGGCTACAAGACGGTGATCGTCATGCCCGAGACGCAGTCGCGCGAGAAGATGGACACGCTGCGCGCGCTTGGCGCCGAACTGGTGCTGGTGCCGGCGGCGCCCTTTTCCAATCCCGGCCATTTCGTCCACACCTCGCGCCGGCTTGCCGAAGAGACGCCCGGCGCGGTCTGGGCGAACCAGTTCGACAACATCGCCAACCGCAAGGCCCATATCGAAAGCACCGCGCCCGAGATCTGGGAGCAGATGGAAGGCCGGATCGATGGCTTCACTTGCGCCGCCGGCACTGGCGGCACGATCGCCGGCGTGGGCCTTGGCCTCAAGGAATTCGATCCGAGCGTGACGATCGCGCTGACCGATCCGCACGGCGCGGCGCTTTACAACTACTATGCCTGCGGCGAGCTCAAGGCCGAAGGCTCCTCGGTGGCCGAAGGGATCGGGCAGGGGCGCATCACCGCCAACCTCGATGGCGCGCCGATCGACACGCAGTTCCGCATTTCCGATGAGGAAGGGCTGGAATGGGTCGCGCGGCTGCTGGCCGAGGAAGGGCTGTGCCTGGGCCTGTCCTCGGGCATCAATGTCGCAGGCGCGGTGGCGCTGGGGCGCAAGCTGGGCACGGGCACGCGCGTGGCGACGATCCTGTGCGACACGGGCTTTCGCTATCTCTCCACGCTCTACAATGCCGATTGGCTCAAAACCAAGGGTTTGCCCGTCTTCCCCTGGCTCGCGCAGTAGGCTATCATTTCGTCGATGGCAGACAACGCCCCAACCCGGCTGGTGGAAACGATCCGGGCACCGCAGCACTATACGCCGCCCACCGCGCGGGAACTGCGTTCGCAGGCCGTGCACCGTCTGCAAGTGGGGCTGTTCGGCCTGTGTGCGATGCTGCTGATCGTCGGGCTGGCCAATATCATCATGGACCGCGCGCGGCTGGCCGACGTGCAGGACCCGATCAAGGATGTCGTCGCGGTGGACGCCGCGCCGAAGAAGGCCGCCAGCGATCCGCTGGCCGATATCGGCGTGGTGCCTTCGGCCGATCCCTCGCCGAGCGAGACCGCCGATGCGGAGTCCGGCGCGCTGCTCAAGAAGCGATAGGCGCTCGCGCCCCGCGCTGTGCGCGCTGATCGCGCTCGCCGCGCTGGCCGGCTGCGGCCGCGCGCAGGAAGCGCGCCAGCCGGTCACGCGGCCAATCGGGCTCTATACCAGCTTGCCGATCGCCTGGCACGAGAGCGCGCGCCTGTCCGACTTGCTCGATCGCGCGGGTGAGCCGCACTGGGCGCTTGCCACGATCGGGCGGCATGGCGCGTTGCGCCCGCTCGATACGCTCGACGGGCCCGACGGCAAGCTGCCGTTGCCGCCGCACGCGCTGCTGATCCTGGCCCAGCCGCGGCCGCTGTCCCCCCGCGAGAACGTCGCGCTGGATGACTGGGTGCGGGCGGGCGGGCGCGTGCTGCTGTTCGCCGATCCGATGCTGACCGCGCCTTCGATCCACCCGCTGGGTGATCCGCGCCGTCCGCAGGACGTGGCGCTGCTCTCGCCGATCCTCGCGCGCTGGGGGCTGGAGCTGCAATTCGACGAGACCCAGGCGGCGGGCGAGCGCACGGTGCCACTGGCGCGGGGCGCTTTGCCCGTGAATCTGCCGGGCCGCTTTCGAGCTGGCTCGCCCGATTGCGTCCCGGAAGCTGGCGGCCTGCTCGCCATATGCCGCATCGGTGCCGGGCGAGTGATCGCCGTCGCCGACGCGGCGCTGTTCGAATCCGGCGATTCGCCAAACCTTGCCGCGCGCCGCGCCGCGCTCGACACCTTGCTGGCACGCCTGGCCGAGCCGCGCGCGCACTAAAATCCGGTCAGAAATGGGGATGAACGGGGATCGGCCCTGCCGATTGCGCCCTCGTGCGCGCAAATGCGGCGATTCGGTGGCGGATTCGCCAAATCGTGCCATTCGCTCGATGATTTAAATCACTATTCTATAAGGAAATAATTTTTGATTCCGGCTGATCCCCAGATTTTCCTTTAATCCCCAATATTCCCGCGATATGTAGGCATTCCATCGGAAAGGCTGATCCTCGCCGTGCCTCGTGCGGGTGCGGAGCCGGTCGCGTTCACGCGCGGCGGCAGGGGGAAGGTCTGTTGCGGTTGAGGAATACCTCGGGGGGTCAACGGGTCGGCATGGCGGGGCAGCCATACATCTACAGCGGTCAGGGCTTTTCGCTGCTACGCGACAAGAACCGCTTCGTGCTGCCCAACCAGTTTCGCGGCACGGTGCGCGAATCGAGCGGCAAGGCCGTGCTGTGCCTGGGCAAGCATGACCGCTGGGACTGCCTGACCGGCTTCGGCCTCTCGCGCGTGGAGGATTTCGACCAGCAGATCCGCGAGGAGCAGGCGATCGCCATCCAGTCCGGCAAGGAATACGATGCCGACAAGCGCGCGTTCGACCTGCACAGCTTCTATGAAGTGCCGTTCGACGGCAGCGGCCGCTTCGTCATGCCCGAGGATCTGTTTGCGCTCGCCGATATCGGGGATCAGCTCTATTTCCAGGGCGCCGGCCGGTTCTTCACCGTGTGGAACCCGGAAAAGCTCTACGCGCTCGACCAGAGCTGGGCCGTCGCGCAGACCGCCTGCCGCAACCTGGCGGCCAAGGAAATCGCAAAGGCGCGCAAGAAATGAGCGCGCCGCACATCCCCGTCCTGCTCGATGAAGTGATCGCCGCGCTCCGCCCCGGGCCCGGCACGCTGATCGTCGACGCGACGTTCGGAGCGGGCGGCTATACCCGCCGCCTGCTCGATGCCGGTGCCACCGTGCACGCCTTCGATCGTGACCCCTATGCGATCGCGGCGGCGCGCGACAATCCGGCATATTGGCCCGAGGCGCGGACCGCCCCGCCGCGCCTCGTGCTCCATCCCCGGCGCTTTTCCGAAATGGTCGCCAGCATGGCCGAGGCGGGCATCGCCCGCGTCGACGGCGTGGCCATGGACATCGGCGTCTCGTCCATGCAGCTCGACCAGCCCGAGCGGGGCTTCGCTTTCGCCAGCGATGGCCCGCTCGACATGCGCATGGCGCAGGAAGGGCCGACCGCGGCCGATTTCGTCAACACCGCGCCCGAAGCGGACATAGCCGACGTGCTGTTCCGTTACGGCGAGGAGAGGCAGTCACGGCGCCTGGCCCGTGCGATCGTGGCTGCCCGTCCTCTTTCCACCACCGGCGATCTGGCGCGCGTGGTGCGCAAGGCGCTGGGCCATCGCCCCGGCGCGCCCAAAGACCCGGCGACGCGCAGCTTCCAGGCGATCCGCATTCACGTGAACGGCGAGCTGGACGAACTGGAAGCGGGCCTTGCCGCCGCCGAGACGCTGCTGCGCGCCGGCGGCCGGCTGGCCGTGGTCAGCTTCCACAGCCTGGAGGACCGCATCGTCAAGCGCTTCCTGCGCGAGGCGAGCGGCGCGGCCACCGCCACCTCGCGCCACTTGCCCCAGAGCACCGGCGGCCCGGCGCCGACATTCGCCCAGGTGGCCAAGGCCATTCGCCCCGGCGAGGACGAACTTGCCGCCAATCCCCGTGCCCGCTCCGCCACATTGCGCAGCGCCGTGCGTACCGATGCCCCCGCCCGCGAAAGGATCGCCGCATGAACCTCACCCGTGACCGCGTCCAGTCGATCGGCTGGTTCACCGTGCTGCTGCTGTTCGGCGCGCTGACGCTGGGGCTTGGCCTCAGGGTCAACGCGGTGAAAAGCCAGGTCCACGATACCGAAAGGCACATCGTCGCGCTGCGGCAGGATATCGACCAGTTGCAGACCGAGTTCCAGACGCGGTCCAACCAGCAGCAGCTCAAGGCGATCAACGACATCGATTTCGGCTATCAGGCGCCGCGCGCCGAGCAGTACATCGAAGGCGAACGCCAGCTTGCCGCGCTGGGCCTGCCGCGCGGCCCCGGCGCGCCCGAGCCGATCCGCATGGCCCATGGCGACGGCGCGGCGGCGGAACCGGCCGCGAGCAATCCCGTGATCGCCATGGTCTCGCCGATCACCGGCACGCCGGCCAACGCGGCCGAAGCGCGCGGGGCGGTGAAGAGCGATTCGGGCGAGGAGGGCTCCGGCCGGGCCGAGGCGCGGACGCTGGTGCGCGATGCGGCCGAGCTGGGCAATCGCCTGGCCCGCATCAAGGTGGCGAGAGCCGGCACCGAATGACCGCAGTCGCGATCTCGACCACGGTCACGACCGGCCGCCACAAGCTGATCAACGTTCGCCAGCGTTCGTTGCTTGTGGCGAAGCTGCGCGCGCTGTGGGTGCTGGGCCTGTTCGTGGGGATCGGCGCGCTGGCGCTGGTGCGCGTCGCCTTCCTGGGGCTGACCGGCGACGTGCGCGAGCAGGGCGGCCTGTTCGACAGCCTGGTGCCCGCGCGCGGCGCCATCGTCGATCGCAATGGCCAGCCGCTGGCGCGCGATTTCCGCACTTATTCGCTGTGGTTCAATCCCAAGGCGATGGCCGCCGGCCCGCCGCTGGTGCACAGCCCGCGCGAGATCGCCGAACGGCTGGGCGCGATCTTCCCCGACCTGGACGTGGCCGAGACCGAGGCGAAGCTGGCTTCGGGCCAGCCCGGTTATCTACGCCGCAGCATCCTGCCCGAACAGGCCAACCGCGTGCACCAGCTTGGCGAGCCGGCGCTGCAATACCCGCGCGAGACCGAGCGTTTCTATCCGCAGGGGTCCATGGCGGCGCACGTGCTGGGCTTCATCGATGCCGAAGGGCACGGCAAGTTCGGCATGGAAAAGCACCTTGACGAGCAGCTCCTGTCGCAGGCCGGGCGCACCGCGCGATCGGTCCTGTCGATCGACGTGCGCGTGCAGGGCGCATTGGAAGACGAGCTGGGCCGCGGCATGTTCGAATCGAACGCCAAGGGCGCGGCCGGCATCGTGCTCGATGTCGATACCGGCGAAGTCCTGGCGCTGGCCTCGCTGCCCGCGTTCGATCCCAACAAGATCGATCAGGCCAGCACGCCCAACATCTTCAACCGCGTGACCAACCAGGTCTATGAACTGGGGTCCACGTTCAAGCCGATCGCCGTGGCCGCCGCGCTCGACGCCGGCACCGTCACCGATCTCGGCCGCCGCTGGCCGGCCGCGCCGCTGCATGTCGCGGGCTTCACCATCAAGGACAGCCACGCGATGGGCGCCTCGCTCAACGTGCCCGAAACGCTGATCCATTCCTCGAACGTCGTCACCGCGCAGATCGCCGACGAGCTGGGCGGGGTGCGGCTGAAGCGGACGATGGAAACGCTCGGCATGAACGAGCGCCCTTATATCGAGCTGCCCGAGCGCGGCTTTCCGATCTGGCCTTCGGGCGAATGGCCGCGCCTGCGCACGATGACGGTGTCCTATGGCCACGGCATCGCGGTGACGCCGCTCCACCTCGCCTCGGCCTATGCGGCGCTGGTCAATGGCGGCATCTGGCGCCCGGCGACGCTGCGCAAGCTGGAGCCCAGCCAGGTTCCGGCCGGCCGGCGCGTGTTCAAGGCATCGACCAGCGCGCGCATCCGCCAGCTTCTGCGCATGATCGTGGTCTATGGCACGGGCCGCAAGGCCGATGCGCCCGGCTTCCGCATCGGCGGCAAGACCGGATCGGCGGAAAAGCCGGGGGTCGGGGGCTACCGCAAGAGCTCGCTGGTCTCTACTTTCGCCTCGGCCTTCCCGATGGACCACCCGCGCTATGTCGTCATCGCCATGCTCGATGAGCCGCAAGGCACCGAGGCAACCTCGTTCCAGCGCACCGCCGCGTGGAACGCCGCGCCTGTCGTCAGCCGCGTGGTGCCGCGCATCGGCCCCTTGCTGGGCGTCATGCCCGACGAGACGCGCGATATCGACATCACCGATCTCAAGCCGCTGATTCCGGGAGCGTCGCGCGAATGAAACTGGGAGCGCTGGCCGAAGCGGCGGGAATGCCGCTGGCGATGGGCGGAGAGGCGCAAGTCACCGGCTTCGCCATCGATCACCGCAAGGTCGCGCCCGGCTGCGTGTTCGGTGCCTTTCCCGGCACGCGCTTCAATGGCGAGGATTTCATCCCGGCGGCGATCGCGGCCGGCGCGGTGGCGGTGGTCGCGCGGCCCGGCGCGAAAGTGGCAGGCGCGATCCACTTCGCCGATTCCGAGCCGCGCCGCGCTTTCGCCCGGCTGGCGGCGCGCTTCTTCACGCCCGTGCCGGCCACGCTGGTCGCGGTGACGGGCACCAACGGCAAGACCTCCACGGTCGAATTGACGCGCCAGCTCTGGCGCATGGCCGGCATCCGCGCCGCCTCGATCGGCACGCTGGGCGTCACCACCAGCGACGAGAGCGTGTCCACCGGGCTCACCACCCCCGATATCGTCACGTTCCTGGCCAATCTCACCGGCCTGGCGCGCGAAGGGGTGACGCATGTCGCTTACGAGGCATCGAGCCACGGCCTCTCGCAGTTCCGCAACGAAGGGCCCGAAGTGGCCGCCGGCGCCTTCACCAATCTCAGCCGCGATCACCTCGATTACCATGCCGATATGGACGATTACTTCGCGGCCAAGATGCGCCTGTTCGACGAAGTCGTCGCCGATGGCGGCACGGCGGTGGTCTGGGCGGACGACGAATGGTCGGTCCGCGCGATCGAGCACGCGATGCGCCGCGACCTGCGCCTGTTCACCGTCGGCACCGAAGGGCGCGACATCCGCCTCCTGTCGCGCACGCCGGGCGAGCTGGGCCAGAAGCTGGAGATTGAACATGCCGGCAAGGTGCGCGTCATCGACCTGCCGTTGATCGGCGCCTACCAGGCCGCCAACGCGCTGGTCGCCGCCGGGCTGGTGCTGGCGACGGGCGGGGATGCCGCGGCCACGTTCGATGCGATGAAGCGCCTGCAGACGGTGCGCGGCCGGCTGGAACGCGCGGCGGTTTCGGCCAGGGGCGCGCCCGTCTATGTCGATTACGCGCATACGCCCGACGCGCTGGAGGCGGCGATCGCGGCCTTGCGCCCGCATGTGAAGGGCCGGCTGATCGTCGTGTTCGGCGCGGGCGGGGACCGCGACCAGGGCAAGCGCCCGGAAATGGGCAGGGTGGCGGCGGCGGGCGCCGATCTGGCGATCGTCACCGACGACAATCCGCGCGGCGAGGATGCGGGGGCGATCCGCGCCATGGTCATGGCCGGCTGCCCCGGCGCGACCGAGATCGGCGACCGGCGCGAGGCGATCGGCGCGGCGATCGCGGCGGCCGGGCCCGGCGATATCGTGCTGATCGCGGGCAAGGGGCACGAACAGGGGCAGATCATCGGCAGCGGCGCCGGCGCGCGCGTGCTGCCATTCGACGACGTAACCGTGGCCAGGGAAATGTCTGGCGCGAGAGGAGACCGATGACGATGAATGCCGCAGTGCGTATCCTGGACTGGCCTGCCGAGCACACCGATGAGAACCCACTCGCGCTGTGGGACGCGATTTCGGTCGCGCGCGCGGTTCGGGGCACGGCCAATGCCGATTTCCTGGCCTCGGGGGTCGAGATCGATTCGCGCGATGTCCAGCCCGGCGACCTGTTCTTCGCGCTGAAGGGTGAGAGCACCGATGGCCACCGCTTCGTCGAGATGGCCTTTGCCAGGGGCGCGGCGGCGGTCGTGGTCGATCGCCCGGTCAGCGGGCCGCACGTGCTGGTGCGCGATACCGGCGAAGCGCTGGAGCGGCTGGGCGCGGCGGCCCGCGCGCGCGGACGCGGACAGATCATCGGCGTGACCGGATCGGTCGGCAAGACGGGCGTGAAGGAATCGCTGTTCGCCGCGCTCGATCGCGCCAGCCGGGGCGATGCGCACCGTTCGGTGAAGAGCTACAACAACCACGTCGGCGTGCCGCTCAGCCTCGCGCGGATGCCGGCGCGGGCGCAGTTCGGCGTGTTCGAGATGGGCATGAACCACGCGGGCGAGATCGCCGCGCTGACCCGGCAAGTGCGCCCGCACGTCGCCGTCATCACCACGATCGCGCCGGCCCATATCGAGATGCTGGGCTCCGAGGAAGCGATCGCCGATGCCAAGGCGGAGATCTTCGCCGGGCTCGAACCGGGCGGCGTCGCCATCATCCCCGCCGACAGCCCGCATTACGAGCGGCTGCGCGCCGCCGCGCTGGAACACGCCGGGCAAGTGATCGGCTTCGGCAAGTCCGCCCACGCCGATGTCCGCCTGCTCGATACCGTGCCGGCGCTGGGCGGCGGGTCGCTGGTCACCGCCGACATGGGCGACCGGCGCATCTGCTACACCGTGGCGGCGCCCGGCGAGCACTGGGTGATCAATTCGCTGGCGGTGATGGCCGCGGTGCGCGCGGTCAAGGGCGACCTCGGCGCGGCCGGGGTGGCGCTGGCCGAGATGGAAGGGCTGGCCGGGCGCGGCGCGCGGATCGAGATCGACGTGCCGGGCGGCAAGGCGCTGCTGATCGATGAAAGCTACAACGCCAATCCCGCCTCGATGCGCGCCACGCTGGCGCAGCTTGGCCGCACCCCGGCGCACCGGCGCATCGCCGTGCTGGGCGCGATGAAGGAACTGGGCAGCCATGCGCCCGGCTTCCATGCCGCGCTGGCCGGGCCGCTGCGCGAGGCGCATGTCGACCGGGCCGTGCTGGTTGGTCCCGAAATGGCGGCATTGGCCCAGGAACTGGGGAAATCGCCGGCCAATCCGCTTGGCAAAAGCTTGACCTTCGCGCATTGCGCAACCGTGGAGGAAGCTGTGGATACCTTGCGGAAATGGGGCCTGGAGCGGGACGATGCGATCCTCGTGAAAGGCTCGAATTCGGTGGGCCTGGCTTCCCTCGTATCGGCTCTCAGCAAATAGGAAGGTCGGGTTCCGCCCCCTCAGATGCTTTATCTCATAGCAGAATGGTTTCACTTCGAGGGGCTTGCCAACCTCTTCCGTTACCAGACGTTCCGTTCGGGTGCCGCCCTGATGACCGCGCTCACCATCGGCCTCATCATCGGGCCGCGCTTCATCAGCATGTTGCGGGTGCGCCAGGGCAAGGGGCAGCCGATCCGCGAGGACGGACCCAAGACGCACCTGGCCAAGCGCGGCACGCCGACGATGGGCGGGCTGATGATCCTGACCGCGCTGGTCCTGTCGATGCTGTTCTGGATGGACCTGACCAATCCCTTCGTCTGGGCTTGCCTGGCCGTCACCATCGGCTTTGGCCTGATCGGCTTCCTCGATGATTACGACAAGGTGACGAAGCGCAGCCACAAGGGCGTTTCGGGCCGGGTGCGGCTGCTGCTGGAATTCGCGGTGGCCGGGATCGCCGCATTCATCATCGTCAGCCAGCTCAACACCAATCTCTATATCCCGTTCCTCAGCGGCCGGTTCATTCCGCTGGGGCCGTTCTACTATGTCTTCGCCGCCTTCGTGATCGTGGGCGCGGGCAATGCCGTGAACCTGACCGACGGGCTGGACGGCCTGGCGACCTTCCCGGTGATCGTCGCGGCGGCCACGTTCGCGATCATCGCCTACCTGGCCGGCCGCGCCGACTTCGCCACGTATCTTGGCATCCCGCATGTGCCGCGCGCGGGCGAGCTGGCGATCCTGTGCGCCGCGATCATGGGGGCAGGGCTGGCGTTCCTGTGGTTCAACGCGCCGCCCGCGGCGGTGTTCATGGGCGATACCGGCAGCCTGGCGCTGGGCGGCGCGCTGGGCGCGATCGCGGTTTCGGCGCATCATGAGATCGTGCTGGCGGTGGTCGGCGGCCTGTTCGTGCTCGAAGCGGTCTCGGTCATCATCCAGGTGTTCTTCTTCAAGCGGACCGGGCGGCGCGTGTTTCGCATGGCGCCGATCCACCACCATTTCGAACAGCTCGGCTGGGCCGAATCCACCGTCGTGATCCGCTTCTGGATCATATCGCTTGTGCTCGCCGTGATTGGCCTGTCTACTTTGAAGCTGAGGTAGCGACAGGCATGATCGTCTCGCCCGCCTTTGCCGGAAAACGATACGCGGTCCTTGGTCTTGCCCGCTCGGGGCTGGCTGCGGTCGAAACGCTGGTGGCAAGCGGCGCGCGCGTCATGGCGTGGGACAATCGTGAGGAGCCGCGCCAGGCGCTGATCGGCCGGGTGGAACTGGCCGATCCGGTGACGGCGGACATCACCGGTTACGATGGCGTCGTCGTCTCGCCCGGCATCCCGCTCAATCGCCATCCCATCGCGGAGGCGGCGGCGCAGGCGGGCGTGCCGGTGATCGGCGATATCGAGCTGTTCGCGCTGGCCCGGCCGGCCCTGCCGCCGCACCGCGTGGTCGGCATCACCGGCACCAACGGCAAGTCCACCACCACCTCGCTGGTCCAGCACCTGCTCAAGAGCGCGGCCATGCCGGTGCGCATCGGCGGCAACATCGGCCTGCCGATCCTGGGGCAGGAGCAATTGCCGGCGGGCGGCGTCTATGTGCTCGAACTGTCGAGCTACCAGATCGACCTGACACGCAGCCTCGATTGCGACGTGGCCGCGCTGCTCAACATCACGCCCGATCATCTTGACCGCTATGATGGTTTTGCCGCTTATGTCGCGTCCAAAGCCCGGCTTTTCGCGATGCAGGACCGTGAGCATCAGGCGGTGTTCGGCGTCGGCGACGATGAAACCGCCGCGATTGCCGGCATCCAGGCCGCGCGCCGCGTGCCGGGCCGCGTGCGCCAGGTCGATGGCGCCGAGCTGGCCGAGCTGCAGAAGGACTGGCCCTCGCTGCAAGGGCCGCACAACCTGCAGAACGCCGCCGTCGCGGTGGCCATCGTCGAGGCGCTGGGCCTCAGGCAATCGCAATGGCGCCCGGCGCTGCGCACCTTTCGCGGGCTGCCGCACCGCATGGAGCGTGTCGCCGAGGCGCGCGGCGTGCTCTATATCAACGACAGCAAGGCGACCAACCCGGCTTCGGCCGCGCCGGCGCTGGCCGCGTTTCCGCCCAATCCCAACCCGCGTATCCGCTGGATTCTGGGCGGGCTGCCCAAGGGCGAGGATCTGGGAGAATGCGCGCCCTATTTCGGCAATGTTGCATCGGCCTATACCATCGGCGATGCCGGGCCGCTGTTCGCCGATCTGCTCGCGCCCTATACCGAGGTCCATCGCAGCGAGATGATGGCCGAGGCGATCCGCCAGGCCATGGCCGATGCCAGACCCGGCGACGTGGTGATGCTTTCGCCCGCTTGCGCCAGTTTTGACCAGTTCCGCGATTTCGAGGCGCGCGGCAATGCCTTCCGCCAGATCGTCGAAGCGCTGATCGAGGCCGAGCCGGTGGCGGAGAGCCGCGACTGATGGCGACGCAGGCCCCCCTGCCGCCACGCGGCCTTGGCTCCGTGGGCACCTCGGTCACGCGTTATCGCAGCCGCCGCCGGGGCGATTTCGCCATCTGGTGGCAGGAGATCGATCGCGGCCTGCTGGTGCTGGTGCTGGTGCTGATGGCGATCGGCACGGTCGCGGTCGCCGCCGCGTCCCCCGCCAGTTCCCGTCGCTTGTCGACCAGCGACGCGGGGCTGGGCGATCTGCACTTCTTCTACCTGCATATCCGCTGGCAGCTTGCCGGCCTGGCAGCGATGTTCGCGGCCTCCGCGCTCAGCAAGGATCTGGCCCGCCGCGCCGGCATTCTGATCGGCGCGGCGATGCTGGTGGCGCTCGCGCTGGTGCCGGTGATCGGCTTCGAGGTGAACGGCGCGCGGCGCTGGATCAATCTGGGCGCCTCGTTCCAGCCTTCCGAATTCCTCAAGTGCGGCTTTCCCATCATGCTCGCCTGGATCCTCTCGTGGCGGGTGCGCGATCCGGGCCTGCCGGTCGTGCCGATGAGCGTGGGGCTGATGGGGCTGATCGCGGTGCTGCTGATGCTGCAACCCGATTTCGGATCGACCATGCTGTTCACCGGCACCTGGTTCGTGCTGATCCTGCTGTCGGGCATCGACGTGCGCCGCATTGTCGCGGCCGGAGTGGCCGGGCTGGTCGGCGTGACGGCGGCCTATTTCCTCTATGACAACGCCCGCCACCGCATCGACGCTTTCCTGGGCGGCGGCAGCGCGTTCGATCAGGTCGATCTGGCGCAGCGCACGCTGCTGGCAGGGGGGTGGACGGGCACCGGCTTCTGGATGGGCGCGCGCAAGCTGTCGCTGCCCGAAGCGCATACCGACTACATCTTCTCGGTGATCGGCGAGGAATTCGGCCTCCTGACCTGCACGGTCATCATCGCGCTTTACCTTGCGATCCTGCTGCGCGTGCTGGTGCGGCTGGTGCGCGAGGAAGACCTGTTCACCGTGCTGGCCGGCACCGGGCTGGTGGCGCAGTTCGGCGGGCAGGCCTTCATCAACATCCTGGTCAATCTCCAGCTCTTTCCGTCCAAGGGGATGACGCTGCCGCTGATCAGCTATGGCGGCTCGTCCACCGTGGCCATGTGCCTGTGCATCGGATTGCTGCTGGCGATCACGCGCAGGAATCCGTTTATCCGGCGCGAGCCCTTTTCGCTCAGCGAACTTGGAGAGATGACATGACGGCCGTCAGCCGCCACTACGTGCTTGCCGCGGGCGGGACCGGGGGGCATCTGATCCCCGCCTTCGCGCTGGCCACCGAGCTGGAGCGGCGCGGCCACCACGTCGCCTTGATCACCGACACGCGGGGCGCGGCGATCCCCGGCAAGCCCGCTTCCCTGCCGGCGCATGTCCTGCCCGCCGGGCGCGTGGAGGGGATGAACCCGATCGGCTGGATCAAGGGCGCGCGCGGCATCATGGAAGGGCGGCGCATGGCGCTGCGCCTGTTTGAAAGCTTCCAGCCCTCGGCCGTGGTCGGCTTCGGCGGCTACCCCGCGCTGCCCGCGCTGCTGGCGGCGCGATCGGCCCGGCTTCCCGCGCTGATCCATGAACAGAACGCGGTGCTGGGCCGGGTCAACCGCTTCATGGCCGGCCGCGTCGATGCCATCGCCACCGGCTTCGGCGAGGTTGACCGGCTTTCGCCCAGGTATGCGCACAAGGTCACGCTGGTCGGCAATCCGGTGCGCGATGAAGTGCTGGCGCTGCGCGAGCAGCCGTTTCCGCCGTTCACCGCCGACGGGCTGCTGCGCATCCTCGTCACCGGCGGCAGCCAGGGCGCGCGGGTGCTGTCCGAAGTGGTGCCCGATGGCCTTGCCATGCTGCCCCCGGCGCTGCGCTCGCGCTTGCAGGTGATCCAGCAATGCCGGCCCGAGGATATCGAGACGGTGCGCGAACGCTATGCCCAGCACGGCATTCCGGCCGAGCTGGCGACCTATTTCGAGGACATGGCCGAGCGGCTGGCCGACGCGCACCTGTTCATCGGCCGCGCGGGCGCCTCCACCATTGCCGAGCTGACCGCCGTGGGCCGCCCGGCCATCCTGATCCCGCTGCCGATCGCCACGGACGATCACCAGGCCGCCAACACGCGCGAGATCGTCGCCGCCGGCGGCGCACGCGCGATCCGGCAGGACAAGTTCACCGCTACCGAACTGGCCAAGCAGATCCAGGCCATGGCGCAGCATCCCGAAACCTTGGCCAATGCCGCGCACGCCGCGTGGAACTGCGGCTATCCCAATGCCGCCGCCGATCTGGCCGATCTGGTCGAAAGCTTCGGCGGCGCGCCGCTGATGGACGTGATCCGCATGGGCGGCCAGCATTCGGCGAAAGGGGCGGAGGCTTTCGCGCTGGAGAGATCGGAATGAAAGGCGTCGCCACCGATATCGGGACCATCCATTTCGTCGGCATCGGCGGGATCGGCATGTCCGGCATCGCCGAAGTGATGCACAACCTGGGCTATGCGGTGCAAGGATCCGACATCGCCGAAAGCTATGTGGTTGAAGGGCTGAGGAAGCGCGGCATCACCGTGATGATCGGCCATGCGGCGCAGAACGTCGCGGGCTGCGCGGTGGTCGTCACCTCCACGGCGGTGAAGCGCGACAATCCCGAAGTGGTCGCCGCGCTGGAAGCGCGCATCCCGGTGGTGCGCCGCGCCGAGATGCTGGCCGAACTGATGCGGCTGAAGAACACCGTCGCGGTGGCCGGCACCCACGGCAAGACGACGACAACTTCGATGGTCGCCTGCCTGCTGGAGGCCGGCGGGGTCGATCCCACCGTGATCAATGGCGGCATCATCAATTCCTACGGCTCGAACGCGCGGTTGGGCGCCAGCGACTGGATGGTGGTGGAAGCCGACGAAAGCGACGGCAGCTTCCTGCGGCTCGACGGCACGATCGCGGTCGTCACCAACATCGATCCCGAGCATCTCGATCACTACGGCAGCTTCGACAAGGTGAAGGACGCTTTCGTCGAATTCATCGAGAACGTGCCGTTCTATGGCGCGGCGGTGCTCTGTGTCGATCATCCCGAAGTGCAGGCGGTGATCTCTAAGGTGCGCGACCGGCGCGTGATCACGTACGGCTTTTCCGCGCAGGCCGATGTGCGCGGCGAGAACGTGACGCCGTTTCCCGGCGGCAACCGCTTCGACGTTTCCATTCGCGGGCGCGACGGCTCGACGCGGCGGATCGAGGGCATCGAACTGCCCATGCCGGGCCGGCACAACGTGCAGAACGCGCTTGCCGCCGTGGCCGTGGCGATCGAGATGGGCTGTGCGGAGAACGTCATCTCCTCCGGCTTCGCCAAGTTCGGCGGGGTCAAGCGGCGTTTCACCAAGGTCGGCGAGATTCCGGTCGGTGCCGGCGTCGCCACCGTGATCGACGATTACGGCCATCACCCGGTCGAGATCCGCGCCGTGCTCGCCGCCGCGCGCGAAGGCGTGCAGGGCCGGGTGATCGCCGTGGTCCAGCCGCATCGCTTCACCCGCCTGCGCGACCTGATGGCCGAGTTCCAGACCGCGTTCAACGATGCCGACGCGGTTTACGTCGCGCCGGTCTATCCGGCGGGCGAAGCGCCGATCGCAGGCGTCGATGCGGAAGCGCTGGTCTCCGGGCTGAAGGCGCGCGGCCACCGCGAGGCGCATGTCGTCGCCGGGCCGGACGATCTGGCCGCCGCGCTGGCCAGGACGATCGCGGCCGGCGACATGATCGTCTGCCTTGGCGCGGGCGACATCACCAGGTGGGCGGCGGGCCTGGCCGATGGCATCGCGGCGCGGAGAGTGGCGGCGTGATGGCTGATACGCTCCCGCAAGTCGCCGGCAAGCTGACGCCCGACGCGCCGCTGGCGCCGCTCGTCTGGTTCAAGTCCGGCGGCAAGGCCGACTGGCTGTTCGAGCCGCGCGACCTGGCGGACCTGCAAGGCTTTCTGCGCGATCTCGATCCGGCGGTGCCGGTGATGGCGCTGGGGCTGGGTTCCAACATGATCGTGCGCGACGGCGGCGTGCCGGGCGTGGTGGTGCGGCTGGGCAAGGCTTTCGCCAAAGTGACGCGTATCGACGAGGTCACGCTCGATTGCGGCGGGGGGGCGAGCGGCATCCTCGTCTCCTCCACCGCGCGCGACCATGGCATTGCCGGGGTGGAGTTCCTGCGCTCGATCCCCGGCACGGTCGGCGGTTTCGTGCGGATGAACGGCGGCGCCTATGGCGGCGAGGTCAAGGATATCCTCGTCGATTGCGACGTGGTCCTGCGCTCGGGCGAAACGGTGACGCTGCCGGTCGCCGACCTGCATTACACCTATCGCCATTCCGAATTGCCCGCTGGCGCGATCGTCGTTGCCGCGCGGTTTCGCGGGCGGCCGGGCGAGCCGGCGGCGATCCAGGCGGAGATGGACCGCATTTCGGCCAGCCGCGAGGCGTCGCAGCCGCTGCGCAGCAAGACCGGCGGCTCCACTTTCAAGAACCCGGATGGGCACAAGGCGTGGGAACTGGTCGACAAGGCCGGCTGCCGGGGCCTGCAGGTCGGCGGCGCGCAGGTTTCGGAAAAGCACACCAATTTCCTCATCAACACGGGCGATGCGACGAGCGCCGAGATCGAGGCGCTGGGCGAGGAAGTGCGCCGGCGGGTGAAAGACGCCTCGGGCGTGGAACTGGAATGGGAAATTCAGCGAGTGGGGCGGCCGTGAGCATTTGTCGTAAGATCCTCCCGCGCAAGGGGAGGGGGGCCGCCGCAGGTGGTGGAGGGGTATCCCCGCTGGACGTGACACCCCTCCGTGAGCGGCCGCGCCGCCGCCACCGCCCCTTGCAGGGGAGGATTTGAGCATGGCCTTGCCTCACCTCCACGTCGCGGTCCTGATGGGCGGCTGGTCGAACGAACGGCCGGTCTCGCTGATGAGCGGCGAAGGCGTGGCCAAGGCGCTGGAATCGCGCGGGCACCAGGTCACGCGCATCGACATGGGCCGCGATGTGGCCGTGAAGCTGGCCGAAGCCAAGCCCGACGTCGTGTTCAACGCGCTCCACGGCGCGCCGGGCGAGGATGGGACGGTGCAGGGCATGATGGACCTGATGGGCCTCACCTACACGCATTCGGGCCTCGTCACTTCGGTGATCGCCATCGACAAGGAACTGACCAAGCAGGCACTGGTGCCGCACGGTATCCCGATGCCCGGCGGGCGTATCGTCGACAGCGAGGAGATCTATGAGCGCGATCCCTTGCCCCGGCCCTATGTCCTGAAGCCGGTCAACGAAGGCTCGTCGGTCGGCGTCGCGATCGTCACCGAGACGGGCAATTACGGCAATCCGATCAGCCGCGAGGCCAAGGGCCCGTGGCAGGAATTCGGCCACTTGCTGGCCGAGCCGTTCATTCGCGGCCGCGAGCTGACCACCGCCGTGATCGGTGATCGGGCGCTGCTCGTCACCGAGCTGAAGCCCAAGTCCGGCTTCTACGATTTCGACGCCAAGTATACCGACGGCATGACCGAGCATGTCTGCCCGGCCGAGCTTCCCGAGGCCATCACCGAAGCCTGCAAGGACATCGCCTTGCGCGCGCATCGCCTGCTCGGCTGCCGGGGCACCAGCCGGTCGGACTTCCGCTGGGACGACAGCCAGGGCGTGGCAGGGCTGTTCCTGCTCGAAGTCAACACCCAGCCGGGCATGACCCCGCTCAGCCTGGTGCCCGAGCAGGCCAGGGCCTGCGGCATGGACTATCCCGATCTGGTCGAGGCGATCATCGCCGAAGCGCTGGATGACGCGAAAGCGGGTGCGAAGACGCGGGAGGGGGCGGCATGAGCCAGACGATCCGTCGCAAGGCGACGAGCGCGCGCAAGGTCGCTTCGGCGCAAGGCAAGAAACGCAAGGTCAAGCAGGCCAAGGCGACGACCGGCAGCGTGCTCGACGCGGTGATGGCCTGGCTGCCGTTCTCAGAAGACCAGCTTCAACGCGTGTTCCTGGCGGCGATGCTGGGCGGCGCGGCGGTGCTGGCCTGGGTGGTCGCCTCGATGGCGGGCGTGCCGGCGATGGCGCAGCAGCAGCTTGCGCTGATCGCGGGCGACGCCGGCTTCCAGGTGGTCCATGTCGAAGTGCGCGGGGTGAAGAACCTCAACGAGCTGAAAGTCTACGAACGTGCGCTGGCCGAGCGGAACCGGGCGATGCCGCTGGTCGATCTGCAAGCGCTGCGCAACGAGCTGCTGGAACTCTCGTGGGTCAAGGACGCGCGCGTCTCGCGCCAGTTGCCCGATACGCTGGTGATCGACATCGTCGAGCGCGAGCCGCACGCGGTACTGCGCAAGGCGGACCGCTTCGTGCTGATCGACGAGACCGGCCACGAGCTTGAGCCGATCAGCCGCAAGGCGGCCGAAGGGCGACTCATCGTGTCCGGCCCCGGCGCGGGCCAGCAGGTGGTGGGGCTCGCCAGCCTGCTCGAAGCCGCGCCGGCGCTGCAGCCGCGCGTGCGCGAGGCCGAATGGATCGGCAATCGCCGCTGGAACCTGACGTTCCAGACCGGGCAAGTGCTGGCGCTGCCCGAAGGCGCGCGCGAATCGGCAGGCGCGCTCGTCTCGTTCGCGCGGCTGGACGGCACCAACCGCCTGCTGGGCGGCAAGGTCGCCGCGTTCGACATGCGCGCGCGGGATCGCATCTACTTGCGCATTCCCGGCCGGGAAGACGAGGAAGCGGTGGTGAACGCCGGCGCCGTGCGCAAACCCCCGGAGGAGATCGAATAATGGCCGGTCCCCGCATCACCCGCGTGTTCGGCGCGGTCAACATGGGCTCGTTCCGTATCTCGGCGATCGTCGCGGGGATTTCGGAAATGGGCGATCTGGTCGTGCTCGGATCGGGGCACCGCGCCTCGCAGGGGATCAAGCGCGGCTATGTCACCGACATGTCCGCCGCGACTTACGCGATCCGCGACGCGATCGACCGGGCCGAGAAGATGGCCGACACCAGCGTGCAGAGCGTGTGGATCGGCTGTTCGGGCGCCGGGCTCGCCAGCCAGGTGGTCGAAGTCGATACCGACATGGGCGGGCGGCGGATCGAGCAGGAGGATATCGACCAGCTGCTTTATTCCGCGCGCGACGCGATCCGGCCCGACGGCCGCATGGTGCTGCACGCGCAGCCCGCGCAATACCGGCTCGACGGCGCGCATGGCGTGGGCAACCCCTGCGGCCTCCATGCCGAGCGGCTGGGCGTCAACATCCATGTCATGCTGGCCGATGGCGCGCCGATCCGCAACCTGACCGAAGCGGTGCAGTCCGCCCATCTCGATGTCGAGGCGGTGGTGGGCTCGCCGATCGCCTCGGGCCAGGCCTGTCTTTCGCCCGAAGAGCGCGACCTGGGCGTGGCGCTGGTCGAATTCGGCGCCGAAGTCACCAATGTCGCGGTCTATTCGCAAGGGCTGCTCAAGGGGCTGGCTTCGATCGCGATGGGATCGGCCGACATCACCGATGCGATCGCCTCGGCCTTCGGTATCCGCCGTTTCCAGGCCGAGCGGCTCAAATGCGTCAACGGCTCGGCCATCGCCAGCCCCGCCGATCACCGCGAGATGATCCCGGTCAACGCGCCGGGCGATGGCGAGATCGGCCCGGTCGCGCGCCACGCCGACGACAAGAACCGCATTCCGCGCGCCGAACTGGTCGCGGTCATCACCGGGCAGCTTGGCATATTGCTCGATGAAGTGAACAAGGCGCTGAAAGCGCTGCATTTCAATGAGCAGCGCGGCAAGCAGGTGGTCTTCACCGGCGGCGGCGCGGAACTGGTCGGCCTGGCCGATTACGCGCAGGCGGCGCTGGGCAAGCCGGTGCGCATCGGCCGCGTGCCGCATCTGACCGGGCTTGCCGAAACCCACCTCAAGCCCGGTTTCGCGACGCTGGCCGGGCTGGTGCTGTATGCCGCCGCAGATCCGATCGACATCCGCTCGCTGGGATCGCGGCACCAGATGGCGATCCGCTATGGCGGCATGGGCATGGTCAGCCGGGTCTATCGCGCGCTGAAGGAATATTTCTGATGTCCCGTGGCGAAAGTGCCCGATACGGATGCGAATCGGGCGGAATTCGCAATGCGGGTTGTGGACAAAGATTTGCGATGCTTTGCTTCGGTGAGTCGAAGTATGCCATCAAACAAGGTCAAGGGATTAATCCGAGCGTGTCTGCCAGGAGAGCAAGATGAGCATTAATATCGGACCGCCGGCCATCGAAGAGTTGCGCCCGCGGATCGTCGTGATCGGCGTGGGCGGCGCGGGCGGCAACGCCATTGCCAACATGATCCAGGCGCAGATCGAAGGGGTGGACTTCGTCGTCGCCAATACGGACGCGCAGGCGCTGAACAACGCCGTCGCCGAAAGCCGCATCCAGCTTGGCCCCGATATCACGCAGGGCCTGGGCGCCGGATCGCGGCCCGAAGTCGGCCGCGCCGCCGCCGAAGAGACCATCGCGGAGATCGACCGCGTGCTGGATGGCGTGCACATGTGCTTCATCGCCGCCGGCATGGGCGGCGGCACCGGCACCGGCGCCGCGCCGATCATCGCCAAGGCCGCGCGCGAAAAGGGCGTGCTGACCGTGGGCGTCGTCACCAAGCCGTTCCTGTTCGAAGGCACGCGCCGGATGCGCGCGGCCGAATCGGGCATCGAGGAACTGCAGAAGCACGTCGATACGCTGATCGTCATTCCCAACCAGAACCTGTTCCTGGTCGCCAAGGCGGAAACCACCTTCAAGGAAGCGTTCTCGCTGGCCGACGAAGTGCTGCAGCAGGGCGTGCGCTCGATCACCGACCTCATGGTCATGCCCGGCCTCATCAACCTCGATTTCGCCGACGTCCGCTCGGTGATGGGCGAGATGGGCAAGGCGATGATGGGCACTGGCGAGGGCGAAGGCCCGAACCGCGCGCTGGAAGCGGCCGAACGCGCCATCGCCAATCCGCTGCTGGATGGCGTGTCGATGCAGGGCGCCAAGGGCGTGATCATCTCGATCATCGGCGGCGACGACATGAAGCTGCTCGAAGTCGACGAGGCGGCCAACCACATCCGCGAACTGGTCGATCAGGACGCCAACATCATCTGGGGCTCGGCCTTCAACCCGGACCTGCAAGGCAAGATCCGCGTCTCGGTGGTGGCCACCGGCATCGAGCAGACCGCGCAGCAGGCCGAAGAGGCCTCGCGCCCGCTCAACCTGGGCATGTCGCGCGGTCCGGTGCGGCCCGCCGTTCCGGCGCAAGGCGAGGCGCAGCCCTTGTTCGAGCGCGGCCCTCGCGGCACCGCTCCCGCTCCGCAAGCGCCTGCCGCGCCCGCCTTCGCGCCGCCGCCCGCACCCGAGGCCGCGCCGCTGGAGCTTGACGCTTTCGCTGGCGAGGAAGCCGCTGGCCAGGAGCCGGACGACATGCCCGGCGAACTGGAACTGGGCGCCAGCGAAGAGATCGAGGATGCCGATGCCGGCAAGCCGGCAAGCGCCTATGCCAGCCTGACCGGGGTGCGCCCGACGCGCGGCGAACCGCTCGATCTCGGCTTCGACCAGCTCGAAAGCCAGCCGGAGGAAGCGCCGGCCCAGCGGCAGGACGATCTGCTGGCCGATGCCGACCGGCTGGCCGGGCAGGACGAACCGATCACCCCGCTTTCGGTCAAGCGCCGGGCTGCCGCCGCCGAGGAACCGGCGGCGCCGGCCGCGCCCGGCCGGGCCGCGGCGGCTTCTGGCAGCACGCTGTTCGAACGCATGGCCAACCTGTCGCGCAGTTCGAAGGCGGCGGGCGAGGACAGCGGCGAATCGGACGATGATGGCGGTTCGATCAGCATTCCGCGTTTCCTCGGGCGCCAGAACAACCAGTAAGCCCCGGCTGGGCGAGGCGGGGCCGGTTCCGGCCGCGCCTTTCGCCCGTGCCGGCCCGTTCGCGCTGGGTTCAGCTTGCCTGCCGCAACGGGCTTGTCCGGGCAGCGATGCTCGGGCACGGCGCCTCTTGCCGTTTGCAAGGAAGGTGGTTGCCGGTTTGAGGTTCGATCGAAGGCTTGCGGGCTATCTCGCGAACGCCGCCGTGGCGGCGGCGCTGGGCTTTCCCGCGTGCGGCATCGCGCAGACGCAGGGCGCGGTGCCCACCGTGTCGCGCGCGGTGGTCCAGCCCTTGCCGGGGCGCGATGCCCTGCGCCTCAATGCCGCGCTGTCGCGGCTGGGCCGCGATCCGCGCGATGTCGATGCGCTGATCGAGGCGGGCGAGGCGGCCAACGCGATGGGCGATGTCGAGGCGGCGGCCGGCTTCTTCAAGCGGGCCGACCAGATCGCAGCCGGCAATCCCAAGGTCAAGGCCGGGCTGGCCGGCGCGATGGTGCTCAGCGGCAATCCGGTCGATGCGATCCCGCTGTTCGAGCAGGCGGAAAAAGCCGGCGCCACGCCGACCGATATCGGCGCGGACCGGGGCCTGGCCTATGATCTGGTGGGCGACAACGCGACCGCGCAGAAATTCTACACCGATGCCTTGAGCCGCAAGGACGATGACGCAGTGCGTATGCGCCTGGCGCTGAGCCAGGCCATTGCCGGCGATGCCAAGGGTTCTGAAGCGACGCTGATGCCGCTGCTGCGCAAGCAGGACAAGCCGGCCTGGCGCACGCGCGCCTTCACGCTGGCGATCGCGGGCGACACCAAGCAGGCGGTGCAGATCGCCGAGACCATCCTGCCCGGCCAGCTTGCCCAGAGCATCGCGCCCTACTTGCGCTACATGCCCCGGCTGACGCCGGCCCAGCAGGCGGCGGCGGCCAATCTCGGCAAGTTCCCGCGCGCCTCCGAGATCGGCCACGACGACCCGCGCATCGCCGCCTATGCCCCCAGGCTCGGCGCGCGGCCGACCGTTGCCGCCGCCGATGCCGCGCTGATCCCGCAAGGCAAGCCGCTGGGCAAGGACGGTGCGGCCGCGTCCGGCACCAAGGCGAGCGCGGCGCGCGCGAGCACGCGCGAGGCCGCCGCCAAGGCGACCCGGCTGGCCAGGGCCGATACCGTCCGCGTCGCTCCGCCCGATCCCAAGCCCGCGATCGAGCGCGACAGCGACGGCGAATTGCCGCCGGTCCTCGCCAACGCGACGCCGACGCCCATTTCGGCTCCCACACCGGCCGCGGCGCCCACGCCGGCCCCGCCACCGTCGGTCGCGGCCCAGCGAGTCGCCGTGGCCGACGCCGCGCCCAGGCCGGCGGCGCCATCACCGGCGACCTCGCTGCCGGCCCCCGCGTCCAGCACGCCAGCGTCGGTGCCGACGCCCGCGCCGGCATCCTCGACGCCGGGGGCCGCACCCAACGCCGGCTTCGATCTTTCCGCACTGCCGAGTTCGCAAGGCGGCACGGCCCCGCCCGCCGAGCGGTCGCCCGCCGATATCCTCGAAGCGGCGACGCCGGCCGGAACCGCCTCGCGCGCCGCCGCCGTGGCTGCCGGTCTGCCGACGCCCGGTCTTGCCGAATCCGCGCGGGCCGAGCGGGAGCGGCTTTCGCTTGCCGAGGCTTTCGCCGATCTCGGCACCCCTTCGGCCCAGGCCGCGCCGATTTCGGGCGCGGTGGACATTCGCAAGATCGAACCCGCCAGGCCCGAGCCGAAACCCGAAGCCAGGCCGGCCGACGCCACACCGCCCGAAGACAAGAAAACCGCCGACAAGAAAGCGGCCGACAAGACCGCCGCCGCCGCCGACAAGAAGGCGGCGGCCAAGAAGCCGGCCAAGCCCGCGCCGCCCAGCCACCCCAGCCGAATCTGGGTGCAGCTTGGCGTCGGGCGCGACAAGGCGGCGATCGCCTATGACTGGCGCAAATGGAGCAAGCAGGCGCCAACGCTGTTCAAGGGCAAGTCCGCCTATGTCAGCGACATGGGGCGGACCAACCGCATCCTGGCCGGCCCGTTCGAAAGCAACAAGGCCGCCACCGCCTTCATCGCCCAGCTGGACAAGGCCGGGATCGACGGGTCTCACATCTGGACCAGCCCCGCCGGGCAAGTCGTCGATGCGCTGCCCGCCAAATGAGCGCGGGAACATGGTGAAAAGTTTTATCCACATCCTGTAAACAGGGTTATCGAGTTTTGCGCAGGCCTTATGGCCGGCCGCATTGTGCATCGCCCCCTTGCCGAAGCATCCAAGCGGCGACCCAGGAGGACGGATGTCGGGAACGATGAGAACTGTGCAGGACGATATCGGACAGGACGACGATGCGGCTCCGGTTGAGATGCTGGCATCGCTGTTCGAGGCGCGCGACTGGCCTTACGAATATATCGGCGAGGACGAGATCTCCGCCGAAGTGAAAGGGAGCTGGACGACATACCAGTTCCAGGCGATCTGGCGGCCCGAGGATCGCGTGCTGCAATTGCTGTGCCTGCCCGAGATCCGCGTGACCGAGCCCAAGCGCACCGCGCTTTACGAAGCGCTGGCGCTGATCAACGAACAGCTCTGGCTGGGCCATTTCGATGTCTGGTCGAACGGCGGCGTGATCCTGTACCGGCACGGCCTGATGCTGGGCGACGACGGGCTGCTCGGCCCCTCGCAGGCGCAGATGATCGTCGAGGCCGCGATCGAGGAATGCGATCGGTTCTACCCGGTGTTCCAGTTCATCCTCTGGGGCGACAAGACGCCGGCCGAGGCGCTGGCGGCGGCGCTGGTGGATGCGGCCGGCGAAGCGTAACCCGGTTCGCGCAAGGAGTTGGAATTGGACCGTTTTGGCAAGATCCTGATCGTCGGCTGCGGCAACATGGGCGGCGCGATGCTGGCCGGCTGGCTGGCGGGTGGCCTTTCGCCCGCGCGTTTCACCGTGGTCGATCCCTACATGGCCGAGGCGCCGTCCGGCGTGACGCTGCTGCGCGAATTGCCGGCCGGGCCGTTCGATGCGGTGCTGCTGGGGGTCAAGCCGCAAGCGCTGGACGCCGTGGCGCCCTCGCTCGCCCCGCTGGTGGGCGGCGCCACCGTGCTGCTCTCGATCCTGGCGGGGGGCGAGATGGACAGCCTGGCCGCGCGCTTCCCGGCCGCGGCCGGCATCGTGCGGATCATGCCCAACCTGGCCGCCGCCATCGGCAAGTCGCCGATCGCGCTGGCGGCGCGCGGGCTGGACGCGGCCGCGCGCGCCGATGTGGTGGCGCTGATGGCGCCCCTCGGCACGCCCGAATGGCTGGAGAGCGAAGCGCTGTTCGATGCGCTGACCGCGCTGGCCGGCTGCGGCCCTGCCTTCGTCTATCGCTTCATCGATTCGCTGGCGGCAGGCGCGGTCGCGCTCGGGCTGTCGGCGGGCCAGTCGCAGCGGCTGGCGCTGGCCATGGTCGAAGGCGCCGCGCTCTTGGCCGCACGGTCGGAGCACGCGCCGGGCGAACTGGCGCGCCGCGTCGCGAGCCCCGGCGGTTCGACCCAGGCCGGGCTTGACGTGCTGGACCGGGACGAGGCGCTGGCGGGCCTGGTCGCCGCCGCGATGCGGGCCGCGCATGACCGCAGCGCCGAGATGGCGCAAGCGGCGCGGGCGCAGTGATACACTTTGACACACGGCATCGGACCGTGTTTTTCTTGAAAACTTAAGGTCGCAACGCGATATTGCGTCTATCCGGCGCGCGTTGGGCGCATTTGCCGGGTAAAGGGAGTTTGAAATGGCCAATTGGAACGACCCCCAGCCCCGTCCGGGCTTCGGTGCGTCTCCGAGCCTGGATGGGCGCGCGGCTGGCACTGTCTATGATGCCGGCCTGCGCAAGCACATGCTGTCCATCTATAACTACATGGCCTCGGGCGTGCTGCTTTCGGGTATTGTCGCGCTATTGTTCGCACGTTCGGGCATGGCCGCGCAGATCATCGGCACGCCGCTGTGGTGGCTGGTCGCGCTGGCGCCGCTCGGCTTCGTGTTCGGCATGAGCTTCGGCGCGAACCGTATGCAGACCGCGACGCTCCAGGCGCTGTTCTGGGGCTTCTGCGTTGTCATGGGCCTCTCGCTCTCGACGATCTTCCTCGTCTTCACCGCGCAGTCGATCGCGACCACCTTCTTCGCGACGGCCGCGGCCTTCGCGGGCCTCAGCCTGGTGGGCTACACGACGAAGAAGAACCTGTCGGCGATGGGCTCGTTCATGGTCATGGGGCTGTTCGGCATCCTGATTGCGATGCTGATCAACATCTTCCTGCATTCGACCGTTCTGCAACTCGCCATCTCGGTGCTGGGCGTGCTGATTTTCGCCGGTCTCACCGCCTGGGATACGCAGCGGCTGAAGCAGGAATACTATATGGTCGCGGGCACGCCGTTCGCGGGCAAGGCCGTCGTCATGGGTGCGCTCAGCCTCTATCTGGACTTCATCAACATGTTCCAGTTCCTGCTGAACTTCATGGGCAACCGCAACTAATCGCGCATACATCCACATTAATCTACATGCCCGGTGCGATTGTCGTCGCGCCGGGCATTTCCTTTGCCGGCAAGCGGCGCTAGACCATCGCCATGATGCATGGAGTGGTTTCGGTGAAGCACGTTCTATCCAAACGATTTTTCGCCGGCAGCGCGATTGTCGCGACGATCGCCGCGCTGGCCGCCTGCGCGCCCAAGCCGGCGCCCCCGCCACCGCCCGCGCCTGTCGTGGTAGTGATCCCGCCCCGGCCCAACCCGCCGCTGGGTGCTCCGGCCGGGCTGACGGTGCCGCCGCTGGCGCCCGATGGCACCCGCATCACGGTCAATCGCGGCGTTTCGGCGGCGCAGGCGCTGTGGAACCTGCGTTCGGCCTATAACGTCGCGGCGCTCAATTGCCTCGATCCGCAATATGCGCCGATCCTGGCGGGCTACAGCCATTTCCTCAAGACCCACGCCAAGACGCTGACGGCGGTGAACAAGGAACTGGATAAGACCTTCAAGCAGAACTACGGCGCGAAAAGCTACATCCGCGAGCGGGAAACCTACCAGACGCAGGTGTACAACTATTTCGCGCTGCCGCCGGTGATGCCGGCCTTCTGCAACGCGGCGCTGGCCATGTCGAACGAAGTGCAGGCGATTCCGGCCGGCCAGCTTGAAGGCTATACGATGCTCGGGCTGTCGCGGGTGGACACGCCGTTCCGTGAGTTCTTCAACAGCTTCGATCAGTACCGCGCCGATCTGGCCGCATGGGAAGCCCGCTATGGCGCGCAGCCGGTCGGGGTCGCCCCCGCAGTGCTGGGCGTGCAGGGTCTTTCGCAGTAAGCCGCTTGCGATAAACAAAGCGCCGGCAAGAGAATTTTGCTCTTTCAAGCGCGGAAGGTCTCCGCTAAGGGGGCCGCTCGCGACGCGGGGCTGCCGCTTCGCGCGATTGCTGGAACGGGGCCGTAGCTCAGCTGGGAGAGCGCGTCGTTCGCAATGACGAGGTCAGGGGTTCGATCCCCCTCGGCTCCACCAGTAATTGATTTTGCGTTGACCGGCCGCACTGACGTGCGGCCTCGCGCGGCAAGCCGGCCCACGCCCCCACCCGACCTTCCCGCCCGCGTGCCCCGAAGGGGAGGCCGGATGAGGACATGAGCCACCGCCGCATGGGCGGGCCCGCAGTCGCTCGCCGCGCGCTCGCTCGACTCGACAAGTTCTCAAGACCGCCGGATAACAAGCCAATGCACTTCCTCGACCAGGCCAAGATCTATATCCGCTCCGGCGCGGGCGGGCCGGGGGCCGTGAGTTTCCGGCGCGAGAAATACATCGAATATGGCGGCCCCGATGGCGGCAACGGCGGGCGCGGCGGCGATATCGTGTTCGAGGCGGTGGCCGGGCTCAACACCCTGATCGACTTTCGCTATACCCAGCACTTCAAGGCGCCGCGCGGCGGCCACGGCATGGGCAAGGACCGCAATGGCGCGGCCGGCCAGTCGCTGGTCATCAAGGTGCCGGTCGGCACCCAGATCATCGATGACGAGGATCGCGAAACGGTGCTGGCCGATCTGGTCGATGCCGGCCAGCGCGTGGTCCTGCTGGAAGGCGGGATGGGCGGGCGCGGCAACGCCAGCTACAAGACCTCGACCAACCGCGCCCCGCGCCAGCACCAGCCGGGGATGCCCGCGCAGGAAATGTGGGTGTGGCTGCGGCTGAAGCTGCTGGCCGATGTCGGCCTTGTCGGCCTGCCCAACGCCGGCAAGTCCACTTTCATCAACAAGCTGACCAACACCAAGGCCAAAGTCGGCGACTATCCTTTCACCACCCTCCACCCCCAGCTTGGCGTGGTGCGGCACAAGGCGCGCGAATTCGTGCTGGCCGACATTCCCGGCCTGATCGCCGGCGCCGCCGACGGCGCGGGCATCGGTGATCGTTTCCTCGGGCACATAGAGCGCTGCCGCGTGCTGATCCACCTGATCGACATCGCCGGGACCGATCCGGCCGAGGCGATGCAAGTGATCGAGGAAGAGCTGGAAGCCTATGGCGCCGGTCTGGAAGACAAGCCCCGGCTGATCGCGCTCAACAAGATCGACCTGGCCGATGCCGAGCTTGCCGCCGATTTCGCCGAGGAACTGAAGGATGCGGGCGCCGACGCGGTGTTCCCCATCTCCGGTGCGACGGGGCAGGGCATGGACGCGCTGCTCGATGCGGTGATCAGCTACCTGCCGGCCGCCACCGTGACCGAACGGCCCGATGGCGAGCGCGAAGAGGACGACGAGACGCCGTGGTCGCCGCTGTGAGCCGCTGAGCCGGCCCGGCGCGATACCGGCCTTTCAGGGCTTCTGGCGGGTCTGGAAGCGCTGGGCGTTGGTCATGCTTTGCAGCACCTGGACGCGCGTATCGAGTTCGCGCCGCTCGGCATCGGAGGTGCCGTCCTGCCCGTAACGGTCGGCCAGCGTGCCGGTGAGCCGCGCGTCCTTGCGCAAGGCCCGCGCTTCGGCCTTCGAAAGCTCCCCGTTCTTGCGGCCCCGATGGATGCTGTCGCGGGCATCGTCGAGCTTGCGGTCGAGCGGGATGGCCGCATCGTGCGGCCCCACATCGAAGATATCGGGCGAACTTTCGCTCCCCGGCGGGGCCCGGGGCGCGATCTGGGCACTGGCGGGGACGGCAAACACCGTCAAGGCTATGCCGGTCAGCGCCAGTCGGCCGATGTTCCGCAAGGTTGAAGGCATGGGGCCAGACTCCGTTTGCCGATGAACCAAGTCAGGATACGCCCGTCGGGCGGCGCCGTGAAGCCGCATTTGCCCGGAAGCCCGCAAGGCGGACGGACGGGGCGGGGCGTACTCTCCACAGGCCGATCCGCACGATGCGGTTTTCCTGCCGGGCAACTTCGCCTAAGGGCGCGTTTGGAAATGCGCCTGCCGCCGCGGCGAAATGCGCTCTTTCCGCGCCTTTTCAAACGGACCGTCAGTTTCCCGCCCATGTCCATCACCCGCCTTTCCGATCTGGCCGACAAGGCTGCCTGTCCGCGTCTCGTGGTCAAGGTCGGCTCGTCGCTGCTGGTCGGGCCCGAAGGGGTGCGGCGAAGCTGGCTGGGTGAACTGGTCGAGGAACTGGCTGCCGCGCGCGCGCGCGGGCAGGATGTGATCGTGGTGTCCTCGGGCGCGATCGCGCTGGGCGCGGCGCGGCTCGGGCTGGAAAAGGGCGGGCGCGGCAGCCTGGCCGATGCGCAGGCCGCCGCCGCCGTCGGGCAGATCGCGCTGTCGAGCCTCTGGGCTGAATTCTTCGGCACGCAGGGCTATCCCGCCGCGCAGTTGCTGCTGACGCTGGAGGATCTTGAGGATCGCCGCCGTTACCTCAACGCCACCGCGACGTTGACCCGGCTGCTCGATGCGGGCGCCGTGCCCGTGATCAACGAGAACGATTCGGTGGCCACGCAGGAAATCCGCTTCGGCGACAACGATCGGCTGGCCGCGCGCGTGGCGCAGGCCGCGCGGGCCAGCGCGGTGCTGCTGCTGTCCGACGTTGACGGGCTTTACGATCGCGATCCGCGCGATCCGGCGGCGCGCCTGCTGCCGCTGGTCGAAGGCGTCACGCCGGAAATCCACGCGATGGCCAGCGGCACGTCGGGCTCGGGCATGGGCTCGGGCGGCATGACATCGAAGCTGCAGGCGGCCCAGATCGCCGAGCTGGCGGGCATCTCGCTCGCCATCATCAACGGCACCTATGCAACGCCGATCGCGCGCGCGCTGGCAACCGGCACCGGCACGCTGTTCCTGCCCCGCCGCAAGGCCGCCGCGCGCAAGGCGTGGCTGGGCGGGCGACTGCGGCTGAAAGGCACGCTGCGGGTCGATCCGGGCGCCGAGGCGGCATTGACGCGCGGCTCCAGCCTGCTCGCCAAAGGCATCGTCGGGGTGGAAGGCAGCTTCGAGCGGGGCGATCCCGTCGCCATCGCCGGCGCCGAAGGCCGGATCGTCGCGCATGGCCTGGCCGAATACGATTCGCGCGAATGCGCGCGGATCATGGGCCATCACACCAGCGCGCACGCCGATCTGCTGGGTTATGCGCCGCGTTCGGCCGTGGTCCACCGCGACCAGCTCGTCCTCAAATGACCATCGCGCTCACTGGCGGCACGGGCTTCGTCGGCAAGGCATTGATCGACCGGGTGCTGGCGAGCGGCCGCCGGCTTTCCGCGCTGGCGCGCCAGCCGCAGGAACCGCGCGAGGGCGTGGCCTGGGTGCCGGGCGATCTGGCTGACCCTCAGGCGCTGGCGGCGCTGGTGCGCGGCTGCGCGGTGGTGATCCATGTCGCGGGCGTGGTCAACGCGCCCGATCCGCATGGCTTCGAGCAAGGCAATGTCACCGGCACGATGAACCTGATCGAAGCCGTGCTGGCCGAAGGCGTACGCCGCTTCATCTTCGTCTCCTCGCTTTCGGCGCGCGAGCCGGGGCTTTCGGCATATGGCGCCTCGAAAGCGCGGGCGGAAAAGCTGGTCACGGCCAGCGGGCTCGACTGGACGATCGTGCGCCCGCCGGCGATCTATGGCCCGCATGATCGCGAGATGCTCGACTTGTTCCGCGCGGCCAAGTGGGGCTTCGTGCCGGTGCCGGCGCAAGGCCGGGCCTCGGTGATCCATGTCGAGGATCTGGCCGACCTGCTGGTGGCGCTGGCCAGCGCCGGGACGGCTCCTGTCGGCGCCAGGTTCGAGCCCGACGATGGCCGGATCGGCGGCTGGAGCCACCATGAGCTGGCCCGCGCGATCGGCGCGGCGGTGGGGCGCCAGCCGCGCGTCATCGGCCTGTCGCGCGCGGCGCTGGAACGCGCCGCCCGGCTCGATCGGATGCTGCGCGGCCCGCGCGCGAAGATGACGGCCGACCGCGCTGCCTATTTCAGCCACCCGGACTGGATCGTCAGCCGGGGCGCCGCAGTGCCGGGCCGGATCTGGACGCCCCGGATCGAAACCCACGCGGGGCTGAAGGCGACGGCGCAGTGGTATCGCCAGGCCGGCTGGCTGTAGGCCAAGGGCTGCAAACCGACTACATTCGTAGATGGTTGTCCGCCGTTGGTCGATCGGGGATCGCCGGGCCCGGTTCGCGCGGGCAGTGCGGGCAAGGGAATATTTGGCACTTTTCGGTAGAAGGGCGATGCGTGCCCGCTTTGACGCCATAGGGAGGGACAATGCGACGACATTTCCGCGCCTTGCCCCTGCTGATCGGGGCCGGCCTGCCTCTGGCCCCGGCACCTGCCCGGGCCGAAGCGGGCACCGAGCTGCCGGTGACGGCGGAGGCGCCCGCGCCCGCCAGGCCTGATGCGGCGCAGCGGCAGGTCTTCGTTCCGGCCGATTTCGCCCGCTTCGCGCCGCGCAACGCGTGGGACATCCTCACGCGTGTGCCCGGCTTCTCGATCCGCGAGAGCGATACCCAGCGCGGGCTGGGCCAGGCGACCGGCAACGTGCTGTTCAACGGCGCGCGCCCGTCCAACAAGTCGGACGATCTCTACACCCAGCTCAACCGGATTCCGGCCGCCAATGTCGAGCGGATCGAGATCCTCGATGGCGCCACGCTCGATATTCCGGGGCTTTCGGGCCAGGTCGCCGATGTGGTCTACAAGGCCGACGGCTTCTCCGGCCAGTTTTCCTGGGTCGGGCGGATGCGGGCGCACTATGCCGACGCGCTTTATACGTTCGGCGACATCTCGGTCAGCGGGCGCAGCGGCGCGGTGGAGTTCGAGCTGGGGCTCAACAACGCGGACGCGGGCCGCAGCGCGGCGGGCGGGCCGACGCTGATCCGCGATGCCGCGGGCCTGATCATCGAGCGGCGCCGCGACGAATGGACCTCGAACTACGATGCGCCCAAGCTCACCGGGCGGCTCACGCTCGATGGGCCGGGTTCCTCGGTCGGGCACCTTGCCGGCCACGTCCAGCGCAGCTGGGACCACTACCGTGAAACCAGCCTGCGCACCGGATCGCCGGACCTTGCCGATCGGCGCCGTCGCATTCGTGAGAACAACGACACGCGCAACTGGGAGATCAGCGGCGATTATGAATTCGCGCTCGGCCCCGGCCGGCTCAAGCTGATCGGCCTGACCAACGCGCGCCACGAACCCTATCGGCAGGAGGTGATCGACCGTCCGATCGACGGGTCGGCGGCCAGCGGCGATCGCTTCACGCAGACCAGCGACCTGGCGGAAACCATCGCGCGCGGTGAATATGGTTGGACGATGCTGGGGGGCGACTGGCAGCTATCGGGCGAGGCGGCGTTCAACACGCTCGACAGCGTGGCGACGCTGGCGGAATTCGATCCCGTGCGCGCGGCCTTCGTCAGCGTCGATTTTCCCGATGGCACCGGCGGGGTGCGGGAGGATCGCTATGAAGCGATGCTCAGCTTCGGGCGGCCGATCAGCAAGACGCTCTCGCTCCAGATCACCGCCGGGGCCGAGCATTCGACGATCAGCCAGACTGGGCTGGGCGGCGCGACGCGCAGCTTCTTCCGGCCCAAGGGCACGGTCTCGCTCGCCTGGAAGCCGGCGAAGGACTTCGATCTGTCGGTCAAGCTGCAGCGCCGCGTGCTCCAGCTCGAATTCTACGATTTCCTCGCCAGCGTCTCGCTGAACGACAACAACCAGAACGCCTCGAACGCGGACCTGCGCCCGCAACAGGACTGGTCGATCGAGGCGGAGGCGAACAAGCGGCTGGGCCGCTGGGGATCGACCAAGCTGATCCTGACCTATCGCGATGTCGAGGACCGGGTGGATATCATTCCGGTTGCCGGCGGCGGCGAGGCGGTGGGCAATATCGCCAAGGCCAGGGCGGCCGCGTTCGACTGGTACGCGACGCTCGAACTCGCGCCGCTCGGCTGGAAAGGCGCGCGGCTCGACACGCATGTGCTGTTGCAGGATTCAAGCCTGCGCGATCCCTTCACCGGGCAAAAGCGCAACTGGAACGGCTTCAGCGACCGCCTGGTGGAACTGAACCTGCGCCACGATATTCCCGGTGGCGACTGGGCCTGGGGCAGCGGCCTCTATCACGAGCACATCCAGCCCGGATATCGCAGCAACCAGCAGGATCGCGTGTGGGAAGGGCCGATGTGGATCGACGCTTTCGTGGAGAACAAGGATATCCTGGGGCTGACGGTGCGCGCGGCGGTGAACAATATCGCCAATGCCCGCTCCCGCCGCGAACGCGTGGTCTATACCGGCATGCGCGGGGCCTCGCCCATCGCCTTTCGCGAAAGCCGGGACCGGCTGATCGGGCCGATCTTCATCCTTTCGATCAAAGGCACGTTCTGAACCGGCGGATCACCTTGCGCCGCGCAGGCGGGCAAGGCCTTGCCGGCCGGCGGGGGCCAGGAACGCCGCCAGCGCGCTGAACGGCACCAGGGCATCGTCGGCGCAGGCGACGACGACATGGGGCAGCGCCGGGGTCATGAGGAAGCCATTTTCGGCCAGGCCGAGGAACCAGTAGTCTTCCCGCGCCACCGCCTCGCGGCATTCGGCATCGGTGATCGCCATGTGCCGCATCGCCAGCGCGCGCAGGGCCGGCGTGATCCGGCGCGCGCCCTTGCCTTCGCCGCGCTCGGCAATGGCCTTGTCGGTCAGCCAGCCGGCCAGGTCGATCTCGTGCCCATCGCGGCGGTCCCACACCCGCCATTCATAGCCGTAATCGGGATGGGCACCGCCGCACGATCCGCCGAAGCTTTCCTGAACCACCAGGAAATCGCGCTTCGCCAGCTTGGGTACGCGCGCGGCCTGGAAATCGCCATCGACGCCCAGGCTGCCCAGCGCGCCTTCGAAGCAGCCGAGGTAATCGGCATCGCCATCGCGCAAGGCCGGATCGAACCGCAACGCCGCGTTGATCGCGCGGTCTCCCGGCTCGCTTTCGGGATAGGCGAAGCTGACGATCGAGACATCTTCGAAATTCGGCCCGACATCGTAAGTCAACTCCGTATAGGCGAACGCGCCAAGCCGGGCGGGCCTGCGCAAGACCCGCGCTGGCACCACGCGCGGCGCGGAATAGGCATCGCTGGCGCAGGGCCGGTCATCCGCCTGCGAAAAAGCCATGCGCGTCAGCGCGATCGGCAGGCGGCGCGCGCCTTGCCGCCAATCGCCGGCCAGGCTGTCGGTGGTTCGGGCCGCAAGGTTCCAGTGCCCGGTCACGTCGCCACCGTCGCGCTCGCTCCAGTTGCCGTCATCCTCGCGCTCCAGCACGATCGGCCGCTTGCGGCTGAGGTAATAGTACGAGCCGTTGCTGTAGCCGCCTGGCGAGGCTTGCAGGCAGACGCGCACCGGCAGGTTGCCGATGGTTCCTTGCCACACCCCGGCCCAGGCCGGCGCCGATGGCTCGGCCGCGCCGGCCGGCGCCGCCAGCACGGCCAAGATCGCCAGCGCGGGCGGGGTGCGGCGCATCACAGCATCGCGTCGATGGCGCGCGCCATGGCGACATCGCGCAGGCTGAGGCCGCCCGCGTCATGCGTGGTCAGCGTGATCTCCACCCGGTTGTAGACATTGCGCCATTCGGGGTGGTGATCGACTTTCTCGGCATGGATCGCAAGGCGCGCCATGAAGCCGAACGCCTCGGCGAAATCGGCGAAGGCCAGCTTGCGCTCGATGGCCAGGCCATCGCCGCGCAAGCGCCATTCGGGCAGTTCGGCCAGCGCGGCATCGCGCTGCGTATCGGTCAATCGGGTCGGGACCATGGCGCTCTCCTTGGCAGTGCGCGTGCTTTCAACTATCGCCCTTGGCCATGCAAGGGGTACGCATCGCCGCAACAGACCTGGCCTGCCGGCGCGGCGACCGCGTGCTGTTCCGTGGGCTGGCGCTTGAGCTTGCGGGCGGCGAGGCGCTGCAGGTGGCCGGGGCCAACGGCATCGGCAAGTCCAGCCTGATCCGCATCCTGGCCGGGCTGATGCGGCCTTTCGCCGGCTCGGTGGAGCGGGCCGGGACGATCGGCCTGATCGACGAGCGTCCCGCGCTCGATCCGCACATGCCGCTCGGCCGTGCGCTACGCTTCTGGCAGCGGCTCGACGGTGCGGTGGACAACCAGCTCGCCCGGCTGGGCCTTGCCGGGCTGAGCGACGTGCCGGTGCGCTATCTTTCCACCGGCCAGCGCAAGCGCGCCGCGCTGGCCCGGCTGATCGGCCAGCAGGCGGCGGTGTGGCTGCTCGACGAGCCGCTGAACGGGCTGGATGCCCACGCGGTCGCGCTGGTCGAGGCGCTGGTGGCCGAACATTGCCGGGCGGGCGGGATCGCCGTGGTCGCCTCGCACCAGCCTTTCGCGCTGGCCGCCATGCGCCGGCTCGATCTGGCGGAGTTCGCGGCGTGATCGGCCGCATGGGGACCTTGCTGGCGCGCGATCTGGCGCGGCTGGCCTTCGGCGGACGGCGCGGCGGGGCCATGCTGCCGATCCTGTTCTTCCTGGCGGTCGCGATGCTCTATCCCTTCGCGGTCGGGCCCGATGCGCCCTTGCTGGCGCGCACGGGCGGCGGGGTGATCTGGGTGGCGGCGCTGCTGGCCGCGATCCTCCCGCTCGACCGGCTGATCGAGCCCGATATCGAGCTTGGCCTGTTCGATCAGTGGGCCTTGCGCGGCATATCGGAGGAATGGATCGTCGCGGTGCGGGTGCTGGCCCACTGGCTGAGCTTCGGCCCGCCGCTGATGCTCGCCGCCTTGCCCGCCGCCGCGCTGCTGGGGCTGGAAGGCGCTGCGCTGCGCACGGTGGAACTGGGCCTGCTGGCCGGCACGCCGGGCCTCGCCGCGCTGGGCGTCACGGTCGCGGCGCTGACGGCGGGGCTGCGCGGCGGCACGGCGCTGTCGGGCCTGCTGGTGATCCCGATGGCGGTGCCGCTGCTGATCTTCGGCGCGGGCAGCCTTTCGACCGGCGGCCAGGGCGGCATCGCGTTGACCGGCGCGGTCAGCCTGGTCCTGCTGGCGATCGCCCCGTTCGCCGGCGGCGCGGCGGTGCGGGCCGCGCGGGACTGACGCTCGCTTCCCGCCGGGGAGAGATACGCAGGCTTGCGAGAGTAGCGAGCCTGGCCGAAGCTGAGCGGGGTGGGGCCTGACGCGGCCCCTCTCCCAATCCTCTCCCCTGGAGGGGAGAGGGCTATTCTGCCCGTGCTTAATACGGCGGCTTGTGCAGGCCCTTGGGGCTCAGCGTGAAGATCTCGCAGCCGTCCTCGGTGATGCCGATCGAATGCTCGAACTGCGCGGAGAGCGACTTGTCGCGCGTCACCGCCGTCCAGCCGTCCGCCAGCAGCTTCACCGGCGACTTGCCCAGGTTGATCATCGGCTCGATCGTGAAGAACATGCCGGGGCGCAGCACCGGCCCGGTGCCCGGACGCGCCGCGTGCACCACTTCGGGGGCATCGTGGAACAGCCGCCCGACGCCGTGGCCGCAGAATTCGCGGACCACGCCATAGCGGTTCTGTTCGGCATAGGTCTGGATGGCGGCGCCGATATCGCCGAGCCGCGCGCCGGGGCGGGCCTGCTCGATGCCGATCATCAGGCACTCGTGCGTCACGTCGACCAGCCGCCGCGCCTTCAGCGCGACATCGCCGACCAGGTACATCCGGCTCGAATCGCCGTGCCAGCCATCGAGCAGCGGCGTTACGTCGATGTTGACGATATCGCCTTCCTTCAGCGTCTTTTCCGACGGAATGCCGTGGCACACGACATGGTTGATCGAGATGCACGAGCTGTGCTCATAGCCGCGATAGCCCAGCGTGGCGGGCACCGCGCCGCCGTCCAGCGTCATCTGCCGCACGGCATCGTCGATCGCCGCCGTGGTCACGCCCGGCTGCACCAGGGGGGCGATCTCGTCCAGGATCTCGGCGGCAAGGCGCCCGGCCTTGCGCATCCCGGCGAACCCTTCGGGTCCGTGCAGCTTGATCGTGCCGTCACGCAGGACGACTTCTTCGGCGGTGATGGTCTGGTATTCGGTCATCGTGGCTATGTAGCGTCAGGGCCGCAGAAATGCGAGTGGGTTGGGGTTTGTCTGGAAAATGCGCGGAAGAGCGCATTTCGTGGCGGCACCGGCCCGCTCCCCCACCCGTCCTCCCACAGCGTATCATTCCGATGGCAGGCCGGGTGGAGGAGCGGGCCGGTACGGGTATGCGCCAATTACCGACCAAACCTAACTCCCGAGCGCGAAGGCCGGGCGAAACGACGGCTTCACCGCCGCAAGCACCGCGTCCGTCACGGGCAATGTCACTTCGTAGGAACCTTCGGCATAAGGCCCCGCGTCATAAGGCGCGATCAGCACGCCGATCCGGTCGAACGTCGCGCCGTTTGAAGAGCCCAGGATCAGCGTGCTTTCCAGCGGATCGAGGCAGGCGTCGAATTCGTCGCCGCTGGCGGGGTTGACCGGCTGCCCGCGCCGCTTGCCGCGTTCGCGGTTCAGCGCGTCGCAGAACGGCTGCTGGATCGCGCCGCGCAGCGCCGCGCCCGAAGCGAACAGGTCCACCGGCTTGCGCGGTATCGACACGCGCTTGTCCCACAGCAGGGTCGCGAAATTGCTCATGCCGTGGGCGCCGCCGGAAAAGGCATAGATTTCGGCGGACAGCGACAGCCAGTCGGGCAGGTCGGCCACGACTTTCCACGCCGTGCCGGCGCTGTGCGGGCGGAAGGGATAGCCGTCGGCTTCGGCTTCGCGCTTGTCCTTGCGGGCGGCCGCTTCCAGTTCCAGCTTCGCTTCCACCAGCCGGCGGTCGAGCAGCGTCTTGAGCGAGGGATAGCGGGCGGCGGCGGCGGGATAGGAATAGTCGAACTCGAAATATTCGTTGGACAGCTTCTCCTCGCGTCCTTCGGCCACGGGGGTGGGCGCTTCCACCGGCGCGTCGGATTCCAGCGACATGGTATCGGCGGCCAGCGAGTCGCCGGCCGTGTCGGACGGGCCGGGCGCGGGCGCTTCCTGCTGGCAGGCGGCGGCCAGCAGCACGACTGACAAGGCAAACCCGGTTCGACGCATCGTTTTTCCTCTCGCGCTGGACTGGCCGCTAGGGCTAGAGGGCAAGGCAATGACCGACAAGAACGCATTGATCCAGCCCGATCGGGGCCAGAAGGCGATTCCCCTCCATCTGGTCGACAAGGAAGGCCTCGCGGATTTCCTGAAGGGCCGCCCGGCGCCCCAGCGCGCCGCGCTGGCCGCGCAGAAGTTCGAAGCCGAGCCGAACAGCCATGCCATCGTCGCCGAAGGTGACGAGTGGGCCGTGGTCGCCGGCGTCGCCCGGACCGATGTGCTTTCGAGCTGGTGCATGGCCCGCCTCGCCGAAGTCCTGCCCGCCGGCACTTATCGCCGCGAGGGCGGCGATCCGGGCGCGGCGGCCTTCGGCTGGATCACCGGACAATACCGGTTCGACCGCTATCGCAGCGATGCGCCCGACGAAGGCCCGCGCGTGCTGCTCAGCCGCGATGCCAAGGCGATCGAGCCGATCACCGCCGAGGCCGGCGCGGTCGAGCTGGTGCGCGATCTGGTCAACACCCCGGCCGAGGACATGGGCCCCGCCCAGCTCGAGGCCGAGGCCGAAGCGCTGGCCAAGGCGTTCAAGGCGGAAGTCCGCGTCGCGCGCGGCGATGTGCTGGAGCGCGAGTTTCCCATGGTGCACATGGTCGGCCGCGCCGCCGGCCGCGCCCACGCGCCGCGCATGATCGAGCTGGAATGGGGCGACCCGGCGCATCCGCGCGTCGCCATCGTCGGCAAGGGCGTGTGCTTCGATTCGGGCGGGCTCGATATCAAGCCGTCCTCGGGCATGTTGCTGATGAAGAAGGACATGGGCGGGGCGGCCCATGCGCTGGCGCTGGCGCGGCTGATCATTTCGCGCGCGCTGCCGGTGCGCCTGCACATGCTGGTGCCCGCGGTGGAGAACGCGGTGTCGGGCAATGCTTTCCGCCCCGGCGACGTGCTGCGTTCGCGCGCGGGGATCTCGGTCGAGATCGGCAACACCGATGCCGAAGGCCGGCTGGTGCTGGGTGACGCGCTGGCGCGCGCGGGCGAGGGCAAGCCCGACCTGACCCTCGATTTCGCGACGCTGACCGGCGCTGCCCGCGTCGCGGTGGGGCCCGACCTGCCGGCGCTTTTCGCGCGCGAGGACGCGACCGCGCGGGCCCTGCTCGAAGCGGGCGAGGCGCATGACGATCCCTGCTGGCGCCTGCCGCTTTACGGCGGTTATCGCGAATACCTGAAATCCGATATCGCCGACATCAACAACGCGCACACCAACGGCTTTGCCGGCGCGAGCGTGGCGGCGCTGTTCCTGGACTGCTTCGTGCCCAAGGACAGCGACTGGGCACATTTCGATACTTTCGCCTGGCGCCCCGTCGCCAAGCCGGGCCGGCCCAAGGGCGGCGACGCGCTGGGACTGCGCGCGGCCTGGCACATGCTGGGCCAGCGCTATGGCTGAACTTGCGCGTCCGCCATGCCGGGTCTAAGCGCGCCCGTCTTTGGATTTGGAGATACCTGCCACTTGGCGATCGAGGATTCCCATACGCGTCACCCCGCTCCGACGGGCCTGCTCGCCATGACCGGGCCGAGCGTGACGGCGGATCGGAGGCGTTTGCCCGTGCGCGGCGATCTGGCGCATATCCGGCTGGCCGGCCGCTATTTCGTGCCGCACTATGCCGTGCCGATGCCCCACCTGGCCAGGGCCGGCGCCGTGCTGCTGGCCACCGAACATGACGATGCGGAGGTGATCGCGGTGCTGCCCGAAGGATCGGTGTTCGATGTGCTGGATATCGCCGGCGCCTGGGCCTGGGGCCAGTTCGGCGAGGATGGCCCGGTCGGCTATGTCGCGCTGGCCGGCCTTGAGGCGATCACATCGTGACCGCGCGGGTCTTCATCGACGGGGCGGCGGGCACCACTGGCCTGGAAATCGCCGACCGGCTGGCGGGGCGCCGCGAATTCACCCTGGTGGTGCTCGATGACGAGCGGCGCAAGGACGAGGTGGCGCGGGCCGAAGCGCTGAACCAGGCCGATTTCGTCATCCTGTGCCTGCCCGACGAGGCCGCGCGCGAGGCGGTGGCGATGATCGCCAACGATTCGGTCCGGGTGATCGATGCCTCTTCGGCCCATCGCACGGCGATCGGCTGGACATACGGCTTTCCCGAAGTGATCGGCCGCAAGGCGATCGCCGAGGCGCGGCGGGTGAGCAATCCCGGCTGCTATCCCACCGGCTTCATCGCCTTGCTCGCCCCGCTGGTGAGCGCCGGGCTGCTGCCGGGCGGCTGGCCTTATATCTGCCATGCGGTCTCGGGCTATTCGGGTGGCGGCAAGTCGCTGATCGCGCGTTTTGAAAGCGATGCCGACATCGCCTATCGCGCCTATGGGCTCCGCATGGGGCACAAGCACGTGGCCGAGATGCAGAAGCATGTCGGGCTGGCGCACGTGCCGGTCTTCGCGCCGGCGGTGGTGCCGGCACACCGGGGCATGATCGTGGAAGTGCCGTTGCCGCTGGCCGCGATGCCCAATGCCGCCGCGCCCGAAGTGCTGCGCGCCGCGCTGGCCGACGCCTATCTCGGCAGCCCGATCGTCACGGTGCGTCAGGATGCGCCCGACGAACTGCTGCTGCGCCGTTCGATGGCGCCGGTCGATACGCTCGAGCTTTCGGTTTTCGGATCGCGCGACGGCACGCAGGCGCGGCTCGTGGCGGTGCTCGACAATCTCGGCAAGGGCGCGAGCGGAGCGGCGGTGCAGAACCTCAATATCATGGCCGGCCTGCCCAATACCGCGGGGCTGCGGCTTTAAGAGATGGTTTGGCAATGCGCCTGTCGGCGCATTGCGGCACCAGCCCACGCCCCCACCCGGCCTCCCATAGATTACCATTTCGTTGGGAGGCCGGGTGGGGGCGTGGGCTGGTGCCGCCAAGAAATGCGCTCTTCCGCGCATTTCCCAACCAACTCCAGCCTCGAACGGCGATCCGTCCCGGTGCTCGTGCGCCGTGGTCAAATTGGACCCCGTCAGCCGGTTCAGCACAAAATTTAGGCAGGCGATGCCTCAAATTTAGCCAGATTGCCGTGCCGCTCCCGCGTTCGTGCCGCGTGTCTTTCGCGCACGCCGGCGGGGCGAAGCGCCAAGTCATGCGATTCCAGTCTTTTCGCGGTTGCACACTTGGCCTACCACCGACTCATCGGCTCTGGCACGATTCTTGATGGGATCGCGCGTGAGGCATCCGGTTGCCGTGCCGTCAGGGGGCGGCTTTGGGCACCCATATGCAGGGAAAAGATAAAGCGTGAAAAAGATCGAAGCGATCATCAAGCCGTTCAAGCTCGACGAAGTGAAGGAGGCGCTTCATGAGGTAGGGGTTTCCGGCATCACGGTGACGGAGGCCAAGGGCTTCGGGCGGCAGAAGGGGCACACCGAGCTGTACCGCGGCGCCGAATACGTGGTCGATTTCCTGCCCAAGGTGAAGCTTGAGGTCGTCGTTTCCGATGCCCTGGCCCCGCGCGTGGTCGAGGCGATCGCCGACGCCGCGCAGACCGGCCGGATCGGTGACGGCAAGATCTTCGTCATGCCCGTCGAAACCGCCGTGCGCATCCGCACTGGCGAGCGGGACGACGCCGCGCTCTGAGGGACACCGGCGCAAGCCGGAAATGACGGGACGGGCGGGCACGGGGGGCCAGCCTGCCTCCCGGAACTGCCCATCCACCCCTAGCCTCTTTCGGGATCGGAAGAGTAAATCTGGAGAACAACGCTAATGGCTAGTGCAAAGGACGTCCTCAAGCGCATCAAGGACGAGGAAATCGAATGGGTTGACCTCCGCTTCACCGACCCCAAGGGCAAGTGGCAGCACCTCACCATGGTGTCCTCGGTCCTGGGTGAGGACGAACTGGAAGACGGCCTGATGTTCGACGGTTCCTCGATCGAGGGCTGGAAGGCGATCAACGAGTCGGACATGATCCTCAAGCCCGATCTCGACGCGGTCTACATCGATCCGTTCTCGGCCACGCCGATGATGATCCTGTTCTGCGACATCGTCGAGCCTTCGACCGGCGATCTCTATGCCCGCGATCCGCGCTCGACCGCCAAGCGCGCCGAAGCCTACGTCAAGTCGGCCGGTTTCGGTGACACCGTCTATGTCGGCCCGGAGGCCGAGTTCTTCATGTTCGACGACGTGAAGTTCTATGACGGCTACGACGGCAACGGCTTCAAGCTCGACGATATCGAGCTGCCCGGCAATACCGACAAGGAATACGACACCGGCAACCTGGGCCACCGCCCGCGCGCCAAGGGCGGCTACTTCCCCGTCGCGCCGGTCGACAGCGCCACCGACATCCGCGGCGAGATGGTCTCGACCATGCTCGAAATGGGCCTGCCCTGCGACAAGCACCACCACGAAGTGGCCGCCGCGCAGCACGAACTGGGCCTGACTTACGGCACGCTCGTCACCACCGCCGATCGTATGCAGATCTACAAGTACGTCGTGTGGATGGTCGCGCAGGCTTATGGCAAGACGGCCACGTTCATGCCCAAGCCGATCATGAAGGACAACGGATCGGGGATGCACACGCACATCTCGATCTGGAACGAAGGCAAGCCGACTTTCGCCGGCAACGGCTATGCCGGCCTGTCGGACACCTGCCTCTACTTCATCGGCGGCGTCATCAAGCACGCCAAGGCGCTGAACGCCTTCACCAACCCGACCACCAACAGCTACAAGCGCCTGGTGCCGGGCTATGAAGCGCCGGTGCTGCTGGCCTATTCGGCCCGCAACCGCTCCGCCTCGTGCCGTATCCCCTATGGCGCGGGCGACAAGGCGAAGCGCGTCGAGTTCCGCTTCCCCGATGCGATGGCCAACCCCTACCTGTGCTATGCCTCGCTGCTCATGGCCGGTCTCGACGGGATCAAGAACAAGATCCACCCGGGCGAAGCCATGGACAAGAACCTCTATGATCTGCCCCCGGCCGAACTGGCCGAAGTGCCGACCGTCTGCGGTTCGCTGCGCGAAGCGCTGGAATGCCTCCAGGCCGACCATGCCTTCCTGCTCGAAGGCGGCGTCTTCACCGAAGACCAGATCGAGGCCTACCTCGAACTGAAGTGGCCCGAAGTGCTCCGCTGGGAGACCACGCCGGCGGCTTGCGAATTCGACATGTATTACAGCTCCTGATCCAGGGGCCGAAGTACCAGCAAGACTGATCACCGAGAGGGGGCGTCCGGAGCGATCCGGGCGCCCTTTTCGCTGCTCACCTGTTTTGGGGCACGCAAAAGCGCGCGGCGTGGGAACGTCTTTTCGCCTCGGGCGTTCTTCGGCGAGGGAAGGCCAGTTCGCCATTGCGGGGCAATCCGGGATGGGCCGCCATCGTCGCCATGAGGGAATTCGCAGCATGAATGTCTGGCAGCCCGCGCTGGCCCTGCTTGTCGTCGCGGGCATTGCGCTGTCGGGTTGCGCGAAGGAGCCGGAGACCGAAGCGCCGGTCGCGACCCATTCGCAGAACACATCGCTTTCGGCCGCGCTCGACAATGCCGACGGCCTGCAGACGGTGGCCGAGGCGCTCAAGCAGACCGGGCTCAAGGCCAGTTTCGCCGGGCCGGCGAGCTACACCCTGCTCGCGCCTGATGACGAGGCGTTCGCGCGGCTGGGCGACAAGGGCAAGGAACTGACCCGATCGGACGATTTCTCCGCGCTCACCACACTGCTGGAGGCCCACATCATCCGGGGCTACGTCACGCCGAAATCGCTGGCCGAGGCCATCGCGGCCAGCCCGGACCATGCCGTGCGGATGCGCACTGTCGGCGGCACCGTGCTGATCTTCGCCCGAGGCGACGGCACGATCACCGTCTCGTCATCGAACGGCATCCAGGGCGTGATCAATGGCGAGGCGATCACCGGCGGCCGCAGCATCGCCATCCCGATCGACGCGGTGCTCAGCCGGGCCGGCGAGCGGGCCGTTCCCACGTCCTCCTCCGTGGCGCAATCGCTGGGTCTTTAAATCGGAGTCCGCCGGGACATGCGCCGGCAGGCGCATTGCCAAACGCAATCCAAGATCAAGTGGCCCGTCAGTCGCCCAGGCGGCAGACGTCGGCCATGGCCTTGATGCCGTCCTTGCCCTGGCCATCGCCGGCGGCCGGGCGCGGCGTGTTCGCGGTCTCGGCGATCAGGCGGTCCTGCTCGGCGGCGGGAATGCGTTCCCAGCCGGCCCGGCTCAGCCGTTCGAGCGGGCGGTAGCGTACCTTGTACTGCATCCGGGGCGAACCCTCGACCCAGTAGCCGAGGTAGACATAAGGCAGGCCCAGATCGTCCGCGCGGCGGATGTGATCGAGGATGATGTAATTGCCCAGGCCCGCGCGCGCCTCATGCTCGGGCTCATAGAAGCTGTAGATCATCGACAGGCCATCGCATTGCCGGTCGGTCAGGCAGGCGCCGACCAGGCGGCCCGGGGTGACGCCGTCATCCGATGGCTCGCGATATTCGATCACATAGCTGGTGACGGGCGTATGCTCGACCATGTCGGCGAAATCGACTTCGTCCATCGTCGTCATCCCGCCTTCGGGATGGCGCGCGCCCAGATAGCGGCGCAGCAGTTCGAACTGCTCGCTGGTGGACCAGGGGCGGCAGACCGTGGTGATCAGGTCGCTGTTGCGACGCAAGTTGCGCTTTTGCGTGGAGGACGGGGCGAACTCGCTGGCGACGACGCGCACCGAGATGCAGGCCGCGCAATCGAGGCAGGACGGCCGGTACGCCACCGTCTGGCTGCGGCGGAAACCGATCCGCCCGAGCGCATCGTTCAGCGAATCCGCGTGCGGGCCCTTCAGTTCCGTGAACACCTTGCGCTCGCTGCGGCCCGGCAAATAGGGACAGGGAGCGGGGCTGGTGACGAAAAACCGGGGAAAGCGAACGGGAGCCGTCACGGGGGCGCTCTTCCTCTGCAGCTGCCTTGAACAACCTTGTGAATGAAGGCGAATATGCCCGCCGCATAGCGGGGTTGAAAGCGTTTTAACCAAGAAATTTGGTTAACGAACGGTTATTTTGCACAGTGGTGGCGCTTTGGCCGCCGCCCTGTCCCGCGATGGGCCGGACGCGGCGGTAATTGCGAAGATCCGGCGCGGCGCGGGGCAGGGCCGCCGGCCCGACGGCTCAGTTCGCCTCGACCTGGCTGACCTGATAGCCGGCCTCGCGCAGCGCGCCCACCAGTGCTTCGAGCTGCTCGCGGTCACGCGCCTCGCACTCGATGTCGGTGACAAGGCCCTTGGCCGGCAAGTGCGTGAAGATGCGCTGGTGCCAGACTTCGATGATGTTGACGTTGTGCTCGTGGAACAGCTTGGCCACCTTGTAGAGCGCGCCGGCGCGGTCCTGCAGGTGGATACGCAGGCGGGCGAGGCGGCCCGATCGGGCGAGATCGCGCAGCAGCACGTTCGCCAGCAGGCGCGTGTCAATGTTGCCGCCGGTCAGGACGATGCCCACCTTGCGCCCCGCGAACAGCGCGCGATGCGCCAGCACCGCGGCAAGCCCGGCCGCACCCGCGCCTTCCACCACGGTCTTTTCGATCTGCAGCAGCAGCGCCACCGATGATTCCAGCTCGGCCTCGCTCGCCAGCACGAAATCGTCGAGCAGCCCGCCCAGCACGCGCGAGGTGAACTTGCCCGGCTCGGCCACGGCGATGCCTTCGGCCAGCGTGTCGCCGCCCACCGGCAGGCTTTCGTGCTTGAGCAGGTTGTACATCGAGGGGAACAGTTCGGCCTCCACCCCCACCAGCCGCACGTCCGGGCGGATGGCGCGCGCGATCGTGCCCATGCCCGATGCCAGCCCGCCGCCGCCCACGGGGATCGCCAGCGTATCGATCTCGGGCACGTCCTCCAGCATTTCGAGCGCGACCGTGCCTTGCCCGGCGGCGACATGCGGATCATCGAAAGGATGCACGAAAGTCAGCCCCAGTTCGATCTCCAGCCGGCGGGCATGGGCATAGGCCTCGTCGAAAGTCTCGCCTTCGAGCACGACGGTGCCGCCCACGCTTTCGGTCTGCATCACTTTCACCATCGGCGTCGTCCTGGGCATGACGATCGTCACCGGGATGCCCAGCCGCGTGCCGTGATACGACAGGCCCTGCGCATGGTTGCCGGCCGAGGCGGCGATCACGCCCCGGCTGGCCCGGTCTCCGTCCAGCTGCAGCATGGCGTTGAGCGCGCCGCGTTCCTTGTAGGAGGCGGTGAATTGCAGGTTCTCGAACTTCAGCCAGATGTCGGCGCCGGCGATCCCGCTCAGCGTGCGGCTGTACAGCGTGGGCGTGCGCACCACCGCGCCGCCAATTCGCCGGGCCGCCGCGTGCACGTCATCGGCGGTGAGCAAGGCTTGCGGGGCCTCCTCGGCGGGCTTGAGCATTGGCTGGTCCATGGCGCCCGCGCGTAACGGAAAGCGGCGCGGATTGGAAGCGCGCGCCGTAATCGGTTCAGCTTTGCCGCATCCCCGGCTATAGCGGCGGGCATGAGCGAAAAGCGCAAGGTATCCTTCCTCGGCCTCGGGGTGATGGGAGGGGAGATCGCCCGCCACATCGGCGAGGCCGGACACGAACTGACCGTCTACAACCGTTCGCCCGATCGGGCCGGGCGCTGGCTGGAAGCGAATCCGGGCCTGGCGGCACGGGTGGCGACCAGCCCAGCGGACGCGGCCGAAGGCGCCGAATTCGTCATCACTTGCGTGGGCAACGACGATGATCTGGCCGATGTCGTGCTGGGCCCCAGCGGCGTGTTCAAGACGCTGCGCCAGGGGGGCACCTTCATCGACCATACCACCGTTTCCGCGCGCATCGCCCGGCAGATCTCGGTCGAGGCGCGCGACTTGCAGGTGCACTGCGTCGACGCGCCGATGACCGGATCGCAGATCGGCGCGCAGAAGGGCACGCTCACGCTGATGTGCGGCGGGCGCAAGGACGCGATCGAGGCGGCGCGCCCGGTGATGCAGGCCTATTCGCAGCGCATCGTCCATGTCGGCAAGGCCGGCGCGGGGCAGATCACCAAGATGGCCTGCCAGATCTGCATCGCCGGCAATGTCGCCGCGCTGGCCGAGGCGGTGCGCTTCGCGCAAGCCTCGCACCTGGATATGGACAAGGTCTATGAAGCGATCTCGGGCGGGGCGGCGCAATCCTGGCAGATGGACAACCGCTGGCAATCGATGAACGAGGACCGGTTCGATTTCGGCTTCGCGGTGGACTGGATGCGCAAGGATCTGGGCCTCAGCCTTGAAGAAGGGCGCGGGCTGGGCGTGTCGCTGCCGGTCGCCGCGCTGATCGACCAGTTCTTCGCCGAGGTTCAGGCCATGGGCGGCGGGCGACTGGATACCAGCGCGATCATCAAGCGATTGCCCCGGAAAGGCGGCAAGTGAGGCGCGGTTCGGTCGCGGCCATCGCCGCGGCGCTGGCGCTGGCCTGCACGGGCCAGCCGGCCTGGGCGAGGAAGAAGGACAATACGCCGCCTGCGGGCACGCTGATCGAGAACGTCGCCGGCATCACGCCGGACGGCAAGGGCGGGCTGGAGCGCTTCGAAGCGCTGCTGATCGGTGAGGACGGCAGGATCCGGGAGGTCTATCACAAGGGCGAGAAGCCGCCCGAACGCGTCGCCTACAAGCTGGACGGCAAGGGCCGCGTGCTGGTGCCGGGCATGATCGACGCGCATGTCCATGTCATGGGCACTGGTTTCGCGCGGATGACGCTGGATCTTTCGGGCACGAAATCGCTCGACGAGGCGCTGGCGCGGATCGCCGCCTATGCCGCCGCGCATCCCGATGTGCCCTGGCTGCTGGGCGGCGGCTGGAACCAGGTGGACTGGGGGCTTGGCCGGATGCCGACCGCCGCCGAACTGGACCAGGCCACCGGCGGGCGCCCCGCCTGGCTCACCCGCGTCGATGGCCATGCCGGCTGGGCGAACAGCGCCGCGCTTGCCGCCGCCGGCATCAGCGCCGCCACGGCCGATCCGGCCGGCGGGCAGATCGTGCGCCGGGATGGCGGCAAGGCGCCGGCGGGCGTGCTGGTGGATGGCGCGGTGCCGCTGGTCGCAGGCAAGGTGCCGCCGCCGCGCGCGTCCGATCTCGATACTGCCTTTGCCGAGGCGCAGCTCGTGTTCCTGAAGAACGGCGTCACCGCCGTGGCCGACATGGGCACGACGATCGAGGCCTGGCAGGCCTTCCGCCGCGCCGCCGATCTGGGCAACTTGCGCGTGCGCATCGTTTCCTATGCGGCCGGCGTCGATGACATGGCGCTGATTGGCGGGCCCGGTCCATCGCCCTGGCTCTATGACGATCGGTTGAAGCTGGCCGGAGTGAAGCTGTACCTTGATGGCGCGCTCGGTTCGAGCGGGGCCTGGCTCAAGTCCTCTTACGCCGACGCGCCCGGCACCACCGGTCTGCCGACGATGAGCGACACCAAGCTGGGAAACCTGATGAGCCGCGCCGCGATCGACCGTTTCCAGGTTGCCGTCCATGCCATCGGCGACAAGGCCAATGCCGCCGTGCTGAGCGCGATCGACGAGCTGTCGCACACGTATACCGGCGATCGGCGCTGGCGGATCGAGCACGCGCAGATCGTCGATCCCGCCGATATCGCGCGCTTCGGCCAGCATGGCGTGATCGCCTCGATGCAGCCGCAGCATGAAGCCTCTGACCGGATCATGGCCGAGGCGCGGCTGGGGCCGGACCGGCTGGCCGGGGCCTATGCGTGGAAATCGCTGGCGGCGAGCGGGACGACGCTGGCTTTCGGCTCGGACACCCCGGTCGAGCCGCCCGCGCCGTTCGTGGGCCTGGCCGTGGCGATCAGCCGGCAAGGCGCGGATGGCCAGCCGGCGGGCGGCTGGCAGCCGCAGGAACGGCTGACGCTGCCACAGGCGCTGGCCGCCTATACCACCGGCGCGGCCTATGCGATGTTCGCCGAGGATCGGCTGGGCCGGCTCGCCAGGGGGATGCGCGCGGATTTCCTGTTCGTCGATCGCGATCCCACCACCGCCACGCCCGAAACCCTGCGCCAGACGCGTGTGCTGGAAACCTGGATCAATGGCCAGAAGGCGTGGGATGCGAGCAAGGATGCGGCGAAGGACGAAGCGAAAAGCGCGGGCCGCTAGGCTGCGAATGTTTTAAAGTATGATGAGAAATGCGCTTTTCCGCGCATTTCCAAACAAACTCTCAGAACACCGGATCGTAGCCCGGCGGCGTGCCATCGTCCTGTCCGGGTACGTGGATGCCGCATTCGACCTTGTCCCAGCCCTTCCAGCGGCCCGAGCGGGGGTCTTCGCCCGGCGCGACCTTGCTGGTGCAGGGCGAGCAGCCGATCGAGGGATAGCCTTCGGCCACCAGCGGATGCGGCGGCAGGTCATGCTCGGCGATATAGGCGGCAATGCGTTCGGGCGACCAGTCGATCAGCGGGTTGATCTTGAGCCGGCCTTGCGCGTCGGTCATGTCGATCTCGAAGCGCGGCAGGCTTGACCGGGTCGATGCCTGGAACGCCTTGCGCCCGGTGAAGGCGGCATCGAACCCGGCGAGCGCGCGCGCCAGCGGCTTCACCTTGCGAATCTCGCAGCAGCCGTCGGGATCGTAGGACCAGCGCAAGCCGCTTTCGTCCTTCTTCGCCAGTTCGGCGGGATCGGGCGTGAGGTTGTGCAGGCCGGTCAGCCCCAGGCGCTCGACCAGCAGGTCGCGATAGGCCAGCGTTTCGGGAAAGTGCTTGCCGGTTTCGAGGAACAGCACCGGCACGGCCGGATCGACGCGGCTGACCAGATGCAGCAGCACCGCGCTTTCGGCGCCGAAGCTGGAAACGATCGCGACATCGCCGGCCATGCGTTCCTGCAGCAGCGTTTCGAGCATTTCGAGCGTGTCGGTGCCCCGGAACAGCCGGTTGAGCCGCACGGCATCGGCCTCGCTGAAGCGGGGGCCGGTGTCGATGCGGTCGCGGATGCGTTCTTCGGCGCGGCGTGATTCGAGCATGGCTTTATCCCTGGTGGCGCTTGGCCCAGATCGGCGGGCGGCCATCGACGGTCGCCTGATAGACGTTGTGCCAGCGGGTGAACGCCGCCTCGGCGTCGGCCGGATCGAGCGGCCGTTCCGGCGCGAAGGCATCGAAGCCGCAGCGGCGCAACAGCGCGAGCTGGTCGATCAGCACGTCGCCCACCGCGCGCAGCTCGCCATCATAGCCCGCCTCGCGCAGCACCCGGGCGGCGGAATAGCCGCGCCCGTCGGTCCAGACGGGAAAGTTCACCTCGATCAGGCGCAGCCGGTCAAGATAAGGCAGCAGGTCGCGCGCATCGTCGCCGGGCTCGATCCGCACGGCCGATGCGTTCGACTGCTGGGCGAAGGAATCGACCGTGACGGCGGGATCGTTGACGGCGTCATCGTCGCGAAAGCGGAACTGGACATCAACCATAGAGCGCCTCCTTGAACGGGGCCATGCCGATGCGGTGATAGGTATCGAGGAAGCGTTCCTCGCCCTGCTTGTTGGCCAGATAGACTTCGGTGGCCTTTTCGACCGCGTTGACGATGCCGGCCTCGTCGAAGCCGGGCCCGGTGATCGTGCCCAGCGAGGTGTCCGCGCCTTCCGATCCGCCAAGCAGGAGCTGGTAGTTCTCCACGCCCTTGCGATCGACCCCCAGGATGCCGATGTGGCCGGCGTGGTGGTGGCCGCAGGCATTGATGCAGCCCGAGATCTTGAGCTTCAGCTCACCGATCGCCGCCTGCTTTTCCGGCGCGGCGAACAGTTCGGATATCCGCTGCGCCACCGGGATCGAGCGCGCATTGGCCAGGCTGCAATAATCGAGGCCGGGGCAGGCGATGATATCGCCGATCCGGTCAAGATTGGCAGTGCCCAGCCCCGCTTCGTCCAGCTTGCGCCACAGCGTGTAGAGATCGGCCTTGCGCACATGCGGATAGACGATGTTCTGCGCATGGGTGACGCGCAGCTCGTCGAACGAATAGTCGCGCGCCAGATCGGCCATGAGCCGGATCTGGTCGGCCGAGGCATCGCCCGGAATGCCGCCCACCGGCTTCAGGCTGACGGTCGCGATGGCATAGCCCGGCTGGCGGTGCGCCTGCGTGTTGCGCTCCACCCAGAGGCGGAAGTCGGGATCGGACAGGTCGAGATCGTCCGGCAGGCCCGCCTCGAACGCGGGGTCGGTGAAATAGAGCTTGATCCGCTCCAACTCGGCGATCGGCGGCTCGATCCCTTGCGTCAGCAGGTGGGCGAATTCCTCCTCGACCTGGCGGGTATATTCCTCGCGGCCCAGCTCGTGGACCAGGATCTTGATCCGCGCCTTGTACTTGTTGTCGCGCCGGCCATAGCGGTTGTAGACGCGCAGGCACGCCTCGGCATAAGTGATGAGCTGGTCCAGCGGCACGAAGTCGCGGATCAGCGGCGCGATCATCGGGGTGCGGCCCATGCCGCCGCCGACATAGAACCGCGCGCCGATCTCGCCCGCGTCGTTCCGCACCAGCCTGATACCGATATCATGCAGCTTCATCGCCGCGCGGTCGGTCTCGCTGGCGATCACCGCGATCTTGAACTTGCGCGGCAGGGTGAGGAATTCGGGGTGGAAGCTCGACCACTGGCGCAGCAGCTCGGCATAAGGGCGCGGATCGACGATCTCGTCGGCCGCCGCCCCGGCGTACTGGTCGGAACTGATGTTGCGGATGCAGTTGCCGCTGGTCTGGATCGCGTGCATTTCCACCGAGGCGAGATCGGCCAGGATGTCGGGCGTGTCCTCCAGCTTGATCCAGTTGTACTGGATGTTCTGGCGGGTGGTGAAGTGGCCATAGCCGCGATCGTACTTGTCGGCGATGTCGCCCAGCATCCGCATCTGCGCGCTCGACAGCGTGCCATAAGGCACCGCGACGCGCAGCATATAGGCGTGAAGCTGCAGGTAGAGGCCGTTCTGCAGCCGCAGCGGGCGGAACTGGTCCTCGGTCAGGCTGCCGTCGAGCCGGCGGCGCACCTGGTCGCGGAATTCCGCCACGCGGGCATCGACCATTTCCTGGTCGTATCGGTCATACTTGTACATCAGATCACCCAGTCAATGGCTTGCGGGTCGGCGGGCTTGAGCGTCAGGTCCGGGCGCACCGTGGGGCCCAGCGCGCGGATGCGATCCTTGATGTGCGCGGGACGCACGCCATCGGCCGTGTTCTGGCCATCGATCACATAGGCGCCCACGACGCGGCGGGCCGCTTCCTCGCGCGCGATCAGGTCGGCGCCGGCATCGGTCACGTCGGCTGCCTGCTCGACATGGAGCGACCAGCCTTCGCCGTCCCACCAGACGACCGCGCCGGTCTTCAGGTCGTTGCCTGTCAGGATCTTCACTTCACAGCCTCCAGCGCCAGTTCGCGAATGGTGTTGTCGGGCTCGGCCGCGACATCGCCGATGACGATGAGCGCCGGGCTCTTGACGCGCGCCCCCTGGATCAGATCGGGCAAGCCTGCAAGCGGGCAGCGCAGCACGCGCATACCGTGGCGCGTGGCATTTTCGATCACGGCGACCGGCGCGTCGGGCGCCAGCCCGTCGGCCATCAGCTTTTCGGCGATGGCGGCGGAGGTGGCGATGCCCATGAAGATCACCAGCGTGCGGCCCTTGCCGGCCAGCCCGGCCCAGTCCTGCTCGGCCAGGCCCTTGCACTGGCCGGCGACGAACGAGACGATCGAGGCATGGTCGCGGTGCGTCAGCGGCACTTGCGCCGCCGCCGCCGCGCCCAGCGCGGAAGAGATGCCGGGCACCACCCGCACCGGCACGCCCGCCGCGCGGCAGGCTTCGGCTTCCTCGCCGCCCCGGCCGAAGATGAACGGATCGCCGCCCTTCAGGCGCACCACATCGTTGCCGGCCAGCGCCTCGCGCACCAGCAGGGCGTTGATCGCTTCCTGCGCCATGGTGTGGCGCGAACGGCTCTTGGCCACCGAGATCAGGCGCGCGCCGGGATGCGCCATCGCCAGGATCGAGGGATCGACCAGCCCGTCATGCACGATCAGCGAAGCGGCCATGATCAGCCGCGCCGCGCGCAATGTCAGCAGGTCGGGATCGCCGGGGCCGGCGCCGACCAGATGGACGGTGCCGATGGAGGATGAGCGCTGTTGCATGGCCGCCCAGATGCCTTCGGCGGCCGCGAACTTCCAGCCAGAATGGCTTCGCGGGGGGTAAGCGGAGCTTTAGGGACGAATTCGGCGAGGCCGAACCGGCGCTTATGCTTCCACCGTCTCGGGCACGCGCAGGCAGGCGATCAGGCTGCCGTCGCCGGCGTTCGCGAACGAAAGGTGGCCGTTGAAGCGCATCATCAGGCGGTGGGCCGTGGGAATGCCCAGCCCGAAGCCCTTGGTGTCGCGCGCGCGGGCTTCGTCCAGGCGGAAGAACGGGTCCAGGACGGCATCGAAATAGCGCGGCGGGATGCCGGGGCCGGCGTCCGCCACCGCGATCGTCCAGCCGGCCTTGCCGCCGTGTATCGTCACGCGGGCTTCGTCGCCGAACTGGATCGCGTTTTCGACGAGCGCGGCCAGCGCCAGCGACAGCGGCTCGGGGAAGGTGCGCACTCTGCCTTCCTTCCCCTCGATCAGCCGGGCCCGGTCGCCGAAGGGGGCGAGCACTTCGCGCACGAACGGGTTCAGCTCGATAGTCTCTGCGCTCGCGGTCAGGTGCTGGGCCCGCAGGAAGCGCTGGAGCGAGGCCAGCAGGGCTTCCATCTCCTCCACGCTCGACAGGACGATCTGCGCCAGTTCCTCGTCCCCGATCAGTTCGGCGGCGATCTTCTGGCGCGAAAGCGGCGTGCGCAGATCGTGGCTGATGGCTTCGAAGGACCGGGCCTGATCCTGCAGCAGCCGCTCGATCCGGTCCTGCATCACGTTCATCGCGTGCGCCAGATTGCGCAGGTCGTTCGAGCCGCCCTCGCTGATCGCGACGCGCCTGCCTTGCCCGATCGCTTCGGCCGCGTCGGTCAGCCGGCGCAGCGGCCGGGCCAGGATGTGCAGCGCGGCCAGACCGATGCCGATGAGGATGATCGTGGTGCCCAGCGTCAGCACGGTGGCCCGCAGCGCGACAGGCCACATCGACGAGATGTCGCGCGAGCGGAAGTTCAGCCAGGTCCCGTTCGCCAGCCGGATCGAGCCGACGAGATCCTGCTTGCCATCGGCGGCATGGCGCGTGGCCAGGCGCAGCGAGCGGTTCGCCAGGCTCGGCTCCCACTCGACGATCCGGTGGGCGATCCGCTCCAGCGTCGCGATCCGGGCCGGCGCGCGCACCGCGGGCGCTGGGGCCACATCGGCGGCGAGGTGGCGCGTGCTCATGGTGAAGGCGGTGAGAGCCGGATCGATCGCGTGGACCCTGTCGCTCACCACCAGCAGCTCGGCCACGCGGCGGGCATGGTCGTCGCTCAGCGACTGGCGGTCGATCGCCTGATAGAACAGCAGGCTGCCGACCAGCTGCACGAGCCCGAGCAGCACGAAGATCGCCGCCACGTATGCCGCGAAGCGCGGGGTAAAGGGTCGGCGCACCTGGTATCGATCCTCTCGTCCTGCCGCGCGGACGGCCTTGCCCGCCGGCCGCGCGATACGCGGCTCTCTTGTCTGGCGGCCGCGCCTTTCCGGTTCGGTCTCACTCGCGGGCCGCCAGGTCAATCGGCCGGCGATGCCGGAAATGATTTGAAATGTGCCGCGCTAGTCGCGCGGCCTACTCGGAAGGATCGCGCAGCGGCGCGTTCGCCGCCGGCTGGCGCAGCGCATCCACCAGCTCGCGCCAGGCCGCGCTGTCGCGCAAGTTGAGATCGCGCTGGGGGAAGGGGATCTCGATGCCGTGTTCCTTGAACAGCCACCACAGCTTTTTCAGCACGTCGGACCGCACGTTGCCGATGCCTTCCTCGGGATCGGTGATCCAGCAGTGGATCACGAACCGGATCGCATTGTCGCCATAGGAATCGAGCCAGACCGTCGGCGGCGGGGCCTTGAGCACGCGCTGCACCGATCGGGCGGCTTCCAGCATCAGCTCTTCGGCCTTCTCGATATCGGCGTGGTAGCTGATCCCCACCGGCACCTGCATCCGCACGTTGCGCGAGGAATAGGACCAGTTCTCCACCTGATTGACCATCAGGTTCTCGTTGGGGATCAGGTATTCCTTCTGGTCGCGCGTGGTGAGCGAGACGGCGCGGATGCCGATCTTGCGAATCTGGCCGAACGTGGATTGCCCGCTCTGGTCGGCGATGGCGATCACGTCGCCGGGCTTGATCGACTTGTCGAGCAGCAGGATGATCCCGGCGATCAGGTTGCCGAAGGTCTTCTGCAGGCCGAAGCCGATGGCAAGGCCGAAGGCGCCGGAAAACACCGTCAGCGCGGTCAGGTCGATGCCCAGCACGTCGATGCCGACCAGGATGGCGATCGCCCAGACCAGCAGGCTGATGAGCTTTTCGGCCAGCAGCTTCTGGGTATCGTCCAGGCGGGTCATGCGGCGCAGCAGCCGGTTGGCCAGCTTGCTGACGGACCAGGCGATGGCGATGACCGCGACCACCACCAGGACCAGCACGATCATGTCCCACACCGAGACCCGCGTGTGGCCCACCTGCAAGGCCAGCCGGTCCAGCGTATCGACCACGCCGCCCATCGTCTGGCTATGCGAGGCGACCGCGTCGCGAATGCCTTCCGCGCCCGCGACGGGCTGGTCGCTGGCCTTGCTCATCCGCCGGCCATGGCGGCCGCCAGCGCCTGCGCGATATCGACGATCAGATCGGCCGGGTCTTCCAGCCCGATGGCAAGGCGCACGCCATGCCGGTCGCCCGGTTCCAGCCCGGCGGGCGGCCAGCGCATGACGGCGCGCAGCGGCGCGGGATCGACCGGCACGGCCAGGCTTTCGAAGCCGCCCCAGCTATAACCGATGCCGAACAGTTCGAGCGCGTCGATGAAGCGGTCACGCCGCGCGCGGTCGCCGCCGCGGAACACGAAGCTGAACAGGCCGCAGCCGCCGGCAAAATCGCGCCGCCAGATCTCGTGGCCGGGCGCGCCGGGCAGCATCGGGCAAAGGACGCGGGCGATTTCATCGCGTCCGGCCAGCCACGAAGCGATCTCAAGTGCACTTGAGGTTTCCCGATTCAGCCGCAATTCCAATGTCCTTAGCCCGCGCAGCGCCAGCGCCGCATCATCGGGCGAAACGACGATGCCCAGCCCCTGCGCGCGCTTGCGCAAGGCCTCGTAAAGCTCTGGCCCGGCGCTGGCGCTGCCCATCATCAGGTCGGAATGGCCGCCCACGTGCTTGGTCAGGGCCATCACCGTGATGTCGATGCCATGGGCCAGCGCGGCAAAGCCGGTCGGCCCGGCCCAGGTGTTGTCGAGCACCGAAAGCGCGCCGTGTTCGCGCGCGATCGCGGCCAGCGCGGGCACGTCGGGCACTTCCATGGTCAGGCTGCCCGGCGTCTCCAGCAGCACCGCGCGCGTGCGGTCGCAGAACAGCGCGCGATAGGCCGCATGGTCGAATGGATCGAACAGGCGCGTCTCGATGCCGAAGTCGGCCAGCAGGCCCTTGCCCATGGCCCGGCTGGGATCATAGGCATTGTCGGTCATCAGCAGGACGTCGCCGGGGCGCAGCACCGTCAGCAGCGTGCCCGCGATCGCCGCCACGCCCGAGGGATAGAGGACGGTTCCGGCCGCGCCCGGCTCCAGCCCGGTCAGCGCGTCGGCCAGCGCCCACTGCGTCGGCGCGCCGCGCCGGCCATAGAAGAAGCGCCCGTCCTCGTTGCGCCGGGGCCCTTCGGCCAGCGCGGCCATGTTCTCGTAAAGGTGCGTGCTGGCCCGCCATACCGGCGGATTGACCACCGGCCCGGTCCATTCCCGCCGCCGCCCCGCGCCGACCAGTCTGGTGCCGGTGCCGACCTTGCCTGTCTTGTTCTGCTCGCTCATGCGGGCGGAACCTAGCTGGCGGCGCGCACCGGGTCGAGGGCCAAGCGGCGTGCCGCCTCGATCTCGCGCGCGGCCAGCGTCTGGATCAGCCTTGGCCCGTCGAGCCGGATCGGGCCGAGCGGCTCGTCCGCCCGCGCGCCGGGCTGGCCGATGGTGAAGACGCGCGTGGCGCGATGCCCCTCGGGCCCCAGCACGCAGAAGCGGGCAAGGGGCACGAAGAACTGGCTCTGCCCGTTGCGGATCGGCCGGATCGCCTCGATCGGCAGCCGCAGTTCGCCGTTGAGCGCCAGGGTTTCGCCCGCCGCCGGGGCGGGGATTTCGTGCCGCGTGTCCAGCGCCTGCGGGTCGGGCGCGAGCTGGGCCCGGCTGTCGAGCGAGGCGTGCGCGCCGATCATGTCGGCCACCACGCGCAAGGGCCCGTCCGCGCCGTCGCCGGCCAGATCCAGGCGGTAGCGCAGCGTGGCGTAGACCAGCGAAAGCCGCAGGCTCTCGGGTTCGAGCCGCAGCGCGAAGGCGCCATCGGGGGCCGGGCTGCCTGCCGGAGCGGCTGGGAGGCGGCGGCGCGGATCGGCCAATGCGGCGGGCGCGCTCGGCGTGGGCGGCGCGGCTTCGGATGCACGGGCCGGGCCCCGTTTCTTGCGGCGCCGGAAGGCGAGCGCGCCGCCTGTGGCCAGCACCAGCGCGGCGAGGCCGGCGGCGATCCATGGCAACGCATCGCGGCCCTGCGTCGCGGGCACCTCGCTGGCCGGGGCGGGCGCGGGTGCTGGCATCGGGAGCGGCGCGGCGCTTGCGCTGGCCGGAGCCGGGTTCGCGGTGGCCGTCGGCGTCGGCGTCGCGCGCGGGGCTGGCGGCGAGGCCGTGGGCCGGGGGCGAGTGGATGGCGGAGACGCGGGCGCGCCCGTTGCCGGCGGAATGGCCAGCGTCGGCGCGGTGGTCGGTGCGGGCGTCGGTGAGGGCGCCGCGCCGGGGCGCGTGCGGAAGGGGTTTTCGGGATCGACCGGCCCTTCCACGGGCGCGCCGGTCGGGCCGGGGGCGGGCGGCAACTGATAGCTGCCGACCCCGCCGGCATCCTGCGCCGGCAGCGCGCTGGGCCAGGCAAGCCCCAGCGCGAGCGCGAGGCGGGCAACGTGCGCGGTGATCTTGCGGTCGGCCCTCATATCCCGCCAGTCTCCTTCGGCCGGCCGGCTGAACCTCGACTTAATTGGCCGGCATGGCAACGCCGGCTTGTGTCGCGCGCGCGATGGCGGCATGGCCGGGGGGATGAGCGATACGCCTTCCCCGCCGCTGCACCTTGGCCGGCAGAGCGCCTTGCCCGCATCTCCCGAGCAGGCCATTCTCGATTACGTGCCCAATCCCCGCCGGGGCACGCTTTATCTCGTGCGTTTCGCCGCGCCGGAATTCACCTCGCTATGCCCGGTGACGGGCCAGCCCGATTTCGCGCATCTGGTGATCGATTATGCGCCCGGCGAAACCATCGTCGAATCGAAAAGCCTGAAGCTGTTCCTTGGCGCGTTCCGCAACCATTGCGGCTTCCACGAGGATGTCACGGTGGGCATCGGCCAGCGCCTGTGCGACGAGATGCGCCCGCTCTGGCTGCGCATCGGCGGCTACTGGTATCCGCGGGGCGGCATTCCCATCGACGTGTTCTGGCAATCCGGCCCGGCGCCCGCTGGGCTGTGGGTGCCCGATCAGGGCGTGCCGGGCTATCGCGGCCGCGGCTAGCGCGCTCGATCCCGCCTAGTTGGCCGAAGCGAAAGCCGCCGCGTGCCGGGTCAGGTCGATCGTGCCCTTGCCCAGCCGTGCGAGTTGCCTGCTGTCCAGGCACTGCGCGAAGACGGTGGGATAGTCGGCGGCCATGGCCGTGTCGCTGCCCAGCGCCGCTTCCCGGGCGGCAAGGCAGGCTGTGCGGCTTTCGTAGCCTTGCACCGGGCCGGCCAGGCGCTGGCAGGCGGTGCCGTCGTCCGAACAGCCGAACAGGGCCAGGGCAAACATCACTCCGCTCATTCATCGTCCCCTTTCAATAAGGGAACGCCTAGGCGGCGATTCGTTTCCCGTCGGTGCGAAAACGCACAGGATCGGGCGAAAGCGTGCCTATCCTTGCAGTTTTTTCAGCGTCCCGCCCAGCGGCGCGGGCATGAAGCCGTCGCCTTCCGGCCAGTCGAGGAAGCCCCACGAGGCGCTGGTGCCGCCATCGACATGGAGCGTCTGCCCCGTCACCGTGCGCGACAGGTCGCTGACGAGGAACAGCAGGCCGTCGATCACTTCGCCAACGCTGGGGGGGCGCTTTTGCGGCACGTAGAATTCGATCGACTTGTTCAGCGCATCCTCGCCCAGTTCGGCCAGCCGGGCGAAGTCCTCCGCCGCCAGCGCGGCGTTGGAGGCGCGGGCCAGCGTCGTGTCGCTGGCCAGGCAGTTCACCCGGATCATGTCGGCGCCCAGTTCGACCGCGAGCGCGCGGGTAAAATTGGTCGTCGCCGCCTTGGCCCCGGCATAGACCGCGAAGGTGGCGGCGCCGCGATGCGCCTCGATCGTGGTGAAATTGACGATCGCGGCGCCTTCGCCGCTTGCGCGCAGCAGCGGCAACGCGCGGTGGCAGGATTGCACGATGTAATCGTAATTCATGCGGATATCGCGGGCGTGCAGCGCGCGGGTCGTATCGGCGAACAGGTTGCGCTCGACCAGACCGGCGACGTTGACCAGGATATCGACCCGCCCGGTCTCGGCCGCGACCGCGTCCCAGAACGCATCGAGCGAGGCTTCGTCGGCCACATCGGCGCAATGCGCCGAGATCGTGCCGCCCAGCGCTTCCACTTCGGGAACGATGGCCGCGATCCCCTCGCGATCGTTGTCGCAGGCGATCACCCGCACGCCTTCGTGCGCCAGCCCCAGCGTGACGCCGCGCCCGATATGGCCGGCGCAGCCGCCGATCACGACGGCGATCTTCCCGGCCATGGCCCGATGCGCTTCCAGCAATCCCATTCCCGACTCTCCCATTGGTATCTTGTCGGCAAATCTATGGACGAGGCCGGCGCGGGCGGGCAAGCGGATTGACTGTACGACTGTTCAATCGCGCACCGGGATGCGCACGATGCGGCACTCGTCATTGGTCGCGGTATTGACGAGTGCCGCTCCGCTCGCCGACAACGGGCGGGGAGGAGATGGTGCATGTCTGAAAGAACCTGGCTGGTCACCGGCGCGTCGCGCGGGTTTGGCCGCGTGCTGGCCGAAGCGCTGCTGGAACGGGGCGAACGGGTGGTGGCCACCGCGCGCGCCGTGGCCTTGCTGGAGGGGCTGGCCGCGCCTTATGGCGATCGCGCGCTGGCACTGGCGCTCGACGTCACGCGGCCCGAAGCGATCGCGGCCGCTGTCGCCCGCGCGCTGGAACGGTTCGGCGCGATCGACGTGCTGGTCAACAATGCCGGCCACGGCCACATGGGAACGGTGGAGGACGCGCCGGTCGCCGATGCGCGGGCGATGATGGAAACCAACTATTTCGGCGCGCTGGGGATGATCAAGGCGGTGCTGCCGGGGATGCTGGCGCGCCGGTCCGGGCAGATCGTCAATATCGGCTCGGTCGCGGGGCAAGTGGGCTTTCCCGTGATCGGTTATTACTGCGCGTCCAAGTTCGCGCTTGCCGGCCTGACCGAATCGATGGCGGCCGAGCTGGCGCCGCTCGGCATCCGGGTGACGCTGGCCGAGCTGGGCCCTTTCGCGACCGGCTTTGCCGGGGCGATGGATATCGTCCCGCCTGCGGCGCATTACGATCTGGCGGCGCTGTCGCGCGAGGCGGGCAACGCCGGTTGGGGCGCGGGCGACGATCCGCGCGCCGGCGCCGAAGCGCTGCTGGCCGCGCTGGCCGATCCCGCGCCGCCGCGCCGGCTGATCCTGGGCCAGCCGGGGCTCGATGTCGTCGCGCTGCACGAGGCGCGGCGGCTGGCCGAGCGGGAGCGTTGGCTGGCCGTCGCCCGGTTGGAGGCGATCGTCGCCGGATGAGCGCGGCGCGCGATTTGGCGAAGCGCGGTGTTGCCGCTATGGTCCGCGCCCCAGCGATTTTCCAAGGAGTCCAATGATCAAGGATCAGCAAACCGTCGCGAGCCAGCGGGTCGCCGATATCCTTGCCGAGCGTATCCTTTCCGGCGAGCTGGTGCCGGGCGCGCGGATCAAGCAGGACGAACTGGCCGATGAACTGCACACCAGCCGCATCCCGGTGCGTGACGCGCTGCGGATGCTGGAAGCGCGCGGGCTCGTCACCATGCGTGTCAATGCCGGCGCGCGCGTCACCAGCCTGACCAATCGCGACCTCATCATTTCCTATGAGATCCGCGAAAGGATCGAGCCGCTGCTGCTGGCGGACAGCGTGCCGAACCTGACCGACGCGGATATCGAGGATCTGCGTCAGGTGATGGAACGCAACGAACGCGTGACCGACATCGACGAGGCGATCGCGCTGGGGCGCGAATTCCACTGGATCACTTATCGTCGCCACAACACGCCTCTGCTCGCGCAGATCGTCGAACGGGTCTGGGACACGACCCAAAGCTACCGCCGGGCCTACCTGAAGCTGGCCATGTCCGGTGGCAACCGCACTCATGATATCGAGCACCAACTGATGTTTGACGCAATTCGCAATCGAGAAATAGAGACCGCGCAAGCCGCGCTGGTCATGCATATCCGTCGCACCCGCACGGGGCTGGTGCGCTATGGCCATCTGCTGGCCGGCAGCGGCCAGCCCGCGCCCGTGTCCGGCACTCCGATCCTGGACGCCGCCGAATGAGCCGCGCGACACCGCCGTTCGATTTCGCGCTGGGCGAGAATGCGGAGATGATCCGCGAAAGCACCGCGCGCTTCGCCGATGAACGGATCGCGCCGCTGGCGGCGAAAGTCGATGCCGAGGACTGGTTTCCCCGCGCGCTCTGGCCGGAAATGGGCGAGCTGGGCCTGCACGGCATTACCGTGGAAGAGGACTGGGGCGGGATCGGCCTGGGCTACCTCGAACATGTGATCGCGGTGGAGGAAGTGAGCCGGGCCAGTGCTTCGGTGGGCCTGAGCTATGGCGCGCACTCGAACCTGTGCGTCAACCAGATCCGCCGCTGGGGCAACGAGGAGCAGAAGGCGAAGTACCTGCCCAGGCTGATCACTGGCGAGCATGTCGGCAGCCTGGCGATGTCGGAAGCGGGCGCGGGCTCGGACGTGGTGGGCATGAAGCTGAAGGCCGATGCGGTGCCCGGCGGCTTCCGGCTGAACGGCACCAAGTTCTGGATCACCAACGGCACTTATGCCGATACTCTGGTGGTCTATGCCAAGACCGGCGAGGGATCGAAGGGCATCACCGCCTTCCTGATCGAGAAGGACTTCGCCGGCTTTGCGATCGGCCAGAAGATCGACAAGATGGGGATGCGCGGCTCGCCCACCTGCGAGCTGGTGTTCGACGATTGCTTCGTGCCCGAGGAGCAGGTGATGGGCCCGCTGCACGGCGGTGTACGCGTGCTGATGAGCGGGCTTGATTATGAGCGGGTGGTGCTGGCCGGGCTACAGCTTGGCATCATGCAGGCCTGCCTCGACACGGTGATTCCCTATGTGCGCGAGCGGCGGCAGTTCGGCAAGCCGATCGGCGCGTTCCAGCTGATGCAGGCCAAGGTGGCGGACATGTACGTCGCGCTGCAATCGGCGCGGGCTTATGTCTATGCGGTGGCGCGGGCCTGCGATGCCGGGCAGACGACGCGCTTCGACGCGGCCGGTGCGATCCTGCTGGCGAGCGAGAGCGCGTTCCGCGTCGCGGGCGAGGCGGTGCAGGCGCTGGGCGGCGCCGGCTATACCAAGGACTGGCCGGTCGAACGCTATCTGCGCGATGCCAAGCTGCTCGACATCGGCGCCGGCACCAACGAGATCCGCCGCATGTTGATCGGCCGGGAGCTGATCGGCGCGGCCTGACGGGGGATTCGTGTATACATTGGCGGTTGCCGGTGTGGGCCCGCGCGGCTAGACGGCGCGGGCAATCGCACAGGGAAAGGACCGCCGCATGATCAGCCTCGAACAGGCCCGCGCCATCATCGCCGCCACGCGCGCCAGGGGCCGCGAGATGGGCCTCAACCCGCTCACCGTGGTGGTGCTCGACGCGGGCGGCCATCTGGTGGCGATGGAGCGGGAGGACGGCTCGGCCTATGGCCGCCCGGATATCGCCGGCGGCAAGGCGGCGGGCGCGCTCGCCATGGGCGTGTCCAGCCGCAAGCTGGGCGACATGGCGGCCGAACGCCCGCAATTCCTGGCGGCGCTGAGCGCGGCCTGGGCCGGCAAGCTGATCCCGGCGGCCGGCGGCGTGCTGGTGAAGGACGCGGCCGGCAGCCTGCTGGGCGCGGTCGGCGTCAGCGGCGACCTGTCCGACAAGGACGAGGAAGCAGCCTTCGCCGGGATCGCCGCCGCGGGGCTGGCCGCCGGCTAGGCCGGCGCGCCCGCGCCTCAGATGCTGGTGGAATAGATCTCGCGTCCGGGCACCGGCATCTCGGTCTTGTAGACCGCGCCGGTGCTCGATTCGGTGAAGAACAGCCACTTGTTGTCCGGGCCGCCGTAAGCCGCGTTGGTGGTGAAGCGACCTTCGGGGACGTCGATCCGCAGCATCGGCTCACCCCGGTTGCTGAACAGCCAGACCGCGCCGAAGCCGACGTGGCAGACGACGATGTTGTCCTCCTGGTCGATGGTCACGCCGTCCGGCCCGCTGCCGCCCGACATCTGGATGAACGTGCCGACCTTGCTGACCACGGCGCCGTCCATCACCAGCGGCAGCCGCCAGATCGCGTTGGCGCGCGTCACCGCCAGGAACAGCGCGGTCTCCGCCTTGTTGAGCACGAGGCCGTTGGGGCTGGGGATCTTGTCGAGCAGCAGTTCGAGCTGGCCGGTGCCGCGCTTCACCCGGAACAGGCGGCCGTTGGGATTGTGCCAGCCGCTCTGGCCCTGATCGGTGAAATAGATGTCGCCGTTTCTCGCGATCGTCAGGTCGTTGCAGCCCAGGAACGGTTCCAGCAGGTAACGTTCGAACCAGGGCTCGGCCTTGCCGGTGGCCAGATCGCAGATCATCATGCCGCGATGGTGATCGGCCACCAGCAGGCGCCCGTCGTCGAGGAACTTCATGCCGTTGGGCTGGCCATCGTATTCAAAGCCCAGCTCGCATTCGCCATCGGGCGAAATTCTGAACAGCCGCCCCCAGGGAATGTCGGTGACCCACAGGTTGCCCGCGCTGTCGAACACCGGGCCTTCGAGGAACACGGGTGCCGGCGCGCCGTGAAGCTGGACTTGCGCCCATTCGGTGGTCTCGCCATGGCGGCGGAACTTTTCGGGGATGCGGCAGAACACTTCGGCCATGACTGCGGGCGGGGCGGCGAACATGCTTCCTCTCTCCTTCTCTGGGGCTCAAAGCCCCTATTATGAGTTGACGCGCGGGCAAAGAGCTTTCAGTTGGAATCGGGCCCTGATCGGGCAAATGGTATACATCGGCGCGCTGCCGGCATGGGAGAGAAAAGGCGTGGCCACGCGCGAACGCGTCTGCATCATTGATCCGATTCACCCCGTCGGCGTCGAGCGGATCGCCGCCGCGCATGACGTGATCGGGGCAGAGGGCTGGCGCGATGATCCGCGCCTTGCGGATACGAGCGTGATCGTCATCCGCACCAGCGACATCGGCGATGACCTGTTCGCCCGGATGCCCGGCCTCAAGGCGATCGTGAAGCACGGCGCCGGGGTGGACAATATCGACATTCCGGCCGCCACCCGGCGCGGCGTGATCGTGGCCAATACGCCAGGCGGCAACAATTCCACCGCCGTCGCCGAAGGCGCGGTGGCGCTGATGCTGGCGCTGCTGCGGCAAGTGCGCGAGATGGACGCGCTGGTGCGCGAGGACCGCTGGAACGAGCGCTGGGGCATCCGCCTGGGCGACCTGACCGGCGCCAAAGTGGGCCTGATCGGCTTCGGCCGCATCGCGCGCTGCGTCGCCACGATCTGCGGCGCGGGCTTCGGCGCGGAAGTGGCGGCCTACGATCCCATGCTGGCCGATGCGGACATCCGCGCCGCCGGGGTCGAGCCGATGGCGCTCGCCGATATCCTGAAGCGCGACGTCATCTCGATCCACACCCCGCTGACCGAGGGCACGCGAAACCTGATCGGCGCGGCCGAACTGGCGCAAATGCACGCCAAGGCGATCCTGGTGAACTGCTCGCGCGGCGGCATCGTCAACGAGGCGGCGCTGGTCGAGGCGCTGAAGGCGCGCAGCATCGGCGGCGCGGGCATCGACGTGTTCGAAAGCGAGCCGCCGCCGGCCGACCATCCGCTGTTCGCGCTGCCCAACGCAATCCTTTCGCCCCACGTCGCCGGCGTGACCGAGGCGGGGATGAAGCACATGGCGCTGCACGTCGCGCAAGTGATCGAAACCGTCAGCCGGGGCGAAACCCCCGCCACGCTGCTCAACCCGGAGGCCCTTGCATGATTCCCACCCAATCGGTCATCTACAGCCGGATTCCGCGCAGCGACCCGGATCTGATCGCGCGCGCCGCGCAATTCGGCATCGCCGATCTGCACGAGGGGCTGGGCGCGGTCGCGGGCCGCATGTGCCTGATGAGCCCGGCGATGCGGCCGATCGCGCCGGGGCAGAAGGTCTGCGGCTCGGCCGTGACCGCGTTCAACTATCCGGGCGACAACCTGGCGATCCACGCCGCGCTCAACGTCGCCGGGGCGGGCGACGTGCTGGTGCTGACCAACGGCGGCGGGCACCAGGGCGCGCTGTGGGGCGATGTCGCCTGCAATTTCGCGGTGAAGAAAGGCGTGGCCGGCACCGTGGTCCATGGCGCGACGCGCGATACCGACGCGATCCGCGAGCTGGGCTATCCGGTCTGGGCCACCGCGATCTCGGTCGAACACCCCGAGAAGAATGGGCCGGCGGCGGTCAACGTGCCGGTGGTGGTCGATGGCGTGCTGGTCGAGCCGGGGGACATCATCTGCGGCGATGGCGACGGGGTGTTGGTGATCCCGCGCGCGCTGCTGCGGCTGGCGGTGGAGAATGCCGAGGCGCGGGCGGCCAAGGAAGTGACCTTCCGCCAGCGCATCGCCGATGGCGAAGTGCTGTTCGACATCATCGGCATCCGCCAGGTCGTCGAACGGCTCGGCATCGAGCAGAAGGACTGCACCTGGGAAGAGGATCGCTAGGCGCCCGATCGCCGGGCCGATCGGCCGGCTTTGTCCGGCATCTCAGCAAGTTATTTTCCACAGACGTGGCCTGCCTATTGCCATCCGGCGGCAAAGCCACGATGCTGCTTTCGCCATGCAGCATGGCCTTGCCGTCCTTTCGCCGACAAGCCGCGCTGCAAGGAGATCTGGGTCGCCTCACCGGATCGGGAGTATACGGGTTGAGTGTCGAGGATCAGCGTGGCGCCGGCCGGCGAGGCCGGCGCGCGACGCCGTCTTCCCGGCGTTCGCGCGGGCGGCCGAAAGCCAGCGAAGTCGTGGAAATCGAACGGGAGCTGTTCGCCGCCGCGGCGGACCAGTTCCTTGCCCATGGCTATGCGGGCACGTCGATGGCGGACATCGTCGAGGCGGCGGGCATGTCGAAGACCACGCTTTATGCGCGGTTTTCCTCGAAGGAAGATCTGTTCCGCGCGCTGCTGGGCTACATTGTCGAGCGCAGCTATCCCGCGCTGCCCGCGCTGCTGGAGTGCGAGCGTGACACGCCGCTGGGCGAAGCGCTGGAAAGCTTCGCCGACCGGGCGCTGGCAACGGCGCTGGCCAGGGACTGGGTGCTGTTCGACAAGCTGCTCCACAGCGAGGGCGCGCGCTTTCCCGAACTGACCCGGATTTCCTCCGAATTGCGCCGGCAATCGATTGGCGCGATCACCGATTACATCGCCTATTGCGCCGAGCGCGACGGCATTGCCTGCGGCAAGCCCGAAAGTGTCGCATCGGTCTTCGTCATGGCGCTGCGCGGCTTCTTCTCCGAGGCGGTGGTGTCCATGCGCGCGGTTTCGGGCGCCGAACGCCGCGAGTTCGGCGCCGAGGTCGTGCGGCTGCTGATGGCGGGGCGCACCTCCTGGTAAGGGGGCGGAATGTGTCGGGCAAGGCGCTGCGGGCCGGTGCCGCCATGTGCCGCCAGTCGCGTTCCTATCTGCGGCTGAACGCGGCGATCCGTTCGGCATGGTCCGGCGCGAAACCGGGATAGCGATAGTGTTCATGCGCCAGGCCCTCGGCCAGCGGCAGGCCGTCGGTCTCGCCAAGCAGGCGCTTGGTCGCGATATTGGTGTGCCATGAATTGGCCAGGATATCGCCCGTCAGCGTAGCGACCGCGGCATCCAGCCCGCCTTCCTCGGCCAGCACGTCGACCAGCCCGATCGTGGCGGCTTCCCCGGCGTCGATCGGGCTGGCGGTGAACATCAGGCGCTTGGCCGTGGCCAGGCCGACGCGGCGCGGCAGGCGCTGCGTCATGCCCCAGGCGCCGACCAGCCCCCACTTGCCGTGGGTGTCGGCAAAGCGCGCGCCGCGCTCGGCAACGATCAGGTCGGCCGCCAGCGCCAGTTCCAGCCCGCCGGTGAAGCACAGCCCATGCACGGCCGCGATCACCGGCTGGGGCAGCCGCGCGAGCCGCTCGATCACGTGCGGCCGGAAAGCGCTGTCGGTGAAGCCGGGGCCAAGCTCGGCGATGTCCGCGCCGGCGCAGAACACCGGGCCCTTGCCGCGCAGCACCACGCAGCCGATCGTTGCGGTCTCCCCTTCGAGCGCGGCGCAATGCGCGTCGAGTTCCTCGAACGCGCGCCGGTCGAGCGCGTTGCGCTTGTCCGGCCGGTTCAGCATGAGCGTGCACAGGCCCTCGCTGTCGCTTCGCGTCACTCTTGCGCTCATCACTCTTGCGCTCATCTGGCTTGCGCTCATCCGGGCATCTCCTTCGGTCCGGTCTTCCGCCCCGATTACCGCCGGGCCGATGCGATCGCCACCGCCTGTCGCCACAGGCAAGCGCGATCGCCGGCAGAGGCAGGCAAGCCGGCTTCGCGACGCGCGCCGACGATGCCGCAAGGCCAGGGCGCCGGCCCGTCAGTGGCTTTATTATCCTCCCGGGCGATTTTTCTTTCGCACTGCACAATCGCTATTGCCGCAAGGGCGGTCTGTGCTAGCGATGGGGGTGGAGGAGGAGCTTCAAGGTCTCTCTGCCTGCGGGGGCGGGCGATTGTCACGCCATGTTCCCGAATGGTACCGGACCGGCTCTGGGAGGCGGTTAACCATAGCCGGCCGAGTGGGCGCTCCACTCACGGCGCGTTGAAGGAGTTCGCCCGTGGCAACCCAGATCAAGACCGCCAGTCCCCTTTCCATGGACGAACATATCGTCGATGTCCTGCGCCACCGCGTCGGCAAGGACGAACGCGCCGCCAAGACGCATGACTGGTATACCGCCACGATCCTCGCGCTGCGCGACGCGATCATCGACCGCTGGATGGAATCGACCCGCCGCACGTACGACGAAGGCGGCAAGCGGGTTTACTATCTTTCGATGGAATTCCTCATCGGCCGGCTGCTGCGCGATGCGCTGTCGAACATGGGCATGACCAGGGACATGGAGAACGCGCTGCGCGCGCAGGGCCTCGATCTGGCCGCGCTGGAAGAGATGGAGCCTGACGCCGCGCTGGGCAACGGTGGCCTGGGCCGGCTGGCCGCCTGCTTCATGGAAAGCCTCGCGACGCTGGACATCCCGGCCTATGGCTATGGCATCCGCTATGTGAACGGCATGTTCCGCCAGCGCATCGACGATGGCTGGCAGGTCGAGCTGCCCGAGAACTGGCTGGCCCACGGCAATCCCTGGGAGTTCGAGCGGCTGGAAAGCTCCTACCGCATCGGCTTCGGCGGCGAGGTGATCGCGGAAGGGGACGGCGTGGTTTGGGAACCGGCCGAGGAGGTAGAGGCGATCGCGGTCGATACCCCGGTGGTCGGCTGGCGCGGCAAGCGGGTGAACACGCTGCGGCTGTGGACCGCCGCCGCGCTCGATCCGATCAAGCTCGATGCCTTCAACGCGGGCGATCACATCGGCGCGCTGGCCGATCAGGTGCGCGCCGACAGCCTGGTGCGCGTGCTCTATCCGGCCGATTCGAACGCGGCCGGGCAGGAGCTGCGGCTGCGGCAGGAGTATTTCTTCTCCGCCGCCTCGATCCAGGACATCGTGCGCCGCCATGTGCAATACGATGGCGATGTGCGCACCTTGCCCGACAAGGCGGCGATCCAGCTCAACGACACGCACCCCTCGGTCGCGGTGGCCGAGCTGATGCGGCTGCTGGTCGATGTCCATGGCCTCGAATTCAACGAGGCCTGGGCGGTGACGCAGCGCACGATCAGCTACACCAACCACACGCTGCTGCCCGAAGCGCTGGAATCCTGGCCGCTGCCGCTGTTCGAGCGCATGTTGCCGCGCCACATGCAGATCATCTACGCGATCAACAGCCGCGTCCTGCGCGAGGCGCGCAAGGCCGGGCTGGACGATGCCGCGATCGCCAAGATCTCGCTGATCGAGGAAAGCGGCGAGCGGCGCGTGCGCATGGCCAACCTGGCCTTCGCCGGTGCGCACAGCGTCAACGGCGTGGCCGCGCTGCATACCGACCTGATGAAAGTCACGGTCTTCGCCGAGCTGCACAAGCTCTATCCCGCGCGGATCAACAACAAGACCAACGGCGTCACGCCGCGCCGCTGGCTGCAGCAGTGCAATCCGGGGCTGACCGCGATCATCAAGGACGCGATCGGCGACGGCTTCCTGGACGATGCGGAAAAGCTCTCGGCGCTGAACGCGCTGGCGGGCGATGCCGCGCTGGGTGAGCGGGTGGCCGAAGTCAAGCGCGCCAACAAGGTGGCGCTGGCCGATCACATCAAGAAGACGATGGGCATCCGGCTCGATCCCGATGCCCTGTTCGACGTGCAGATCAAGCGCATCCACGAATACAAGCGCCAGCTGCTCAACCTGATCGAGACCGTGGCGCTTTACGATCAGATCCGTAGTCATCCCGAGCGCGACTGGGTGCCGCGCGTAAAGATCTTCGGTGGCAAGGCGGCGCCCAGCTATCACAACGCCAAGCTTGTCATAAAACTGGCGAACGACATCGCTAGGCGCGTGAATTCGGATCCTTCGGTCGGCGGCCTGCTCAAGGTGGTGTTCGTGCCCAACTACAATGTCAGCTATGCCGAAAGGATCATTCCGGCGGCGGACCTGTCCGAACAGATCTCGACCGCGGGCATGGAAGCCTCGGGCACCGGCAACATGAAGTTCGCGCTGAACGGCGCGCTCACCATCGGCACGCTCGATGGCGCCAATATCGAGATCAAGGACCGGGTGGGTGACGACAACATCTTCATCTTCGGCCTCACCGCCGAGGAAGTGGCCGCGCGCCGCGCCGACGGCTATGACCCGCGCGAGATCATCGAAAGCTCGCGCGAACTGGGCCAGGCGCTTTCGGCGATCGCCACCGGCGTGTTCTCGCCCGACGATCCCGATCGCTACACCGGCCTGATGGGCGGCATCTACGATCACGACTGGTTCATGGTCGCGGCCGATTTCGACAGCTACGCCGCTGCCCAGCGCGCGGTCGATACGCGTTGGGAAGACGGGGCCGGCTGGCGCGAATCGGCGATCCGCAATATCGCCAATGTCGGCTGGTTCTCGTCCGACCGGACGATCGCCGAATACGCGCGAGACATCTGGAAAGTCATGTGAAGCCACCGGCAAGTGCGATTGAAGCTCTCCTCGATGGAACCCATGCGGATCCGTTCTCGCTGCTCGGTATGCATCCGGCGCCCAAGGGCAGCTTTGCCCGCGCCATCCTGCCGGGCGCCGAGCAGGTAGAGGCCTTCGCGCTTGACGGCCAGTTCCTGGGGCAGCTCGAACAGGTCGATCCGCGCGGCCTGTTCGAAGGCGCCCTTCCCGGAAAGCCGCAGGCGGTGCGCTACCGCTGCTCGGCCGGCGGCTATGACTGGCTCGTCACCGATCCCTACAGCTTCGGCCCGGTGCTGGGGCCGGTCGACGATCTGCTGATCGCGCAAGGCACCCACTTTCGCCTTTTCGACAAGCTGGGCGCGCACCTGATCCGGCATGAGGGCGCCAGCGGGGTGCATTTCGCGGTCTGGGCGCCCAACGCGCGGCTCGTCAGCCTGGTCGGCGATTTCAACGACTGGGATTCGCGCCGCCACCCGATGCGCAACCGCAAGGACATCGGCGTGTGGGAAATCTTCATTCCCGATATCGCCGATTACCGGGCCTACAAGTACCACATCGTCGGCGCCGACGGCGTGGTGCGGCCGCTGAAGGCCGATCCTTTCGCGTTCGCCTCGGAACTGCGGCCCAAGACCGCCTCGATGACGGTGCAGCCCGGCAAGCTGGACTGGGGCGATGCCGCGCACCGCGCGCACTGGGCCTCGATCGATCCGCGCCGCGCGCCGATCTCGATCTATGAGGTCCACGCCGGATCGTGGCAGCGCGACCGCTTCAACTGGTTCCTCTCGTGGGACGATCTGGCCGACCAGCTCATCCCCTATGTCGTCGACATGGGCTTCACCCATATCGAGTTCCTGCCGGTGTCGGAGCATCCCTACGATCCTTCGTGGGGTTATCAGACCACGGGCCTGTTCGCGCCTTCCGCGCGCTTTGGCGAGCCGGCCGGCTTCGCCCGCTTCGTCGACGGGGCGCATCGCGCGGGCATCGGCGTGCTGATCGACTGGGTGCCGGCGCACTTTCCCACCGACGAGCATGGCCTGGTCCGCTTCGACGGCACCGCGCTGTACGAGCACGAAGACCCGCGCCTGGGCTTCCACCCGGACTGGAACACGCTGATCTACAATTTCGGGCGGCGCGAGGTGTCGAGCTTCCTGGTCAACAACGCGCTGTTCTGGGCCGAGCAGTACCATGTCGACGGCCTGCGGGTCGATGCCGTCGCCTCGATGCTCTACCGCGACTATTCGCGCGAGCCGGGCGACTGGATTCCCAATCCCGAAGGCGGGCGCGAGAACTGGGAAGCGGTGGAATTCCTGCGCGCCACCAATCGCGCGGTCTATGGCACGCATCCCGGCTTCATGACCATTGCCGAGGAATCGACCGCCTGGCCGGGCGTGACCTTGCCCGCGCACGAAGGCGGGCTGGGCTTCGGCTTCAAGTGGAACATGGGCTTCATGCACGATACGCTGAAGTACATGAGCCGCGATCCGGTGCATCGCCGCTTCCACCATGACGATATCACTTTCGGGCTGATGTACGCCTTCAGCGAGAATTTCGTCCTGCCGCTCAGCCATGATGAAGTGGTCCACGGCAAGGGGTCGCTGCTCGGCAAGATGAGCGGGGACGACTGGCAACAGTTCGCCAACTTGCGCGCTTACTATGCCATGATGTGGGGCTATCCCGGCAAGAAGCTGCTGTTCATGGGCCAGGAATTCGCCCAGCGCCGCGAATGGAGCGAGGAACGCGCGCTCGACTGGGGCCTGCGCGATGCCCCGGCGCACGAAGGCATCCGCAACCTGGTGCGCGATCTCAACCGGATCTATCGCGACCGGCCCGCGCTCCACGCCCGCGATTGCGAGGGCGAGGGTTTTGCCTGGCTGATCGTCGACGATGCGGAGAACTCGGTCTTCGCCTGGCTGCGCAAGGCGCCCGGCGCGGCGCCGATCGCGGTGATCGCCAACATGACGCCGGCGCTGCGCTCGCATTACCGCGTGCCGCTGCCCCACGATGGCCCCTGGCGCGAAGTGCTGAACAGCGACGCGCAAGTCTATGGCGGCGGAGGACACGGGAACTTGGGGCAGGTCAATGCAATTCATGGCGGAGCGGATGTAACCTTGCCACCGCTCGCGACGATCATGCTGGAGTACGCGGGCTGATGCAGGAGATTCCGGGATGAGAAGCCATATCGGTCAACCGCTCGCACGCGAAGCCATGGCCTATGTGCTGGCCGGCGGGCGCGGCAGTCGCCTCAAGGAACTGACCGACAACCGCGCCAAGCCCGCGGTCTATTTCGGCGGCAAGGCGCGGATCATCGATTTCGCGCTGTCGAACGCGATCAATTCGGGCATTCGCCGCATCGGTGTCGCCACGCAGTACAAGGCGCATTCGCTGATCCGGCACATGCAGCGCGCGTGGAACTTCATGCGCCCCGAACGCAACGAGAGCTTCGACATCCTGCCGGCCTCGCAGCGCATTTCCGAGCTGCTGTGGTACGAAGGCACGGCCGACGCGGTCTATCAGAACATCGACATCATCCAGGCCCACGCCCCCAAGTACATGGTCATCCTGGCGGGCGACCATGTCTACAAGATGGATTACGAGCTGATGCTGCGCCAGCACGTCGATTCGGGGGCTGACGTCACGGTCGGCTGCCTGGTCGTGCCGCGCAAGGAAGCCAGCGGGTTCGGGGTGATGGCGGTCGATGGCAAGGACCGGATCACCTCGTTCGTGGAAAAGCCCAAGAACCCTCCGGGCATCCCGGGCGATCCCGACAAGGCCCTCGCCTCGATGGGCATCTACGTGTTCGAGACGCAGTTCCTGTTCGATCAGCTGCGGCGCGACGCCGCCGATCCCGCTTCCAAGCGGGACTTCGGCGGGGATATCATCCCCTATCTGGTCAAGCACGGCAAGGCGCAGGCCCACCGCTTTACCGACAGTTGCATCCGCGCCGCCGAGGAGATCGAGGAATACTGGCGCGATGTCGGCACGATCGATGCCTATTTCGAAGCCAACCTGGACCTGACCGACACCGTGCCCAAGCTCGATCTCTACGATCGCGAATGGCCGATCTGGTCCGATGCGGTGGTCTCCGCCCCGGCCAAGTTCGTGCATGACGAGGATGGCCGGCGCGGATCGGCGATCTCTTCGCTGATCTCGAACGACTGCATCGTCTCGGGCGCGACCGCGCGGCGCAGCCTGCTGTTCACCGGCGTCAAGATGGGCAGCTATTCCAGCGTCAACGAAGGCGTGATCCTGCCGTATTGCAACATCGGCCGCCACGCGCGCCTGTCCCGCGTGATCATCGATTCGGGCGTGCGCATCCCCGAAGGGCTGGTGGTGGGCGAAGACCCGGAGCTTGACGCGATCCGTTTCCGCCGCACCGACAATGGCATCTGCCTGATCACCAAGCCGATGATCGACCGTTTGTCGAACTGAGCCATGGCGCTGAAAGTCCTTTCGGTCGCGTCGGAAGCCGTTCCCCTGGTCAAGACCGGGGGGCTGGCCGACGTGGCGGGCGCCTTGCCCGCGGCGGTTTCCGGCCACGGCGTGGAGATGACGACGCTGCTGCCGGGCTATCCGGCGGTCATGCAGTCGCTGGGCAAGGTCCGGGCGATCCACACCTGGCCGGCGCTGCTGGGCGAGCCGGCGCGGCTGCTGGCCGGCCGGATCGGCGATCATCCGCTGCTGGTGCTGGACGCGCCGGGCTTCTTCGCGCGCGGCGGCCAGCCTTACAGCGATTCCACCGGGCATGACTGGGGCGACAACTGGCGCCGCTTCGCCGCGTTCAGCCGGGCGGCGGCCGACATCGCCGGCGGCGCGGTGAAGCGCAAGGCGTTCGACGTGCTGCACGCGCATGACTGGCAGGCGGCGCTGGCGCCCGCCTACTTGCGCTATGCCCCGCCCGAAGGCGGCCAGGCGGTGCCCAGCGTGCAGACCGTGCACAACATGGCCTTCCAGGGCTATTGCCATGCCAGCATCTTCCCCTGGCTCGGCCTGCCGCACGAGGCATGGTCGGTCGATGGGGTCGAATATCACGGCGGCGTCGGGATGCTGAAGGCCGGGCTGACATCGGCCGGCAAGATCACCACCGTCAGCCCGACTTACGCGGCGGAAATCCGCAGCGGCGAGTTCGGCATGGGCCTGGAAGGGCTGATCCGGGCGCGCGGCCACGATGTCGTGGGCATCCTGAACGGCATCGACACCGCGCTGTGGAACCCCGCGACCGATCCCGCGCTGGCCCGGCACTACACCCCGCGCACGCTGCCGCGCCGCGCGGCCAACAAGCGCGCGATCGAAACCGTATTCGGGCTCGATCACGATGACGGCCCGCTCTTCGTCGTGATCAGCCGGCTGACCTGGCAGAAGGGCATGGATGTCCTGCTCGAAGTGCTCGATCATCTGGTCGGCATCGGTGGGCGGCTGGCGCTGCTCGGCTCGGGCGATCCGCGTATCGAGCAGGGGCTGCACGAAGCGGCGGCGCGCCATCCGGGGCGCATCGCCGTGCGCATCGGCTATGACGAGGATCTCTCGCACCGGATGCAGGGCGGTGGCGATGCGATCCTGGTGCCTTCGCGGTTCGAGCCTTGCGGGCTGACCCAGCTTTACGGCCTGGCTTATGGCTGCGTGCCGGTGGTGGCGCGCACCGGCGGGCTGGCCGATACGGTGATCGACGCCAATCCGGCCGCGCTGGCGGCCGGCGTCGCCACCGGCGTGCAGCACGGCGCGGTCAGCTATGATAGCCTGGCCGCCGCGCTGAACCGCACGGTCGCGTTGTACTGGCAGCCGGGCGAATGGGAACGGCTGCAACGCAACGGCATGAAGTGCGATTTTTCCTGGGCCGCCAGCGGCAGGGCCTATGCCGATCTCTATCGGTCGCTTGCCGCATGAGCTTGCCGCTGGGGGCAAGGGTCGAGGGCGGTGTCACGCGCTTCGCGGTACGCGCGCCGCTGGCCGACATGCTCTGGCTCTGTGTGTTCGATGGCCCGGCCGAAACGCGCCACGCCATGGCGCGCGACGGGGCCGATTGGGTACTGGAATGGCCGGGGGACTTGTCCGGCGCGCGGTATGGCTATCGCGCGGCGGGCGAATGGGCGCCGGAGGCCGGCCGCTGGTTCGATCCGGCGAAGCTGCTGGTCGATCCTTATGCCGTGGAGCTGGACCGCCGCTTCGTCCAGAGCCCGCGCCTGGCCACTTTCGGTGAGGATACCGCTGACATCGTGCCCAGGGCGATCGTGCCCGCGCCGCGCCCGCCGCTGGCCGCGCGGCCGCCGCGCTTTGCCCGCGCCGGGCTGGTCTATGAACTCAATGTCCGCGCGTTCACCATGCTCCATCCCGCCGTGCCGGCCAGCCAGCGCGGCACGATCGCGGCGCTGCGTCACCCGGCGGTGCTGGCCCATTTCAGGAAGCTGCACGTCACCGCGATCGAGCTGATGCCGATCGTCGCCTGGATTGATGAGCGGCACTTGCTGCCGCTCGGGCTGGTCAATGCCTGGGGCTATAACCCGGTGGCGATGATGGCGCTTGATCCGGGGCTGTGCCCCGGCGGCGTCGCCGAGCTGCGCGAGACGGTGGCGGCGCTCCACGCCGAAGGGATCGGCGTGATCCTCGATCTGGTGTTCAACCACAGTGGTGAAAGCGACTTGCAGGGCGGCGTGATCTCGCTGCGCGGGCTGGACGATGCCGCCTATGCCCGCGCGCCCGACGGCTCGCTGATCAACGATACCGGCACGGGCAACACGCTCGATTTCGCCAATCCCGCCGTGCGCCGCCTGACGCTGGCGAGCCTGCGGCATTTCGTGGCGCAATGCGGCATCGACGGGTTCCGCTTCGACCTGGCGACCGTGCTCGCGCGCGAGCCGGGCTTTGCCGCCGACGCGCCGATCTTTGCCGAGATCGCCGCCGATCCGCTGCTGGCCGACCGGGTGATGATCGCCGAGCCGTGGGATATCGGCCCGGGCGGCTATCAGCTGGGCCGGTTCCCCGCGAACTGGCTGGAATGGAACGACCGCTATCGCGACGACGTGCGCCGCTTCTGGCGGGGCGATGGCGGGATCGACATGCTGGCCACGCGCATGGCTGGATCGTCCGACGTGTTCGGCCCCCAGTGCGTGCCGGAAAATTGCCGCACGGTCAATTTCCTCGCCGCGCATGACGGTTTCACGCTCGCCGATACGGTGTCCTATACCCAGCGGCACAACTGGGCCAATGGCGAGGACAACCGCGACGGGCACGGCGAGAACTTCTCGTGGAACAACGGCGTCGAGGGGCCGAGCGACGATCCGGCGGTGCTGGCGGCGCGCGGCGCGGACTTGCGCGCGTTGCTGGGCACGCTGTTCGCCTCGACCGGGACGATCATGCTGACCGCCGGGGACGAGTTCGGCCGCAGCCAGCAAGGCAACAACAACGCCTATGCGCAGGACAACGCGATCGGCTGGGTCGATTGGGAAGGGCGCGACCGGGCGCTGGAAGACCATGTCGCCCAGCTTGCCGCCTTCCGCGCCGCGCATCTCGACTGGTTCCGCATCTTTCCCGAAGACGGCATCTGGCTGACGCTGGACGGCACCCCCAAGACCGACGCGCATTGGCAGGACCAGCACGCGCCGGGCCTGTGCTGGCAATCGCACGATCCCGCCGCGCCGCGCCGCTTCGTGATCGACCGCGCCCGCCGCCGCGTGGTGCAGGACGCGGGCGCCTGAGAAGTTGGTTGGAAATGCGCTGATAGGCGCATTTCCCAACAATCTCTCAATACCGCCGGCCCACCAGCACCGCGTTGAGCCCGCCGAAGGCGAAGGCGTTCGCCACCAGCACGTCGTGCGCGATCGGCGTGGGGGCGAGCGCGAGGGGGATGGCGCAGGCCGGATCGGCGGCGACGTGGCCCAGCACCGGCGGGGCCCTGCCCTCGGCCAGCGCGCGCAGGCCCAGCGCGAATTGCAGCGCGCCCGAGGCGCCGATCAGGTGGCCATGCGCGGACTTGGTGGCGATCACCAGGTTGTCCGCCATCCGATCGCCATAGACCGCGCGCAGCGCCGCCGCCTCGCAGGCATCGTTCAATTCGGTGCCGGTGCCGTGGGCGGAAACCAGCGCGGGCGTTTCGGCGCCGATGCCGGCGTCGGCCAGCGCCAGCCGGATCGCGGCTTCGACCGTGCGCTGGTCGGGCGCGGTCATCTGGCCGGCATCCGATGTCGCGCCATAGCCGGCCAGCTCGCCCAGGATCGTCGCGCCGCGCGCCAGCGCGTGCGCCTCGCTTTCCAGCACCAGCATCGCCGCGCCTTCGCCCAGCACCATGCCCTTGCGGCCGGTCGAGAACGGGCGGCAGGTATCGGGCGCCAGCACCCCCAGCGAATTCCACGCGAACCACGCTCCCAGCGTGATGCAAGCCTCGGTCCCGCCGGCGATCGCCACATCGACGCGGCCTTCGCGCACCATGCGCATCGCCTCGCCCAGCGCGTGCGAGGACGAGGCGCAGGCACTGGCCAGCACCAGCGTCGGCCCGTGCACGCCCAGCATCATCGCGACGTGGCTGGCCGGGACCGAGATCATCGAGGCCGGAATCGTCTGCGGATGGAACCGCCGCGTCTTGCGCGCATAGAGCCGTTCGAACGCGGCATCGACCAGCGCGTTGCCATTGCTGCCGCAGCCGATCACCACCGCGGTCCGCTCGGCCAGCGCGGGATGGCCGTCGATCCCGGCCATGCGCACGGCTTCATCGGCCGCGATCAGCGCGAAGCGCGAGAAATCGTCGAGCAGGCCCAGCTTGCGCAAGTCACGGGCCGGCATCGCGGCCGCGAGCATCTCCGGCGCGATCCAGGCGGCCATGCCCCGGATGGTGAAGTCAGGCTCATCCTGCCAGATCACCCGCTCGATCGGCCGGATCGCGCCCTGGCCCGTCACGGCGCGCGTCCAGTTGGCCGCGGTCCCCACGCCCAGCCCGCTGACGCAGCCCGTGCCGGTGACGACGACCTTGCGGTTCATCCCGGCGCGAGGCTCATGACGTGATCGACGAACTGGCCCAGCGTGAAATCGCGCGAAATGGCGTCAGGCTCGATCGTGACGCCGAACCGCTCCTCGATCTCGAACACGGCGCTGGCGATGTCGATCGAGCCGATGTCGAGGTCGATCAGCGTCGCCTCGGGCGCGAGCTTTTCCAGCGGGATGCGCGATTCCTCGGCAATGATCGCCAGCACCGCCTCGCGCGTGATCGTCATGGGCCTGTCTCGCAATGCGTTGCCGGGCGGCCATGCTTGTCAGAGCGGCCGGGCAAAAGCAAAGACTTCATCGGCGGCGGCGATCGGCTCAGCCGCGAATCTCCGAGAGGCGCCGTTCCCAGGCGAGCGCGTGGCCGACGATGGTGTCGAGATCAGCATAGCGGGGTTCCCACGGCAGCGTCGCCTTGATCCGGCGATTGTCCGAGATCAGCGAATCGGGATCGCCCGCGCGGCGCCCTTCCAGCCGGCGCTCGATCGTGTGGTTGGTCACGCGGTCGACCGCGTCGAGCACTTCGAGCACCGAGAAGCCGCGCCCATAGCCGCAGTTCATCGTCAGCGAACGCGCCGGCTCGGCGATCAGGGCTTCCAGCGCGAGCACATGTGCGGCGGCGAGATCGGAAACGTGGATATAGTCGCGCACGCCGGTGCCGTCAGGCGTGGCGTAATCGGTGCCGAAGACGCTGACATGATCGCGCTTGCCCAGCGCGGCTTCCACTGCGACCTTGATGAGATGCGTCGCGCCCGCGGTCGATTGCCCGGTGCGCGCCTGCGGATCGGCGCCGGCCACGTTGAAATAGCGCAGCGCGCAGTAGTTGAACGGATGGGCGCGGGCGGTATCGGCCAGCATCGTCTCGGTCATCAGCTTGGACATGCCGTAGGGATTGATCGGGATCTTCGGGCTGTCCTCGGTCACGGGGGAGACTTCGGGAATGCCGTAAGTCGCCGCCGTGGAACTGAAGATGAAATGCGGCACGCCCGCCGTCACCGCCGCCGCGATCAGCGCGCGGCTCTTGGCGGTGTTGTTGTGATAGTATTTCAGCGGGTTCTCGACCGATTCGGGCACGATGATCGACCCGGCGAAGTGCATCACCGCGCGGCAGCCCCGCTCGGCGAAGATGCGGGCGAGCAGTGCGCCATCCTCGATATCGCCTTCGTACAGCGGCACGCCTTCGGGAATGGCGAAGCGGAAGCCGGTGGAAAGGTTGTCGATCACGCAGACCGGCCAGCCGCTATCGACCAGCGCGAGCACGGCATGGCTGCCGATATAGCCGGCGCCGCCGGTTACGAGGACGGGGACTTTATCGGTCATGAACACCACTTCGAACAGTTCGGGTTGGGCCGGGCGCGAAACCGCCGCTGGGACGAATCAACCGCCGGTGGGCGATCCTCGCCGCGCGCTGCCTTAGCGCGGGCGCGAAGGAAAGGCTTTTTCGCGCGGCCTAGCCCCACAGCAGCTTGATCCCGGAAATCGCCAGCATGATCGCAAGGCACAGCCGGATCGCGGTGTCCTTGATCCGGCCCGTCGCCAAAGTCCCGAGCGTGACGCCCGGAATGGAGCCGGCGATCAGGTTGCCCAGCAGCGACCAGTCGACATTGCCCAGCCAGGAATGTCCGATCGCGGCGACGAGCGCCAGCGGGATGGCATGGATGATGTCGGTGCCAACCAGTGTCTTGCCGTCCATCCGCAGCGGATACACCAGCATGAGGAAAACGGCGACCAGCGCGCCCGCGCCCACCGAGGTCAGCGTGACGAGGCAGCCGACAAGGGCACCGCCCACGACCGTCACGACCAGCTGGTGCGAGCGGAACCGGGGCCCGATGCGAACGCGCAACTGCTTGAGCGGGCCGCTCAGCCGCTCTTTCATCGGCGTGATGCAGGCCGTGGCCACCAGCGCCGCGCCCAGTATGCGCATCAGCATGCCCGCTTCCAGCCGGCCGCCGTGGAACAGGCCCAGCCACAGCAGCGTCAGCACCGCCGCCGGAACGCTGCCCAGCGCCAGCCGCCGCACGACTTGCCAGCTCGGCGTGCCGATCCGGCCGTGCAAAGTGCCGCCCACCAGCTTGGTGATAGCGGCGAACCACAGGTCCGTGCCAACCGCGAGCGCCGGGGTATAGCCGAACAGGATGATGAGGATGGGGGCCATGAGCGATCCGCCGCCCACGCCCGTCAGCCCTACCAGGAAGCCGACGGCCGCGCCGGACAAGACATAGGGGATTTCCATCTAGGTTACATTTTTGCCCAAGCGGAGGTATAAATCTGACGGGTCGCCCGTTCTAGAAACACAGATAGGACCGGGCGGCAAGGAGATCGTCGCGGCCGCCGCCGCCGCCATGGCGTTGATCCGGGCGGGAATCCGGCCCCCGGTCGGCGCGCGGATCGCGATCGCCCGACGTGGGGCCTTGGCCCCGGCGCCCTGACTGGGTATGGTCCATATCGGATGAAAAAGCCCGCGCGATTCTCGCATTGTGACCATCGGTTCGCGGCTGCCGTCGCGGCTTTCGCACGGCGTTCCGGGATGACGGCGCGCCTGGAGTTCCGGTGGACCGATACCATCACGGAGCCGCAAGGCGCTCTGGTTGCGGCATCGGGTAACCCATGCTGAACGGGGACGCGCTTCCCCCCGTCGACGTGATCATTCCGGTCTGGAACCGGCCCGATGATATCCGCGTTTGCCTGGAGGCGATCGGCAGGCAGACTTACCCGCGCGAGCTCATGAACGTGCTTGTGGTCGACAACGGATCGACCGACCACACGCCCGACGTGGTGCGCGGGTTCGCCTGGGCGACACTGCTCAGCGAGCCCGCGCCCGGCTCCTACAGCGCGCGCAATGCCGGCATCCGGCATGGGACCGCGCCTTATGTCGCGTTCACCGATTCCGACTGCATTCCCGAGCCCGACTGGCTGGAGAAGGGGATAGCCACGCTGCTCCAGCATCCCGACGCGGGCGTGGCCGGAGGGGACATCCGCCTTTTCCAGTCGGGGGCCGACGCGGACCCGCTGGTCGCCGATTACGAGCGCCTGCACGCGCTCAACCAGCAGCGCATGACCAGCGCCAATGGCTGCATGACGGCGAACTGGCTCAGCCCCCGGGCGGTGCTGGAGGAACGCGGAGGATTCGACAGTAGCCTGAAATCGACTGCGGATTCCGAACTGGCCAACCGCATTGGCCAATCGCGCAAGGTCGTCTTCGCCCCGCAGGCCGTGGTCCAGCATCCCGCCAGGGGCACGCGCGCGGAACTGTTCCAGAAGGAAAGGCGCACCATGGGCGGCCGGTGGCAGAAATATGCCGAGGTTTCGATGGGAGGCTGGAAGCGCAAGCTCGCCATCGAACTGGCGGCGCGCATGAAGCGGCTGGCCCTGTCCGATCTGGACTTGCGCCGCAAGGCGAGGATCGCCGTGGTCGATATCAAGGTGTTTCAGGTGCAGCTTCAAGAATTGCGCCGTCTCGGCAAGGGTGGCGAGCCGAGCAGGGACTAGCGTCACCCCGCCGACCGGAGCCGGCGGGCAGACAGACAGGCACAAGGGTCGCATGGAATTTGAACGGCTGAGACCCGAGCGGATCACTGTTTTCGCAACCGGCACCGAAGGTTACGGCATCCGCAGATGCCTTGTCGCGATGGCCGAGGGCCTGGCCGCGCGCGGGGTCGCGGTGCACTTCGCGGCGCTCAGCGGTACGGGGCGCCTCGCCGATGTGCTGAAGCAGCGGCAATGGCCGGCGACGGTCTTTGCCGAAGGGCCACCCAGAAGCGTGAGCGGAGGCGGATTGGGCAAGCTCGTCGGGATCGGATCGCGGGGCGGGGCGCAGATCGCCGCCGCTCGCCGGCTGGCGCGCTGCGTGCGGGAGACCGGGAGCGAGGCGATCCTGCTGTGCAGCCCTTTGGAAACCCTCGCCGCCTCGGCCGCCGCGCGGATGACCGGGGTGAAAGCGTTCTGGATGGTCCCGAACGAGATCAACTCGGGCTATCCGCTCGATCTCAACAAGCGCCTTTATCGCGCGCTGTTTCGCCATGGCAACCTGGTCCCGCTGGCGAACAGCCGCTTCACCGATGCGTCGCTCGGCCCCGGCGCCTTTCAGCGCCACGTCTGCCATCTCGGCATCGATCCGGCCGAGTTCGACCCTGCGCTGGACGGCAACCGCACCCGCGCCGGGTTGGGCATACCCGACGAGGCGGTGGTGATCGGCCTGTTCGCCCGGATGGTGGAGAACAAGGGCCAGTTGCAGATGCTGCGCGCCATCGCCACGCTGGGCGGAAAGGCGCGGGACGTGCACCTGCTGCTGTGCGGCGGCCCGATGGACACGCCTTATGTCGCGAAGCTGCGCGAAGAGGCCGCCGCCCACGGCATCGCCGACCGGATTCACCTGATGGGCGAGCAGAACGACATGCTCGGCTTCTATCAGGTCAGCGATATCGTGGCCAATTCGCGGCTCGATCCCGAACCGTTCGGCCTGTCGGTGATCGAGGGCATGATGCTGGGCAAGCCGGTGCTGGCGCATCGCGCCGGCGGGCCCGCCGAGACGGTGGTCGACGGGAAGACCGGCTGGCTGATCCCCTCGCCGGACCTGGAAGCATTCACCGCCGCGCTTGAACGCGTGCTGGCCGATCGCCCGCGCTGGCCGGACATGAGCGCGCAGGCCCGAGCCCACGCGCTGGCACACTTCACTGCCGCTCACATGGTCGAGCGCGTGCTCGCGGTGATGCGGCAGAACCTCCACGCCGTTACCGCGCGCGTGGATCTGCCTGGGGAGGGTGGCCGATGATCGCTTCGAAGCCGATGTTTTTCAACGAGATCGTTGGGCTGCGGATATATCTCGCGCTGTGGGTGGCGGTCGGTCACGGGCTTCAGCTTGCCGGCTTCCTCGACAAGTCCAACGCGATCCTGAAAGTCCTCCTCAACGGGCATTCCGCCGTGATGGTCTTCATCATCATCAGCGGGTTCGTCATCACCAACCTGCTGCTGGTCAAGCGCGAAACCTATCCGCGTTACATCGTCCGCCGGTTCTTCCGCCTCTACCCGGCCTATGTCCTGTGCCTGACGGCGGGATATTTCATCTGGGACGACTGGGCGTGGATCGTACGCAACGTGCCCTGGTCGTCCCCGTCATGGGCCCGGTATTCGGCGCAGATCGTCGAGATCAGGGGGGAGATGGACCGGAACTTCTGGCCTCACTTCTTGCTGCACGGCATCATGATGCATGGCGCGGTGCCCGATGCCGTCCTCAACCGCGCGGCGATGACTTTCGTGCCGGCCGCGTGGAGCATCTCGCTCGAATGGCAGTTCTATCTCGTCGCCCCGCTGGTGATCGCGGCGTTCCGCAAGCCGTGGCAGACGCTGTTGGTCGTGGCGATCGCTCTGGGCGCCTTCGCGGCCTATGAACTGGGTTTGCTGGGCCATTACGATATCCAGTCCTCGCTGGCGGCATCCACGCCTTGGTTCATCGTGGGAATTGTCTCGCGCCTGGGCTTCGAGCGGCTGTCGCGGCTTTCGCTCTCTCCGCTGCTGGTCGGCGTGCCGATCGCGATGGCGGTGATGCTCGTCATTCCCGAACCCTTGCCGATCGCGTTGTGGGCGGTGTTCTTTTCGTACATGCTCTGGCAACGCAATGCCCCGGTTACGGGGGCGATCTTTCGCTTCTTCACCACCACGCGGCCGTTCCAGCTGCTGGGCGAGGCCAGCTATTCGCTCTATCTGGTCCACCGCCCGGTGCAGATCGCGCTCGCCAGCGCGATCATGACGGGTTTTGCAGTGACGCAATGGTCGATGGTGGTCATCCAGTTCGCGGCGATCCTCATCGCCATCCCGCTCAGCATCCTGATGTATTTCACGGTTGAGCGGGCCGGGATCAAGCTTGGTCAGCGCCTCGCGCAGCGCTTGCCGGGGCCGTCGACGCCCGCCGAGCCCTCGCCGCCGCCCGTGCCGCTCGCTTCCTGACGCGCGCGCCCGCGAACCGCGGCGGCCGCGCGCATGGCGGACGGGTTCAACGCAACGGGTTCGATCCGGCGGCGAGAGTGTGGCCGTTGCCCGTGCCCTGATCGTCGGCGGAGCGCAGCAGCGGCACGAGCCGGCTCGTCAGTTGGCGCGCTCCGCGCAGGCTGACGTGGTTCTTGTTGAAATAGAGCGCGCCGACCCCCTCCCGGTGCATCGGGCAAAAGCCGCCCGGACACAGGGCGTCGGTCGTCGAGACAAGCCGCGCGCCGGTCCTCGCGGCCATGTCGGCAAGGTCGCGGTTCCATTGCGAGGCGCCGCTCTCGTATTCCGCGAGCGGCCGGCCGAACCCGTCCAGTTCCTCCCCCCGCGCCGCCGCATAGCCCAGCGCTATGGGAGGATCGGCCTGGAACCAGGGAAACTGGGTGACCACCAACAGCGTCTTGTCGGCATCGCGCAGCTTCGTCATCGCTGCCTCGAACCCTTGCCGGAAGCCGTCGGGATCGTCGTCGTAGCTGATGCCGTTGGCGGCGAGGATCACGGTATCGACCCGCGAATCGGCGATGATCGCGTCGAGCGCGGCGCGGTTGTGGGCGATGCAGTTCGGTCGGTCGGCCGGCCGGTAATCGAGCGCTGGCGGGCAATTGGATGCGGTGACCTCGATCACGTTGCGGCCCAGTTCGCGCGATTGCTGGCCGAGCGCATAGGCCAGCTCGGCGCCGTGACTGTCACCCCAGACGGCGATCAGCCGGTCATTGCCCTGATCGCCGAAGATGCAGTTGCGCGCATAGGGCCTGGGCGCGCCGCCATCGTTGTGGCACCGCGCGCGCACCGGATTGTGATCGTTGACCGTATCGAACAGCGCCAGGCTCCGTGCTGGGAACCGCGCGGGAAAGCCCTTCGCCAGAAGAATGGGAACGACCGCGAGACTGCCGCAAGCCATCGCCAGCGCCCCGGCGCGGACGAACGGGAACGGACCGGCGCGCCAGCGCAGGATCGGCTGCTCGATGAACCGGTATGACAGAAACGCAAGCGCAGTCGCGCCCATCAGCGCGGCGCCGGCCAGCGGGGAAGGCAGGTGGTTGCCGTACAGCACGCGCAGATAGGCCAGGATCGGCCAATGCCACAGGTAGAGCGAATAGGAGATATCGCCGAAGAAGCGGAAGCCCGACGTCGAGATCAGCCGCGAGGCCCATGGCCGGCCGGCGCCCGAGCCGGCATGGAGGACGAGCGCGGCGCCGATCGTGGGGTACAGCGCGTTGAGGCCGGGAAACGGCGTCGCTTCGGAAAAGGCGAAGACGGGCCCGATCATCAGAGCAATGCCGGCCAGGCCCATCGCGTTGCGTGCATGGGGCGATGACGGCAGCGGCAGCCGCGCAACCGCCAGGATCGATCCCGCCAGCAATTCGAAGCTGCGCGTCGGAAGCAGGAAATACGAAGCGCTGGCGGATACGTGCAGCACCGCTTGCGAAAGCGCCAGCGAGGCGACGAAGGCGGCGGCGAAGATCCATCCGGCGTAGCCCCTCGCGAAGCGGACGACGGCCAGCACCACCACGGGCAGGAAGATGTAGAACTGCTCCTCCACGCCGAGCGACCAGGTATGCAGCAGCGGCAGGAAATCGGCCGCCGTCGCGAAATAGCCCGAGGTTCTCCAGAAATAGATGTTGGACACCGAAAAGATCGCCGCGATCGTCGATCGCGCCAGCGCCTGCAACTCGTCGGGCGAGAGGATGGCGATACCCACGGCCAGCGTGGGAACGAGCATGGCGAACAGCGCCGGGAAAATCCTGCGGATGCGGCGGCTGTAGAAGTTCGCGAAGGAAAACCGGCCTTCCATCGCCTCGCGATGGATGATCCCGGTGATGAGGTAGCCCGAAATCACGAAGAACACGTCGACGCCGATGAATCCGCCGGGGAAGGTCCGGGGCAAGGCGTGGAACAGCAGCACCGACACCACCGCGATGGCGCGCAGGCCCTGGATATCGTCGCGCCTCGTTCGCTCCTGCGTCATTCGCACGACCCCGTCTGCCCGCCCCCATCGCGGGCCGGTTCGCTTGCCATCGTCTCTTCGCTCCCGCCCCTTGCGTACGGGCGATCCCGCCGCGCAGCGATTGCCGACAAATTTTGCTGCGACGCAAAATTCCGCGCGACAATCCCGCCGAAGAATATATCCATATCGGCGTTGAAACATCCAGATCAGATTGGTTTATCGGATCAACCGGACGGGAACGAAGGCGCGATTGCCCGGCTCGCGGTGTCCTTGCGCCGCATCCGGGCGGGAGGTCACGACCGCGCTCCGTCTCGGCTTGCGACCGGGCCGGGCGTTGCAAACTAGCGGAAATTTCGAATGAGCAAGATATTCGTGAGCATTGCCGGGCAGCACGACAACCTCGGCGATGTCGTGCTTCACCGCTCCATGCTGAAGGCGCTGCGCGGGCTCGGCAAGCTGCACATCGTCTCCCACACTCTCGACGCGCCCTATGTGGGCGCGGTGGTCGACGGCGAGCGCGATGACGTCCAGACCGATGCCGAAGCCTGGAACTCGGCGCTGCGCTCGGCCCTCGGCCGGGAGCGGATCCTCTACTTCCAGAAGCCGGGCGAACTGGTGCTGACAGGGCGTCGGCTCGGCCGCGATCTGCTCCATTCGCTCACGCTTCGCCGCATCGCCCGGCGCGGCGGGGCGAGCTTCGTGCTGGGCGTCGGTGCCCGCAGTCCGGCGAACCCGTGGCGGCGCCTGGCGCTGCGTCTGGCATTCGCGCCCTATGCGCTGGTCGGCTGGCGCGACGTGCGCACGGCGCGGGAAATGAAGATCGGGCAAGTGATGCCCGACTGGGCCTTCGGCGATGGCACGCCCGGCGCGGAACAGGGCGATGGCCCGCGCGACCAGCTGGTCGTCTCGCTGCGGATCGACCGGCCCGAACCCTCGGAGGAATGGCTGGAAGCCTTGCGCCTGTTCGCGCAGCGTCGCGAGCTTGGCATCGCCGTGGTCTGCCAGGTCGCCCGCGACATGCCGCGCTGCGAGATGCTCGCGGCCAGGCTGGGCGGCACGCTGGCGCCGTGGGTGGAAGGTGATTTCGTCGCCACCGAGGACGCGCTGCGCGCGCTCTACCGCCGCACCGCCATGGCGGTGAGCGACCGGCTGCATGTGCTCATCATCGCCGCGACCGAAGGCGCGGTGCCGCTCTGCCTGCTCGACCGCGAGGAAGAGAAGATCGGCCGGCATTTCGACGCGATCGGCTTTCCGGGCTCCGCCCAGACCGCGAGCGGCCCGGATGTCGAGGCGCGCGTCGCCCTGCTGGAGCGGCAGTTCGCGCGGCGGGTCGAACTCGTCGCGGCCTGCGACAAGGCGCGCGAGGCGGTTCGCGCCGTCGAGCGCGAAGTGGCGCGCATCGCCGGGGCGTGAGGCGGGCGGCGCCGGGTCAGCCGGTGGGCCGGATCAACGAAATTCCTCGTTCACTTGCCGGAAGACGGCGGCCATCCGCTCGATCCGATCCTCGAAAACGCTGTCGGCGCTGCGCTGGAACGCATCTTCGCGCAGTTCCCGTTTCAGCCGGCCGGCCAGTTCGCGGCTGCATTGCAGCCAGTTCCAGCCGGTGCTCGCCTTGCCCCAGAGGCCTGCCTGCGGCCAGTCCTTCATCCGGTCGATCGGCTGGACCACCGGATCGAAGTCCAGCTCGACCGAGCCGACCCAGTCGCTCCACTTGAAGTGGTGGGTCTCGCCCTCGTTGCGCACGTTGCGGAAGGTGACCGGCCGCCAGGGGATGCGCAGCGCATCGGCGAAGATCGAGCCGTGCATCGCCTCGCAGAACACCCGCTCGCATGAATTGAGCGCCTCGAGGAACGGCTCGACCGGCATCCGGGGCGAGATCAGCCGCGCGCCGAGCTGCGCGGCGATGACTCGCCACAGCGCATGGTTGGTGCGAAAATAGGGGACGATGCCGATGCCCTTGCGATTGGGCGAGGGCCGCACATAGCGCGCCAGCAGCAGCGCAGGATCAGAGATCGCCTCGCCCGCACCGAGCGCCTCGACCGAACGCGGTCCACGCACGAAGCGGATATCCCAGCTTTCATCGAGCGCCGGCACCCGCGCCTTCGAGCGGGCGCCGGTGCCGAGCACCAGCTTGCGATCGAACCCATCCCATTTTTCCGAAACCAGGATCGAGCCGATGCACAGCAGCACCGATCCCGATTCCCCAAAGCGGAGGTCGGGCAGCATCCTTTCAATCAGCCAGGGATTGAGATCATCACCGACATTGCCGATCGCCGACTTGTGATAGCCCAGGGTGAACGTGGTCATCTGGGCTGCGTCCTCAACCTGGAACGCAAGGCGGAAAGCAGCGTGTGCACTTCCGTCTCGGGCCCCTTGGGCCGACCGCTCGCCAGCCAGAGCCCGAAATGGCTGGCGAAGAACACGCAGACCCCCAGCGTCACGATCGATCCCAGCTGAAGCACGAGGATCTGCGGCGAATGCCCGGTCCCCATGGCGCCGCGCAGCGCGATGCAGGCGGCGGCCATGGCGATGACCGAGACGACCGAGCGCGAGATCATGCGGAATTGCGCGGCAATCGAAATGCCGAGGAACCGCGCTACGAGCGTGGAATTGAGCAGCACCACGACAAATCCGCCGCTGAACACTCTCATGCACAAAAACCCATACAGCCCCCAGAAATACAAGCCCGCCAGGATCAGTGGCAGCCTGACGAAGAGCACGGTCAGCGACCGGAAGAACAGGATCTTCTGCTTGCCCATCGCCAGCAGCACCGCGTTGATCGGCGCGATCATCGATTGCAGCGCGAAAATCGGGCTGACGAACTGCACCACGGTTGCCGCGACGTGCCATTTCGGCCCCAGCATCAGCGCGATCAGCGGATCGGCCACCAGCGCCAGGCCGACGCCGGTGGGCAGCACCAGCATCGCCAGCATCTGCTGGCTGCGCGCAAAGGCGGCGCTCAGCCGCTCGGGCGCGTGGACGAGCTGCCAGAAGCCGGGAAACAGCACGCGCTGCAGGGGATTGAGGATGGCGCTGTAGAGGATGTTCGCCAGCGTATCGCCCAGTGTGTAATAGCCCAGGATCGTCCGGCTCAGGATCCCGGCGACGAAGAAGTTGTCGAGCCGCCCCGACAGCGTCGTCGTGATCGAGATGAGGTTGGTCCAAACCGAGAAACTCAGCAACTCGCGCCAGCGCACGATCGTGAAGCGCGGCCGGAACGGCAGCATCGCGCCGACGATCGCGCTCAGCGTCACCGACCCGACGATCGGCCCGACGACGATCGCCCAATAGCTGTGCGTCAGGAAGGCGGTGGTCACGGTGGCGATGAAGCCCGCGACCTTGCTCGACATCTCGATGCCCGCGATCCTGGAAAACTGCAGCTTGCGGGACATCAGGACATAGCGCGGGCTCTGGAACGCGCCGGCCAGCGGCGAGAGGCACAAGGCGAGGCAAATCCACTGCAGGCGCGAATCGTGGTAGATCGTGCTCAGCACGAAGCCGCCCAAGGTCAGGCCCACGACCACCAGCAGCGCGCGCAGCACGGACAGGGTGAAGGCGGTATCGTAGTGGTCCTTCTCGCTGTTCTTGATGATCAGCAGCGCGTTGGAAATCTGCAACTCGGTGATGATCGTCAGGATCGTGAACAGCGTGGTGGCCAGCGCGACCAGGCCGAAATCCTTCGGCATCAGGAACCGCGCCAGGATCATGATGTTGAGCGCGTCGATCGAGCGGCCGATGACGGTGGCCGAGATCATCCAGCCCGCGCCGCGCGTGACGGCCTGGCCGACGGAGGCGGGAGGAGCCTCGCTCATCGTGCCGGCCGCACCCGCCCGAGCGCGGGGAAGCGTCGGCTGGTTCGTTCCCACAAGTCGATCAGCCGGTCCTCGGATCGCCAGCGCATACCGTTCACCGCGCTGACCGGGCACAGTTGCCGGTCGAGATCGGCGAAGGGTACTGGCGCCAGCGCGCAGGCCTCATCGTTGAGACCGTAGGACAGGAGCACTTGGTCCCCGTCGAGCGGCAGGTTGCCGGCGGGATAGACCACGGATCTGACTTTCGGATTGAGCTTGGGAAGCGTGAAGCGTTCGCCCAGCGGATTGGGCAATTGCAGCGGCTCGAGCGTGAAGCGGCGGATGGCGAAGGGCGGCTCGGCCTCGAACTCGTAGCATTGGGCGACGTAGACCGAGCCGGTCGGGCGCCGGAGCGAAGCGTGGCAGAAATGATAGAGCTTGTCGCCGCGCTGTACCGGCTGCGCACCGCCCCGGGGCAGGCCGAAGCGATCGCTGATCGGGTGCGAGTTCCAGTAAGTCGTCGCGAAGTCGGCGAAGATCATCCGGTCTTCGTGCCAGTGCCGGAGCTTCAGAACGCGATGCGGCGCGATGGAATAGATCGCGAAGAGGCTGCCGCCCTGTTCGAACAGGATCCAGTTCTTCTCGATCTTCTGGCGCGGGCCGTCGATCTCGATGCGGATGGGCTTGCCGGCGGGCGCGAGGCGATCGCAGTCGACGCGGATCAGGAACTGATCGTTCTCGCCCTCGTTCGCGAAGCCGGTGTTCCAATAGACAAGGATCTCGCCGCCGATGGTATAGACGCGCGGGTCGGCATACCAGTCGCTGTCCGCCCCGATCGCGTCGGAAAAGGGCGTGGCCGATCCCGGCAGCGGTTGCCGCGTCAGCGGATCGATGACGCAGGCGGCTATCCTGCGGCCGAGGTCTGCCCGCACCACGCGGTAGAACGCAAAGATCCGCGCATCGACCGCGACGATGCAGGGGTTGAACACATAAGTAGGTTCCGCGCTCTTCCACACATCGGGGACGAGCAGGTCGGCCGGCAGCAGGCCGTGCGGGGCGGCGCCGGTCATCGCGATGGCCGGCAAGCGCGCAAGTTCGGTGTCATGCCGGACATGCCGCCTCCTGGCGCCGCAACGCGATCGCGGTACGGTAGGCCTTGTAGTGGAGGTCTCCCACCACGCTCCAGTCGCGCCCTTCCAGCCTTGGGCGCGCGGCGCGCGGCGTGTCGCGCACGCGGGCCAGGCAATCGCGCAGGATGTCTGACGTCAGTTCGCCTTCGAACATGTTGATCCATCCCGGGCCGACCTCGGCGGCCAGCATCGCGTTGCTTGGCGACCGGGGCACCAGTACCGGCCGGTCGAGCGATAGCGCGACGAGGATCGCGCCCGAATTGTGCATTTCCCGGTACGGCAGCACGACCAGTTCGGCCCCGCACACTTCCTGCGCGAGCACGTCGTCGGGCACGAATTCGAGCCGCGCGGTGATGCGCGGGTCATCCCGGCACTGCCCTTCGACCAGTTCGCGCAAGCTGCCGCTCGGCTTGCCGACGACGCGCAGGCGCAGATCGGCGTCGGACATGCCGCGAAACACCTCCAGCAGGCGCTCGACGCCCTTGTACGGCTTGATGAGCCCGAAATAGAGGATGCGGCCGGGCTCGAACGCCAGCCCCTCCACCCCGCGATAGCGCCCGCGATAGTGGCCGTGCAGGATCGTGACCCCGGTCTTCCCCTCGAGCGGGGTCGCGGCATTGAGCCGGATGAACAGATCGGTATGGCGGTCGCACCGCTCGAGGCTGCGCTGTTCGAAGGCGTCGCCCGGTTCGTGCGGGTGCAGGTTGTGCAGCGTTCGCACCAGCGCCGCGCCGCGCAGCCGCAGGCGTGCCAGCAGAAGGCGGAACAGCGCCAGCCGCGCCATGCGCCGGGCCGGATGGCCGTCGCGGATCAGGAACTCGGGCCAGTGGACATGGAAGGCGTCGTACCGGCCGAACAGCGCCTCCCGCCAGGAGAAGAAGCGGAAGCTGACCTGCGGCGGCGCGGCGGCGGTCACCTGATCGACATAGCGCGTGGTCCCGTCGGGCGGGGCAAGCGACAGGAGGATCGTCAGGGGGATGGCCTCGCTGGTGTCCACGAAGGGTATCTCGGGCATTATCGGAATCCTTGCACCGGCGGGCGCCGAGCTGAAAGCGATGCTAGGCTCGCGGCTTCTTGAGCGTCCGGGCGAAATGCTCGTCCAGCCCGCGAAATCCGTCGATCATGCGATCCATGCTCAATTCGTGCTCGACATAGGCGCTCAGCTTCTCCTTCAGTGCGGCGCGCGGGCCGGGCGGGGCCAGCGCCTGGCGCATCGCCGCCGCCAGGCCATCGACGCCGGTGTCCCGGACCCGGAAGCCCGTGGTCCCTTCGATGACATAGGCATGTTCCGGGTGGTGATGGTTGGCGAAGGCATCGTCGAAGATCATCACCGGGACGCCATAGGCCAGCGCGTGATTGACGCTGAGGCCCACGCTGCCGCCGATTACCAGCAGGCTCGCGCTCTGGAACACCTTGGCGATCTCGTCCTCATCGTAGACCGCGCCGCGCAGCGTCACCGCCTCGCCGCCGGGTGTGGCGGCTGCTTCCACCGCCGGCCGGTCCGGCCCGTCGCCCACCACGGTCATGCGCGCGCCGGGAAAGCTGGCGCGCAGCCTGAGGAACGCCTCGATCACGCGGGGGACATGCTTTTCGGGCGTCAGCCGGCCGACGCTGACGATATGCGGCGCCAGCGGATCCACCGGGCTGGCATCGATCGCGCGGCCGGGCATCTCGTCCATCGCCAGCGTGTTGCGGGCCACGAAGACCGGCATCTTTGCGCCCAGTTCCCGGTTCAGGTACCGGGCGCTTTCCTCGCTGTAGACGAGCTGGGCGTCGGCGCGGCCGAGCAGCAGCAGCCGCGTCTTCTGGACGATGCGGTCCTTCAGCCGTTCGAACCCCCGCTCGCGATTCCAGCCTTGCGACCAGAAGGCGAAGGGAATCGCCGCGCCGCCCAGCGCCAGCCGCCACGTGCTCGAAAGCTGCAGCGAGAATTCGCACACCAGCGCTTCCGCGCCGGTTTCCCGCAAGATCTGGGCCAGCGGCACTTTCGCCCGATACTCGTTGCTTTTCTGCCGCTGGAAATCGAACCCGGTCAGCCAGGCGTGGTCCTTGGGCAAGGCGCAATTCAGGCCATGCGACGGTCCGACGTTCGCGCAGGCGACCTGCCAGCCCAGCTCCTCGTGCAATTTGCGGAAAACGGGAACGCGATAGTGTGGGACGACGCGCTGGATTACGACCGACTTGACCACGAAATCTCCTGAGGTGCGTCGATCCGGCGAGACGCTGGACTCGCGGAAACATACCTATCCCATACCGGCAAGACAACGCTGTTGCAGCGCAATATCGCGCTTGCGGCATCTTGCGGTCCTTCCATGCTGCGCTACAGCTATATCCGTTATGGATTTATTGTGCAGGAGCCGACGTGCGGATTGCCGTCTTAACTATCAATTATGCTCCCGAGCCCATTGGAATTGGTCCATATTCGGCACAAATGGCGCAGTCGCTGGCGGCCCGGGGGCACGAGGTTACGGTGATCGCGGCCAAGCCCTATTACCCTGGCTGGCGGGTCGATCGCGAATGGCGCGGCGGATGGCGCGTTAGCCGCGAGGGCGGCGTGCGGGTGGTGCGGTGCCCGCTTTATGTGCCGGCCAGCCCCAGCGGCCTCAAGCGCCTTGTGCACCATGTCAGCTTCCTGCTCACCAGTGGCCTTGCCGCCTTGCGCGAACGGATGCGCGGGCGGTTCGATGCGGTCGTCGCGGTGGCGCCCTCGCTGATGGCGGCGCCGGTCGCGGTGCTGGCGGCGCGCTCGTGTCGGGCGCGATCGTGGGTGCATGTGCAGGATTTCGAGCTGGAGGCCGCGCTGGCGACTGATCTGCTCGGCAAGGGAAGCCTGCTCGCGCGGACCGGCGCGGCGGTCGAGCGCAGCATTTTCCGGCGCTTCGACCATGCCAGCAGCATCTCGCCGCAGATGTGCGCGCGGCTGGTGGACAAGGCCGTTCCCGCGGACCGGGTGTCGGAACTGCGCAACTGGTCCGATCCGCCCGCGCCGCCGCTCGCTTCCGCGCCCGATTACCGGCGCGACTGGGGGCTGGGGGACCGGATCGTCGCGCTCTATTCGGGCAATATCGCCAACAAGCAGGGGATCGACATCATCGTCGATGCCGCGCGGCTGCTGCGCGAGCGCGCGGACATCGCCTTTGTCGTTTGCGGCGAGGGGCCCAATCGCGAGCAACTGGTGCGATCGGCCGAGGGCCTCGGCAACATCGAGTTCCATGACCTGCAGCCGCGCGAGCATCTTGCCGCGATGCTGGCCTGCGCCGATCTCCACCTCTTGCCGCAACGGCCCGAAGCGGCCGATCTCGTGCTGCCTTCCAAGCTGTGCAACATGCTCGCCTCGGGCCGCCCGGTGATCGCCACGGCGGCCGCGGGCACCGGCATCGCCGAGGAGATCGCCGGCTGCGGCATCGCCACCGAGCCTGGCGATGCCGCGGCCCTGGCGGCGGCGATCGCCGCGCTGGCCGACGATCCGGCGCGGCGCGAGGCGATGGGGCGCGAAGCGGTGCTGCGCGCGCGCGAACGCTGGAGCGCGGATGCGATTCTCAGCCGGTTCGAGGCGGACCTCGTCGCCCTGGCCGGCAAGCGGGGGCAGCGTGCATGACCTCGCGCCCGTGCCATGTCGCCTTTCTGTGGGACCAAAGCGGCGACTACCACATGGATCGCGCCGAAGCCGTCGCGTGCGCGCTGGGCGAGAGGGGCCGGGTCAGCATTATCGAGATCACCACCCGCAGTCGGGTCTATGACTGGCCCGAATGCCGGCCGAGCGACCAGGTGTCGCGCATCACCCTGTTCCCCGGCAAGTTGGCGGAGGACGTGGGCGAACTGGCCACCGCGTTCGCCCTGAACGCGGCGATCCGGCGGGCCGGCATCGATCAGCTTTTCGTGGCCGGCTATGAGCATCCCGCGCGCTTCGCGCTGGCTGTCTGGCAAGCGCTCAAAGGGCGCGCGCCGGTGATCATGCTCGATTCCAAGTTCGACGACAAGCCGCGTCACTTGCGGCTGGAACTGCTCAAGCGGTTCCTGCTCATGCCTTATCGCGCGGGCTTCGCGTCCGGCGCGCGGGCGGTCGCCTACATGCGCTTTCTCGGGCTGAAACGGCGGCCGATCGCGGTCGGCTACGATACGCTTTCGATCGAGCGGATGCGCACGCTGGCTCAGGGCGTGGCCCCGCCCTGGCGGGAGCGTCCGTTCCTCATCGTGGCGCGCATGGTGCCCAAGAAAAATATCCAGACCGCCCTGCGCGCATTCGCCGCGATGCCCCGGACGCACCGCGCGTTGCGTATCTGTGGTGATGGGCCCTTGCGCGAGACGCTGGCGGCGGAGATCCGCGATCTGGGCATCGCCGATCGCGTCGTCCTGCTCGGTTCGGTCTCGCAGGAAGTCGTCGCGCGCGAGATGGCCGGCGCGCTGTGTCTCGTGTTGCCCAGCAGCGAGGAGCAGTGGGGGCTGGTGGTGAACGAGGCGCTGGCGCTGGGCCTGCCGATCATCGCCGGCGACAATGTCGGTGCCAAGGACCTGCTGATCGCCAACTACGTCAACGGCTTCATTCTCAACTGCGACGACATCCACGCCTGGGCGCTGGCGATGCACGCGCTCGACACCGACGAAGCGCTGTGGCGTCGTTTCGTGGAAGGTTCGCACGACCGCGCGCACGATGCCGATTCCGCCCGGTTCGCCGATGCGGTGCTGGAGTTGTTGGGGCTCCAGGGTTCGATTCCCTGATACGCACCGGCCCCGCCGTATACTCGGGCATCAGCGCTCGGGTGCGGTATCCTCGGCGCCGCGCGAGTGGACCGCCAGGATCGCCAGGGGAAGGCCGATGGCGAAGGCGGCGCCACCCGACTGAACGGCGGCGAGGACGCCGTGCCAGACATGCCCGAGGATCGCGGCGGCAAGCGATACGGTGAGCGTGACGCCGAGCGCCAGGTTGAGGCGGCGCGGGCCCAAGACCATGTAGCTCAGGCCGGAGAAGCACTTGAACACCACCACCGCGCCGAGCCCCGCGTAGATCGGCAGGGCCTGCAACTGGCTCATGGGTGCCGCGACACCCATCGCTCGATCGACATAGAAGGTATTGGCCAGCCAGAGCGCCAGCGCCGTCGCCGTGCCGTAGAGCAGCGAGACGGCCAGCCAGGCCGTCATGATCCGCGATTGCCGGCTGGCATGGTGCTGGTCCCAGATTCCCCGGATGTAGCTGGTCAGCGGCACGAGCGTCAGCAGGACCGGCGCCAGCGCGATCATGAACAGGCGCACGATCGTGACATACCAGGCCCCGGCCTCGGGCGGCAGGTCGGTCTGCACCATGACCACCGAGAAATTGACCGCCATCATCACGAGGCCATCGATCAGGCCGATCGGCAGGCCTTCGCCCAGTGCTCTCCAGGCCGGTGGCGCCGAGCCGTGGAGCAGGTAGGGCCGCCGGATCAGCAGGAAGGCCCCGGTCAGCAGGCTGGCGAAAATGCCGGGGCCGATCATGACCAGGGCCGCCGCCAGCGGATTGCGCGATACCCAGCCGATGCCGAGCCCGAGGGCATAGGCCAGGATCTGGAAACAGATCTGCGCCCCGGCGGTGAAGTAGTGTTCGTTGTACGCCGCCCGTGCCTCGTCCATCGCGCCGGTGAGCCCATTGATGATCGGCAGCATGGCAATGGCGAAGAACAGCGTGCCCCGATCTTCCCACACCGCATAGGCCGCCGCCGCGACCGCGCCGGTCAGGGCGGCCAGCAGCGAGGCGCGGGCCAGCGTGCGGAAGGCGCGGGCTTCCTGCTCGTGCCGTGCCTGCAGCATGGCTTCGCCGATCCGGCGCCGTCCGAGGATGTTGCCGCCGCTGAACAGTACCGAGGCCAGGCCGCCCAGCGCCATCGCCGCCATCAGCTCGCCATAGCGCGCGTCGCCCAGTCCCTCGTGGATGAGCGGGATGAAGAACAGCAGGCCGAGGAACGAAGGCGCGCGCGACAGGAAGTTCAGCGCCAGCGAGAACTGCGCCTTGGTGCGGTGCGATGGCGATCGCGCGCGCGCGGCCGTCAGCATGGCGGACCGGGCGGCAGGCCCTTGATCCGGCCGAAATCGTTGTCGATCACCAGCAGGGGCGTGTCCCGGGAAACCGGGCTCTCGCCGCCGCCGGGCGGTGCGCGCCATATCGAGGGCATATCACCCAGGAATGCCGCCCAGCGCGAAAAGGTGGAGTTGGAACCGATCAGCAGCGACGCGCTGGCGAGGCCGATAAGGTCCGAAAGGGCGTCCGGCCCGCGTCGGACCGAGATGCCCGGCAGATCGAGCAGGGGCGCAAGCTCGCCGTCGCTGCCGTCGGAATAGAGCCGGATGGGCATGTCAGGCCGGCGGCGGCGCACACCCGCGATCGCGCCCCGGTACCAGTCGAAGGCGATACGACGATTGAAATCGTCGCGTTCGTTCGGGTCCTCGGACGGCGGGAAGAAGTCGCCCAGCCGGACATGAACCGCCGCATAGCCTTCACTGCCCCATCGCGGCATCGGGCGCGGCGATCGCGAGATCTCGATCAAGCGGGCGCGGATGGCATCACGATGGGCACCGAGGCCGTCAAAGGTATAATCGCCCAGGACCACTCTGAGCGGTCCCTCGGCCATCGCTTCCCGCGTGATCGCGGGCCCGGTCGCCACTGTCTCGTGCGGGCGCAGCAACCGCAGCAATGCCCGCAGGCGGGCCTCGCCGGTCCATTCGTCGGGCGCGGCGCGCAGCAGCAGTCCGTAACGGCGCAAGTCCCGCACGCCGCGCAGCATCGCCGCGAGGCGCAGATGCGACCATTCGGGCGCGACCAGCGGCCGGCCGAGTTTCCGTGCCATGACAAAGGCGGCGAAATAGACGAAGAAGCAATTGCCCAAGCCTGCTCCGCCAAGCCGGATCAGGCCAAAGTCGTGCCGCGATGGCAGGCTGGCGTAGACGAAGGGCACAATCTTTCCGTTCATTGGCGACGTTCGTTGAGGACAAGGCCGACGGCTAGTCGATACGCAGGTCGGAAATGGTCGCGGAATATTGTCGGGGCAATTGTCCGGGAAGGGCGATCAGCGTGACGCTTGCCGCCGTGCAGTCGGACGGGACGGTGAACGCGATCTGCGCCATGTTACCGTCGGGCACGGGCTGCGAGCGAATCCGGGTGGGGAGTTCGCCGCTCGCCGACAGGCATTTGACGCTCCATGCGAACGCGCGGTCGGCATCGCCCGCCTGATCGGTGACGCGCATCTTGAGCACATGCTCGCCGGGCGCGATGGGGAAGATGCGGCTGATGAGCGCCTGCCGGTTCTGGCCCTGGCTCGTCACCGTAATCGCGCCGGGGCGCTCCTGCGTGACCGAACCCTCGCGGCCGGGGCTGACAGCCCAGACGAAAGGCGAAAGATCCAGCCCCTGAAACACCCGCTCCAGGCCCGACGGTGACGGCGAACCCAGCGTGCCGAAACGGCGTGACGCGGTGATGGCCAGGGTGGGCTGGCTCTTGGCGATCAGCGTGCGCTCGAAGACATTGATCTCTTCTGGCGCGGCGGGAGCGTGGAGCCGGGCCAGCTCGGCCAGCATCGCCATCCAGGGCGCATAGGCCTGCTGGGGAAGGTCATCGGTCGCCCGCAGGAAATCGATGCGCCACGCCGGCCGCTCGGCAAGCCGCTGCGCGAGCGCTTCGGCGGCCCCTGGCAGAAGCAGCATGGCTCGCATCGCGGCGACCGTTCCGGCGGGGTCGATCTTCTGCCGCGCCAGCGCGTCGATGCGGATCGCCGCCGCGTTGACATCGCCCGCGCGCAAGGCGAAGCCCAGCAGCAGCTTCTGCATCGCCCGATCGCGCCAGCCGAGCTGCGAGGCCAGGGTGAGGGTCCGGGCTGCGTCGTCGACCGCGCCGCCGCGCAACTGCGCGAGTGCCAGCGTGCGCAGCGTCGCCGGATCGAGCGGGCGTGCCGCCAGACTGGCGCGGGCCAGCGCGATCGCCGTGCCCGGCTGGCCGATGAGCAGTGCCATCTGCGCCGTGGCGGATCGGCCGGTCGGCGTATCCTTGCGCCCCATCACCAGCACGGCGGCGGGGTTGTAGCGGATGATCGTCGTCGAGAAGGCCTGGAGGCAGCCAAATCCCCCCGCGACAAGCAGCCCGATCGCGAAGCCGACCCGCGTCAGGGTAAGGGGCCGCGGCCGCATTACTTCCGGTTCTTGGACCAGGGCCAGAAGGACCTGGCTCTCTCCTTGGCCTGATGGCCATAATGATATGTATAGGCGTAGCTGTATTCGTACGAATAGCCGTAGCCGCTCTGCCTGGCGTCGAACTTGGTAAGGACCGCGCCGATGATGCGCGCGTTGTTCGCGCGCAGGCGCCGGATGGCGACCTTGGTCTGGCCGCGGTGGCCACGCCCGGCTTCGACCACCAGCAGCGTGCCATCGGCGATCGAGGCCAGCAGCGGCCCGTCGGCAAGGCCCATGACCGGCGGTCCGTCGAGAATGACCACGTCATACTTGTCCGCCACCAGGTCGATCGTGCCGGCGACCAGTTCGCCGCCGAACAGTTCCGCCGGGTTGGGCGGCATGGTGCCGCAGGTCAGCACGTCGAGGTTGGGCCGGATTTCGGTGTGTACCGCCTGCGCGAATGTGTCACGGTCGACGATTACGTTGCTGAAGCCAGGTTCGCGCGGGAGTTCGAGCGCGAAGTGGACGGTCGGCTTGCGCAAGTCGCCATCGATCAGCAGCGTCTTCTTGCCGATGGCGGCGAAGCTGCGGGCCAAGGCGATGGCGGTGGTCGATTTACCTTCCGAGGGAAGGCTGCTGGTGCACAGGATGACTTTGGGCAAGCCCTCGGCGGTCGAGAAGCTGAGCACCGATCGCAAGGCCAGATAGCTCTCGCTGAAGGCCGAGAGGCGATCGTCGAGCTGTTCGAAGGGCGTCTCGTCGTCCTGCAGCTTGGGAATGGCGCCGAGGAACTGGGTGCCCAGCTTCTCCTCGACTTCCTCGGGCGAACGGACCGCGTCGTCGAAGGTCTCGCGCAGATAGACAAGCGCCACCGCGATCGCCGTGCCGGCGAGCAGGGCCACCAGCAGGTTGATCAGCGGTCGGGGGGAAATCGGCGCGGTGGGAACCTGGGCACTGTCCAGCAGGACGACGTTGGCCGCGCTCATGCCCGCGACCGTGCTGACTTCGCGATAGCGCTGGAGCAGCGAATCGTAGAGCGAGCGGTTGGTATCCGCGTCGCGCCGCAGGATGTTGTACCGCACGCTGCGTTCCTGCTCGGAAAGAGCGGTCGAGCGCAAGGCATTGAGCTGGCCGCGCAGCTCGTCTTCCTGCCTTACGGCGAAATCGTAGTTCTGCTTGAGCCCGCCGACGATTCCCTTGGAGATCTGGGCGATCTGCGAGTCCAGCTCGCCGATCTGCGCGCGGATCTGGCGCATTTCGGGGAACTCGCTCTGGCGGCGTTCCGCCATCTGCGCATAGTTGGCCTGCAGGGCGGCACGGTCGCGGATGAGCGACTGGACCGTCGGGTTGCCCTGTACTTCGGGCAGCGAACTCGTCGGGCTGGTGCGTGCCGCGACATAGCGTTCCTGCGCGGCGATGCGTTGTCCGGTGGCGGCGCTCAGGGCTTCGTTGATTGCCAGCAGGTTGCCGCTGACCAGCGATTGCGCCGTGCTGTTGCTGGTCTTGTCGGAGGCCTTGGTGATGTTGAGATCGAGCAGGCCGGCCTCGCGGGCATAGGCGATGGCGGCGCGTTCCGAATCCTCGAGGCGCAGCTTGGCGGTCGCCAGTTCCTCCTCGAGGAACTTGCGGGCGTAGGCCGTCACCTCGACCTTCTGCTGCAGATTGTACGAGATCGCGTTCTGCGCATAGGCATTGGCGATCTCGGTCGCGAGGCGGTTGTCGGGGCTCGAGACGTTCAGCGAGACGATGCGCGATTCGCGACTTGGCTGGACCTCGAGCGAGGACATCAGCGCCGACAGAACGGCGCGCCGGCGCTGTTCGCTGACGCCGGCGAGTCCGCTGGGGTTGGCGGCGGGTTCGGGCATCTGCATCGACTGGAAGAAGGTGTTGCTGGTGTAGAGCTTGAGGCTCTCGGCGACGCGTTCGGCCAGCGCCCGGCTGCGAATGACGTCCACCGCCGTCTTGAGGAAGCGCTCTTCCGCCGCCGTGCCGCCATCGATGTCGGGCTCGACGTCGGCGCTCTTGCTCAGTACCTGCGCGTTGCGCGGGTCGATCTGGATGGTGGCGTAAGCCTGATAGATAGGCGTCGTGAACATCGTCACGAGCAGGCCGATGAGCAGGCTGATGGCGATCGTGGCGATGATCATCAGCCGGTTTCGGTAGACCGCCGCCCACATCCGCCGCAGATCGAGACGCGACTGATCGGCGATCTCGATCTCGTCGGGAAGGATCGCGGCCTTGCCCGGGTTCATCTGGTTGATGGCGTCCCCCATTATCTAGAAATACCTGAACGCGATGCCGATCAGCGGAGTTGCCGTGAGCAGATCCCTGTAGCCCTGACGAATGGCGGACGTTCCCACCACGATCTTGTCGGCTGGCAGCACTGCGGGATCGTCAGCCTCGCCGCGCTCGATCGCCGCCAGATCGAAGATCGCGCCGGCGCGCCGCCCGTCGACCTGGCGGATGATGGCCACGTCGCTGCGCCGCGCCACGTTGGTGGTCCCTTCCGCCAGCGCCAGGACATCGACGAGGGTTGCGGGGCCCTTCACCGTGTAGACACCGGGATTCTTGACCGCGCCCGTCACCGTCACCCGGTCGAGCAGGCCGCCGGTGCGTTCCACCGTCACGTTGGGATGGCGCAGCAGGTTGGCGCCCAGGCGCCCTGCGATGTCCTGCGAGAGTTCGTACGGAGAGCGGCCCGCCGCCGGGACTTCGCCCAGGATGGGCACCACCAGATTTCCGGCCGCATCAATGGTCCCGTTCTCGACGCCGAGCTGGGGTTCCTGATAGACCCTGACGATAACGGTATCATAAGGCTTGAGGCGAAGCTGCGCCATCGCCTGCGCAAGCGTGGGGACCGGAAACGTCTCGGCCATGTCAGTGCCGAGCGGGAGATCCGGATGCTGCGTCGCGCCACATCCACTCAGGAAAGCCGCTAGTGCGCTTGCCCAAAGTAAACGGCTAACCAGCATCGTTTTTTGCTTTAGGATCAAGCTCCGTTATCTCCAAATCGGAATGTTCAGCTGGTTTGCTCTTGCCCGTTCGACATCCGTTGTGCAAGAGCGAAGGTAGTCCAGCAAGGCTCAAAGCGGTACCGGCTGCGCGGAGTATTTTTGGCGATAGGGAGCGCAATACCGAGGTATGAAAGTTCGCCAGAGAGTGCGTACCCCCAGCAAACCCACGGGCACGTGGCCGCGTTTGCGGCGTTCGCTGAAAGGGTTCATAACGGGGCGGAATGTCAAGGCCTTGATCGCGGTGCTGGTCGGCCTCTACCTGGTCGTATCGCTGGTGGAGTGGTACTTCCGGGTAAATGCCTACGGCGTGGTCGGCGTTTCCGACACCGAGGCGGATGTGCGCTACGCGCTCGGTGCCCCGGCCCGGATCGATCAGGCCAACGCGACGTGGACCTACCCGGTCGAGGCGGGCGCGACCTTCTCGGTGATGTTCTCGGGCGACCGCAGCGTCAGCCGCATATCCTGCTTCAGCGCGACCGCCGAGCCCAACAGCTGTCCTGAGCTCTATGGCATCGGCATCGGCGAGGGGGAGGATGCGATTGGCCACCATCTGGGCAATCCCGACCTGGTGACGATCAAGGGGGATCGCAAATACGTTACGTACAGCGGCCTCGGCGCCACTTTCGTGCTGCAGCAGTTCGTCGTGACCGGCCTGATTCGCGACGCCGACCAAGGCAGTTTCCTCGGCAAGACGTGGAAGTTCTTCCGCAATCTGTTCTACTTGCCGGGCTGGATCGGGTGAGTTCGAGGGACACCGATTCGCGTGCCCCCAACGAAGCCCTGGTCGGGTGGTCGGCCATCGCGCTGATCGTCCTTGCCGTCCTGATCGGCGGCGGCGGCGCGTCGGCGCTTCCCCACCTCGATGCCGCGTGCCAGTTTGCCGGCTTCGTGGTGATCGCCCTGCTCGTCGCGACCGGCGGCCAATGGCGGATCGATCCGGCGGCGCGGGCCTGGCTGGTGCTCGCGGCATTGGCGTTCCTGCTGCCGCTCGCGCAACTGCTGCCCTTGCCCGCCGGCTTCGCCGCGGGCCTGCCGGGGCGCGAGCTGGCCAATGACATTCGCGCCCAGGCCGGGCCGCAGGGCTATCTGCCGCTTACTCTCGATCCCGACCAGACGATCATCTCGGCGCTTTCGCTGGTGCCGGGCATCGCCGCTTTCGCGGTGACGCTGCGCTGCTCGGCGCGCTGGCGCCGCCGCGCGCTGACGGCCTGGATCGCCATGGCCATGCTCGCCTTCGTCGTGGGCGGGCTGCAAGTGGCCAGCAGCGGTACTTTCGCGGAAATCTACGATACCCCGCACCGGCTGGCGGCGACCGGCTTCTTCGCCAACCGCAACCATCATTCGCTGTTCATGCTCGTCGTTCTCGTGCTGGCGACCGCGGCGATCTTCGTGCGCGGACGGCGCGAGGAACCGGCGCTGGAAGTGCTGCGCTATGCCCTGCTGCTGGGGCTGGCCGCCGGCATCCTGATCGCTGCTTCCCGCGCTGGCCTGCTGCTCCTGCTGGTCTCGTTCCCTGTTCTGTTCCTCCTCATCGGGCGCGGGAACATCGGCCTCAAGGTGAACTGGCGCCACGCCGCCGGGGGCGCCTTCGCGGTGATGTTCGCGCTGGTGGTGTTCCTGTCGCTCAATCCCGTGGCGCGCCAGGTGCTTGATCGCTTCACCTTCGGGCAGGATGCCCGGCTGCAGTTCTGGCCCGACGTGGTCTATACGGCCCGGCGGTTCTGGCCGGCGGGAACCGGCATCGGAACCTTCCCCTCGGTCTATGCGACGCAGGAGCGGCTGGGCGCGATCGACGAATACCGGGTCAATCACGCGCACAACGATTACCTGGAACTCGCCATCGAAGGCGGGATCGCGGCCATCGCGCTGGTGGCGGTTTTCATCGCCTTGTTCCTGCTGCGCCTCAAGGCGGTTGCCGGCCTTTCGGGCGAGATGCGGCGGATGGCGCTGGCGGCGGGCTTCGGCATCGTGCTGATAATGGCGCACAGCCTGGTCGATTATCCCCTGCGCGCGATCACGATGATGGTGATGTTCGGTTTTCTGGCCGGCCTGCTGTTCAGGCCGGCGCAGGCTTTGCGTGGCAGGGAGACGACCTGATGGCCCGTGTTTCCGCGGTCGCGAAAAGGCGCGGCGCGCTGCAGCGGCAGGCGCTGGCGAGCGGGGTGAGCAACCGGCCGCTCGCAGCGCTGGCGGGTGCCCTGCTCACGGTGGCGATCGCGGTCCTGCTTCTGACCATCACCACCGCGCGCGAGGATGTCATCTTCGGGCCGGACGCCTCGGTGCGCTTGCTGGCCTTTGAATTCATCGCGGCCAGCCTGATCCTGTTCCTGGCCTCGACATCGGCGCGCATGCATCTGGCACTGCAGATGGTGATGATCTATCTCACGATCTACTTGATCCTGCCCGGCTACCATCACGGGTCGAACAACACCTTTCCCTTTTACGGGATGCATTATCCCGAGGATATCCGCCTGCGCGCCGCAGGCCTGATCTCGGTATTCATCATTTCGCTGATGATCGGCTACATGATCGGCGATCAATCCCAGCGGATGGGCAGGGCGCCCAAGCTTATCGGACGCGAGATCATCTTTCCGAACAAGGTGCTGCTGATCGCCTTCACTGTGGCGGCCGTCGCGGCGACGGGGGTGTTCCTTGCCACGGTCGGCTTCGGCGGCGCGTTCGGCCTGCGCGGTGAGACGGGTGGGGGCGGGGGCAGCAAGGCCGCGGTCGGGCTGCTCGTCACGCTGCCCCGCATCGTCACCTTCGTCTCGTTCGCCTATTGCTACATCCTGTTCCTGCGGGCGCGAAAGGCCGGTATCGCGCTTTACTTCCTGCTGCTGAACACGCCATTCTTCTTTGTCACCAACTTCCCCCTGGCGCTGGCGCGCTTCGCGCTGTTCGGGATCGTCCTGTTCTTCGTGGTGCAGACGTACAACCTGCGCGGCGCGATGGCGCGAACCGTGCTGACGGTCGCCTTCGTGTTCGGCGCCCTGTTCGCCATGCCTTATGTCGATTCGCTGACGCGGCATGTGAGCGAAGGCAGCGCGGGCTCGTTGCAGCAGTCCTACACCAGCTATCTCGAATCGGGCGATTTCGACGGCCTGCAATCGATCCAGAACGCGATCATCTACCACGATTCGAAAGGCACGACGAACGGCCGGCAGATCATCTCCGCGGCGCTTTTCTTTGTTCCGCGCAGCATCTGGAGCGAGAAGGGCGAGCCGACCGGCGCGATAACCTCGAAAGCGGCCGGCTTTGAATTCAATAATATCTCGCAGCCGTTGCCGAGCGAGTTCTACGTCGATTTCGGCATCTACGGCGCGGCCGCCCTGTCGCTCCTCCTGGGTTTCGGCATTGCCCGCCTTGACGGATGGATCAATCGCAACTGGGACGCGGGACCGCGCGCGCGCCTGATCGCCGGCGTCGTCGTGGCCTTCGGGGTCATCCTCATGCGCGGCACGTTGCTGGGCATCGTTCCGCCGATCGTCGTCTTCTCGGCAGGTGTCGGCGCCATCATCACCCTGGGGCTGCGCAGTCCCGAAAAGCTGCTCCTGCGACATCGCCGCAGGGACTTCGCGCGACCGCTTCCGCAGACCGGCCGCCGCGCCCAGCGTCAATCCTGACATGCGCGTCGGCCTGCTGACCGCGTGGGCCAATCGCGCCAATGGCGGCGTGTTCGAAGCCGTGGCGACGCACGCGGCGATGCTGCGCGAGCGGGGGATGACACCGCACGTCTTTGCGCTCGCCCATCCCGATGACGAGCGCGATCGCGCGCGGTTCGACGGGATCGCCATCACCACCGTGCCGGTGCTGGGGCCGGCCGCGCTGGGCTGGGGATCGGGGGTCGGCCGCGCGCTGCGGGCCGCCGACCTCGACCTGCTGCACCTCCACGGGATCTGGACGCATCTTTCGGCCGATGGCGCGCGATGGGCGGACCGGACCGGGCGGCCCTATGTGATTTCTCCGCACGGGATGCTCGATCCGTGGATCGTCGGGCGCGGGCGCGCGAAGAAGGCGCTGGCAAGGGCATGGTTCGAACGCGGGAGCTGGCGCGCGGCCAGCGCGTTCCACGCCCTGACCGGGGCGGAAGCAGGCGATATCGCCAGCGCGACCGGCCGCGAGGCGATCACGGTCATTCCCAACGGCATCGCCATACCCGAAGCGGCCGGCTTGCCGCTTTCCCCGCCCACGGTGCTCTCGATCGGCCGCATCCATCCCAAGAAGAACATCCTTGCGCTGGTCGAAGCCTGGCGCGAGGCGGGCGCGGGAAAGCGCGGCTGGAAGCTGGTGATCGCCGGCTGGGGCGCGGACAGCGATGTCGCCGCCTTGCGCGCGGCCCTGGGCGCGGCGCCCGAGGCCGAGGGCATGACGTTCCTGGGCCCGGTCTTCGGCGATGACAAGGAGCGGCTGCTGCGCGCGGCCCGCTGCGTGATCCTGCCCTCGCACAGCGAAGGCCTGCCCATGGCCATCCTCGAGGCCTGGGCCGCCGGCGTGCCGACGATCATGACCGAGGCGAGCCATTTGCCCGAAGGCTTTGCCGCCGGGGCCGCGATCCGCATCGGCGCGCGGCCGGACGAGATCGCCGAGGGGCTGCGGGTGGCGATGGATCTGCCGGAAGCCGAATGGGCGGTCAGGGCCCGTGCCGCGCGTGGGCTTGCGAGCGGGCACTTTTCCACCGAAGTGGTCGCCGCGCGCTGGATCGCGTTCTATCGCGAGCTGGCCGCCAGCGTGAAAGGCAGCAGGGGATGAGCGTTCTTGACGCCCGCAGCACGGGTCAGCATCGCGGCGGAGCCAGCTTTTCGCTGGGCAACCGCGTGTTCCGGCTGGTCTGGATGGTCGCCTGGACCCTGCTCGCCGCATGGACGCCCCCGCCGCTCCGGGGCTGGCGCGCTTTTGTGCTCCGTTGCTTCGGGGCGCGGGTGGGCAAGGGCACGCGGATCTATGCAGGTGCGCGGGTCTGGCATCCGCGCAACCTGACGGTCGGCGATTTCGTCTGTATCGGACCGGGCGTCACGGTCTATTGCCAGGGGCCGATCAGCATCGGCGACTACACCGTCGTCTCGCAGGGCGCGCACTTGTGCGCCGGCACGCATGACATTGCCGACCCCTATTTCCAGCTCGTGACGCGGCCGATCCATATTGGCGCGCGCGCCTGGATCGCGGCCGAGGCTTTCGTCGGGCCGGGCGTGACGGTGGGGGATGGCGCGGTGCTTGGCGCCCGCTGCGTCGCCATGCGCGATATCGAGCCCTGGAGCGTCTATTCGGGCAATCCCGCACGGTTCCTCAAGCCGCGCGTGATGCGTTCCGCGCCTGACGATACACCGCCGAAGGGCAACGCAGGCGCGGCCTGACGCCGCGTCAGTGACAGCCGCGCAGGCTGGAAAAGCCCGCGTAGAGCGGATCGTGGCGATCGGGCGCGGCCTCGATCGTCCAGGGGCTGTTGCAAGCCGTGATCGTCCGGCCGCCGCGCTCGATCGCCATCTTGACCGGGCCGGCGCCAGCGGGCGCGGTCACGCGCTGCAAGCCGCCGCTCACCGCCTGGCGATAGGTATTGCCGCCAGTGGTGATGACAAGCTCTGCCGGCGCGGTCAGGAAGGCCGTCATCTCGACCAGGTCGACGGAGCGATCGCCGCGCACTTGCCATGCGGCGCCCCGGCTGGTGTCGGCCGGGCGGAACAGCTGCCGGCGGTGCAGGCCGACGAAGCCGTCACGGCGAATGGCCGGAGGCGCCCCCTGCTTGAACCACGCTATGTAATAGGCGGCAAGGTCGTAATAGCCGAAGCGCGTGGCGCTCGACGGTGCCAGTTCCGAACCCTCGCTGTAATCGTTCCAGGTCACGAGATGCAGGGCGGCGGCGCCGCCGTCGATCGCGGCACGCAGGCTGCCGGCGAAGGAGAGGCTGCCCTGCGCTTCCTGCGCGACCAGGCTCTTGGGCCGCATGTCCTGCGGCGCGGCGGTCGCCACCCAGGCGGGATAGCCCTGCCGCAGCACGCTCGCCGCGAAGCCGCGCTGTCCGTCACCGGCGCTCTTCGCGCGCGATCCCCAGGTCGCCCCGGCGGCGGAAATGCCCGCGAGCGCGGCCGAGGATCGCGAATCGACGAAATCGGGTATCAGCGCGATCGGCTCCCCCGCCTTCGCCATGGCCTGGGCAAAGCCTGTCCAGAAGGCGGCGTCGCGCGCATCGGCGGCGAAAGGCATGATGACGAGCCGCCCGTCGGCGGTGCGCATCGCCGCGGGATGTTTGGCCAGACGGGTCAGGTATGCGACCAGTTCCTCAAGTGTCGCTGTCTTCAGCGCCATCATGTCGGGTTCGATCGCGATGCGAAAGCGCGGGTCGGTCGTGGCGGCGGCGTCGAGCAGGCCGCGCACCGTCCCCCCCGACTTGCCGCCCAGTTGCAGCAGGTCGACCCCGAAAGCATCGATCCCGATCCGGGCGGCGCGCGCCACTTCGATGCGGAAGTCGGCTTTCGACTGTTCCTTCGCCGGCGGTCCCGGCAGCGGCCGTTCGCGCAGGAAGCCGCCCCCCCGCGCGAACTTTCCGTTCTCGCCCTCGGGCTTCAGGTAGTGGACCTCGTAATAATCGCGTCCTGGCCCGCGCCCGCCGATCGTGATCGGAAAGGGCGGAAAGTAATGCGCGATTACTGGCCGTGCCTGCGATCCGGGCGTCGCGGTGCGGAACGCGAAGGCCTCGTCCGGGCTTTCCCGCCGGACGAAGGTCGAGGCAGGCCCGCTGGCCTGCCCCGACAATGTCGGCATACGCAGCGCGGTGCGCCGGGCCACGGAGGGCTGCTCGCGCGCGTTGTGCGCGGCGTAGGCGGCGGAAACCACCGCCGTTGCGGCCAACGCGACAAGACCGATCCGTTGCAGTGTCATTCTGGCATCCCGGTTACGCGGCCTCCGGCTGATCGGGCAAGTGACCGGCTAGCAGCGACCGCCCTGCTGTAGTCTGAACATCACAGCGCCGCGATCTTGCCGCTGGCGACCAGCGCGGCCGCCACCGCGTCCATCGCCGTACCGCTCAGGTGCACCTGCCCGTTGCTTGCGTCGAACAGGCACGATCGCGGCACCAGCCCGGCGGCCACGTCGTTCAGGTCGTCGGCGCCGCCGGTCGAGAGCGCCTGCAGGGCCGGCAGCGGATCGAACACGTGGGCCGCGCCGAACGCCGCCAGCATCGCGTCATGGCGGTCGGCGCAGCGGATCGACTGCGCGCCGGGCGTCGGGTTGCTCGCGGCGGCCGGGTTCGGCACCGCCACCGGCGCCAGGAACACGAACCGGCCCGTGCCGCCCTGCGCGTCGGCCAGCGCCTGGTAATTGGCGATATCGGCGGTGATGCTGGAAAAGCCGTTGTCCGAACCGTCCCAGTGCACGAACCGCAGCGGCGCGAGATAGGGCTTGGCCTGATAGCGCGCCACCTGCTGCGCCAGCGTCGTCCCGCCCGCGCCGATATCGATCACCTTCAGGCCGGCCGCGCTGGCCAGCGACGCCTTGAGCGAGACGCCGTTGGCCCCGTTCACATAGCTGTCGCCGCCCGTCACCACCGGCGTATCGTCGAGCCGCGAGGCGAACTCGCACCAGTCGCCCGGCGCGCGGCCCTTGAGGAACGCCACCTGGTTGATCGTGCCGGTGAACACCGAAGTGCCCGCGCTGTCGCGGCCGATGCGCACGTGCGAGACCCCCGGCACGCTGAGGTTGACGGCGCTGTATTCCTGGCGCGGCTCGCCGTTGATCGACACGGTCAGTCCTTCGGAGAAATCGTTGGTGGCCTGCGTGATGCCGAAGGCCACGCGCACGTGCTCGCCGCCCGCCACGCCCGCGCGCAGCAGTTGCACCGCCGGGGTCTGCACGGCGGCGTTGTAGACCACGATCAGCTGCAGGTTGCCGGTGCTCGACAGGCGCAGCAGGATGCGGTTGTTCTCGCTGCCCGAGTCGGCCTGCGCCAGCACGACGTTGCCGCTGCCCGGCGGCGCCGGCAGCACGCCGTCGAACAGGCAGGACCATCCCGGCGCGGCCGCCGCGCTGTTCCCGTCCGCCCAGTCACCCCATCCGGCCAGCGGCATGACCTCGCGCAGCGTCCAGTCGTCGACATAGCAGGTGCCGTCGCCCGCATTGGTGCCGCGCACGCCCCAATAGCTGCTGCCCGTCACCGCGCCGGAGCCGAAGATCGTCAGGGTTGCGGCCGAAGCGCCGAACACCGCCGTGGACGTGAGGTTGCCCCCCAGCGTGGCGCCTTGCAGCGTATGCGCGAAAGCGGGCGGGTTGACCGTGATCGTGCCGCGCCGGGCGGTCGCGGTCATCTTGAACGCGCGGCCCTTGTAGCCGGCGTGGGCATAGCTGACGTAACCGTTGGTGGCACCCGATGCGACGATGTTGAGTTCCCCGGCCACCGCCGATGCGGTGAAGCCCAGGCCGCTGGCCAGCGTCGGCAGCGCATCGAATGTCGGGTTGGGGAAATACTCGTGAGGGCTGTCGCCATCCTCCACCCCGCCGAACGCCGCCGTGATGCCCGAAACGCTGGCGCCGACCGCGTCGAGCAGGTCGGCGCCATCGGCGTGCCCTGCGCCATCCGTCCAGTAGATGCCGCGCGCATGGTTCATGTCGAACAGGGCGGCGCGGCCGAGATAGTCGGTCAGGGGCTGCAATGGGTCGTTGATCGTGACGGCCAGCACGTCCGATGCGGGAACAGCGCGCGCGACGAGCGTGTAGTCGCCGTTGAGCTGCCTGGGCAGTTGCAGCGCCCACGTGCCATCCGGGCTGGCCGCGGCTGTCCCGCTGGCGATGCCGTTCACATAGACTGTGACGAGCGACGAGGCCGGGGCCTTGCCCGAGACGAGCGGCGTGGCGCTCGGCACGATGCCCGCTTCGGGCGGCGGCGCGATCGCCTCGATGGCGACTCGCGAGGCGCGCAGGGCGCGGGCGGCCAGGCCACGCGCCGCGATATCGAGCCCGCCGTTCATTGCCCGATCCGATAGGAAAGGGCCCCACCGGTCAAAGCCACGTCGAGCCAGAGGCTCGCGCCCGATTCGGTCTCGAGCCAGATGGCCTCCTGGGCGTTGCCGCGCCATACCAGCGCGTCTCCGGCCAGCGTCGCGGGAAGGGTGGTCTCGCCCTCGTCGGTCGAGCGCAGCAGCGTCACCGCGCCGCTCCAGTCGCCGGAAAGGGCAAGGATGACGGGCCGGCCCAGCTCGGGAATGAAAGGCCCGGCGACTTGCGATGCGGAGGTCGTGCCGGCTACCGGCGCGCTGGCGGCGGGGGGCAGGACGCTGCCGACAGGCAGCGGCGTACCGGGCGTGACTTCGGTGGCCGGGCCGCCCAATGCCCCGAATGACAAGGCGCCGATCGGGACGAACTGCCCGGGTGCGAGAATGGGAGTCGGTTCGCTCAAGACAACCTCCTGGTTAGAGAGGTCGAATCATATAACCATATCGGTTAGTGTAGGAAAGCCGGTTGTACCGGAATCGCTCAGCCCCACTTACCGCCCGGCCGCAGGCCACCAACGCAAGGAACCGCGAATCACACGCCGCGACATGGGGGAAAGGCAAAAAAAAGAGCAGGCGATTCGCCTGCTCTCCTTCAACCGGCATCGATCAGGCGATGCTCAGGGGCTCTTGTTGTCGTCCAGGATGATGCCGAGCGCGACGAGCGCGGCGATGATCGAGGCGATCAGGGCAGCCAGCGGAATGCCGACAATCTCGCTCTGTTGCGAGGCATCGACCCGGGCATTGGCGCGAACTCCTTCGGGAGCGGCTGAAATCGTTGCCGGGCTGACGGAAACGCGGGCATCGGCGGGGCGAACGTCTGCTGCCTTCGCCACGATCGGCGCTACTGTGGTCGTCAACGCCGCTGCGGCGAGGAGAGCTTTGGAAAATCTCTTCATCGTCTACTCCGTGGACTGCGCCGTGGGTAACGCCGCTAATCTGTTCCGATTTGGATCGAATTTGCTGGTACGTCTTATCGCCTAAGATCGCGTGAAAATCAACCACCATTATAATGCGCTGCAACATTTGTCGCGGCTGATGCCCGGACTGCCCCATTGGCCCGGGAAAATTCCGCGGCGGGCGGGAATGTGCCCCGCGCGTGGTGCAGCGCAGCAAGTCCGGCTTGCAATGCGGCGAGGTCGAGCGATAAGGCAAGGCGAAACAGCGAAATCGGATCGGCGATGTCATCACCCAAAGTTGCATTGATCACCGGCGCGACCGGACAGGACGGGGCCTATCTTGCCGAATTGCTGCTGGAAAAGGGCTATGAGGTCCATGGCCTGAAGCGCCGCTCCTCCTCGTTCAATACCGGCCGTATCGAGCATATCTACGAGGATCCGCACCGCGAGGGCGCGCGGTTCCACCTCCATTATGGAGACTTGACCGACTCGACAAACCTGATTCGCATTGTGCAGGAAACACGGCCTTGCGAGATTTATAACCTCGCGGCGCAGAGCCACGTCCAGGTCAGCTTCGAAACCCCCGAATACACCGCCAACGCCGATGGCATCGGCACGTTGCGCATCCTGGAGGCGATTCGCATTCTCGGGATGGAAAAGACCTGCCGGTTCTACCAGGCCTCGACCTCGGAGCTCTACGGCCTCGTCCAGGAAGTGCCCCAGCGCGAGACCACGCCGTTCTATCCGCGTTCGCCTTACGCCGCCGCCAAGCTCTATGCCTACTGGATCGTGGTGAACTACCGCGAGGCTTACGGGATGCATGCGTCCAACGGCATCCTGTTCAATCACGAAAGCCCGCTGCGGGGAGAGACTTTCGTGACCCGCAAGATCACCCGCGCCGCCGCCGCGATCAGGCTCGGCCGGCAGGAGCGGCTCTATCTCGGCAACCTTTCCGCCAAGCGCGACTGGGGCCACGCCCGCGAATACGTGCGCGGCATGTGGATGATGCTGCTGTAGCGCGACGATTACGGAGTCCGGTCGGCGTCAATTTTGATGGCCGATAGGTGGCCGCGCC
>NZ_JARESE010000010.1 GCF_029076845.1 Novosphingobium album (ex Liu et al. 2023)
GCAGGAAACAATCGTCGCGCAAAATTGAGTCTAAACGATAGCGAACTTCAGATTCACCACACTAGATGCAGATCGGATTTGCGAATTCGATGAGGAGACCAACGTCGCTCAGCGGGAAGGAGGACTAGACGGAAAGAGCAGCAGTGCGACGGCGAAAATCACCGCCGAACCTACGCTATTGCCGCCGATTACCCTCTACTCCCACTCGATCGTGCCCGGCGGCTTTGACGTATAGTCGTAGACCACGCGGTTGATGCCCTTCACCTCGTTGATGATCCGGGTCGCGACCTGGCTCAGGAAGGTGGCGTCGAAGGGATAGATGTCGGCGGTCATGCCGTCGGTGGAGGTGACGGCGCGCAACGCGCAGACGCTGTCGTACGTGCGGCCGTCGCCCATCACGCCCACGGTCTTGACCGGGAGCAGCACCGCGAAGGCTTGCCAGATCGCGTCGTACAGGCCGGCGTTGCGGATTTCCTCAAGGTAGATGGCGTCGGCCTTGCGCAGGATATCGCAGCGCTCGCGGTTGACTTCGCCGGGGATGCGGATGGCAAGGCCGGGGCCGGGGAACGGATGGCGGCCCACGAAGATCTCGGGCAGGCCCAGCTCGCGGCCCAGTTCGCGCACTTCGTCCTTGAACAGCTCGCGCAAGGGCTCGACCAGCTTCATGTTCATCCGCTCGGGCAGGCCGCCGACGTTGTGATGGCTCTTGATCGTCACCGAAGGCCCGCCGGTGAACGAGACGCTTTCGATCACGTCGGGATAGAGCGTGCCTTGCGCGAGGAATTCGGCGCCGCCGATCTTCTTCGCCTCATCCTCGAACACGTCGATGAAGGTCTTGCCGATGAACTTGCGCTTGGCCTCGGGATCGGTGACGCCCTCCAGCCCCTTGAGAAACAGGGTGGAGGCATCCACATGCACCAGCGGAATGTTGTAGGCGTTGCGGAACAGGCTGACGACCTGCTCGGCCTCGCCCAGCCGCATCAGGCCGTGATCGACGAACACGCAAGTGAGCTGATCGCCGATCGCCTCGTGGATCAGCACGGCGGCCACGGCGGAATCGACCCCGCCCGACAGGCCGCAGATCACCCGCCCCTCGCCCACCTGCTCACGGATCTCGGCGATCTTGGTCTTGCGGAATTCCGCCATGGTCCAGTCGCCGGCCATGCCGCAGACGTGGCGCACGAAATTCTTCAGCAGCTTGCCGCCATCGGGCGTGTGCACCACTTCGGGATGGAACTGCATCGCATAGATGCGTTTTTCGTCGTTGGCGATCACCGCGTAAGGCGCGCCGGCGCTGGCGGCGACGGGGCGGAAGCCTTCGGCCAGCGCGGTGACCTTGTCACCGTGGCTCATCCAGACCTGATGGCGCTCACCCACCGACCACAGCCCGTCGAACAGCGCGCACTGGTCGCCGATCTCGATGAAGGCGCGGCCGAACTCGCCCGAATCGCCCGGCAGCACTTCGCCGCCCATCTGGTGCATCAGCGCCTGCTGGCCGTAGCAGATGCCCAGCACTGGCCGGCCGCTTGCAAGGATCGCCTCGGGAATGCGCGGCCCGTCGGCATCGAGCACCGAGGCGGGCGAGCCCGAGAGGATCACGCCGACCGGGTCGAGCCGGGCGAAAGCCTCCTGCGCATGGGAAAACGGCGCGATTTCCGAATAGACGCCCGCCTCGCGCACGCGGCGGGCGATAAGCTGGGTCACCTGGCTGCCGAAATCGACGATCAGGACGGAATCGGATTGCTGCGAACTGGTCATGATCAGCGCGTTACGCAGGTCCGCGGCCAAAATCCAGCGGGCTACGCGGGTTGCGCGCAGCTCAAGCCGGAGCGCGCGGCGTGGCGCGGAATTCCCCGCCAAATCTAAAGCTTGCTTCAGGTCTTGCGAAATCGGCAACCCCGGCTGCCTTTTTCGCACTTGCACAATTTTGCTGCAATGCAACAATCACCGTGCAATCAGAGCAAAAGCGGATGTCCCACGAAAGGCGGCTGAACTTTCAGGAAGGACAATGCGATGAAAAAGCTGATCATTTCCGGTTTCGCCGCTGCCTGTCTCGTCGCCGCGCCCGCGGCCTTCGCCGAGCAGGTCACGGTCAAGATCAATTATACCGACCTCGATCTCTCCCGCCCCGACGACGTGCTGGCCTTGCGCAACCGGGTGCGCAACGCCGTTCGCGAAGCTTGCGCGCCGACATCGGCGGTCATCGGCTACTATTCCTCGGATGCGTCCTGCGCGAAGGATGCGATTGCGCGGGCCGAGGCCCAGATCCAGAGCGGCCGCACCCTGGCGCTTGCCATGGCCGGCGACGGCAAGCGCTAACCCTTCGATTTTCGGAACTTTCGTGCCGGGCCGTCCGATCCGTCGGGCGGCCCGTTCGATTCGCAATCGTTGCCGCCGCGTAAACGCGCGGCTTGCGAAAAATGCAAGTTATTTTGTTTCATTTGCGCTTGCAAAAATTACTAACCTACCTTAGTTACAGAACAGTCAGGGATGCCGGCGTCGAATCGCCGCGCACCTTAAAGGGAAGGAACACGATCATGACCATCATGCAGAAGACGGCCGGTGTCGTCGCGGCGCTCGGTCTTCAGGTCCTCGTCTTCGCGCTCACGCTCGCCTGAGGGCCAGCGGACGCGGCGAAACGAAGACACGATACCGACAGCAAGACATCGACAGCAGACAGGGCGGCCCGCAAGGCCGCCCTTTTTGCATCTCCGGTCCGCACCGGGGCACCGTTCAGCGTTGTGGATGGAAGGGGTTGTTGCGGCTTTCCCCATGCCCCCGGAATGCTTATATGCTCGCTATGGCAAGCACTACCGACAGCGGCAAAAGCAACGGAAACTACGGCGCGGATTCGATCAAGGTTCTCAAGGGCCTCGATGCGGTGCGCAAGCGCCCCGGCATGTATATCGGCGATACCGATGATGGTTCGGGCCTGCATCACATGGTATTCGAGGTATCGGACAACGCCATCGACGAGGCGCTGGCCGGCCATTGCGATCTCGTGCTGATCGAGCTGAATGCCGATGGCTCGGTCTCGGTGGAAGACAACGGACGCGGCATTCCCACCGGCATCCATACCGAGGAAGGCGTTTCCGCAGCCGAAGTCATCATGACCCAGCTTCACGCCGGCGGGAAGTTCGACAACACCAACGACGACAATGCCTACAAGGTCTCGGGCGGGCTGCACGGCGTGGGCGTCTCGGTGGTCAACGCGCTTTCGGAATGGCTGGAGCTGACGATCTGGCGCGACGGCGAGGAACACTGGATGAAGTTCGCCCATGGCGACGCGGTGTCGCCGCTGGTGGTGCGCGGCCCCGCGCCGGCCGGCAAGAAAGGCACGCGCGTCACCTTCCTCGCCTCGACCGACACGTTCAAGAACGTCACCGAATTCGATTTCGAGAAGCTGGAGCATCGCTACCGCGAGCTGGCCTTCCTCAATTCGGGCGTGCGCATCCTGCTGCGCGACAAGCGGCACGAGGAAGTGCTGGAGCACGACCTGTTCTATGAAGGCGGCATCGCCGCTTTCGTCAAATACCTCGATCGCAACAAGACGCCGCTGCTGCCCGATCCGATCGCGATCAGTTCCGAGCGTGACGGCGTGGGCATCGACGTCGCGCTGGAATGGAACGACAGCTACTACGAAAACGTGCTGTGCTTCACCAACAACATCCCGCAGCGCGACGGCGGCACGCACCTGGCCGCGTTCCGCGCGGCGTTGACCCGCACGCTCAACAACTATGCCGAGAAATCGGGCCAGTTGAAAAAGGAAAAGGTCAACCTCACCGGCGAGGACATGCGCGAGGGGCTGACCGCGATCGTCTCGGTCAAGCTGCCGGACCCCAAGTTCTCCTCGCAGACCAAGGACAAGCTGGTCTCGTCCGAAGTGCGACAGCCGCTGGAAAGCCTGATGGCCGACCGGATGAGCGAATGGCTGGAGGAAAACCCCGCCTATGCCAAGGCGGTGGTCGGCAAAATCATCGATGCCGCCGCCGCGCGCGAGGCGGCGCGCAAGGCGCGCGAGCTCACTCGCAGGAAGGGCGCGATGGACATCGCCAGCCTGCCCGGCAAGCTGGCCGATTGCCAGGAACGCGATCCGGCCAAGTGCGAACTGTTCCTGGTCGAAGGCGATTCGGCCGGCGGTTCGGCCAAGCAGGGGCGTGACCGGAACACGCAGGCGATCCTGCCGCTGAAGGGCAAGATCCTGAACGTGGAGCGCGCGCGGTTTGACCGGATCATCTCGTCGAAGGAAGTCGGCACGCTGATCCAGGCGATGGGCACCGGCATCCGCGACGATTTCAACCTGGCCAAGCTGCGCTACCACAAGATCGTCATCATGACCGACGCCGACGTGGACGGCGCGCATATCCGCACGCTGCTGCTCACCTTCTTCCACCGCCAGATGCCCGAGATCATCCGCGCCGGGCACCTCTTCATCGCCCAGCCGCCACTCTACAAGGTCGCCAAGGGCCGCTCGGAAGTCTACCTCAAGGACAATGCCGCACTCGATCGCTATCTGGTCGAGGCGGGCCTCGCCGGCCGCCTGCTCGAAACCACGGGCGGCGCGCGCGGCGGCCAGGAACTGGAAGCGCTGGTCGAGCACGCATTGCGGCTGCGCGCGCTGATGGGCTTCGTGCCGCGCCGCTATGATCCCGCCGTGATCGAAGTGATGGCGCTGGCCGGCGTGTTCGATTCCGATCTTTCGCGCCCCGCGCGCGAAGCGGCGGTCCAGCGCGCGGCCGAATGGCTGGGGCGCGGCGATCCCGAAGCGGTGTGGAAAGGCCTGGTGCTCGATGACGAATCGGTCCGGCTCGAACGGATCTGGCGCGGCGTGACCGATGCCTTCCCGGTGGAGGCAAGCTTCCTGTTCAGCCCCGAGGCGCGCAAGCTGGCGCGGCTGGCGGGCGAACACGTCGAAGTCTATCGCGGCACCGCGCAGCTCGTGCGCGCCGGCGCGGCGGCCCCCGAGCCGGAACCCGCAAGCGGGGACGAGGAGGAAGAGGAGCCCGCCGCCGCCACCCGCCCGACGCTGGGCGAAGGCACGATCACCCGGCCCACGCAATTGCTCGACACGGTGCTCGCGAACGGTCGCAAGGGCCTGTCGATCGCCCGCTACAAGGGCCTTGGCGAAATGAACGCCGAGCAGCTCTGGGAAACCACGCTCGACCCGGACCATCGCATCCTGCTGCAGGTGAAGGTCGAGGATGCCGACGTGACCGACGAGATCTTCACGCGCCTGATGGGCGACGTGGTCGAACCCCGCCGCGACTTCATCCAGGAAAACGCATTGAACGTCGCCAATCTGGACGTCTAGGACCGATCGACATTCAGAAGATGACGTGCCGAAAATGGGGGTTTTTCGGGACCCGGAGCGCAGCGTACTAAAGGTACGTGAGCACCGGAAGCACGGAAAATCGCCATTTGCAGGCCGTCAGGGCTGAATGTCGATCGGCCCTGGGCGGGTAGCCGGATTGCTACCCGCTGTTCCGGCCGTTTTCCAGGAAGTACCAGATCGCTGAGATCACCACCGAGCCTTCGCCGACGGCCGAGGCCACGCGCTTGACCGAGCCGGTGCGCACGTCGCCGACAGCGAAGATGCCCGGACGCGAGGTTTCGTAGGGCGATTGCGCGCCGGCTTCGGCCCCGGTCCTGACAAAGCCGCGCTCGTCCAGCTCGACCAGGCCCGAGAGCCATTCGGTGTTCGGCGCAGCGCCGATCATCACGAACAGCGCGCTGGTATCGATCCGGTTGTCGCCGCCGGGCTGCTTCAGCGTGACACCTTGCAAGTGATCATCGCCATGCAGGGCCGAGACTTCGGTGTGGTAATGGATGGTGATGCGCGGATCTGCCTCCAGACGCTGCGAGAGATAGGCCGACATCGATTCCGCCAGCCCGCCGCCGCGCACCACGACATGGACATGGCGCGCTACGCGCGAGAGGTACATCGCGGCTTGCCCGGCCGAATTGCCGCCGCCGATCACCACCACCTCGGTCTTGCGGCAGAAGCGCGCTTCCATCTCGGTCGCGGCATAGAACACGCCCTTGCCTTCCAGGTCGGCAAGCCGGTCGATCGGCAGCCGCCGGTATTGCACGCCGGTCGCCACCAGCAGGGCGCGGGCGCAGATCACGCCGTCCTCGATCGTCGCGCAGAACAGGCCGTCGGGCCGCTGCTCCAGCCCGCTGACCCGGCGCGGCATGGCAAAGCGCGTGCCGAACTTGAGCGCCTGGATCTGGCCGCGATAGACCAGGTCCGATCCCGAGATGCCGGTGGGAAAGCCCATGTAGTTCTCGATCCGGCTGGAGGTGCCCGCCTGCCCGCCGATCGCCGCATCCTCGATCACCAGCGCCGCCACGCCCTCTGCCCCGGCATAGACCGCCGCGGCGACGCCCGCCGGCCCGCCGCCAACGATCAGCAAGTCCACTTCCGGGTTCTCGCCCGCGTCGAGATCGAGATGGAGCAGCCGGGCGATCTTGCGCGGGGTGGGCTCGGCAACGATGTGGTCGCGCGCGAAGATCACCGCCGGTTCGTGATGCGCCAGCTGGCACAGCCGCGAGGCTTCCGCCTCCGCCGAATCGAGATCGAAGGACTGGAACGGGATGCGGTTGCGCGCCAGGAAGCTTTCCACCCGCTGCACTTGCGGATCGCGATCGGCACCGATCACCTTGATCGCGCTGCCTTGCGAGGCGAACTGCCGCTGCCGGCGCGCGGCGAACACGGTGATGACATGGTCCGACAGTTCGGGAACGCGCGCCATCAGCGCCAACATCGCTTCGCGCGGGGCTTCCAGCGTGCGCGTCGCCATCGAGGCGCGCATCGGCAGGTAATAGCTGCCGGAATTGAGGAAGGCGATCTCGCCCATGAACTGGGTGGCGCCGATGCCCGATTCGTAAAGCCGCTCGCCCGAATAGGGATCGACGAGTTCCACCTCGCCTTCCAGCACATAGACGAACTTGTCCATCGGCTCGCCCACGTCGGCCACGATCGCGCCCGCGTGGTAATGCCGTTCCTCGGCGATCTCGCGGATCGCGGCGAGGTGATCGTCCGCGAGCGGAACCCGCTTCATCACTTCCAGGTCGGCGCCGATCGTTTCCATGCCGTGATTCCGATTCGCCAGGGGGCCGGGATCACCAGCAGTGACACGCCGCGCGGCACCTGGGAACCCGCCCCCGCGCATCCGGCCCGGCTTGGCCCGCGCCCGCGCGCGCCCTATATCGAGGGGCATGACCAAAGCCCCCGGTAGCGATGCCCTCCATGCCCTGGCGCAAGCCGCGTTCCAGCGCATCCCGCCGCCATTCGCCGCCCACCTGGACGGGATCACGATCCGCATCGAGGAATTCGCCGACGACGAGACGCTGGCAGCGCTGGGGATCGAAGACCCCTGGGAACTGACCGGGCTCTACCATGGCCGGCCGATGGATGAGGAATCGATCTGGTCCTCGGGCGATCTGCCGCCGGTGATCACGCTCTATCGCCAGCCGCTGCTGGCCGAATGGTGCGAAACCGGAGTGCGGCTCGCCGATCTGGTGACGCATGTGGTGATCCACGAAGTCGGCCATCATTTCGGCTTGTCGGACGAGGCGATGCACGCGCTCGAACGGCAGGCGGGCTAGCAGCGGCATCCCTGGCGGATGGCGCGCGGTCTTGCCGCCGTCATGCGCAGCGGCGATACGCAAGGCATGACTCGCCTGCTTCGCTTCGCCCCCGCCTTCGCCTCCATCCTGCTGGCCGCCTGCGCCACGCCGCAAGCCGCGCGGCAGGCGGCCGCGCCGGTCGAGATCGGCATTGTCGCGATCAACGATTTCCACGGCGCGCTGGAACCGCCCCGGCAGGCCGTGCCCGCGCCCGACGGCATGGGCGGCAGCGCGCCGGTGCCCGCGGGCGGCGCGGCCTGGCTTGCCTCGGCGATCGATTCGATCAAGGCGAAACATGCCAACCACGTCGTCGTCGCGGCGGGCGATCTGACCAGCGCCTCGCAGCTTGCCTCGTCGATCTATCTCGACGAGCCGGCGGTGGGCGTGATGAACCGCGTCGGGCTGGAATTCAACGCGGTGGGCAATCACGAGTTCGATCGCGGCCGCCGCGAACTGCTGCGCCTGCAGAACGGCGGCTGCGAGAAGAACACCACGCGCGAGCCCTGCCAGATCGAAGCGTTCAAGGGCGCGGCCTATAAGTACCTTTCGGCCAGTACGATCACCGAAGACGGCTCCACCCTGTTTCCCGCGACCGGGCTGAAATCGTTCGGCACCGGCGCGAGCAAAGTGACGATCGGCTTCATCGGCCTGTCGCTGAAAGCCGTGCCGGAACTGGTTTCGCCCGACGGCATCAAGGGCCTGACTTTCGCGGACGAGGCTGACACGATCAACCGGGCCGTGCCCCTGCTGAAACAGCAGGGCGCCGATGCCGTGGTCGTGCTGATCCATCAGGGCGGCAAGACCACCGACGATCCCGATCCGAATGGCTGCAAGGGCATGACGGGCGAGATCCTGCCGATCCTGGCCCGGCTCGATCCGCGCGTCGACGTGGTCGTCTCGGGCCACACCCACTGGGCCTATGTCTGCAACTACGGCGATGTCGATCCCGCGCGCCCGATCCTGCTGACCAGCGCGGGCGTCTATGGCGAGCTTGTCACCGACATCACGCTGACGATCGACCCGGCGGCGGACCGCGTGGTCGCCAAGGCGGCGCACAACGTGATCGTCCAGTCGCCGGGCTATACCGGCGGGCGCGGCGCGGTGCCGAACAGCGATCGCTATCCCCGGTTCGCGCCGCGCGCCGATGTCGGCGAATATGTGCAGCGCTATGTCGATGCGGCCAGCGCCTATGCCCGGCAGCCGGTGGGCCACTTGTCCGGCCCGGCCGAAAAGCCCGACGGCCTGGCCAGCAACACCGGCGGCTTGCTGGGCAACCTGCTGGCCGACGCGCATCTGGCGGCAACGCGCGATGCCGGCGCGCGGATCGCCTTCACCAACCCCTTCGGCATCCGCGCTCCGCTGGTGCCGGCGGCCGACGGCAGCGTCACTTTCGGGCAGATCTATGCGGTGCAGCCGTTCAACAACACGCTCATCACCGAAACGCTGACGGGGGCCGAGATCCGGCAGGCGATCGAGGAAGGGCTGGACGATAGCGGCGCACAGCAGATGCTGGCCCCTTCGGCCAATGTCCGCGTGACTTACGACATGACCCGCCCCTCGGGCCAGCGGGTGGTCGCGCTGACGATCGACGGCCAGCCGATCGATCCGGCCGCGACGTACCGGGTGGCGATCAACAACTTCCTTGCCGGCGGCGGGGATGGCTATGCGACGTTCGCCAGGGGCACCGACGCGCGGATCGGCATGTCGGACCTTGACGCGCTGGCTGCCTGGCTCGCCGCGGTGCCGGTGCGCCAGGTGCCGCCGGAAGAGCGCACCGTGCGGCTGGACAAGTAGGAGGGTTTGCCCGGCAATGCGCCGATAGGCGCATTTTCAAACCATCCCCTTCAACCGAACAGCCACCGCCCCAGCAGGCGGTGGAACGGGAAGGTGAAGAACCCGGCCGTCAGCAGCGCGCCCAGGCACAGGCCGCGCACCAGCCGCTTGTGCAGCGCATGGTTGTGCCGCCGCGCGGCCAGCACCAGCGCGGGCAGCAGCACCAATGTGATCACCGACAGCAGATGGATCACGCTGAACCCGCCGTGATTGGTGAAGCGCAGGCGAAAGCTGACAAGGGCCGTCACCGCCAGCGCCGTCACCCAGGCATAGCCGGCCACGCGATGCCGCAAGGTGCCGCGCCGCATCCACAGGATCGCCGGCGTCAGCGCCAGGGTCAGCGCCATCGTGGCCAGGTGCAGCCACAGCTCCCACGGCAGCTTGCCCCAATCGGCCGAACCTTTCGCGACCGCGGTGACGACGAAGCCCAGCAGCACCAGCGCCAGCACGCCGATGACCTTCTCGATCCGGTCGGGCATGAGCGAAACCGGCTTGCCTGTCATGATGGAAACCCCGCTGCTTCGGGCCAGTTCGGATCGGCCAGCCCCATGACCTTGAACAAAGTGCCCATCTCGCCCTCGCCGATCAAGCGGTCGCGCGCGGCGTGGATCGCGGCGGCGTGCTGGGGCGCATAGGCGGCCAGGCTTTCGGCCCGCGTCTCGATCCCCAGCTCGCGCAGCCAGCGGCCCTGCGTGACCGTGCCCAGCCACCGGCAGCCGCGCGCCTGGGCGACTTGCACCAGCGTTGCGAAATCGACGTGCGCGGTCAGGTCGGCCAGGCCCGGCATGGCGAAAGGATCGACCTTGCGATGCGCGCGCACCGCCTGCAGCGTCGATCCGGTTCGCGCGATATCATGGCCATAGTCGATGATCAGCGCCGCGCCGCCCTGTGCCAACAGCCGGCCGGCGATCTCGTCCACCACGGCGGCGGCACCGGGGCAAGTCTCGATGATGGTACCCGGCGCCATCTCGCGCATCGCCTCGGGCACGGCGGCGTCCATCGGCCTGTCACCCGCGACCGGGACGAAACGGCCATCGGCAAGACCCACCATGCGCTCGCGCCAGCCCTGCCCGGTCCTGACCAGCTGGCGGATCGGCAGCGCGTCGAGGAACTCGTTGGCGACCAGCAGGATCGGCCCGTCCCCCGGCACGCCGGACAAGTCATGATGCCACTGCGCCTGCGGCACCGTCACGCGCTGGGCCTCCCGCAAGGCGGGCGAGCTTTCGACGAAGTGCACCTTGGGCTGCAGGCCATAGCGCCGCGCCGCGCGCAAGGCATCGCGCGCCAGCGTGCCGCGCCCCGGCCCCAGCTCGACATAGTGCACCGGCGCCCCGTGCCCCGCGCGAATCCACATGTCGGCCAGCCACAGGCCGATCAGTTCGCCGAACATCTGGCTGATCTCGGGCGCGGTGACGAAATCGCCGGCCTCGCCCAGCGGATCCTTGCCGGCGTAATAGCGCGCGTTCGATTCGCCCATGTACTGCGCCACGCTGATCGGCCCGTGGCGGATTATCAGCCGTTCGAAAATGCCCGCAAGCGATTCGGCCGGCGCGCCTGCTTCACCGTTCATGCCGTGGCGGGCCGTCCCGTTGCCAGCGGCGGCTTCATCAAGGCCCGCGTGACGGCCGCCAAGCCGAACACCATCAACGGGATCGTCAGCCACTGGCCCATCGACAGGCCGGTGCGCAGCGCGAAGTCCTGAAGCTGGGCATCGGGCTCGCGGAAGAATTCGACGCAGAACCGGGCGAGCGAGATGCCGGTGGCGAACACGCCCACCAGCAGGCCGGGGCGAAAGCGCGCCCTGGTCTTCCAGAACAGCACCAGCATGACGATCATCATCGCCAGCCCTTCCAGCCCGGCTTCGTAAAGCTGGCTGGGATGGCGCGGCAGCGGCCCGCCATCGGGAAAGACCATGGCCCAGGGAACCGAGGCATCGGTCACGCGGCCCCACAGCTCGCCATTGACGAAGTTGGCCAGCCGCCCGAACAACATGCCGAACGGCACGCAGACCGAAATGTAATCGCCCACGCGCAGCAGGTTCAGCCCGTTGCGCCAGGATACCCAGACCAGCGCCAGCACCACGCCGATCAGCCCGCCGTGAAAGCTCATGCCCCCGTGCCAGAGCTGGACCAGCTCGACCGGGTGCCTGAACAGGTAGAAATCGGGCGAATAGAACAGCGCATAGCCCAGCCGTCCGCCCAGGATGATGCCCAGCGTGCAATAGAAGAACAGATCGTCGGCATGGCGCTGCGCGAGCGGCGCGCCGGGCAGCCTGATCATCCTGGTCAGGTGCCAGTAGCCCAGCACGATGCCCGCCAGATAGGCGAGCGAATAATAGCGCAGCGTGAAGAAGCCCAGGTCGATCCCGTTGCGCAGGCCCAGATCGAGCCAGTGGATCGGCTCATGCCCGGCGGCAGCGGCGGCTGTCAGAAGCAACAAGGGGCAAGACCTCGCGTTTGTCCGGTTGCCCGCCGCTGTCCGGGCGGGGCTCGTGCCGCCTTCTGGCATAGCCGCGCGCGCGATGGTAGCCGGCTCTTGCGCGCCGCCCGCGATTTCCGCTTCGCCGGGGAGCCCGCGCCGATTGCCTGTGCGCCGTGCGGCGCGGGTTTCCCTTCGCCCCGCCAGTGTCTAGATAGGCAGGGCATGAGCGTGATCCGCATTCCTTCCCCCCGATCCGTGATCGACCGACGCGACTTGACCGAGCGCATTGCCGCGCTGGTGGAGGAGCACGGCAAGAAGGCGCGCCTGCCGGTCGTCGAACTGCTGCGCGGCGCGCTGGCGCAAGGCCGCGCGGAAGTGGCGCGGCGTCTTACCGAAAAGCCCACGGCCGGGCACGAGGTGGCCGAGGCGCAGGCCTTCCTGGTCGATCAGCTGCTGCGAATCATCCACGATCACGTCACCACGAGCGTCTATCCGGCGATGAACCCCTCCACCGGGGAACGGCTGACGGTGATGGCCGTGGGCGGCTACGGGCGCGGCGAGATGGCACCGCATTCGGATGTCGACGTCGCCTTCCTCACCCCGATCAAGCACACCGCCTGGTGCGAGCAGGTGATCGAGGCGATGCTCTATTTCCTGTGGGATCTGGGGCTCAAGATCGGCCATTCCAGCCGCTCGCTCGACGATATGGTGCGCATGTCGCGATCGGACCTGACGATTCGCACCGCCATGCTCGAAGGCCGCTACGTCTGGGGCGACCAGGATCTTTACGAAGAGGCCCGCGAACGCTTCTGGACCGAAGTGGTCTCCGGCACCGAACGCCAGTTCGTGACCGAGAAGCTGGCCGAGCGCGAGGATCGGCACAAGCGCATGGGCGACAGCCGCTATGTGGTCGAGCCCAATGTCAAGGAAGGCAAGGGATCGCTGCGCGACCTGCACACGCTCTACTGGATCGGCAAGTATATCCACAAGGTGCGCGATCCGTCGGAGCTGGTCCAGGTGGGCCTGCTGACGCAGAAGGAATACCGCGCCTTCCGCCGGGCGGAGAACTTCTTCTGGGCGGTGCGCTGCCACTTGCACACGATCACCCGCCGCGCCGAGGACCGGCTGACGTTCGATCTCCAGCGCGAAGTGGCGGCGCGGATGAATTATTCCGATCGGCCGGGCAAGAGCGCGGTCGAGCGGTTCATGCAGTACTTCTTCCTCCAGGCCAAAGTCGTCGGCAATCTCACCGGCGTGTTCCTGGCCCAGCTTGACGAGCAGTTCGCCGCCAAGCCGGCGCGCGGCCTGCTTGCCGGCTTTCGCGCCAAGGCGCGCACGCTGAAAGGCTACAAGATCTTCGGCGGCCGCATCCGCGCGCCGACCGACGACTGGTTCGCCGCCGATCCGGTGCGCCTGGTGGAGATTTTCGTGCTGGCCGATCGCGAGGGGCTGGAAATCCATCCCGAGACGATGCGCCTGATCGCGCGCGACGCGACGCTGATCAAGGAAGGCGTGCGGCAGGACAAGCGCGCCAACGAGCTGTTCTTGGAACTGCTCACCAGCCCCAACGACCCGGAAAAAGGCCTGCGCGCCTTCAACGAGGCCGGCGTCTTCGGCCGCTTCGTCACCGAATTCGGCCGCGTCAACGCGCAGATGCAGTTCGACATGTACCACCACTATACGGTGGACGAGCACACCATCCGCGCCATCGGCCTGCTCTCGCGGATCGAGAAGGGGGAGCTGAAGGACGATCATCCGCTGGCGCACGATATCATCCACAAGATCCATTCGCGGCGCGCGCTCTACACCTCGGTGCTGCTGCACGATATCGCCAAGGGCCGGGGCGGCGACCATTCGGTGCTCGGCGCGGAGATCGCGCTGAAGCTGTGCCCGCGCCTGGGGCTGGACGAGAACGAGACCGAGCTGGTGAGCTGGCTGGTGCGCACCCACCTGCTGATGAGCGCCACCGCCTTCAAGCGCGACTTGTCGGACTTCAAGACGATCAGCGATTTCGTCGAGGTGGTGCAGTCGGTCGATCGCCTGCGCCAGCTTACCATGCTGACGATCGTCGATATCCGCGCGGTGGGGCCCGGCACCTGGAACAGCTGGAAGCGCCAGCTCATTGCCGAGCTTTACGCCGCGACCGACGAACGCCTGCGCCTGGGCCACGCCGAATACGGGCGCGAACGGCGCATCGCCGCCAAGCAGGCCACCGTCGCCGAACGGCTGGGCAACCGTGGCGATCTGGTCGCGCAAGTGGGCAGCCAGTTCGTCGATTCCTACTGGATCGCCGAGGCCGACGACGTGATCGCCAAGAACCTGGTCCAGTTCGCCGCCGCCAGCAACGCCCCGCTGAGCATCGCCACCGAATACTATCCGGCGCGCGGCGCCACGCTCGTCACCGTGATCGCGGCCGATCATCCGGGCCTGTTCTATCGCATCGCCGGCGGCATCCACCTGGCCGGCGGCAACATCATCGACGCGCGTATCCACACCACGCGTACCGGCCGCGCGGTCGACAACTTCCTGGTGCAGGACCCGATCGGCCGGCCATTCCGCGAACAGGCCCAGCTCGAACGGCTGCGCACGCTGATCGAGAACGCGCTGGCCAACCGGGTCAAGCTGCTGCCCCAGCTCCACGCCCGGCCCAACGCGCGCCTGCGCGCCGATGCCTTCGACGTGCGGCCCCGCGTCATCTTCGACAACAAGGCATCGAACCGCTTCACCGTGGTCGAAGTCAATGCGCGCGACCGGCCCGCGCTGCTCAACCGGCTGGCCTATGCGCTGTTCGATTCGCGGCTGATGGTCTATTCCGCGCACATCGCCACCTATGGCGAACGCGCGGCGGACACCTTCTATGTGACCGACCTGCTGGGCGAGAAAGTGCAATCGGCCAGCCGCCTGAAATCGCTGGAACGCCGGCTGCTGGAAGCGGCCAACGAAGTATCGGACGCGGTCGCGGCATAGCGCCGCCGCCCTTTCTATTCAGGCCGCGCGCGGATGCCGGCGATCAGGATATCGACCAGTCGGCGGGCATTGGCTTCCCAGTCGGGACCGGCCCCGACACTGGCGACCGCCGCGATCGCCCGCAGCAGTTCCAGCGGCTCGATCTCCAGCCGCACCTCGCCGCTGCGCACGGCGTTTTCCGCAAGCTGGTCGATCGTCGCCTGCAGCCGCGCGCCCGAAGCCGCGTAAAGCTCGCCCGGCCCGCGAGACAGCGAGGTCAGCGCCGCGGCCATGGCATGTTTGGTGCCCATGTATTCGACGAACAGCAGCATCCAGGCCCGCAAGGCCTCGACCGGAGGCAATGCCTCCGAAAAGCGCTCGGCCGCTTGCGCAAGCTGCTCCATCTCGTTGCGATAGACCGCCTCGATCAGCGCGTCGCGGTGGGGGAAATGACGATAGAGCGTGCCCGCGCCCACGCCGGCCGCCCGCGCGATCTCGTCCAGGCTCGCTTCCGCGCCCTTTTCGGCGAACACGGTCTTGGCGGCCTGCAGCAGCAGCGCGCGATTGCGTTGCGCATCCGCGCGCGGCTTGCGCGCCGGCCTGTCGATCTTGTCGCCTTCCAACCAGCACCCCTTGTTAAACGGAGGGTGTCTCCGTATATAAGCGGAGACACTCTCCCCTTATAACCACGACAACCGATCCGGCAAGCCACGGATCGGGCGGGGAGCGCTGTGTCACCCGTTCATGGAGACCAGAATGACGACATCGTTCAATCACACTTCCACTACCGAAGACGTGCTCAAGGGCGTTTCGCTGACCGGCAAGCGCGTGCTGATCACGGGCGTTTCGGCCGGGCTCGGCGTGGAAACCGCCCGCGCGGCGGCCGCGCACGGGGCCCAGGTGGTGGGCGCGGCCCGCGATCTGGCCAAGGCCGAGGCCGCGACCGCGGTAGTGCGCGAACAGGCCGCCCACGGCGGATCGCTGCGCCTCATCCAGCTCGATCTCGCCTCGCTCGCCAGCGTGCGCGCGGCGGCCGACGCGCTGGTCGCGGCCGGTGAAAGCTTCGACGTCGTCATTGCCAATGCCGGCGTGATGGCAACGCCGTTCGGCCACACCGCCGATGGCTTCGAGACGCAGTTCGGCACGAACCACCTGGGCCACTTCCTGTTCGTCAACCGGATCGCCGCGCTGATCGCGCCGGGCGGGCGGCTGGTGAACGTCTCGTCCTCGGGCCACCGCTTTTCCGACGTCGATCTGGACGATCCGAATTTCGCCCACACGCCCTACGATCCATTCCTCGCCTATGGCCGGTCGAAGACCGCCAATATCCTGTTCGCCGTGGAGTTCGACCGCCGGCACAAGGAACGCGGCATCCGCGCGACGGCGCTGCATCCCGGCGGCATCCAGACCGAGCTTGGCCGCCACATCGGCGAGGAGACGCTGGCGGGGATGCTGACGACGATCAATGCCGAACTGGCGGCCGAGAACCTGCCGCCGTACGAATGGAAGACCATTCCGCAAGGCGCGGCCACTTCGGTATGGGCCGCGTTCGTTGCCTCCGGCGAGGAGGTGGGCGCCCGCTATTGCGAGAATTGCCACGTTTCGCACATCACCGACGGCCTGATCAACGCGGCCGCCGAAGGGGTGCGTTCCTATGCGCTCGATCCGGAGCGGGCCCGCGCACTCTGGGCGAAGAGCGAGGAGATGGTGGGCGAACGCTTCTGATGGCCTGATCCCCGGCGGGGCGGTGCGCGATTCGCATCGTCCCGTCCTGGCCCCGGCCGATCCCGCCCGACGATCGGCCTTGCAAGCCCGCCCCGCCGACCCCAATTGTGCTGCGTCGCAACATCCGCAGCAAGGCTTCATGACCCTGGCACCAGCCCGCACCGAACCCGTGATGCAGAACGTCCTCGTCCTCCAGGGCGGCGGTGCGCTAGGCGCCTACCAGGCCGGCGTCTACGAAGCGCTGGCCAAGGTGGATTGCCGGCCCGACTGGGTGGCCGGCATCTCGATCGGCGCGATCAATGCCGCGATCATCGCCGGCAACCCGCCGGGCAAGCGCACCGAACGGCTGCGCGCGTTCTGGGATCGGGTCTCTTCCGAACTGCAATACCGGCTTGACGAGCCGATCGGCTTTGCCCGCCGCGCGTTCAACGAAGCTTCGGCCGCGATCGCCTCGACGTTCGGCATCCCCGGCTTCTTCTCGCCGCGCTTCCCCCCGGCGCTGCCCGAATGGCCGGCGGAGTTCGGCGCGCTCAGCTATTACGACACCTCGCCGCTGCGCCAGACCCTGCTCGACCTGGTCGATTTCGACCAGCTCAACCGCGGGCCGACGCGCTTCAGCGTCGGCGCGGTCAACGTGCTGACCGGCAACTTCATCTATTTCGACAATCGCGAGCGCGAGATCGGCCCCGAGCACGTGATGGCCAGCGGCGCGCTGCCGCCGGGCTTTCCGCCCGTGAAGATCGACGGCGAATGGTATTGGGATGGCGGCCTGGTTTCGAACACGCCGCTGCAATACGTGCTCGACAACCGGCCGCTGTGCGAGCTGACCGTGTTCCAGGTGGACCTGTTCAGCGCGCGCGGCATCGTTCCGCGCACGCTGTCCGACGTGTTCCAGCGCGACAAGGACATCCGCTATTCCAGCCGGACGCGCCTCAACACCGACATGTCGAAGAAGCTGCAGGAATTCCGCGCCGCCGCGCACCGCCTGGTGCAGAAGCTGCCCGAGGAGATGCGCGGCGATGCCGATCTCAGGCTGCTGCTCGATCACCAGCCTTTCGGCCCGGTCACGATCATGCACCTGATCAACCGCTGCGACCCTTACGAAACCAATTCGAAGGACTATGAATTCTCGCGCATGACGTTGAACGAGCACTGGGCGGCGGGCCTCGCCGACGCCGAATACTCGCTCGCCCATCCCGACTGGACCGGCCGCGCGCGCGAGCCGGATGAAATCACCACGTTCGACCTCGCCGGCCAGAGGCGCTGACCGGCAGGCCACCCAAGGAGAAAAGCCCCATGAAGCTCAAGGACAAGGTCTGCATCGTCACCGGCGCCGCCAGCGGCATCGGCAACGCCATCGCCCACCGCTATGCCTCCGAAGGCGCCAAGGTCGCCATCGCCGATCTCAATATCGATGCCGCGCAGAAGGCGGCCGATGACATCACCGCCAGGTTCGGCACCGCCGCGCTCGCCATCGCCATGGACGTGACCAGCGAGGAGCAGGTGAACGCCGGCGTGCAGCATGTGATCGACGCCTGGGGCGGGGTCGACGTGCTGGTGTCGAACGCGGGCATCCAGATCGTCAATCCGCTGGAGAACTTCGCTTTCGCCGACTGGAAGAAGATGCTGGCGATCCACCTCGACGGCGCCTTCCTCACCTCCAAGGCGGTGCTGCCGCACATGTACGCCAAGGGTTCGGGCTCGATCATCTTCATGGGCTCGGTCCATTCGAAGGAAGCCAGCCCGCTCAAGAGCGCCTATGTCACCGCCAAGCACGGGTTGCTCGGCCTCGCGCGCGTGATCGCCAAGGAAGGCGGCGCCAGGGGCGTGCGCTCCAACGTGATCTGTCCGGGCTTCGTGCGCACGCCGCTGGTGGACAAGCAGATTCCCGAACAGGCCAGGGAACTGGGCATTTCCGAAGAGGAAGTGGTGCGCAAGGTGATGCTGGGCCAGACCGTCGATGGTGAGTTCACCACCGTCGATGACATCGCCGAAGTCGCCCTGTTCTTCGCCGCGTTCGAAACCAACGCGCTCACCGGCCAGTCGCTGGTGGCAAGCCACGGCTGGTTCATGGAGTAAGATTCGGTTTGGTCATGCGCCGAAAGGCGCATGGCGGCACCAGCCTGCTCCCCCACCCTGCCTCCCACGGAAGTATACTTGATGGAAGGCCGGGTGGGGGAGCGGGCTGGTGCCGTAACGAAATGCGCTCTTCCGCGCATTTCCAAGCCGACTCCAGCCCCCCTCGGCGCGTCTCGGACAAAAGGGGGCCGTCAATCCCGGTGATAGAACGGCGGCCGGCCGGCCAGGACGTTGCGCGCCATCTCGCCCGCGTCGTGGGTGGCCAGCGAGCCGGCGCCGTGGCTGTCTTCCCAGAAGTCGGGATCGGCATAGAGCCGTAGCGCTTCCTCCAGCCGGGCGAGGCGCGCGGCGTGGCCCAGCGTGACCGCGCGGGCAGCCTCGACTTCGGGAAAATCATCGCCATCGCCGCGCAGCACCATCGCGGCAAGATCCGCCCGGCCGTTCCGCCGCAGGAGCGCGGCGGCGAAGCCGCGCGCCTCGGCCAGTTCGGGCGGGGCCGGAGCGGGAGTTTGTATGGTATCCTGCATCATTCTGTCCGCATCCTGAGGAACCATGCCCGGCTCACGCCGTAGCGAATTTTGCGCCTTCTGCCGATTATCCGCGAATCTCTGGACAGATAGGCGTGCATTATGTACGGCTATATGCATCACAATATGCATGGATGTGATTCAATGCAAGAACCCGCCGAAGGTGAGAAGCTGCGCTGGATAATCTGGACCGGGTGGCATGGCCTGTGCCCCCGCTGCGGCAGGGCCAGCATGTTCCGCAAATGGCTCAAGCTGGCCGATCACTGCCCCGCCTGCGGCCTGAACTACCAGTTCGCCTCGCCGGACGACGGGCCGGCTTTTTTCTCGCTGTGCATCATCGCCTTCCCGCTGACCTTCTTCGTCGTCTGGCTGCAAGTGGCGTTCGAGCCGCCGTTCTGGGTGCACCTGATCGTCTCGGTGCCGCTGATGGTGGCGGGCTGCGTGCTGCCGCTGCAATGGATCAAGGGCTGGCTTGTCGCCTCGCAATATGTGAACAAGGCGCAGGAGGCGGGCACCGAGCAGCTCTGGGCCAAGCTCAACTTGCGCGAACGGCAGGAGGCCGACGATCATCCCGATGGTTGATGCCTGGCTTGCGGACATTTCCCGAAATCCCGGCCCGAAGTACCGGGCCATCGCCGATGCGCTGGCGGCCGCGGTGGATCGGGGCGCGCTGCGCCATGGCGATCGCCTGCCGCCGCAGCGGGATCTGGCCGCGCGGCTCGATGTCGACCTGACGACCGTTACCCGCGCTTACGAACTGGCCCGCCAGCGCGGGCTGATCGAGGCGCGCGGCCGCGCGGGCAGCTTCGTGCGCGCGGGCTCCGGCGGCGCGGTGGCGGCGCCCGCGCAGTTCGACGCGACGATGAACAATCCCCCGGTGCCGCCCGGCGGATTGCTGCAAGAGGCCATGGCCCGCGCCTGCGACGATCTGGCCCGCTCCGGCGCGATCGCCCGGCTGCAATACCAGCGCCCCGGCGGCGAGCCCGGCGATCGTGCAGCCGGAGGGCAAGTGCTCGCCGCCCTGGGGCTCGACACCTCGCCCGAGCAGGTGGTGGTGACGGCCGGCGGGCAGAACGCGCTGCACGGCGTAGCCCAGACCATCCTGCGCCCCGGCGACCGGGTGGCTTGCGGGCGCTTCCTCTATCCCGGCTTTCGGGCCGTGGCGCGGCGGCTGGGCGTGACGCTGGTACCGCTGGCGACGATGGGCGCCGCCGCCTTGGCCGAAGCGCACCGCGCCGCGCCGCTGCGCGCGCTCTACGTGGTGCCCGGCAACGACAACCCCACCACCGCGACGATCGAGGCCGGGGAACGCGCGGCCCTGGCCGCCTTCGCGCAAGGCGCGGGGCTGTGCATCATCGAGGACGATGCCTATGGCTTGCTGGCCGATGCGCCCTTGCCGCCCATCGCCCGCTTCGCGCCCGATCGCACATGGTACATCGCCAGCACCTCCAAGATCATCTCGCCCGCGCTGCGCGTCGGCTTCGTCCGGGCGCCGGGCATCGCCGAAGCGCTGCAACTGATCGGCGCGCTGCAGGAAAGCGGCGTGATGGCACCCCCGCTCAACGCCGCCATGGTCTCGGCCTGGGTGGCAAGCGGGCTGTTCGGTCGCCTGACCGCCGCCACGCGCCAGGAAGCCGCCTGGCGCCAGCAGCAAGTCCGCGTGATCCTGCCCGAAGGCCGCTATGCCGCGCATCCGCAAGGCTATCACCTGTGGTTGCCGCTGCCCGGAGAATCCCAGCCGCATGACCTTGCCGCCGCGCTGGGCCAGCGGGGGCTGTCAGCCGTGCCGTCAGACCGCTTCGCCGTCACGCCGGGGGGCGAGAAGGCGCTCAGGATCTCGCTGGGCGGCGTGCTCGATCGCGACGGGCTGGTGCAGGCGCTGCGGATGCTCGCGGGCTATGTCAGCGCGCCAATGGCACCGACCGAGCTGATCATCTAGGGCTTTGGTCCGCCGAACCCGCCGCTCGCAACCGGGCCACCGCCGCTTCCCGGCCGATCAGCGGCAGCAGCGCTCCCATGTCCGGGCCGTGATCGCGGCCTGTGAGCGCCTGGCGCAGCGGCAGGAACAGCGCCTTGCCCTTGCGTCCCGTCGCCGCCTTGAGCGTGCCGGTCAGCGCGTGCCAGGGATCATCGCCCCACTCCCCCGCCTCTATCGCGTCGGCCGCTTGCGCGAGATAGGCCCGCGTTTCCGCGTCGCAGGCCGGCGGCGCGATCGGGCCTGTGACCACGCGCCACCAGTCCGCCGCTTCGGAGACGCGCGCGAGGTTCGGCCGGATCGCTTCCCAGGCGGCCGCGTCCATGCCGGCCGGCAGCCGCGCGGCGACTTCGGCGAAAGGCAGGGCGTGGACGACGGCGGCGTTGATCCGCTCCAGCTCGGCATCGTCGAACCGGGCCGGCGCGCGGCCGAAGTGCGCAAGCGCGAAGCTTGCCGCCAGCGCCTCGACATCGAGCGCGGGATCGACCGGATCGGACGTTCCCAGCCGCGCCAGCAGCGCCACCAGGGCATGCGGCTCGATCCCGCTCTCGCGGAAATGCGCCGCGCCCAGCGAGCCCAGCCGCTTCGACAGCTTGCCTTCGGTGCCGACCAGCAGCGCCTCGTGCGCGAAGCGCGGCACCGGCGCGCCCAGCGCCTCGAACATCTGCACTTGCGCCGCCGTGTTGGAAACGTGATCCTCGCCGCGCAGGATATCGGTGACGCCCATATCGACATCGTCGATCACCGAAGGCAGCATGTAGAGCCACGATCCGTCGGCGCGGCACACCACCGGATCGGACATCTGCGCCGCATCGAACCGCTGCGGCCCCCTGATGCCGTCATCCCAGGCGATCGGGCTGGCATGGTCCAGCAGGAAGCGCCAATGCGGCTTTTCGCCGGCGGCCAGCTTCGCCGCCTTCTCCTGCGCGCTCAGCGCCAGCGCCGCGCGGTCATAGATCGGCGGCAACCCGCGCCCGAGCCGGACCTTGCGCTTCAGCTCCAGCTCCTGCGGGGTTTCCCAGCAGGGATAGACCCGGCCCGCCGCCTCGAGCCGGGCGAACTGCGCCTCGTAAACGCCGAACCGCGCCGATTGCCGCTCCTCGCCATCGTGGTCCAGGCCCAGCCAGGCAAGATCGGCGCGGATCGCCGCGACATAGTCCTCGCGGCTGCGTTCGGCATCGGTATCGTCGATCCGCAGCAGGAACCGCCCGCCCGCTTGCCTCGCCAGCAGCCAGTTGTGCAGCGCCGTGCGGATATTGCCGACATGGAGATGGCCGGTGGGCGAAGGCGCGAAGCGGGTGGTGACAGTCATGGCCTGCGCCGTTAGCGCTTCGCCGCCGCTCTGTCAGCCACTGCGGAACGCGTGCGTGATCGGATAGCGGCGGTCGCGGCCGAAGTTCCGCGCGGTCAGCTTCACGCCCGGCGGGGCCTGGCGGCGCTTGTATTCGGCAAGGTGGAGCAGGCGTTCGATGCGCTGCACGGTCTCGCGCTCGAACCCTTCGGTGACGAGCTGCTCGACACTCTTGTCGTGCTCCACCAGGCCCAGCAGGATCGGATCGAGCACTTCGTAGGGCGGCAGCGAATCCGCGTCCTTCTGGTTCTCGCGCAGTTCGGCCGTGGGCGGCTTGGCCAGGATGTTCTCCGGGATCACCACGCCGCCGGGGCCCAGCCCAATGCGCGGCCGCGCCCGGTTGCGCCAGCGCGAGATGGCGAACACGGTCATCTTGTAGGCATCCTTGAGCGGATTGTAGCCGCCGGCCATGTCGCCATAGATCGTCGCATAGCCGACGCTCATCTCGCTCTTGTTGCCGGTGGTCATCAGCATCGGCCCGAACTTGTTCGACAGCGCCATGAGCCCCAGCCCGCGGATGCGCGATTGCAGGTTCTCTTCGGTCAGGTCGCGATTCGTGCCGGCAAAGCTTTCGGCCAGCATCGCTTCCATGCCCGTGACGGCCGGGGCGATCGGCATCACGGTGTAGCGGCAGCCCAGCGCCTCGGCACAGGCGCGCGCATCGTCGAGGCTTTCCTGGCTGGTGAAGCGCGACGGCAGCATGACCGCCCAGACCCGGTCCGGCCCCAGCGCGTCCACCGCGATGGCGGCGCAGGCGGCGCTGTCGATCCCGCCCGAAAGCCCCAGCACCACGCCGGGAAAGCCATTGCGATCGACATAGTCACGCAGCGCCAGCACCATGGCGCAGTAGATGTCCTCGGGATGATCGGCCAGCGTGTGCAGCTCGCCGCGATCGCAGCGCCAGCCCTGCGCGGTCTTGGTCCAGCTCGTCTGGACTTCCTGCTCTTCCCAGTCGCGCATCTGCACGGCCAGCGCGCCATCGCCGTTGACCACGAAGCTGGCGCCATCGAACACCAGCTCGTCCTGCCCGCCGACGCGGTTGAGATAGGCCAGCGGCAGCCCGGTATCGACCGCGCGGCGCTTGGCCACGCCTTCGATGCGCAACGCGTCCTTGTTGATCTCGTAAGGGCTGCCGTTGATGCACACGAACATCTCGGCGCCGAAATCGGCCAGATGGCGGCAGACTTCGGGCCGCCAGATATCCTCGCAGATGGGCACGCCGATCATCGTGCCGCGCAGCACCACCGGCTCCGGCAGGGGGCCGGGCTGGAACAGCCGCATCTCGTCGAAAGTGCCGTAATTGGGCAGCTCGTGCTTGAGCCGCACGGCCGCGACCTTGCCCTGATCGAGCAGCGCGACACCGTTGTGCAGCGCCCCGTCGAGCACGAAGACCGAACCGACCAGCATCGCCGGCCCGTCCGAAGCGCTGGCCCGCGCCAGGTTCTGGAGTTCGGCCGCCGCCCGCTCGATCAGCGAGGGCTTGAGGATCAGATCCTCGGGCGGATAGCCGATCAGGTGGAGTTCGGGAAAGACCACCAGGTCTGACCCGCGGGCCCGTTCCCGGGCAGCCAGCACGCCCTGCGCGTTGCCGGCGATATCGCCGACAGACTGGTTGAGCTGCGCGAGTGTGATCTTCAGCGTGTCGGGCATGACGGCGTGATGCCGCCTGTCCAACTGTCATGCAAACAAAAAACCCTCCCGATGGGGGAAGGCTTGCGCGACGTCACTGCCGGCCCCCGGATCAACGGGCGACCGCAGCCGATTGAGCGGGGGCGGGCCGGAAGCGAAACGCGCCGGCCGCGCCCCCGTCCAGATTACATCGCCGCTTCGGACGCAGCCGCAGTGGCTTCGGCGCTCGTGGCGTCTTCGGTTGCCATCGGATCGGCAGCCAAGGTTTCTTCAGCCACCGTCTCGGCGCTGTCGGTCGCGGTATCCTCGGTAGCGGTCTCCGAGCTGCCGCAAGCAGCGAGAGCCAGAGCAGCGGCCGACGCAAATGCGGCGTAAGCAATCTTCTTCATGCGAATCCCCTTGCAATGTTTGGCGCAGGCGCCAACGCTTGCAGGCAAGCCTGCGCCTACTGTGTAGACCAGAGCATGGCTTGCCGTAAACCCCATTAAAGGGGGACAAAATCCTCGGAAATGCTAGGGGTTGCGATGATATAAAGATATCTTTATATCCCACTCCCATGCGAATTGACCCACTTTTCCGGGCGCTGTCCGATCCGACGAGGCTGCGGATCATGCGTCTGCTGGCCCACATGGAGCTGGCCGTGGGCGAGCTTGCGCAAGTGCTCGGGCAGAGCCAGCCCAGGGTCTCGCGCCATGTCCGCATCCTGTGCGACGCCGGCTTGGCGGAACGGCGCAAGGAAGGCAGCTGGGTCTTCCTGCGCAGCGCCATCGGCGAGGACAGCGCCCCGCCGCTGGGCGCGGCCGCCGCCCGGCTGCTGACGCTGGCCGAGCGCGACGATGCCGGCTTCGCCGCCCGCTGCGGCGAGGACCGGCGCCATCTCGCCGCGATCCGCGCCGCGCGCGAGGCGAGCGCGCAGGCCTATTTCGCCCGCCATGCCGACCAGTGGGACACGCTGCGATCGCTGCACAGCGCCGACGGGCCGGTCGAGGCGGCGCTGGCCGAAGCGCTGCAGGGCGAAGGCAAGTCCGGCTCGCTGGGCGCGCTGCTCGATGTCGGCACCGGCACCGGCCGCATGGCCGAACTTTTCGCCGCGCGGGCCAACCGCGTCACCGCGCTCGACAAGAGCCCGGAAATGCTGCGCATCGCCCGCGCCCGGCTGCAAGCCCTGCCTTCGGACAAGATCGACCTTGTCCAGGGCGATTTCACCGCGCTGCCTTTCGCCGAAGCCGCGTTCGACACGGTGCTGTTCCACCAGGTGCTGCACTATGCCCAGGCCCCGGAAACCGTGCTGGGCGAAGCGGCGCGCGTCACGCGCGAGGGTGGACGGATCGCCGTGGTCGATTTCGCCGCGCACGATCGCGAGGAACTGCGCAGCGCCCATGCCCATGCCCGCCTCGGCTTTTCCGACGAGCAGATGCTGGCGCTGCTCAGCGAGGCCGGCTTCGCCGCGAACCCGCCGGTGGCGCTGGTCGGCAAGCCGCTGACCGTCAAGATATGGACAGGCCGCCGCCAGCGCGGCCCGGCGCCCCTGCGCAAGGACGCCGCAACAGGAGAGGTCGCGCACCCATGACGTTCTTCGCCGCCGGAGTTCCCGATTCGCCGCTGTTCGCGGGACTGCCGGGAGACATCCGCATTTCCTTCGAGTTCTTCCCGCCCAAGACGGAGAAGATGGAAGCGCAGCTGTGGGATGCGATCACCCAGCTTGCCCCCCTGGCGCCCAGCTTCGTCTCGGTGACTTACGGCGCGGGCGGCTCCACGCGTGAGCGCACCCATGCCACGGTCGCGCGGATCGTGGCCGAAACCACGCTGCTGCCCGCCGCGCACCTGACCTGCGTGGCCGCGAGCCAGGATGAGATCGCCGAAGTCGCCCAGCAATACTGGGACGCGGGCGTGCGCCACATCGTCGCGCTGCGCGGCGATCCGCCCGCCGTGGATGCCGGCCGCTTCGTCCCGCATCCCCAGGGCTATGCCAGCGCGGCCGATCTGGTGCTGGGGCTGAAGCGCCAGCACGATTTCGAAGTCTCGGTCGCCGCTTATCCCGAAGTCCACCCCGAGGCGGCGAGCGCCGAGGCGGACCTCGACAACCTCAAGCGCAAGCTCGATGCCGGGGCGAGCCGGGCGATCACCCAGTTCTTCTTTTCGACCGACGCCTATTTCCGCTTCCTCGACAAGGCGCTCGCCGCCGGAATCACCGCGCCGATCCTGCCGGGCATCATGCCGGTGACGAGCTTCGCCGCGATCCGCCGCATGTCGGCCAATACCGAGATCCCGGACTGGATGACGCACATGTTCGAAGGGCTGGACGAGCGCCCCGGCCCACGCGGGCTGGTCTCCGCCGTCGTCGCCGCCGACCAGTGCCGCCGGCTCTATGAAGGCGGCGTGCGCGATTTCCATTTCTATACGCTCAACAAGGCCGAGCAGGCCTATGCCATCTGCCACCTGCTCGGCCGCCGCCCCAGGGAGATTGCCGCATGAGCGCTCGTGAACGCCTGAACGCCGAGGCCGCCAGGCGCATCCTCATCACCGATGGCGCCTTCGGCACCGAGATCCAGGGCTGGAAGCTGTCCGAGGCCGACTATGCCGGCGACCTTGGCCTGGCCAAGGACCAGAAGGGCAACAACGATATCCTCGCGCTGACGAGGCCCGAAGTGCCCGAGGCGATCCACCGCGCCTATTTCGCGGCGGGCGCGGACATCGCCGAGACCAATACCTTCTCGGCCAACCGCATCAGCCAGGCCGACTATGCGGCCGAGCATCTGGTGCGCGAGATCAACCTTGCCTCGGCGCAACTGGCGCGGCGCATCGCCGACGAGTTTCAGACCAAGGATGGCCGGCCAAGGTTCGTCGCCGGGGCGATCGGCCCGACCAACAAGACGCTCTCGCTTTCGCCCGACGTCAACGATCCGGGCTATCGCGAGATCGACTGGGATACGCTGGTCGACGTCTATCACGAGCAGGCGGCCGCGCTGGTCGAAGGCGGGGTGGACTTCATCCTGATCGAGACGGTGTTCGATACGCTGAACGCCAAGGCGGGCGTGATGGCGGTCAAGCGGCTGGAGCACGAGCTGGGCCGCGAAGTGCCGATCATGCTGTCGATGACGCTGACCGACCTTTCGGGCCGCAACCTGTCGGGCCACACGGTCGAAGCCTTCTGGCACGCGGTGCGGCACGCCAGACCCGTGACGGTCGGGCTCAACTGCTCGTTCGGCGCGACCCAGCTTCGCCCGCATGTCAAGGCGCTCTCCGAGATCGCCGACACGCTGATCATGGTCTATCCCAACGCCGGCCTGCCCAACGAACTGGGCGCCTATGACGAGTTGCCCGAAACGACGGCGGCGCTGGTGAAGGAATGGGCCGAGGCGGGGCAAGTCAATATCCTGGGCGGCTGCTGCGGCTCCACGCCCGCGCATATCGCGGCGATGGCGAAGGCGGTCGCCGGCCTGCCGCCGCGCAAGCTGCCGGTGCTGGAGCCGGTGACGCGGCTCGCCGGGCTGGAGCCGTTCATCATGGCGGCATGAGTTCCCGCTCCCCTGAAGGGGAGCAGATCAGGGAGAGGGGATCGTCTCTTCGCATCGCATCATATCCAGGCCGGCTCGAGGACGCCCCCTCTCCCCGGCCCTCTCCCGTCAAGGGGAGAGGGAGTCAGCAATGAACACCCAGTCCTCCGCCCGCTTCGTCAATATCGGCGAGCGCACCAACGTCACCGGCTCGGCGAAATTCAAGAAGCTCGTCATGGCGGGCGATTATCCGGCGGCGGTCGAGGTCGCGCGCCAGCAGGTTGAGAACGGCGCGCAAGTGATCGACGTCAACATGGACGAGGGCCTGCTCGACGCGACTCTCGCGATGACCACCTTCCTCAAGCTGATCGCCGCCGAGCCCGATATCGCCCGCGTGCCGGTGATGATCGACAGTTCCAGGTGGGACGTGATCGAGGCGGGGCTGAAATGCGTTTCCGGCAAGCCGATCGTCAATTCGATCTCGATGAAGGAAGGCGAGGCGCCGTTCCTCGAAGCCGCGCGCAAGTGCATGGATTATGGCGCCGCCGTCGTCGTCATGGCCTTCGACGAGGCCGGGCAGGCCGATACCAAGGCGCGCAAGATCGAGATCTGCACGCGCGCCTACAAGCTCCTGACCGACATCGGCTTCCCGCCCGAGGACATCATCTTCGATCCCAACGTCTTCGCCGTCGCCACCGGTATCGAGGAGCACAACAATTACGGGGTCGACTTCATCGAGGCCGTGCGGGAAATTCGCGAACTGTGCCCGCATGTCCATTTTTCGGGCGGCCTCAGCAATCTGTCCTTCAGCTTCCGGGGCAACGAGATCGTCCGCCGGGCGATGCATTCGGTGTTCCTCTACCATGCCATTCCCGCCGGGCTCGACATGGCCATCGTCAACGCCGGGCAACTGGAGATCTACGACCAGATCGACCCGGTGCTGCGCGAGGCCTGCGAGGACGTCATCCTCAACCGCGGGCAGGACGTGCCCGATGGCGAGCCGACGGCCACCGAACGGCTGATCGAGCTTGCCGAAAGCTTCAAGGGCAAGGACGTCGTCGCCGAGAAGGCCGCCGAGGAATGGCGCGGCTGGGACGTGACCAGGCGGCTCGAACACGCCCTGGTCCGGGGGATCGACGCGCATATCGTCGCCGATACCGAGGAAGCGCGCCAGCTGGCGGCCCGCCCGATCGAGGTGATCGAAGGCCCGCTGATGGACGGGATGAACGTGGTCGGCGACCTGTTCGGATCGGGCAAGATGTTCCTGCCGCAAGTGGTCAAGTCCGCGCGGGTGATGAAGAAGGCGGTCGCCCACCTTATTCCCTATATCGAGGCACTGAAGGAGCCGGGCGCCAGGGCCAAGGGCCGCATCGTCATGGCCACGGTCAAGGGCGACGTCCACGACATCGGCAAGAACATCGTCGGGGTGGTCCTACAGTGCAACGGCTATGAAGTGATCGACCTGGGCGTCATGGTCCCCTGGGCGACGATCCTGCAGGCGGCGAACGAGAACCAGGCGGACATCATCGGCCTGTCCGGCCTCATCACCCCCTCGCTCGACGAGATGGTCACGGTGGCCGAGGAAATGCAGCGCGCCGACATGACCATCCCGCTGCTGATCGGCGGGGCGACCACCAGCAAGGTGCACACCGCGCTGCGCATCGACCCGGCTTACGAAGGCCCGGTGATCCACGTGCTCGACGCCAGCCGCGCGGTCGGCGTCGCCTCGCAGCTCCTGTCCGACACGCAGGCGGACGGGTTCAAGTCCTCGGTGGCGATCGACTATGCCAAAGTGCGCGAGGCGCGCGAGGGCAAGGGCCAGTCGGACCTGCTACCGCTCGCCGAGGCGCGCGCCAACGCCTTCCAGCCCGACATGGCAGACAAGCCGCCGGCCCCCGCGCAGCCGGGCCTGCACGTGTTTGAGGACTGGGATCTGGCCGACTTGCGCGCGATCTTCGACTGGACTCCCTTCTTCCGCGCCTGGGAACTGGCGGGCACCTATCCCGCGATCCTGGAGGACGAAGTCGTCGGCGAAAGCGCGCGCGGCCTGTTCGCCGACGCGCAGGCGATGCTCGACCGCATCGTTGCCGAGAAATGGCTGACCGCCAGGGCCGTCTGCGGCTTCTGGCCCTGCCACCGCGAGGGGGATGACGTGATCCTGCATTCCTCCCCGAGCTCGCTCGGGGAGGGGGACCATGCGAAGCATGGTGGAGGGGGAATTTCCGGCCGCCCCCCCTCCACCACCCGCTTCGCGGGCGGTCCCCCTCCCCAAGACGAGCTTGGGGAGGAAGCGGTCCGCGTGCCCTTCCTGCGCCAGCAGTTCAAGAAGAGCCGGGGCCGCGCCAATTTCTGCCTCGCGGACTTCATCGACACCGAGAGCGACTGGCTGGGCGGCTTCGCCGTCGGCATCCACGGCATCGACCCGCATCTCGCGCGGTTCCAGGCGAACCACGACGATTACTCCGACATCCTGCTCAAGGCGCTGGCCGATCGCTTCGCCGAGGCTTTCGCCGAACGGCTGCACCAGCATGTGCGCACCACGCTATGGGGCTATGCGCCGGGCGAGCAATTGACCAACGAAGCGCTGATCCGCGAGGAATATCGCGGCATCCGCCCCGCGCCGGGCTATCCGGCCTGCCCCGACCATTCGCTCAAGCCCATCCTGTTCGATCTGCTGAAGGCGCAGGACAACGCCGGCATCACCCTGACCGAAAGCCAGGCGATGCTGCCGACCTCGGCGGTCTCGGGCTTCTATTTCGCCCATCCCGAAAGCCAGTATTTCGGCGTCGCGCGGATTGGACGGGACCAGCTGGAGGACTACGCGCGGCGGCGCGGCGTCGACCTGCCGACCGCCGAACGCTGGCTGCGGCCCAACCTGGACTGACCCGCCCGGCGCGTCAGAAGGGCGTGTAGGTTCCCTGCGTCCAGCCGGTGGCCGGATCGCAGCACCATTCGGTCGTCTTGTCCTCGTAAGTGCAATAGACGCGGATGTGCTCGCCGTCGCTCGCGGTCCAGCAAATGGCCGAAACCGCGCCGCCCGGCTTGTTGAACTGGCCCGTCTGCCAGCCCTGGCCGTCGTTGCAGCGCTCGGTCACCTCATAGCCGTCGGTCGAGTAGACCCGGATATGCAGCGCGTTGCTGCTGTCGAACCAGCTTACCGCAGCGGTCGAGATCGGATAATTCGGGTTGCCCGCCATGCCTGTTGCCCTCCCATGATGAACCCGCGAGCAGCGACTCGCGGGGGCGGCGGCGATGCTACGCGCGATCCCGGCGCGCGGGAAATCGAACCCGGGCCGGATCGGCGCGATCCCCGTGGCAATCCGGTGGGCGCGGCGGAAGCGAGGTGCCGCCAGCCGCCCTGTCAGGCCGCGCGACCGAAAATACGCTCGATCAGGCCAGGGCGCGAATCCATCGGCACGATCGGGCCATAAGTCAGATAGCGCTGGTGCGCATCGCGGTGCGCACGCGGCAGGATCGATTCGTGCGGACGGCTGCTGCGAAAAACGAACGCGGACATGGTGAAATTCCTTTTTGCGTGCCGGCGGCGGGCGCCGGTCACAATCCCTGGCGATGCGGATACATCCTGAACGGAAGCGCGGTATCCCCCCTGCCCGGCGCGCGCCGGTAGGACCGGCTGCAATCGGGGCTGGCCGCGGCCGCGCCCAGGGCGAGAGGCTGTGCGATGACGCCGAACAACAGGCCTGCAAGGGGTTCCATGATCGTACTCCCGGTGGCTCAGGTACCGCCCGGAATGCCTCATGCGCCCCGGACACCGCCCTTATGGAACCCCCAGGGAAACCGCGCTGTGGCGAAGTCCACCGGCGCGACGTGATTTAGCGCACACCCTGCCCGGCGGCCGGGGTGGCGCGCGCGGTCAGGCGATCTGCGCGGGGCTTTTGACCAGCTTTTCCGCCTCGTCCCAGAACCGCGCGACATAGGCCGGATCATCGACATGGGGATTGGGCGCGCGGGGCGCGCGCTGGTGCCAGTATCCGCCGCTCGACCGGCCCGGCGCGTCGGCCGTCGCCAGCCAGATCAGCGTGTCCGCCCCTTCGGCATTGGTCAGCTTGGGCGCGTCGCCATAGGCATCGCGCACATGGTCCGGCGTATGGCTGAAGAAATTGCTGTCGACCGTGCCGGGGTGTACCGCATGGGCGACGATGCCATCGTCGGCCAGCCGGCCCGCCAGCGCCCGGGCATGGAGCACGTTGGCCAGCTTGCCGCTGCAATAGGCCGCGCCCGAACTCCAGTTGCCCAGGTTCTGCAGGTCCGCGAAATTGACCGAGGGGATCATCTCGCTCGCGTCCGAGGCGGTGTTGATGATCCGCACTGCGCCTGCCGGCGCGTCCTTCGCGGCGGCGCGCAGCAGCGGCAGCAGGCGTTCGGTCAGCACGAACGGGCCGAGGAAATTCGCCGCGAAGTTCCCTTCATAGCCTTCGTCGGTCATCACCAGCGCGCTGGCCATGCCGCCGGCGTTGTTGACCAGCACGTCGACCCGGTCGGTGCGGGCGGCGATCTCGTCCGCCAGCCGCCGGGCATCGGCCAGCAGCGACAGGTCGGCGCGCAGGAACTCCACCTCGGCCCCGCTCGCCGCCGCGCGGATCTCGGCCTCGGCCGCCGCGCAGCGATCGGCGTCGCGGCCCGACGCGATTACGCGCCAGCCCCGCGCGGCCAGCGCCTTGGCGGTTTCCTTGCCGATCCCCGAACTTGCCCCGGTCACCACCGCCACTCTGGGCCCGCCTGCCGTCATCGCGTCCTCGCCTTGCTTTCTCTGGTCCATCGCGAAGTTGACTATAGACAGCCGCCACCGGCCGGCAAGCAAGCGGGGGCTCGCCGGGGAGAAATCGGCGCAAACACCCCTCGGGCGATTTTCCCTTGCCGCCGCGATCTGCCATAAGCGCGGCCCGTGGACGCTTTCGACCCCCTTCCCGCCGACCTGCTGCCCGATCATGCCGACGCGCTGGCCGCCGCGCGCGAGGCCTTGCATGCGACGTTCGGCTTCTCCGCGTTTCGCGGCGTGCAGCAGGACGTGGTCGCCCGCGTGCTGGCCGGGCGATCGACGCTGGCGGTCATGCCGACCGGCGCGGGCAAATCGCTGACCTATCAGTTGCCGGCGGTGATGCTGCCAGGCACCTGCGTCGTCGTCAGCCCACTGATCGCGCTGATGCATGACCAGTTGCGCGCGGCCACGGCCAACGGCATCCGCGCCGCGACGCTGACCAGCGCCGATGCCGATCGCGAGCAGACGATCGACCGCTTCCGCGCGGGCGAGCTGGACTTGCTCTATGTCGCACCCGAACGCGCCAGCCAGCCGCATTTCCGCGAGCTGCTGACGCGGGCCCCGATCAGCCTTTTCGCCATCGACGAGGCGCATTGCGTTTCCGAATGGGGCCACGATTTCCGCCCCGACTATCGCCTGCTGCGCCCGCTGCTCGACAGCTTCGGGCACGTGCCGCGCCTGGCGCTTACCGCCACGGCCGACCGGCACACCCGCGCCGATATCCTGGCACAGCTGGGCATTCCCGAAGAGGGGCTGATCGTCGCCGGGTTCGACCGGCCGAACATCCGCTATGCCATCCGCCCGCGCGACAATGCCATGCGGCAATTGAAGGCGCTGCTCGACGAGCAGCCGGGCCCCGGCATCATCTATGCGCCCACCCGCGCGCGCGTGGAGCAGCTTGCCGAGGCGCTGGGCGCGGGCGGACGGCGCGTGCTGCCGTATCATGCCGGCCTCTCGCCGGAGACGCGCGCGCGCAACCAGGCCGCCTTCGTCGCGTCCGAGGACATGGTCATGGTCGCGACGGTGGCTTTCGGCATGGGCATCGACAAGCCCGACGTGCGCTTCGTCGCCCATGCCGGCATCCCCAAGTCGATCGAGGCCTATTACCAGGAAACCGGCCGCGCCGGGCGTGACGGCGATCCGTCAGTGGCGGTGATGTTCTGGGGCGCGGACGATTTCGCCCGCGCGCGCCAGCGGCTCGGCGAGGTGGAGGAGCACCGCCGCAATGCCGAGCGGGCGCGGCTCGACGCGCTGGCCACGCTGGTCGAGACGGCCGAATGCCGCCGCGCCATCCTGCTGCGCCATTTCGGCGAGAACCCGCTGGCGACTTGCGGCAATTGCGACAATTGCCTGGAGCCGGTTGGCGTGCTCGATGTGACGCGGCTGGCGCAGAAGCTGCTTTCGGCGGTCTACCGCACCGGGCAGAGCTTTGGCCTGGGGCATGTGGAAAAAGTGCTGACCGGCCAGTCGGACGACCGGGTGATCCAGCGCGGGCACGATGCGCTATCGGTCTTCGGCATTGTCGATGCCGATGAGCAGCCGCTGCTCAAGCCGCTGGCCCGCGCCTTGCAGGCGCGCGGCAGCCTGGTGCCCACCGAGCACGGCGGCCTTGCCCTCGGCGGCGATTCGCGCGCGATCCTGAAAGGCGAGGCCGAAGTGCGGATCGTGGTGCCGCCCAAGCCCGAACGGCGCAAGCGCCAGCGCGGCAGCGCCGGGGGCGACAGCGCCAACCCGGTGGGCGATCCGCTGTTCGAGGCGCTGCGCGCGCTGCGCCGCGATCTGGCGCAGGAGGCCGGCGTGCCGCCCTATGTCATCTTCCACGATTCGACCTTGCGCGAAATGGCCGCCGCGCATCCCACGTCCCTGGCCGAACTGGGCGAGATCGGCGGCATCGGCGCGCGCAAGCTCGATGCCTATGGTGAAGCCTTCCTCGCGGTGATCCGCCAGCACTAGGGCCGATCGCCATTCCGCCCTAGGCCACCAGGCAACCGGGCCTGGCCCAGCCCGAAGAACTTCTCGGCGCAGCCGGCCAGGATCCAATCGCGCTCCGCCGTGGGCACGCCGCGGAAGTTCTCCGCGATCGCCCGGTGGGAATGCGGAAACGTCGTTTCCGAATGCGGATAGTCGGACGACCACATGATGTTCCGGCCGCCCGGCTTGTGGCGCAGTTCCACGCCGACCGGATCGGAAATGAACGAGGCATAGATGTTCTGGTCGAAATAGTGGCTGGGCGGGTGTTTGATCGCGCAGCCGGTCCAGTGCCGCTGCATATGCCAGGTGCGGTCCATGTATTCGCAGGCCCAGGGAATCCAGCCCACGCCCGATTCGATCAGGCCCAGGCGCAAGCGCGGAAAGCGATCGAACACCCCGCCATAGATCATGATCGCGGGCGGTTCGAGCATGGCCGGCTTGCCCATCACCACGTCGGGCAGGAAATTGGTCTTGTCCTTGTAGCGCGAGACGCGCGCGCCCAGGTGAAAGGTGATCGGCATGTCGAGATCGACGGCGGCGGCCCAAAGCGGATCGAACTCGGGATCGCGATACTGGCGCGTGCCGTCGGGATCGCCGGTCATCGCCTGCCAGACCGAGCCTTCCTTGGTGAACTGGCTCAGCGACTGGGGGAAGGCGGGCAGGTTCACCGCGACGTCGCCGCGCGCCCGGGCCGCGCGCATCCCGGCGATCGTCTGCTCGACATCGACCGTGGTGAGGAAGGCAACGCCGAACATCCGGCCGTTCGAATCGGCGCAGAAATCCGATTGCCAGCGGTTGAACGCATCGAAGCTGTCGAGATAGAGTTCCAGGCTGCCCGTCGAAAGCGGACCGCCGCCGAAGACGATGGCCTTGTCGATGCCGTCGCGGTCCATGTCGTCAAGGCGCCTTTGCGGCATCCAGCCGCCCACGCGCATGTCGGAAAGCTTGCCGGCGTTCTTGTACTGGTCGAACGCGCGGCCGGCTTGCGATTGCATCAGGTTCACCGGGCGGCGCGTGCCTTCGAACATGATGAAGTCGTATTCGCCCTCGCTTTCCACCCTGGGCGCAAGCTCGCGGAAACGGGGCGAGAGGTATTCCGCCCAGAACGTGGGTGGCGGCGTGACGTGCACGTCGGCATCAACCACATAATCGGCCACGCGCGGTTCGGCCGCGATCTCGCGGTTGATGTCGATGGTATCGGCTTCGGCCATGGTTCCCGATCTCCCGTATGGCCCGCTCGCGGAGCCTTCGCGAGTGACTTACCAAACGCTTGCTACATAAGCAAACCGGAACTCGCGGCGGCAAGCCCGGCCGAGCCGCCTCAGCCCTCTCCGGCGCGGGCGCCGTGAGTGACGGGAACGGCCAGCAGGAACGGCAGATCGGGCGAGGCGATGCGCGATTCGCGGCCATTGTCATGGATCAGCACGACGCGCCCGACACCCGGCGTCGCGACCACGGCCGTCACGGTATCGACCCATTGGTGCAGGATCGCGCGCACGCGGGCCAGCGCCTCTCCCTCGGTCGTGGCGTTGCCGGCGGCTTCAAGCTCTGCCTCCAGGTCGATCACCCGGCTGGTGGCGGCCTCGATCTGGCTCTCGGTGCTCGGCTTCTCGGTCATGTTGCGTCCTCTTGGCTGGCGGCTCTTGCCCAAGGTGGGGCCGAGCGACGGGCGGAGCAAGCCCGGCCAGCCGGCTGATCGCCGCCGCGCTGCGCCCGGCCGGTTCGTGGATGGCATTGACTGGCAAGCCCGGCTATTTATGATATACAGTGTATCACCAAAAGCCAGAACACCGGGGAGACCGATCGTGGCAACCGCAGCCGAACCGCCGCTCGTGGAGCGGGACTACTTCACCGACCATTCCATCCTCCGCGATCCTTACGCCTATTTCGAGGCCCTGCGCGCCAAGGGGCCGGTCCATCGCCCCGCCGGCGGCAAGATCGTGTTCGTCACCGGCTTCGACGAATCGACCGAGATCCTGCTCAACACCGATGACTTCTCGTCCTCCATCGCGGCGCTTGGCCCGGTCGCGCCGCTGCCGTTCAAGCCCGAGGGCAGCGACATCAGCGACCAGATCGAAGCCGCGTTCGACCCGATGTCGCTGACCAGCCTGCTGGTGAACTATGACGGCAAGCGCCATTCCGACGCGCGCTCGCTGCTCAACCGGCTGTTCATTCCCTCGCGCCTCAAGGCCAACGAGGAGTTCATGGAGGACTACGCCGACCAGCTCGTGCGCGAGGCGGTGGCGAGCGGCGGCTGCGAGCTGATCAACCAGATCGCCACGCCTTACGTCACGCTGGTGATCGCCGACCTGCTCGGCGTGCCCGAAGGCGATCGCGAGAAGTTCCGCGAAGTGATCGATTCCGGCCCGCCCGCCGGCGACCTCGACAATGCCAGCGCCGTCCAGGCCAGCCCCGCGCTGATGTTCATGGGCGCCTACTTCATGGATTATGTCCAGGCCCGCCGCGCCAACCCCACCGATGACGTGCTGAGCGAGCTGGCCAACGCGAAGTTCCCCGACGGCGCCACGCCCGACATGCTCGAAGTGGTCAAGGCGGCGATGTTCCTGTTCGCCGCCGGGCAGGACACCAGCGCCAAGCTGCTGGGCAACGCGATGCGCTTCGTCATCGACGATCCGGCGCTGCAGGCCCGGCTGCGCGCGGACACCACGCTGATCGCCCCGTTCCTGGAGGAAGTGCTGCGCCTGGAAGGCTCGACCAAGGGCACGTTCCGCCTGGCCAAGCGCGACACCCGGATCGGCGACATGGAGATCAAGGCCGGCACGCCGGTCGTGGTCGGCCTTGCCGCCGCCAACCGCGATCCGCGCCGCTGGGACAATCCGTCAGAGCTGATCATCAACCGCCCCAGGATCAAGGAGCACCTGGGCTTCGGCCGGGGCGCGCACACCTGCATCGGCGCGCCGCTGGCCCGTGTCGAAATCCGCGTGATCTTCGAGCGCTTCTTCGAGCACACCTCGCACATCGAACTCGATACCGCGATCCACGGCGCCGGCACCAGCCGCGAGCTGGCCTATGAACCAAGCTACATCATCCGTGGCCTCGAATCGCTGAACCTCAAGCTGACGCCGCGCTGAGGTTCACGTCAGGCCCCCTCTCCCGCAAGGCGGGCCGGGGGGCCTGATCGGCCGGATCAAACTGGCCGGATCAGAACGGGTTGTCGAGTTCGATGATCGCTTCGTCACTCTTGCGCTGGGTGGTCTTGAGCTGGCGCGGGGCAGCGAAGCTGGCCAGCACCGGCTTGTCGCGCCCATAGATATCACCGAACTTCCTCAGCTCGCCGTCGATCGAACGGGCCATGGTGAAATAACCGATATAGACCGGGAAGGTCCGCGTCATTTCCACCTTGGTATACTTGCCCGAGCGCGAAATATCCGCCGCGTCCTCGGCCGGCATCTGCGCGCCCAGGATCGCCATGGTCATGCCCAGCTCCACCGCGCGCTCGGTGCGGATGCAGCCGTGGCTGAACGCGCGCACATCGGCGTTGAAATAGCTCTTCGAAGGCGTGTCGTGCAGATAGATCGCGTGCGGATTGGGCATGTCGATCTTCATCAGCCCCAGCGCGTTGTTCGGCCCCGGCTGCTGCACCACGGTGATCGTGCCATCGGCGTTGCGCGTGCCCTTGTAACCGTTGGCCGCCGCCCAGCCCGGACTGCCCAGCACCCGCGCGCCCAGCCCTTCGCCCTTGACGATCGACTGCGGCACCGTCCAGGTCGGGTTGAACACCACCGCCGTCACCGTTTCGGCCAACTGCGGCGTGGCGGTGCGGCCCGGCTTGCCGACGACCGTGCGGTACGAACGGATGATGCGGTTCTTCACCGTGAGGCGAAGCTGGAATTCGGGCACGTTGGTCAACAGGTAGACTTCGCCCAGATCGCGCTTGAGCCAGCGCCAGCGATCCATGTTGGCGCGGATCAGCGCGCGCGTCGCCTTGTCGGCGGCGGGGGTTTCGGCCAGCGCCTGCTTGAGCGTGGCGTAATCGGGAACCGTCGGCGCCAGCTTGTCGACCACGCCGGCCACGTCATGGTCCGACAGGGCCTGCGCCATGATCTGCGCCGTGGGCATGTCGTCCTGATCGGGATCGACCGCGAACCACTGTACGCGCGCCGTCATCGGCGTGCGCCCATCGCGCAAGTCCTCGACCAGCCACGAGAACGACTTGCTGGCGACATCGTCAAGATCGGGGCCCTCCCCCTTGGCGATCGCGGCGCGCAAGGCATCGGGACGGTAATCGGCAGGGGCCAGCCCTTCGGCGCCGATCCCCTCGATCACCGCGAGCAGATCGCGCGCGTCCTTCACCGGCCAGGCCATGACCGATTCGAACACCGGCAAGGGCTGCTGCGCCACCGCCTGATTCGGCGCGGGCGAGGTCGGCGCGGGCGATGGCTGCGCGGCGGGGGCCGGCCAGTTGTCGGCGGGCACTTGCGGCTCGATCGACTGGGCCAGGGCCGGCTGGCCGGCCAGCGCCACCAGCGCCGGAAAAACGCCGAACCGCATCATTTCACGCAAACCCTGTGTCATGGCCGAAACCCGATTTCCCTCCACATGCCGGATGATCTCCGGCCGCGACCGGTCCAACCCTGATTAGCCCTTATGGCTTGCCTTCATCAAGCCATCCTCCTTTCGCCAAGCTGAATCGCCGCCACACTGCGGCGCGGATGCGTCACTTTCCGCCGCGCGCGAACAACAGCCGGCCCTGCGGAGAAGGCACGGGACCGCCCGGCGAAAACGGGATGCCGCGTGCCAAGCGGCGGCCCGCGCTCTATGGCCGGGGCATGATCCGGGAGAGACGATTCGCGCCCTTCGTGGCGGTCGTGATCGGCATCGCGACGTTCAGCGCGATGGACGCCGCGATGAAAAGCGCCGCGCTCCAGACCGGCGTCTACACCGCGCTGCTGCTGCGCAATGCCGGCGGCACGCTGCTGATTCTGCCCGCCTGGCTGGCGACGAGCCGCCGCCTGCCCTCGCCCACGGTGCTGCGGGTCCATCTCCAGCGCTCGGCGGTGACGGCCTGCATGGCGGCGCTGTTCTTCTATGGCCTGGTGCGCATCCCGATGGCCGAAGGCATCGCCATTTCCTTCATCGCCCCGCTCGTGGCGCTTTATTTCGCGGCGGCGATGCTGGGCGAAACGATCCGGCCCGGCGCGATCCTCGCCTCGCTGCTGGGCATCGCCGGAGTGATCGTGATCGCCGCCGGCCGCTTCGGCGCGGGCGAACTCGATCGCGAGACCGCGCTGGGCACCGCCGCGATCCTGGTCTCGGCGCTGTTCTATGCCGTGAACCTGGTGCTCCAGCGCAAGCAGGCGCTGCTGGCGGGGCCGGTGGAAGTGACGCTGTTCCAGAACCTGCTGACGGCGTTGATCCTGCTGGGCTTCGCGCCCTGGCTGCTGGTTTGGCCCGATGCCGCCGCGCTGCGCGCGATCCTGGCGGGTGCGGTGCTGGCCACGCTGGCGCTGCTGTTCCTGGCCTGGGGCTATGCCCGCGCCGAGGCGCAGGCGCTGATGCCCATCGAATATAGCGGCTTCCTGTGGGCGGCGCTGTTCGGCTGGCTGCTGTTCGGCGAAAGGATCGACACGGGAACGGTCGCGGGCGCGGTGCTGATCGTCGCGGGATGCGCCCTGGCCGCCCGTTCGCGGCCCGAAAAGCACCTCGAACACGTCATCGCATAGGCCCGCACCCTTGACCTGAAGGCGCCGAACGCGCATCGGCGGAGCCGACGAATCCCGCTATTTCGCACATGCAGCGCGGGCAACCGCGCCCGCATGGCAACAGGCACAATCACGAAGGGGAAATGCCCGTATGACGCAGGTCGGACAGGACACGCTCGGCACTCGCAGCACCATGACCGTGGGCGGCAAGGAAGTCGCCTATTACTCGCTGAAGAAGGCCGCGGAGAAGATCGGCGATATCTCGCGCCTGCCTTTCTCGATGAAGGTCCTGCTGGAAAACCTGCTCCGCTTCGAGGATGGCGGCTTCACCGTTTCCACCGCCGACATCCAGGCGCTCGCCGACTGGCAGAAGAACCCCGTCACGGGTGACGAGATCCAGTATCGCCCCGCGCGCGTGCTGCTGCAGGACTTCACCGGCGTGCCTTGCGTGGTCGATCTGGCCGCGATGCGCGATGCCATCGCCACGCTGGGCGGCGATACCAGCAAGATCAACCCGCTGGTCCCGGTCAACCTGGTGATCGACCACTCGGTGATGGTGGACGAGTTCGGCCACCCCAAGGCGTTCGAGCAGAACGTCGAGATCGAATACCACCGCAACATGGAACGCTATGACTTCCTCAAGTGGGGATCGAAGTCGCTGGCGAACTTCTACGCGGTGCCGCCGGGCACGGGCATCTGCCACCAGGTGAACCTGGAGAACATCGCCCAGACCGTGTGGACCAGCACCGACCAGAGCGGCGTCACCGTCGCTTATCCCGACACTTGCGTGGGCACCGACAGCCACACCACCATGGTCAATGGCCTGGGCGTGCTGGGCTGGGGCGTCGGCGGGATCGAGGCGGAAGCGGCGATGCTGGGCCAGCCGGTCTCGATGCTGATCCCCGAAGTGGTCGGCTTCAAGCTGACCGGCGAGCTCAAGGAAGGCGTCACCGCCACCGACCTCGTGCTCACCTGCACATCGATGCTGCGCAAGCACGGCGTGGTCGGCCGCTTCGTCGAATACTATGGCCCCGGCCTTGCCTCGCTCAGCCTGGCAGACCGCGCCACGCTGGCCAACATGGCGCCCGAATACGGCGCGACCTGCGGGTTCTTCGGCATCGACGACAAGACGCTCGATTACTTGCGCCTCACCGGCCGCGAGGAAGACCAGATCGCGCTGGTCGAAGCCTATGCCAGGGAGCAGGGCTTCTGGATGGAGCCGGGCGCGCCCGAGCCGGTTTTCTCCTCGGTGCTCGAACTCGACCTGGCGACCGTCGTTCCCTCGCTGGCCGGCCCCAAGCGCCCGCAGGACTGGGTGGCGCTGCCCGAGGTCGACGACGTGTTCAACAAGGACATGGCCGAGACCTACAAGAAGGCGCAGTCGCGCGTTCCGGTCGAAGGCAAGGACTTCGACATCGGTGACGGTGACGTGATGATCGCCGCGATCACCTCGTGCACCAACACCTCCAACCCCAGCGTGCTGGTCGCCGCCGGCCTCGTCGCCAAGAAGGCCGATGCCTTCGGCCTCAAGCCCAAGCCCTGGGTCAAGACCTCGCTGGCGCCGGGCTCGCAAGTCGTCACCGACTATCTGGAAAAGGCCGGGCTGCAGTCGCACCTCGACAATATCGGCTTCAACCTGGTCGGCTATGGCTGCACCACCTGCATCGGCAATTCCGGCCCGCTGGCCGAGCCGATCAGCAAGGCGATCAACGAGAACGGCCTGGTCGCCGCCGCGGTGATCTCGGGCAACCGCAACTTCGAAGGCCGCGTCAGCCCCGACGTGCGCGCCAACTTCCTCGCCTCGCCGCCGCTGGTCGTCGCCTATGCGCTCAAAGGCACGGTGATCGAGGACTTCACCACCACGCCGATCGGCCAGAGCACCAGCGGGCAGGACGTCTATCTCAAGGACATCTGGCCGACCAACCTGGAAGTCGCCGAGACCATGGCCACCTGCATGGACCGCGCGATGTTCCAGGCCCGCTATGCCGACGTCTACAAGGGCGACAAGCACTGGCAGGCGATCAACGTCACCGGCTCGGAAACCTACCAGTGGCGCGCGGGATCGACCTATGTCGCCAACCCGCCCTACTTCGAGGGCATGGAGATGACCCCGGCCCCGGTGAGCGACATCATCGAGGCCAGGCCGCTTGCCATCCTGGGCGATTCGATCACCACCGACCACATCTCGCCGGCCGGCTCGATCAAGGCGGACAGCCCGGCCGGCAAGTGGCTGATGGAGCACCAGGTCGCCAAGGCGGACTTCAACTCCTACGGTTCGCGCCGTGGCCACCACGAAGTGATGATGCGCGGCACGTTCGCCAATATCCGCATCAAGAACGAGATGGTCCCCGGCATCGAAGGCGGCATGAGCCGCTTCGGCGGCGAGGCCCTGCCGATCTACGACGTGGCGATGAAGTACAAGGAACTGGGTACGCCGCTGGTGGTGATCGCCGGCAAGGAATACGGCACCGGCTCCTCGCGCGACTGGGCGGCCAAGGGCACCAGCCTGCTGGGCGTGCGCGTGGTGATTGTCGAGAGCTTCGAGCGTATCCACCGTTCGAACCTGGTCGGCATGGGTGTGCTGCCGCTGCAGTTCAAGGACGGCGACACGCGCCATTCGCTGGGCCTGACCGGCGATGACAGCTTCACCATCCGGGGCGTCGCCAGCCTGAAGCCGCGCCAGGACGTCGAGGTCGAAGTGACCCGGCCCGATGGCTCGACGTTCACCTTCACCGCGCTGTGCCGCATCGATACCGCCAACGAGGTCGAATACTTCATGAACGGCGGCATCCTGCAATACGTGCTGCGCAAGCTGGCGGCCTGATCCGCCCCGGCCGCTGACGGCAAACGAGGCCCCGCCCGCCGCAAGGCGTGGCGGGGCTTTTGTTTTGGCGAGCGTGTGGATGGCAAGCCCGGCGGCGCGCCCCGCACAGTCGTGCCTACGCCCCGCAATCGCACAAAAAAAGGGCGACGCGGCCGCGTCGCCCTCACTCCCGGTTCCAGGGGAGCTTGCACTAAGGCTGTCAGTCGTCCTTGCGGCGCGTCAGCCGGCGGCGGCCGACCACGGTGGCGGCGGCGGCACCGAACAGGATGAGCATCGGCGGGGCCGGAACGTCGGTCGGCGGGCCGCCCGAGGTGCTGGTGCCGCCCGAAGACGAACTGCTGGAGCTCGACGACGACGAGGATGAGGAGCTGGAAGACGAAGACGAACTGGAGCCGCTGGACGATCCTGAGGATGAGGAGCCCGAGGACGAGGAGCCGGACGAGGAAGACCCCGACGACGACGAGCCCGATGAGGATGAACCCGAGCCGCCCGAACTGGAACCATGCCCCGGCTTGCCGCTCGAACCGCCGCTCGACGAGCTGGAAGACGAACTCGACGAGGACGAGGAGCTGGAAGACGACGAGGACGAAGACGACGACGAGCTGCTGGTGACATTGCCCGAAGAGCTGGTCACGCCGCCCGTCGAGGTCGAGACATTGCCCGACGAGGTGGAGACACCGCCGGTCGAGGTGGAAACACCACCCGTCGAGGTCGAGACGCCGCCGGTGGAGGTCGACACGTTGCCCGAGCTGGTCGAGGTGGTCGAACTGATGCCGCCGGTGGTCGTGGTCGAGGTCATGCCGCCCGTCGAGGTCGACGAGCCGCCGCTCGACGTCGTCGAGGTGATCCCGCCGGTCGAGGTGGACGAACCGCCCGAGGAGGTCGAGGACCCACCCGAAGACGTCGAGGAGCCGCCGGTCGAAGTCGACGAGCCACCCGAAGAGGTGGTGGAGGTGATGCCGCCGCTGCTGGTCGAAGTGATGACGACATTGCCGCCGCCACTGCCGCCGCCGCCGAAGAAGCCCCCGAAGAAGCCGCCGCCGAAACCGCCGAGCGGGCCGCCGCCGATCACGATCGGCACGCCGCCGCCACCGCCGCCCGCCATGGGTTGCGGCGCGGGCGGGATATAGGGCGGGGGCAGCGGCACCATCGCCATCTGCGGCTGTTCGCAGCAGGTGCGCTTGATGATCTTGCGCACCCGCTTGGTCGTGCGCGGCGCGGCGGCCTGGCGGACCACGCGCTGCATCGGCTTCGCCTGCTTGACCTGCTTGATCTTGCGATACTGGCTTTCCTTGGCCGGCGTTTCGGCCACATGAACCGCTCCGCCGCCGATCAGCGCGCAGCCTGCCGCGCAGGCAGACAGTTTCGCGAGGGCCATCCGAACAGACATAAGCGTTGCTCTCTTTTGTTTCCCCTGTGGGCGCCTGAGCCTCGACTGCTGCCGGGGCCATCGCTCCATCTCACACAGAAAACGCAGAGAGTGCTTAACCGAACAATGGTGTTAACCCTGTTTCAAACGTCCCGATGTGAGATTCAGGGTTAATTTCGGATGAGCGTTCGGCAACTGTCCCGAAACGGGACTGATGCCTTTCGTAAGTGTAAACGATACCGGCATTTTCAGGCCTGCGCCGCATCCTCGCCGGGATCGAACAGACCGCCCTGATTCCCGGCCGGCGGCGCCATTCCGAGGTGCTTCCAGCCCCCTTCGTTAAGGCAGCGCCCGCGCGCGGTGCGCGCCACCAGGCCAAGCTGGATCAGGAAGGGTTCGATCACTTCCTCGATCGTGTCGCGCGGTTCGGAAAGGCCCGCGGCCAGCGTTTCCACGCCCACCGGACCGCCTTTGTAGATATCGGCGATCATCCGCAGATAGCGCCGGTCCTGCGCGTCGAGCCCCAGCGAATCGACTTCGAGCCGGGTCAGCGCATCGTCGGCGATGGCGCGCGTGACGGTGTCACTGCCGGCGACATGGGCGAAATCGCGCACCCGGCGCAGCAGCCGCCCGGCGACGCGCGGCGTCCCCCGCGCGCGCCGCGCGATTTCGCCCGCGCCGCCCCTGTCCATGCCGATCCCCAGCAACGCGGCGCCGCGCGTGACGACGTGTTCCAGCTCGGCGACGGTATAGAAATTGAGCCGCACCGGAATGCCGAAACGATCGCGCAAGGGCGTGGTCAGCAGGCCCTGCCGCGTGGTCGCGCCCACCAGCGTGAACGGCGGCAGATCGATCCGCACCGATCGCGCCGAGGGGCCCTCGCCAATGATGAGATCGAGCGCGCGATCCTCCATCGCCGGATAAAGCACTTCCTCGACCACCGGGTTGAGCCGGTGGATCTCGTCGATGAACAGGACGTCGCCCTCTTCCAGATTGGTCAGCAGCGCCGCCAGATCGCCCGACTTGGCGATCACCGGGCCGGACGTGGCGCGAAAGCCCACGCCCAGTTCCCGCGCGACGATCTGCGCCAGCGTGGTCTTGCCCAGCCCCGGCGGCCCGAAGAACAGCACATGATCCATCGCCTCGCCGCGCGACTTCGCGCTTTCGATGAACACGCGCAGATTATCCTTGGCGCCCGCCTGGCCGACGAATTCGGCCAGTGTCTTGGGACGCAGCGCAGCGTCCGCATCCTCGGACTGGCGGGTGGAGGCAAGGAGGGGGTTATCGGTCATAGACCCGCCGCGTGGGGCCAAATGGACCCTGAAACAAGTTCAGGGTGACGCTTCCGGGTGAGACAGGCCCCCATCACCCCGCCGCCCTCTTCAACGCCACCCGCACCAGATCGTTCAGCCCGGCGCCCTCGCCCAGTTCGTCCACCGCGTGCGCCACGGCGGTGCTGGCGACGACGGGCTTGAAGCCGAGGTTCTGCAAGGCCGAAATGGCATCGGCGCTGGCCGATCCCGCCGGCGCGGCGACAGGGGCGGCGCCCGGCACGGTGGCAAGGCCGCCGGCCTTGTCCTTCAACTCGTTGACGATGCGTCCCGCCAGCTTCGGGCCGACGCCGTTCGCGCGCGTCACCATGGCCGCGTCGCCCTGGGCGCAGGCGCGTTGCAGTTCCTCGGTGGTGAGCGCGGAGAGGATCGCCAGCGCCACCTTGCTGCCCACGCCCTGCACGCCGGTGAGCAGGCGGAACCAGTCACGCTCCGCGCCGCTGGCGAAGCCAATCAGCCGCACGTCGTTTTCCGAGACCTGCATGTCGGTGAAGACCGCCACGCGCTCACCACGCGCGCCCAGCGCGTCGAGCGTGCGGGCCGAGCAGTGGACGAAATAGCCCACACCCGAAACGTCGATCACGGCCCAGTCGGGGCCGAAATCATCCAGCAGGCCGGTCAGCTTGGCGATCATGGCATGGTGATAGCCGCGCCGGAACGAAAAGGGAATCTTTCTCGTACCGCCGATCCACCGCTTGCGGCAGGGCAGATCGCGCCTTACCCCAAGGCTTCCAAGGGGAGGGAGGGACAATGCGACAAGTCACGTTATTCCTGCTGGCGGCCACGGGCGCGCTGGCGCTGACAGGTTGCGGCGACAAGCAGGCGAGCGAAAGCGGCACGGCGAGCGAGGCCGCGACGGCCGGCGGCGCGGCCGGCGCCTTGCCGGCCGACTGGAAAGCCACCGATGCCTGCACGATCCTGGACAAGGGCGCGGTCGCCAAGGCGCTGAAAATCGACGTGCCGCAAACCCAGCTCTCGCTGGTCAACGAACCGGGCGCGCAAAGCGCCGCGACGTCCACCTGCACTTATCTGGGCAGCGATGGCGCCAGCGTCGCCAGCCTGATGACGCGCTGGTCGCCGATCGGCGACAACACGCCCGAAACCATCGCGGCCACCCGATCGACCACGGCATCGACGATGAAGGCGTTCAGCGACAAGCCGCTGGAAGACATTCCGGGCCTGGGCAAGGCGGCTTTCCTGGTGCCGGGCATCAACCAGCTCAACGTCTTCGTCGACGAGGCGCGGATGATGATCCTGACGGTCGAGAAAGTGCCCGACGGTGCTTCGGGCAAGGATATCGCGGTCGATCTGGCGAAGCAGGCCGGGGCCTGAAAAAACGGTTCGAGGATGCGCTTTCAGGCGCATCACGGCACCGGCCCGCTCCCCCACCCGGCCTCCCATCGGGATGATACGCTGCGGGAAGCCGGGTGGGGGAGCGGGCCGGTGCCGCGCCGAAATGCGCCCTTCCGCGCATTTCGGGACACGACGCACGCCGCCGTTCAGTTCCTGACGATATGCGCGTGCGCGATGGCGACGGCGAGCGCGTCGGCGGCATCGGCGCCGGCCAGCTTCACGCCGGGCAGCAGCACCTTGAGCATGGCCTGGACTTGCGCCTTTTCCGCGCCGCCCGTGCCGACGATCGCCTTCTTAACCAGCCGCGTGGCATATTCGCTCACCGGCAGGCCGGCGCGGGCGAGCGCCAGCAGGCAGACCCCGCGCGCCTGACCCAGCTTGAGCGTCGATTGCGCGTTGGTGTTGACGAAGACTTCCTCCACCGCGCCGGCATCGGGCCGGTGGCGTGCGATCACATCGGCCAGTTCGCGATCAAGCGTGACCAGCCGCTCGGCGATCGCCGCCCCGGGATCGGTGCGGATCTGGCCATTGGCGACATGGCTGAGCCGGTTGCCCGCCTTGGCCACCACGCCCCAGCCGGTGCAGCCAAGCCCCGGGTCGATGCCCAGCACTAGCACGCGCCGGCATCCTCCCCGCAGCGGGGGAGGGCCGGATGGATCAACCCAGCTTCTCCATGACCGCGTCGGAGACTTCGTAATTGCCCCAGACGGTCTGGACGTCGTCATCGTCGTCAAGCGTGTCGATCAGCTTGAACAGCGTCGCGGCACTGTCTTCGCCGACATCGACCTTGAGGTTGGGCTTCCACGCCAGCTTCACGCCCTCGGCCTCGCCCAGCGTCCTTTCCAGCTCGCGCGCCACTTCGTGCAGGCTTTCCACGCTGGTCCACACCGAATGGCTTTCGCCATCGCTCTCGACATCGTCGGCGCCCGCCTCGATCGCGGCTTCGAGCACGGTGTCCTCGTCACCCACCGAGCCGGGATATTCGATCAGGCCCAGCCGCTCGAACCCGTGGCTCACCGCGCCCGAAGCGCCCAGGTTGCCGCCGTTCTTGGAGAAGGCGGTGCGCACGTTGGTGGCGGTGCGGTTGCGGTTGTCGGTCAGCGCCTCGACGATGATGGCAACGCCACCGGGGCCATAGCCCTCATAGCGCACTTCCTCATAGTTCTCGCCATCGCCCTTGCTCGCCTTGTCGATAGCGCGCTGGATATTGTCCTTGGGCATCGACTGCGCCTTGGCCGCGTTCACGGCGGCGCGCAGGCGCGGGTTCATGTCCGGGTCGGGCATACCCATCTTGGCCGCGACGGTGATTTCGCGGCTGAGCTTGCTGAACTGCGCCGAGCGCTTCTTGTCCTGCGCGCCCTTGCGGTGCATGATGTTCTTGAATTTGGAATGGCCTGCCATGGTCGTTTCGTCGGTTGTGCCTCAAAAGTTGCGGCGCCTTACACCGCGAAGCGGGCCGAGGGCAACCGCGCTCCGCATCGCCAGCGCCTTGCCGGCCACGCCGCCACGGATTCGGCATTGCCCGTGTGCCGGGTATGCGGGGCCGGAATTCGCTTTGGCGATTTTAACCCTCCGATGGCAAAAGCAGGCGATGAACGCACGCAAAACCTTGCGCCCGGCCGCCATGCCGCGCGAATTCCTCGCCTTCCTCAAGGCCCCCGCGCTGGTCCAGCCGGCGGGGCTGCGCGCGCCGGGCGCATTGCACGCCTGGGCGATGCTGGTCGCGCTGCATATCGCCGGGCTGCTGCTGGTGGTGCTGCCCATCCTTTATGCCTGGCAAAGCGCGTTCAACCTGCCATCGCCCGACGCTTTCGGGAAAGTGCCGCCCGGCTGGCTGCCGCCGCTGGTGATCGCGATCGCCCCGGTGATCGAGGAACTGGTGTTTCGCGGCTGGCAAACCGGGCGGCCACGCGCGCTGTGGCTGCTGGGCTGCGTGATCGCGGCGGGCGCGGTGCTGGTGATGCGGCCCCATGGCCTGCCGCCGCTGGCGATCGGCGTGGGCCTGCTGGCGATCCTGGCGGCCGCGCTCGCCGGCTGGCTGTGGCTGCGCCGCCGCGCGACGCCGGGCTGGTATGCCCGCGCCTATCCGGTGGTCTTCTATGCGGCCGTGGCAGTCTTTGCCGCGCTGCACCTGATGAACTATCCGCGTGCCGCGCTGATCGGCCTGCCGATGGTGCTGCCACAGCTCTGGGGGGCGCTGCTGCTGGGCTTCATGCGGATGCGCATCGGCCTGCCCGCCTCGATCCTGGGCCACGCGGCCGCGAACGCCACGGTGCTCGCGGTCGCGATGGTGACGAACTGAGCCGGCTCAGCCGAGGCCGAGCGCCGACTTGTAGGTATCGAGCACCATTTCCATCTCGCGCCGATCGTCGGGCTTCATCTTCCGCAAGCGCACGATCTGGCGCATGATCTTGACGTCATAGCCCACTGCCTTGGCCTCGGCATAGACGTCGCGGATATCGTCGGCGATGCCCTTCTTTTCTTCCTCAAGGCGTTCGACGCGCTCGATCAGAAGGCGCAGGCGGTCATCGGTGGGCTCGGCATCGGCCATCGGGAGTGACTCCGGTAACGGGTGAATCGGTTGGCCGGCGCTGATAGACGCTGGCTTGCCGGCGCGGAAGGCATGGCGCCCGCGAATCTGTTGATGGAGGGGTGACAGCCTGGAAGTGGCACCGGGCCGGTGCCGCAAGGCCATGACGGATGTCATGGCCGCACCCGGCTAATGACTCCCGCCATTCTTCTTCAGGCTCTCTTCCATGCGGGCAAGCTGCTCGGCCGTCGCCTCGGTCTGGTAGCTGGCCTTCCACGCGTCCGCCGGCATCCCGTGGATCAGCTCGCGCGCGGCGCTCTTGTCGCCCGGATAGCCGGCGTCGCGAATCCAGTCGGCCAGGCAATTGCGGCAGAACCCGGCCAGCCCCATCAGATCGATGTTCTGGGCATCGTGCCGCTGGCGCAAGTGGCGCACCAGCCGGCGGAAAGCGGCGGCGGCGACGGCATCGTCCAGCGTGTCGAGCGCATCGGGCTTGTCTGATTGATTCATGGCGATTCGGTTTCGTCCTTGGTTTGTCATCGCGCCTTTGCCATAGGACGCGGCGAATACCCAAGGGGGCATACCGACGTGGCCAGGAACGATCCGCAAAAGGGCATCAAGCGCACCCGCAAGATCAAGATCCTTGCAACGCTGGGGCCCGTCAGCAGCTCCAAGGAGATGATCGCCAGGCTGCTGCGCGCCGGCGTCGACGCCTTCCGCGTCAACATGAGCCATGGCGAGCACGAGATCCACGCCCGCACGATCTCCGCGATCCGCGCGGTGGAAAAGGAACTCGGCCGCCCGGTGGCGATCCTGTGCGATCTCCAGGGCCCCAAGCTGCGAGTCGGCAAGTTCAGGGACGGATCGGCCTTCATCCGCCACGGGGCGCACTTCACGCTCGACCGCAATCCCGAGCCGGGTGACGAGACCCGCGTTCAGCTGCCGCATCCCGAGCTGTTCGGCATCCTCCAGAAAGGCCAGCGGCTGCTGATCGACGACGGCAAGCTGCGCCTGACGGTGATCCGGGCCGAGCCCGACGCGATCCTGTGCACCGCCGAAGTGGGCGGCACGATTTCCGATCGCAAGGGCGTCAATATCCCCGACGCGGTGGTGCCGGTGCCCGCGCTGACCGAGAAAGACCGGCGCGATCTGGCCTTTGCGATCCACGAAGGGGCGGACTGGATCGGCCTGTCCTTCGTCCAGCGGCCCGAGGACGTGGCCGAGGCGCGGCGGCTGATGGGCGGCTATGGCGCGCTCATGGCCAAGATCGAAAAGCCCTCCGCGATCGACCGGCTGGACGAGATCATCGACCTGAGCGACGGCGTGATGGTCGCGCGCGGCGATCTGGGTGTCGAACTCAATCCCGAGGAAGTGCCGCCGCTGCAGAAGCGGATCATCGAGAAGGTGCGCAGCGCCGGCAAGCCGGTGGTCGTCGCCACGCAGATGCTCGAATCGATGATCGAATCGCCCACGCCCACCCGCGCCGAAGTGTCCGACGTGGCCAACGCGGTTTATGACGGGGCCGACGCGGTGATGCTTTCGGCCGAGACCGCCGCCGGGCAATGGCCGGTCGAAGCGGTGACGATCATGGACCGCATCGCCGCCAAGGTGGAAGCCGACGTGACTTATCGCGAGCGCATCCACCTGGCCGAAACGCCGCCCGACGCGACCACGGCCGACGCGCTGTCCGAAGCTTGCGCCAGCATCGCCGATACGCTGCCGATCGCAGGCATCATCATCTTCACCGGATCGGGCATCACCGCGCGCCGCGTCGCGCGCGAGCGGCCTTCGGCGCCGATGCTGGTGCTCACGCCCTCGCTGCGCACCGCGCGCCGGGGCGCATTGCTGTGGGGCGCGCATACCGTGCTGACCAAGGACATCGGCAGCTTCGAGGAAATGATCGCCAAGGGCAAGCGCATGGCGCTGCGCCACGGCTTCGGCGAGGCGGGCTCACGCCTGATCGCGCTGGCGGGCGTGCCGTTCGGCGTGCCGGGATCGACCAACCTGCTGCACGTGGTGACGCTGGCCGGCAACGAGCTGGACAAGCACGACAAGAGCAACGACTGACGCCGCCGCCGGATGGCGCCGACGCGGATGATGCCCGGCCGGATTCAGTCCCGCGCGCCGAACAGCGCGCTGCCCACCCGCACGTAAGTGGCGCCCAGCATCACCGCCGTCTCGAAATCGCCGCTCATGCCCATGCTGCGTTCGGGCAGGCCATCGTCATCGGCCATCCTGGCGAGCAGCGCGAAATAGGGCGCGGGTTCCACACCGACCGGCGGCACGCACATCAGGCCGACCACTGGCAAGTCCGCTTCGCGCGCCGCGCCCAGCAGCGCGGGCACATCGGCGATGGCACAGCCGCCCTTCTGCGCTTCCCCGCCGATATTGACCTGGACCAGGCAATCCACGCGCCGCCCCTGTCGGTCCATCGCCCGGGCCAGCGCCGAGACCAGCGAGGGACGATCGAGCGAATGGATGCAATCGAACAGCGCCACCGCGTCTTCCGCCTTGTTCGACTGGAGCTGGCCGACAAGGTGCAGGCCGATGCCGGGGGTCTCCGCGATCAGCGCGGGCCATTTGGCCTGCGCTTCCTGCACGCGGTTCTCGCCGAACAGGCGCTGGCCTTGCGCGATCAGCGGCGCGATGCGTTCGGCCGGATGCGTCTTCGCTATCGCGATCAGGCGGATTTCGGCCGGATCGCGCCCGGCGATGGCGGCGGCACGGGCAATCCGCGCGGTGACGTCCGCAAGCGGGGTATCGGGCGGGGTGGCTGGCTGATCCATGGCGCGCTGCTATAGCGGCTGCGTGCCGAACCGCCAGCCGTCCCGATCCCGAAGCGCCTTGCCGCCGATCTGGCTGGTGAGCGACGCACGCAACGACGCCGGGCTGGAAGCCGCGCTGCGCCGCCTGCCGCGCGGATCGGGCCTGATCTTCCGGCACTATCACTTGCCCGAACCGGCGCGGCGCGCGCGGTTTCGTGCCTTGCGGCACGCGGCCCGCCGGGGCGGCCACGCGATCGTGCTGGCGGGCAGCGCGGCGATGGCGCGGCGATGGCGCGCCGATGGGGCTTACGCCGCGCCCGGCCGGCTGACACGGGGGCCGGCGCTGGCAAGGCTGGCGACCGCGCATGGCCTGCGCGAGATCGGGCAGGCGAACCGCGCGCGCGCCGATGCGGTGCTGCTCTCCCCCGTATTCCCCACCCGGTCGCATCCCGGCGCGCGGGTGCTGGGGCCCGCGCGGTTCCGCCTGATCGCCGCGCGATCGCGCGTGCCCGTCATCGCGCTGGGCGGCATGACCGCAAGGCGCGCGCGGCATTTGCACGCGGCGCGATGGGCCGCGATCGACGCGCTTTCCTGAGAGATTCCGGTTGGAAATACGCGGCAGAGCGCGTCTCGTTTACGGCACCAGCCCGCCTCTTTCCAAAGATGCGCACAGCCCGATTTCGCAAGGATTCTTGACGGCGAGTCCACGCCGGGCGCATTATCGCGTTCCAATCAGGGGAACGAGACAATGGCGACACGGCCCATGCCGCCCGGACGGCGCATCGCCAAGCCGAACTGGCGCGCGGTCCTGAAGCGCAGCATCCGCCGCGCGAGCGAGCTTGGCGGCGCGGTCGTGCTGTTCGCCGCGATGGCGTTCTTCGCGCTGGCGATCCTGAGCTATCACCAGACCGATCCGTCCGCCTCCACCGCGGCCGGCGGCGAAGTGCGCAACTGGATGGGCACGACCGGCGCCTGGATCGCCGAGCGCGCGCTGTTCCTGTTCGGCCCGGTCTCGGCGCTGTTCCTGCCGCTGCTCTATGTCTTCGCGCGCAAGCTGTGGCGGCTGGTCGAAGAAGAGGACGGATCGCTCGAACCCAGCGACCAGAAGTGGTGGCGGCCGGTGGGCGTGCTGGTTTTCGCCATGGTGCTGCTGTCCACCGTGCTGTCGCTGGTGTTCACCGAGCCGGGCGGATCGCTGCCGGCCTCGATGGGCGGGGTTTCCGGCCTGCTCGGCGCGCGCGGGGTCGAGGCATTGGCCGCGCTGCTGCCCGAGGCGGGGCGTGGCTGGGCCATGCTGGGGGTGGAGATCGTCTGCCTCGTCGCCGGCGTCGCGCTGGTCGGCAAGGTCTTCGCGATCGACTGGGGCATGTTGCTGACGCTGCCCGGCCGGCTGGGCCGCGTGCCCGCGCTGCCCATGCCCGCCGACCTGCCGTTCATGCCCGCGCGCGATACCGCGCGTGAGGAAAGGGAGACCTTGCCCGCCGCCGTTCAGCCCGCGCCATCGGCCGAGAAATCGCGCAAGGCGCCCGAGATCGTCGATCCCAGCAAGCCGGCCAAGCCCGCTTTGCTCGGCACCGGCAGCCGCCAGCGCGACCTGTTCGACGAATACGAGCTGCCCGGCCTGGACCTGCTGGCCGATCCGCAGCCCAATTCGCAGCCGAAGATCGACAAGCTCTCGCTGGAACGCAACGCGCGCCTGCTCGAAACCGTGCTCGACGATTTCAACGTCAAGGGCGAGATCACCGCCGTGCGCACCGGCCCGGTGGTGACGATGTACGAACTGGAGCCCGCGCCCGGCATCAAGGCCAGCCGGGTGATCGGCCTGGCCGACGATATCGCCCGCAACATGAGCGCGATCTCCGCACGCGTCTCCTCGATCCCGGGTCGCACCGTCATGGGCATCGAACTGCCCAATGCCGATCGCCAGATGGTCTCGTTCAAGGAAATGGTGGGGTCGGAGGCTTTCGCCCATCACAAGGGCATGTTGCCGATCATCCTGGGCAAGGACATCGCGGGCGAGCCGGTCGTCGCCGATCTGGCGACCATGCCGCACCTGCTGGTGGCAGGCACGACCGGCTCGGGCAAGTCGGTCGGCCTCAACTGCATCCTGCTTTCGCTGCTCTACCGCATGACGCCGCAGCAGTGCCGGCTGATCCTGATCGATCCCAAGGTGCTGGAACTCAAGAGCTATGACGAGATCCCGCACTTGCTCTCACCCGTCGTCACCGAGCCGCCCAAGGCGGTGCGCGCGCTGAAGTGGGCGGTGGAGGAAATGGAACGCCGCTATCGCATGATGAGCGAGATCAGCGTGCGCAACCTCGCCAGCTTCAACGAGAAGGTCCGCGCCGCCGCCGCCAAGGGCAAGCCGCTGGGCCGCCGCGTGCAGATCGGCTTCGATCCCGATACTGGCGAGGAACTCTACGAGGACAACCAGCTCGATTACCAGACGCTGCCGCAGATCGTGCTGATCGTGGACGAACTGGCCGACCTGATGGTCACGGTCGGCAAGGAGATCGAGGTCCTGATCCAGCGGCTGTCGCAAAAGAGCCGCGCGGCGGGCATCCACCTGATCATGGCGACGCAGCGGCCTTCGGTGGACGTCATCACCGGCGTCATCAAGGCGAACCTGCCTACCCGCATCAGCTTTGCCGTCACCAGCCGCATCGACAGCCGCACGATCCTGGGCGAACAGGGCGCCGAGCAGCTGCTGGGCAAGGGCGACATGCTGTTCAAGCCCAATACCGACCCGATCAAGCGCGTCCACGGGCCTTTCGTGAGCGACGAGGAAGTGGAGCAGGTGGCCGAATTCTGGCGCGGCCAGGGCAGCCCCGACTATGTCGATGCCGTCACCGAGGAGCCCGAGGACGGCGGCTTCGGCTTCGAGGACATCGACGCCGCGTCCGACAATCCCGAGGAGCGCCGTTATCGCCAGGTCTGCCATCTGGTGTTCGAGAACCAGAAGGTCTCGGTCTCATGGCTGCAGCGGCAGATGGGCGTGGGCTACAACACGGCGGCGAAATGGGTCGAGCGGATGGAGCACGACGGCTTCGTCGGCCCGGCCAACCATGTCGGCCGCCGCGACATCTATCGCGACGAGCACGGCAACCCGCTCTGACGCCGGCGCGCGCCGGATAAGGCGAACTACGGCGTGATCGCGTCGGCCGGAGTCACCAGGATCACCACGCGGCGGTTCTCGCGCCGGCCCTGGACGGTGCCGTTGCTCTCGATCGGCCGGTCCTCGCCATAGCCGATCGCTTTGAGCCGGTCAGGCGCCATGCCGCCGCCCTGCATCGCATCGCGCACCGCCTCGGCCCGCCGCAGCGAGATCTGGCGATTGTATTGCGCCGATCCGGTCGAATCCGCGTGGCCATCGATCTCCGCGCCGATGATGCCGACCTCGATCAGGGCTTGCGACAGGCGGGCGATGCGCCCGCGCTGCTCCTCGCCCAGCGTGGTGCTGTCGATCGGGAACAGCAGCTTGTCCTCGAAACCGAGTTCCCAGTTGTCGCCCTTCTGCTCGAAGCCGCTCTGCTGGAGCAGCGCGACTTGCCGGGCCGTATAGGGCCCCCGGGTCTCGACCGTCTGGCACCCGGCGAGGAGCAACAGCGCGGGCAGGAACGCGCCAAGCCTAGCAAGGCGATTCATCATGGCCAAACTCGCGCCTCCTGAACTTTTCCTGGTACATGGACTTGTCCGCGCGCCTGACGAGATCCAGCGGGTCCGTGCCGTCTTCGGGATAAAACGCCAGGCCGATGCTCAGCGTCATCGCGATCGTGCTGCCATCGGGCAGCGCCATCGGCGGCTCGATCGCTTCGGTAATGCGCGAGACCACGGCGGCGGTATGGCCACGGCTGGGGCAAGGCGCAAGGATCACCGAAAATTCGTCACCCCCCAGCCGGAAAGCGCTGTCCTGCTGGCGCACCGCCAGCCGCAGGCGGCCGGCGATCGCCCGCAGGATCGAATCGCCGGCATCGTGGCCATGGACATCGTTGATCGCCTTGAACCTGTTGGCATCGAGATAAAGTATCGCAAAGCCGGTGTCGTTCGCCACCGATTCGCTGATCACCAGCTGCAGCCGCTGCTCGAACGCGGCCCGGTTGCCCAGGCCGGTCAGCGGGTCTTGCAGGGCCTGGCGCACCAGTTCCTGGTTCTCGCGCGTGATGCCGGTGTGCCAGCCCTGCAGCTCTTCCAGCAGCGAATTGAAATCCTGCACCAGCTTGTCGATCTCGGCGAGGCCGGACACCGGCACGCGGCGCCCGAACGCGCGCTCGGTCCGCACCGCGTGGGCGACTTCACCGATGCGGGTGAGCGGCGCCAGCACGCCGTCCTGCAGGCGGCGGGCCAACAGGTTGGTCACGACGATCGTGAACGTGAGGCACAGGAGCGAGACGATCGCGCCCGACAGGAGATAGCCGGCGATCCCGCCCGCGCTGCCGCGCACGCGCACCTGGGCGATCGTCTCGCCGTTGCGCGCGATGTCGCGTGTCACGGGCGTCGGCCAGATCAGCCGGCTGGCCGCCTGTTCGAGCCGGGACGCCATCCCGTCGCTCACCGGCCGCGTCCAGGTGGCCAGCCTGCGCCCGTCCGCGTCAAGCACTTCCACCGAGGCGACGGCGTCCGCCCCGACGACCGAGGCGATGCCGCTGCGGATCGCCTCGCGATCGCCGAAGACGATGGCCGGCTCGATCGTATAGCTCACCGTCTGCGCGATCAGCACCAGGTTGCGGGCGGCATAGCCGTGGATCACCAGGAAGCCGCTCACCAGCATGGTGATGCCCGCCACGATCACGGCGAACAGGATCAGCTTGCGGTGGACCTGCCCCAGCAGGTGGCGCAAGGTCGGCTGCGGAGAAGGCGGGGCGCCGGTCATCGCGTTATGGCTCCCTGGCCAGGCGCAGCACGCGCGGATCGACGCGCACCCGCGAGCGCGCCACCGCGTCGATGCTGAGCCGGAACGAAAGCGATCCGGGCTGGAACAGCAGGCAGAACATCGCCTCGCTACGGCATTCGGGATCATCCTCGGCAATGGTCAGGACCGCGGCCCCGCGCGTTGCCGCCGTCCAGCGCCGGGCCTGATCCTGCGATAGCCGCCCGATGTAGAGCGCGTCGCAGTTCTGGATGGTCAACGGCCCGCCGGCCGGCAGGGGAATGCGCTGGATCGGCCGCCCGTCGCTCAGCACCAGCCCGGTCAGCCCGCCCGCGTGCAGGGCGGGCCCCACGACGCAGAGCTGCACCGGATTGGTCGGGGTCGGCCAGCGGGTATATTCAAGGATCGAGGTGACAATCTGCGCCGTCGCCCTGGCGGTGCGATCCTCGCCGCCTTGCAGCGGAATGCCCGCCAGCGTTGGCGCCATCGCCGATGCCAGAACCCAGGAAAGCAGAGGTCTCAACATGGCGACCGCCCGCGGCTTTGCCCGAAGCTTCCGCACCCTTGCCCGAAGCTGGCGCGCGAAGGAACGAAAACATGGGGCCCCATCGCTGGCTGCTTGGCCGAATTCCCCCGTCAAGGCAAGCTCGTGGTTAACCGTTGGTGGACGGAACGGCGCCTTGGCCCCGGCGGCCCGCACGGCTAAGAGACAGGCGTGACCGCTCCTGCTCCCACTCGATCCGCCTGCCCACCGGAACCCGCCTGATGGAAGACCACGTGCAGGATTTCCTGCTGCGCGACGGCTTCCTCTTGCTGGGGGCAGCGCTGGCTTTCGTCCTGCTGTTCCGCCGGCTCGGCCTGGGCGCCACGCTGGGCTATCTGCTGGCCGGCGCGGTGCTGGGCCCGCATGTGCTGGGCCTGGTCGGCGATGCGGAGAACAAGATCGGCGTGGCCGAGCTGGGCATCACGTTGCTGCTGTTCATCGTCGGGCTGGAACTGGCGCCGCGCCGGCTGTGGCGGCTGCGGCACGAGATCTTCGGGCTGGGGCTGCTGCAAGTGGCGATCTGCGGCCTGGCCGTTTCCGGCGTGATCTGGCTGTTCACCGGCTTCAGCCTGACCGCTTCGCTCGCGCTTGGCCTGCCGCTCGGCCTGTCGTCGACCGCGCAGGTGCTGCCGATGCTGCAAAGCGCGGGGCGGCTGCATTCCCCGTTTGGCGAGCGGGCCTTCGCCATCCTGCTGTTCCAGGATCTCTCGATCATCCCGCTCATCACCATCATCGCGGCGATGAGCCGCAATCCCGCGTTGGTCGAAGGTCCGCCAGGCTGGCAGCTCGCGCTCAACACCGTGCTGGCGATCGCCGGGCTGATCGCGGCGGGCCGCTTCCTGATCCGGCCGCTGTTCCGCCTGATCGGCAATCTGGGCGAGCGCGAGATGTTCGTGGTCGCCGCGCTGTTCACCGTGATCGCCTCGGCCGCGGTAATGCAGGCACTGGGGCTTTCGACCGCGCTGGGCGCGTTCATCGCGGGCGTGATGCTGGCCGATACGCCGTATCGCCACGAGCTGGAAGCCGATGTCGAGCCGTTCCGTTCGATCCTGCTCGGCCTGTTCTTCATGACCGTGGGCATGATGCTGGACCTGAGCGCCATCGCCGAGCGGCCCCTGTTCGTGATCGCCATGGCGCTGGCGCTGATCGCAGTGAAAAGCGTGGTGATCTTCGTGCTGGCCAAGGCTTTCCGCACCGACTGGCGCAACGCGCTGGCGCTGGGGCTGCTGCTGAGCCAGGGCGGCGAATTCGGCTTCGTGCTGTTCGCGCAGGCGACCGACGCCTTGCTGATCGAGCCGCAGGCGGCCAGCCTGTTCAGCGCCATCATCACCCTGTCGATGGTAACGACGCCGTTCCTGATGATGGCGACCCGGCGCATCCGCGAAACGCCGCTGTCGACCGAAGTGCGTGATGCGCCGCAACCGGACGGCGCCAGCGCGCTGGTGGTGGGCTATGGCCGCTTCGGCCAGACCGTGGCGCAGATGCTGATCGCGGCCGAGATCGAAGTGACGCTGATCGACACCGATGTCGAGATGATCGACACCGCTGGCGGCTTTGGCGCCAAGGTCTATTTCGGGGACGGCACGCGCATCGACCTGCTGCGCCAGGCGGGCGCCGGCGAGGCGGCGCTGATCCTGTTCTGCATCGACGGCGAGCAGATCACCGAGGAGTTCCTTGGAGCCGTGCACCGCGCCTTCCCCCAGGCGCAGATCTGCCTGCGCGCGTTCGACCGGCGCACCGTGCTGCGGCTCAAGAACGCGCCGGTCCGCTTCATGGTGCGCGAAGTGATCGAATCGGCGGTAGCCATGGCCCGCGCGGCGCTGGACGGCCTGGGCATCGCGCTGGAGGATATCGAGCGCGCCGAGGCGACGTATCGCGCGCGTGACAAGGAGCGGCTGAAGCTCCAGCACGAATCGGGCGACTTGCGCGCCGCGCGCGACCGCATCCTGACCCAGCCCGAACGGTAGCCTTTCGCATTCGCCTTCCGCGCAAGACGGATCGGGCGGCAGTGAAAGATCCCGCCGCGCGAAACCCTATTTCAATGAAACATTCCGCGAGGATGCGCGTATCCTGTCCGCCACCAGAAGCGGCCATGGGCGGAGGCAGAGGATGCGTGTCGGAACAGTTCGCGAAATCAAGAACCACGAATATCGCGTCGGCCTGACGCCCGAGAGCGCGCACGAACTGGTCGCGCATGGGCACGAGGTCTGGGTGGAGACCGGCGCGGGCCTGGGCATCGGCGCCGCCGACAGCGCCTATGCAGCCGCCGGCGTGACGATCCTGCCCGATGCGGCCAGTGTGTTCGCGGGCTGCGAGATGATCGTGAAGGTCAAGGAACCGCAAGCGGCCGAGCGGGCCATGCTGCGCGAAGGCCAGGTGCTCTACACTTATCTCCACCTCGCGCCCGATCCCGAGCAGACCGCCGATCTGGTGCGCTCGGGCGTTACCGCCATCGCCTATGAAACCGTCACCGGCGCGCGCGGCTCGCTGCCGCTGCTCAAGCCGATGAGCCAGGTCGCCGGGCGCATGTCGATCCAGGCGGGCGCGACCGCGCTGGAAAAGGCGCATGGCGGGCGCGGCGTGCTGCTGGGCGGGGTGCCGGGGGTGATGCCGGCGAAAGTCGTGGTGATCGGCGGCGGCGTGGTCGGCTTCAACGCGGCGCAGATGGCCGTGGGCCTGGGCGCCGACGTGACCATTCTCGATCGCGATCCCGAAGCGCTCGAACGGCTGGGCATCCATTTCGAAAGCCGCGCCAAGACGCGCTTTTCCAGCCGGGCCAACCTGGCCGAAAGCGTGGCCGAGGCGGACCTTGTCATCGGCGCGGTGCTGATCCCCGGCGCGGCCGCGCCCAAGCTCGTCACCCGCGCGATGCTGGGCACGATGAAGCAGGGTGCGGTACTGGTGGACGTGGCGATCGACCAGGGGGGCTGCTTCGAGACGAGCCATCCCACGACTCACGCCGACCCGACGTTCATCGTCGACGGCATCGTCCATTACTGCGTCGCCAACATGCCCGGCGCCGTCTCGCGCACCAGCACTTATGCGCTCAACAACGTGACGTTGCCGCACGCGCTGGCGATCGCCGACAAGGGCTGGAAACAGGCGCTGCGCGATGATCCGCACCTTGCCGCCGGGCTCAATGTCCATGCGGGCCAGATCACGTTCGCGGCCGTGGCGCGGGAACTGGGCTATGCCCACGTGCCGGTGGAAAGCGTGATTTCCTGATTTTCGCCACGGCACCTTAACTTCATTTTCAAGCACGGGGGCGCAGGCAAGCAGGATGATCCCCGCCGGCCTGCGCCATCTTCTTTTCCTGCTGCTTGGGCTATGCGCGATGAGCGGGGGCGCGGCGTGGGGCGAGACAGGGCGCGCGCCCCCAGACACCGGCGCGGCGCGGACCTGCCATGCCGGTGTGCCTGCCGGAACCAGCTATGCCGCCGCCGCCGCGCGGCCGGGCCTGTGGAACTGCGCCGGCACCGGCTGGTCGATCGCCCGGCCCCGCGTCTTCGTCCGCTTCGACCTGGGCGCCACCATCCGCGAGCCCCAGATCCTGACCACGCGGCTGACCCGGTTCGACCGGCTGCGCCTGATCGCCATCGGCGTGAATGGGCGCGTGGCCGCGCGTGACTTCTCCCCCGACGCCATGGCTTTCGCCAGCGACGACTGGCTGATGCGCGCGCCGGTGCCCGATCCCGGATCACCGATCGCACAGGTCGTCATGCAAGTGGACGGCGCGCGCCACGCCGGCATCCTCAGCAGCGCGCGGATCGACCCCCCGCCCGCGCCCTCCGACGCGACCACCACCGAACTGGTGATCGCCTGGCTCTGCGGCCTGCTGTGCGTGCCGCTGATCTTCAATTTCGCCTTCTTCCGCGTGCTGCGCCAGCGCTTCGTGCTCTGGCACGCAAGCGCGGTGCTGTTCATGCTGATGCACACGATCATCGCCAGCGGGATCATCAACCGCTTCACCAGGCTGTCGATGATGGAACTGAGCGTGCTTTCGGCCTTCACCTGGGCCTTCGGCGTCGTTTCGGCCGGCCTGTTCCTGGCCGACCTGATCGAGCCGGGAAAGCTGGGCCGGGCCAGCCGGACCATGCTGCGATCGCTGGCGGTGTGGGTGCCGTTCTGGACCACGTTCTACCTGTTCGCGGGCGGCCCGCTGCGCGCTTTGGTGACGCCGGTCTACAACGCCTCGTTCATCCCGGTGATCGCCGTGCTGACATGGGCGATGATCGAGGGCGCGCGGCACGGCAGCCGCGCGGTCTGGTTCCCGATCATGGCCTGGACGCCGCTGATACTGACCAGCGGCACGCGCCTTGTCACCTCGCTCGGCCTGTTCGGCGCGCCGATGGAGATGCTGATCGAGCAGCACATCGCCATCGCGCTGGAAATCATCATCACCTCGTTCGGCGTGGCCGATCGCTTCATGATCATCCGCCGCCAGCGCGACGGGGCGATCGCCCACACCAAAGTGCTGGCCGGACTGGCCGAGCGCGATCCGCTGACCGGCCTGTACAACCGCCGCGTGATCGAGGACCGCTTCGACGACCTGTTCGCCAGGGGTTTCCACACCATGGCGGTGATCGACCTTGATCATTTCAAGGTGATCAACGACACCTATGGCCACGCGGTGGGCGACAGCGTGCTGCAGACCGTGGCAGTGGCGCTGATGCCCGATACCGATACGATCGCGGTGCGCATCGGCGGCGAGGAATTCCTGCTCCTGCTGCGCGGCCACAACGCGGCCGACCGGGCCGAGCGCCGGCGCCGGGCGATCCCCTCGCGCGTCGCGGGCGAATTGCCGGGGCTGGACCGGATCGTCACCGCGAGCATGGGCATGGTGATCCACCAGGCGGGCGGCGGCTTGCACACCGGCTTCGCCGAGCTTTACGCGCATTGCGACCGGCTGCTCTATGATGCCAAGGACGGCGGGCGCAACCGCACCTGCAGCGAAGCGATCACCGGCTTCGCCGCCCCCGCCCGCGCCGCGCGGGGGTGAGGGTGTATTGGGAAATGCGCTGTTCCGCGCATTTCCCAATACACCACCTACCCAGCCGCGAGGAACGGCGCGGCGACTTCGGCCGGAACCCGCTTCAACCGGCCCGAGGCGATCTCGATCATCGCCCAGGTGGTGCGCGCCGAGACGATGGGCTTGCCCGCCGCGTCGCGAAACTCCACGCGCCGATCGAACCGCGCGCCGCTGGGCCCCTCGGGAATGAACGTATGCGCGGTGACTTGCTCGCCTTCGCGCACGTTGCCGCGATAGTCGATCTCGTGCCGCGTCACGACCCAGGCATAACGCGCCTGATGCTCGGCCGACGCCACCGCCTGCCAATGGGCGGTGGCGATCACTTCCATCCACTGCACCCAAACCGCGTTGTTGACGTGGCCCATCACGTCGATGTGCTCGGGCCCCGCCGTGAAGGTCATGGTGAAGCCGTTGCCCATCGGGTCAGTCCGCCACGCCCAGCTGCCACAGGATAAAGGCGAATTCCTCGGCCGTTTCGCGCAAGCTCTCGAACCGGCCGGACTTGCCGCCGTGGCCCGCGCCCATGTTGGTCTTGAGGATCAGCTCATGGCCGTCGGTCTTCAGTTCGCGCAGCCGCGCCACCCACTTGGCCGGTTCCCAATAGGTCACGCGCGGATCGTTGAGGCCGGCCGTCACCATCATCGGCGGATAGGCCTGCGCGCGCACGTTGTCATAGGGGCTGTAGCCGCGGATCAGATCGAAGGCGGCCTGGTCCTCGATGGGATTGCCCCATTCGGGCCATTCGCCCGGCGTCAGCGGCAGCGAAGGGTCCAGCATCGTCGCCAGCACGTCGACGAACGGCACATGCGCGACGACCGCGCCGAACAGTTCGGGATCGGAATTGACCACCGCGCCCATCAGCTCTCCGCCCGCCGATCCGCCCGAGATGCTGATCCGGCCCTTCGCGGTATAGCCGCGATCGATCAGCGCCCGGGCCGCATCGACGAAATCGTTGAACGTGTTGGTGCGCTTCTCCAGCTTGCCGGCCTTGTACCAGGCACGGCCCAGGTCATCCCCGCCCCGGATATGCGCGATGGCATAAGCAAAGCCGCGATCGACGAGGCTGAGCCGCGAGGTCGAGAAGCCCGGCTCGATCGCGATGCCGTAAGCGCCATAGCCATAGAGATGCAGCGGCCCGCCCGGCGCGCGATCCTTGCGCATGACGACGCTGACCGGAATCGCGGTGCCATCGCGGGCGGTGATCTCCAGCCGCTCGGTGGTGTAGAGCGCGGCGTCGTAGCCCGAGGGGATCTGCTGCACCTTCAGCGTTTCCAGGGTGCCGCCGGCAACGTGATAGTCATAGACCGTCGCCGGGCTGACCATCGATTCGTAGGACAGCCGCAGCTTTTCCATGTGCCATTCGGGATTGTTGGAAAGTCCGGCCGAATAGCTCGCCTCGGGAAAGGCGATCGGCTCGATCCGGCCGGGATCGTCGTAATAGCGCACCTCGATCCAGTCTAGCCCGGCGCGGCGGCCCTCGACCACGTAGAAGTCGCGGAACAGGCCGAAGCCGGTCAGGTAGAATTCGTCCGAACCCTCGATCAGCGTCGTCCATTCGCCCGGCCGGTCGAGCGGGGCGGTGGCGAGGCGGAAGTTCTCGTGCGTGTCGTTGGCGTGGACATACAGCGTGCCGTCGCGCTCATCGACATCGTATTCGACGCCTTTCCGGCGCGGGCGGACGAGGATCGGCGCGGCCAGCGGATCATCGGCCGGGATCAGCCGGACCTCGCTGGTTTCATGATCGCTGGCGCCGATGACCAGCCACTTCTCGTTGGCCGAAAGCGAGGAGCCGACCCGGAACCCCTCGTCATCCTCATGATAAAGCTCGATATCCTCTGACAGATCCTGGCCCAGCCAGTGCAGCCGGGCATTGTCGGTGCGCCAGTTCTCGTTGGCGAGCGAATAGACCAGCGCCTTGTCGCCCGCGACCCAGACGAGCGAGGACAGGGTGCCGGGAATCTCGTCGGCGAGCAGCTCGCCGCTCGCCAGATCCTTGATGCGGACGGTGAAGCGTTCCGAGCCGTTGTCGTCGAAGGCATAGGCGAGCAGGCGCCCGTTCATGCTCGTCGCGATCGCGCCCAGGTTGAAATAGTCCTTGCCCTCGGCCAGCGCCACTTCATCGAGGATCAGCTCGTCGGGGCCGCCCGCGATCGGCCGCCGCCACCATTTCTTGTATTCCGCGCCTTCCTCGAACTCGATCCAGTAGAGCCAGTCGCCATCCTTTTGCGGCACCGACTTGTCGGCTTCCTGGATCCGGCCGCGCATTTCGCGGAACAGCCGCTCCACCAGTTCGCCGTGCGGCGCCATGCGCGCTTCGAACCACGCGTTCTCCGCTTCCAGGTGGGCGAGCACTTCCGGGTCGGTCACTTCGGGATAGCCCGGATCGCGCAGCCAGGCGTAATCGTCATGCACGGTCACGCCATGATGGGTGAAGCTGTGCGGCTTTTTCGCGGCTTTCGGAGGCCCGGAGAGGCTGCCGGCGCGGGTCTGGGTGGAACTTGCCATCCCTCGCATCTATGTTGGCGGGATGGCCCCCGCAAGCCGGATACCCGAACCATGCTGATGAACACCCATGAAGCCCGCCTCGATGCCTTGCGCAAGGAACTCCAGCGACAGGGGCTCGACGGGTTCGTCATCCCGATTTCAGACGAGCATATGAGCGAATATGTCGGCGCCTATGCCCAGCGCCTCGCCTGGCTGACCGGGTTCGGCGGATCGGCCGGCACCGTCGCGGTGCTGACCGACAGCGCGCTGGAACCTTCGGCCGCGATCTTCGTCGATGGCCGCTATACGCTGCAAGTGCGCGATCAGGTCGACGGACGGCTCTATGCCTATGAAAGCGTGCCGCAGACCAATGTGGCCAAATGGCTGGGCACCCATGCCCCGGCCGGCGCACGGATCGGCTATGACGCCTGGCTCCATGGCAAGGGCTGGGTCGCGGCGGTGACGAAGGCGCTGGCGGAAAAGGACGGCGAACTCGTCGCGGTGGCGGCCAACCCGGTCGATGCCATCTGGGACGATCGGCCCGCCCCTTCCCCCGCCCCGGCGCTGGTGCACGCGGATCGCTTCGCCGGCCTGTCGAGCCAGGCCAAGCGCGAGGCGGTGTCCGAATGGCTGACCGAACGCAAGCTCGATGCCGCCGTGATCTCCGCGCTCGATTCGATCGCCTGGCTGCTCAACATCCGCGGCAGCGACGTGGAACGCACGCCGGTCACGCTGTCCTATGTCATCGCCCATGCCGATGGCACCGCCGACCTGTTCATCGCCGAGGAGAAGCTGACGCCCGAACTGCGCCAGCATCTGGGCAATGCGGTGCGCATCCAGCCGCGCGAGGGCTTCGTGCCGGCGCTGCATGGCCTGGCCGGCAAGCGCATCGCGGTCGATCCCGAACGCGCGGTGCAGGCGATCTTCACCGCGCTGGAACAGGGCGGGGCGACGGTGATCGAGGAACGCGATCCCACCGTGCTGCCCAAGGCGGTGAAGAACCCGGTCGAACAGCAGGGCCACCGCGACGCGCAGGCGCGCGATGGCGCCGCCGTCTCGCGCTTCCTGCGCTGGATCGCGACTGAGGCGCCCAAGGGCGGCGTGGACGAACTGGCCGCCGCCGCTCGGCTCCAGCGCTTCCGCGAGGACAGCGGGGACTTGCGCGACCTGTCGTTCGACACGATCTCGGGCGCGGGGCCGAACGGCGCCGTGGTCCACTACCGCGTCAGCGAGGAGACCAACCGCGTGCTCGAACCGGGCAGCGTCTATCTCGTCGATTCGGGCGGCCAGTACCCGGACGGCACCACCGATATCACCCGCACCGTCTGGATCGGCCCCGGCGCACCGCCCGCCGAAGTGAAGGACCGCTTCACCCGCGTGCTCAAGGGCCACATCGCGCTGGCCCGCGCGGTCTTCCCGCGCGGCACGTCGGGCAGCCAGCTCGACGTGCTGGCGCGGCAGTTCCTGTGGTCCGCCGGCCTCGACTATGCGCACGGCACCGGCCACGGCGTCGGCAGCTTCCTTTCGGTGCATGAAGGGCCGCAGCGCATCGCCAAGTCGGGCGGCGCGCAGGCCGGCGGCGATCAGGAGCTGCTGCCCGGCATGATCCTTTCGGACGAGCCGGGCTACTACAAGACCGGCGAATACGGCATCCGCATCGAGAACCTGGTGCTGGTCGAGCCGCGCGAGATCGCGGGGGCGGAAGACGCGTTCCTCGGCTTCGAAACGCTCACGCTGGTGCCGATCGACCGGGCGCTAGTCGATCCGGCGCTGCTCGCGCCCGAGGAACGCGCCTGGTGGAATGCCTATCACGCACGCGTGCTGGAGGTGATCGGGCCCCGGCTCGAAGGCGCGGACAAGGCCTGGCTGGAAGCGCAGTGCCAGCCCTTGTAGGACGACCTTTGTTCTCGTAATGTTCTGATTATTGACTGAGTCGCAAGGGAGACCCATGAGATGATCGGATACGTAACGCTCGGCACCAACGACCTGCAGCGCGGCGCGAGGTTCTACGATGCCATCGCTGCCGAACTGGGCGTGGGCCGCATGATGGACTTCGAGAGCTTCATTGCCTGGGGCGTGCCCGGCGGCGCGCCCGGCATCGGCCTGACCAGGCCGTTTGACGGCAAGGCCGCGACAGTGGGCAACGGCGTGATGGTCGCGCTCGAAGCGAAGGACGAGGATCAGGTCAAGCGCCTGTACGATATCGCGCTGAGCCACGGCGGCACCGACGAAGGCGCGCCGGGGCCGCGCGGCGAAGGCTTCTATGCCGCTTATTTCCGCGATCCCGATGGCAACAAGCTCAACGCCTTCGTCGCGGGTTGACGGCATCCGGCCCCCGGCCGCGCGCCATCGCGGCCCTTGCCACGGGGCGGCCGGCTTGCTTCAATCGGCCCGCCAACAAGCGGGAGAGAGACAGTGCCGGTTGCCCACGTGACTTTCGGAACCAATGACCTGGAGCGCGGGGCGCGCTTTTACGATGCGATCATGGACGCCTTCGGCGGCGCGCGCAGCTTCGCGCACGATCGCGCGATCGGCTGGAGCTTTCCCGATGGCGGGCCAAGCATCGGCATCACTTATCCGTTCGACGGCGAAGCGGCCAACCGGGGCAACGGCACGATGTTCGCGCTGATGGCCGCGAGCGAGCAGCAGGTGCGCGATGTCCACGCCGCCGCGCTGGCCCATGGCGGCAGTTGCGAAGGCCCTCCGGGCCCACGCGCCAATGGTTTCTTCGCCGCCTATTTTCGCGATCCCGATGGCAACAAGATGAATGCGTTCTGCGTGCCGGCCCAGCCATGAACATGGCGAGAAGCCAACAATGCCGGAGGAACTTGCGGCCGCATGAACACATGTTCGCTTTGGTGACAATTGGCGACAAATTCGCGGAATACCGGCATAAACGCGCGACACAATGGCTCTAGAACTGCTCCTTAGAAAGTCGCGGGGCAGAAACTTCCCTTCCCTTCCCCCGCCTCGCGGCTTTCACCGTTTTCCCCTGGAAGCAGTGATTGGAGTGATTGAAATGAAAAAGTGGATGATCGGCCTGCCGATAGCCGCGCTCGCGATGGCGGGCGGCGCCTATGCCCAGCAGAGCACGCGCCCCGATGCCGATGGCAACGGAACCCTCACCCGCGCCGAGATGCAGACCCATGCCGCGGCGATGTTCACCCGGATGGATGCCAACAAGGACGGCAAGCTGGACAAGGCGGACCGCACGGCGCGCATGGAGGAAATGCGCGCGAAGCGGTTCGCCGCGCTCGACGCCAACAGCGACGGCCAGATCTCGCGCGCCGAGTTCATGGTGCAAAAGCCGATGGGCGACGGGCCGATGGCCAACCGGGGCGACAAGGGCCAGGACGGCAAGGATCGCGGCCATCGCGGCTGGGGCAAGCGCGGCGGCCATGGCGGCATGATGATGATGGGCCGGATGGCCGATGCCGACAAGGACGGCGCGATCACCCAGGCCGAATTCACCGCCGCCGCCGCCAAGCACTTCGATATGCTGGACGCCAACAAGGACGGCCAGGTCACGAAGGAGGAACGGCAGGCCGCGCGGGCGCAGATGAAGGCCAAGTGGCAGGAAATGCGCGCCAGCAAGGCCGCGAATTGACCGGAGGGCGCGGCAGGCGAATCCCATGAATGAATCCGCGCCCACCAAGCTGCTGCTTGTCGATGACGAAGCAGCCCTGCGCGAACCCCTGGCCGAGTACCTCTCGCGCCAGGGGTTCGACGTGACCCAGGCCGCCAGCGCCGCCGACGCGCGCAGCCGCCTGCGCGAGGATACGGCCGACCTGGTCCTGCTCGATATCATGATGCCGGGCGAGGATGGCCTTTCGCTGTGCCGGCACCTTGTTGAAAGCCGCGACATTCCCGTGATCTTCATCACCGCCCGAGGCGAGGCGACCGACCGGATCATCGGCCTGGAGATCGGCGCCGACGACTATGTCGTCAAGCCGTTCGAGCCGCGCGAACTGGTCGCACGCGTGCGCAGCGTGCTGCGCCGCGCGGCGCGCACGCCGTCGGCCGCGCCGGTCGAGGACGAGGTGTTCGAATTCGAAGGCTGGCAACTCGATCCGCTCAAGCGCCGGCTCACCGACAGCGAAGGCGCGGTCGTCGCCATTTCCTCGGTCGAGTTCCGGCTGCTGATGGCCTTCCTTGAGCATCCCCGGCAAGTGCTCGATCGCGACCGGCTGCTCGACATGGTGCAGGGCCGCGAGGCGCATCTGTTCGATCGCGCGGTCGACAACCAGGTCAGCCGCCTGCGCCGCAAAATCGAGGTCGACAGCCGCAATCCGCAACTGATCCAGACCGTCTGGGGCGGCGGCTACATGCTGGCCGCCGATGTCAGGCGCGTTCCGCAGGATGCGGCATGAATTTCCCGCGCCCCCGCAGCCTGATGGGCCAGATGCTGCTCGCGGTGGCGGTCGCGCTGCTGCTGGTCCAGAGCATCAGCGCCGTGCTGATCTATCGCGCGCAGCGCGAACGCTTCGAAAGCGCGCTGCTGAACGCGGTCGCCTTCCGGCTGGCGATGGAGACGCGCGGCGCCAAGCGCGCTGCCCAGGTGCGGCGCTTCAACCCGTTCGGCGATGGGCTGCCGCGCGGGCTGCGCGTGGAATACAGCTCGCGATCGCCGCTCCAGGCGGGCGAAGTCTCCGATGATCATGCCGAAACCGGCCTGCGCGAGATCCTGACGGAACAGGGCATCCCGGCCGCGCAAGTCGTCGTCGTGCAACGCGCGGTCGGCGACGATCCGGTGGCCCGCGCCTGGGCCGCGCGCCACGCGGCGCGGCAAGGCCAGGGTCGGGGCGATGACAAGGAGGCGCACGATACGCATCTGCTGGTGGCCGGTGTGCGCGCGGCGCCCGATGCAAGCTGGATGATCGCGCGCATCCGTTCGCCCCGCGCCGAATCCGCCTTGCTGCGGCCGCTGCTGGTCCAGACGCTGGTGATCTATCTGGTGCTGGTGGGCGCGGTGGCGCTGATCCTGCGGCGCATCACCCGGCCGCTCGCCGCGCTGACCCGGCGGATCGAGCACTTCGCCGCGACGCAGGACGCCGATGGCCAGGTGCTGCCTTCGGGCCCGGATGACATGCGCCGGCTGATCGTGGCGCACAATGCCATGGAAGCGCGCATCGCCGCGCTGCTGGACGAGAAGGACGTGATGCTCGGCGCGATCGGGCACGACCTCAAGACCCCGCTGGCCGCGCTGCGCGTGCGGATCGAATCGGTCGAGGACGATACCGAGCGCGCGCGCATGGCCTCCACGATCGAGGATATCGTGCGCACGCTGGACGATATCCTCTCGCTCGCCCGCGTCGGCCGGCCCAGCGACCCGCGTGAACGCACCGAGCTTTCCGCGCTGGTCGGCTCGGTGATCGAGGAATACGAGGACATGGGCGAGCCGGTGGAGTTCGGCGAGATCGAGCGCGTGGTGCTGGAACTGCGGCCGACCTGGCTGCGCCGGGCGCTGCGCAACCTGATCGGCAATGCCTTGCGCTATGGCCAGCGCGCGCGCGTCTCGCTGGCGCGCGAGGGCGGGCTGGCCGTCATCCGCATCGACGATGAAGGGCCGGGCATTCCCGACGACGTGATCGAGGCGATGATGCATCCGTTCACGCGCGGCGACCCCTCGCGCAATTCGGAAACCGGGGGCGCCGGGCTGGGCCTCGCGCTGGCCCGCGCCATTGCCGACCAGCATGGCGGCGACCTCACCTTGTCGAACCGGCGCGCGCCCGACGGGGCGATCCTGGGCCTGACCGCGCGGCTGGCGCTGCCGCTCACCTGAGCTTGGCGAAGCCGCGCGAGATTTCCATCCCCAGCGTCTTGTCGAGCACGCCGCAATTGCGCACGCGCTCGATCGAGCGTTCCAGTTCCACCGCGCCCGGCGTCGCGGCCAGCTTGGGCCGCAAGTCGCTGGCGATGCGGTCCGCCCGCGCGACCGAGCAGAAATGGCCGACCGCGCGCGGCAGCCGGGTCGCGAAGAACAGGCCGCCGCTGCCCGAAAGCAGGCTGTCGGCATGGCGCACGATCCATTCGTAGCCTTCATCGCGCGTCGAACTGCGCGCCATGACGCCATCCAGGATGTCGCTGCGCTCGCTGGGGCGCAGGCGCGGATCGTCCAGGTCGAGCAGCCAGGCGGCGATGGCCTTGTTGCCGGTGCGCGCCGCCGCGCCCAGCGCCTCGGGCCGGAACACCGGATCTTCGGACGAGAGCGCCTGTTCGACCAGCGCCCGCGCCGTCTTGTCGTTACCGAAATAGAGGTGGAGGTCGAGCGCGTGGGCCAGCCATGACGGATCGAGCGCGGCATGGTCGCCGGCCAGATAGGCCTCGGTCGCATCGCGCAGCTGGCGCCGCAAGTGCCCCGCCCCCGCGGTGCCGAGCAGCGCCGAGACGATCTGCACGCGCCGCTGCGTGCGCTCGGCCGGCTCGTGCGCGTAGGCCCCGGCGCGCGGATCGAAGCCATATTCGCCCAGCAGCTTGAGATAGGTCCGCTGGCGGAAATCGCGCCAGCCGCGCCGTCCTTCGGCATCGACGATGCCCATGCGCACCAGATCGCTCATCGCCCGGTCGGCGGCATCGGCGGCGTAGCTGTCCGGGTGGCGGACCAGCTTGCGCGCCAGCCGCGCCAGTTCCGACACGTTGCCCCGCCCGGCCAGGACCGAGGCATTGAGCGAATCGACCAGCGCCAGCGCTTCCCCGCCGCTCAACCGGTTCGCGTGCCGGATCAGCGCCTGCCAGTGGCGGTCGGCCAGCTCGAAGCGGTAATAGCCGGTGCCCCAGACATTGGGCACCAGCGGACCGTCGCCTTTCAGCTCGAAATGCTCGGTCCGCTCGGTAATCAGCTTGCACAGCCGGTTGCGATCGCGCCGCACGCACATCGGGATAGACCAGCGGGTATCCGGCGCCACTTCGCTGAACGGGGCATAGCGCAACTGGCTGACGGTGAAGCGATCGCCATCGCGCCGGAAGACGAGCAGCGGCACGCCCTGCTGTTCCACGAAGCTGCGCATGGCGGTGACGATGCGCGGATCGTTGGCCGCTTCGGCCAGCGCGTCGAAGAAATCGGCGCTGGTGGCCGTGCCGTAGCGATGCGCGGCGATATAGCGGCGCACCCCATCGCGGAAGGTATCGCGCCCGAGATAGACCGAGATCATCGCGATCACGTGCCCGCCCTTGCCGTATGTGATCGAATCGAAAGCCGAATCGATCCGGTCATTGCTCCTGATCGGCTGGCGGATCGGCCGGCCGGCCACCAGCGCGTCGGTGTTCATCGCTTCGAACCCCTCCACCAGCACGCCCGAACGGATATTGAGCGCGGGCCGCCAGGCATCGCCGATGAAATAGCCCATCGTGTTGGCGAAGCTCTCGTTCAGCCAGAGATCGTCCCACCATTCGGGCGTGACCAGATCGCCGAACCACTGGTGGGCCAGCTCGTGCGCGACGATGCGGCCGAATTCGCGCTGCTGCGCGACGGGCGCGTTCTCGTCCATGATCAGCAGGTCGTCGCGGTAAAGGTCCGCGCCGGGGTTCTCCATCGCGCCGGGCAGGATCGGCGTCGTGACCTGATCGAGCTTGGGAAACGGGAACGGCCCGTCGAAGTAATCTTCCAGCAGCCGTACGATCAGCTTGGAGCCTTCGAGCGCGAAGGCCATCTTGCCTGCGTTCTGGCGCGTGGTGATGATGCGCAGCGGCAGCGGCCTGGCGCGTTGCACGGTGGGCGGCACTTCGCCCGCCAGGCTGACGAACGGCCCCACCATCATCGCCACCAGATAGGTCGGCAGCGGCGGCGTTTCGGCGAAGCGGTGGACCTCGCCCCCGTCGCGCGCGGTGGTGGAGATCTCGGGCGCATTGCTCACCGCCATGAGGCCGGGGGGCGTGTGCAGCGTGATGGAAAACGGCGTCTTGAAGCCGGGCTGGTCGAACGAGGGAAACGCCGCGCGCGCGTCGATCGACTGGAACTGGGTCCAGCTGTACCACGCGCCGTCGACTTGCAGGTGGAACATGCCGGCCGGGCTCTGCGCGAAAGCGGCATCGTAATCGAACACCAGCGTGACGGGGCCCGCCGGCAGATCCTCGGGAAAGGTCAGGGTGGCGCCGCCGGTCGGATCGCGCTGGCGCCAGCGCCCCGCCACGATCCTGCCGCCGATGCGCGCCTCGGCCCGCCGCACGTCCAGATCGCGGCCATGCAGGTCGATCTCGTGCCGGGGCCCGGCCAGGGTCACGTCGATCTCCACCTGCCCGCCGAACCGCTCCCGCGAAGGATCGACCGTCAGGTCCAGCCGATAGGCGACCGGCCGCACTTCGTCCCCCAGGCGGCCCGCGAGGGCGGCCGGCGGAGCGCGTTCGCCCACAACCTCGATCGGCTGCCCGTCCTCCCCCAACGCGGGGTTTGCAAGAACGGCAAGGACGGCAGCGGCAATGGAAAAAATCAGTCGCTTTGGCGCCATCCGGTTATCGCATCAGCCCGCCGATAAGATTGCGCGCGAAACGGCCGATGCCGGGAATGCCGAGAGCCTTTTCGATCGTCGAGCCGATCGTGCCCGCCGCCGCGCTGGCGGCGGAGGCGGTGGGGCTGGCCCGGCTGGTCTTGCCCTGCAGCTTGCCCGCCAGGATCGCCCCCGCGCTGGCCGCGGCGGCGCCCGCCGCCTGCCTGGCGACTTTCCCGGCAAGCCCGTCCCAGAGCCCGGTGCTCATGCGTTCGCGCTTGCGGACTTCCTCCTCTCCTTTTTCCTCGACTTGCCGGGCGGTGGCGGCGGCATCGGCCGCCTTGGCCGCGAGCACTTCTTCGGCGCTCTCACGGTCCACCCGCTGGTCATACTTGCCCCCGAACGGGCTGATCGACTGGATGATGGCCCGTTCCTTGGGCGTGACCGGCCCGAGCCGCGAACGCGGCGGCGCGATCAGCGTGCGCTGCACCACCGATGGCGCGCCTTCGTCGTCCAGCGTGGAAACCAGCGCCTCGCCCACCTTCAGCTCGGTGATCGCCGCCTCGACATCAAGGTCGGGGTTGATCCGAAAGGTCTCGGCCGCCGCCTTGATCGCCTTCTGGTCGCGCGGGGTGAAGGCGCGCAGCGCGTGCTGCACGCGGTTGCCCAGCTGGCCCGCGACCTCCTCGGGCACGTCGATCGGGTTCTGGGTGACGAAATAGACGCCCACGCCCTTGGAACGGATCAGCCGCACGACTTGCTCGATCTTGTCCTGCAGCGCCTTGGGCGCATCATCGAACAGCAAGTGCGCCTCGTCGAAGAAGAACACCAGGCCCGGCTTTTCCGGGTCGCCCACTTCGGGCAGCGTCTCGAACAGTTCGGCCAGCAGCCAGAGCAGGAAGGTGGCGTAGAGCTTGGGGCTCTGCATCAGCTTGTCGGCGGCCAGCACGTTGATCACGCCGCGCCCCTGCTCGTCGCAGCGGATGAAATCCTTGATCTCCAGCGCCGGCTCGCCGAAGAACTGGGCCGCGCCCTGGCTGTCGAGCGTGAGGAGCTGGCGCTGGATCGTGCCGACGCTGGCCTTGGAAACATTGCCGTACCGGGCGGAAAGATCGCCCGCGTGCTCGGCGGCGTGGGCCAGCATGGCCTGCAGGTCGTCCAGATCGAGCAGCAGCAGGCCCTGCTCGTCGGCGAAGCGGAAGACGATGTTGAGCACGCCTTCCTGCGTCTCGTTAAGATCCAGCAGCCGCGCCAGCAGCAGCGGCCCCATCTCGGAGATCGTCGTGCGGATGGGGTGCCCCTGCTCGCCATAGAGATCCCAGAACACCGCCGGGTTGTCCCGATAGGCATAGTCGGCGATGCCGATTTCCCGGGCCCGCGCTTCCAGCTTGTCGGCATTCCTGGCCTGCGCGCTGCCGGCCATGGCGATGCCCGAAAGATCGCCCTTCACATCGGCCAGGAACACCGGGACGCCGGCGGCGGAAAACTGCTCGGCCACGGTCTGGAGCGTCACCGTCTTGCCCGTACCCGTGGCCCCGGCGACCAGCCCGTGACGGTTGGCGCGCCCGAGGCGCAGCACCTGCCGTTCACCGTTGCCGCCCAGCCCCAGGTAGATTTCGTCCATGCATCGCTCCCAGCCCGCTTCGCGGCTTGTGATAGGACCGCCACGGCCTGAGGGCGAGAGGCTTTTTTGCCAGCGCGCGCGCGGGCCGCTAGGGATGGCGCGGTACCATGCAGCGATCCGCGATGCCCAGCCCGTTCGTCCTTCTCGACGATGCCCGCCCCGAAGGCGCCGCCGACGCGCGGCTCTACCGCGATCCGGTGGAGACGGTGATCGCGCGCCGCGCCGAGGAAGTGGCTCCCGCGCTCGAACGCATCGGCGATCTGGCCGCCGCGGGGCGCGAGCTGGCCGGCTATATCGCCTATGAAGCCGGGCTCGCGCTCGAACCGCGCCTGGCCGGCCTGCTGCCCCGGCGCACCGGGGCGGACGGTCCGCTGCTGTGGTTCGGCGCCTTCAGGGGGTACGAGACGATTCCCGCAACCGCGATGCCGGCCTGGCTGGCGCGCCACGCCGCCGCGCCGGGCGCGGCGATCGGGCCGCTGGAACCGCAAGTCTCGCTGGGCGCCTATGCCCGCGATTTCGCCGGCCTGCGCGAAGCGATCACCGCTGGCGACATCTATCAGGCGAACCTCACCTTCCCGCTGGCCGGGCCCTATCGCGGCGATCCGCTGTCGCTTTACGCCGCCATCCGCCCGGCGGCGGAGGCCGGCTATGGCGGGGTGGTGCACGATGGCGCGCACTGGCTGCTCAGCTTCTCGCCCGAGCTGTTCTTCGCGCTGCGCGGCCGTTCGGCGCGGGTCAAGCCGATGAAAGGCACGCGTCCGCGCGGGCGCGACGCGGAGCATGACCATGCCTTGCGCGCCGAACTCGCCGCCTCGATCAAGGATCGGGCGGAAAACCTGATGATCGTCGACCTGATGCGCAACGACCTTTCGCGCGTGGCCGAAGCGGGCAGCGTCCGGGTCGAGGCGCCTTTCGCGGTCGAGACTTATCCCACGGTCCACCAGATGGTCTCCACCGTCCATGGCACGCTGCGCGAGGGGCTGGGCGCGGTGGACCTGCTGCGCGCGCTGTTTCCCTGCGGGTCGATCACCGGCGCGCCCAAGATCCGCGCGATGGAGTTGATCGCGGCGACCGAACGCGATCCGCGCGGGCCCTATTGCGGCGCGATCGGCCGGATCGATGCCTCTGGCGATGCGGCGTTTAATGTGGCAATCCGCACTTTGCGCCTGGCACCCGGCGATGGCGGCGGGGGCCGCGCGGTGCTGGGGGTGGGATCGGCGATCGTCGCGGATTCCGAAGCATTGCCCGAATGGCGGGAATGCTTGGTCAAAGGGGGTTTCGTGCGACAATCGGCAGGGGAGGCTTCTCCCGCCCGTTTCGACCTGATCGAGACCATGCGTTTCACGCCCGAAGAGGGCATTGTCCATCTTGAACTGCATCTGGAACGGATCAAGGCAAGCGCCGCCGAACTGGGCTTCGCGTTCGATCGCCATGCCGTGCGCAATGCCATCCAGGCGCTGTGCTTCGATGCCGAGCGGCCCGCGAAGCTGCGCCTCGTCGCCGCGCGCAGCGGCGCCTACAGCCTGGAACTGGCCGAGATGCCGCCCCCCCTGCCCGAGCCCGCGACCGTGGCGGTGATGCGCCTGCCCGTGGACGAAAGCGACTGGCGGCTGCGCCACAAGACCAGCGATCGCGGCTTTTACGCGGCCGGGCTGGCCGCCGCGCGCGGCGCGGGCGCGGACGAAGTGCTGTTCCTGCGCGATGACGGGCGCGTCACCGAAGGCAGCTTCACCAACCTTTTCGTCGAACGGGGCGACACGCTGCTGACGCCGCCGGCCCGGCTGGGCCTGCTGCCCGGCGTGCTGCGCCGCGCGCTGATCGACCAGGGCCACGCGATCGAAGCCGAACTGACGCTGGAAGACCTTGCCGAAGGCTTCCTGATCGGCAACGGCCTGCGCGGACTTCTTCCCGCAAGGCTGCTGACCTGATGCACACTTCCCTCGCCCTTTCGCGCATTTCCCCTTCGCAGACGACGGCCATGACCGATCGCGCCACGCAATTGCGCGAAGAGGGGATCGATATCATCTCGCTCTCGGTGGGAGAGCCCGATTTCGCCACGCCGCCGCACGTCATCGAGGCCGCCAAGGCGGCGCTGGATCGGGGCGAGACGAAATATACCCCCGTTGGCGGCACCAGCCGGCTGAAACACGCCACCGTGCTGCATTTCGCCCGCGATCTCGGCATCGCAGTGCCGGTGAGCCGCGTGACGGTGAGCGCGGGCGGCAAACAGGCGATCTTCCACGCCCTGCTCGCCACGGTGAGCGAGGGCGAGGAAGTGATCGTGCCTGCCCCATGGTGGGTCAGCTATCCCGAGATCGTGCGCTTCGCTGGCGGCAAGCTCGTCCCGCTGATCACTTCGCCCCGGCGCGGCTTCCGGTTTTCGCCCGCCGATCTGGAAGCGCAGATCGGCCCCAGGACGCAGTGGCTGCTGCTCAACAGCCCCGGCAATCCGACCGGCGCCTGGTATCCGCCCGAAATGCTGCTGGGGATCGGCGAAGTGCTGCGCCACCATCCGCGCGTGATGGTGCTGAGCGACGATATCTATGCCCCGCTCAACTACACCGGGGCGCCGCATGCCACGCTGGCGAACCTGTGCCCGGACCTTGCCGACCGCATCCTCACCGTCTCGGGCCTGTCCAAGAGCCACGCGATGACCGGCTTTCGCATCGGCGTGGCGGCAGGCCCGGAATGGCTGATCCGCGCGATGGAAAAGCTCCAGTCGCACAGTTCGGGCAATCCCTGCTCGATCAGCCAGGCCGCCGCCGTCGCCGCGTTCGAAGGGCCGCAGGAATTCCTGGCCGGATGGCGGGAGCGGTTCCGCCAGCGGCGCGACCGGGTGGTTGCGGCGATCAACGCTATCCCCGGCCTCTCCACCCCGGTGCCCGACGGCGCGTTCTACTGCATGGTCGATGCCACGCCGCTGATGGGCCGCTTCGGCGATGACGTGAAGCTGGCGCTGCACTTGCTGGAACACGGCGTGGCGATCGTGCCGGCATCGGGCTTTGGCGGCAAGGACGGCTTCCGCATCAGCTTCGCGGCGGACGAGGCCACGCTGGACGAGGCCCTGCGGCGGATCGCCCGGGCCGTGGCGTGACCGAGCTTGCGATCCTGTTCGAGGATGCCGAGGCCCTGGTGATCGACAAGCCAGCCGGCCTGCCGCTGGACCGGCCCCGCGCCGGCGGGCCCAGCCTGGACGATCGGCTCGACGAACTGAAGCTGGGCTTCCAGCGCGTGCCCATGCCGGTCCATCGGCTCGATCGCGACACCTCGGGCTGCCTCCTGCTGGCGCGCAACCCCAAGGCGCTGAAGCGCTTTTCCGCCGCGTTCGAGGAAAAGCGGGTCGAGAAGCGCTATCTCGGCGTGCTGGCGGGTGACATCGTCGGCGAGGAAGGCACGATCGAACTGGCGCTGTCCAAGGTCAGCACTGCGAAGGACGGCTGGCGGATGATCCCGGCGCGCAAGGGCAAGCCCTCGGTCACGCACTGGCGCAAGCTGGACACGCGCGGCGGGCTGACGCTGGTCGAATTCCGGCCCGAGACCGGGCGCACCCACCAGATCCGCGTCCATGCCGCCTCCGGGCTCGGCGTGCCGCTGCTCGGCGATCCGGTCTATGGCGCGGGCAAAGGTGCCAGCCGGACGATGCTGCATTGCGCCGCGCTGGCCATCCCGCGCGAAGGCAAGGAGCCGGTCGCGGCGACGAGCCCATTGCCCGCCGATTTCACCGCGCTCGGCTTCCAAGATGGCTGACCTGATCGAGCGCGCGCAAGCTCTCGCCACCGAGAGCTTCATCGCCTCGACCGGGCCGGGCGGGCAGAACGTCAACAAGGTGGCGACCGCCGTGCAGCTTCGCCTCGACATCTTCGCGCTGCGCCTCGATCCGCCGGTGTTCCACCGCCTGAAGCAACTCGCCGGCAGCCGCATGACCGCGCGCGGCGAACTGGTGCTGACCGCGCGCCGTTTCCGCACGCAGGAAATGAACCGCGCCGACGCGCGCGAACGCCTCGCCGACTTGCTCACCGAAGCGCAGAAACTGCCGGAAAAGCGTGCGAAAAGCCGGCTCAACCGGGTGGGCAAGGAGCAGCGGCTCAAAGGCAAGAAACTGCGCGGCGCGGTCAAGGCCGGGCGCGGCAAAGTGAGCTTTGACTAAGGTTCGATCCGCTGGCGCGAAGCACCACTGCCCGCATCATTCGCCGGTATCGGACACCTCGGGCATCGGCGCCTCGCGTGCGGTCGGCCGCAACGCTTCGGCGGGCGGGCGGCGCTGGTCGAGCATGGCCGCCGCTTCATCGAGCGCGCGCGCCTCGCCCACGGTGACGCCGCCGGGGCCGGGCTCGTTGTCCGCCTTGCCGCAGCCGGCCAGCGCCAGCAACACCGCCAATAGACATGCCTCTCTCATGCGCGCGCCATAGCGCGCATGGGGCAGGACGGATAGGGAAGTTGGCGCCGTCCTGGTGAGATCGGACCCCGGAGCCTGATTCGGCACCGCTCTGATTCAGCCTCGCCGAATCCGATTCTAGGCGTCGATGACGCGGGTGTGGGGGTGATGCTTGTCGAGATGCCTGCGCACGATGCGCAAGTTGCGGCTGTTCGAACGGAACACGAAGTCGAATAGATCGCCCGCGAAAGGCACCGCGCCGACCATCGCATCAAAGCCGACATTGCCCAGCATCCGGGCCAGCTGGAACTTCGACATGCCCAGATTGCGCGCTTCCCACACGAGGTAGAGCCCCAGCACGGCCGAAATCACGTCCCCGGCCACCGGCACCAGCCCGACCACGGCATCAAGGCCGATCGTCTGGCGCGTGCCGGGGATGGTGAAGGCGCGTTCCAGCACCTTTTCCAGCACTTCGACGCGCTGGCGGACCGACATCGCATCGGTGCCGAGGGGTAACTCGATCGGCATCCGCCGAACCGCATCCTGCTGTATCGCCAATCCGGTCAACTCCATCCAGCGGCAAACCCGCCGGACATCATTTGGGCAGCCAGGCCAGCGGCATCAAGGGGTGCCAGGCCCAGGCATTGGTGGCAAAGCCGCTGACATTGCCGCGCACCAGCGACCAGCGGATCGGCGCGCCGAACGGGATATAGACATTGGCCGAGGTCAGCTCCGCCTCGGCCTCGGTCAGCAAGGCGGCCCGTTCGGCCGGATCGGTAGTGTCCCCCGCCTGGGTGACAAGGGCATCGGCATCGGCGGCGCACAGGCCGCGCTTCACCGCGCAGGACAGGCGATTGAGATACCACGCCGCGCGCGGATAACGCGCCACGTCGTCAATCAGGCGCAAGTCGCCCGTCTCGTCTTCCGGCGCGCGCACGGCGGTGACGCCGATCGCGGCAAGATCCTGCGCGATGCGGGTGAACAGCATGTCCGATCCGGGGCCGGCGGGCAGCCACACGCTCAGCCGCAGGGCTTCGGCTGGCCGCGCCGGGCTCTGGCCCTGCCGCGCGTTCCGGGCCGATGGCGCGCCGGCGGCCGGCTTCGCGGCAGGCCTCGCGCCGGGGCGCTTGCCCGCCGCGAGCGCCGGTTTGCCGTGCTGCGCGTGCCAGCGGGCGACGCGCGCGGCGGCGACCTTGCGGCGTTCCTCCAGCGATTGTTCCGGCCAGCGCTCGCCAATCGTGCCGATATCGCCTTCGAGGCCGGGCGAGACCACGCGCGTGGAAGGCACCCAGCCGCCCACGCCGAACGGGGCGATCAGCGCGTCGCGATCGATCGCCATGGCCAGCGCCTCGCGATTGGCCGAATCGCCCAGGAACCCCGTGTCGTTCATCACTTGCAGGCCGAACAGCCCGGTCACCGGGTCCAGCTTGATCGTGCCGCGCAGGATGCCGACCGAGCTGGTGCGCGGAAAATCCTGGATCTGCCCGCCCAGCACCAGATCGGCCTCGCCCTGGTTGAAGCGGTCGATCGCCGCCGCGCCGGGCAAGGCGGACATGCTGAGCTGGCGCGTGCGCTCGTCCCAGTCCTTGATCGCGGGCAGGCCGAGTCGCGACGGTTCGATCGGGGTGAACACCGCGCTGTCGATCTCGCGGTCGAGCACCATGGGCCCGGCGCCCATGCCATCGTGCAGCAGGCCCAGTTCGGGCTGGGCGAGCAATTGCAGCAAGTGCGGCATCGGCCGGCGCAGGCGGATCTCGATGACGCGCCCGGCCATGGCCCGCACTTCGTCGATGCCCGCCAGATCGAGGCCCAATGACGTACCGCGCAAGTTGCGCAGCGCGCGGTCCAGCGCTTCCTTGGCCGATGGCGCGGTGATCGGCTCGCCATTGCGCCAATCGCCGTCGCGCAGGCGGAAGATGTAGCTCTGCCCGTCATCGGTGACGATCCAGCGATCGGCCAGCGCGGGAATCACCCGGCCCTGCTCGTCGAAAGCGACCAGCCCCTCGATAATCGAGGCACGTGCGAGCTGGCCGGCCAGCGAAAGCCGCATTCCGCCTTCGAACGGATCGCTGGGCTCGCCAATCACCACCAGTTCCAGCCGCGAATTGTCGCTGGAACCGCAAGCGGCCAGCAACAGCGCGGCCAGGCAGGCCGTCAGGCGCGGGACTTTGGGCAACGCGGACATGCCCGATGGCCTAGTCCATTTCGGCGATGGCGCAAACCGGCGAGCGGCCGCTTCAGATCTTGCGCAGGACCGATCCGTTTCGGGTGGATGCGATCGGCACGCGGGTGAAGCGCGGAGTGTGCCCCTCATCGCCGCTCTGCCCCACGGGCTCACGCGCGATCTTGGGGTCGATCTCCTCGCGAAAGGCAATGCCGAAACGCGTGTCCTGCACCCAGGCGACCGAACCTTCGACCCAGCCGACATTGCGGATGTTCACTTCCACCACGGCGCCGCGATGCACGCGCACCGGGCCTTCGCCCATCATCCCGCCGGCCGAGAGGTTGCGCACCTTGATGCGGTGTTCGCCGTCCAGCCCGGCGATGCGCAAGTCGGCCATGAGAAACAGGCTGTCGCGCGCGATGTGCCTATTGTCATTCCCGTCCATGTGCTTCGTCCGGTGCCTCGTCGGGTTGCCAATCGGGCGCGCCGCCAGACGGACGCCGCGCACGTTTCCACACAACCGGATAGACCAAACAGGCAAAGAAAGACTTAATGACAGGGAAACTGTCGCATCCAGCCTGGCCCGCGTGGTTGCCGGCGCCTTCCCGTCCCGCGCACCGGGGCGCGGCGATGCCGCCGCACCGATGCCCGGAGCCGCCCGCGCGAACGCCGATGCGCCGCGCGGGCGGGACGGATCAATCGTCGCGCGAAACCTTCTCGCGCCGCTCGTGCGCTTCCTGCGCCTCGACCGTCATCGTCGCGATCGGCCGGGCGATCAGGCGGCCAAGACCGATCGGTTCGCCCGTCACTTCACAGAAGCCGTATTCGCCTTCCTCGATGCGGCGCAGCGCCGAATCGATCTTGGCGATCAGCTTGCGCTGCCGGTCGCGCGTGCGCAGTTCGATGCCCCAGTCGGTCTCGCTCGAAGCGCGATCGTTAAGATCGGGCTCACGGATCGGGCCATCCTGAAGCTGCTGCAGCGTTCCCGCCGAAGCATCCAGAATGGATTTTTTCCACGCCATGAGCAGCTTTCGAAAGTAGTCCTGCTGGGCCTCGGACATATAGGGCTCGTCCTCGGACGGGACATAGGCCCCGCCGATTTCCCGCTTCGCCTTGGCCAGAATATCAATTTCGTCAGTAAGGGCAGATGCCATTCAGAGAAACTCCGCACAAGTCCGCCCCGGATCACGATCGCCCTGCTGCTCCGGGTATTCCCGGCAACCCCTGCGATCCGTGGTTGCCGCGCCTATAATTCCCCGCCGTTGGAGGCACAAGCGTTCCGCGTTTTTCCTGCACGAAAAACCTTAAGGGCCGGGATCGGGACATTGCCTAGCACCGCGATTTTTCGCGCGGCGTTAACCATTTGTTGACCACGATCGGGCCAGGTTTCCGCGTGGGGGCGGGCTTTGTGTGCCTGGGCCACCGGGGGGCAAGACCAATGCGTACTGTCTGGATCAATCGAGAGAACCTGGCCGGCGCGGGCAGCGCGGGCGAATTCGCGGCCGAGGACATGCTGGTGGCAAGCTGCCTGAGCGCGGCCGCGCAAGGCGAGATTTCCGCTTATTTCGACCTTGGCGTCGCTTTTTCGACCGGCAGCCACGGCGCGCCGTGCGATCTGATCGAAGCGCACAAGTGGTTCAATCTGGCCGCTGTCGCCGGGCACGAGGAAGCCCAGATGTGCCGCGCGGAGATTTCCGAGGAAATGACCGCGCGCGAGATCGCCGAAGCCCAGCGCCGCGCGCGCGAGTGGCTTTCCACATCAAGCCGCCGCGCCGCCTGAACCGCCACGGCGACAAGCCCGCGAGGGGCCTATCCCTCCTTGCGGAACGGCGTGCGGCTGCCGAGCCAGAGCTGGTCCTGCTGGACGCCCGAGCGTTCGCGTTCCAGGAAATCGGCCACCGCCTCGCGAAACCCCTCGTGCACGATGTAATGCGCCGAGACCGTGCGCACCGGCTCGTATCCCCGGGCCAGCTTGTGCCCGCCCTGCGCGCCGGCCTCCACGCGTGAGAGCCCCAGCGCGATCGCCGCGTCGATCGCCTGATAATAGCACAGCTCGAAATGGAGGAACGGCTTCTCCACCGTCGCGCCCCAATAGCGGCCATAGAGCGCCTCGGCGCCGATGAAGTTCAGCGCGCCGGCGATCGGCTCCCCTTCCTCGAAGGCCAGCAGCAGCAGGATCTTGTCGGCCATCCGCTCCCCCAGCAGGGTGAAGGCCTGGCGCGTGAGATAGGGCTGGCCCCATTTGCGCTGCCCGGTATCCTGATAGAACCGCCAGAAGGCATCCCAGTGCCAGGGCTCGATCGCGGCGCCGCTGAACGCGCGGATGTCCAGCCCTTCCTGCGCCTTGGCCCGTTCCTTGCGGATATCCTTGCGCTTGCGCGAGGACAGCGCGGCCAGGAAATCGTCGAAGCTGGCATAGCCCCGGTTTTCCCAGTGGAACTGGATATCCTCGCGGATCAGCCAGCCGGCGTCCTCGAACAGCGGCACTTGCGCGGGCTCGATGAACGTCGCGTGCGCGGACGACAGGCCGTTCTGCGCGCAGAGCGCTTCAGCCGCGCGCAGCAGCGGCCGCGCCAGTTCGGGTTGCCGCGTCAGGATGCGCGGGCCCGTGGCGGGCGTGAAGGGGACGGATATCTGCAGCTTGGGGTAATATGTCCCGCCGGCGCGGTGCCAGGCATCGGCCCAGGCGTGATCGAAGACATATTCGCCCTGGCTGTGTTCCTTCAGATAGGCCGGCAAGGCGCCCGCGATCCGGCCATCGGGCGTTTCGATCACGATCGGCGCGGGAAGCCAGCCGCTGCGCCCGCCGACGCTGCCCGATTCCTCCATCACCGCCAGGAAGTCGTGCCCGACGAAGGGATTGCCGCCGTCGGTCAGCGCATCCCATTCGCCCGCGGGCAGCGCGCCGACCGAGCCGGCCATCTTCGCGACGAAATCGCCCTCGCTCACGCCAGCACACTCATGCCGGCCCACTCACGCCAGAACACTCACGGGGCCGCCTCCAGCCCCTGCCCTTCCGCGATCGGGGCATCGGCATGGGCTTGCGCCCGCGCGCGATGCTCGGGCGAGCGCACCGTCCAGCTCGCGACCGGCAGGCCCCGGCGGCGCTGGCCGGCGGCGAATCGGCTGGGCAAGTCGCGAATGTCATAAGCCAGGAAATCGGGCCGCGCGTGCCACAGCGCCAGCCGGCGGCGGACCATGCCGGGCAGCGCCTTGTCATCGCCTTCGGAAACCACCAGCCCGCGCACGGTGTGCGGCGAATGGCGGAAGAACCAGCGCGAGACGCGCGGATCGAAGCTCATCACCGCGTGCGGGCCGGTATAGCCTTCCAGCACGCGCCGCACCGCCAGGCACAGCGCCGGCACGCGCGTATCCTCGTTCGACTTGACCTCGATCAGCACCGGCACGGCCCCGCCGGCCAGCGTGAGCACCTGGCGCAGCGTGGGGATCGTCTCCGCGCCGCCCTGAAGGCGCAGCAGTCCCAGATCGTGCGCGCTGCGCTTGGCGACAGGGCCATGCTCGCCGGTCAGCCGGTCCAGATCCCAGTCGTGGAACACCATCGCCTGCCCGTCGCTGGTGCGCTGCACATCGCATTCGATGCCAAGGCCGCGCGCCATCGCGGCGGCGAAAGCCGCGCGCGAGTTTTCCGGCACGCCGGCCCCATGCAGCCCACGATGGGCATAAGTCCACTCACCGATCCAGGCGATCTTGCCCGGCTTCGGCGGCGGGGCCGCCCAACGGTCAAGCAGGGCGAACAGCGACAATCGCATCCACCTCCACTGCGGCGCCCAGCGGCAGCACCGGCACGCCGACCGCGCTGCGGGCGTGCTTGCCGGCATCGCCGAACACCGCCACCATCAGTTCCGAGGCGCCGTTGGCGACCTTGGGCTGATCGGTGAAATCGCCGGTCGAGCTGACGAAGGCGCCCAGCTTGACCACGCGCTCGATCCGGTCGAGCGAGCCCAGCGCGGCCTTGAGCTGCGCCAGGATCATCAGCGCGCAGGCCTGCGCCGCCTGGGCCCCGTCTTCCACCGCGACGCTTTCGCCCAGCCGGCCGGTCACGAGCTGGCCGCCGATGAAGGGCAATTGCCCCGATACGTGCGCCAGCCCCCCGGCGACGACGACCGGCACATAGGCCGCCACCGGCGCCGCCGCCGCGGGCAGGACCAGTCCGAGTTCGGCCAGTTTCGCTTCGATCGCGCTATCGCTCATATTTCGTCCGTTTCCTTTTCGTGGTGAAGCCTGTCGAGCAGCCAGGGCAGCGCGATCGCCCAATCGTCGATCCGGGCATGGGCGTGGCCGGCGGCATGGGCGCAGGCGATATGCGGCGCCAGTTTCGGTTCGGCGCACAAGTGCAGGCGCGCGACATGCGGCGCGCTTTCCGAAACCGAATCGTGGTGCTGGGCCAGATCGTCGATGAAGATCGCCCGGCTGGGCGCGTATTCGTCGAGAATCGCCTTGAGCGCGGGGCCCTTGGGGCCCTGGTTGGTAAAGACGCGCAAGGGGATGCCGTGTTCGGCAAGCTGGCGGGTGCGCGCTTCCTGGCGGAAATCCTTGAGATTGGTCAGCACGACGATATCGGCGTGCTCGCCCAGCCGGGCAATCGCCTCGACCGCGCCGGCAACCGGGGACTGGCGATGCATCTGCCCGTCGAAGAACAGGTTGAGCAAGCGCCAGATCTCGTCCTCGGCAACCGGCGCGCCGCTGTCGCGGTGGCGCATGGCCCGGGCGAAATCGTTGCCCGCCATGGTGAAATCGACGCCCTGCTCCTCGGCCAGCCAGTCACGGAAAGGCGTGACCATGTAGAGCAGGACTTCGTCGCAGTCCGAAACGATCAGCGGCCGGCTCATGACGCCAGCCTTTCGCGCGCCAGGGCCAGGGCCCGGGGCTCCACCCCCAGCGCCTGGGCGGCGGCCATCAGATCGGGCTCGTGCGCACAGAGGAAATCGAGCACCGCGCCCAGCGTCGCCGGCTCGCCCAGCGAGGCGCGCAAGGCATCGGGCGTCAGCCCCGTCAGCGCCAGGAAGCGCGCGGCGCGATCGCCGTCGCCCAGCACCCAGCCGAGTGCGTTCAGCGCCAGCGCCTGCGGATCGCCTGACGAATCCGGCGCGGGGGATGGCGGCTCTGGAAGAATTGTCAGCCTCGCTTGCGTGCCATAGAGCGGTTGCGACCCCAACATGGTGTCCGGGAAGCGAATGGCAAAGCGAATCCTCGTTGTCGAGGACAACGATCTCAACCGAAGGCTCTTCTGCGATGTGCTCAAGAGCCAGGGCTATGCGGTCGAACCCGTTGCCGACGGGCTTGATGCGCTGGAACGCGCGCGCCAGTTCGTGCCCAACCTCATCATCATGGACATCCAGCTTCCCAACGTCTCGGGCCTGGACCTGATCGAGGCGGCCAAGAAGGACGCCGTGCTGCGATCGATTCCGGTGCTGGCCGTCACCGCCTATGCCGGCAAGGGCGACGAAGAGCGCATCCGCGATGCCGGCGCCGACAGCTATCTGGCCAAGCCGGTGTCGATCGGGCCGTTCATGGCCGCCGTCAAGGCGCTGATCCGCGCGTGAGCTTGACATGAAACTTGCCCGCCGCTTTTGCGCCCCAATTCCCGGCCAGAGAGCCGCGACACGATATCGGAGTTTCTGACATGGACCGCGCCGCCACTTCGGCCCGCATCGCCGCGCTGATCGAACCCTTCAACAAGAAGGGCATCGCCATCGCCAGCGAAACGCGCTTCACCGATGATCTGGAGTTCGACAGCCTGACGGTGATGGATTTCGTCGCCGCGATCGAGGACGAGTTCGACATCATCATCTCGATGAACCAGCAGGCCGAGATCGAGACTTACGGCCAGCTGGTCGATGCCGTCGTGAAGCTGCAGGGCTGAGGACCGGAACCATGAGCGAAGCGATCAACCAGCCCGCCCCCCCGCTGGATACGGCGGCCGGGGCGCCCGACCTGTTCTCCAGGTTCGATCCGCTGATCCAGATGCGCGCCGATCTGCTGGCGTCGGGCGTCGAAGACCCGTTCGGCCTGGTCATGGAGCGGGTCTGCTCGCCCACCGTGGCGATCTGCAACGGGCGCGAGACGATCCTGCTGGGCACCTACAACTACATGGGCATGACCTTCGATCCCGACGTGATCGAGGCCGGCCGGCAGGCGCTGACCGATTTCGGATCGGGCACCACCGGCAGCCGCGTGCTCAACGGCACATACCTGGGCCACAAGCAGGTCGAGCAGGCGCTGTGCGATTTCTACGACATGCAGCACGCTATGGTGTTCTCCACCGGATACCAGGCGAACCTGGGCATCATCAGCACGATCGCCGGCAAGGGCGATTACATCGTGCTCGATATCGACAGCCACGCCTCGATCTGGGACGGCTGCAAGATGGGCGACGCCGAAGTCGTGCCGTTCAGGCACAACGACATCGAGGCGATGGAAAAGCGCCTGAAGCGCATTCCCGAAGGCGCCGGCAAGCTGGTCGTGCTCGAAGGCGTCTATTCGATGCTGGGCGATATCGCCCCGCTCAGGCAGATGATCGCGGTCGCCAAGGCCAATGGCGCGATGGTGCTGGTGGACGAGGCGCATTCGATGGGCTTCATCGGCCCCAACGGGCGCGGCGTGGCCGAGGACCAGGGCGTGCTCGACCAGGTCGATTTCGTCATCGGCACCTTTTCCAAGAGCGTCGGCACGGTTGGCGGCTTCTGCGTTTCCAACCACCCCAAGTTCGAGATCCTGCGGCTGGTCTGCCGCCCTTACGTCTTCACCGCCAGCCTGCCGCCCAGCGTGGTGGCGACGGCCTACACCTCGATCCGCAAGCTGATGCACGCCGGCAACAAGCGCGCGCATCTCTGGGAAAATTCACGCACGCTGCACAAGGGGCTGAAGGACGCCGGCTTCCAGCTTGGCACGCAGGAACCGCAAAGCGCGATCATCTCGGTGATCATGCCCGATCTGGAGCGCGGCGCGGCGATGTGGGAAGCGCTGCTGCACGAGGGGCTCTATGTGAACCTCGCCCGTCCGCCGGCAACGCCCGCGAACATGACGCTGCTGCGCTGCTCGCTGTGCGCCGAGCATTCGGCCGAGCAGGTCGGGCAGATCATCGGCATGTTCGAACGGGCCGGCAAGGCGACCGGGATCATCTGAACACCGGGTCGGGCCTGCCCTCGCCCGGTCAGTGGATCGCGATGATCCCGTCCACCGCGCGCCACTCGCTCGGCCCGATCAGGTGCTGGTGCGCGACGCGGACCGAATGCAGCGGCCCTTCGATCTCGCGCCGCCAGTAATCGAGGAAATCCTTGAGCACCGGAAAGCGCGGGGCGACGTCATACTGCTGGAAGGCGAAAAGCTGGATCAGCCTGGGGTGATCGGGCAGGAAATAGTGGATTTCGACGGTCGAAAGCCCGTAGCCTTCGAGTTGCCTGATGAAATCGCGACTTGCGCCTGTCTGACCAGCCATAGCCCTCCTTCGCGCCGCTCTGTTGTTGCAGCGCAGCGAAGAAAAGATGACACAACGCGGACACCAGTCAAGAGGGCCCCGGCTGACGAATTGCCGGCAAGTCGAGTGACATAGGCGCGGTCCGGCGGATCAGATCCGGGGCCGGCGCGGCACGGGCGGGCGGTGATAGCTCACATCCTCACGGTCGCGGCTGGCCTGGCAAGGCGCGTCGGCGGTGTATGCGGACGGCATCTGTTTCGATGGTTCGTAATCGCGCAATTCGTATTGCGTCTCGATGATGCACACCCGGTTGGCGATCCGCCATTCGCCATCGCGTTTCTGGAAATGGTCGATGTAGCGCCCGGTGGACATCAGGTGCGGCGGCTCGGGCGCCAGGCCGGTGAAGGTATAGTACGTCTCGCAATAGGCATCGTCGCCCTGCAAGTCGCAGCTATGGTTGAGCAGGCCGTGCGCGGTGCTGGCGAAGCGCAGCGTGGTGCCGTCCGCCCACTGGATGAAATCGTCCGGCGTGCCGACGAAATGGCCGTGATCCTCGATCGCATCGCCCCAATAGCACGATCGCGCCAGTTCGTTGTCCAGCCGGTCGAGCCCGCGGGCGTAGCGCTGCATGACTTGCCAGATCGCATCGCGATCGAGCAGTTCGCGCAAGCGGCGTTCCAGTTGCGCATCCATCGCGATCAGTCCTTGAGGAAATCGAGCAGCATCGGCGCGAGCAAGGGCCAACGCTCGAACCGGCCGCGCCGGTTGGCCGTGTCGATCGGGAAGGTGGAAACATAGTTCCATTCCTGATCGCCCCACGGCGGCTCAACCATGGTGGAATTGGGCAGCAGTTCGTGCACCCATTCGGACGTGCGCCGGGTGTGGGCCATGTCGCTCTTGCCGCTGCGCAAGACCATGATCGGCATGGCCAGCCGGGCGAAATCGGCCTCGCCCAGGCCGGGCACGGGCGATTCGTCGGAATAGGCGAAAGCCTTGCCCCAGCGCTGCATCGTGTCGATGTATGCGTCCGGATCCTGCGCCAGCAGGATCTGGCGAATCCGGGGGTTGCGCGCGATCTGCTCGGCCCAGCTGGGAAGCTGGACCACCGCCTCCATCCCGCCTTTCGAAGCGGCGGCGATCTGGTCGCCACAGTAGAACCAGGCCAGGCCCGCCAGCCCCACCGGCCCGCCGCTGATCCACCAGATGGCGATCTTGCGCACGTTCTCGGGCATCCGCGCGGCGGCCATCAGGCTGATGCGCGATCCCGCCGAGCCGCCGACCACCCTGATGTCCCTGAGGCCCAGCGCCTGGACCAGCCCGACCAGCGCCTCGCAGTTCATCACCGATTCGGATGGCGCGGTGAACGCGATGTCGGATGCACCGCAGCCCGGCCGGTCCCACAGCAGCACGCGATAGCCGCCATCGGCCAGCAGCTGGCCCAGTTCGGGCACGCCCGCCGTGTCGCGCGGATAGCGGCCGCCCGGCGTCAGCACCAGCGGCGGCGCGTTCTCGTCACCGATCAGCTCGTAGTCGAGTTCGAGCCCGTTGACCTCGATCTTCGCCAATGTCCTCTCCCCTTGGTTTCCCGCCTCATCGCAGGGAACGCGGGCCAAAGGCAAGCCGGCACCGTCGTTTGCGCGGTTCCGGCCTATTGCCTGCGCCGCGCGAGTCAGGCCATGGCATCGGCGGTGGCGGGGCTGGCCGGCGCCTGTTCCCAGCGGCCCAGGCCATAATCGCCCGCGATGGTGGTGCGATACATCAGCCGTTCCTCATCCGGGTTGTTGCCCGAAACGCAGTGGAGCATCCGGGTATTGTCCCAGATCACCATGTCGCTGGGCCGCCACTTGTGGTGATAGCTGCAGGTGCCGCCCAGGCGGTTGATCGTCTGGCACACCTCTTCCAGCAGCGCGTCGCCCCCGGCGTTCTCCTCGCCGACCAGGCCTTGCGCCATGTAGTTGGAGACGTGGAGCACTTTCTCGCCGGTCGGCCGGGTCCAGACCGCGGGATGGATCGCGCGCGGCATCGATGCCGCCTGCGCCTTGAATTCGGGGCTCGACGGCTTGGGCTCGATCATCGCGTAATGCTCCGGCCGGCCGAACTTCAGCTCGTCGTACTGGGTGCTGAGCGTGTAGATCACTTCGCGTCCCTCGATCCGCCGCCGCAGATCGTCGGGGAACGCCGCGTAAAGCGCCACGCCGTCCATGAAGCCGGTGATGCCACCTTCCTCCACCCGTTCGACCGAGCGCAGCACGCCGGCGCGGTTCAACTCGTCGTTATAGCAATGGTCGAAATGCCAGGGCAGCCAGTGCGAAAGCTGCTTGCCCTCCACTTCGACCACGCCTTGCCCACGCCGGCTGCGGATTTCGATCACGCCGGGCAGGCGGTTCGAATCGACGCGGCTGACCGCCTTGACCGGATGCTCCTTGAGCGGGCCGAAGCAGGAACTGAGCGCGAGCTGCATCTCGTCGGACTGCTCCACATCCTCGAACACGATCATGCCGTGCGCGATGAACAAATCGTCGATCTCCTTGCGGATCGCCGGATCCTCAAGGATTTCCAGAGTCAGCGCGCCAATGCGCACGCCGAAGGGCAAACCCTCCTGCAAGGGCCGAACATCCGCCAGTGCCATAGACCATCTCCCATATCCGCGAATTCGATTGTCAATGGTATTACATAGTAATACATCTTATCGGATTGTGACATGATACGCGGGAGTCGGGGTGGCCGTCAAGCGCAGCAGCAGCGCAACCAGGATGCTGGCGGTGTTCGAAGCGATCGCCCGGGCCCAGCCGCTCGGCGTCAGCGCGCTCGCGCGCCTGCTCGATGCCGACAAGAGCGCGATGCAGCGCGACCTGATGACGCTGGCCGATGCCGGCTGGATCCGTCCTGCTCCCGGCACCGGCGGGCAATGGGAACTGACGCCGCATATCCTGACGCTGGCCCGCCCGCCGCACAGCAACGACAGCCTGCGCCTGCGCGCCGCGCCGATCCTGGAACGCCTGCGCACCGCCACGGGCGAGACCGCCTATCTCGCCGTGCCGGACGACGATCACTTCGTCGTTCTGGGCGCGGCCGAAAGCCATCACCTGCTGCGCATGGTGCCGGCGATCGGCATCGTCATCCCGATGCACGGCAGCGCCACGGCGCGCGCGGTGCTGCCCTTCCTGCCCGAATCCGAGCAGGAACGGCTGCTGGGCACGCCGCTGTCCGCCGCGACGCGCCGGGAATTCGCCCGGACCCGCGCGCGCGGCTTTGCCGTCAATGACGAGGAGATCCAGCCCGGCGCGGTGGCGATGGCCTCGGCGATCCTGGGGGGCGACGGCTTGCCGGCGGGATCGCTGGTGCTGACCGGCCCGGCCGAGCGGCTGGCGCCGGGGCGGCGCGACGCGATCGGCGAGATGCTGCGCGATGGCGCCCGGCAACTCGCGCAGGAGATTGGCTAAAGCGAAGGCGCGGGAATCGCGGTGGCCGCCCGGCACTTCTCGCTGGTCTCTTCCCCGCCGCCGCTCAGCAGCGTCGCCGCGACGAAGCCGGCGAGCACCAGTGCGACGAAGGCCACCGTCACCTTGCCCAGATGCTTGTCGATGATCGCCTTGATCGGCGCGCCGAACAGGCGGAACAGCACGCCCACGATCATGAAGCTGATCGAGCGCGAGACCACGCTCGCGCCGATGAACACGGCCAGGTTCATGCCGATGAACCCGGCGGTGATCGTCAGCAGCTTGAACGGGATCGGCGTGGCGCCTTTCACCACGATGATCTCCGCCCCGTATTCGCGCAAGTAGCAGGCCGCCTGGGGAAAGCTTTCGGCCAGGCCCAGCGCGCGCAGCAGCGCCTGGCCGAACGCCTCATAGGCGAAATGGCCGATGGCATAGCCCAGCAGCCCGCCCACGACCGAGGCCAGCGTTGCCACCGCGGCGAAACGCACCGCCTTCTTCGGTTCGGCCAGGCACATCAGGCCCAGCAGCGGATGCGGCGGCACGGGAAAGAAGCTGGCTTCCATGAAGGCGAATGCGGCCAGCCACCAGGTCGCGTGCGGGTGCGACGCCTTGGCCATGGTCCAGTCGTAGAGGCGCCGCAACATCGTGTTTTCCCAAAAGGCCCGGTGAGCCCGCGTGCTTAGAGTCCCGCCGCGCGGGCGGCAAGCGCGCGATAGGCGCGGCGGATCGCCCGGTCGCACCCATATAACCTATTTGGTTATTAATTCTTGACATCGTCACGCTCATCCGGTACATACAAGGAAGATCGCGATGGACCGAGTCGCCGGCCCCTTCGCTTTCCCCCCCTCACCCAGCGGAACATTTCGATAATGGCGGACAAGACCCAGCCCGGCCGGGGCGCGCGGTCGCGCGCGGGCCAGCCGGCCGCGCCGAAGGATTGGCGCAAGACGTTCCTTGATGAACTGGCCGCCACGTCCAACGTCGCGGCATCGGCCCGCAAGGCCGGGATCGCCCCGTCGACCGCCTACGAGGCGCGGCGGCAGGACCCCGAATTCTACCGCAACTGGCAGGAAGCGCTGTGCGAAGGGTATGACCACCTTGAAATGCACTTGCTCCAGCGGCTGCGCGAAGGCGAAGTCAAGCCCGCCGCCGGGGCCCGGCGCGGCACGCGGGTGTTCGACAACGGCACCGCTTTCCGCCTGCTGACGATCCATCGCGAAACGGCCGCGCGGCAGCGGGCGATCCTGGAAAACCGCAATGCCGATGCGATCCTGGAAGGGATCAACGCCAAGCTGGACCGGATGCGCGAGCGCGCGCTGAAGCTGGCGAAACGGCAAGCCGATGACGCGGACTGAGCGGTTGGCCGGGCTGCTGGCGCTGCCGCCCGAGGATCGGCGCCGTGCCCTCGCCCGCTTCAGCGAGCGGGAGCAGGAGGAACTGGCGACGCACTGGCAGCTCTGGGCACGCCGCGAACAGCTTGCCCCGCCGGGCGACTGGCGCGTCTGGCTGGTCATGGCCGGGCGCGGCTTCGGCAAGACCCGCGCCGGGGCCGAATGGGTGCGCGCCGTCGCCAGCGCCGATCCGCAGGCGCGGATCGCGCTGGTCGCGGCCTCGCTGGGCGAAGCACGCGCGGTCATGGTCGAGGGCGAAAGCGGGCTGCTCGCGGTGAGCCCCGCGCGCCGCCGCCCGGTGTTCGAGCCTTCGTTGCGGCGGCTGACCTGGGCCAACGGCGCGCAGGCCATGCTCTATTCGGCGGGCGAGCCCGAAGCGCTGCGCGGCCCGCAGCACAGCCACGCCTGGTGCGACGAGATCGCCAAGTGGGAGAACGCCAACGGCCGGGCCCTGGCGGCCTGGGACAACCTGCTGCTGGGCCTGCGGCTGGGCGACACCCCGCGCCTTGTCGCGACCACCACGCCGCGCGCGGTGCCGCTGGTCCAGCGCCTGCTGGCCGAGCCGCCGGGCATGGTCGCGACCACGCACGGGCGCAGCGAGGAGAATGCCGACAACTTGCCGGCGCGCTTCCTCAAGGACATGCGCCGGACTTTCGGCAAGTCGCTGCTCGGTAGGCAGGAGCTCGATGGCGAACTGATCGCCGACTTGCCCGGCGCGCTCTGGACCCGCGCGCTGCTCGAAGCGAGCCGGGTGGCGGCAGCGCCCGAGGCCGCGCGGGTGGTCATCGGCGTCGATCCGCCCGCTTCGGCGCAAGGCGATGCCTGTGGCATCGTCGTCGCCGCGATCGACGCGGGCGGCGTGGGCCATGTGCTGGCCGATGCCTCGGTCATGCGCGCCAGCCCCGAACGCTGGGCGCGCGCCGTGGCGACCGCCGCTGCCATGTGGAGCGCCGACCGCGTCGTCGCCGAGGCGAACCAGGGCGGCGCGATGGTCGAAAGCGTGCTGCGGGCCGCCGAGATCGCGCTACCGGTCCGGCTGGTCCACGCCAGCCGCGGCAAGTGCGCGCGCGCCGAGCCGGTCGCCGCGCTTTACGAAGCCGGCCGCGTCAAGCACGCCGGGCTGTTCCCGGCGCTGGAAGACGAACTGTGCGGCCTGATGGCCGGCGGCGCTTACCAAGGCCCCGGCCGCTCGCCCGACCGCGCCGACGCGCTCGTCTGGGCGCTGACCGAATTGATGCTCAACCGTCCGTCGGCCCCGCGCGTCTGGGTCGGCTGAACTTCCCGCAATCGGAAAGGAAATCCATGTCCTTCATCGATACGCTCGTCGCCGCCTTCAAGGGCGGGGGCGACCGCGTGCCGCTGGCGCGCGGCCCGGCATCGCCGTGGTTCTTCGCCGATCCCGGCGGCGGACGCGGCCCGTTCGACTATCACGCGGCGGTGCGGCGCGCCTATCTGGAAAACCCGGTGGCGCAGCGCGCGGTGCGGCTGGTGGCCGAAGGCATCGCCGGCGCGCCGCTGCGGCCGGCAGACCCCAAACTCACCGCGCTGGTCAACGAGACGAGCGCGGGCCAGTCGCTGCTGGAAACGCTGGCCTCGCACTTGCTGTTGCACGGCAATGCCTATGTCCAGGTGCTGAAGGACGCGCGCGGCAAGCCGGCCGAGCTGTTCGCGCTGCGGCCCGAACGCGTCACCGTGGTGGCCGGCGCCGATGGCTGGCCGACGGCCTATGCCTATGCGGTGGCCGGCCGGCAGCTGACGATCCCGCTGCTCGACGAGGACGCTTCGCCCAACCTGATCCACATCCGCCACTTCCATCCGGCCGATGACCATTACGGCGCGGGCTGCCTGGCCGCCGCCGACGAGGCGGTGGCGATCCACAACGCCGCCGCCGAATGGAACCGCCAGCTCCTCGAAAACGCGGCCCGGCCCTCGGGCGCACTGGTCTACGACGCGGGCGACGGCCAGACGCTGACCGCCGACCAGTTCGACCGGCTGCGCGACGAACTGGCGCGCGCGTTCGCCGGATCGGGCAACGCCGGGCGGCCGATGCTGCTCGAAGGCGGGCTCAAGTGGCAATCGCTGTCGCTGAGCCCGGCCGACATGGATTTCGCCACGCTCAAGGCCGCCGCCGCGCGCGACATCGCGCTCGCCTTCGGGGTGCCGCCGATGCTGCTCGGCCTGCCGGGCGATTCGACTTACGCCAATTACCGAGAGGCCAACCGCGCGCTGTGGCGGCTGACGCTGCTGCCGCTCGCCGCCAAGCTCTTCGCCGCGATCGGCGAAGGGCTGGCGCCGTGGTTTCCCGACGAGCGCCTCGCCATCGATCTCGACCGGGTGCCGGCACTGTCGGAGGATCGCGAACGGCTCTGGGCACAAGTCGGCACCGCCGATTTCCTCGACGCCGACGAGAAGCGCGCGCTGCTCGGCCTGCCCGAGCGCACCGCCGCGCGGCGCGGTCAAACGGAGGACTGACCCATGAGCCAGAACGACATGCTGGCCGGCCTGCTGGCGCAGGCGGCTGACGACGGCGGCGATCTCGTGACCTTGCGCGCGATCGTCGAGGAAGCCAGCGAGCTCGGCGCGCAGCGGATGCTGACGCACATCGGCCTCGACGACGAACGCGCGCCGGGCGATCTTTCGGAGCTGCGCGAGTTGTTGCGCGCCTGGCGCGACGCCAAGGCCAGCGCGCGTTCGGCGGTGATCGGCTGGATCGTGCGCGGGCTGCTGGCGCTGCTGCTGCTGGGCCTGGCCGTGCGCTTCGGCGCGACGGGGCTGCTGCAATGATCCTGCCTCAAGCTCAGGACAGGCGACTGCGTTTCGCGGGCTACGCCGCGCTGTTCGGCAAGCGCGACGCCGGCCGTGACCTGATCCGCCAGGGCGCGTTCGCGCGCACGCTGGCCGAACGGCGCGATCCCGTCCCGCTGTTCTGGCAGCACCGCGCCGATATCCGCATCGGCTGGGTCGAGACCATCGCCGAGGACGCGCGCGGCCTGCGCATCGTGGCCTCGCTCGACAATCCGCAAGGCGCTGCGGGACAGGCGCTGCAACGCGGCGCGCTTACCGGCCTCAGCTTCGGCTATCGCGCGCGCGGCGGCCGCCACACCGTCGAGGGCCGCGAACTGACGGACATCGAGCTGTTCGAAGTCAGCCTCGTCACCCACCCGATGCAGCACGGCGCACGCGTCCACCTGATCGCCTAGCTGCATTCCGCAAATCCGCAGAAACTCTCCCGGCCGCCTTTGGGGCGGCCTTTTTCGTGAAAGGTGAATGCCCCATGGAAATGACCCCACCGGTCGAAGCGTTCGACGCCTCCTTCGACCTTGTCGCGCGGCAGGACGCGACCGAACAGGCCGTCGAGGCGCTGCGCGGCGATGTCGATGACGTGAAGGCCCGGCTCGACCGCGTCTCGCGCGCCGCCGCCCGCCCCGTGATCGAAGGCGCGAGCGCGCCCGCCAGCCCCGAAGTGAAAGGCTTCGTCGACGGCTATCTGCGCCATGGCCGCGAAGCCGAACTGAAATCGCTGTCCGGCGCGGTGCCGGCGGACGGCGGCTATGCCGTCCCGCGCGAGATCGACGCGCTGATTTCCGCCCGGCTCAGGAACATCAGCCCGATCCGCGCCATCGCCCAGGTGGTGCAGACCGGCACGGCAGGCTATCGCAAGCTCGTCACTACCGGCGGCACCGCTTCGGGCTGGGTCAGCGAAGTCGCCGCCCGCCCGGCCACCGCGACCCCCAGCTTCGCCGAGATCGCTCCGCCCTCGGGCGAGCTCTACGCCAATCCGGCGGCGAGCCAGGCGATGCTCGACGATGTCGCGTTCGACGTGCAGTCGTGGCTGGCCGACGAGATCGCGATGGAATTCGCCCGGGCCGAAGGCGCGGCCTTCGTCGGCGGCAGCGGCATCAACCAGCCCAAGGGCTTCCTTTCGGCGCCGAACAACGCCGTTGGCGATGCCACGCGCACTTTCGGCACGCTGCAGTATATCGTCTCAGGCGATGCCGACGGCTTCGATACCGCGCCCGAGCTGACCCTGATCGACCTCGTCCATTCGCTCAAGGCCGGTCACCGGCAAGGCGCGAGCTGGGTGATGAATTCGGCGACGCTGGCCGAAGTGCGCAAGCTCAAGGCCAGCGACGGGTCGTTCCTGTGGCAGCCGGGCCTGATGGAAGGCCAGCCCAACCGCCTGCTCGGCTATCCGGTGGTCGAGGCCGAGGACATGCCCGATATCGCCGCCGATGCCTTCCCGATCGCCTTCGGCAATTTCCGCGCCGGCTACCTCATCGCCGAACGCAGCGCGACGACGATCCTGCGCGATCCGTTCACCAACAAGCCTTTCGTCCACTTCTACGCGACCAAGCGGATCGGCGGGCAAGTGCTCGATTCCGACGCGATCAAGCTGTTGAAGATTTCGGCCTGACGGACGGCCGAACCTTCGCACCCGCGCCGTCGCACCTTCTCCGCGGCGCGGGTGCGAAACCCCGTATTTCCGCCCTTCCCGGCAACCTGATCGGAGATCCCCATGCAGCGGGTCATCCTCTCGCCACCCGCGCTTCCGTCCTCGGCGCTCGCCGAGCTGAAGCAGTGGCTCGGCATCACCACCACGCAGGACGACGCCCCGCTCACGGCACTGTTGCGCGCGGCGCTCCAAACCTGCGAAGCCTTCACCGGGCTCATGCCGATCGAGGCGGAATGCGAGGAGATGCTGCCTGCCTGCGCTGGCTGGCGCTCGCTCGCGACGCGCCCGGTGACGGCGATCACCGCGCTGGATGGCGTGACCGCGAGCGGCGACCGTTTCATCCTGACGACCGGCACTTACGACTTCGAACTGGACGCCGATGGCGCCGGCCGCGTGCGGCTGCTGGAAGCTGGCGCGGCAACGCATGTCGCGGTGCGGTTCACCGCCGGGCTCGCGCCGGACTGGGACGGGTTGCCCGACAGCCTGCGCCACGGGTTGATGCGGCTGGCCGCCCACCAGCACCGCGAGCGTGAGAGCGATGGTGCCGCGCCGCTGCCGCCCGCCTCGGTCGCCGCGCTGTGGCGGCCCTGGCGCCGGATGCGCCTGGCATGATCGAGGCCGATGCCGACACGGCCTTCGCCGGCCTCGCCGCGCGGCTGACCGCGCGCGCGCAAGCGCTGGCGCGGGCCGCGATCGCCCGGCGCCTTCTCAGCCATCGCGACGAGGCCACGCCATGGCGCCGCGCCGCGCTGCTCTGGCCGCTTTTCGCGAAAGGATAGCCCATGGAAGTGCCCTTGCGCGCCGCCCTCGTCGCCTGGCTGGCGGCCGATCCGGCGCTGGCCGGCGAGCTTAACGCCGTGACCGAGGAAGCCCCCTCGCGCACCAGCCCGCCCTGGCTGGCGCTCGCCGCCAGCGCCAGCACCGACTGGAGCTGCAAGACCGCCACCGGCCGCGAAGTGCGCATCGCGGTCGAGCTGCATTGCCGGGGCGACACGCCCGACGCCGCCGCCGCGCTGGTCGCCGCGATCGAGGCGCGGATCGAAAGCCTGCCGCGCGCGCAGGCGGGCTTCGCGATCGTCACCACGCAATTCCTGCGCGCCCGCGCCGAGCAGCGCGGCGAAAGCACGCGCGCGATCCTGCTGGAATACCGCTTCCGGCTGCTCGCCACCTGACCCTCATTCCCTGACGGAGACCCATCATGACCGCCCAGAAAGGCAGCGCCTTCCTTCTCAAGATTTCCGACGGCGGCACCCCCGCCGCCTACCAGACCGTCGCCGGGCTGCGCACCACGCAGATGAGCGTGACCGGCGACGCGGTGGTCATCACCAACAAGGCCAGCGGCGGCTGGCGCGAGCTGCTGTCGGGCGCGGGCGTGCGCGCGGTTTCGGTCAGCGCGGCGGGGATCTTCCTGGGCAGTGCCGCCGAGGCCCAGGTCCGCGCCAATGCCATGGCCGGCACGATCGACGATTACGAGCTGAGCTTCGAGGATGGCGCGAAGCTGCGCGGCCGCTTCCTCGTCCAGCGGCTCGACTACGCGGGCGATTTCAACGGCGAGCGCAATTACACGATGCAGCTCGAAAGCTCGGGCGAGGTCGTCCCGGCGTGACCGAGCGCCCCGCCAATCCCCATCGCGGCGAAGCGACGCTGACGATCGCCGGCACGCCGCATGTCCTGCGTCCCACCTTCACCGCGCTGGTCGCTGCCGAGGACGAACTCGGCCCGCTCTTCTCGCTGGTCGAGCGTGCGGGCGCGGGCGAACTGCGCCTTGCCGAAATGGCGGCGCTGTTCTGGCACTGCCTCGCCCATCGCGATGGCCTGACGCGCGAGGCGGTGGGCGAGGCAGTCATTCGACAAGGCCTGGCCGCCTGCGCCGCGCCGCTGCGCACGCTGCTGCGCCAGATCCTGCGCGGCACCGTGTGACCACAAGTTTCGGCGCGCAGGCGCTGGCGCTGGCGGGCCTCGCGGCGCGGGTGCTCGGCTGGCGGCCAGCCGATTTCTGGGCGGCGACGCCCGCCGAACTCGCCGCCGCGCTCGCGCTCGGCGCGGAAGCGGCCACGCCCGGTTTCGACCGGGCCGCGCTCGAACGGCTGATGGAAAACGAACATGGACGATGACATCGACAGCCTGCTGGTGGACGTGCGCGCCAGCACCGAGGGCTTTTCCCGCGATATCGCGGTGATGCGCGCCAGTGTGGACGGCAATCTCGTCGCCGGCTTCACCCGCGCCGGCGACGTGCTCGAACGCGGGCTGACCGGCGCGATCCGGCGCGGCAGCCTGGGGTTCGACGATCTCAAGCGCGTCGCGCTGGGCACGCTTGACGAGATCGCCGCGCAATCGGTCAAGACGCTGTTCGGCTCACTGGGTGGCGGCGCGACCGGCGGCGGCGGACTGGCGGGTGTGCTGGGCGGGGCGGTGGGCGCGCTGCTCGGCCTGCCGGGGCGCGCCACCGGCGGCAATGTCTCGCCCGGCCGCGGCTATGTCGTCGGCGAGCGGGGGCCGGAACTGTTCGTGCCGACCGCCTCGGGCCGGATCGAGCCGGCATCGGAGAATGGCGGCGGACGCGACGTGAAAGTCGCGATCCAGGTGGTCTCGCCCAGGGGCGCGAGCGTGCCGCAATCGCTGCAGCGCTCATCGCGCCAGGTCGCGAGCGCGGTGCGCCGCGCCATCGCGTTCGGCGGATAAGGGAGACGGCCATGGCATTCTGGCTTGCGGACAAGCGCGACGGGCAGGACTTCGACTATATCCAGCGGTTCGATCCGCGCTTCTGGACGGTCAATTTCCCGCGCCCGATGGTCGCCGCCGTCGTCAGCACCGCGCCCGACGCGCTGCGAGTGGACGCGACGTTCCTGCGCGAAGCCGATCTGGCGGGGCTGATCTGGGACAGCGTGGACCGCCACGATCACCCGCTGCTCGCTTACGCGACCGACCGCAACTATGCGCACACCACGCTCAGCTTCCGCTGGCGTTCGGGCGGCGTGATCGCGCTGGATGCGACCAACGGCCCCACCCTGACGATCGAAGGCCGCGATGCCGCCGGCGATCCGCATACCTGGTACGTCCGGCTGTGGAACTATGCCGAGGGCACGCCGGATGACGCACAGGTCACGCTGCGGTTTTCCGCGCTCGACGGCGGCTTCTACCTGCCCGATGAGGCCGACCCCGTCTGGCCGCGCCAGATCGACCGGATGTTCATCTCGCTGGTCGCCCCCGGCTATGTCATCGGCAGCGACGCGCCGCTGGCCGGGGCGGCCGAGGGCTGGGTGGAATTGACCGGCATCGCCTGCGGCGGCGAGCGCGCCATGCTGGAGATCGGCGATGTCGTCATCCCGCCGCATGGCCTCGCCGTCGCCACCGGGTTCGACGACAACGGCGTGCAGACGCCCGCGCGCCTGCTGCGCAATATCCGCCAGCTCGGTTACCGGGGATCGGTGGTCCATTATGTGGGCATGAGCCATTACTTCCGGCTGGCCCATGCCGATGGCGCCTTTCTCGCGGGCGGCTGGGGCGATCCCCTGAATGCGCCGGCGCGCGCGTGGCATCTGGCTTTCTTCGCCGAATGCGTGCGGCTGGGCTTCAGCCCGATCGCCTCGCTATCCTATGAACTGCTGGCGCAGCATTGCCCGCCCGACTGGAAGCAGCGCGATTACCTCGGCAACCCGTCCGAGACCGGGTGGGATCCGCCTTCCGCGCTGCTTTCCCCGGCCAACGACGCGGCGATGGGCTGGCTGCGATCGGCGGCGACGGCGCTGGTCGGCCTGATGATCGAGGCGGGCGCGCCCGTGCGCTTTCAGGTGGGCGAGCCGTGGTGGTGGACATTCGCCGACGGGCGCATCTGCCTTTACGACGACGCGGCCCGGGCGCGCTTCGGCGGCAACCCGCCGATCATCACCGACCTGCGCCTGACGGCGACCGCCGCGCAGAAGGCCCTGCTGGACCAGGCGGGCGAAGTGCTGGCCGAATCCACCGCCGCGCTGGTCGCGGCGGCGCGCGTGGCGGCGGCGCCGCTGGCGGTCGAGGCACTGCTGCTGATCTTTCCGCCCACCCTGCTCGATCCCGCCATGCCCGAACTGAAGCGCGCCAACCTGCCCGCCGCCTGGGCCGCGCCCGCGTTCGACCGGCTGCAAGTCGAGGATTATGACTGGCTCACTGGCGGGTCCGATGCTTTCCGCCGCCGCGCCTATGCGCAGATCGACGATCGGCTGGGCTATCCGCCGGGGGAGCAGGACTATTTCGCCGGCTTCGTGCTGAACCTCGAAGGCCGCGCCCAATGGCGGCGGATCGACGCCGGGATCGACGAGGCGCAAGCGCGCTGGCCGCACGAAACCGTGGTCTGGGCCCTGCCGCAAGTTGTCCGCGACGGTTACGTGCGGCTGCCCGCGCCGCCCGGCGCAAACCAGGAGAGCGAGGACATGCAGGCTTTCGACGACGTGCTCTACCCGCTCGCGCTGGGGCGCGAGGCCACGGTGATCCCCGAATTCTCCACCAGCGTCGCGGTCACCGCCTCGGGCTTCGAGCGGCGCAACAGCCTGTGGTCGAATGCCCGGCTGCGGATCGATGTCGGCCCCGGTATCCGGTCCGAGGCGGAACTGGGCGAACTGATCGCCTTCTACCGCGCCCGGCGCGGCGCGGCGCGCGGCTTCCGCCTGCGCGACCCGTCGGACTACAGCTCCCACGGCATGACCGGCGCGCCGACGATGCTTGATCAGGTGCTGGGCACGGGCGACGGCATGCGCTCCGACTTCGCGCTGGTGAAGCGCTACGGTTCGGACGCGGCACAGCAGGAACGCCGCATCACCCGCCCGCGCTTCGATACGCTGATGGTCAGTGTCGATGGCATCGCCACCGTCGCCTGGACGCTGGCCGATGGCGGCGTGATCCGCTTCGCCGATCCGCCCGCCGATGGCGCCGAAGTGCGGGCCGGCTTCCTGTTCGACGTGCCCGTCCGCTTCGCCGAGGACCAGCTTGAGATCTCCGGCGTCGCTTTCGCCGCCGGCGAGGCGCCCAGCGTGCCGGTGGTCGAGATCAGGGAAGCGGCATGACGCGCGCGTGGTTCTCCGGCGATCTCGAAACCATCGCCACGTTCTGGCAACTGCTGCGACGCGACGGCTTCGCCTTCGGCTTCACCGCGCATGACCGGGACTTGTGGTTCGATGGCATCCTCCATCGCGCCTCGCCCGGCATGATCCCGTCCGCCTTGCGCAAGTCGGGCGATTTCGAACCGGACAGCGCCGACGTGCGCGGCGCGCTGTCGCACGATGCGATCCGCGCGCGCGACCTGGCCGATGGCCGCTTCGACGGCGCGCGGGTGCGCATCGGCGTGATCGACTGGGAAAGCGGCGAGCGCGAAGTGCTGTATCGCGGCGCGATCGGCGGCGTGACCGAGGAAGACGGGCATTTCGCGGCCGAGCTGGTCTCGCGCAAGGCCGATCTGCTGCGCGATCCGGTGCCCCGCACCAGCCCCGCCTGCCGCGCGGCGTTCTGCGGGCCGGGCTGCACGCGCAACCCCGCGTTCCACACGCGCGAGGCGCAAGCGCTGGCGCTCGACACCGCGACCAACGCGATCGCGATCACCGCCGGCCTGGCCCCTGCCGATCACGTCGGCGGCATGGTGGTGTGGCTGGACGGGCCGCAGGCGGGCAAGCGGATGCAGGCCGTGGCGCTGAACGAAGCGGGCAAGCTGGTGCTCGATACCCCGATTGATCCGGCAACGCCGCCCGGCACGCCGATCCTGATCCGCGAAGGCTGCGACCACACGCTCGATACCTGCGCGACCCGCTTCGGCAACGCGGTCAATTTCCAGGGCGAACCATTCCTGCCGGGCAATGACCTGCTGACGCGCTATCCCTCGCCCCCGGCATGAGCGACCCGGCTCACGGCGAGGCGCTTGCCCGCGCCGCGCGCGCGCTGGTCGGAACGCGCTTTCGCCTGCATGGCCGCGATCCCCACGGCGGGCTGGACTGTATCGGCGTCCTCCACGCCGCGCTCGGCGCGCTTGGCCGCGAACCGCCGCTGCCCAACGGCTATCCGCTGCGCGCACGCACGCCGGGGCCGGTCGAAGCTCTCGCCCGGCGCTGCGGCCTCCGGCCCGCCGACGGCCCGATCGCGCCGGGCGATGTGATGCTGGCGCGGCCCGCGCCGCTGCAGCACCACGTGCTGATCGCGGTGGGCGGCGCGCGTTTCGTCCACGCCCACGCCGGCCTGCGCCGCGTGGTGATGGGCCCGATACCGCCCGAATGGCCCATCATCGGGCACTGGCGTCTGGCATGGGCGCCTGACGCCCAAGACATGAGGTGACACGATGGCAACGCTTGTTTTCGGCGCGATCGGGACCGCGCTGGGCGGTCCGCTGGGCGGCGCGATCGGCGCGCTGCTCGGCCGGCAAGTCGATACGCTGGTCTTCGGCAGCCCCAACACGCGCGGGCCCCGGCTGAAGGAGCTGGAAGTCACCACGTCGAGCTATGGCACGCCGCTGCCGCGCCACTTTGGCCGGATGCGCGTGCCCGGATCGCTGATCTGGGCGACCGAACTGACCGAAAGCAGCGATACCCAAGGCGGCGGCAAGAGCCAGCCCTCGGTCACCACCTACAGCTACACCGCCAGTTTCGCCGTCGCGCTCGCCAGCCGGCCGATCCAGGGCATTGGCCGGATCTGGGCGGACGGACGCCTGCTGCGCGGCGAGGCGGGCGATCTCAAGGTGCCGGGAAGCTTGCGCCTGTACACGGGCGAGCGCGATCAGGAACCCGATCCGCTGATCGCCGCCGATGTCGGCCCCGATCGCTGCCCGGCCTATCGCGGCCTTGCCTATGTGGTGTTCGAAGCGCTCGACCTGGCCGAGTTCTACAATCACCTCCCGGCGCTGACTTTCGAAGTGATCGCCGACGATACCGTCTCGCTCGCCCAGGTGGTCGGCGAAGTGATCGCGGATTGCGATGCCGCGGTCTCGCTTGACGGGCTGGCGGGGCTGACGTGCGAGGGGCCAGTGGCCGAGACGCTGGAACTGCTCGATCCGCTGTTCCCGCTCGACGCCGATGCCGGCGGCGCGTTGCTGACGATCGCGCGCGCGCGGCTGCAGGGTGAGCCGATCGCCTTGCCCGAGCCGGCCGTCGCGGTGGCCGACGATGCGTTCGGCGGCGCGGCGGGCTTTTCGCGGCGCCGGCTGCCGCAGGCCGATCCCGCGCCCGCGGTGCTGCGCTATTACGATCGCGATCGCGACTATCAGCCCGGCCTGCAGCGCGCGGCGATCCGGCCGTCGCCCGGCCAGCCGCGCACGATCGAGCTGCCCGCCGCGATGAACGCGGATGCGGCCCGCTCCCTGATCGAGCGCACCGCCCGCAAGCTCGACTGGTCGCGTGACCGGATCGCCTGGCGCATGGCCGCGCTCGATTCGGCGATCGCGCCGGGCGCCTGCGTGACTCTGCCGGACCGGGCCGGGACCTGGCGCGTGCTCGACTGGGAATGGCGCGAGACGGGCGTCGAGCTTTCGCTCGCGCGGATCGCGCCCACCGGCGCCGATGCCGCGCCGGGTGGCGCCGCCGATCCCGGCCAGCACAATCCCCCGGCCGATCTGGCCGCCCCGCCCACCAGCCTGCTCGCTTTCGAACTGCCGTGGACGGGCAATGGCAGCGGCGATGCGCCGTCGCCCTTCGCCGCGCTGTCCTCGCCGGGCGCCAACTGGAGCGGCGCGGCGCTTTATCGCGACAACGGCGATGGCGCGTTGCTGCCGCTCGGCCCCGGCGGGCGCACGCGCAGCGCGATCGGCACGGCCACCAGCACCCTGCCCGCCGCCCATCCCCTGCTGTTCGACCGGCATTCGACGCTGACCGTCCAGCTTGTCGCGTCCGATCTTGATCTGATCAACGCCTCGACCCGCCAGCTCGCGCTCGGCGCCAACCTCGCGCTGGTCGGCGACGAGCTTGTGCAGTTCGCGCAAGCGATCCCGCTGGGCGAAGGCCGCTGGCGGCTCGGCGCCTTCCTGCGCGGCCGGGCCGGCACCGAAGGCGCGGTGGCGGGGCATGGGGCCGGCGAACCCTTCGCGCTGCTCGACGGCCGGCCGCTGCCGCTCGACCCCGCGCGGGTCGGGACCGTGCCCGATGCCAGCATCGTCGCGGTCGGGCTGGGCGATGCCGAGCCGGTCGAGGCGGCGATTCGCCTGCGCGGCATCAGCGTGCAGCCGCTCTGCCCGGTACATCCGCGCGCCAGGATGCTGCCCGATGGCACCTTGCGGCTGAGCTGGACTCGCCGCGCACGAGGCGCGTGGCAGTGGATCGACATGGTCGACGTGCCGCTGCACGAGGAGTTCGAACGCTATCGAATCGATTTCGGCCCGTCCGAAACGCCGCTGGCCACCTGGGTCGCCAGCGAGGCGCGGCTCGATATCCCGGCCGCGACGCTGGCCGGCCTGGCCGCGCTGCTGCCCGGCGGCAGCTTGTGCGTGCGGCAGGAAGGCACCCACGCGCTTTCGCCACCGCTGCTGCTGGCCAGCCTCGGCTGACAGCCCGCCGCCCCATCAGCCCACCACCCAAGGAATCCTGTCATGAGCGATCCCCTGACATTTGACAGCGCCAGCCCGCGCCTGGGCCTGCCCCTGCTGTTCGCCGGCCAGTCGCAGAAGGAAGTCTTCGTCAACGAAGCGCACGCACTGGCCGATGCGCTGCTGCATTGCGCGATCGAGGGCGAAGCGGCGGCGCCTCCCGCCTCGCCGACGGAAGGGGAGAACTGGCTGGTCGCGGCCGATGCGACCGGCGACTGGCTCGATCGCGATGGCGCGATCGCCTGCCGCCAGGGCGGCAACTGGCTGTTCGTCACGCCGATCGACGGGATGCGCGTGCTCGACCGTTCGACCGGCCAGGATCTGCGCTATTTCGCCGAATGGAAAAAAGCCGACGCAGTGGTGGAACCTTCCGCCGGTTCGACGGTTGACAGCGAGGCTCGAACCGCGATCGGCTCACTGATCCTTGCGCTTCGGGCCGCGGGCGTCTTGCCCGCGAGCTGAGCCGGGGCTAACGGGAAACCGGGGGAGACTTTCGTGCCATTACTGAAGCGATCTGGCTTTATTAAATCACACCAAGCCCCCGAAATCGCGGCATCTTTGCAACAGTCGCACGCATTGCCTGCTTGCGCGGCCATTGCAGAGGGGTTAGACACAACTGCACTCGGTGGATCCATATCTCTCAATAGGGGAAACATAATGAGGAAACTCGTCATTGGGATGGCGCTGGCTTCGTCCGCTATCGCCACTCCTGCTTTGGCGCGCGAAGGTGCCTGGTACCTTGAACTCGATTTCGGTCCGATGATCGTCGAAGACTCGGATTTCGATATCGCGTCGGTCAACAACGCCGCTTCGCTGAACTCCGACTATGGCGTCGATGGCGGCGCTGCTCTCGGTTACGATTTCGGCATGTTCCGCCTCGAAGCGGAAGCCAGCTATCGCACGGCCGACAACGATGACCTGGCCGTGCTGGGCAATCCGCGCGTTCCGGGCCTGAGCACCACGAACCTGGTCTCGGGCACGTTCAACAACCCGCATGGCGATGCCAACGTCCTGTCGTTCATGGTCAACGGCCTGCTCGACTTCGGCGATGACAATGGCATCCAGGGCTTCGTTGGTGGCGGCGTCGGCGTCAGCCGCGTCGACTACAACGTCTCGCTCACCCACGCCGGTCCGGGCTTCCTGGACGATACCGACAGCGGTTTCGCCTGGCAGGTTCTCGCGGGCCTTCGCGCTCCGCTGACCGACCACTGGGACGTGGGCATCAAGTATCGCTTCCACAACGTGGACAGCGTCGGTCTGGTCGATTCGGCCGGTCGTTCGGTGGATACCCGCTGGCGTTCGCACTCGGCGATGGGCAGCCTGATCTACAACTTCGGTGGTGCCGAAGCGGCTCCGCCGCCGCCTCCCCCGCCGCCGCCGCCGCCTCCCCCGCCGCCCCCGCCGCCCCCGCCGCCGGCCGTGGTCTGCAACAAGGGCCCCTACATCGTGTTCTTCGACTGGGATAAGTCGGACATCACGCCTGAGGCCGCGGGCATCCTCGACAGCGCGATCAGCGCCTATGGCAGCTGCGACAATGTTCCGATCATGCTGGCCGGCTACACCGACCGTTCGGGCACCGTGCAGTACAACCAGGGCCTGTCGGAACGTCGTAACTCGTCGGTCCGCTCGTACCTCACCGCGCGCGGTATCCCCGACGGTGCGATCTCGAGCCAGGCCTTCGGCGAAGCCAACCCGCGCGTTCCCACCGCCGACGGTGTGCGCGAGCTGCAGAATCGCCGTGTTGAGATCACTTACGGTCCGGGTTCGGGCATGTAAGTCAGCCGACATCGGCAAAACGATTGGGGGCCGGAGCGATCCGGCCCCTTTTTCGTGGGCGGTCCTGTCGTTTGCGGAGAATATGCGCAAGCAGAAAGAAGCGGCTTTTGACGGCTACAGGTGAAGGACGCCCCCTCACGGTGCCGGCGCCGCAAGCGGCGTTGCGGATCAGGCCGCGTAAGGCGTGGGGTCGACCAGCCCGGCCTCGGCGAAGCCGGCCTTGCGCAAGCGGCAACTGTCGCACAGGCCGCAGGCGGAGCCATCGGGCTGGGGATCGTAGCAGGACCAGCTCAGTCCCGGATCGAGGCCCAGCCGCTGCGTCTCCAGCGCGATCTGCGCCTTGGAATGGTACTGCAGCGGCGCGTGAATCTTGAAGGGCGTGCCTTCCGCGCCCGCCTTGGTCGCCAGCGAACCAAGCTGCTCGAAAGCGGCGATGAATTCCGGCCGGCAATCGGGATAGCCCGAATAATCGAGCGCGTTCACGCCGATGAAGATGTCGCGCGCACCCAGCGCTTCGGCCCAGGCCAGCGTCAGCGACAGGAAGACGAGGTTTCGCGCGGGCACGTAAGTGACCGGAATATCCTGCCCCACGCCGTCCTTGGGCACCGCGATCTCATCGGTCAGCGCCGAGCCGCCGAACTGGCGCAGATCAAGCGGCAGAATGACATGGCGGCGCGCGCCCAGCCGGGCCGCGATCACTTTCGCCGCTTCGATCTCGCGCCGATGCCGCTGGTTGTAATCGATGGTCAGCGCATTGATGCCGAAGCCGGCCTCGCGCGCCATCGCAGCGGAAACCATCGAATCGAGACCGCCGGACAGCAAGACCACGGCTTCGCGGTTGGTAGTGGACGAAGAACTGCTCATCCCGTCGCGCTAGAACCCACAACCGCGCATGACAATGCCCGAAGGCTCACCGAAACCGGGCCAGACCGCGGGTCAGCCGCGACACTCGCCGGTCCGCCGCGCTTCCGCGGCGAAGGAAAACGGAAAGCCATTGGCGATGCCCTGGCTGTCGATCTGCACCAGGCTATTGGTTTCGCGCCGGATATGGGTGCGCCCATAGCCCTGCCCCTTGCAGGTATACTGGACCGTCACTTCGCTCGCCCCGTCATCCAGGACGACCTGTTCGCAGCGCAGTTGCGGGTGGCGCAACTGGATCAGCCTGCGCCCGTTATCTAGGCAAATCCGCTCGACCCGAGCTTCATCGCCGCGCACGCGCAGTTCCCAATTGCCGCGATCGAGATGATCGAGCATCGTCAGCACCGGCTTTTCAACCGGCACCGGCGCTGCGGATACCAGACACATTCCCAGAGCAGCCGTTCCCAGAACCCGCAGCGGCTTCATCCAGACAATCCCATTCATGCAAACGCCGATCCCGCGCACTTGGCAAAACCCGATCCGACATATAGCATCCCAGACGCCATCGACCAAGCGTGCATCCTGCACGACCAGTCGAGCCATCACGCCGGTATCCGCAAAACCTTCGAGCAGAAGGCGCAATCGACCGGGATCAGGCCGTCCGGGTCACGCATTTCCGCGCGCTCGTCCTCGGGAAAGCGCCGCAGGATCTCCTGATAGTGCTCGACCGAGCAGCGGCACCCACGCGTGATCGGCGAAAGCGGCTCGACGCGGACCTCGCGCTCTTCATGGAACAGCCGCCAGACCAGATCTTCCTGCGTCAACGCCGGATCCACCAGTTCATCGTGGCGAACGCTGCCGGCCATGATCGCGACATGGGCCCATTCGGGATGGTCGCCCTTCACATGCAGGCGCTCGCGGCCTTCCTCGCCTTCGGGGAAATGCTGGACGAGCAGGCCGCCGGCGACGCAGCGATCGCCTGCCGCACGGATCGCGACTCTGAGCAGGGTGGGCACTTGCTCCGACTGGGCGAAGTAAGCCTCGCAAGCTTCGGCCAGCGAGGCGCCCTCCAGCGGGACAATGCCCTGATAGCGCTCATTGGTGACGGCCAGATCGAACGTGATCGCCAGATAGCCTTCGCCGAACAGTGCGGAAAGGCGCGGGTTCGCGCCGATCCGGCCCAATTGCTCGGGATTGTGCCGGGCATAGCCGCGCAACTCCCCGCAACGATAGTCGCAGACGAGCAAGTCCACCGCGCCGCCCTCCGCCTGCGCCTGCAAGGTGAGCTGGCTGCCCTCTTCCTTCAGCAGCGATCCCATCAGCGCCGTCAGCACCAGAGCCTCGGCCAGCAAGTGCTTGATCGCCGCGGGATAATCGTGCGCGGACAGGATCGTTTCCAGCACCGGACCCAGCCGCACCACCCGGCCGCGCGCATGGCGATCGGGCACGGTGAAGGCCAGCACCCGGTCGAACCCGGTCTCGTCCGACCGGATCAGGTATGCGTCGCTCACAATTGTCCCAGGGCCCAGCGCAAGATCGACTTCTGCGCGTGGATGCGGTTTTCCGCCTCGTCCCAGACGGCCGATTGCGCGCCGTCGATCACTTCGCCGGTCACTTCCTCCTCGCGGTGGGCGGGAAGGCAATGCAGGAACACGGCGCCGGGATCGGCCTGCGCCATCAGCGCCACATCGACCTGGAACGGCCGCAACGCCGCGATATGCGCTTCGCCACCGGCCTGCCCCATTGAAACCCAGGTATCGGTGACGACGACTTGCGCACCCGCCACCGCTTCGCGCGGGTTCTGCGTGAGCAGGACTTCGCCGCCGGCGCCACGCGCCCGCGCGATGAAATCGGCGTCGGGCTCATAACCCGCGGGCCCGGCGAAGCGGACCGTGAACTTCATCAACCCGGCCGCCTCGATCAGCGAATTGGCGACATTGTTGCCATCACCCAGCCAGGCCACTTGCAGGCCGGGCAAGGCGAAGCCGCGCTCCAGCACCGTGAGCAGGTCGGCAACGATCTGGCAGGGGTGCGACAGGTCGGTCAGGCCATTGATCACCGGCACATCGGCGTAGTGCGCCAGTTCCTCGATCTTGGCGTGATCGTCGGTTCGGATCATGATCGCGTCGACCATGCGGCTGAGCACGCGCGCGGTATCGGCGATGGTTTCTCCGCGCCCGATCTGGGTGCTGCCCGATTCCATGATGATCGCACTGCCGCCAAGCTGGCGCATCGCCATGTCGAACGAAACGCGCGTGCGCGTCGAATTCTTCTCGAAGATCATCGCCAGGACGTGGCCGGCCAGCGGCGCATCGGCATCGGACTTGCCCTTGGGCAGCCCCACGCGCGCCGCCTTGCGGTCCAGAGCATCGCCGAGAATCGCCGCGAGCGCGTTGCCGCCCGCGTCAGTCAATCCGAGGAAATGCCGCGGCATCAGGCCGTCTCCATGGGCTGAAAGCTGGCCGATGCGGCCGAAAGCTTTTCCATGAATTCATCGATATGGCTGTCGTCGATAACCAGCGGCGGGACGATCCGCACCACGTTGTCACCGGCCGAAACCGTCAGCAGCTCATGGTTGTCGCGCAGATGCGCGACGAAGCCGCGCGGCTCCACCTTCAGCTTCAGGCCGATGAACAGGCCCCGGCCCCGAACCAGCTCGAACAACTCGGGATAATTGCCGATGAACTGCTCCAGCCGCGTCCGCAAACGCTCCCCCTTGGCGCGCACATCCGCCAGGAATGCCTCGTCGGCGATAACGTCAAGCACTGCCTCGGCCGCCGCCATGGCCAGCGGATTGCCGCCATAGGTCGATCCGTGCGTGCCGATCACCATGCCGCGCGCCGCCTTTTCGGTGGCAAGGCAGGCGCCGAGCGGGAAACCGCCGCCGATGCCTTTCGCGGTCGCCAGAATGTCGGGCTCGATGCCATATTGCTCATAGGCATAGAACGTGCCGGCGCGGCCGACGCCGCTTTGCACTTCATCGAGCACGAGCAGCAGGTCATGCTCGTCGCAGAGCGCCCGCAGCCCTTGCAGGAAGGCTTCGTCGGCGATGCGGATGCCGCCTTCGCCCTGGATCGGCTCGACCAGGAAGCCGGCCGTATGGGGCCCGATCGCCGCCTTGGCCGCTTCGAGATCGTTGAACTCCACATAGCGGAAGCCGGGGAGCAGCGGCAGGAAGCCCTTGTGCATCTTCTCCTGGCTCGACGCGCTGATCGTCGCCAGCGTGCGGCCGTGGAAGGCGTTGTTGAACGTGATCAGCTCGAACTTGTGGTCGTTGCCGTCATGCTGGTGATAGGCGCGCGCGGTCTTGATCGCGCATTCCACCGCCTCGGCGCCCGAATTGGTGAAGAACACCGTATCGGCGAACGTCAGATCGACCAGCCGCTGGGCAAGGTGTTCACCCTGCGGGCTGCCATATAGGTTCGAGACGTGCATCAGCGTTTCCGCCTGGCGCTGGATCGCGCCGATCAGCCCCTTGTGCGAATGCCCGAGCGCGTTGACCGCGATGCCGCTGGCGAAATCGAGGAATCGGCGGCCATCCTCACCGATCAGGTGGCAGTGCTCGCCACGCACGGGCCTCACGCCGCACCGGGGGTAAACGGGCATCAGCGGGGTGATCGACATAACCGGGTATCCTCGAAATCGAAAACAACGAAAGGGAAACGCAAACGACAAATGGCGGCCCCGATGGGCCGCCATTCACGCGCATTTAGGCTTTTGCCCGCCCCGGGTCAAATTACCGGGAACAAGGCAGGCCGGATCAACCCTGGCGCGGCACGAGGTTGACCGCCGAGTACTTTCCTCGTCGATCGACTTCGATGTCGAATTCCACCCGATCGCCTTCGTTGAGGCCCGACAGGCCCGAACGTTCGACCGCGCTGATATGCACGAAAGCATCAGGCTGCCCATCATCACGCGTGATGAAGCCGAAGCCCTTCATGCTGTTGAAGAATTTCACCGTGCCCGTGGCTTTCTCGCCAGTCAGCTGACGCTGCGGCGTTTCGCGCTTCTGCACCGCGATGACATCGCCGACGACTTGCAGGTCGCTCGCCGAAATCTTGCCGCCCCGGTCCACCAGCGTGAACTCAAGCTGCTGACCTTCGGCCAGCCCTTCAAGCCCCGCGCGTTCTACCGCGCTGATGTGCACGAACACGTCTTCGCCGCCTTCATCGCGCTGGATGAAGCCGAAGCCCTTGCTGGCGTTGAAGAACTTGACCGTGCCCTTGGCCTGGCCAACGACCTGGGCCGGCATTCCGCCGCCTGCGCCGCCGCCGCCACGATTACCGCCGCCAAAGCCGCCGCGAGGCGCACCTGCGCCAGCACCGCCGCCGCCGAACCGATCTTCCTGGAACCGATCCCCGCCGCCGCCGAAGCGGTCACCGCCGAATCTGTCTCCGCCTCCAAAGCGATCTTGCCCCGCAAAGAAGGGATCAAATCCTTCCTCTCCGAACCGATCCCGCTTGTCGCGTCCCCTACCGCGACGACCTCTATCAAAACCCATCTCTACGAACGTACCTTCGCTCCGCCCCACAAGCATTCGCCCGGCCGCGTGGACGAATCGCGCCGGGCGTCAGGGCAAGCAACCGACCATTGCGGACGGCCCTCTCCTGCAATTTCTTCTATACACAGCTTCACATGCAATGGCGAACATAATTACGCCTTGCGCAACGATAGCCGCGAAGTTGCTTGCGGCCTGCCAGGAAATCGACTTGCGCGAAGGCGCCGAAGGGGCTTCAAGATCGCGCGCCGAAGTAACGCGGGGCCCTTTTCGCCCCCCATATTCAGGATCGTGCCATGTTTCGCAAGCTTTCCGATTCCGTCTTCGCCAGCCCGCAGATCGGCCTGGCCGAAATCGCCGTCGCCCGGGAACAGGGCATCGGCCTGATCATCAACAACCGACCCGAAGGCGAAAGCGACGATCAGGTGCCCGGCCCCGAGATCGAGGCCGCGGCCCGAGCGGCGGGCATGGACTATGTGGCGATTCCGGTGACTCATGCCGGGTTCAGCCAGGCGCAAGTCGATGCCATGGCCGATGCGCTGATGAGGTCGGACAATCCGGTGCTGGCCTATTGCCGGTCAGGCACGCGCTCCACCCTGCTCTGGGCGCTGGCCCGCGCCAAGGCGGGCGACAATCCGGCGACGATCGCGGCGCGGGCGGCTACGGCGGGCTATGACGTTTCGCCGGTCCGGCCGCTGATCGACATGCTGGCCGCCGGCGGCGACTGACGCGGGCAATCCGCCTCTTCCCGACGACACCACATTCCTGCAGGCCATAAAAAGGGGCCGGAGCGGCTGGCTCCGGCCCTTTCAGTTTGTGTTCGCAGGAGGAACACCGGATGGCGGGGCGGGTGGGAGGAGAGGAGGAAAACCCGACCCCGCCAAACTCGTGAGACTTACATGTTGTAGGCGCGTTCGCCGTGGCTCGTGATGTCGAGGCCCTGGTTCTCGTCTTCGACGGCCGGACGCAGACCCATGGTCTTGCCGATGATGAAGAAGAGGATCGCCGAACCGACACCCGACCAGACCAGCGTGAACAGCACGGCCTTGATCTGCGTGACCAGCTGCGTGCCGATCGAATAGGTGCTCGGGTCGAACGCGGCGGGGAACTGCGTGTAGTCGAACACGCCCTGACCGCCGAGCGAGGGCGCCGCGACGATCGCGGTGCCGATGGCGCCGACGATACCGCCGATGCAGTGCACGCCGAACACGTCAAGGCTGTCGTCGTAGCCCAGCATGTTCTTCACCTTGGCGACGAAGATGTAGCAGATCGGCGAGACGACGAAGCCGAGGACGATGGCCGTCATCGGCGCGGCGAAGCCCGAAGCCGGGGTGATCGCGACGAGGCCGGCGACGGCACCCGTGGCGGCGCCCAACATGCTGGCCTTGCCGTGATGGACTTGCTCGACCAGCGACCAGCTCACCGCGGCGGCGCAAGTCGCGACCATGGTGTTGATGAAGGCGACAGCGGTAACGCCGTTGGCTTCGAGGTTGGAACCGGCGTTGAAGCCGAACCAGCCCACCCACAGCAGGCTGGCGCCGATCATCGTCATGACCAGCGAGTGCGGCGGCATCGGTTCCTTCGGATAGCCGGTACGCTTGCCGATCATGAGGCAGCCGACGAGGCCGGCGATGCCCGCGTTGATGTGAACGACGGTGCCGCCCGCGAAATCGAGCGCGCCCCAGCCCCACAGCAGGCCGTAATCGGTGGGCGCATCGACCAGGAAGTCCGGGCCGGCCCAGTACCAGACCATGTGGGCCATCGGGTAATAGACCACGATCGACCACAGCACGACGAAGACCATGATCGCGCTGAACTTCACGCGTTCGGCGAAAGCGCCGACGATCAGGGCCGGCGTGATCATCGCGAAGGTCATCTGGAACACGACGAACGTCAGTTCAGGCAGATAGACGTTGTTGCTGAACGTGGCGCCGAAGGTGGTTCCATCCACGCCGATCAGGAAAGCCTTGGAAAGGCCGCCGAAGAAGTGGTTTTCGCCACCCGAGGTGAAAGCCATCGAATAGCCCACGCAGCACCACAGCAGGCCCGCGATCGAAACGATCATGAACACCTGCATGCACACGCTCAGCATGTTCTTGGCGCGCACGAGGCCGCCGTAGAACAGGGCGAGGCCAGGGATCGACATCATCAGCACCAGCGCGGAGCTGATCAGCATCCAGGTGGTATCGCCCTTGTCGACCATGCCCGCCATCTGTTCGGCGGTGGGAGCCTTGATCGGGCCGGCGGCTTCCTGGGCCCAGACGGCAGTAGCGGCGAACATCGACGCGCCAAGCACGCCGGTGCCGCAAAGAATCTTGCGGATCATCGTGGATTCCCTCCTATCAGGGGCGCCGATCACAGCGCGGTGTCGCCGGATTCGCCAGTGCGGATGCGCACGGCGGATGCGAGGTCGAGGACAAAGATCTTGCCGTCACCAATCGCCTCGGTGCTGGCGACCTGCTGGATCGTCTCGACGATCTTGTCGGCCAGATCATCCGGCGCGGCGACTTCGATCTTCACCTTCGGCAGCATGTTGGTGGAGTATTCGGCGCCACGATAGATTTCGGTTTGCCCCTTCTGCCTCCCGAAGCCCTTCACCTCGGACACGGTCATGCCGGCGACGCCCACGGCGCCGAGTGCCTCGCGCACCTCGTCGAGCTTGAACGGCTTGATGATGGCTATGATGAACTTCATGCCTATCCCCTGTTAGCCACCGGCCGAGCGCCGGCGAACTGCCTTTAAGCAAGGGACGTGCCAGTTTACGGAATCGCAATATTCTCAATAAGCCTGCCTGGCGCCGCCGTCATGAGCCACAGTGAATCAGCCCGATTCATGGGCACCTGCCTAATTTTTGGGCAGGTCCAGCGCAGCACTGACCGGCAAATGGTCCGAACCCGTGGCCGAAAGCGGGCTGTGGTGCACGCCGGTGCGCAGGACGTGCCACTCATCGGAAACCACGATCCGGTCAAGCTGCGCGAGCGGCCGGCGCGACGGGAAGCTCCGCCCGGGCGACAGAACCCGCCAGTCCGGCTCGAACTCGCTAAAGCAGCCGCCGCGCACGGCCCATTCGTTGAAATCGCCCATGAGCACCGTCGGGCAGCGCGCGGCGCAGCCGGCCAGATGATCGAGCACGCTGCGGATCTGGTGCCGCCGGCGCAGGCCGGACAAATCGAGATGCATCCCGACCACGCGCACGCGCTGGCCGCCGGTTTCCAGATCGGCGCGAATCGCCCCGCGCGGTTCGAGCGTGGGCAGCGGCACCGGCGCGGCTTCGACCAGGGCGATATCGCGGCGCACCAGCAGCGCGTTGCCGTGCCAGCCCAGGCTATCGGGCTTCATTGACAGGGGCACGGGGCGATAGGCGGTGTGCTCGCGAATCGCCTCGAGCGGCAGTGCGCTCATCCGCCGGCCGAACCGGCGATCGGCTTCCTGCAAGGCGACCACGTCGGCGTCGATCTCGCGCAGGATCGCCAGGATCCGGTCGGGATCGCGGCGCCGGTCCAGCCCGACCGCCTTGTGGATGTTATAGCTGGCGAACGTGAGCTGCACCGGGGCCCTCAGCGCTCCTTGGTGGCGCTGAAGGTCAGGTCCGGGTTGCGCTCCTGCTGGTAGCCGACATCCCACGCCGAGCGCGCCATGAACACCGGATCGCCATCGCGGTCCCGCGCCAGGTTCATCTTGTTGAAATCGGCGAAATCCTTCAGCGCCTGATCGCTCCCCTTGAGCCAGCGCGCGGTATCGAACGGCGAGCCTTCGAGCACGGCCTCCACCTTGTATTCCGCTTCCAGCCGCGAAATCAGCACTTCGAGCTGGAGCTGGCCGACGACGCCGACGATCCACTGCGAGCCGATCTCCGGGTAGAACACCTGGATCACCCCTTCTTCCGACAGGTCGTCGAGCGCCTTGCGCAACTGCTTGGTCTTGGTCGGGTCTTTCAGCGCGACGCGGCGCAGGATTTCCGGCGCGAAGTTGGGCAGGCCGGTGAAGCGCACGTCATTCCTTTCCGACAGCGTATCGCCCACCCGCAAGGTGCCGTGGTTGGGAATGCCGATGATGTCGCCCGGCTCGGCGCTGTCGGCGATCTCGCGATCCTGCGCGAAGAACAGGATCGGCGAGTGCACCGCGATCGGCTTGCCCAGGCCCGAGGGCGTCAGCTTCATCCCGCGCTTGAACGTGCCTGAGACCAGCCGCATGAAGGCGATGCGATCGCGGTGCTGCGGGTCCATGTTGGCCTGCACCTTGAAGACAAAGCCGGTCACTTCATCGCGATCGGGACTGATCTCGCCGCCATCGGCGGGCTGCGGACGCGGCGGCGGCGCGAAAGCGGCAATCGCCTCGATCAGCGCGGCGACGCCGAAGTTCTTGAGCGCCGATCCGAAGTAGACCGGCGTCAGGTCACCGCCGCGATAGGCTTCCAGATCGAATTCGGGATAGCCGGCCTGCGCCAGTTCCAGCTCCTCGGCGACTTCGGGCGGCAGCGCGCCCGCATCCTCGACCTTGCCGAGAAATTCGCGGCTGTCGCCTTCGGGCCGGCTGATCTTGCCGGTGGCCAGGTCGAGCGCGCCCTGGAACAGCCCGCCCATCCCCACCGGCCACGACATCGGCGCGACATCGAGCGCGAGGACGTCGGCCACTTCGTCGAGCAGGTCGAAGCAGGCGCGGCCCTCGCGATCGACCTTGTTGATGAACGTGATGATCGGCACCGAACGCAGCCGGCAGACCTCGAACAGCTTCCTCGTCTGCGGCTCGATGCCCTTGGCCGCGTCGATCACCATGATCGCCGAATCGACCGCGGTGAGCGTGCGATAGGTATCCTCGGAAAAGTCCTCGTGGCCCGGCGTGTCGAGCAGGTTGAAGGTTATGGTGCTGCCATCGGGATTGGCGCGCTCGAACGTCATGACCGAACTGGTCACGGAAATGCCGCGCTGCTGCTCGATCTTCATCCAGTCCGACCGGGCGCGCCGTGCCTGCCCCCGCGCCTTGACCTCGCCGGCCAGGTGGATCGCGCCGCCTTGCAGCAGCAGCTTCTCGGTCAGCGTGGTCTTGCCCGCATCCGGGTGCGAAATAATTGCGAAAGTGCGACGACTGGACATAGGCGCGCGCCTATACCGCCACGGCCGCCTCGTCCATCCGCTAGCTGCGTTCGCCCGGCCCGGTTTTCAGCCGCCGCTTAACCCGATCTTAGCGCCACGGGAGCTATCCGGGCGCGGTCCTTCTCCATCGCGAGCGTTCGAAGATGCGCCTGAAGCCTGCCTGCCTTGCCACGCTCGCGGCGATCGTGATGACCGGCCTGCTGGCGGGTTGCGGCGCCTCCGGCACACATTACGACAAGACCCCGCAGCAAGTGGCCGCCGCGTTGCGCTCCGCCTATCTGCCCACGCATATCCTGGGCAGCACGGTCAAGGGCAGCCGCGTCAGCCAGGCGTCCGACGGGGCGATCGTCACCGCGCTGCTGGACGAAAACGGGCGCGAGCTGATGCGCTTCGTCACCACGGTCACGCCGGATGGTGCCGGATCGCGCGTGGCCACCGCGGTGGAGCCGCCCCACGGCGCCAACGCGGAACGCGCCGGCAAGGCCATGGCGCAGAACGGCTATGCCATGGGGCTGATGAAGCTGCTGGCCAAGGAGCACGTCGCGGCCGCGATCGAAGGCCGCCCGTTCGACATGATGTTCGCCAGCCCGCCAATGGCCAAGGAGATGCTGGGCGCGATGCCCGACGTGCAGGCCCGGATCAATCAGGCCAACGCTGGCGCCATGGACGAAGCCCGGGCCGACCAGGACGGCGAATCCGAGGAATTCACCGAGGACGACTGGGGCGGTTCGCGCAACTGACGCCCCCTTCCGATCACCCCTCGCGCGCGACCTGGAAGCCGGCGAAGGACTGGTTCACCGGCATGAGTTCCAGCGCATTGATGTTCATGTGCGGCGGCAGCGAAGCGACCCACAGCACCGTCTCGGCGATGTCCGCCCCGGTCAGCGGGTTGACGCCCGCGTAAAGCTGGTCCGAGGCCGCCTGATCGCCGCCGTTGCGCACCAGCGTGAATTCGGTTTCGACCATGCCCGGCTCGATCGAAGTGACGCGCACGCCGGTGCCAGCCAGGTCCGAGCGCAGGCCCAGCGAGAACTGCCGCACGAAGGCCTTGCTGGCGCCATAGACGTTGCCGCCGGTGTAGGGATATGTCGCCGCGACCGAGGACAGATTGACGATCCCCCCCTTGCGCGCGATTAGCCCGGGCAGCAGCTTGTGCGTCAGCGAGACCAGCGCGGTGACGTTGGTATCGATCATCACTTTCCAGTCCGCCAGGTCCGATGCCTGGGCCGGAGACGTGCCCAGCGCCAGCCCGGCATTGTTCACCAGGCAATCGATCCCGGCGAATTCCGCCGGCAGCGAATCGAGCGCGATGTCGCGGGCGGCCTCGTCGCGCACATCGAACAGGCAGGGATGGATCACATCCGCGCCGAATTCGGCGACGAGCGCGTCGAGCCGTTCGGCCCGGCGCCCCGTGGCGATCACCCGCCAGCCAGCCCGCGCGAACGTGCGCGCGCAAGCCTCGCCAATGCCGGCGGTGGCGCCGGTAACAAGCACTGTCTTCATGCGGCTGCTCCTTATGCGGGCACGACTTATGCAGGCACTACGGTCACGTCCATGCGCAGGCAATGGACCGCGCCGGGCGGCAAGGTGATGACGCCGGGCCTGTCGCGGAAATCGCCCGCAAAGTCAGCGGCGTCGGCCAGACCATGCCACGGCTCGATGCAGATATAGCCGGCGCCCGGCTTCTGCCACACGCCCATGAACGGCGTATCGGGAAAGGCGATCTCCAGCCGGGGCGTGCCAGTGGGGCCGTGATAGGCCAGACGCCGGCTGGCCAGCCTGTCCCAGATCAGCGCGTCACCCACGAACAGATCGGGCGAGAGCCTCAGGCTCTTGCCATCGAGCGGGCTTTCCGCATGTCCCGCGACCAGCCCCTGGTCGTCGAGGCAACGGATATCGGCGGGCTCGGCATGTTCGAACGTCACCGCATGGGCCAGCTTCTCGCCGCCATCGGGCAGCGGCCAGGCGAAGGCGGGGTGGAAGCCGAAGCTGAACGGCAGGGACTCGTTGCCGGGATTGGCGATCCGCGCCTCCATTTCAAGCCGGCCGTCCAGCGTCAGGCGGAAGCCCATTTCGAGCACGAAGGCGAAAGGATAGTGCGCCCGCGTCTCGTCGCTGTCGGTCAGGCGGAAGCGCGCCACGTCAGCGCGCCGCTCGACCAGCGCGAACGGGCTGCGCCGGGCGAAACCGTGGCGCGCCATGGCGAATTCACGATCCCCCAGCCGATACGTTCCGCCGCGCAGCTCGCCGACGATCGGAAACAGGATCGGCGCGTGCCCGGTCCAGAACGCCGGATCGGCATCGGTCATGTACTCGCGGCCTTGCGCGTCGGTCAGCGACCAGAGCTCGGCGCCCAGCGGATGGATGCGGGCGGTGAGCCCGCCCGATGCGATGCTTACGAGGTCTGCGTCCGCCACGAGCGTTCTCCCTGGTTGGCGCGCTGCGCCATCACCCCCTCAGCACCGCTCCCAGCTTCGCGGCGGCCCGGGTGACATTGTCCGCGATCGCCTTGAGGTCTTCCTCGTTATAGCTCTTTTCGCCCGGTTGCAGCGTCACTTCGATCGCCAGCGACTTCTGGCCATCGGGCACGCCCTGCCCCCGGAAATCGTCAAACAGCCGGGCCGCGACGATATTCGCCTTGTCGGCGCCTTGCACCACGCGCACCAGATCGCCCGCCGGCAGGGCGGCCGGCACGAGGAAGGCATAGTCGCGCTTGACCGGCTGCAGGGCCGGCGGCGCGTAATGCGCCCGCGCGAAGCCCGCCGCGCCCTTGCGCGGGGGAATCGCATCGAGATGGATTTCGGCGAGCGCCACCGGCGCGTCGATATCGAATTGCCGCGCCACGCCCGGATGCAACATGCCAAAGCGCGCGAGCACGGTCTTGGGCCCCAGCCGCAGCGTCGCCGACTGGCCGGGGTGGAACTGCGGCCCGGCCTCGTCCATCACTTGCAGCTTGTCGACCGGCGCGCCCGCCTCGGCCAGCAGCGCCATGGCCTCGGCCTTGGCATCGTAGGCGTCGAACGGCACGGCCTTGCCCGTGGCCCAGCCCCGCGCGGCCTTCTCTCCCACAAGCACGAGCCCCAGCGTCAGCCGCTCGTCGCTGGCGCCGGCATCGCCGCGCAGATAGCGCCGGCCGATCTCGAACAGGCGCAAGCCGCTGGCGCCGCGATCGAGATTGCGGCGCGCGGCCGAAAGCAGCCCCGGCAGCAGCGAGGGGCGCATCGCCTTCATGTCCTCGCTGATCGGATTGGCCAGAATCCACAGGCCGCCGTTGCCCCCGGCGAAAGCCTCGGCCTCGGGTGTGGGCAGGAACGACCACGTCACCGCTTCCTGCAAGCCGCGCGCGGCGGCGGCGCGGCGCACGCGCCGTTCCAGCTTCTGCGCCGAAGTCGCGGTCGGCCGCGCCACGCCATCGGCGCGCGGCAAGGCCACGCTGGCAACCTTGTCGATGCCGTGGATGCGCACCACTTCCTCGACGATGTCCGGGGCGCCGTCGATATCCGGGCGCCAGCCGGGCACCGTGACCGCCCAGGCCGCGTCCGCCGCCGGGCCCGCCAGCACGAAGCCCAGGCTTTCGAGGATGCGCTTCTGTTCGTCCGGCGGGACCGAAACCCCGCCCAGCCGATCGACCAGCGCGGGATCGAATGGCACCACTTTCGGCGTGGCGGGCGCCGCGCCGGCCCGCACGACCTCCGAAGCCTCGCCGCCGCACAGCGTCTGGATCAGGCCGGTCAGGTGCGCGAGCCCGGTATCGAGGAAGGCCGGATCGATCCCCCGCTCGAACCGGCTGCGCGCGTCCGAGGTCAGGTTGAGCTTGCGGCCGGTACGGGCGATCCGTTCGGGATCGAAATAGGCGATTTCGAGCAGGACGTCAGTGGTCGCCTCCGAGCAACCCGAATGCTCGCCGCCCATGATGCCGGCGATATCGTGCACGCCGGCATCATCGGCGATCACGGTCATCTCGGCATCGAGCGTATAGGTCTTCTCGTTGAGTGCCGTCACCGTCTCGCCCGCGAGCGCGCGCCGCGCGACGACCGCGCCGTTAAGCCGGGCGAGATCATAGGCGTGGGCCGGCCGGCCATAAGCCAGCATCATGTAGTTGGTCGCATCGACCAGCGCCGAGATCGGCCGCTGCCCGGCCGACTTCAGCCGATCCTGCAGCCATTGCGGCGAAGGGCCGTTGCGCACGCCGCGAATCACCCGCCCGAAGAACGCGGGGCAACCCTCGGGATCGTCGGTGCGAATCTCGACCGGGCAGGGGAAACTCCCCGCGATCTCGACCTTCGCGATCGGTTCGAGCGTGCCCAGGCCAGCGGCGGCAAGGTCGCGGGCGATGCCGTAGACGCCCATGCAGTCCGGCCGATTGGGCGTGATCGCGATGTCGAACACCGGATCGGACCCGTGGTAGTCGGCGAAGGCCGTGCCGACCGGCGCATCCTCGGGCAGCTCGATGATGCCGTCGTGATCCTCGCCCAGCTCCAGCTCGCGGGTCGAGCACATCATGCCGTTCGATTCGACACACCGGATCGCGGACTTCTTCAGCACCAGGCCATTGGCCGGAACGGTCGCGCCCGGCAGGCCGAGCACGCCGACCAGCCCCGCGCGGGCATTGGGCGCGCCGCAGACCACCTGCAACGGCTCACCCTCGCCGGTATCGACCGTGAGCACTTGCAGCTTGTCGGCATCGGGATGGCGCGCGGCGGTGAGCACGCGCGCGACGCGAAAGCCGGCCAGCTTCGCGGCGGGGTCTTCGATGCCTTCGACTTCAAGGCCGATGGCGTTGAGCGTGTCGGCGATCTGGTCGACCGTGGCTTCGGTGGCAAGGTATTGCTTGAGCCAGGAAAGCGAGAATTTCATGCGATCTGTCCTTGCCGCTCAGGCCGGCGTGCCGACGCCGCCCGAAAGGGTCGGCACGTCGAGGGCGGAAAATCCGTAGTGGGAAAGCCAGCGCACATCGCCATCGAAGAAGGCGCGCAGATCGTCCATGCCGTATTTCAGCATGGCCAGCCGATCGACGCCGGTGCCGAAGGCGAAGCCCTGCCACTCGTCGGGGTCGAGCCCGCCAAATTCGATGACCCGGCGATTGACCATGCCCGAGCCCAGCACTTCCATCCACCCATCCGCGCCGCCGACCACGCGCTTGCCGTTGACCAGCGTATAGCCGACATCGACCTCCACCGAAGGCTCGGTGAACGGAAAATAGCTGGGGCGCAGGCGCAGGACGATGTCCTCACGCTCGAAGAAGGCCTTGAGGAAGGTTTCGAGCGTCCACTTGAGGTGACCCAGGTGGATGCCCTTGTCGATGACGAGGCCCTCGATCTGGTGGAACATCGGCGTGTGCGTCGCGTCGCTGTCCGAGCGGTAGACCCGGCCCGGCGCGATCACCCGCAGCGGCGCGCCATGCCGCAGCATCGAGCGGATCTGCACCGGCGACGTGTGCGTGCGCAGCAGCATCTCGCGGTTGTTCGCATCGCGGTCAGGGAAATAGAACGTATCGTGCATCGCCCGGGCCGGGTGGCTTTCGGGCATGTTGAGCGCGGTGAAGTTGTGCCAGTCGTCCTCGATCTCGGGCCCGGTGGCGACGGCGAAACCCATGTCGGCGAAGATCTCGGCCAGTTCGTCCATGACTTGCGAAATCGGATGGACCGAACCGCGCGGCAACTCCGGCGCGGGCAGCGACAGGTCGATCGTCTCGGCCGCGAGCCGGGCATCGAGCGCGGCGCCTTCCAGCGCGGCCTTGCGCGCCGCCAGCGCCTCAGTGACGCTTTCGCGCAAGGCGTGGATCTTCGGACCCTCGGCCTTGCGCTCGTCCGGGCTGATCGCGCCCAGCGTCTTGAGCAGGCCCGAGACCGAACCCTGCTTGCCCAGCGCGGCGACCCGCACCTGTTCCAGCGCCGCCACATCGCCGGCGGCCGCGATCTCATCAAGCAGGCCGGCTTTCAACTGGTCGATGTCACTCATGATTCTTCCCGACGGTTTCGACGCGAAAAGGGCGCGAACGGCACCTGCCGCTCACGCCCCTTCCAATCGCGCCTAGAAACGAAATTCGTGTGTCGGCGTGATTACGCCGGCAACGCCGCCTTCGCCTGCGCGATGACGGCGCTAAACACGGCGCCTTCGTTCATCGCAAGGTCGGCCATGGCCTTGCGGTCCAGCTCGATCCCGGCGAGCTTGGCGCCGTGAATGAACTGCGAATAGGTCAGCCCTTCATTGCGGACGGCCGCGTTGATGCGCTGGATCCACAGGGCGCGGAAATTCCGCTTCTTCACCTTGCGGTCGCGATAGGCGTACTGGCCGGCCTTTTCGACCGCCTGGCGCGCGATGCGGATGGTGTTCTTGCGGCGGCCCCGGTAGCCCTTGGCCTGATCCAGGATCCGCTTGTGCTTGGCGCGCGTGGTGACGCCACGTTTGATGCGGGACATTGGCTAGTACTCCTGTCTCAGTTGAGCCCGTAGGGCGCCCACTTCTTGATCACCCTGGCATCGGGTTCGGAAATGACCTCGGTGCCGCGGTTCTGGCGGATGTACTTGCCGTTGTGGCTAATCAGGCGGTGGCGCTTGCCGGCAACGCCGTGCTTCACCTTGCCGGTAGCGGTGAGCTTGAAGCGCTTCTTCACACCGCTCTTGGTCTTCAGCTTGGGCATTTTCGTCTCCTTGTCAGGGACACGTCCGGTCAGCCCTGGCAGCCCATTTCGCCAGGCCGACCCACGAATCTCGCAAAAGATCCAACCGTGTCGATTGAAGGGCGCGCCTTTAGTGCGATGGGCGCCGAAAGGCAAGAGCCGCGATCAGATGCCGTTGCGCCGCGTCGAGAACGGGCGCCGTCCCGTCGCCGCCAGCCAGGCCAGGAAATCGCCCGAAGCGATCGGCCGGGCGCGCGCCGGCAGCGCGCCGCGCCAGACATAGGCCTGCGCCCGCGCCCGCCCGCCGCCCTGCGCCAGCACCGGCAGCGTGGCGCGGCGATAGTCGCGGCCTTCGTAGCGATCGAGCCGGGCCAGGTCGCGCACGGTCAGCCGCACGTCGCACAGCGTGCCCCAGGCCCGCTGCCCCGGCCGGCCGGGGATGAGCGCGGGAAACCAGCCGTCACCGGCCGGAATCGCCACCAGCCGGCCGGCCAGGCTGGCCCTGGCGCAAGCCCCCAGTCGCGGCTCCAGCCAGCGCGCCATGCGCGTGCGCGCGCCGCCCTGCAGCGTGCCGTAGAAGAAGAAGCGCCGCGTCCGCAACGCGCCGCTCAATGATGGCAGGCCAGCGCTTCGACCACGTCCTCAAGCCGCGCGGGATCGCCGATCGCCAGCACGCTGCCCTCGGACGCGGCATGGAGCGGATCGCCGTTCCAGTCGCACATCGTGCCCCCCGCGCCTTCGACCACCGGCACCAGCGCCGCCCAGTCATGCAGCTTGAGCCCGGCCTCGCAGACCAGATCGATATGGCCCGAGGCGAGCAGGCCATAGTTGTAGCAATCGCCGCCCATCATCATCCGCCGGTGATCGGTGCGGGCGGCCAGCGCCATGAAGTGATCCCCCTGATGATCGTCGAAATACTGCGGCCCGGTGGTCGCGAGCGCGGCATCGGCCAGTTCGCGGCAGGCGCGGGTGTGCGCCGGCTTGCCGCCGAACAGGGTCGGCCGCCCGCTCGCGCCGATCCAGCGCTCGCCCAGAATCGGCTGGTCGATCACGCCCAGCACGGGCCAGCCATCGACCAGCAGCGCGATCAGCGTCCCGAAAATCGGCCGCCCGGCCAGGAACGAGACCGTGCCGTCGATCGGATCGAGCACCCAGCTACGCCCCGACGATCCTTCATCGGTGCCGAACTCTTCCCCGATCACGCCATCGCGCGGCACTTCGGCCTTCAGGATGCGGCGCATCGCTTCCTCGGCGGCGCGATCGGCGATCGTCACGGGCGAGGCGTCCAGCTTGCGCTCGGAAGCGATTCCGGCCCGGAAATGCGGGCGGATGGCGTCTCCGGCGGCATCCGCCAGACGCAGGGCGATAGCGAGTTCGGTGTCCAGTCTCATCTTGCCGGGGTGTGGCCGCGCATCCGCCCGCTGGTCAAGCGACAAGCGGCAATGATCCGATACGGAGGCAAATCTGGCCCGAAATCCGGGCGACAATTCGGCAAATCGATTCAAGAATCCCCACGTCGCAAGCCGCGACAGGCCGCCGGTCCGATATCGGCATGAGGAGGACATGCAACACAAACACCTGCCCGCGCACGATCCGCGCATCACGCCCGAACAAGGCGTTTCACGCGATGGCCAGCCGCTGTCCTACAATCGTGCGCCCGCCGCCGATCTCGCGCCCTGGATCGCGCGGCTCTATGTCGCCAAGACCGACGCGCCGGAAGGCCACTGCCTGTCCTGCGGCCTGCTGAACGACACTGCCTTCATCCGCATCCAGCTTGCCGGCCACTGGGTCGCCGAAACGGCGGCGGGGCGCGTGACGCACGATCGCTCCGCGCTGTTCTTCGGCCCGCAATCGCGGCGTATGCCGATTTCGGTGACGGGCGGCTTCGTCAGCCTTGGCATTTCGCTGCGCCCCGGCGCCTGCACCGTGCTGAAGGGCCCCCGGATCGGCGATTACCTTGACCGGATCGTCTCGGTGGACGAAATCGTGCCCGCCCATGCGGCCGCGCTGACAACCACCCAACTGCTCGAGCGCTTCGATCCGGCCGCCCCGTCCGAAGACTGGCTGGGCGAGTTGGAACGGCTGGTGCGCCTCCGGGTGGAGCGCGCGGGCCGCCCGCTGCCAGACCCCGTCGCCGTCCGGTTCGAGACCATTTCCTTCGCCGATCCGACGATGTCGGTCATCGAGGCCGCGCGCGAGATCGGCATCGACCGGCGCCGGCTCGAACGCATCGTCAGCCGCGATTTCGGCCTGCCGCCCAAGCAGGTGCTGTGCCGGGCGCGCGCGCTCGACATGGCCAGCCACTTGCGCGGCGTGGCCGATGCCGACGAAGCGGCGGCGCTGGCGCTGCGCTATTACGACGACAGCCATCTGATCCGCGAGTTCACCGGGCTGTTCGGCATGTCCCCGCGCCAGTTCGCCGCGACGCCGCAGCCGCTGATGACCAGCGCGCTCGAATCGCGCCAGGCCCGCCGCCTGGAAGCGCTGCACCGGATCGAGCCGGGCCAGAGCCGGCCCTGGGAATAACGGACGCCCCCGGCGGGAGGCCGGTGGGCTGGTGCCGTCATGCGCCGACAGGCGCGTTCCCGGACAGGCGCTTAATCGAAGAGGCTGGAGACCGAGCTTTCGTCGGCGATCCGGCGGATCGCCTCGCCCAGCAGCGGCGCGATGGTGAGGATGCGGATGCGGTTCGAATCCCGGGCGGCATCGGTGGCCAGGATCGAATCGGTGATCACCAGTTCCTTCAGCGCCGAATTCGTCACGCGCGCCACCGCCCCGCCCGAAAGCACGCCATGGGTGATATAGGCGGTGACGCTTTTCGCGCCGTCGTCCAGCAGCGCCTGCGCGGCGTTGCACAGGGTGCCGCCCGAATCGATGATGTCGTCGATCAGGATGCAGGTCCGGCCCCTCACGTCGCCGATGATGTTCATCACTTCGGACTGGCCGGGCCGGTCACGCCGCTTGTCGACGATGGCGAGCGGCGCGTTGTCGAGCCGCTTGGCCAGCGCGCGCGCGCGCACCACGCCGCCCACGTCTGGCGAGACCACGGTAAGATCCTGCCCGCCCAGCCGCGCCTGGATGTCCGCGGCCATGACCGGGGCGGCGAACAGGTTGTCGGTCGGGATATCGAAGAAGCCCTGGATCTGGCCGGCGTGAAGATCGACCGAGAGCACGCGATCGGCCCCCGCCTCGGTGATCAGGTTGGCCACCAGCTTGGCCGAGATCGGCGTGCGCGGCCCCGGCTTGCGGTCCTGCCGGGCATAGCCGAAATAGGGGACGACCGCCGTGATCCGCTTGGCCGAGGCGCGGCGCAGCGCATCGATGCAGATCAGCAGCTCCATCAGGTTGTCGTTCGCCGGGAAGCTGGTGGGCTGGACGACGAAGACATCCTCGCCGCGCACGTTCTCGTGGATCTCGACAAAGACTTCCTCGTCCGCGAAACGGCGCACGCTGGCGTCGGTAAGCGGCAGTTCGAGGTAGCCCGCGATCGCACGAGCGAGCGGCAGGTTGCTGTTACCAGACATGATCTTCATGGCGGTGGTTCCCCGGGAGCGCGACTGAACGGGCACGCGTCTAGCCCAGCGTCACGCGATTGCAATATAGCCGAGGCGCCTTTTCCCCGCCGCCGGGACCGCCGATCACTCGTGGTGTTCGCCGCGAATCCAGCGCACGGTGCCCGAACTGGCGCGCATCACCACGCTGTCGGTCGTCATCTTGCCGCCCTTCAGGTGCTTGACGCCTTGCAGCAGCGAACCGCTGGTGACGCCAGTGGCGGCGAAGATGCAATCGCCCTTGGCGAGCTCTTCAAGCTGGTAGATCTTGTTGAGATCCTCGATGCCCCACTTGCGGGCGCGGGCGCGTTCGTCATCGTTGCGGAACAGCAGCCGGCCCTGGAACTGGCCGCCGACGCAGCGCAGCGCAGCAGCCGCCAGCACGCCTTCGGGCGCGCCACCCGATCCCATGTACATGTCGACCGTGGTGTTCTCGTCCGTCACCGCGATCACGCCCGCGACGTCGCCATCGGGGATGAGCTGGATGCCGCAGCCGATCGCGCGCAGTTCGGCGATCAGCTCGGCATGGCGCGGCCGGTCGAGCACGCAGACGATGATGTCCTCGGGCTTCACGCCCTTGGCGGCGGCGACCGACCTGACGTTCTCGGTCGGGCTCTTGGCCAGATCGATCACGCCGTGCGGATAGCCCGGCCCGACGGCCAGCTTGTCCATGTAGACGTCGGGCGCGTTGAGCAGGCAGCCCTCTTCGCCGGCGGCCAGCACCGCCAGCGCGTTCGGCCCGGCCTTGGCGGTGATCGTCGTGCCTTCCAGCGGATCGAGCGCGATGTCGATCTTCGGCCCCTTGCCGGGCGCGCCGCCGACCTTCTCGCCGATGTAGAGCATCGGCGCCTCGTCGCGCTCACCCTCGCCGATCACCACGGTGCCGTCGATGTAGAGTTCGTCGAAAGCCTTGCGCATCGCTTCGACGGCGGCATGATCGGCGGCCTTCTCGTCGCCCCGGCCGATAAGGTGGGAAGCGGCGATGGCGGCGGCTTCGGTCACGCGCACCATCTCGAGAACGAGGACGCGATCAAGGACCTGACTGTGGGGCGGCAAAGGCTCGTTCATGTTCAGTCCGAAATAAGACGCGCGGGACGGGTTCGGCCAAGCGCTTAGACAGGGGAACCGGAATTGTCGAGAAGCAGTATGCGGCTTATGGCGCTCGCGGCGGCAACGGCAGTCTCCATGCCGGCGCAAGCGCAGGAATCCGCCGGTTCATCCGATGCCCGGGTGGCCGAGATGCTGCTGCGCGCCCGTGACGCCTATGACACCGATTCGGCGCGGCGGCGCTGCGACCGGGCCGCCGCCGGCCAGGAAATCGTCGTCTGCGCGCAGGACGACGCGCGCTTCCGCGTCCCTTCCACCAGCCAGAGCGACCCGCTCTCGCCCGAAGCGCTGGATGATGGCCGGTTGCACGCGCCGGACCTTGAGCCGAAATACCCCGGCCCGGTGGTCGCGCGCGGCTGCTTCATCCCGCCGTGCCCCCGGCCGCCGGCCTACATGATCGACTTGTCCACGATCCCCGAAGCGCCGCCGGGATCGGATGCCGACAAGATCGCCAGGGGCGAAATGCGCGCGCCGTGATTCGGCCGGGCCTGGCGAGAGGCCGCCGCTCCTATTGCCCGATGATCTGCATCGCCAGCGGCGGCGCGGTGAGGCTGTCGGCCCCTTCCAGGATGCGCATGGCCTCGCTCACCGCCGATTCCGGCCCCTCGTGCGTCACCATGGCGACGATCACCTCGCCCGCCTCGTCATCGCGCCCCTTCTGGATCAGGCTTTCGATCGAGACGCCGGCATCGCGCATGGCCGCGGTGATTTCCGCGAGCACGCCCGGCCGATCGAGCACGGTGAAGCGGATATAGGCGCGGCCGATGCGGTGGCCAGTGGTGGCCGGCTCCATCGCGCGCAGTTCGGCCGCCGGCATCGAGAAGCCCACGCCCTTCTCGCCGCGCGCGATGTCGATGATATCGGCGACGACCGCGCTCGCGGTCGGCCCGTCGCCGGCACCGGCGCCCTGGAACAGCAACCGCCCCATGAAGTTGCCTTCGGCGACGACGGCGTTGGTCGCGCCGTCGACATGCGCCAGCGGGTGATCGAACGGGACCAGATGCGGCCGCACCCGCTGGAACAGGCGCGGCGTGCCCTGGCTGAAATCCGCCTCGGCCATGCCGATCAGGCGGATGACATAGCCCAGCGCGCGCGCCTGCGCGATGTCCGCGGCAAGCACGCGCGAGATGCCGGTGGTTTCCACCGCATCGAAGCGCAATTGCCCGCCAAAGGCGATCGCGGCCAGGATCGAGAGCTTGTGCGCGGCATCGACCCCTTCGACATCGAAGGTCGGATCGGCCTCGGCATAGCCCAGCCGCTGCGCTTCGGCGAGGACGTCGGCGAAATCGCGGCCGGTGTCCTCCATGGTCGAGAGGATGTAATTGCAGGTGCCGTTGAGAATGCCGTAGATGCGCTCGATCTCGTTCGCGGCGGCCCCTTCGCTCAGCCCCTTGATCACCGGGATGCCGCCCGCGACCGCCGCCTCGAACTTCAGCGCGACGCCCGCCTGCTCGGCCGCCGCCGCCAGTTCCAGCCCGTGATGCGCGATCATCGCCTTGTTGGCGGTGACGAACGACTTGCCGGCGGCGATCGTGTTGCGCGCCAGGGTCAGCGCCGGGCCGTCCGACCCGCCGACCAGCTCGACCACCACGTCGACATCGGGGCGCGTCGCCATTCCGGCGGGATCATCGTCCCAGGCATAGCCCGAAAGATCGACGCCCCGGTCCTTGCCGCGGTCGCGCGCGCTCACCACGGTGATGCGGATCGGCCGCCGGGCGCGGCGGGCAATCAGCTCCGCATTGGTTTCGATCAGGCGGACGACGCCGGTTCCGACCGTTCCCAGTCCGGCAAGCGCGATTTTGAGCGGTTCAGCCATGGTGCTCCCTTTCGGGAGCGCGCCGTAAGCGAGCGGCGGCCGAAAGGCCAGAGGGATGACGGTTCGGTGTCGGGAGCCGCGCGGCGCCTTCCCAGGCTACAACGTGCGGCGGCATTCCCCCAGATCGCCCAGGACCGTGCGATAGTCCGCCTCGGCCTGCGCGCGGTTGACCGCTCCGTCGGAAAGGTTCGATCCGGGCGGCAGCCGGTTCGGCAGGAAGCAGGCCAGCCGATACCACTGGAGCGTGTCGCGCTGTGGCGGCCGGCTGACATCGGCGACGAGTTCCGAGAACGAGGCGCCCCAGGCCGGCGGCGCGCCCGGCCGGTGATGGACGGTGATCGATGCGGCCGACTGGTCCGCCGTCGTCAGGAAGATCTGCGTCTCGCCCTCGCCGGCCAGATTGCCCGGAACATGGATGATCTCGCGCAGCCCCGTGATCCGCGCGGGCGCACCGGGCGCGAGCAGCTCGGTCAGGATCGCCCGCACGCGCGCGTCGGTCGCCGGGTCCGCCAGCAGCTGCGCGCCGGGCCGCACCAGTTGCAGTTCGCCGGGGCGGCCCGCGACGGCGCGGGCGAACAACAGCACGTCGCGTTTCTTGAGCACCGGCGGCTTGCCCCTGCCGTCGAGCGGCAGGTCGACGAGATAGGCCAGTGATTCGCCGATCGGCGCATTGCCGGCGATCAGCGCGCGGGTCTTGGCCGTGACGTAGAACCGGCCGTGGCCGGGCGCGAGACCAGGCGCGCGCGCATCATCAACACGGACCAGCCTGGCCACTTGCGCGCGCACCACGAGCGGCGCCGAATCGGCCAGTTCCGCGATGTCCGCATATGTTGGCCCGGCCGGTGCGGGCATGGCTTCCTGGGCGGAAGCGGGAATGGCCAGCAGGGCTGGCGGCAGTGCCAGGAAGGCGGCAAGCGCGGTCAACCGCATCTTTGTATACATCCGGGACATGAAATTTCCTGCGATTTGCCGCAAGTTTATAAGCATACGGCGCAACTATCTAAAAACGCTTGATCGACGATCGCAAAATGCTCGCCTACGCTTTCACCTTGCCCTGTCTGAATCGGGGGTTAACCACCGAAGCACCGATAAGGCGTTGCACGGGGGGGGCATCACCGCTAAGGAAAGCCGGAAAACGGGGCGAGAAGACAAACAGCCCCACAGTTGTCCTTGGGATTTCGCACCCAGAATGGATAGCTGACAGCCGTCAGGGTGGTAATTTTGGGTTTCGTCATGGGCTTTGCCGGCGCGCTTCGCCCATGGGCGCCTCGGGACTTGCCTCGGGGCTAACGTTATGGAGTGATGCGTCAGAATGGCTTACGCTGACCAGTCGATGAGCGGTAACAAGATTACCGCGCTTATCATCGTTGCCTTGATACATATCTTCGTCGGATACGCGCTTGTCACGGGGCTCGCCTATGAGGCGGCCAAGAAGGTCATGCAGAAGGTGACCACCGTCGACATCAAGGAAGAGGTGAAGAAGGAAGAACCTCCGCCACCCCCTCCGAAGCAGGAACAGGCTCCGCCGCCGCCTATCGCGCCGCCGGTCAAGATCAACGTGGCCACTACGCCGCCGCCGATCACGACGGTGACGACGGCGCCGCCGCCGCCTCCGACAATCATCCTCGCGCCGCCGGCGCCGGTGCCGGCTCCGCCGCCGCCGCCGCCCAAGGGCCCCAGCGCCGCCGCACAGCCGAGGGGCAATCCCGCGAGCTGGGCCACCGCCAACGACTATCCCGCACGCGCTCTGCGTGAGGAACGGACCGGCACCACCGGATTCCGCGTCACGGTGGGTACCGATGGCCGTGTGATCGATTGTCAGATCACCAGCTCCAGCGGCCATGCCGATCTTGACCAGGCCACGTGCGACAACGTTCGTCGCCGCGCCCGCTTCAAGCCGGCAATGGAAAACGGCGAGCCGGTGCAGGGCTCCTATTCGAACCGAATCCGCTGGGTCATCCCCGAGTGATTTTCTTGACGGCGATCCGCGGCATGAGCGGGTCGCCTTTTTCTGTCGTTTCTTCTTGAGAGGACCATTCGCATGCTTATCCTTGATCTCCTCGCCGCCGGCACGCAGGCTGCGCCGCAGAACAAATTCGGCTTCCTGGAAGCCCTTGAGCAGGGCGGCTTCATTGCCTACGCCACGGTCATCATCCTTGGCATCATGTCTTTCGGCTCGTTCTACATCCTCTTCACCAAGTGGTTCGAACAGTCGAAGCTGCTGCGCCAGTATCGCGAGATCCGCGCCTCGTTCTGGAAGGCCCCGACGCTGCGCGAAGGCGCCGCCAAGCTCGACAAGAACAGCGCCTGGCGCCAGCTCGTCGACGACGGCATCGCCGCCGAAGACCAGCACGCCAAGATGACCGACGCTCTCGAAGCGCATGACTGGCTGCACGGCTCGCTGGCCCGTTCGGAAGCGACGATCAACGCCCGCCTCTCCTCGGGCCTGCCGTTCCTCGCCACCGTCGGCGCGACCGCGCCGTTCATCGGTCTGTTCGGTACCGTCGTCGGCATCTACCGCGCGCTCATCGCCATCGGCCTTGCCGGTTCGGCCTCGATCGACAAGGTCGCCGGCCCGGTCGGTGAAGCTCTGATCATGACCGCGCTCGGTCTGCTCGTCGCCGTTCCGGCGGTGCTGGCCTACAACTACCTGCAGGCGCGCAACAAGACGATCTCGGGTCTGCTCACCGGCTTCTCGAACGACGTGCTGGCCAACATCACCTCGAAGGGTGCCGTCAAGCCTGCGGTCGTGACCGCGCCGGCCAAGCCCGCCGCTGCCCCGGCCAAGCCCGCGGCGGCTCCGGCCAAGCCGTAAACAGGAGGACAGGACGGGCGGTGGCGCAACATCCACCGCCGTCCCGTGGAGTTTAAAGCGACGGACCGATGCATGCGGGCCCGTCGCCCTCTCCTCCGAGGCAACGCAAGGATTAGGACAACACTATGGCGATTTCTACAGGCGGCGACGGAGGTGGGGAGACCCCGATGTCCGACATCAACACCACGCCGCTCGTCGACGTGATGCTGGTTCTGCTCATCATCTTCCTGATCGCGGTCCCCGTCGCGATCCAGACCATCGAGAAGTTGCGCATCCCGATCATCGTTTCGCAGGAATCGAAGGACAAGGTCGAGAACCTGCTGCTTACGGTCTCCACCACCGACAGCGCGGGTCGCAGCGCCGGCGAACCCGGCTTCGAGGGGGCATCGCGCAACGGTGAATGCCGCGTCTATTTCAACAACGTGACGCCGGTGAGTTCGGAAGAACTGCGCGACCAGGCGTTCAAGCGGCTTGATGCCATCGTCAAGCGCGCGGGCGGCCCGGAAGCGCTGAAGGCCAACCCGGACCAGGTTCCCCAGGTGCATATCCGCGGTGACGTGGAAGCGCCGTGGCGCTGCGTGGCGGGTGCCATCTACAACGTACAGATCTCGGGCTATCCGACCGTGGGCTTCATCTCGAACCCCGTCGACCCGAACGGCTGACGCAACGGCCGCAGGAAAACAGGAGTACATCCCATGGCAATGTCAGGCGGCAAGGACGACGGCTCGCCGATGATGGACATGAACACGACGCCGCTGATCGACGTCATGCTCGTGCTCCTCATCATGTTCATTATCACGATCCCCGTCGCAACCCACTCGATCGACATCGATCTGCCGGTGGCCACGCCACCGACGGACACGCCTCCCCCCGTCGATCCGGTGAAGAACAAGGTCGTGATCACCCCGGACAACAAGATCCTGTGGAACGGCAATCCGGTTGACGGCTCGACGCTGCTCGGCCTGCTCAAGGAATCGCTGAACTACCCGGTCGAGCCGGAACTGCAGTTCCAGCCCGACGCGCAGGCCAGCTATGACCTTTCGGCCCAGGTCCTCAACATCATCAAGGGCTCGCAGGTCACCAAGTTCGGCTTCGTCGGCAACGAGCAATTTTCGGAATTCGGCAAGTAAGCCAAAGACCGATCGGGCCTCTTGCGAAGGCCATCAAGGGGCGGAGCGATCCGCCCCTTTTCTTTTGGCGATGACCAGGCTTGCCGCTTCGGCGGTCAGCGGTGGCGGGAAGAAGCGGGGGGCAAGCGGGGGGCAAGCGCCTCCCATAACCCTCACCCCAACTGGCGCGAGGGATGCTGAAACAAGTTCAGCGTGTCGTGTTGGAATCTTGATGTCTCGGGATAGGGCCGAGCGAGCAGGATAGGGCCAAGCCGGCCTGCCCGGATGTCTGGCCCGCCATGATCGCGAGCTTGCGTACGCAAAAGGCCTCCCCCCTCAATCCTCCGCCACCGGATCGGGACGCATCGCCAGCGAGGCGAGCGTCTCCGCCTCCGCCAGCAGTTCGTCGTCGGCCGCGCCCGAAGGCAGGCTTTCGCGGCCGATCATCGAGAGTACCGGTACCGAGAGCGGGCTGATCCGGTCGAGATGGACGTGGTCGATCTCGCGCGCGGCACGGTCGAGCAGGTCGGCCACGCGGGCGACATCGGTCATGCGCGCGCGCGCATCGGCCCAGGCCGCCTGGATCAGCAAGTGGTCCGGCTCGTACTTGCGCAGCACATCGAAGATCAGGTCGGTCGAGAAGGTGACTTGCCGGCCGGACTTGCGCTTGCCGGGGTGCTGCCGCTCGACCAGCCCGGAGATCACCGCGACTTCGCGAAAGGCCCGCCGCAGCAAGTAGGATTGCTGCACCCAGTCCACGAATTCATGCGTGAGGATATCCGGCGAGAGCATCGCCGCCGGATCATCCACCGGCTTCATCCCCCAGACCGCGAGCGTATAGTCGGTGGCGACGAAGCCCAGCGGCCCCAGCCCGCGATCCTCCATGCGCCGGGTGATGAGCATTCCGAGCGACTGGTTCGCGTTCCACCCCTCGAACGTGTAATAGGTCGTATAGGCCAGCCCGAGGTGCGGAAAGCTTTCGACCAGCAGCCGGCCGGGCGCGGGCAGGTGCGAGCGCCAGTCCTGCACTTCCAGCCATTCGCGCACGTCGTCGGGAAACCGCGCCCAGCCCGCGCGATCGGCCAGCAAGGCGCGCACCCGGTCGGCCAGGTGGGTGGAGATCGGCATCCGCTGGCCCATATAGCTGGGGATCGTCGCCGAGCGGCGGGCCGCGCGCACGATCAGTTCCAGATCGCGCAGCGCCTCCACTTCCAGGTCGAGCCCGGCGAAGCGGAAGGTGTCGCCGGGCTTGAGGCTGGCACCGAACTGCTCCTCCACCCGGCCGAGCGAGCGTCCGTTGCGAAAGCGCACGTCGAGCATCTCGGCATCGACGATGATCCCGGCATTGAGCCGATGGCGCGCGGCCTGTTCGGGATGCGCCAGTCGCCAGCGGCCGTCCCGCTCGCGCACGATCCGCCTGAACTTCTCGTAGGAGCGCAGCGCGTAGCCCCCGGTCGCGACGAAATCGAGCACGCGGGCGAACGCCGCCCCGTCCACCCAGGCATAGGCCAGCGACGAGCGCACTTCGGCCAGCAGGTCCGCCTCGTGGAACGGCCCGGCGCAAGCGCAGGCCATGACGTGCTGCGCCAGCACGTCGAGCCCGCCGGGGCGGAAATCCTCGCCATCGCGCTGCCCTTCCTCCACCGCCTGCACCGCCGCCATGGCCTCCAGGAATTCGAAGCGGTTGCCGGGCACCAGCAACGCCTCGCTCGGCTGGTCGAGCCGATGGTTGGCGCGGCCGATCCGCTGGAGCAGGCGCGAGGAACCCTTGGGCGCGCCCATCTGCACGACCAGGTCGATATCGCCCCAGTCGACACCCAGGTCGAGGCTGGCGGTGCACACCAGCGCGCGCAGTTCGCCGCGCGCCATCGCCCCTTCCACCTTGCGCCGCGCCTCCTTCGACAGTGAGCCGTGGTGAATGCCGATCGGCAAGTGGTCATCATTGGCCGACCACAATTGCTGGAAGATATATTCGGCCAGAAAGCGCGTGTTGGTGAACACCAGCGTGGTGCGGTGCGCGCGGATGCGATCGTAAAGCTGCGGGATCGCCCAGGTGGCGGCATGGCCGCTCCACGGGATGCGCTCCTCGGTGGGGAGCAGCAGCGCGACATGTGGATCGGCGCCCTTCTCGCCCATGACGAGCGCGACCGTGTCGATCTCTCCCCAAGGCGCCAGCCAGCCGCGAAAGGCATCCGGGTCGGCCAGCGTGGCCGATAGCCCGACCCGCCGCAGCCCCGGCGCGATCGCTTGCAGCCGCGCCAGCGACAAGGCGAGCAAGTCGCCGCGCTTGCCGGTAGCAAAAGCGTGGATCTCGTCGATGACGATGCGTTGCAGGCCCGCGAACATCGCCGCCGCTTCGGGATAGCTGAGCAGCAGCGAAAGCGATTCGGGCGTCGTCAGCAGCACATGCGGCGGGCGCGCGCGCTGGCGGGCCTTGCGGTCCGACGGGGTATCGCCGCTGCGCGTCTCGATGCGGATCGGCAGGCCCATCTCGGCCACCGGCGTCAGCAGGTTGCGCTGGACATCGTGCGCCAGCGCCTTGAGCGGCGAGACATAAAGCGTGTGCAGGCCATCGGGCGGCGCGGCGCCGGCCAGCCGCGAGGGGCAGAAAGCCGCCAGCGTGGGCAGGAACCCCGCCAGCGTCTTGCCCGCGCCGGTATCGGCCACCAGCAGCGCGTGGCGGCCGGCATCGGCGGCCGTGAGCATATCCGCCTGATGCCGGCGCACACGCCAGCCCCGGCAGGCGAACCAGCGGTCGATCTCGGGCGGGATGGCGGCGGCGGTCATGGCCTGGGCTCGTGGCTGGGCCGTCAACACATAAGCGGCATGGCGCGCGAAGCAACCGGCGCGGCCCTTCCCGCGCGCATCCCCCCGTTCCTCCCTGCCCTCTTCCCCGCTTGCGTCGGAACGCCGTGTTTACGCGCCGGGCCGGGGATCACTTGCCCGCTCCGCTTCGTTTCAAGCCTACCGGAAGGGCGAAGACGGATTTGCCTCTGCATTGGGCAGGAACACCCCGCCCGTCCGCTTCCGGCAATCGAATGGAGAATACCGATGAACGATCGTGATCGTCACAGCCAGCAGGGCCGCCAGCCGAACCAGGGCGGCGGATATGGCAACGACTTCTACGACGGCCCGCGCCAGCAGAACCAGTTTGCCGAAGGGGCAAGGCAAGCCGGTTCCGACTGGCGGGACCATGGGCAACGCGGCCAGCGATCGCCGGGCCAGATGGGCAGCGCCTATGACGGCAATTTCCAGGCCTCGCAGCCCTATGCGGACGAGCAGCGGCGCATCGCCAGCGCGTCCGAGGCGGATTACCGCGAGGACCGCGGCGGTTATGCGCGCGAGCAGCGCGGTTATCGCGGCGCCTATCCCGCACGCGACCAGGATGAAGGCTATCGCGGCGATTTCTCCAGCTTCACCGGCGCGGACTATGGCGGCAGGGACTTCTACGCCAGTCGCGGCCGGGGCTATGCGGCCAGCGCTTACCAGCCCGGGCTTGGCGGCTATGGCCAGCGCACGGCGTCGGACTATGGCGAATGGCGCGCCTATGGCGAGCAGCGCGGCTTCCTGGAGCGCGCCGGCGACGAGATCGCGAGCTGGTTCGGCGACGAAGATGCCGCGCGGCGCCGCGAGCAGGACCATTCGGGCCGGGGCCCGGCGGACTACACCCGCTCCGACGAGCGTATCCGCGAGGATGCCAACGACCGGCTGACGCATGACCGCAATGTCGATGCCCGCAATGTCACCGTCGCGGTCAGCAACGGCGAAGTGACGCTGAGCGGCACGGTCGACACGCGCCAGGCCAAGCGCCGGGCGGAAGACGTGGTCGACCAGATTCCCGGCGTTCGCCACGTGCAGAACAACCTGCGCGTGGACGACGGCGCGCGGACCGGCACGGGCGCGAACCTTGCCGCCACCGGCACTGGCCGCGCGGCGACGGGCACGTCACGCGTGACCGAAAAGACCGGCTGACGCGGGTTTCGGCCATTCGGCCTCACGGAAAGGGGGAGCCTGCGGGCTCCCCCTTTTTTTGGTGTGGAGTGCCAACCCAGCCGACTGGGGCCTTTATCCTCCCCCAGCAGGGGGGGGGGAGGATCTTGGTCCGGCCCTGTGCCGCCCATGCGAATCACGCTTGTCCCCTGCCCCGGCATGGCGGATGAGCGGCCTGTCACTGCCAACAGGATGCCATGGCCGCGCATTTCGATCCCACCCACCTGACCGGCGTTGCCATGGGGCTTGGCCTGGGGCTGCTCATCGGCCTGCAACGCGGCTGGGCCTTGCGCGAAAGCGCCGACGGATCGCGCTTTGCCGGCATCCGCACTTTCGCGCTGATGGGCCTTGCCGGCGGGATCGGCGGGATGCTCTATGACCGCTATCGCGGGCCGGCGACCGTGCTGATCGCGGCGGCCAGCCTGCTGGTCGTGCTCGGCTATGAGCGGGCCAGCCGCAAGGGCGGCGACATCAGCGGCACATCGGGCATGGTCGCGCTGCTGACGCTGGCCTGCGGCTTCCTGGTGGGCAGTGGCGAGCGGCTGCTGGGCACCAGCGTGGCGGCGGTCATGGTGCTGCTGCTGGCCATGCGCAGCCAGCTCCATCGCTGGGTCAGCCATCTGACGCAGGCCGAAGTGCTTTCGATCGCGCGCTTCGCGGTGATCGCGCTGGTGATCCTGCCGCTGCTGCCCGACGCCTATTTCGGCCCCTACGATGCGTGGAACCCGCACCAGCTATGGATGGTGGTGGTGATGGTTTCGGGCTTTTCCTTCGCCGGATACTTCGCCGCCAAGCTGCTGGGCCCATCGCGCGGGATCATCGCGACGGCGGCGGCCGGCTCGGTGGTGTCTTCCACCGCCGTCACCGGCTCGCTGGCGACGCGGATGAAGGCCGGGGACACGGATCTGGCGATCACCGCCGCCGCGATCAGCGCGGCATCGGTGGTCATGTTCCTGCGCGTGCTGACGCTGAGCGCGGCGCTGGCGCCGATCGCCCTGGCCGAGCTGGCCCGGCTGGTGGCGCCGGGGATCGTCGTGAGCCTTGCCACGACCGCGTGGTACTTGCGCATGGCGCGCAACGAGCCGCCAGCGGTCCAGCACGAGCCGATGAAAGTGCGCAATCCCTTCGATCTCGGCCCGGCGTTGCTGCTGACGCTGCTGGTCATGGGGCTGACCGTGCTGGCGCACTGGGTGCTGGATCGCTTCGGCGACCGCGAGCTGGCGCTGGTGCTGGCGATATCGGGAACGGTCGACGTCGATTCGGCGATCATCACGCTGGGCGGCCTGCCGCGCGGCACGATCCCGGCGGCCACTGCCGGGCTGGTGCTGGCCGTGCCGGTGGTGCTCAACACGCTGTTCAAGGCCGCGATATGCGTGACCATCGGCGGCTGGAAACGCGGCCGCCACGGCGCGCTGCCCCTGGTGGCCAGCGCCGCCGTGATCGGCGTGAGCTACCTGTTCGCCGCCTGAGCGGCAGACCCAGAGCGTGATCGCGCTGGGAAGCGGCGGGACGCTTTTGGGCGCTTGCCGCGTCGCTCACTATGCTCGGCATGGCTCGCCAAAATCGACTCCGTCCCCGCGCATCAGCCTGAGACGATCACGCTCTAGTGGGCGGCTTGCACGCCCCGCTCCAGCCCGGAAAGTTCGAGCTGCTCGTCGATCTGCCCGATCAGGCGGTCGAGCCCTTCGGGGCTATCGCTTTCGGCCCGCGCCACCAGCACGTCCTGCGTGTTCGAGGCGCGCAGCAGCCACCAGCCGTCAGCGGTGGTGACGCGCACACCGTCGATGTCGTTGACTTGCGCGTCGGTCAGCGAAAGGCGCTGCCTGACCTCGTCGATCGCCGCGAACTTGCGGCTTTCGTCAACCTGGAAGCGCAATTCGGGCGTGTTGAGCATCGCCGGCATCGCCCCGCGCAACTGCGTGACCGACTGGCCCAGCCGCACCGAGGCGGCGATCAGCCGGATCGCCGCATAGAGCGCATCGTCATAGCCGTAGTACTCGTGCGCGAAGAACACGTGCCCGCTCATCTCGCCGGCCAGCGGCGAACCCGTTTCCTTCATTTTGGATTTAATCAGCGAGTGGCCGGTCTTCCACATCAGCGGCACGCCGCCATGCCGGGAAACCGTGTCGAACAGCGCGCGCGACGCTTTCACATCGGCGATAATCAATGCGCCGGGCACCATTTTCAGCAAGTCCTCGGCATAGATCATCAGGAGCTGATCGCCCCAGATAACGCGGCCCTGGCCGTCGATCGCACCGATGCGATCGGCATCGCCATCGAAAGCTATTCCGAAATCGAGGTTCTTGGCCGCGACCAGCGCCTTCAGGTCTGCGAGGTTCTTTTCCTCGGTTGGATCAGGATGATGGTTGGGAAACGTTCCGTCGACTTCGGTGAAAAGCAGGAAGTGTTCGCCCGGCAGCCTGGCGGTGAGCTTTTCCAGCGCGGGGCCCGCGGCGCCGTTGCCGGCATCCCAGCCGACGCGCAGGCCGGAGAGCGCCTCGGGCGCGATTCCGGCGAGCCCTTCGAGGAGCCGGTCGACATAGGCGTCGAGGACTTCGCGCGTTTCGCTGGTCCCCTCGCCTTCGAGCCAGTCTCCCGCGGCGGCCATTTCCCCCAGCTTCCGGATATCCGCGCCGAAGAACGGCCGGCCCATAAATACCATCTTGAAGCCATTGTAATTGGCGGGATTGTGGCTGCCTGTTATCTGAATGCCGCCTTCCACGTCTTCGGCTGAGGCTTCGGCGTAATAGAGCATGGGCGTGGCCCCCATGCCGATGCGCACCACGTCCACCCCGCTCGCCGTCAGCCCTTCCACCAGCGCCTGTTCCAGCATCGGCGAACTGGTCCGCCCGTCATAGCCGACCGCAACCTTGCCGCCACCCGCCCGCCGCAGCAGCGTGGCAAAGCCCCGGCCGATCGCCCGCGCGTCGTCAGGGCCCAGTGTCTCGCCGATGATGCCGCGAATATCGTATTCCCGCAGGACGGTCGGGTGAAACTGGTGCGTCATCTAGGCTCCTCACGAATCGGGAAAAAGATCGGCCAGCAAGATATCGCGGGCGGTGTTGGCTTCGTGTACCTTTTCGCTGCTGCCGCCGCGATCGGGATGAACCGTGGCGATTACGCGGCGATGCGCCTCGAGAATCTCCTTGCGGCTGGCCCCTTCGCCCACTCCCAGCAGCGCGCGGGCGCCCGCGCGCTCGAACGCGCCGTGACGCGCAGGCTTGCGCTGCCACGGCCAGCGGCCGACGATCAGCCGCCACGCCGCGACGGCCAGAAGCAGCAGCCAGACCAGCTTCATGCGTCGGCCGCGAAGGCGAACTCGGGCTGGGGCCGTGCGGGCATCGGCAGGTTGAGCCCGGCGACGAGCCCGCGCAGTTCCTGCCGCGCGACGAGATGGCTGGTGCCCAGCTCGCCCAGATGCCCCTTGTCGAGCAGCGTCAGGCCCGAGGGGAACAGCTCGCGGAAGATCACGCGCTCGGACAGGCCGTTGGCGATGCGAAAGCCCACGCGCCGCGACAGTTCCTGCAAGGCACCGTCAAGGCGGCGCATGTTGCGCGCCTCGACATGCTGGACGCGGTTCCTGACCACCACCCAGTCCATCTCGCGCCGCTGATCGCGGATCGTGGACATCGCGCGCTTCTTGCGCGTTTCCCAGATCAGCTCGGCATAGAACGACAGCCGCTTGACCCGGAACGTCTCGCCCTCGACCTGGCCGATCAGGTCGAAATCGACGAAGCTGTCGTTGAGCGGCGTGACCAGCGTATCGGCCTGGGTGGCGACATGGCGGGCGAATTCATCATCGCGGCCCGGCGTGTCGTAGATCAGGAAATCGTGATCCTCGGCGATTTCCTCGGACAACGCGTCCAGATCCTCGGTGCTGCCGCCGTCATAGACCGCGAAGCGCGCGCCGGGCAGCGCGATCTCGCGCCGCCGCTCGGTCTCGACGCGGTTCTCCAGATAGCGGAACAAGGTGCGCTGGCGCGGATCGAGATCGATCGCGGCGACTCGCGCGCCCTGATAGGCCAGCGCGATGGCCACGTGCACCGCGGTCGTCGACTTGCCGGTGCCGCCCTTTTCGTTGGCGAAGACGATGCGATACGCTGTCACGGTCGGTTGGTCGCTTTCTCAATTCCATTGGCGATGCGGGCCGGCGGCGGCTAAAGGCGCGTTCGCTGCCCGGTTCCTGACTCCATATCGGAGGCCTTGTCCTCAATGCAAATGATCCACTCGCTTGATCCACTGCGGCGTGCCGTCGCCAGCCTGCGCGCGGGCGGCGAAACGCTCGCGCTCGTGCCGACGATGGGCGCGCTGCACGAAGGCCATATGACGCTGGTGCGCGAGGCGCGGCGGCGGGCGGACCGGGTCGCGGCCTCGATCTTCGTCAACCCCCGCCAGTTCGGCGCGAACGAGGATCTGGCCGCCTATCCGCGCCAGCTCGAACGCGATGGCGCCATGCTGGCGGCCGAAGGGGTCGATCTGGTCTGGGCACCGACGGTGGAGGTGATGTACCCGGCCGGCTATGCCACCAACATCTCGGTCTCGGGCGTGAGCGAGGGGCTGTGCGGCGCGGCGCGACCCGGCCATTTCGATGGCGTCGCCACGGTGGTGTGCAAGCTGTTCCAGCAAGTCCTGCCCGACATGGCCTTCTTCGGCGAGAAGGATTGGCAGCAGCTTGCGGTGATCCGGCGCATGGCCCGCGACCTCGACCTGAGCCGGCCTTTCGCCGATGCGATCCACGGGGTGGCCACCGTGCGCGAGGAAGACGGCCTCGCGATGAGCTCGCGCAACGCCTATCTCACGCCCGCCGAGCGCGCGCAGGCCGCCACGCTGCCGCGCGCCATGCGCCAGGCGATCGCCGCGATCGAGGCCGGGCAGGACACCGCCGCCGCGATCGCCGGCTTGCGCCTGGCGCTGCTCGCCGGCGGATTTTCGGCGGTCGAATATGCCGAGCTGCGCGATGCCGCCAGCCTGGCGCCGCTGGCCGCGCCCGGCCCCGCGCCGGCCCGCCTGCTGGTGGCGGCCCGCATCGGCAAGGCCCGCCTGATCGACAACATGCCGGTGGCAAATATCACATAATTGCCGGGTATGCCGCCGCGCCATTCGCAGGTATCTAGAATGCCATTGGGGAATGACTGGCCGCGCAAGCGATTGCGGCGAATAGGAGGGAGTTTCGAACGATGAAAAAGATGATGTGCGCGCTCGCCGCGCTGGCCGTCACGCTGGGTGGCGCCGATGCCATGGCCGCCGACAAGTCCTCGGCCCGCAAGCTGCAGGAAAAGGGCACGCAGAACATTCCGGTCTGCGCCCGCAACCTGGGCACTGTCGCCATCGTCGAGCCCGACAACCAGTGGTGGCGCGAATACAACCTGGGCAGCCCCGAAGCGATCCTGCGCGTGTTCGTGCAGCGTTCGCGCTGCTTCACGCTGGTCAATCGCGGCCGCTCGCTGGAAAACCGCGCGATGGAGCGCGCCATGGCCGATAATGGCGAACTGCAGCGCGGATCGAACATCGGGCGCGGCCAGGTCAAGGCGGCGGACTACTTCCTGCAGCCCGACATCGTCAGCACCAACAACAATTCGGGCGGCGGCGGAGTCGGCGCGGTGCTGGGCGGCGTGGGCGGCTTCTTCGGCCGCGGTGTCGGCGCGATCGCCGGCGGCCTCAACGTCAAGAAGGGCGAGGCGAACGTGACGCTTTCGATCGTCAATGCCCGCACGACCGTGGAAGAAGCGCTGACCGAAGGCTATGCCCGCAAGTCCGACGTCAGCTTCGGCGCGGGCGGCGGCGGCTTCTTCGGCGGCACATTCGGCGGTGTCGGCGGCGGCGGCTACCAGAACACGCAGATCGGCCAGATCATCGTGCTGGCCTATCTTGACGCCTATACCCAGCTTGTCACGCAGCTTGGCGGTCTGCCGTCGGATGCCTCGGCGGCGGCGCCCGTCGCCAACTGAGCGGATTCGCGGCGGCTTGAAAGGGGGCGGAAGGCCGAACGGCTTTTTTCCGCCCCTTTTGCTGTCGCGCCGGCCTTCAGGGCGTGGGCAGCGTCTGGTCGGCAAAGCCCCAGCCGCGCAGCCCGGCGCTCGCCGGCCGTTCGATCAGCAAGGCGCCATCACGGATCGAGAAACGCGCCGGGCTGGCGATATCGTCCAGCTCCGCCCATGCGACCGGCGCCGCCACCGGCGCGCCGGGCCGCGCGCGTGCCGAGAAGGGCACCACCGATGTCGCGCCGCGCTGGTTGCGCAGCCAGTCGATGAAGATCCGGCCCTTGCGCCGGGCCTTGCTCATCGTCGCGACATAGCGCTCGGGCTCGTCCTCGCTCAGCGCCTGGGCAAAGCGGTGGGCGAAGTCCTTGTGCGCGTCCCAGCCGTGGCCCGGCGTCAGCGGCACCACCACGTGCACGCCCTTGCCGCCCGACAGCATCGCGAAGCTGGCAAGGCCCAGATCGGCCAGCCGCCGCCGGATGAGCAGGGCCGCCTCTTTCACGGCGGCAAAGCCCAGCCCCGCGTCGGGATCGAGATCGAAGATCATCCGGTCGGGCCGTTCGACCTGCGCGGCATGGGCGGCCCAGGCGTGGAACTCGATCGTGCCCATCTGCACGCAGGCGAGCACGCCGGCCACGTCCTCCACATAAAGGTAGGGCTCCGTCCCGCCGTCCTTCTCGCGGATCGGCACTTGCCGCACAGGCGGGCCAAAGCCGCCGCCGGCGTGCTTCTGGAAGAAGCACGCCTCCCCGCTGCCTTGCGGACAGCGCACCAGGCTGGTCGGCCGCCCGGCGAAATGCGGCAGCATGATCGGCGCGACGGCGCGGTAATAGTCCGCCAGATCGCCCTTGGTCAGCCCGGCATCGGGAAAGATCACCCGATCGGGATGGGTGATGACGCTTTCGGCCCGGCCCGAAGCGGGCCGCGCGGTATCGGGCTTTTCCGGCACCGGACCCTCCGCTGGCTGCCCGTCGCGCCGGCCCGCGACGCGGGACCGGCCAACCGGCTGACGGAAAGGATATTCGGCCAAAGCGACGCCCGCGGCAAGCCACGGCAACCGCGACTGGCCGGCGGCGCGGCTCCGGCCGGCCTGCGACCGGCCGGAGCCATATGGATCAGGCGGCGGGCGCCGCGTCCGTCAGTTCGATCCGGCCCGCCGCGTCGAGCGCCGCGCTCAGCGCCGCTTCACGCTGTTCGGGGCCAATGGCGACGCCTTCGACGACGATGGCGCGAAGATCGGTGATGCCCATGAAGCCCAGCATTCCCGTGACATGGCTGGCGGCGTGCTCGTTGGCCGCCATCGGGCCTTCCGAATAGATCCCGCCGCGCGACAGCGCGAGGAAGACGCGCTTGCCGCCGGCCAGCCCCTCGGGCCCCTGCGCGGTATAGCGGAAGGTGCGGCCAGCGATCAGGACATGATCGAACCACGCCTTGAGCTGGGTGGGCAGGCCGAAATTGTACATCGGCGTGCCGATCACCACGACATCGGCGCCCAGCAGCTCGTCCACCAGCGTCGCGGATTCGGCGCTGCCCAGCCCGGCCAGCGTGATATGCGGCAAGGACGCGGCGGCCAGATCGCGATAGGCGACTTCGGCCGAGGGTTCGAGCGCCCTGAGGCGTGCGACGATGGCGGCGGAAACGGCGCGCGTGGCCGAAGCATCGCCCTGGATGCTGGAATCGAGATGGAGGATCTTCACGGGAATGCGGTGTCCGGTTCAGTTGATGACGCGGCACAGCTATGAACCATGGGCAAATCCGCCAAGAACGCATAATTTCGAGACCTAGTCACATGGACATGACCGTTCCCTCCCGCCCCGCCCCCGCGCACGAACCCGGCGAATGCCGCCAGCTTGCCGGGATGCTCAGCCGCATCGGCGATCGCTGGACTTTGCCGGTGGTCGTCTCGCTGCGCGAGGAAGCCTTGCGCTTCAACCAGTTGCGCCGGGTGGTCGGCGGCATCTCGCAACAGATGCTGACGCGCACGCTGCGCGCGCTGGAACGCGACGGCATGGTCCGCCGCACCGTGCACCCCACGGTGCCGCCGCAAGTGGAGTATGCGCTGACCACGCTTGGCATCTCGCTCGCCGCCGAGGCGCTGCGGATCGGCTCGTGGATCCAGGCCCATCGCGACGAGATCGACGCCCATCGCCAGCGCTATGACGATGCCGCCGCCGGCTAGCCGGGGCTCGCTTCGTCGCGGCATTGCCGCGTGGCGAAGCTTTCCCATATCGGCGGAATGAAACGGGTTCCGGCACAGTGGAGCAGCGTCACCCTGGTGTGCCGCAAGTGTTCGAAGCGCTGCGGCGGCGGCTTCGGCAAGAACGGGCGCACCTCGCTCGCCAAGGCCCTGCTGAAGCGTGGCAACGGCAAGAAGGGGCGCAAGGCCTCGATCGGCGTGGTCGAAGTCGATTGCCTGAAGGTCTGCCCGAAGAACGCCGTCGTCGCGATCGATGGCGCGCATCCTCAGGAATGGGTCGTCGTGCCCAAGGGCACTGACATCAGCCTGGTCGCCCGGCGGCTGGGGATCGACGGCAAGCGATAGGCCCATGGCGGCTTGGCCCGATCGGCGGGCATGGCGAAGGAGCATTCCCAATGGATCATCACCACCACGCCGGTGATCACCATGGCCAGGACCACCACTCCGCGCAGGACGGACCGGCGGGCGTGACCGATCCGGTCTGCGGCATGGCCGTCGATCCTGAAAAGACCGCCTTCCATGCCGCGCACGGCGGCCACACCCACCACTTCTGCAGCGCCGGCTGCCGCGACAAGTTCCTTGCCGATCCCGACAAGTACCTCGCCCCCGCGCCTGCCGCGCCATCGGCGCCCCGGGGCACGGTCTGGACTTGCCCGATGCATCCGCAGATCCGCCGCGACGGTCCGGGCACTTGCCCGATCTGCGGCATGGCGCTGGAGCCGGCCGAGCCGCGCGCCGATGAGGGGCCGAACCCCGAACTGGTCGATTTCACGCGCCGCTTCTGGGTCAGCGCCGTCCTGGCGGTGCAGCTGCTGCTGGTCTCCATGGGCGCGGAAATGCTCGATCTCCATCTGGTCCCGCCGGCCTGGTCCCCCTGGGTGCAGCTGGCGCTGACCGCGCCGATCGTGCTGTGGGCCGGGCTGCCGTTCTTCCAGCGCGGCTGGGCGTCGCTCGGGACCCGGCATTACAACATGTTCACGCTGATCGCGATCGGCGTGGGCGCGGCCTTCCTCTACAGCCTGGCCGCGACGCTGGCGCCCGGCCTGTTCCCCGCCGCCTTGCGGATGCACGGCGGCATGGTGCCGGTCTATTACGAGGCGGCGGGCGTGGTCGTCGCGCTGGTCCTGCTGGGCCAGGTGCTGGAACTGCGCGCCCGCGCCGCCACCGGGCGCGCCATCCGCGCGCTGCTCAATCTCGCGCCAAAGACCGCACGCCGCGTGGACCCGCAGGGCGAGGAACGCGAAGTGCCGATCGCCCAAGTGCTGGTGGGCGATCGGCTGCGCATCCGCCCTGGCGAAGCGGTGCCGGTGGACGGCACGGTGCTGGAAGGCCGCTCCTCACTCGACGAATCGATGCTGACGGGAGAACCCGCGCCGGTGCTCAAGACCCCCGGCGCCAAAGTGACGGGCGGCACGGTCAACGGCACCGGCAGCCTGCTGATGGAAGCGCGCGCGGTCGGCGCCGATACCATGCTGGCCCGCATCGTCGCGATGGTGGCCGCAGCGCAGCGCAGCCGCGCCCCGATCCAGGCGGTGGCCGATCGCATCTCGGGCTGGTTCGTGCCGCTGGTGGTGCTGGTCGCGATCGTCACCTTCGTGGTCTGGAGCATGGCCGGGCCGGAGCCGCGCTTCGGCCATGCGCTGCTCAATGCCATCGCCGTGCTGATCATCGCCTGCCCCTGCGCGCTGGGGCTCGCGACGCCGATGTCGATCATGGTCGGCACCGGGCGCGGGGCCAGGGCGGGCGTGCTGGTCAAGAACGCGGAAGCGCTCCAGGCGCTCGACCGGGTCGATACGCTGGTGATCGACAAGACCGGCACCCTGACCGAAGGCAAGCCCCGGCTGGTCGCGGTCGAGCCGGCCGAAGGCATCGCCGCCGACGCGCTGCTGGCGCTGGCCGCCGCGATCGAGGCGCGCTCGGAACATCCGCTCGCCCTGGCGATCGTCGGCGCGGCGCGGGAGCGCGGCCTCGTGGCCGGGCAAGTGGAGGACTTCGCCTCGCAGACCGGGCTGGGCATCAGCGGCCGGATCGACGGCAGGGCCGTCGCCGTCGGCAACGCCGCGCAGATGCGGCGGGTCGGCGCCGATCCCGCGGCGCTGGAAAGCGCGGCCGAACGCCATCGCGGTGAAGGCGCGGGTGTGATGATGGTCGCGATCGATGGCCGCGCGGCCGGGCTGCTGGTGGTCGCCGATCCGATCAGGGAATCGGCGCGCGGCGCGATCGCCGCGCTGCGCGCGCAAGGGTTGCGCATCGTCATGCTCACGGGCGACAGCCAGGGCACGGCCGAAGCGGTGGCGCGCAAGATCGGCGGCATCGACGATGTGCGCGCCAATCTGCGGCCCGATGACAAGGTGCGGATCGTCGGCGAGTTGAAGGCGCAGGGCGCGCGCGTGGCGATGGCGGGGGATGGCATCAACGATGCGCCTGCGCTGGCCGCCGCCGACGTGGGCGTGGCCATGGGCACCGGCACCGACGTGGCGATCGAAAGCGCCGGGCTGACGCTCACCAATGGAGACCTCGCGGCCATGGTACGCGCCCGCCGGCTGGCCCGCGCGACGATGGCCAATATCCGCCAGAACCTGTTCTTTTCGTTCCTGTTCAACGGGATCGGCGTGCCCGTGGCCGCCGGCGTGCTCTATCCGGTGGCCGGCATCCTGCTGTCGCCGATGTTCGCCGGCGCGGCCATGGCGCTGTCCTCGTTCACCGTAGTGGTCAACGCCTTGCGGCTCAACACCGTGAAATTGTAACCGCCGAAAAGCCGCCCCGGCGCGGCCGGGCGAGGGCGAATCTTGCGTCTGCGCATCCCAAATGTCAAAAAAGTGCAACACGAGCGGCTTGCGCCAGTGGGTGGTCTGCCGCGATAAGGCGCCATGAACGCAACGCGAAACAAGACCCCCACCACCATCACGCGGGTCCAGCAGAATCTCCTGGCTTCCACCGAACGCAAGGTGCTTGATTGGTTATGCGCCCGGATGCCGAATTGGGTGATGCCCGATCTCCTGACGGCGCTGGGCCTGGCCGGGGCGGCCCTCGTCCTGGCCGGCTATGCCTCCAGCCTGTCCGACGAACAGTGGCTGTGGCTGTGCATCGTCGGCTATGTGATCCACTGGTTCGGCGATTCCATGGACGGCAGCCTCGCCCGCTTCCGCCATATCGAACGGCCGCGATACGGCTATTTCCTCGATCATAGCTGCGACGGGATCGCCACGCTGCTGATCCTGCTGGGCATTGGCCTCAGCCCGTATGTCCGGCTCGATGTCGCGCTGATCGCGCTGGTGGGCTACCTGCTGCTGTCGGTGCACGCCTTCCTGGCGGTGCGCGTGTTCGGAGAGATGCGGCTGTCCTATCTCGCCGCCGGCCCCACCGAATTGCGCGTGATCCTGATCGGCCTGACGCTGGCCATGCTGGTCTTCGGGGATTCGGACCGCAACCTCGGGGTGATGACGGGGTTCGACTATTTCGTCGGCGGCGTCGGCATCGTCCTGATCGCGCTCTTCGTCATCCAGACCATCAAGACCAGCCGCGCGCTGGCATCGGTGGACCCGCGATAGCGACACGACACGCTGCGGGTCGCAGGGAAATGGCGGGCCCGTTCGGACACAGTTCGAACCCCATGCCGGACTCAGGGCATGCCGGTTCCATCGAAGATGAAATGGTGCCGGCTAGAGGCTTCGAACCCCTGACCCCCTGATTACAAATCAGGTGCTCTACCAGCTGAGCTAAGCCGGCCCCTTGGACGCAATTGACCGGCGCCCTTACCAAGCGGGGAGGGCGCCGGTCCAGTCACTTGTCGCGCATGATGGTCAGAAAACCGCGTGGGGGGCGGCTTCGTGCATCATCGCCTGGCGCACCAGCGGGATCGGCGGGCCGCCGTAGCTCAGGAACTCGTCGTGGAACGCCTTCCACGCCGCGCGGCCGCCGCGCGGGGCGGTCCAGTCGGCGCGCAGCTTGCGGATCATCAGCTTGCCCAGCGTGTAGTTGAGGTAGGCCGGATCATACGTGCCGCGCGCGGCCTGCTGTTCGGCGGTGCCTTCGGTCTGGTAGCATTCCTTTTCGAACATCGCCTGCGATTGCGCCTGGGTCATTCCGCGCGCGTGCAGGCCGATGGCCGAGAGGTAGCGGCAATTGCGCAGCAGCGCGTTCGAGATCTGGCCGACGTGGACGCCGGCATCGCCATCGCCCAGGCCCGCTTCCCACATCATCTCCTCGGTATAGTGCGCCCAGCCCTCGGCGAAAGCATAGCCGACGAAGAGCCGGCCGATCCATGAGGGCGAGCGGTTCGAATGGAGGAATTGCAGGAAATGGCCGGGCATCACCTCGTGCACGCTGGTGAACAGCAGATCATCCTTGCCGGGAATGTAATCGCGCTGCTTTTCCGGCGACCACGCGGGATCGGGCGGCGAGATGTAGTAGATCGATGGGATGCCCTTCTCGAACGGCCCCGGCGGATCGATATAGGCGCTGTTCTGCCGGTTGTAGGGCGGGCTCTCGCGCACCAGCGCCTGTTCGGTGCCCGGGATCGTGGCGAGATCCTTTGCCCGCACGAAGGCGGTGAGTTCCGGGATCTGCTTGGCTGCGGCGGCGACGGGCCCTTCGGCCGGCTTGTCGGCATTGAGCTTGTCGAAGCATTGCGGGATGGTCTGGCCCGGCGCGAACCGGGCGCAGGCGGCCTTGAGCGCCTCCTGGTTGCGCTTGAGGTCGGCGCGGCCGACGCGTTCCAGCTCGTCGATCGAGGCGTCGACGCCTTCGGTCTCGCGCACCATGCGGGCGAAGCGATCGGGGCCCAGCGCGAAGTCCTGCGTGGCGCTGGCCTGCTGGGTCCTGAGCCATTCGGCAATGCCGTCCATCGCGGCGGCGGCGGCTTCGGACGCGGCCTTGAACTCGGCCTGCAGCGCCGCGTCGGGCACGTCGGCGAAGGCGGCGCGGGCATCGCCGCGATAGTATTCGCCAAAGCCGCCGAAACCGGCCACGCCATACTTGACGAAGCTGGCCGGCATCGGCGCCTTCAGATTGGCGCGGATGTTCCGCGCGGCGTCCGGCACGGCCTTGAAGAAGGCGATCATCGCCTTCATCCGCGTGGCCTTGTCGGCATAATCGCGGCTGACATAGACGTTGGGATCGAGCCCGCCGCCGACGTAGAAGGCCGGGTTGGTGTGCGGCTGGTCCGCGTCCACCAGCCAGAAGAGCTGGCCCCTGGCCACTTGCACCAGATAATCGCGCTCAAAGGCGTCCTCGGGCGAAAGGCCGGTGAATGCGCCGGCATCGCGGATGACCGAGCGCAGGAAATCGGCGCGCGCCTTCAGGCCCGCCTCGCTCCAGTCGGGCAGCTTGCCGTCATACTGATGGGCGCCCTGATAGACCGCGAAGGCCGGATCGATCGCGAGCCATCTGTCGATGGTCGCCTGCGCGAACGGCTTCCAGGCGGATGCGGGGGCGGGAGCCGTGGCCGCCGGGGCGGGAGCCGGCGCGGCCATCGCGGTGCCGGCGCTGAGCGCCAGGCAGGCGATGCCCGCGAAAAGGGCGTGTTTCATGGGTGTTTCCTTCGGTTTCGTGCGATGGGGCGGACCGTGCGGAGCGGCCGCCAGCGATGGCGCGGTTTTGGGCTAAGCCGCGCCGAAGGTCCAGCCCTCGGTCCGGGCGATATCCGTGGTCAATCCGGCGGGTTGCCACAGCGTTGCATCATCGGCGTGGCGGCGCAGCCAGGCCGCGGTCAGGATCGCATCGGTGGTGTGATCGTCCAGCGCGCCCATAAGCCCGCTGGGGGGCGAGCCGAGCGCGCCCAGCGCCGTGTCCAGTTCGCGTGCATCGTGCATCTTGGCCCGGCCGGCCAGCCGCCCGGCTGCCACCGCCGCGATCGTGGTGTAGATTTCCACGATCAGCGATCCCCCGGCAGGCGGGGCCAGGCCGTCGATCGGCCAGACCGGCACGTGCCCACCCAGCCGGTGCAGCAGCCTCATGCCGGTCAGGCTCGACTTGCCGACTTGCGCCGCGCCGACGAGGTTGAAATTGCTGTAGGGCTTGCAGCCGCGCGCCGCCTGTGCCGCTTCGGTCAGGCGGAAGCGGCCGCGCTTGTGTTCGGCCGGGGCAAGGTGGAAGCGCGGGCCTTCGCGCCCGCCGTGGCGCCGGAAATAGGCGCTGGCGATGGGGTGATCGACGAAGCTGGTCGCGGCGAGGTGCGGATCGTCCCGGCACACAGCGTCGATCATCGCCCAGAGCGCGCGGGCATCGGCCGGGCTTTCGTCCCAGCCGGGGAAGAAGGCGCCGGCATCGGCGAACGGCAGCGATATGCCCAGGTCCAGCCCCACCAGCGTATCGGCGGGCAGCCCGCCGCGCAGCAGCGCCAGCACGCCTTCGCGCGACCAGTGGCAGTGGTCCGGCGCCGGCAGCAGCACGGGCGCCGCGCCGTTCCTGCCGCACAGCGCGATGGCGATGCCCTTGTGCCGCGCGCGCGCCGCGCCGGACCAGTCGATCGCCATGAAATGGCGGAAGCGGCTCACCGCGTGGCGCAGCCCTTGTCGTGCCGGGTGAATTGCCAGTGGCTGCGCGCCCAGACCGCGACATAGCGATCGCGCGGCACGCCGGTCAGGTCCGTGCCGCTTTCGGGCATTCGCTCGTTGGGCACGGCGGAAAGGTCTATGCAGGTCTCGCCCGACCAGCCGTCGATGCGCCAGTCGGCCATCTCGGGTATGTCGCTGAACAGCGTGACCTGTTCGGTGCGATCGGGCAGCACGCGCCAGATCGCCATGCCTTCCAGCCCGCCCCAGCCCGCGCCCGATTGCTGCACCGCCGCCAGCAGCTTACCCGAAGGCGAGAACACCGGCGGCGCGCCCGTCTCGATCGTCGTGCCCTTGCCCGCGCGGTCGACGACGATGTGGCCATCTTCCTCATAGCCATACCAGGTGAAGGAGAAGAATCGCGCCTGCCGGTCCAGCCGCAGCTTTTCCGCGCTGCTTTTCGCGCGCGTGGTCACGCAGGTGGTCGCCCCGGTCAGCGTCAGCACCGCGAACCAGTCACGGCTGGCGCGCACGATGTTGCGCATCGCCGCCGGCACCGGCAGCGGGCGTGTGCGGGCGATGCCTTCCTCCGGCCCTTTCGGCGTGGCGGGGCACGCGGCGAGATCGGGGCCGCCGCGCGGCGGCGCGGCGCGGGCGGCACCGGAGACGGCAAGGCTGGCCGCCAGCAGGGCGAGGAACGACCAGGTCAGGGGGCGAATCAGGGCCGGTCTCCAAAGGCTTTGCGCTGCGTCTTGCTGGCCTTGTCCCACCAGGCGCGCGTGATGGCGCGGGCGACCCGCTCCGGGTCGGCACTGCCATAGCGCACCAGCAGGCCCGGCCAGCCGCGATAGTGATCGGTCTGCCAGAACGTCCCGGGATCGGTTTCCAGCAGGATCTCCTTCTCGTCGTGCGGCGCGGGCACGTGGAAGCTGCCGGCCTCGCGCCCCGGCGAGACGAAGGCCTTGCCGTTCACCTTGGGGCTGGGCGTGCCGTAATAGGGCGCCATCGCGGTATCGGGCAGCGACATCGCGAAGGCGACCACCGCGTCCCAATCAGCAAAGCGCGTCATTCCGCGAGCCCCCGGCGTTCGCGCCGTTTCTTTTCCCACCATTCGATCCGCTCGATCACTTGCCGTTCGAAGCCGCGCGGGACGGGACGATAGTAGGTCTGCGCCGCCATCCCCTCGGGCCAGTAGTTGGCGCCGGAAAATCCGTCCGGCGCGTCATGGTCATAAGCATAGTCCGCGCCGTAGCCGATATCCTTCATCAGCTTGGTCGGCGCGTTGAGGATATTGTGCGGCGGTGCGAGCGAGCCGGTTTCCTTCGCGCTTTTCCATGCCGCCTTCTGCGCGGCATAGGCGGCATTGGATTTGGGCGCGGTGGCACAATAGAGGCAGGCTTGGACGATCGCCAGTTCGCCCTCGGGCGAGCCGAGGAATTCGTAGGCGTCCTTGGCGGCAAGGCACTGGGTCAGCGCTTGCGGATCGGCCAGGCCGATATCTTCCGAGGCGAACCGGGTGAGCCGGCGCAGCACGTAGAGCGGCTCCTCGCCCGCCGTCAGCATCCGCGCGAGGTAATAGAGCGAAGCCTGCGGGTCCGATCCGCGCAGCGCCTTGTGCAGCGCGGAGATCAGGTTGTAGTGCCCGTCGCGATCCTTGTCGTAGACCGCGACGCGGCGCTGGAGGAAGGCGCCCAGTTCGGCCGGGCCGAGCGCGTGGTCCAGCCTGGCGGCATAGAGCGTTTCGGCCTGGTTGAGCAGGAACCGCCCGTCGCCATCGGCCGAGGCGACCAGCGCCTCGCGCGCCTCGGGCGTCAATGGCAGCGGGCCTGCCAGCTCCTCCGCGCGATCGAGCAGCGCGCCAAGCGCGGCGGCATCCAGCCGGTGCAGGATCAGCACTTGCGCACGGCTGAGCAGCGCGGCGTTGAGCGCGAAGCTGGGGTTCTCGGTGGTGGCGCCGACCAGCGTCACCGTGCCGCGCTCGACAAAGGGCAGGAAGCCGTCCTGCTGCGCGCGGTTGAAGCGGTGGATCTCGTCCACGAACAGCAGCGTGCGCTGGCCGGCCCGGGCCGCCACCTCGGCCTCGGCAAAGGCTTTCTTGAGATCGGCGACGCCGGAGAACACCGCGCTGACGGCGGCAAAGCGCATCCCCACCGCGTCGGCCAGCAGGCGGGCGATGCTGGTCTTGCCGGTGCCCGGCGGCCCCCACAGGATCATCGAGGACAGCCGGCCCGCCGCGACCATCCGGCCGATCGCGCCTTCGGGCCCGGTCAGGTGCTCCTGCCCGACGACCTCGGCCAGCGAGCGGGGCCGCAGCCGGTCGGCCAGCGGCGCATCCTCACGCGGTGCGCCCGGCGCGGTATCGGGAAGCTGTTCGGCGAAAAGATCGGCCATGACGGTAATCTAGCGAGCCGCGCGCGCAATTGCATCGCCCCAAATCGACGCGTAGCCTGCGCGTCAGATAAAACAGGTGGGGAAATGCGATGGAGGAAACCGTGCAATCGGGCCGGGTCGGGACGCCCTGGCATCTCTGGGCGGTGGGCGTGGTCAGCCTGCTGTGGAACGCCTTCGGCTGTTTCGACTATATCATGACCAATATCCGCGATCCGGCCTATCTGGCGGCCTTCCCGCCCGAAATGATGCAGATGATCGACGAATTCCCGATCTGGACCATGGCCGCCTGGGCCTGCGGCGTCTGGGGCGCGCTGGCCGGATCGCTGCTCCTGCTGCTGCGCTCGCGCTTTGCCGTCCACGCCTTCGCGCTGTCGCTGCTCGGCCTGGCGGCGAGCACGGTCTACCAGTTCGGCACCGCCCTGCCGGCCAGCCTGCGCACGCCCGGCCTCTATGCGATGAACGCGGTGATCTGGATCGGCGCGATCGCGTTCCTGGTCTACGCCATGCGGATGCGCGCGAAAGGCGTGCTGCGCTGAGGGGTGGTTTTCGGCGCATGGCGGCACCAGCCCACGCCCCGCGCATCCGCTGACCGCGCGGTCAGCGCGGGCGAGGATCAGCGCCGGTTGGGCCGCTTCTGGCGGATCAGGCGCACGTAAGTGTCGGCGACGGCCTGGTTGATCCGGTCCCAGCCGAAATCGCGCGCCCGGGTCTCGCCAGCGGCGCCGTGGCGGGCGCGCAAATCCGGGTTGGCGATATAGGCGCGCAGCGCTTCGGCGAACTGGTGCACCGCGCCGGGGCGGATCAGCCGGCCCGAGCCGTGGTTGTCCACCAGGCTTTCGCTGCCGGTCGCCGCCGCCGCCACGACCGGCAGCGCGCAGGCCATGGCTTCCAGCGTGACGTTGCCGAACGTCTCTGTGACCGAGGGATTGAACAGCACGTCCATGCTGGCGACGGCGCGGCCCAGATCCTCGCCGTTCTGGAATCCGGCGAAGACCGCGCCGGGCAGCCGCGCCTCGAACCATTCGCGCGCCGGGCCCTCGCCGATCACCAGCACCTTGTGCGCCACCCCGCCGCGCCGCAGCTCGTCGATCGTGTCGGAAAAGACGTCGAGCCCCTTTTCCATCACCAGCCGGCCCAGGAAGCCGATCGCCACTTCATCGTCGCCGATGCCCAGCGAGCGGCGCCATTCGAGCGAGCGCCGCGCCGGATGGAAGACCTCGCGATCGACCCCGCGCGACCACAGCGAGATGTCATAGTTCATCCGCTGTTCGCGCAGCACTTGCGCCATGCTTTCGGACGGGGCGACCAGCGCGTCGCAGCGGCGGTAGAAGCGGCGCAGGATCGCTTCCATCACCGGCTCGGCCCAGGCCATGTTGTAGTATCGCAGATATGTCTCGAACCGGGTGTGGACCGATGCCAGCACCGGCAGGTCGCGCTCGCGCGCCCAGGTCAGCGCCTGGTGCGCGACCGGATCGGGTGAGGAGACATGCACCACGTTGGGCGCGAAGCGCGCCAGATCGCGCCGCGCCCTGGCCGGCAGGTACAGTGGCAGGCGGTATTCGCCGCGCGTGGGGATCGGCATCGCGCGCACGCCGACCAGGTCGCCCGTCGCCTCGAACGCGGGCTCGGCCACTGTGGGCGAATAGACCCGCACGGCCGCGCCCTGGCGCAGCAGATAGCCAACCAGGCGATTCAGCGCCTGGTTGGCGCCGTCGCGCACATAATTGTAATTGCCCGAAAACAGGGCAATGCGAAGGTCAGCGGTCTCCATCCTGGCGAGCGCCATAGCGACGCTCCGCCCGGTTGGCGAGGGTGGATGGGCGGCGGGCGATGCCCTGTGGACATCGTCCCGCGCGAACCCGTTTGGATCGGTGTACAATCAGCGGTGCCGGTAGCCGCGACGGTGATCGCGGTCATAGCGATCGTGGCCCCGATACATGCGATCGACCCGGCGATAGCCGCGATCCCAGCGGTTGTCGTACCGGCGGCTGTAATGGTCGCGGTAATAGGGCTGGTAATAGCGGGTGTAGTACCGATCGCGGTAGTAGCGGTTCGGATAGCCGTCATAGTAATAGTAGTAATCGGGATATCCGGCCACGCGCACGTAGCGGCGGCTGGGGTAATAGCTCCGGTCGTAATAGCGGCCGTCATCCCGATCGGCGATGGCCGCGCCGATGGCCAGGCCGACGATCCCGGCGCCGATGGCGATGGCGGCATCGTTCCCGCGCCCGTCATGCCAGCGCTCGCGCGCCTGGGCGGTGGTCGCCGAGCCGAGCGCCAGCGCGGCAAGGCCGGCGGCAAGCCCGAGTTTCTTCAGATTTTTCAACATGTGTCTATCTCCCTTCCGGCCCGACCGAACGGCGATCACGGTGGGGGTGAGCTGTCCTCAATGGAGCACCGGGGCCCTGAACCGGCAGTTAACCTTCGCGCGGGCGAGGTGAGCCGTGCCTGCCGCGCGCCGAGGGCAAGCCGACAGCAAGCCGCCCGGCCCTTGCGGGGCCGGGCGGTTCACAGAGGGCCGGCGAGGGGGAGAACCGGCCCTGGAGGGATCGGCGATCAGTAGCCGCGGCGCTGGTAGTAGTCACGATCGCGGCCGTAATCGGCGCGGCGATCGTCGTTGCGCTGCCAGTTGCGATCATGATCGCGATTGCCGGCATTGCCATAGCGGCGCTGCCAGTCGTTGCGGTCATAGCGGTGGCCCGAACGGTCATAGTACTGGCCGTTGTTGTAGTACCAGCCGTCGCGGACGTAATAGCGGTTGTCGTAGCGGTCGCGATCGTTGTCGTCCGAGGAGGCGATGATCGCGCCGAGCGCGAGGCCGATCACGCCCGCGCCGATGGCGACGGCGGCGGTGTTGTCATTGTCGCGATAGTCGCGGGCCATCGCCGGCGCGGTGGTGGCAAGCGCCGTCGCGGCGAGCGTGGTGGCAAGGATGCCCTTCTGGAACAGGTTCATGGTCGAAACTCCGTTTGGGGCGGCCTTGGCGGCGGCGGCGCGATTGCCGGGCCGTGTGTCGTCCTCTTGAGCTTCGTTCTACGCGGGCCGGGCTGAACGGGCGCAGCATGGGTCTGGCAGAATCGGTTCAGGATTGTACGCAATTGTATGAATGTTGTCGCGGCGCGCTTGCCTGCCTTGTGATTTAGTGTATTAGCTAAATCATGAATTCGGTTTTCGACGCCTTGTCGCACCCGATTCGCCGCGAGGTTCTCGAACTGCTCAAGCGCGGCGGAATGACGGCTGGCGAGCTTGCCGGGTATTTCCCGGTCTCCAAGCCGACCATGTCGGGCCATTTCGCCAAGCTGAAAGCCGCCGGGCTGATCCTGGGCGAAAATCGCGCGGGCTCGATCGTCTATACGCTGAACATGTCGGTGCTGGAGGAAACGCTGATGGCATTCATGAACCGCATGGGCCTTGCGCCCGACACCGCGGAGGATGGCGCATCATGAAGGTGCGCGGATGGCTGATCGCCTCGGCCGGCGTGGTGCTGGCCATGACGCTGCTGGGCCTGCTGGCGCTCACGCGCTTGCCGGACGGCGCGCTGCTGCCGACTCACTGGAACGCGGCCGGAGAAGTGGATTCGCACATGCCGGCGAGGATGGCGGTGGCGATCATGCCGGCGATGACCGCGCTGATCGGCCTGCTGTTCGCGATCCTGCCCGGCATCGAACCGCTGCAGCGCCAGCTCGCGCAATCGGCGCCCGTGCTGAAGGTCGCCTGGGCGATGGTGCTCGTCGTGCTCGGCATGGCTCACCTGATGATCCTGGCACCGGCCTTCGGCTGGCACCTGGCCCCGACGCTGCTGCTGGTGGGCGTGGGGATCGGCCTCGTCGCGCTCGGCAATGTCCTGCCCAAATCGCGCCCGGGCTATTTCGTGGGTATCCGCACGCCCTGGACGCTGGTGAGCACCGATGTCTGGATCGCCACCCATCGGCTGGGCGGCCGGTGCTTCATCACGGCCGGCGTGGTCATGGTGCTGGCGGCGCTGAGCCCCATCCCGCCCCATTGGCGAGCGGGGCTGACGATCGGCGCGATCGCTTTCGCGGCGATCGTGCCGATCGTCTGGTCCTGGTGGCTCTGGCGCGGGTTGGGCAAGCCGCCCGCGCGTCCGCCGGAATAAGGCTCAGGCCGCTTCCTTCTTCCGGCTCGCCTTCTTGCGCTCGTTCGGATCGAGGATCGCCTTGCGCAGCCGGATCGACTGGGGCGTGACTTCGACCATCTCGTCATCGTCGATATAGGCGATGGCCTGTTCCAGCGTCATGATCCGGGGCGGGGTCAGGCGGATGGCATCGTCCTTGCCGGTCGAACGGAAGTTGGTGAGCTGCTTGGACTTCATCGGGTTGACTTCCAGATCATCGGGCTTGGCGTTCTCGCCGATGATCATGCCTTCATAGATCTTGTCCTGCGGCTTGACGAACAGGATGCCGCGATCCTCCAGCGAATTGAGCGCATAGCCCACCGCCTCGCCAGTGCCGTTGGAGATCAGCACGCCGTTCTGGCGGCCCTCGATCGTGCCCTTGTGCGCGTCGTACTTTTCGAACAGGCGGTTCATGATGCCGGTGCCGCGCGTGTCCGAAAGGAACTCGCCGTGATAGCCGATCAGCCCGCGCGAGGGGGCCGAGAAGGTGATGCGCGTCTTGCCGGCGCCCGAGGGGCGCATGTCGGTCAGCTCCGCCTTGCGGCGCTGCATCTTTTCCACGACGGTGCCCGAATATTCGTCATCGACGTCGATCACCACGGTTTCGTAAGGCTCGGTGCGCTGGCCGGCCTCGTCGGTGCGGAACAGCACGCGCGGGCGGCTGATGCCCAGCTCGAAGCCTTCGCGGCGCATCGTCTCGATCAGCACGCCAAGCTGAAGCTCGCCGCGCCCGGCCACTTCGAAGCTGTCCTTGTCGGCGCTTTCGGTGACGCGGATGGCGACATTGGTTTCCGCCTCGCGCATCAGGCGATCGCGGATCATGCGGCTCGTCACCTTGTCGCCCTCGCGCCCGGCAAGCGGGCTGTCGTTGACCGAGAAGCGCATCGCCAGCGTCGGCGGGTCGATCGGCTGGGCATAGAGCGCCTCGGTCACCGAAGGATCGGCGATGGTGTTGGCGACAGTGGCCTTTTCGAGGCCCGCCAGCGCGACGATGTCGCCAGCGCGGGCTTCCTCGACCGGAACGCGCTCCAGCCCCCGGAAGGCCAGCAGCTTGGAGGCGCGGCCAGTTTCGATCACCTTGCCGTCCGCGTCGATCGCGCGGATCGGGTCGTTGACCCGGATCGTGCCCGAATTGACCCGGCCGGTCAGCACGCGGCCCATGAAGTTGTCCCGGTCCAGCAGCGTGGCCAGGAACGTGAACGGGCCATCGACATCGACCTTGGGCGCGGGAACGTGATCGACGATCTTGTGGAACAGGGGTTCCAGCGTGCCTTCGCGCGCTTCGGGGTCTTCGCTGGCATAGCCGTTGCGGCCCGAGGCGTAGAGCACGGGGAAATCGAGCTGCTCGTCCTCGGCCTCAAGCCCGACGAACAGGTCGAACACTTCGTCAAGCACTTCGGAGTGGCGGCCGTCGGGCCGGTCGATCTTGTTGACCACCACGATCGGGCGCAGGCCCAGGCTCAGCGCCTTGCCGGTGACGAACTTGGTCTGCGGCATCGCGCCTTCCGAGCTGTCGACCAGCAGGATCACGCCATCGACCATCGAGAGGATGCGCTCCACCTCGCCGCCGAAATCGGCGTGGCCGGGCGTGTCGACGATGTTGATGCGGGTGCCGTTCCATTCCACCGAGGTGCACTTGGCGAGAATGGTGATGCCGCGCTCTTTTTCGAGGTCGTTCGAATCCATCGCCCGCTCCTCGATCCGCTGGTTGTCGCGGAACGTGCCGGACTGGCGGAAGAGCTGGTCGACAAGCGTGGTCTTGCCATGGTCGACGTGCGCGATGATGGCGATGTTGCGCAGGGGAAGGGGGGCGGACATGCGGGGGCCTATGCGTTCGAGGGGTTGGGGCGGTACCTCGCTGCACCGCACAATCGGCGCGCCCTTATCCGAAGCCGGCGATTCCGGCAAGGGGCTTGGGCATGTGCACCAGTGTCACCTTGCGGCAACAATCACGAGAAGTCGCTCCGAAACAAAGTAAATAGATTGTTTCCCGCCCGCGATATTTCTAGGATTCATTTCATGAAAACAGGGGCGATGCGGCCCAGACCATAATTGCGTGTCGACCCCGGGAGCAGGAAGGGATGCCCAGATGGGTATGACGACACGTTTCGCCGTGCGCGCGCGCGCGGCTGTACTTGCCGGTGTCGCCTGTGTCGGCGCGGGATTCGTCCCGCAGGCACGCGCACAAGCGGCCGAAGAGGCCAATTACGACAGCAATATCATCATCGTTACGGCCACCAAGCGCGAGCAGTCGCTGCAGGACGTGCCGGTCTCGGTCAGCGTCACCAGCGGCGAGACGCTGGAACGGGCGCAGATCCGCGACCTGAAGGACCTGCAATCGGTGGTGCCCTCGCTGCGTGTGAACCAGCTGCAAAGCTCGGCCAACACCAATTTCTACATCCGCGGCTTCGGCAACGGCGCCAACAATGCCGGAATCGAACCTTCGGTCGGGCTGTTCGTCGATGGCGTCTACCGCTCGCGCTCGGCCTCGATGATCGCCGATTTCCCCGATGTGGAGCGGATCGAGGTGCTGCGCGGGCCGCAATCGACGCTGTTCGGCAAGAACGCCTCGGCTGGCGTCATCTCGATCGTCACGAAGCGCCCGCAGTTCGAATTCGGCGGCAATGTCGAGGCGTCGTACGGCAATCATGACGCGATCGTGGTCAAGGGCATGGTCACGGGCCCGCTGTCGGATGCGATCGCCGCCAGCCTGGCCGGCGGCTACAACACGCGCGAAGGGCTGGTGAAGGATCTCGCCACGGACGAGCGCACCAACGAGCGGGGCCGCTGGTTCGCGCGCGGCCAGTTGCTGTTCGCCCCCGAAAGCGGGATCGAGGTGCGGCTGATCGGCGACTATGGCAAGATCGACGAGAACTGCTGCGCCGTGGTCAACTTGCGGCCATCGTCCTCCACCCTGGCGATCCAGGCGCTGGGCGGGCACGTCAACGCGCCGGGCGACGCTTTTGACGACAAGGTCTTCTACAACTTCGAATCGACCAACAAGATCGAGAACTGGGGCCTTTCCGGGCAAGTCGATTACGATGCCGGCCCGGTCAGGCTGACCTCGATCACCGCCTATCGCCGCACCGATGCCGTGACCAACCAGGATTCGGACTTCACCAGCGCCGACCTGCTGCGCCGCAATTACCAGGACTTGCGGATCAAGACCTTCACCCAGGAATTGCGGGCGAGCTTCGCTGTCGGCGATCGCCTCAACGCCCTGCTGGGCGCCTATTACTTCAACGAGAAGATCGACCAGGCCAACCAGGTGCAGTTCGGCACCCAGTTCCGCCCTTATGCCGACCTGCTGGTGCGCGGGCAGACCGGCGGCGCGCAATCGATTCCCGGGCTGGAAGGGCTGTTCGGCACGCTTTCGGGCAACCCCGCGCTTTATGCCGGCAAGTTCTTCGGCGCGGGCCAGGGGCTGGACGAGGCCTATCGGCTGCGGAACGAGAGCTGGTCGGTCTTCGGCCAGGTCGATGTCAAGCTGGCCGACCGGCTGACGCTGACCGCCGGGATCAATTACACGCACGACAAGAAGCGCTTCGCGTCCGACGTCACGTCCAGCGACGTCTTCGCCGGCGTGCCGATCCCAGCCATGGTCACGGCGGCGACCAATGCCGGCATCTCGCAGACGGTCGGCGGCCTGCTCGGCGTGCCGGGCGGCTTCGCCTCGGCGGCGCAGATCGCCGCTTTCGCACAGGCCAATCCGGCCGGCTACCAGCAAGTCGTCGCCGGCGTGAACGCGCAGACCCAGCCGCTGCTGGCATTGCGCGCGCTACAGATCTTCCCGCCCTACCTCAACGTGCCCAACGCGGTCGAACCCGGCCGGGTGAGCGACGGCGATTTCTCCTACACCGCGCGGCTGAGCTTCGATGCGACCGACAGCCTGAACCTCTACCTGAGCTATGCGACCGGCTACAAGGCAGCCTCGATCAACCTCTCGCGCGATGCCCGGCCCACGCCGGCCGACCTTGCCCGGATCACCGCGCAAGGCATCGGCGTGACCAACCTGACATCGGGCTCACGCTATGCCGAGCCTGAGGATTCGACGCTCTACGAGGCCGGGCTGAAGGCCGACTGGGGGCCTGTCACGGCCAATTTCGCGGTGTTCAAGCAGACCATCAAGGGCTTCCAGTCGAACATCTTCACCGGCACCGGCTTCTTCCTTGCCAACGCGGGCAAGCAGTCGGTCAAGGGCTTCGAGTTCGAAGGCACGGCGCGGCCGGTCGATCCGCTGCAACTGAGCGTGGCGCTGACCTACCTCGATCTCAACTACGATTCGTTCCGGCAATCCGCCTTCGGCGATCTCAGCGGCACGACGGTGCCGGGCGCCTCGCCGCTCTCGGTGACGTTCGCGGCGACCTATGACCATGAATTCGGCACCGGCGATCACCTGATCCTGCGCGGCGATTACCATTACGAAGCACCGTTCGCGCTGGTCGAGGGGTTGCCGGGACTGGTGGTGAAGAACCCGCTTACCGGCGCGATCATCAGCGTCGATGCCGCGCTGGCGGCCGCGCGCGAGTTCCGGCAGGACATCAACGACGCCAACGCCTCGATCACGTATGCCATGGCGAGCGGGCTGGAATTCTCGATCTGGGGCCGCAACCTGCTCGATGACCGGACGATCCTGCAGATCTTCGATTCCCCCGCGCAATCGGGCTCGATCTCGGGCTATCCCAACCAGGCCCGCACGTACGGGGTTTCGGCGCGCTTCCGGTTTTGAGGGAGCGGGAGTCCGTTGGGAAATGCGCGGAAGGGCGCATTTCCTCGCGGCACCGGCCCGCTCCCATCAGACGCTCGCGTGACTGTGGCATAAATCACAGCATTTCCGTTTCCCATAAAATCGGTGCCGCGATATTCTCGCCGCGTTCTTATCGAGGACGGAAAAAAAGGGGGAAGCAGATGATCGAATGGATGCTGTTGCCGCTCAAGCGGTATGCGGATTTCAATGGCCGCTCGCGGCGCAAGGAATACTGGTTCTTTTTGCTGGGCGCCTTCATCGCCGCGATCCTGCTGGGCATCGTCGAAGGCATCCTGGGCCTCAACGGCATGGTTTTCGGCGTCTATGGCCCGCTGACCCTGCTGCTGATCGTTGCCATCATCGTACCGAGCATCGCCGTGCAGGTCCGTCGGTTCCACGATCAGGACAAGTCGGGCTGGTTCGTCCTGCTCAGCTTCATTCCTTTCGTCGGCGGGCTGATCGTGCTGGTGTTCATGTGCCTGGAAGGCACGCGCGGGCCGAATCGCTTCGGGCCTGACCCGAAGGATGCCACCAGCACGAGCGTATTCGCGTAGACCAGGGAAGCGCGCGGCCTGAAATTTCACGCGGATTTGGCCGGAGGCCCGGGGCTGAACGCCAACGGGCCTTCGGCTTTTCGGCGTCCCGGCCCCGGATGGAGGTGCCGGAAGGAGGTGAACGAATGATCGAATGGATGCTGATGCCGCTCAGGCGCTATGCCGATTTTGACGGCCGCTCGCGCCGGCTGGAATACTGGAGCTTCACGCTGCTGAACTTCGTTATCGCCATCCTGCTGCTGGTGGCGATGTTCGCCATGGGCACCTCGCTCGGCGTGTTCGCGGATATCGAGGCGGGCAATATGTCAGCGCTGTTCGGCTGGTTCCTCGGCGGGTTCGGGCTGGTCTTCGTGATCTGGTGGCTGGCCTTCCTGATCCCCAACATCGCCGTCTCGGTACGCCGGCTGCATGACCGGAACATGAGCGGGTGGTGGTATCTCGGCTTCATCGCGATCAACCTGATCCCCATCGTCAATCTGCTCTCGCCGATCGCCGGGATCGCATTCCTGGTGCTGATGCTGCTGCCCGGAACGCCCGGTCCCAACCAGTATGGCCCCGATCCCAAAGACCCAACGGGCGCCGACGTTTTCCTGTAAGGGTTTGTTTGGCCATGTGCCCGGCGGCGCGGCGCGGGCCCCGCTCCCCCTACAACTCCCGCAGCGCCTGTGCCGGTTTCGCCCGCAGCAGCGGCAGCGAGCCGGCCAGCGCGAAGGCGATGATCAGCACGAGCCCGGCGCCCAGCACCGCGATCACGCGCGGCCAGTCGGGCAGCCAGTCGAACTCGAAGAGCTGGACGATCACCGCCCAGCCGATCACGCTGCCGATCGCCAGCGAGACGAGCGCCAGGATCGCGGCGATCAGGCCGTATTCGGCCAGTTGCAACGCAAGCAGCTGACCCCGGCTGGCGCCCAGCACGCGCAGGATCACATTGTCGTAAGTCCGGCTGGCGCGCGCGGCGGCGATCGCGCCGAACAGCACCGCCAGCCCGGCCAGCACCGCGACCGAGGCGGCGGCCAGGATCGCGGTGGACATCTGGCCGAGCAGGTCGCGCGCATCGCGCAGCAGGCCGCCGGTCTCGATCACCGAGCTTGAGGGGAAGGCGCGCACCAGCTTCTGCAGCAGGCCGGCATTGGCCGTGCCCGGCGGCAAGTCGATGGTGGCGGCCAGGTTATGCGGCGCATCGGCCAGCGCGTTGGGCGAGAACACCAGCACGAAGTTGAACCCCATGCTGTCCCAGTCGATTCGCCGCAGCGAGGCGATCCGGGCGGCGCGTTCCACCCCCAGCAGGCCGATGGTCAGCTCGTCGCCGACCTTGAGATGGATGGCACGGGCGAATTCCTCGTCCACCGAGACGAGCGGCGGGCCCTTGTAGTCGCGCGGCCACCAGGCACCGTCGGTCAGCACGTTGCCTTCGGGCAAGGCCGCGGCATAGGTCAGGCCGCGCTCGCCGCGCAGCGGCCAGGCGTCGTCGGGGATTTCCGCCAGGTCGGACACGCGCGTCATGTGTGCCGCCGGGCCATAGGCCAGGATGCGGCCGCGCAAGTTGGGCACCATGCGCACGTCGGCGCGCGGCACCGTCGCGGTCACGGCCCGGCGGAATTCGTCTGCCCGTTCACGCGGCACGTCGAGCACGAAATAGTCGGGCGCGCGCTGCGGCACGCGGGCGCGGATATTGGCATCAAGGCTGGTCTGCACCGCCGCGATCAGCACGAAGGCCGAAAGCCCGAAGCCCAGCGCGGTGACGAGCGCCCCGGTCTGCGCGCCCGGCCGGTAGAGATTGGCCAGCCCCGCGCGCAGCATCGGGCCTTTGGGGCGGGGCAGCCGCGCCACGCCCGCGCGGATCGCCCAGCCGACGCCGGCCAGCACCAGCAGCATCGCCGCCGCGCCGCCCAGGAACATCAGCGTCACTCTGGGCTGGGCGGCGTTGGCCAGCGCCAGCGCGACGATCGCCACGAGCCCCAGCCCCACCGGCAGCAGCCAGGCCCCGCGTCCCAGCCGCAGCGGCGAGACGCGCGCGCGCATCAGCGCCATCGCGGGAAAGGCGCGCGCGCGGGCCAGCGGCGGGGCGGCGAAGATCAGTGCGACCAGCAGGCCATAGCCGGCGGCGGTGAACAGCGCGACGGGCGAGACGGTGAACCCCGCGCTCACCGGCAGCAGCGTGCCGAGCGCGCGGGCCAGCAGCGGCGTCACCAGCACGCCCGCCGCCAGCCCGGCAAGGCTGCCGGCCAGCGCGGCGGCGGCGATCTGCAGCAGATAGATCCGCGCGATGTCGCCACTCGTCGCGCCCAGCACCTTGAGCGTCGCGATGCTGGCGCGCCGCGCTTCGAGGTAGGAGGAAACACCGCCGCCGATGCCGATCCCGGCGATCACCAGCGCGGCGAGGCCGACGAGGACGAGGAACTCGCCCATGCGGCTGACGAAGCGTTCGGTATTGGGCGCGGCCTTGTCGCGCGTGCGAAATTCGAAGCCGGCGTCGGGGAACTGGCGCTCGATGCTTTCGGCCAGCGCTTGCGGATCGCGCGAGGCGGGCAGCGCGACGCGCACCTTGGTGCGATACATCGCGCCCGGCGCGGTGAGCCCGGCGCGCGCGGGCATGTCCGCCGTGACGATGGCGACATCGCCGAGCGAGAAGCCTTCGCCCAGCAGTTCCGGCTCGGTCTGGATGATCCCGCCGACGGTAAGCGGCTGGCCGCTGACGCTGACGCGGCTGCCGGGCGCGACTTGCAGCCGCGCGGCGGTGCCTTCGGACAGCCAGATCGTGCCTTCGGGCGGGGCGCGCACCTTGCGTCCGTCCTTGAGCAGCAAGGTGCCGTAAAGCGGCCATTTCGCATCGACCGCCTTCAGCGCGACGGGCGCGGTGAGATCGCCGTTCTGGGCGATGGCCTGCATCCTCAGCCCCATGGAGACAGTGCCCAGCCTTTCCAGCGCGCCCATCTCGGCCGGGCTGAGCCCGCGCTGCCAGACGCGCACTTCCAGATCGCCGCCCAGGATCTGGCGCCCGCGCGTCGCCAGTTCGCGCTCGATCGACCCGGTCAGCGTGCCGATCGCCGCGATCGCGCCGACGCCCAGGAACAGGCAGACGAGCAGCAGGCGCAAGCCGCGGAAACGCGCCGACAGGTCGCGCCGCGCGATCATCCACGCGGTGCGCCAGGAAAGCGCGCTATCCACGCGTGTCGTTCGCGATGTGGCCATCGGCCAGCGTCACCACGCGCTGGCACTTTTCGGCAAGGCTGGCATCGTGGGTGATGATCAGCAGCGTCGCCCCGGTTTCGGCGCGGCGGGCGAACAGCAGCTCGACGATGGCCTCGCCGGTCGCGGCGTCAAGATTGCCGGTCGGCTCGTCGGCGAAGATCAGCACGGGGCGCGGCGCAGTGGCGCGGGCAATGGCGACGCGCTGCTGCTCGCCACCCGAAAGCTGCGCCGGGTAATGCGTCAGGCGATGGCCCAGCCCCACGGCGGCCAGCTCCGCCTCGGCCCGATCGCGCGCGCCGTCCATCCCGGCCAGCTCCAGCGGCGTCGCCACGTTTTCCAGCGCGGTCATCGTCGGCAGCAGGTGGAAGGCCTGCAGGACGATACCGATGCGGCCGCGCCGGGCGCGGGCCAGCGCATCCTCGTCCAGCGCCGCAAAGTCCTGCCCGGCAACCTCCAGCGTGCCCGAACTGGCGCGCTCCAGGCCCGAGAGCACCGCCATCAGCGAGCTTTTGCCCGATCCCGAAGGGCCGAGCAGCGCCAGCGTCTGGCCTTGCGGCACGGTCAGGTCGATCCCGCGCAGGATCTCGACCGCGCTGGCGCCGCTGCCAAGCGTCAGGCGCAAGTCCCGAGCGACGATGGAACTGGGGGGGGTATCGGCCGGGCCGGTGGAAAGGCTTGTCACGTGCCCCATATTGGTTAGCTAGAGCCGGGCCTACAAGGAGCTTGCTGTGCAATCTGTCCGATTTGCCGCGCTGGCCGCGCTGGCGCTCCTCTCCGCCTGCGATCGCGCCGCGCCGCCCGCGCCCGCCGAAACGCAAAGCGCGGTCGATGCCCCGCCGGCGATCCCGGTGATGGGGCCGGAACGCCCGATCCTGGCCTTCGGGGATTCGCTGCTCGCCGGCTATGGCCTGAAGGATGGCGAAAGCTATCCGGCGCGGCTGGAAGCGGCGCTGCGCGCGCGCGGGATCAACGCCCGGATCGCCAATGCCGGCGTCTCGGGCGATACCACGGCGGCCGGATTGCAGCGGCTGGATTTCACGCTGAACAGCCAGACGGCAAGGCCCGAGCTGGTCATCATCAGCCTTGGCGGCAACGATATGCTGCGCGGGCTGCCGCCGGCCGAAACGCGCGCCAATCTGGAACAGATCCTGGCCAGGCTGCGGGAGGAGAAGATCCCCGCCATGCTGCTGGGCATGTTGGCCGCGCCCAATCTGGGCAAGGACTATGCGGCGAAATTCAACCCGATCTATCCCACGCTGGCGACGAAATACGGCGCGGTGCTGGTGCCTTTCTTCCTCCAGCCGGTGATCGACAAGCCCGACCTGATCCAGCCCGATCATGTCCACCCCACCGCGCTCGGCATCGACGAGATCGTCGCGGCGACGGTGGATGACGTGGCCGATGCCTTGCCCAAGGTGCCCAAGGCGCCGAATACGCCAAACCCGCCGAAGCCATAGCCCGCCTCAGCTTGCGCGGGTGACGGTCCCGCCGCGCACTTCCCACACCGCCGCCTCGCCCAGAATCGCCGCGAAAGGCGCGGCTTCGGTGCCGGTCAGCCAGACTTGCGCCGATCCGCCGCGCAGCCGGTCGAACAGCGCCTCGCGCCGCAGCGGGTCGAGATGGGCGGCTACCTCGTCCAGCAGCAGCAGGCGCGGGCGCCGTTCGCCATCGGTTTCCGCCAGCCCTTCCAGCAAGTGCGAATGGGCCAGCGTGATCGCGATCAGCATGGCCTTCTGCTCGCCGGTCGAGCATTCGGCCGCCGGTTGCCCCTTGCCGGCCATGACCACGACGATCTCGTCGCGATGCGGGCCGGTCAGCGTGCGCTGCGCCGCCCGGTCGCGCGCGCGGCCTTCGCGCAAGGCATGGGCCAGCGCCTCGGGCGTGAGTGGGCCGCCCGGCTGGTAGGCCAGCGCGGGGCGGGCGAAAGGCGCATCGGGCAGCCGCGCCAGCATCGCGTCGAGCCGCGCCACCATGTCGCCGCGCGCCTGCGCCACGGCCGCGCCGGCCTCGGCCACTTGCGCCTCGATCGCGTCCAGCCAGCGCGGATCGGGCGGCGCGGGATCGGACAGCAGGCGATTGCGCTCGCGCAGCGCGTTTTCCAGCCGCGTCGCGTGGCCGGCGTGACCGGGGCGCACCGCCAGCACCAGGCGGTCCACAAAGCGCCGCCGCGCGCCCGCGCTCTCGACGAACAGGCGATCCATCGCCGGTGTCAGCCAGCCGATCGAGAGCCATTCGGCCAGCCGCACCGCCGGCGCCTCGGCCCCGTTCACCTGTACCACGCGCCGGCCCGGCCGCTCGGGCGAGATCCCGGTGCCCAGCCGCACCGGCTCGCCGCCCGTCATCAGCATCGCGCTTACCGCGAAGCCGCCCGTGCCGCCTTGCGCGGGCATGTCGGCCAGCGCCGCGCGCCGCAGCCCCCGGCCCGGCGCGAACAGCGAGATCGCTTCGAGCACGTTGGTCTTGCCCGCGCCGTTCTCACCGATCAGCAGGTTGAACCGCGCGGTCCCGGCGACAAGCGTTTCGCGGTGATTGCGAAAGCCGGACAGGAGAATACGGTCCAGGGTCAAGGCGTGCAGCTCCCGCCATGGCGCGAAGCGGTCAAACCGCGCCGGTCTTGGCGAAAGGCGAAAAGTCGATACCCTCGTCGTAGACGTCCACGCCCTCGCGCCGCTTGAGGAAGCCGACGACCAGGTAGGTCACGGGCGTCAGCACCACTTCCCACAGCGTCTTGATGATCCATTGGGTGATCGCCAGCGTCACCACCAGCTGCGGCGTGAAGCCCGCCACGCCCAGGAACGCCAGCGGATAGAACAGCGCGCTGTCCACCCCTTCGCCGAAGATCGTCGAGCCGATCGTACGGGTCCACAAGTGCTTGCCCTCGGTCCACACTTTCATCCGCGCCAGCACGAAGGAATTGACGAACTCGCCCGCCCAGAACGCCACCAGCGAGGCGAAGACGATGCGCGGCGTCTGGCCGAAGATCGCATAGTAAGCCGCCTGGTTGGGCGCCGTCACCTGCTTGCCCTCGATCGTGTAGGTGGCAGAGGCGAGCGCCCATTCGGGGCTGGCCGGGATGTTCACCACCACGACAGACATCAGCACCATGAACAGCAGCGCGAAGAACCCCGCCCAGATGCAGCGCCGCGCGTTGGCATAGCCGTAAACCTCGGTCAGCACGTCGCCGATGATGTAGGACACCGGAAAGAACAGCACGCCCGCGCCGAACGTGATCGTGCCCAGCACCGGCAGCGTGACCTGCGCCTGCTTGGCCGCGCCGATCAGGTTCGACAGCAGCAGGATCATCACGAAGGCGACCATCACATAGTCGAAATAGCGGAAATGGCGCCGGGCGCCGGTGGTGCCGTCGATACGGGAAAGGGGCGTGTCGCTCATCACGCCAGCCTAGCCTGCCTGCGCCCTGTCGAAAAGCGGGCTTGCAACGGTGCCCCGCAAGGCCGTGCCGCGCAGGCCGACGGCCTAACCGCGTTTGCGCCCGCCGCGAAGCACGCTATGGAAACCGGCAACGCGCCCGTAGCTCAGCTGGATAGAGCACGAGACTTCTAATCTTGGGGTCACAGGTTCGAATCCTGTCGGGCGCGCCATTTCATCTTCGATGGAACCGGCACGCCCTGAGTCTGGCATTGGGTTCGAACTGTGTTCGAACGGGCGCGCCAAAAATCTCATAAAATCATTTTTTATGCGCCATGCATTGAGGTGAGCGCTTCGGCACCGTCTCTGTATCTCACATTCTGCCTAACTGCGGGCACTCCCCGGATCTGGGTGCAACTCGTCTTGGATCGGGCGCAGTCCTTTGCAGGCGCGATAGGACTCGTAACCGAGCGGCGTTAGACCGATGCCGCGCACCCATACCGAGCTGCCCCAAACCGAGAAGCTGGCAAGCAATGGCTTGACGTGACCGACCCCGAACCCCTGCCGGCGGGCCACCGGCTCTATACCCATCCCAGCGTCCGGTTGACGCCGCACGTCTCGTCCAACTGGCAGGCCGTCGCGCGCGACGATCCGCCCAGAAACCTCGCCATCCGCTCGCGCAGGTACCGATCCGCGCGAGGTCGCGAGTTTCCGGGAAGCCCTCAGGTGTTGCCCGCGCCGTTGGCCAGGATGTGCGTGCCCGAAACCCAGCTCGCCTCGGGCGAGACGAGGAAGGCGACGACCGCGACGATCTCTTCCGCCCGGCCGATCCGCTTGAACGGAGAGGCATTGGCGAAATAGCCGTGATATTCGGGCGTGCGATCGGCCATGCCGGGGCTGGTCGCACCGGGGACCACGGTGTTGACCGTGATGCCGCGCGCGCCCAGTTCGCGCGCCCAGCTTTCGGTGAAGCTTTCCACCGCCTTCTTCGCCGCCGAATAGAGCCCCGCGCCGGCCAGCGGATGCGTGGCGACGGTCGAGCTGAAATTGACCACCCGGCCATTGTCCGCCAGCCGCGAGGCCGCCTCGCTCGCTACATAGAGCGGGCCGAACACGTTGATGCCGAAGATGGCGGCGATATCCTCGTCGGTCACGTCGGCCAGCGCGCCGCCGGCGCTGACGCCGGCATTGTTGACCACGATGTCAAGCCGGCCGGGATGCGCGTCGATCCGGGCGAACAGCGCCTTCACCTCTTCGCGCCGGGCGATATCGGCCTGATAGGCCACCGCCGTTCCGCCCATCGCGGCGATTTCGGCGACCACCTCCTCGGCACCCGCGCGGCTTTGCGCGTAATGCACGATCACCGTGGCGCCGTCGCGCGCCAGCCGCAGCGCGATCTCGCGCCCGATGCCGCGCCCCGCGCCCGTGACCAGCGCGACCTTGCCCTCCAGCACCTTGCCGCCCATGCTATCCCCTCAATCCCCCGCGCCCATGACGAAATCCATGAACTCGTTATACGCCGCCTGCGATCCGGCGCAGGTGATCTTGTCATCCCCGCCCTGTTCCACGCTCATGCGCTGGATGGTCTTTTCCACCCGCGGGCCCTTCCAGCCGCATGGGCAATCCTCGTCCCAGTGGATGGTGACGATATCGCCCGAGGCGAAGCCGCCCCAGCAGCTTTCGGCCAGCAGGTCAATCAGCACCATGCGCCCGATCTGCACGCCTTCGCGCGGCAGCGCCTGCATGTCGGGCGTGGTGACGATCGGGATCGCATAAGGCATGAAGTGGAAGAAGCCGGCATCGCACAGCGGCGCGTTGCCGATGCATTCGGAGAAGCCATAGAGGTTGCCCAGCTTGGCGATGCCGAAGAACCGCTTGATCTGGTCCTCCCAGTCGGCGGGCGCATCCTTGTAGCCTTTCATGCCGCCGCCGCCGACCATCACCGAGCCGGGCGCGAATTCGCATTTCATGCCCTTTTCCAGCCCTGCCCTGGCGACGCGGAACATATCGGCGAACATGCCGCCCATGCGCACTTGCCGGCCCCTGAAATCGCGGATCACCGCGCCGAACCAGGCCTCCATGTCCTCCTCGCGGCGGCGGCCCTGCTCGATCATCTCGCGCCGCAGCTCCAGCAGCGCCGGATCGAGGCCCAGGCTGGCGACATCGCCCTTGTCCTCGGCGGCCTGCAGCTTGCCGGCCAGCGCCAGCAGATCGGCCGACATGCGCCCCGGATAGAGCGTGTGGTAATGGTCCCAGCCGCCGGCCGCCTCCACCTGGAACAGCCCCATCATCTTGATCGCGGTCTGGTGCCCGGTGCGATAGGTCGGATTGAACATCGGCAGCCTGGTGGTGTAGCTGTCGATGCCGCAGGCGGCGCGGTTGACCTCGAAGTAATTGGCCCGCCAGGCGCCGAATTCGTCACGCGATCGCGGCACGAAGCTGAGCTTGCCGGTGGTGCCGCTGGAATAGGTGACGAGCATCCCGAAGCGGTCGAGCCGGTCGAGCCAGTCGTCGATGGTCTCGAGCCCGGCCAGGTCGACGCGCGAGAGATCGTGCATCGTCAGCTTGTCGAGCCACCGGGTCAGGCGGGGAAAATCGCGATTTTCCAGCACCGACAGCGGGTAGTTCTTCAGCACGCGGTGATCGAAGCAGACCGGCAGGACATCGTGCAGCGTGGCGATATGATCGACGCCTTGCCGGTCGGCCAGCTTCTGCAAGGCCGGCACCCGATCGCGCATCCGGGCAAAGCGCAGTTGCAGCGCCTTGAGCTGCAAGGCCTCGCGCTCCTCGCGCGGGATCGCGAAGAGATCCTCGAAGCGATGCTGCGGCCAGCCCGCCGGGTTCTCCGGCAACAGCGAAAGTTCCATCCTGCCTCTCCCGTGGCGGTGCCCCGGCAAGCGCGTTCGCGCGGCGGCTGACCGGGGCGGAGATCTCCCCGCCGTGGCCCGAAGCCGTCGAATCGCCTATTTGGCACCTTTGATGTGACTTTATCGCTGCACAATTGAGAATGATAGGTATAAAATAAGCCTTCAAGCCGTATCGGCGAGGCTCAGGCCCACCTTGCCCATGGTGCCCCATTGACAGGCGGGCGGCGGGAGCGCTGGATTCGTCACCCGCGCGTGCAAGCCGGCGCGTGCGGGCCCGCCCGTCCTTCGCCTGGAGAGCCCGATGAAGACCCACCCGATCCGCGAAGCCGAGAGCGAGGGCCGGCCCGTGGCCGCCGCGCGCCGGCCGGGGCGCCCGAGCCTGAGCAACGTGGACCTGCTCGACAAGGCGTTCGAGCTGTTCCAGCAACATGGCTTCGAAGGCACCAGCATCGATGCGATCACCGCCGCCACCGGCATGGCCAAGCGGACGATCTATGCCCGCTATGGCGACAAGGATTCGCTGTTCAAGGCGGCCCTGCAACGCGCGATCGAGGAATGGCTGGTGCCGGTCGAACGGCTGCGTGCGGCCGAGACCGACGATCTGGAGGAAACCCTGCTCAGGATCGGGCGGATGCTGGTGGCCAACATCATGAACCCGGCGGGGCTGCGGCTGCTGCGCATCACCAACGCGGAATCGAGCCGGCGGCCGGAAATCGGCGTCTTTACCTACAACCAGGGCACCAAGCAGACGATCGCCTATCTTGCCGACTTGTTCCGCCGCCGCATCGGGCCGGCCACCGTCCCGATCGACGAATGGAAGGAAGCCGCGATCGCCTTCCTCAACTCGGTGGTCAGCGGGCCTTCCACCAAGACGGCCTGGGGGCTGACGTTCGATCAGGCAACGATCGACAAGCTGATCGTCTCCTATGTGCGGCTGTTCATGTACGGCCTCGTGCCCCGGCAGGGCGAGCCGGCGCACGACCCGCCCGCGCCACCACCGCCGGCCGGGCCGGATGACCCCGAGAGCGCCGAAAGCGCGAGCCTGATCGAAGAGAACCGGCGGCTGCGCAAGCTGCTGGTCGAAGCCATGCTGGCCAATGCCTCGCTGCGCGAGCGCGGCGAGAACCCGTAGCCTGCCCGGGGGCGGCGGGATTGCGCGGTTTCGTCCAGACATAATATGTCACCGCAAGGTTCTAATAAGGGTTGACTCCACATCGGTTTGTTCCATACGAGGAGCCAAAGAAAACAGGAGAGGAGGAGGTCGCGGTCCAAGGTCGTCCCCGAGCATCGCCGCGCGCATTTTCCCCTGACGATCGCGCACGCGCAATGGCTGGACCGACTTGCCGGGAAGCGACCGCGCCTCTGACGACACATAACCGATAAACGCCACGATACCTGGCGAGAGGAGAGGGATATGAGGGATCAGTCGCTTCGTGCAGCCGCGCTGGCTTGCACGGCAATCGCCGCGCTTTCGGTTTCCACCGTCGCCTACGGCGCCCCCGGCGAGACCGCGCAGGCCACCGACAACGGCCTGGAAGAAATCATCGTGACCGCGCAGCACCGCTCGGAAAACCTGCAGGAAGTGCCGATCGCGGTCAGCGCGGTGACGGCGAACGCGCTGCGGGAATCGGGCGTCGACACCTCGCGCGACTTGCCGCAGATCGTCCCCAGCGTGCAGTTCTCCCGCTCGGGCGCGAGCGGCTTCTTCTTCGTGCGCGGCGTCGGCACGACCAACGGCTCTTCGGGCGAAGAAAGCGCCAATGCCGTCTACGTCGATGGCGTCTACATGGCCGACCTTGGCCAGACGATCAACAATTTCAATAACATAGAACGCATCGAAGTGCTCAAGGGGCCGCAGGGCACGCTGTTCGGGCGCAATGCCACCGGCGGCCTGATCCACATCATCACGCGCGAGCCGGGCAACGATCTTGAACTGGACGGCCGTATCGGCTTTGCCAACTACGATACGATCAATGCGCAGGTCTATGCCACCGGGCCGATCACCAACACGCTCAGCATGGATGTCGCGCTGACCAAGCTCTACCAGGGCAAGGGCTGGGGCCGCAATCTCACGCTCGATCGCAAGAACAAGATCCAGGATTACCAGGGCGCGCGGTCCAAGCTGATGCTGCGGCCCAGCGACGCCGTGAAGCTGACGCTGGCCGGCGACTACTATGAGGGCGAGGACAATCTCGCGCTGGGCTACCGCATCTCGCCCGGAACGGTGAACGCGGGCGGGGCGACCTCGCCTTCGGGCTGGAACACCACGCTCAACGACTATCCGTTGACCAAACAGCGCATCTGGGGCCTCAGCCTGACGGGCGAGGCCGATCTGGGCTTTGCCACGCTGACCAGCATCTCCGCCTTCCGCAAGAGCCGCAACGCCAGCGACTTCGACGTCGATGGCGGCCCGGCGCCCCTGCTGCGGATCACCTTCGTTTCGGGCACGAAATCGTTCCAGCAGGAAGTCCGCCTCGCCTCGGACGATACCCGGCCGCTCGCCTGGCAGCTTGGCGTGTTCTACCTCTATTCCGATGCGGACAACGATTCGCACTTCACCGGCGCGGCCTTCCCCGCCACGCTTCGCGAACAGCACATCCTGGGCAGGCTGAAGAGCGATTCCTACGCGGCCTTCGGCGAGCTGACTTACGCGATCACGCCGACCACCAAGCTGACCGGCGGCATCCGCTACACCAAGGACAAGCGCCATTTCGTCGCCAGCCAGGGCAACGTGCTGGCAGCGACCGGGGAGGAAATCCGTTCGGGCACGGTAACGATCCCCAGCGGTCAGCCGCTGTTCGCGCCCGGCGTACAGGATTCGCGCCTCAGCTATGGCAAGGTGACATGGCGCGTGGCGCTGCGGCAGGACATCACCGACGACGTGAGCGTCTATGCCTCGGCCAACCGGGGCTTCAAGTCAGGCTCCTACAGCCTGCAGAACCCGCTCAACGACCCCTACCTGCCGCAGTACATCACGGCTTACGAGATCGGCCTCAAGTCCGAGCTGTTCGACCGCAAGCTGCGGTTCAACATCTCGGGCTTCCATTACGACATCAGCGACTACCAGGTCCGCTCGGCGGCGACATCGAACCCCGGTTCCTCGCTGGTGCTCAACGCCGCGACCGTGAAGGTCGATGGCGTGGAGATGGAGTTCGAGGCCGCGCCCACCGATGGCCTGCGCCTGTTCGGCGGCGCGACCTGGCTCAATTCGCGCTTCGACAAGTTCGGCGGGCCGGGCGCGGAATTCCAGGCGCCGATCACTTATGCCAACGCCAACTCGTCAGCCGATCCGCTGCAGCGCACGCGCTGCCTGGTGCCCGCGTCGGACGGTTCGGCCAATCCGGGCCAGATCGGCACCGGCCCGCTGACCGGCGGCTTCACCACCTGCTTCGGCGACGTTTCCGGCAACAAGACGCCCAATGCGCCCAAGCTCGCCGCCAGCCTTGGCGCCAGCTACACGGTGCCGGTGGGCGAAACCGGCGAACTGCGCTTCACCGGGCTCTACAGCTATAACGACGGCTATTACTTCGAATCCGACAATGTGCAGAAGCAGGGTTCCTACAGCCTGGTGAACGCCTCGGTGGAATATCGCCCGTCGGAGAATCTGGGCGTCGAGATCTGGGGCCGCAACCTGGGCAACAAGCAATACGCGGTCCAGAAGATCTCCAGCAGCGGCCTGTCGGTGGTGGAAGGCCTGGGCGCCCCGCGCACTTATGGGGTGAACCTCAACTTCAACTTCTGAGAACTGGTTGGGAAATGCGCCTCTCGGCGCATGGTGGCACCGGCCCGTTCCCCCACCCGGCCTCCCATCGGAATGGTACTCTGTGGGAGGCCGGGTGGGGGAGCGGGCCGGCGCCGCCTGGAAATGCGCTCTTCCGCGCATTTCCCAACAGACTCCGACATAAACGCCGCCCGATCGGACTCTCCCGTCCTGAAACGCGCGATATCCCCATATGGGGATTCTCTTCCGGCCGGTCCTGTGATGACTAGCGGCCTGTCCCGCCCCCTCCCGCGACGCGTCGGCCAACGGCGAGCATCGCCGTGGGGGCGGCGGGCAGGCGCGAACAGAACATCGAGGGACAGGAAACACATGGATCTGCAACTCAAGGGCCGCCGCGCCCTCGTCACCGGCAGCAGCAGCGGGATCGGCGAAGCCGTCGCCCGGATGCTGGCCGACGAAGGCGCCGCCGTGGTGGTCCACGGCCGCAACCGTGAACGCGCGGAGAAGGTCGCGGCCGATATCAACGCCGCCGGCGTGGCGATCGGCGAGCTGTCGACCGACGCGCTCGCCGCCAGCGTCCATGCGGAGGCTTGCGCCGCGCTGGGCGGCAATATCGAGATCCTGATCAACAACGCCGGCGGCAGCTCCACCGGCAACACCGCCAGGCCGCCGATCGAGATCAGCACCGACGACTATATCTCCAACTATCACGCCAACGCGCTGGCGGCCGTGCGGCTGTGCCAGCTTTGCGTGCCGGACATGACGGCGGCGAAATTCGGGCGGATCATCAACGTGTCGAGCGCGGTCGCCGTTCAGCCCAACAACCTGGGGGCGGATTATTCCGGCGCGAAATCGGCGCTGAACAACTTCACCGTCAGCCTGGCCGGCTCGCTCAAGGGCCTGGGCATCACGGCCAACACGCTTTCGCCCGGCATCATCATGGTCGATGGCCTGCTGCGCTTCGGGCGCCAGAAGTTCGGCGACCCGGACATGTCGTTCGAGGAAGTGAGCGAGCGCTTCGCGGCCGAGAAGGTGTTCGACATGCCGCCAGTGGGCCGGCTGGGCATCCCGCGCGATCTCGCGGTCGTCGCCTGTATGCTGGCCAGCCCGCTGTCGGGCTTCATCACCGGCGCGAACTATCGCGTCGATGGCGGCCAGGTGCGCAGCCTGAACTGAGCAACGCCGGGCCCAGCGCCATCACGACAAGGCCGGCGCCGGGCGAAAGACCCCGCGCGCCGCGACAATCGAGGGAAGGAAGCCTTAGCATGTCAGAGTCCGAGAAAACCTATCGCGTCATCCAGTGGGCCACCGGCACGGTCGGCAAGGCGGCGCTGAAATACTTCATCGAGAACCCGGTGACAGAGCTGGTCGGCGTCTACGTCACCAATCCAGAGAAGGTGGGCAAGGACGCGGGCGACCTCGTCGGCCTGCCCCGAACCGGCGTGACGGCGACGAACGACGCCGATGCGATCATCGCGATGGAGGCCGATTGCGTGCTGTTCGCGCCGCTCAACATGGCGGCCACCACGCTCGATCTGATCTGCCGCCTGCTGGCATCAGGCAAGAACGTGATCTCGCCCGCCGGCCCGTTCCTGCCCAACAAGTGGTTTCCCGATGAGACCGCGCGGATCGAGGCGGCCTGCCGCGCGGGCGGCAGCTCCTATCACGGCTGCGGCATCCATCCCGGCTTTTCCGGCGATATCCTGCCGCTCACGCTGACGCGGCTGATGAGCCGGGTCGATTGCGTCGAAGTCACCGAGATCATCGACAAGCTGCGCAACCCGATGATCTATACCGAGGTCATGGGCTTCGGCGCCGACCCCGAAGAGCTGCTGGCCAATCCCCGTCGGTCGCCCGAAACCTACAAGTATTTCTATTCGTCGATGGCGATGATCGCCGAAAGCCTGGGCCAGACGATCGAGAACGTGACGGTGAAGTTCGAGGTTTCCCGGGCCCTGAAGGACATCGTCCATCCCCACGGCGTGGTCAAGGCCGGCATGGTCGGCGGGCAGCACTATGAATGGACCGCCTGGGTCGAAGGGGCGCCGCTGGTGGTCTATCACTTCTACTGGCAGCTTGGCGAAGACCTCGATCCGCTGTGGGAAGAAGGCGAGGCGCGCTACCGCATCGTGATCAAGGGCGATCCGCCGCTGGAATGCCACCTGATGGGCGGCAAGGACGCCGATGGCCGCCACCCCTTCCTCGGCCTGCCGTGGACCGGGCTGGTGGGCTGCACCGTCGTCCCGCAGATCTGCGATGCCGCCCCGGGCGTGGTGACGCACCTTGACCTGGGCGTCGTGCAGCCGCGCGGGCTGGTGCGCCGCTGAGCCAGCGCGATGCCCGCGGCCGCATCGCCATGCGGCCGCGGGCAGGGCCCCAAGACGCGCGGATCGCACCGCGCGCTTGCATGGCGGCCTTGCCGGCGCCAATCAGCCGGGATGCGCATTGCCCTGTTCGAACCGGAAATCGCCGGCAACGTCGGTGCCGTCCTGCGCCTGGGCGCCTGCCTGGGCGCGGCCGTGGACCTGATCGAGCCCATGGGGTTCGCGTGGGATGACCGCAGGGTCCGCCGCGCGGCGATGGACTATATCGACCATGTCACCATCGCCCGCCATGCCGGCTTCGATGCGTTCAGGGCCGCAATCGGTTCGCGAAGGCTGGTGCTGTTCACCACGAAGAGCGATCAATCGATCTATGATTTCGGCTTCATGCCCGACGATGTCCTGCTCTTCGGCAAGGAAAGCGCGGGCGTGCCCGCCGCGATAGCCGGCGCCTGCCACGCCCGGGTGCGCATCCCCATGCGGCCGCAAGTACGCTCGATGAACCTTGCCTCGTCAGCCGCCATCGCGCTTGGCGAAGCCTTGCGCCAGACGGCGACCTTGCCGGATTGACGCAAGTGAAAGAGGCAATCGCTGGTGGGCGGTGACGGGCTCGAACCGCCGACCCTCTCGGTGTAAACGAGATGCTCTACCAACTGAGCTAACCGCCCGGCACAGCCGAGGGCCGGGATTTAGCGGGTTTGCGCTTCGGGTCAATGGCCGCGCGCATGGCGTGGCGCGGCCAGGGCGAGGCATGGCTTGCGAAAGTGGCTGGCGGCGGTAAACGATTGGCCCAGGTCGTTGCCGCGAAGGTCATGTGGACGAAAGCCCGCCCTACCAGTTCAAGCCGCATGAACGGCCGACCCTGCCAGGGTCGCCGGCCAACCCGGATCATCCGACGCGCCGGCGCCTGTTCTACCTGCTGATCGGCGCGCTGATCGGCGTCACCGGCGGGCTGGGCAACGCGCTGGTCGCGGTCAACCTCTCTTTCGCGCAAGGCACGCTGGGGCTCGATTCGGACGAGAGCGTGCTGCTGACCGCCGCCTATCTGATGACCAACACCACGGCCAACCTGCTGATGGTGAAATACCGCCAGCAATTCGGCCTGCAATCCTTCGTCCGCTACATGCTGGCGATCTATGCGGCGGCGACGGTGCTGCACCTGTTCGTGCACGATTTCTCCTCCTCGGTCATGGTCCGCGCGGCGAGCGGGTTTTCCGCCAGCGCGCTGTCCACGCTGACCATCCTCTATCTGATGCAGGGCCTGCCCGCCGCCAGGCGGCTGGCCGGGGTGATGATCGGCATCTCGATCCCGCAGCTTGCCACGCCGCTGGCGCGCGCGCTTTCGCCGCACCTGCTGGTTTCGGGCGACTGGCACATGGTCTACTGGTTCGAGCTTGGCCTGGTGCTGGCCACGCTGGCGGCGGTGATGGCGCTGCCGCTGCCGCCCAGCGAGCGCAGCGAGGTGTTCGAGCGCGGCGATTTCCTGACTTTCGCGCTGCTCGCGCCGGGGCTCTGGCTGCTGATCGCAGTGCTTTCGGAAGGGCGCATCCAGTGGTGGACCGAGCGGGCGTGGATGGGCTGGGCCTCGGCCGCCAGCCTGGTGCTCGTCACCACGGCGCTGATGTTCGAGCATCGCCGCGCCAATCCCCTGATCAACACGCGCTGGCTGGGCACGCGCGAGATGGCGCGGCTGATGCTGGTGGCGGCGGCCGTGCGCGTGCTCCTGTCCGAACAGGCGTTCGGCTCGGTCGGCCTGCTGACCGTGCTGGGGATGCTGAACGACCAGATGGTCACGCTCAATCTCATCATCGTCGCCGCGTCGGTCGCCGGGATGCTGGTGGCGGTGATCACGTTCAACCCCGCCGACGTGACCCGGCCGATCGCGATCGCGGTGCTGATCATCGCGATCGGCGCCTTCCTCGATGCCGACGCGACCAACCTGACGCGGCCCAGCAGCTTCTATCTCAGCCAGGCGCTGATCGGCTTCGCCTCGCTGCTGTTCATGGCGCAGGCCATGGTGATCGGCATTTCGCGCACGCTGCTGGCCGGGCCCCGGCACCTCGTCAGCTTCGTGGTGCTGTTCGGCCTCAGCCAGAGCATCGGCGGGCTGATCGGATCGGCACTGCTGGGCACGTTCCAGACCGTGCGCGAGAAGTTCCATTCGCACGAGCTGGTCCAGTCGATCGTCATGACCGATCCGATCGTCGCCGCGCGCGTGCGGGCGGGATCGGGCGCGGTGGGCGGCGTGATCGGCGATCCGGCCTTGCGCGGAGCCGAAGGAGCGGCGCTGCTGGCCCAGCAAGTGGCGCGCGAGGCCAATATCCTGGCCTATAACGATGTGTTCCTGCTGGTCGGCATCCTCTCGCTGCTGGTGCTGCTGTGGGGTCTGCTGATCCGCCGCGGCATCCGCCTGCGCGGAGAGGACTCGCCGATCATCCTGCTCCAGCGTAGGTTGCAGGCCGCGTCCGGGGGAGCAGCCAAGACATGAGCGAAGACCAGCAAGCCGGCGAGCCGCGCGGCGACACCCCGCCCGCCACCGAGGCCGCGCGCGCGCCCGCTCCGGCGGAAGCTCCTGCCGCACCGGAAGCCCCGCCGGCGGCCGATCCCGAGGATGGCTGGAAGCCGCCGGCCAAAAGCCGCCTTGCCGTGGTGGCGATCGCGCTGATCGCGCTGGCAGGCGTGCTGGCCATTCTCTACGCGTGGCAGTTGCCGCCGTTCGCCGGCTGGTCCGAGGATACCGACAACGCCTATGTGCGCGGCCGGGTGACGATCATCAGCCCGCAAGTCAGCGGCTATGTCACTTCGGTGCCGGTCCGCGATTTCGCCACCGTGAAGCAGGGCCAGATCCTGGCGACGATCGACCGCCGGATCTATGCCGCCCGGGTCGAGCAGGCGAAGGCGAACCTCGCCGCGCAGATGGCCGCGCTGGCCAATTCGCAACAGGCCCAGCGCGCGCGCGAAGCGGCGCTGGGCGGGCAGAACGCCGCGATCGACAGCGCCCGCGCGCAACTGGTCAAGGCGCAGGCCGACATGCGCCGCGCCGATGCGCTGGTGGCGGACGGATCGATCTCCTCGCGCGAACGCGACCAGACGCGCGCCGCCCTGCTCGCGGCCGAGGCGGCAGTGCGCCAGGCGCAGGCGGCGCAGAACGTGGGCACGCAGGACGTGCGCTCGGTGATCGTCGGGCGCGGCGGGCTCGAAGCCGCAGTGGAAGCCGCCAGGGCGCAGCTTCACCTGGCCCAGATCGATCTCGACAATACGCTGATCCGCGCGCCGAGCGATGGCCAGTTGTCCGAAGTCGGCGTGCGCAACGGCGCCTATGTCACGGCGGGCACCCAGCTCATGTTCCTGGTGCCGCGCGATTTCTGGGTGATCGCCGCCTTCAAGGAAGCGCAGACGCACAACATGCGCGTGGGCCAGCCGGTGACGTTCCGGGTCGATGCGCTGGGCGGCGCGCGCCTTGCCGGCCATGTCGAAAGCCTCTCTCCGGCGGCGGGATCGGAATTCGCCGTGCTCAAGTCCGACAATGCCACCGGCAACTTCGTCAAGGTGGCGCAGCGCATCTCGGTGCGCATCCGCATCGATCCGGGGCAGAGCCTGATGCAGCGGCTGCGCCCGGGCATGTCGGTGGAAGTCCGCGTGGCGACCGACCAATGATCCGGCCACCGGCCGCGTTGATCGCCATCACGCTGATCGGCGCGGCGCTGCTCACGGGGTGCGCGGGCCCGGCGGTGGAGACGGCGCGGGTCGATCCGGTGGCCCCGCCGGCCGGCTGGCGCATGACCGCGGGCGCGCCCGAGGCTCCGCTGGAACACGGCTGGTGGGCCGCTTTCGGCGATCCGCGCCTGGCCGAACTGGTGGACGCCGCGCTGGACCGCAATCTGGACATAGCCCAGGCCACTGCCCGCGTGCGCGAGGCCAAAGCGCAGGAGATGACGGCGCGCGCGGCACTGCTGCCCAGCCTGGAAGCGGCGGGCGCGGCAGCGCGATCGCGCAGCGTCAGCCCTTTCGGCCTGCCGACCGAGCAGACGGCGGCGCAGCCGGCGGTGCAGGCGGCCTGGGAAGCGGACCTGTTCGGCCGCCTTGCCGACCAGCGCGAGGCGGCGCGCGCGGCCTGGCTGGCCAGCGGCGCGGGGCGCGAGGCGGTGCGCCTGTCGGTCGCCGCGGCGACGGCGAGCGGCTATGTCACGCTGCTGGCGCTCGACGCGCGGCTCACCGTCGCGCGCGAGACGCTGGCGGCGCGGTCCGAAGCGCTGCGGCTGGCCCGGCGGCGCGCCGACACCGGCTATTCGCCCAGGCTGGAACTGGCGCAGGCCGAAGCCGAATACCAGGCGGCGGCGCAGATCATCCCGCCGATCGAGCAGGCCGTGGCCCGGCAGGAGAATGCCCTGAAGCTGCTGACCGGCGAATTGCCGGGGCCGGTCGCGCGCGGCGCGGCGCTACGGGCGCTGGCCACGCCGCCGGTCCCCGCTGGCCTGCCGTCCGAACTGCTGCGCCGCCGGCCCGACGTGGCGCAGGCCGAATACCAGCTCGCGGCGGCGGACAGTTCGCTGGCGGCGGCGCGCAAGCGCTTCCTGCCGCAAGTGCGGCTGACCAGATCGGCGGGCGCGGCGTTCTCCACGCTGCTGGCCGATCCGATCACCATCTGGTCGGTGGGCGGCAGCGTGCTGGCGCCGCTGTTCGAAGGCGGCCGCCTGCGGGCGGGCGCGGAAGCGGCCGGCGCCCAGCGCGACCAGGCGGCCTATGGCTATCGCCGCGCGGCCCTGAACGCCTTTCGCGAGGTCAACGACGCCCTGGCCGCCGTCGCCAGCGCCGACGCGCAACTGGGCATCGTCACGCGCCAGCGCGACGCGCTGGTCGAAACGCTGCGCATGGCGACCAACCGCTACCGCGCGGGCTATTCGCCCTACCTCGAACAGCTTGACGCGCAGCGCGGCCTGCTGGCGTCCGAACTCGCGCTGGTGCAGGCGCGCGCCGATGCGCTGACCAGCCGCATCGCGCTGTATCAGGCCATGGGCGGCGGCTGGAGCGCCGGCACGGACGCGGCGCCCTGAAAATCGCTGCACTGCGTCATCGTTCCGAAACGCAGGCGGACTAGAGCGGCGCCAGGGGCGGGTGGAAACACCAAGAGAATCGGAAAAATCGAAAAAATTGAAGGTTGTATGGCGTCTGGGGCCGGCATTCGGCGCCAACGCTTCGGCAGGGTGCGCGCGTAAAAAAATTCCTGCCGGCGACTGCGGAGTGTTACGATGCATGGCGTCACTGACAGTATGCAGCGGCCTTTGCGCATTGTCGTGCCGATCCACAGTTTCGAGCCGGGCGGGGTCGAGCGCGTCGCGCTGGGCCTTGCCCGCGAATGGTCGGCGGCGAACCATCACGTCACCGTGGTGCTGGGCCGACCCGAAGGCGCCGAGCGCGATCAGGCGCCGCCGCTGGACTATTGGCGCATCCCCACCTGCCGCTCGACCGCCGGGTTCGAAACGCCCTGGATGATCCACAGCCTCTACAGCCGGCTGGTGCGCGATCAGGCCGATATCGTGTTCTGCCCCGGCAACACATACGCGGTGGTCGGCGCGGCGATGCGCGTGCTGCTGGGCGACCAGTGCCCGCCGCTGGTGCTGAAGATCAGCAACGACCTGATCCGCGCCGACATGCCGCCGCTGCTGCGGCGCGGCTATCGCGTCTGGCTGCGGATGCAGGGATCGCTGTTCGATCGGCTGGTCGCCATGGCGCCGCCGATGCAGCGCGAGATCCGCGAAAGCACGCGCGCCCACGCCAACCAGATCGCCATCATCACCAATCCGGTGCTGCCGCGCCGGCGGCTGGAACGGCTGGCCGCGATCCGCCGCAAGCCCGCCTCGCCCTGGGGGATGCATTATGCCGCCGCCGGGCGGCTCGCCCCGCAGAAGAACCTCGACCTGCTGCTGCACGCCTTCGCCCGCGCCGCGCGCCCGGCCGACCGGCTGACGATCGCCGGCGAAGGGCCGGAGCGCGGCAGGCTGGAAGCCCTCGCCCGGCATCTGGGCATCGCCGCGCAAGTCAGCCTGCCGGGCCACTTGCCCAGCATCGAAGCCTTGCTGGCAAGCGCCGACGCCTTCGTGCTCAGCTCCGCTTACGAAGGGCTGCCCGGCGCCGTCGTCGAAGCGCTGGCCGCCGGCCTGCCGGTGGTGGCCACCGATTGCAGCGCCAGCATGGCCGACCTGCTCGATGGCGGGCGGCAGGGCCTGCTCGTGCCCGTGGGCGATGAGCACGCGCTGGCCGCGGCGCTGGCGGACGTGCGCGGCTTCGCGTTCGATCCGGCACGATCGCGCGCCATCGCCGCCCGCTTCGAGCTGGAGACCGCCTCCGCCCGCTACCTCGACATGATGCTTGAGCTGCGGCGGCAGGCGGCGCGCCAGCGGGAACAGACGCTTGCCTGGTCATCCTGCCGTCCGCCCGCGAGCGGCCTTTTCTGATCTTCCGGCCTCAATCCGAACGGAGCCCCCTTGCCAGACACCACCGCGATGCTTGCGCCCGAAGCCCCGCCGATCACGCTGACGCCGCAGGACCGTCCGCGCCGGCGCGGATGGAACACGGCGCTTTCGATCACGCTTTCGCTCGCGGTGCTGGCCGTGGTGCTGCACGAGCTGCGCGGCTTCGATGCCAGCGCGCTGCTGCGGCTGTTCCCGCTCGATCCGCTGTTCTGGATCACGTTCGCCGCGTTTTATTTCGTCACCCCGGCCAGCGAATGGCTGATCTTCCGCCGGCTCTGGACGATCCCGCCGGGCGGCTTCGTCGCGCTGCTGCGCAAGCGGGTCTACAACGAGCTGCTGCTGGGCTATCTGGGCGAGGCCTATTTCTACACCTGGGCGCGGCGCCGGATCGCCTTGTCCGGCGCGCCGTTCGGGGCGGTGAAGGACGTGGCGATCCTTTCGGCCATGGCCGGCAACGGGGTGACGCTGCTGCTGCTGGCGATCATGCTGCCGCTGACCGGGCTGGGCCAGCTCGGCATCGACAGCCGCGTGCTGACGCTGTCACTGGGCGTGCTGCTGCTGATCTCGATCGGCGCGATGGCGCTGCGGCGGCAGGTCTTCTCGCTGCCGCGCGCCCAGATCCTGATGATCCTGCGCACGCATCTGGCACGCATCGCCGCGACCACCGCGCTGTCCGCGCTGCTGTGGCACCTTGTCCTGCCGGACGTGCCGGTCAGCTGGTGGCTGTTCCTGGCAACGCTGCGGATGCTGATCTCGCGCCTGCCCTTCGTGCCCAACAAGGACCTGCTGTTCGCCGGCGCCGCCGTTTTCATGCTGGGCCACGAAAACGCCATTTCCGCGCTGATGGCGCTGATGGCCGGGCTGATCCTGGCCTGCCACCTGGCCATCGGCAGCGCGCTGGCACTCGTCGATCTGATCCATCGGGAGGAGCACCCATGAATCCCTTGTCCACCACCGCGCTGCTGCCGCTGCTGGCGGCCACGGCGCTGCCGTCCACCCCGGATCTGGGCAAGGCCGAAGGCCGCTGCCGGCCGGACGAGAACGGCCCGGCCTTCCTCGTCACGCCGGACGGGCTGAAGGACCGGCAAGGCACGCTGAAGCTGGAAGTCTACCCGGCCAACGACCGCGATTTCCTGGCCGACGACAATGTCCTGATCCAGCAGGGCAAGCCGTTCAGCCGGGTGGAGACGCCGGTGCCGCCCGCGGGCCGGCCGCTGTGCATCCGCGTGCCGCGCCCCGGCGCCTATGCGGTGGTGCTGCTGCATGACCGCGACCAGAACCGCAAGTTCGGCTGGCGGATCGACGGCATCGGCTTCTCGCGCAATCCCCGGCTCGGCTTCAGCAAGCCGGGCGTGAACAAGGTGCGCGTCATGGCGGGCGGCGGGCCCACGCCGCTCGATATCGTGCTCAACTATCGCAGCGGACTGGGTGTCGCGCCGCTCAGGCAGAAGGAATCGGCCCGGTGAAGATCGTCGATGTCTGCGCGCTCTATTCGCCGCAAGGCGGCGGCATCCGCACTTACGTGGAGCAGAAGCTGGCGATCGGCCCCCGGCTGGGGCACGAGATCGTCATCATCGCCCCCGGCGACCGTGACGAAGTGATCGAGCACGGGCCGGGCGCGCGCATCGTCACCCTGCGCGCGCCGCACTTCCCGCTCGACCGCAAGTACTGGTACTTCGAGGACGAGCAGGCGCTGCACGCCGCGCTCGATGCCGAAGCGCCGGACTTCGTGGAAGTGACCTCGCCCTGGCGCAGCGCCACCATGGTGGCCGAATGGCGCGGCGCCGCGCCGCGCAGCCTGGTGATGCACGCCGATCCGCTGTCGGCCTATCCCTATCGCTGGCTGGGCGACATCTTCTCACGCCCGACGATCGACTGGCAGTTCAGCCTGTTCTGGTCGCACTTGCGGCGGCTGGGCCAGAGCGTCGATCTGGTGGTCTGCGCCAACCGCGACCTGACGCGGCGCCTGGCCGAAGGCGGCATCGCCAATTCCGCGACGATCCCGATGGGCGTGGAGGCCGGCCGCTTCGCGCCCGAACGGCGCGACGCGCGGCTGCGCGCGCAGTTGCTGGCCGAATGCAGCTTGCCCGAAAGCGCGACGCTGCTGATCGGCGTCGGCCGGCTCGCGCCCGAAAAGCGCTGGCCGGTGGTGATCGACGCGGTGACGATCGCCTCGCGCGAGCAGCCGATCGGCCTCGTCATGCTGGGCGAGGGACGCGAGAAGCGCGCCATGCTCAAGCGCATCGCCGGCAATCCGCACATCCGCCTGTTCGCGCCCAAGCGCAGCCGCGACGAATTCGCCCGCATCCTCGCCAGTTGCGACGCGCTGGTCCACGGCTGCGAGGCCGAAACCTTCTGCATGGCCGCCGCCGAGGCGCGCGCCTGCGGCCTGCGGGTGATCGTGCCCGACGCGGGCGGCGCGGCCGATCATGCCGCATCGGGCGGCTGGACTTATGCCGCCGGCGATCCGGTTGCGGCCGCCGCCTGCATCCGCGAGGCGATCGAGCGGCCCTGGCGCCCGGCCGCGCGCGTGCGCACGATGGACGAGCATTTCGCCGAACTGTTCGCCCGTTACGAAGCGCTGGCCCGGCCGTTCCGCCGGGTGGCCTGAGGGTTGGTGGGGTTGGTGGGGGAGCGGGCCGGTGCCGCCTTGCGCCGTATAGGCGCATTTCGAAACAGACTCTCTCTCCCTCAGGCCGGCTCGGGCAAGTCGTGTGTCGCCTGCACGGCCAGCCCAAGGCCGATGACGGTCAGCAGGCTGCCGACCAGCACGCAGGCCGCGACGCCGGCAAGGCCATGGCCCGCGATCGCCAGCGGCATCGCGAAGAGCGTGGCGATCTGCGGCACCGCCCGGATGGCGAAGGCGGTTTCCGCCCGCGCCCGCGCGACCAGCAGCGCATCCCAGCTTGCCCCCAGCAGTTCCAGCGCGCCGCCGCAGGCCAGGATCACCAGCGCGCCATGGGCAAAGCCGTATTCCGGCCCCGCCAGCAGCAGGATCGCCCATTTCCCGCCGATCCACGCCAGCACCAGCGCCAGCACGCTGGTTCCCGCCGCCAGCCGGACCATGTTGGCCGACAGCGCGCGCGCGGCTTTGCCCGCGCGGACGAATTCGGGATAGATCGCCCGCGACACCGCCTCGCCCAGCTGGACCAGCGCTTGCCCCAGTTGCGAGGCGACGCGATAGCCGCCCGCCAGCCCGGCGCCGCCCAGCGCCCCCACCAGCAGCAGGATCGCCTGCTTGGCCGAGATCGCCAGGCTGCGCGAAAGGTTGGTGGCCCACACGAAGCGCCAGACGCCCGCGTGCCGCCGGGGCAGCGCGGTAAGGCTGACATCGGCCAGCCGCACCGGCGTGAGCCCGCGCGCCAGCCACCAGTACGTCGCCGCGCAGGCAAGCTCGGCAATGCCCCAGGCCGCGACGAAGCCGGCCACGCGCGGCCACAGCACGGTCGCCAGCACCGCGCCGGCCGCGCGCGTCGCCGGCAAGGTGCTTTCGGCCAGCGTGGCCAGGTCATAACGATCATGCAGGCGCAGGATGCCGGTGGGGGTGGAGCGGATCGCGACCAGCGCGGCAAGGCATTGCGCGAAAGCGACAAGGCGCAGTTCCGGCGGCAAGGGCAGCCAGAACGGCGCGCTCCAGCACACCAGCGCCGCGACAAGGCTGCCCGCCGCAATGCTCAGCAGATCGAGCGCGAGGGCAAAGCCGGCCGAGCGGGCCTGCTCGCCTTCGATCGAGCCCCAGCGCACCACCGCTTGCCAGGTCTGGAAGCTGGCCACGCCCGCAATCGCCTGCGCCAGCACGACGATCAGCGAGAAACGGCCGAAATCCTGCAAGCCCAGCATCCGCGTCGCCAGCGCGAGATAGACCAGGCTGAAGACGGCGTTGACGCCCCGGCCGCCGAGCAGCCAGCCGATATTGCGGAAGAGACGGGACATGGGCCGGGACCGGGCGCTTCCTCAGGCCACGCGCCGGCGCGCGGCTTCGATCACCGCCGCGATGCGGGCCATGTCGGCGGCAAAGCCGGCCGCCAGCGCATCAGGCGCCAGCCCCGCGCGCGCCACGATCATCGGCATGGACAGGCTGATCCGCAGCGTCCCCGCCCAATCGCCCGAAGCATCGCGCAGGCAGCGCACCGGCTGGCCCAGCCGCAACCCGCGCGCGGCCAGCACTTTCTGCCAGCGCTGCGCGGTGGCGAAGCTGGCCCCGCCGGGCATGGCCGAAAGGTCGATCGTCGCCAGCGTAGCGGTGTGCAGGCCGCCGGGGGCGAGCGCGGGCGCGACCAGCCCGGCGTCGATCCGGCGCGCCAGCGCGCGCACCGCCACGCCGAACGCGGCGATCACCGCGTCGCGGCGCCCGGCGCCGATGGCGGCGAAGCGCTCCAGTTCGAACAACGCGGCTTCAAGGCGCAGCAGCAGCCCGGGATTGGCCCCGGCGGGCAGGAGATCGGCCTCGCGCCACTCGGCCGGCCATTCCGCCCGACGGAACACCGTGGCCAGTCCCCGCGCCAGCATCGCGGCGGGGCGGCGGCCGGGGGGCACCAGCGCCATGCCCGAAAAGGGCGGGCCGCCGATGAATTTCGATCCCGTGAGGAACACCACGCAGCCGCGATCGAGATAACCGCGAATCTCCGCCGGCTCGATCCGCGCCTGGCAGGCATCGACCGCCAGCGTCAGGTCATCGCCATGCCGTGCCAGCAAGCCGTCGATCGCCGCGAGATCGGGCAGGATCAGCCCGGTCTTCGATCCGTGCACGGCGTGCGCCACTACCTTGCGGCCCTGCCGGCGCGCCGTGGCGATCGCGGTGTCGAGCGCGGCGGCTACGGCATCGCTGGCCAAGGCGGTCGAGCCGGCACCGCGCAACGGCAGCGCCGCCACCTCGACCGCTTCGAACCCGGCGATCCCGGCGCCCTTGCGGATCGCGCCGGCCAGCGCGGTCTCACCCGAAAAATAGCATCCCCCCGCCGCCAGCAGGCAGCCGCTGCCCACTTCGTCCGGCCCCAGCACGATGTTGGTAACGGGTGCGCCGGCGCCGTTTCCGGCCAGCGCCAGGCCGACATATTCCAGATCGGTACCCGAAGGCGCGAAGACGACGCCGGTATCCGCCGTCAGCCCCCACAGGCCGCGCAGGCGATGCCGCATCCGCTCCAGCGCGGCAGCATAAGCGGCCGGATCCTGCAACCCGTGCACCGGCCAGTCGGCCACCAGGCGTTCCAGATGGCGAAAGGCATCGAGCGAAATATCGTTCGCGGTGGAAGAAGCATAGCCGATCACCGCCCGCGGGAACGGCGAGGCGCCATAGACATTGGTATTGCCCCCGTTGGGCACGGTAATCCGCCGATCGCCGCCCGATGCCAGCATCGGGGAAAGAAATTGCGCGCAGCTCATGATCTGGGGCTCCAGGCGGGTATCCGGCCGGTATATGCGCCCGGCACGACGGTTTCGTTACAAATCCTTCACAGCCATGTCACAGTGCGCGCAGATAGGCCGTCAGTCATGCAAGTCCTGACGTTCGGCCCGCGCCAGATCGCCCGTATTCCCGCCGCCTCGCTTGAGCGGCTGACAGTGCTGTTCATTGCCAAACACGTGTTCTGGCAAGGGGGACTGCACCATGAAGACGGCAACCACGCCGTCTATCATCGCGAGATTCGCGATATGCTGACCGAGATCGGCGTGCGACTGCAACTGGCCGACAGCTATGAAGCGCTGTTCGCCGATCCGGGCTGCGATTTCATTTTCCCGCTGCTCAATCGCGGCGGCTTCCTCAATTCCGAGATGCTGCTGCCGCTGCTGTCCACGCGTCTGGGCATTCCCTTCCTGGGCGCCAGCCCGATCCTGCGCGGCCTGTCCGACGACAAGCACCTGACCAAGCTGGAAGCGCGCAGTCGCGGCGTGCCGACCGCGCCCTGGGCGATCTATCGCCGGGCCGCGCCGATCGACGCGGCCCGCTGCCCGCGCGCCGATCGGCTGGTGATCAAGCCCAACGCCTCCTCGGCAAGCTGGGGCGTGCGCGACGCGGGCGACTGGGCCGGCACCCAGCGCGCGATCGAGGAAATCCACGCCGAAGGGCATGACGCCATCGTCGAGCCCTTTATCGAAGGCAGCGATGTCGAAGTGCCGGTGATCACTTGCGGCGGCCTGCCTTCGATCATGCCGATGATGCTGTTCCGCCAGGCCGATCCGGCGCACTTGCGCACTTATTTCGAAAAGCGCGACCTGGTCGAGCGCGAGGCCAAGTACAGCCTCGATCCGTTCGACAACGAAGGGCCCGCCGCCGCCGAGATCGCGGATTACACCCGCGCGCTGGCGGGCGTGTTCTTCCCGTTCGACTACGGCCGCTTCGAATTCCGCTTTGACGAGCGGACCGGGCAGGTCACGTTCCTCGAAGTCAATCTCAACTGCAATCTCTGGTCCGAGAAGGTGTTCGGCCGGTCGGCCGCGCTGCTCGGCTGGCGCCATGCCGACCTGATCGAGACGATCCTGTGCGAAAGCCTGCTGCGCCACGGCCTGATCGAAACGCGCGAGCTGGCCGCCGCGTGATGGCGGGATGACGGCCATGGCGGCGCAGGACGTGCGGATCGTGGTGCTGGCGGCGCAGCGCAAGGGCGTGGCCAATCCGCTGGCCGAGCGTTTCCATGTCAGCCACAAGTGCCTGATCCCGCTGCACGGCATCCCGCTGATCCGCCACGTCATGGCCATGCTGGCCGCGCATGGCGCGGGCGCGGGCATCGTCATCTCGGTCGAGCCCGAAGCCTTCGCGGCGGTGCGCGAGGCGCTGGCCGGCCTGCCCGATGAAGCGGCGATCACGCTGTGCCCCGCCGCCGACAATCTGGCCGACAGCGTGCTGGCGGCGGCGGGCGATCATGACGGGCCGATCGTCATCACCACGGCCGATCACGCGCTGCTGCGGCCCGAATCGGTCGATGCGATGATCGCCGCGCTGGCCCACGCCGATGTCGCCATCGCCATGGCCCGGCGCGACGCGGTGCTGGGCGTCCATGCCGCCGGGCAGCGCCGGTTCTACGAATTCAGCGATCATGGCTATTCGAACTGCAATCTCTATGCGCTGGCCGGGCGCAAGGCGCTGGGGGCGGTCGAGGTGTTTCGCGGCGGCGGCCAGTTCGCCAAGAACGCGGCCCGCATCGTCCAGTCGTTCGGCGTGCTCAACCTGCTGGCGCTGCGGTTCCGGCTGGTCAGCCTGGCCGGCGCGATGCGGCGGATCTCGCGGCGGATCGGGCTGGAGATCGCCCCGGTGGTGATCGCGGACGGCAGCCAGGCGATCGATGTCGACAATGACCGGACTTACGCGGTCGTCTCCGAACTGCTGACCCAGCGCGAGCGGGCCGAGGCCGGCTCCGCGCTGGCCGATATCATGCCGGTGCGCGCCATCCGCGTCGCCTGACGCGCGCGCATCGCTGGCCCGATCGCCGGCCCCAATCGCTGGCCCTGATCGCCGGCCCTGATCGCCGGCAGGGCCGCGTCAGCTTGCGAGCGGGCGCAGGCGATAATGGACGGTGTAGCCCATGTGATCGGAAAGCATCGTGCCGTCAGGCTCGGTACCGAAGGGAATCTCGATGTCCGAGGGCACCAGCCGGGCGCGGGTGCCGGGCAGCGAGAACTGCAAGTCCCGCGCGCGCTGGCGGATCCACGCCGCGTCGGCCCCGCGTGTGACGTCTTGCCCCGCAATCGGCGCCTCCTGCGACAAGGCATCGCGCACCGGCACGCCGCCGTTGAGCTGGCGTAGCGCATCGCGCAAGCTGGCGATGCGGAACGGGCGCTGGCCCTGGTTGAAATCGCCCGCGACGATCACCGGCACGCCGCGATCGCGCGTGCGGCCCAGGTAATCGCGCAGGAACGCGGCCTGGCGCGCATAGGCCGCCTCGGTCCGCGCGCGCGGCGCGCCCGAGGCCTTGCGGCAATTGAGGTGCGTGGTGGCGACGGCGACCGGGCCGATCCCCGGCACGTCGAGCGTTACCAGCACCACGCCCTTGGCGGCCAGGCAATCGTATCCGGCGCAGGCGCCCGCCGGGAACGGCGCGCGCGCGACCGCGCGCACCGGATAGTCCGACAGCACGACCAGCCCGCTGTCGATCCACGCCGGGCCCGTCTCGCCCAGCGACCATTCGCGGCCGGGCATGTCCGCAGCGGCCGGCGCGGGCGCGGTGTAGGGCCCTTCGACATAATAGGGATAGCCGGCGATCGCGCCGATCTGCTTGGCCTCGTCCCGGAACGCTTCCTGCAGCACGACGACGCCCGGCTGGCGCCCCTCGCGCCGAAGCTGCGCCAGCCGGGCGGCGATCTTGCGCAAGGCCGGGCCGCGCTGGCGGGCGATCGGCCAGGGCAGGCCCTTGACGTTGTAGGTCAGCACCGCGAAATCGCCTTCGGGCGTGGGCCGGGCATCGACCGGGATCAGCGAGGCGGGCGTCGCGATCGGTTCGGCAAAGCTGGTACCGCCAGCCAGGACGACCAGGCCCAGCAGGCTGCGGAAGCGGTAGAGCCGGGGCAAGCGCATGACGGGCTAGTCCTTTGGCGCGGGGATCGGAGGGATGCGGCTGGCAACGACGGTGCGGCTCTGCCGGTCGATCGACCAGAGCAGCCCCGGCTGTGCGGGATCGAAATCGATCGCCTGGCCGAACGTGGCGGTGGCGATCGTCGCCACATGGCGCAGGACCGTGCCGTGCGCGGGGACTTCCAGCACATAGACCTCCGGCTTGTCGTGCCCGCTGGCATAGAGCCGCCCGTCCGCCCCCCAGCCCAGCCCGGATACGCTGCGCGGCGCGATCCGGGCGAGCACCGACGCGGGCAGCGTCCAGCGCCGCGTGACCGCGAAATTCCCGTCCAGCTCGGCGATCAGGGTATCGCGGTGGTCCTTGCCGGGAACGCCGCCCTTGCCATCGTATTGCGCGAAGCTGGCCCACCAGCGGCCATCGCGCCGGATCAGCGCGGTGAACGAGCCGGGGTTGGCCGGCAAGGCCACGCTGCGCAAATGGCGCAGGCTGGCGGCATCGAAGAATTCCACCGTGCCGGTCTGCGGCACGGCGGGATAGTTCGAGGCGGCGCAGACCAGTTCGGCGGCGGCCACGGTGCAACTGTTGATGTGCGGGAATGCGTGCGGATCGCCGCTGAATTCGGCGACGCGCGCGCCGCTGTCGAGCGCGTAGCGCGTGATGCGGCTGTTATCGATCGCATAGATATGCGCACCGTCCGAAGCGACGCCCTGCCGCGCTTCCTCGGCCGCCAGAGTGCGTTCGGGCAGCGCATAGAGCATGACTGCGTCGGGTGCCTTCGCCAGGGCGGGAATGCCGGCAGCGATCAGACCCGCGCCGGCCAGGCAAAGCCCCAGACGCCTTCCCGTCCGACCGCCTTGCACGTGCCTGTCCATCGAATACCCCCCCGGTGTTCGGGGCTGCGCCTAGCCCGGCAATGAGTCGGCCGGATGATGGATTCGTGGAGCTTTGATGACATTTGTGGATAACCGGCGCATCAAACGCACGGCTCAGACCAGCGCGGCCGCTCCCGCGCCGATCTCGGCGAAATAGCGGGCCATGGCATCGGCCGCCTTGTCGCTCAGCGCGATGAAGGCCCGGCGGCGATCGGTATCGTCCCCCAGCCGCCGGAACAGCCCGGCTTCCACCATCTGGCCGATCCAGCGCAGCGCCGTGGTGGGCGGCACGCCCGAGGCGATGCACAGCGACGTGACCGAGACGCGCGCGTGTTCCGCCCGCGCGGCGGTGAGATCGAGCAGCATGTCCCAGGCCGGATGGGCGAACAACGCGCCATCGAGGAAGCGGGCGCGCAACTGGCGCTGCCGCACGATCCGGCGCACCAGCCGGGGATCGGGCAGCGGCGGCCGGGCAGCGCGCAGCCCGGCCTTATCGCCCATGGCGCAGGCCGGCCCGTCAGCCGCCATGCCGCTGACCAGGCCGCTCGGCTCCGGGGAGGCTCCGGCAAAGGCAAAGGCATGGCCGTTCACACTGGCGCCGCCCGATGCCAGTCGCTCCATCTTCCCGGCGATCTGGCCGACCTGCTCCGTCAGCCGCAGGATCATCAGCCGGTCATCCTCGGACAGTTCGCGCAGCCGCCGCGCGGGGAACCGCGCCAGCACTTCGCCCAGCGCGATCACCCGCTCCGCCCGGTCAGGATCGACCAGGATCAACGGGTTCGACTGGTCCATCACGGCGAAAACCGCGTCGAGCCCATCCACCGTGGTGGAAACGACAAGCTGCGCGCCCGCGTTGGCCGCGCGCATGTCCAGCCGGGCCAGCGCGGCGATCGCCATCGCATCCGCCACCGGGCAATCGACCAGCACGACATCGCCCAGCGGCCGGGCCTCCCCCTCGATCAGCGCGGCCAGATCCGTCGTCACCGCCACGCGCAGCCCGGCGGCCTGCGCATCGTCGCGGATCGTGGCGCGCAGATGCGGCCTGTCGGCATAGATCGAAAGCGCCAGCGGCAGCCCGGCGGAATCTTCGGCGGTGGCGGCATAGGCGAAATTGGCTTGCGGCATGGCGGTCGCGGCTCCGTTCGCGAATCTTACGAACAGGAGTAGAACAAAACAGGATTAAGTCAAGAATGGATCAATCGATCCAGCCCGCCAGCTCGCGCCGCGTCAGCGCTTCCAGCATGGCCATGCCGGGCTCGCCGGTGTTGAGGCAGGTCAGCGCGGCGAAGGCGGTGCCACCCGCGCCGAGGAATTCATCGCGCCCGCGCAGGGCCAGTTCCTCCAGCGTCTCAAGGCAATCGGCGGCAAAGCCCGGCGCGGCCACGACCAGCCGGCGCGTGCCGGCCCTGGCTTCGGCCAGCAGTGTCGCATCGGTCGCCGGTTCGAGCCATTTGGCCCGGCCGAAGCGCGACTGGAACGTGGTGTCGATCCGCAGATCGGGAAAGCGCGGCGCCAGCGCCTCACCCAGCAGGCGCGCGGTCTTGCGGCACTGGCAGTGATAGGGATCGCCCAGATCCAGCGTCCGCCGGGGCATCCCGTGGAACGAGAGCAGCAGCACTTCGGGCGCGAAATCCAGCGCTTCGATCTGCCCCGTCAGGTCGGCCGCAAGCGCGGCGATATAAAGCGGATCGTCATAGTAGGGCGGCAGCGTGCGCAGCGCGGGATGCCAGCGCGATCGCGCCAGCGCCGCGCCCACCGCGTCCATCACCGTGGCCGTCGTCGCGGCCGAATATTGCGGGTAGAGCGGGGCGACGAGGATGCGATCGCAGCCCGCCGCCTGCAGCGCCGCCAGCCGATCGGCGATGGCGGGCCGGCCATAGCGCATCGCCCAGTCCACCCGCGCGGCCGGGCCCAGCCGGGCTTGCAGCGCCTGGGCCTGGGCGGCGGTGATCGCGGCCAGCGGCGATCCCGCCTCGGTCCAGACCTGGGCATAGGCATGGGCGGATTTCGCCGGGCGGACGCGCAGGATCACGCCGTGGAGGATCGGCTTCCAGGCGATCGCCGGGATCTCCACCACGCGCCGGTCCGACAGGAACTCGGCCAGATAGCGCCGCACCGCCGCCGGGGTGGGCGCATCGGGCGTGCCCAGGTTGACCAGCAGCACACCGATCCCGCCAATGCGCGCTTCGGGATGATCGGCCGGCGGGTTCATACATCCTCCGAAAGCAGCGGCAGGCGGCGAAACCGCAGGCCGGTGGCGGAAAACAGCGCATTGGCCACCGCCGGGGCGACCGGGGCCACGCCGATCTCGCCCGGATCGCAGGGATCATGCTTGCTCATGATGAAATCGACCTCGATCCGGGGGCAATCGGCCAGCAGCGGCAAGTCGAGCCCCGCCAGCCGGCCGACCAGCGGCAGCCCGTCCTCATAGCCGGTACTCGATCCCAGCGCGAGGCCCAGGCCGAAGACGATGCCGCCTTCCACTTGCTGGCGCGCGATATCGAGGTTGACGATGCGGCCAAGGTCAACCACCGCGCTGATCCGGTCCACCCGCACGCCCGTCTCGTCGCGCCGCGCGCTGGCCACCATGGCGATGCGGGCATCGCCGATCCGGTGGCAGGCGATGCCCTGCCCGCTGTTGTCCACCCCGCCGCCCCATTCGGCCAGCGCGGCGACGCGTTGCAGGCAATCGGCCATGCGCGGTTCCTGGCCCAGCATCGCCATGCGGTAGGACAGGGGCTCACGCCCGGCGAGATGCGCCAGTTCATCGACGAAGGATTCGTTGAAGAAGGCGGTATAGCCATGGGCATTGCCGCGCATCCGCGCGGTGGGCAGCGGCACGGCGGCGGGCAGATGGTCGATCGCGACATGGGCGATGTCATAGAAAGGCACCGCGCCCGCGATCGCCAGCCGGTCCGCCTCGCCCGCGCTGGCGGCGCGCGCCTGCGCGGCGGATTGCGCGCCGAACAGGCGGCGGCCGAACTCGCGCGCGCTGGCCGGCAGCGCCAGCCGCGCGCGCCAGCCGGCGATGCCGCCTTCGGTATCGGGCAGCGCGCCCATCAGCGCCACGGCCGGCGTGCGCGGCCAGCCCGCGACATGTTCCTGCCAGCGCGACCAGACGAGCTGCACCGGGCGCCCGGCCCGTTGCGCGATCACCGCGACCTGGGCGGCATGATCATGCTCCAGCCGCCGGTCGAAGCTGCCGCCGGCGGGCATCGGATAGAGCACGACATCGGCGGCATCGAGGCCGATCGCGGCGGCGGCCGCCTTGCGCGCAAGCTCGGGCGCCTGGGTGGCGATCCACAGCTCCAGCCGGCCGCCGGAAAGCCGCGCGGTGGCGCTGGCGGTCTCGATCGTGGCGTGGAGCGCCGGGGCAACCTCGTAGCGCAACTGATGCGCCAGCTTGCCCGCCAGCAGGCCGGTATCGCCCGCGGCGTGCAGTCGGGTGGCATCACCATCGCGCAGCGCCTGCTCCAGCCCCGCCTCGATCGCCGTGGTATCGGCGCGGCCGGTGGCGCGGAAGACCGGCGACAGCGCCTTCAGCGCCTGCTCGGCCGCCCACCAGGTGGTGGCGGTGGCGGCGAGCCAGTGCTTGTGCCGTACCAGCGAGAGCAGTCCGGGCACGCCGCGCGCATCGGCCTCTTCATAGTCGAGCAGTTCCGCCTCGCCGATCGGCCCATGCCGGATCGCGGCATAGACCATGCCCGGCAGCCGCACGTCGCCGGCGAACAGGAAGCTGCCGTCCACCTTGGCGGGAAGATCGAGCCGGGGATAGCGCAAGGGCGCGCCGGGCGGGAACTCACCGGGCTTTTCGGCCGCCGCCTCGGCCCGCAGCATCGGCGGATCGGGCGGATCGTAGCGAGCGGCCTCGGCGACCAGCGCGCCGAAAGGCAAGCGCCGCTTGCCGTGGATGACGAAGCCGTCCTGCGCGTCGCACTCTGCCCAGGCGACGCCCCAGCGCGCGGCGGCAGCGCGCATCAACATGGCCCGCGCGGCGGCGGCAGCGGCCCGCGCGGGCGCTTCGTAAGCGGCCAGCGACGTGCCGTCGGCCGTGGCGTTGAACCGGGTATCCTCGGCCCAGCGCCGCACGATCGCGCTGTCCGGGTCGTCCGCCAGGCCGGGCGCCAGCGGCATCCACAGCTCGGCCCAGCGCGCCGCCAGCACGAAATTGGCATAGCGCGCGCTGACCGGCGCGGGCTCCACCGCTATCTGCCGCCAGTCCGCGCCCAGCTCGCAGGCGACCACTTGCGGGATCAGCGTGGTGATGGCCTGGCCCATCTCGATCTGCGGCACCGCCACGGTGACGACGCCGTCGGCGGCGATCTTGATCCAGGCATCGAAGGCATATTCGTTCCGCCCCGGCGAAAGCGGCAGCGGATAGTGGCGCGGCCGCAGCATGTATCCCACCGCGAGCCCGCCGCCGACGAGCCCGCCGATGAGGATGCCCCGGCGCGAAACCGCCATCAGGTAATGGCCCCGTCCTGCCTGTCGAGCCAGTTGGCCACGGCTTCGGCCAGCGCCAGGAAGGGCTTGCCCTCGGCCCCGTCGCTGGCCGCGGGCGGGCGGCCGGCGTCGCTGTCCTGGCGGATCGCCAGTTCGAGCGGGATGCGGCCGAGGAACGGCAGCCCGGCCGATTTCGCGGCGGCCTGCGCGCCACCCGAACCGAACGGGTCGCTGATCTCGCCGCAGTGGGGGCAGACATAGCCGGCCATGTTCTCGACCACGCCGATCACCGGCACCTTGCCCTTGGCGAACAGCTCGATCGCGCGCATCGCGTCCATCAGCGCGAGATCCTGCGGGGTGGAGACGATCACCGCGCCCGCCGGCTTGAAGCGTTGCAGCATGGTCAGCTGGATATCGCCGGTGCCGGGCGGCAGATCGACGATCAGCACCTCGACATCGCCCCAGTCGGCCTCGACCAGCTGGGCCAGCGCATTGCCCGCCATCGGCCCGCGCCAGGCGATCGCCTGCCCCGGATCGGCCAGTTGCGCCATCGACAGCATCGGCAAGCCCCAGGGGCTGGCCACCGGGTTCAGCTTGTTCTCGCGCGCGGTCGGGCGGATGCCCTCGGTCCCCAGCAGCCGCGCCTGCGAGGGGCCGTAGATATCGGCATCGACCAGGCCGACCTTGCGCCCCATGCGCGCCAGCGCCACCGCGATATTGGCCGCGACGGTGGACTTGCCGACGCCGCCCTTGCCCGATCCCACCGCCACGATCCGCCGCCGCACCTTGTCCGCCATCATCGCCACGCGCGTTTCGGCAATGCCGGGCGCGCCGCGCAGCGCGTCCTTCGCGGCGACCTCCAGCTTGTCGCGATCGAGCGCGGAAAGCCCGGTGGCATCCACCACCAGCGTGGCGCGGCCATCGGCCAGCCGCAGCGATTGCAGCCGCGTCGCGACCGCCTCGGGCAACTTCGCCTTCAGCGCGTCGACTTCCTTGCTGCTCATTGTCCACTCCGCGCCGGCCGGTTCCTGATCGGCTCCCCCTAGCAAGGAAAAAGCACCGTGAGACCCTGTTTTTGTGCGAAAGAGGTTCCTATAGTGACAGCCATGAGATTGATCGGAGGTGCATTGGCGCGCGGCGCGTTCGCCATGGCGGGAGGGCGCAGTCCCTGGGGCGGCGGCAAGCGCGGCGACGAAGCCGGGGAAGAGGCTGGCCAGGACGGCGAGGCGCCCGCGGGCGGCGCGCCGGAAAAGGTGCGTGGCGGCAACCCCTGGCTGCCGCCGGCCGACAAGCCGCGCCGATCGGCCAAGATCGAGGATATCTTTGGCGGGCCGACCCGGCGGGGCGGCGGCCGTGGCGGGCCGGGCGGCGGCATTCCGCGCCTGCCCCGGCGGCCTGACGGCAAGAGCTGGTTCCCGCTGATCGTCGGCGGCATCGCGCTGATCTGGCTGGGCATCACCACGGTGCACATGGTGGGGCCCAAGGAACAGGGCATCGTCACCACTTTCGGCAAGTATTCGCGCACGATCACGCCGGGCGTCTCGCTGACGCTGCCCTGGCCGATGCAGGCCGTGGAAGTGACCGACGTCACCTCGATCAAGCGCTATACCATCCCCGATAACGAGAGCGAGAAGCTGATGCTCACCAGCGACCAGAACCTGGTCGACCTGAGCTATCTGGTGCGCTGGAACATCAAGGACCTGAAGGACTACCGCTTCCGCCTGTCCGATCCCGACGATACCGTGCGCGAAGTGGCCGAGGCGGCTATGCGCTCCTCGATCGCGGAAATCTCGCTCGACGGCGCGCTGTCCGGTTCGGGCCGCGCGCAAGTCGAGCAGGCGGTGCGCGAACGGATGCAGCAAATTCTTGACGGCTATCACGCGGGCGTGACCATCCAGGGCGTCGAGATCAAGAAAGCCGATCCGCCGACCAAGGTGATCTCCGCCTTCCAGCAAGTCACCGCCGCGCAGCAGGATGCCGAGCGTGACCGTTCGAACGCGCGCGCCTGGGCGCAGCAGCTCCTGGCCCGTGCGCAAGGCGACGCGGCGGCCTTCGACAAGGTCTACGAGCAGTACAGGCTCGCCCCCGAAGTGACCAAGCGGCGCATGTATTACGAAACGATGGAGCGGGTGCTGAGCAACAACGACAAGGTGATCGTCGAATCGGGCGGCGTCACGCCTTATCTGCCACTGCCCCAGCTGCAGCGGCGCACGCCCCCCGCTGCCGCTCCGGCGCAGGGAGGCCAGTGATGCCGGCCTTGCGGGATTACAACTGGCGTGACTTGCGCGCGCCGCTCATCACGCTGGCCGTGCTGGTGGTCGCGCTGCTGTCCAGCGTGATCGTCGTGCCCGAGACCGAGCAGGCCGTGGTCGTGCGCTTCGGCGAGCCGGTGCGCGTGATCAACCGCTATCGCCCCGATGCGCCTTATGGCGAGACGGGGGCCGGCATTTCGCTGCGCATCCCCTTCGCCGAGCAGGTGGATCGCATCGACAAGCGCCTGCTTTCGGTCGACATGCAGCCGCAGCAGGTGCTTTCGACCGACCAGCTTCGCCTGATCGTCGATGCCTATGCGCGCTTCCGCATCATCGACCCGGTGCGCATGGTCAAAACCGCCGGCACGCCCGAACGGGTGATGGAACAGCTCGAACCGATCCTGACATCGGTGCTGCGCCAGGAACTGGGCAAGCGCACGTTCCATTCGCTGCTGACCGCCGATCGCGGCATCGCCATGGACAACATCCGCATCGGGCTGGACCGCGAGGCGCGCGAATATGGCGCGCAAGTGGTCGACGTGCGGATCAAGCGCGCCGACTTGCCCGACGGCGCGCTGGAAAGCGCCTTTTCCCGGATGCAGGCCGTGCGCGAGCAGGAAGCGACGACGATTCGCGCCCAGGGCCAGAAGCAGGCGCAACTGATCCGCGCCGATGCCGAAGCGCAGGCCGCCAAGACTTATGCCGAAAGCTTCGGCAAGGACCCCCAGTTCTACGATTTCTACCGGGCGATGCAGAGCTATGACTTTGCCTTCTCGGACGATCAGGGGGCAACCACCATCCTGCTTTCGCCCGACAATTCCTATCTCAAGGAATTCAGGGGACCGTGACGCCACGGCATGGCAGGCCAAGCCTGCGGGCCAGCCCGCGCCATTCAATCCCGGTTAAGCCGTGAAGGCCTCAAAAACGCGGCCGGTTCGGGTGAGATTGCGGAGCAGACCCGCGCAACGGAGGATCAAAAGGACGTGAAGCCCGTGCGATACGCTTATGGATTGACTACGGCGCTCCTGCTGGGAGGCGCCACTCTCACACTCGTCACTGGCCTTCCCGCCGGTGCCCAGGTCGCGCAGAACGAATCCAGCCAGATGAGCCGCGTGGTCCCCCGCGCCGGCGCGCCGGCCAGCTTCGCCGACCTGACCGAGCAGCTTGCCCCGGCGGTGGTGAACATCTCCACGCGCCAGCGCGTGCAAGTCCCGGCAGCGCAGAACCCCTTCGCCGGCACGCCTTTCGCCGACCTGTTCGGCGGCGGCGGCGATCAGGGCGGCCCGCAGACGCGCGAGGCGCAGTCGCTGGGATCGGGCTTCATCGTCTCGGCCGATGGCTATATCGTCACCAACAACCACGTGATCTCGTCCAACGGGCCGCAAGGCCAGGTCGAATCGATCACCGTGACCATGCCGGACGGCACCGAGTACCCCGCCAAGCTGGTCGGCAAGGACCCGCAATCAGACCTGGCGGTGCTGAAGATCAGCGCGACCAAGCCGCTGCCCTTCGTCAAGTTCGGCAATTCGGGCAGCGCGCGCGTGGGCGACTGGGTGATCGCCATCGGCAATCCGTTCGGCCTGGGCGGCACGGTCACGTCGGGCATCATCTCGGCGGTCTATCGCAACACCGGCAGCAACAGCGCCTATGACCGCTACCTGCAGACCGACGCCTCGATCAACCGGGGCAATTCGGGCGGCCCGATGTTCGACATGAACGGGCAGGTCATCGGCATCAACAACGCGATCTTCTCGCCCACCGGCGGCAGCGTCGGCATCGGCTTCGCCATTCCGGCCGATACCGCCGCGCCGATCGTGCAGAAGCTGATCCGGGGCGAGACCATCCAGCGCGGCTACCTGGGCGTGCGTGTCCAGCCGATCGACGAGGATCTGGCCGATTCGCTGGGCATCCCGCACAACAAGGGCGAGTTCGTGCCGATGGTGGAACCGGGCGGTGCCGCCGCCAAGGCGGGGCTCCAGGCCGGCGACGTCGTGCTCAAGGTCGATGGCAAGGAAGTGACGCGCGACCAGACGCTTTCGTTCCTGGTCGCCAACACCCAGCCGGGCACCCGCATCCCGATCGAGATCATGCGCAACGGCAAGCGCCTGACGCTGACCGCCACGGTCGCCCAGCGCCCCAGCGAAGAAGAGCTGGCGCAGCAGACCTTCGATCCCGACGCCGACCAGGGCGACGATTCGTTCAACCGCCCGCAGCAGCCGCAGCCGCAGGGCGAAGGCGTGACCGAGCAGTCGCTGGGCGTCTCGGTCATCCCGCTGACCCCGCAGATCGCCCGGCAGCTCGGCGCGCCGGAAAGCACGCGCGGCGTGGTGGTGACGGCGGTCGATCCCTCGTCCGACGCGGGCCAGAAGGGGCTGCGGCGCGGCGACATCATCCTCCAGGCCAATTACCGCGACATCACCGATGTCGCCGGGCTGGAAGAGACGATCAAGACCGCGCGCGGCGCCAGCCGCGATGCCGTGCTGCTGCGCGTCCAGCGGCGCGGCCAGCCTGCCGCCTACGTGCCGATCCGCCTGCGCTGATCGCGGCGGCGCCCGTAACCTGAAAACCAGACGCCCGCCGGCCCATCCGGCGGGCGTCTGGCGTTTGGAAGAGCAGCGTTGCGCAAAAGCGCGGATCAGCCGGCCTTGAGCGCCGGGATCACTTCGCGCGCGAAAAGGCCGGCCACCTCGCCCCAGTCGGCCGGATAGAAGCCGGGGCCGACCACGACCACGCGTTCGAGGCCCAGCGCCCGCAATTCCCGCAACCGCTCGATGCAATGTTCGGGCGATCCCACGATCGCGAACCGGCGGACGAATTCGGGCGAGAGCACGCCGCCGACAATGCGCTCCCGCGAGCCGATATTGCCGTGCTCGGTCATGTCATAGCCCTGGCGGACCTTGCCCAGGTTCTCGGCCGCGACGGCATCGGCCGGGCCGACCTGCCCCTGCATCGTCTGAAAACGCGCGAGCGGCGGCGCCATGTGCATGGCGACCTCCATCGCCTGCTCGGCATCGGGATGGCAGACGACGACAAGCTGCGCGCCATAGGAGATCCCGGCATCGTCCAGCCCGGCGGCGGCGCGCGCCTGCCGGGCAAGGCCCAGCGCCCATTGCATCCGCTCCGGCTCTGCGCCGACGCTGAACGTCACGCGTTCGGCCACGGGCGCGGCCATGGCGATCACTTTCGGGCCGGTCGCGGCGATATCGAGCGGCACTTTCGGCAGCCCCTCGGGCAGCCATTTCAGCCGCACGCCCTCGGGCCGCCCGCCCAGCGAAAGCGCATGGACCGACGGCGCATCGCCCGATGGGCCGAATTCCCCGAAAGCGATCTCGCCGCCGGAAAGCAGCACTTGCAACTGGCCGATCGCCTGTTCGAAACGGGCCAGGCCAACCGGCGCGTGACCAAGATAGGCCAGCGCCGAATCGCCCCGGCCGATGCCCAGCACCGCCCGCCCGTCCGAAAGCGCGTGGATCGTCGCCGCCGCGCCCGCCGTCACCGCCAGATTGCGCGTCAGCGGATTGGTCACGCCGGTCGAAAGCCTGATCCGCCCGGTCGCCGCCGCCCAGCCCCCCATCAAGGCATAGGGATCGGCGCTGAGGCACTGCGAATCCATGAACATCTGGCCGTCCCAGCCTTCGGCCTCGACGGCGCGCGCCAATGCGGGGCTCGCCCCGGTGTTCGAGCCGCCGGCCCGCCAGATCTCACGCATCCTGTCATCTCCCCGCCGCGATCGCGGCATGGATCAGTCTGCGGCGCGGGGCGGGAAAATCAATCCTCGATATCGAGCTGGCGCAGCACTTCGGCGATCACCGTGGCGTGGCTGGCAAAGCCCAGGTGCGAACAGCGCAGGGCCACCGCCCGGTCGCGCTCGCCCGGCCAGCCGCAGGCGGCGCGGGGATGGATCACGCCATCGCGCGGGCTCCACAAGGCGATCGTCGGCACGGGCGGCTTGGCCGCGAAATCGCAATCGATCGGCGGCGCGTCCACGGCATGGCCGGTGATCACCTGATAGGCGCGCCAGGCGTTGTTGGCGTGCGGATCGCCTGAAAACGGCGTGCCCATGGTGATGACCCTGGCGACGCTATCGGGCTGGCGATGCGCGATCTCACGCGCGAAAAGCCCGCCCAGGCTCCAGCCGACCAGCGCCACCGGCCGGCCGCTGGCGCGCGCGATGGCCCCCACGCGGCGCATCAGGAAGGCAAAGTTCGCCTCTGTCGGCCCAAGGTTGAAGCCAAGGCCCCATTCGTGCACGTCATGCCCCGCCGCCGCCAGCGCCTGGGCCATCGGCCGCATCCGCCGGGGGTGCGAGCCGAAGCCGGGCAGGATCATCACCGGCTGGGGATTGGCGCAGCGCGCCACCGCCGGCACCCGGGTGGACCGGCGCAGCGAGGGCAGTTCCGCCAGCAAGAGCCGCAGCGACGGCGTTTCCACGCCCGCGGGCTGGGCCTGGCGCGCCAGCACGGCGCGGCGGATCACTTCGCCGCGCAGCCGCAGGCCCTGGCGGCCCGCCTGCTTCAATACGCCGTTGCCCGCGGCCAACGCGGCATGGTGAAAATCGCCGAACATGTCTTGTCTGCTTGCCTCGCCGGAACAATGCATCCGGCCGCCTTGCGGTTCCCTTAATCGGCTGTCTTCAAAATGTCATCTGATGCGGACGGCCTTCAAACGCCGGTCACAATCCGCCCGTGGCCTCGGCCCGCACCGCCGCGAGCGCGCGCTGCCACAGCGCCAGCCGCGCCTGCCTGGCCGGCGCGGCCATCGCCGGTTCGAAGCTTTCGCGCCGCCCGCCCATCGCGGCGGCGGCCGCGTCCAGCGAGGTGAACAGGCCGGCGCCCAGCGCCGCCAGCATCCCCGCCCCCAGCGCGGTGGTTTCGATGAAAGCCGGGCGTTCGACCGGGATCGCCAGGATATCGGCCAGATCCTGCGCCATCCAGTCGTTCGCGCTCATCCCGCCGTCGATCCTCAGGCGCGTCCATGTCGCGCCGTCGCCCGCGAAAGCCTCGGCCAGATCGCGCGTCTGCATCGCCATGGCTTCCAGCGCGGCGCGCGCGACCTGGGCGCGGCCGGTGGCGAACGTCAGCCCTGAAATGCTGGCGCGCGCATCGGGCCGCCAGTGCGGCGCGCCCAGGCCCGAAAGCGCGGGCACGATCACCACGCCGCCGCTGTCCGGCACCGACCGTGCGAGCGCCTCGCTATCGGGCGCGGCGTCGATCACGCCCAGGCTGTCGCGCAGCCATTGCAGCAGGCTGCCCGCGACGAAGACCGAGCCTTCCAGCGCGTAAGTCCGCGCGCCGCCAAGCTGGCACAGCACGGTCGCCAGCAGGCGGTGGCGCGATCGCGGCGCCGTGCCGCCCATGTTGGCCAGCACGAAAGCGCCCGTGCCATAAGTCGCCTTGGTCTCGCCAGGGGCGAGGCAGCCCTGCCCGATCGTCGCCGCCTGCTGATCGCCGGCCAGCCCGGTGATCGGCACGGGCGCGCCCAGCCATTCCGGCCGCGTCTCGCCCAGCCGGCCGGCGCTGTCGCCGACTTCGGGCAGCGCGGCCAGGGGCACGCCGAACAGGTCGCACAGCCCCGCGTCCCAGCTTGCGCCGCCCAGCGGCAGCAGGCTGGTGCGGCTGGCGTTGGCCGCGTCCGACAGGTGCGCGCCGCCGGTCAGCTTCCACACCAGCCAGCTTTCCACCGTGCCCAGCGCCAGCCGCCCGGCCGCGGCGGCGGCGCGCGTTGCGGGCGCGTGATCGAGCAGCCAGCGCATCTTGGTGGCGGAGAAATAGGGATCGATCACCAGCCCGGTCATGGCCTGCACACGCGGTTCATGCCCCGCCGCGCGCAGCGCCTCGCAGGCATCGGCGGTGCGCCGGTCCTGCCAGACCAGCGCGCGCGACAGGGGCTCGCCGCTGAGCTTGTCCCACGCCACCACGGTCTCGCGCTGGTTGGTGATGCCGATGCCGGCGATCCGGTCGGCCCCGCCGGCCTGTGTCACCACTTGCCGCGCGCAGGCCAGCGCATCGGTCCAGATCTCGTCCGCATCGTGCTCGACCCAACCGGGCCGGGGATAGTGCTGGGCCAGCAGGCGCTGGGCCGTGGCACGCAAGGCGCCGGCGCGATCGAACACCATGGCGCGTGTCGATGTGGTGCCCGCGTCGATCACCAGGATCAGTTCGCCCATGGCATTCATCCGGCCCTCCCCTTTTTCCAGCCTCACCGCCGGCGCGGCCTCGCCCTGCTCAAGCAAACGCTCGACAGCCGCGCAAGCCGTTCCCATATCGCCTGCCATGGACGCCGCCACGCAAGATCGCCCCTATACCCTGGCCGAAATGGTCGATCCGCTGGTGCGCCGCGTGCTGGCGCGCAATCCGTCGCCGTTCACCTATACCGGCACGCAGACTTATATCGTCGGCACCGGCCATGACGTGGCGGTGATTGATCCCGGCCCGGACGAGCCGGAGCATATCGCAGCGCTGGTCGATGCCATCAGCGATGCCCGCGTGGTGGCGATCTGCTGCACCCACACGCACCGCGACCATTCGCCCGCCGCCGCGCCGCTGGCCGCGCATACCGGCGCGCCGGTGATCGGCTGCGCGCCGCTGACGCTGGAGGACGATGGCCCGCGCGCCGATGCCGCGTTCGATTCCGGCTATCGCCCCGATCGCGTGCTGGCCGAGGGTGAGCGGATTGGCGGCAAGGGCTGGACGCTGACCGCGCTGGCAACGCCGGGGCACACCTCGAACCACCTGTGCTTCGCGCTGCCCGAAAGCGGCGCGCTGTTCACCGGCGATCACGTCATGGGCTGGTCCACCAGCGTCATCTCGCCGCCCGACGGTGACATGACCGCTTATCTGGACAGCCTCGCCAAGCTCTATGCGCGCGAGCAGGACCGCGTCTATTTCCCGGCGCACGGCCCGGCGGTGGAAAGGCCGCGCCAGCTCGTGCGCGGAATGATCGGCCACCGCCGCAGCCGCGAAAAGCAGATCCTGCGCCAGATCGAAGCCGGCATCGGCGTGATCGCCGAGATGGTGCCGCTGATGTACAAGGGCGTGGACGAGCGGCTCTGGCCCACCGCCGGCCGATCGGTGCTCGCGCATCTGATCGATCTGGAACGGCGCGGCGCGGTCATGCGTTCAGGAGAGCAATGGACCACGATCGCTTGACCGAAGAGACGCCGCCGGCTCCCACGCCAGCGCCTGTCCCCGCGCCTGAACATCCCGGGGCGCTGGCCCGCACGCAAGGCGTGCCCTGGCTGCTCTTCGTCGCCATGCTGGCGATCGCCGGCTGGCTGGCCTGGCGCGCGTTCTGGCCGGGCGTGCCGGGCGATCCACTGGGCACCAGCCTGGTCGCCTTCGAAAAGCAGAACCGGCTCACGGTGTTCAGCGCCCAGCTCGCCCCCGTCGTTTCGGCCGAGGACAGCCGGCTGATGGGCCTGGTCCAGTCGCGGCAAGTGGCGGTGATCCCGGCGCGGGTGGATTACACGCTCGACCTCTCGCGGATGGACCGCAACCACCTGACGTGGGACCAGAACACCCGCACGCTCGACGTGCTGCTGCCGCCGCTGACGGTGGGCAAGCCCAATCTGGACGAGGCGCGCGCGCAATACTTGCGCGAAGGCATCTGGATCACGCGCGAGGCGCAGGACAGCCTCAGCCGCGCCAATACCCGCACGGCCGAACGGGAAGCGCTGCAGCAGGCATCGAACCCGGTGCTGATCGGCCTGGCCCGCGCCGCCGCGAAAGACGCGATCCGCCAGAACCTGGCCATTCCCCTCGAAGTCGCGGGCTTTGGCGACGTGACGGTCAACGCCCGTTTCGAAGGCGAGGCGCCCTCACCGGCACCCGCGCCCCGACCCCCGGCCACGGCGGCACCCGCCCAGCCCTGATCCCGCTTCCCGTTCGGAGCGAAATCGCATAGAATTGCGCATCGGCAGGGGTGGGGCGATTCTGGTGGCGACGATTCCCGAAAGTCCGGTTCCCGGAAACACGGCCACGGCGCGCGGCGAAGAGCGCTTTTTCTTCCGCATGGCCTGCCTGATGGCGGCAGTGATCGTCGCGGGCTTCTCGCTCAATCTGGTGATGGGCCGGTCGACTTTCGCGGTCCCGCCAATCTACCATGTTCATGCCTTCGTCTTTTTCGGCTGGATCGTGCTCTATCTGGCGCAGACGGGGCTGATCGCGGCGAACAATGTCGCGCTGCACCGCCGGCTCGGCGTGCTGGCCCTGCTGTGGGTTCCGGTGATGGTAGTGCTGGGCACCGCCATGACCGTGGTCGCCCTGCGGCGGACGGGCGGGCCGTTCTTTTTCGACCAGAACGAATTCCTCGTCAGCAATCCGCTGCACCTGCTGTGCTTCGCCGGGCTGGTCGGCGCCGCGCTGGTGCTGCGGCGCCGGACCGACTGGCACCGGCGGCTGATGTTCGTCGCCATGGCGGGGTTGACCGGGCCGGGCCTGGGCCGGCTGCTGCCGATGCCGCTGCTGATGCCCTGGTCATGGCGCATCACGATCGCGGCGACCACGCTGTTCCCGCTGTTCGGAATGCTGGCCGACAAAAGGCGCACGGGCCGGGTGCACCCCGCATGGTATTATGGCATCGCCGCCATCGCCGTGACGCAGATCCTGGCCGATCTCATCGCCTATAACGACGGGGGCATCGGCCTGACCCGCTCCGTCCTGGCCGGCAGCGCGGGCAGCGCCCGGCCGATGGCGGCCTATTGGCCCTGACCCGCGCCGCGCGCACGCATTTTCCCCTTGGGGCTTGTCGGCACGGTCCCTAGATAGGCCGCCAGCCAAAGGGATACGCAAGCCATGACCGTGATGACCGCCGACCTTACCGGGATGGATGTCCGCGCCGAGATCGAGCGGCTGCGCAAGGAGCGCAACGCCGTGATCCTGGCGCATTACTACCAGAAGCCCGAATTGCAGGATCTGGCCGATTTCGTCGGCGATTCGCTGGAGCTTTCGCGCAAGGCGGCCGAGACCGACGCCAATGTCATCGCCTTTTGCGGCGTGAAGTTCATGGCCGATACCGCCAAGATCCTCAGCCCCGACAAGATCGTCGTGCTGCCCGACATGGACGCGGGCTGCAGCCTTGAGGATTCGTGCCCGCCCGAAAAGTTCAAGGCTTTCCGCGAGGCGCACCCCGATCACATCGCGCTGACCTACATCAACTGCTCGACCGAGGTGAAAGCGCTGTCCGACGTGATCGTCACCAGTTCGAGCGCGGAAACCATCCTCCAGCAGATCCCGAAGGACCAGAAGATCATCTTCGGGCCCGACCGGCACCTGGGCGGCTATCTCAACCGCAAGTTCGGCCGCGACATGCTGCTGTGGCCGGGCGTGTGCATCGTGCACGAGGCGTTCAGCGAGACCGAGCTGCTCAAGCTCAGGGCGCAGCACCCCGGCGCGCCGATCGCCGCGCACCCCGAATGCCCGCCGCACATCGTCGATCACGCGGACTATGTCGGATCGACCAGCGGCATCCTGCAATATGCCAAGACGATGCCCGGCGACACGCTGATCGTCGCCACCGAGCCGCACATCATCCACCAGATGGAACTGGCACTGCCCGAAAAGACCTTCATCGGCGCGCCCGGCGCGGACGGCAACTGCAACTGCAACATCTGCCCTTACATGGCGCTCAACACGCTGGAAAAGCTCTACCTCGCCCTGCGCGACCTGAAGCCGCGCATCGAGATCGACGAACCCCTGCGCCTCGCCGCGAAGAAAAGCCTCGACCGGATGCTGCAACTGGCCAGCGGAACCGTGGGCAAGGGCGATCTGGGGGCGCGCACCTGAGCCTTGCGAGAGGCCGGTCCGCGCCGATCAATCGGGAACGACGACGGCGATCCCGAGTGCCGCTGCCTTTTCCGCCATGCGCTGGTCGAGCGTCACCAGCGTCATGCTGCGCGCTTGCGCCGCCGCGAGATGGATCGCATCCGGCATACGCAAGGCCAACGCGAAACGGGCGACCAGCAGGGCGGCAAGGCGAATGTCGGCAGCTTCGGTGGCAAGCGGGCGTGCGGCGGTGGCGCACCATTCCTCGAAAGCCGTCAAGCGCTCGCCAGCATCGGCCGCATCCAGCCCGCCCATCCGCACCAGCCGCGAGATCGCCGAGGCCACTTCGCCCCGCGCGAAATCGCTGACGTAAAGCGGCTGGCGCGCTTCTCCCACGAAACGGGCGGCCTTCTCGCTGGCCAGCTCGTCAGTCAGCAGCGCGACAAGCACGCTGGCGTCGAGATAGTGGCTCAACCGGCCTCATCCTCGTAAAGCCAGTCGCCGAAGCGGTGCACGGGAATGGATGCCGCGCCATGCCCGGCGATGCGTGCCCGCAGCCGGCCCGTGGCGGCGACGACATCGGGCGAGCCATCCACATCGACCGGCACCAGACGCGCCGTGGGCTTGCCCCGATTGGTGATGACGATGTCCTCGCCCGCGCGGGCCCGGTCAATCAGCGCGGATAGCCGGTCCTTGGTGGTCGCGATGCTGTAACTGGCCATCCGGCGCTCCATTCATATGGCCATATCTTGTCACTCATGGCCATTTTGTCAATCGCCCACCGGACTGGCCATGCGCAACGGGCCGGCCTAGAACGCCGCTTTCGATCGCAGACAAGGCCCACCCCATGTCCCTTTCCCACAAGCTCCTTGTCACCGCCGCGCTGGCGGCCGCGCCGCTGCTGATGGCCGCGACCGGCGCGCCGGATGATCCCTATGTCTGGCTGGAGGACATCCACGGCGAGAAGGCGATCGCGCAAGTCGAGGCGTGGAACGCCGCAACGATGAAGGCGCTTGCCGCGATGCCCGGCTACGAGGCGGATCGCGCCCGCGCGCGGGCCATCCTCGATGACGAGAGCCAGATCGCCGAGCCGGGCGAAGTGATGGGCGATGCGGTGACCAACCTGTGGCGCGACGCGGCCCATCCGCGCGGGCTCTGGCGCGCGGCCAGCCTGGCCTCGTTCCTGGCCGGCAAGCCGGAATGGCAGACGCTGATCGATGTCGATGCGCTGGGCAAGGCCGAAGGCAAGAGCTGGGTGTGGCACGGCGCCGAATGCCTGGCGCCGGAGTATCGCCGCTGCCTCGTCTCGCTGAGCCCCGGCGGCACCGATGCCGAAGTGGTGCGCGAATGGGACCGGGCCACCGGCCGCTTCGTTCCGGGCGGCTTCACGCTGCCCGAGGCCAAGAGCGTCGTGACCTGGGAAGATGTGGATACGCTGCTTGTCGCCACCGATTTCGGGCCCGGCACGATGACCGCCAGCGGCTATCCGCGCATGGTCAGGCGCTGGCGGCGCGGCACGCCGCTGGCCGCCGCCAGCGTGATCAAGGAAGGCCTGGCCGAAGACATCACGCTCAGCCCCTTCGCGCTGATGGACGGCAAGACGCGGCGCCTGTTCGTCCAGCGCGGCAAGACCTTCTATACCAGCGAGCTGTGGCTGGCGGGGCCGGATGGCCGCCTGCTGCCCACGCCGCTGCCCGAGACGGCCGATCCGCGCGGCATTCTGGCCGGCCGGCTGATCGCCTTCCTCAACAAGCCGCTGGGGACGGTTCCCGCCGGCTCGCTGGTGGCCTGGCCGATCGCCGATATCCTCGCGGGGGCGGCCGGCGCGCCGCAAGCGGTCTTCACGCCGGGCGCCGGGCAGGCGATCGAGGATGTCGGCACCACCGACAGCGTGTTGTGGATCAAGCTGCTGGACGACGTATCGGGCCGGCTGATCGCATTGCGGCCCGGCGCGGATGGCGCATGGTCGCGAACGGTTGCCGCGCTGCCCGACAAGGCGACGATCCATCTGGTCTCGGGCGCGGATGCGAAGGACATGGCATTCGCCACGGTCGAATCCTTCCTGGTGCCGCCCACGCTCTTCGCGGTGGCGGCCACGGGGCAGGCCCAGGCCCTGCAATCGCTGCCGGCGAAGTTCGATGCCGCCCGGTTCGATGTCGCGCAGCATTTCGCGGTGTCGAAGGACGGGACGAAAGTTCCCTACTTCCTCGCCATCCGCAAGGGCGTGAAAGGGCCGGTGCCCGCGCTGATCCACGCCTATGGCGGCTTCCGCGTCGCGCAGACGCCAACTTACCTCACCACCGAGCCCTATCGCGCCGGCCCGCTCGCGCTGGACTGGGTGGACGACGGCAATGCCTATGTGCTGGCGAACATTCGCGGCGGCGGCGAATATGGCCCGGCCTGGCACGAAGCGGCGCTGCGCGAGAAGCGGCAGAACGCTTATGACGATCTCTACGCGGTGGCCGAGGATATGGTGGCGCGCGGCCTTTCGGCCAGGGGCAGGATCGCGGTTTCCGGCCGCTCGAACGGCGGGCTGATGGCCGGGGTGGCCATCACGCAACGGCCGGACCTGTTCGGCGGCGGCATCGTCGGCTCGCCGCTGCTCGACATGAAGCGCTATTCGCACTTGCTCGCGGGCGCATCGTGGATGGCCGAATACGGCGATCCCGACCTGCCCGCCGACTGGGCCTTCATCGGGGCCTATTCGCCCTATCAGGCACTGCGCAAGGGCGTGAAATACCCGCCGGTGTTCTTCTATTCCTCCACCGAGGATGACCGCGTGCACCCCGGCCACGCCCGCAAGATGGCGGCGCGGCTGGCGGAATACGGCAATGCGTTCTACTTCCACGAATATCGCGAAGGCGGGCACTCGGTGGGCGCCGACCATGCCGAGGACGCGGTACGCGCCGCGTTGCTCCACGCCTATCTGAAGACCGTGCTGACGGGCGAAGGCGCCGGGGCGAAGCGGCCCTGAGCCGATCCGACCGGGCTGAATCGGCCTTGGCGAACGGCCCTAGCCCTTGTCGCCGGCGCGGGCCATGACCAGCGCGGCGGCGAGCAGCGCCATGCCGACGAAATCGGCGGGACTGAGCGTCTCGCCAAACGCGAGCCAGCCCGTGGCGGCCGAGATCGCCGGCTGGGTCATCAGCGCCAGGCCGATCACCAGCGGCGGAAAGTGGCGCAGCGAATAGATCAACAGCCCCTGCCCGATCACCTGGCTGCTCATCGCCAGCACCAGCAGCGGGGTCCAGTCCGTGGGCATGATCACTTCGCCGCGCAGCAGCGCAATGCCCATCAGGAACGGCACGCTTGCCAGCGTGGACCACAGCAGGATCGAGAACTGGCCCAGCCGCACCCGCGCCGGCCGCAGCATCAGGATATAGAAGGCATAGAACAGCCCGGCGAGCAGGCAGAACAGATCGCCGACGAAACTGGCGTGCGAGATTTCCAGCGATCCGCCCATCAGCAGCGCCGCGCCGCCAAGCGCCGAGGCGATCGCGGCGATTTCCAGCACGCGCGGCGCGCGCCGCGCGGCGATCAGGCCCCAGCCCATCAGGATCACGCTGCCGGCATTGCCGAACAGCGAGGCATTGCCGAGCTTGGCGGTCTCGATCCCGACATGCCAGCTCGCCAGGTCGAGCGCGAAGAACACGCCCGCCGCCACCACCATCGCCAGGATGCCACCGCCCGGCCGCCGCTGCGCCACCGGCTCGCGCAGCGAAAGCAGCGCCAGCACCGGCACGGCGAGCGCCAGCCGCCAGAACCCGGCCGCGACCGGGCCGGTATCGGCCAGGCGCACCAGCCACGGCCCCAGCGCCAGCGCGACATTGGCGACAAGCAACGCGGCAAGGTGAGTGGCGGTCCAATCGTGGCCGGGACGGTGAAGCGAGGGGGCATCGGCGGTCATGCCGATGCCCCTAGACGTTCAGGCGCCTGTCACGCACGTATTTTTCCGCGGGCGATCAGCCGGGCGCGGCTTCCTCGCCGCGTGTCCTCCACAGCGACCACAGCACGCCGCCCGCGATCAGCGCGATCGTCACGCCCAGGCTCGCCAGCGGGGGGAACTTGGCGCCGCCCAGCACGAAATCGGCGATCAGGATCTTGCCGCCGATGAACACCAGCACCGCGGCCAGCGCATACTTGAGGTAGTGGAAGCGGTGCACCATCGCGGCCAGCGCGAAGTACAGCGCGCGCAGCCCCAGGATCGCCATGATGTTCGAGGTGTAGACCACGAAGGTATCGGTGGTGATGGCGAAGATCGCCGGCACCGAATCGACCGCGAAGATCAGGTCGGCGATGTTGATGACGACGAGCGCGAGCAGCAGCGGCGTTGCCGCCCAGGCCAGCTTGCCGGTCTTGGGATCGGGCACTTTCACCAGGAAGTGCTCGCCATGGTGCTCCCGGGTCACGCGCATGTGGCGCGAGATCCAGCGCACGGCGGGATTGCGGCCGATGTCCGGCGCGTGATCGTCGGTGAAGAACATCTTCACGCCGGTGAAGATCAGGAAGGCGGCGAAGATATACAGCACCCAGTGCGCTTCGGAGACCAGCGCCGCGCCGCCCGCGATCATGCCGCCGCGCAGCACGATCACCGCCAGGATACCCCAAAGCAGCGCGCGATACTGGTATCTGGGCGCGATCGCGAAGAAGCCGAAGATCATCGAGATGACGAAGACGTTGTCGATCGACAGCGCCTTCTCGATGAAATAGCCGGTGTAGTATTCCATGCCCGAGACCGGCCCCTTGGCGAGCCAGACCCAGACGCCGAAAGCCATGGCGATGGCGATGTAGAACAGCGAGAGCCTGAGCGATTCGCGAATGCCCAGCTCGCGGTCCTCCTTGTGGAGCACGCCCAGATCGAAAGCGGTCAGCAGCAGGACGATGGCGGCGAAGGCCAGCCAGAACCAGGCCGGTGTCCCCAGCCAGTCCAATGTCAGGAATTCCATCGGAAACCTCATGAAAAAGGGATCGGGTGCGCCGGTCCGCCGATAGCGAACGGGCCGGCGCGGCGATCATCGGCCCAGCGGGCGCATACGGGCGGGGCGGACCAGATCGGTCAGCCGCTGCCCGATCCAGCGCTTCCTTTTCCTGAGGGTCGAGATTTCGAACGGATCGGCAAACCGCTTCGATTGGGCGAGGCGCAGCAGCGTATCGAGCTTCTGGTAACGCTCAAGCAGGCGGAAAACACGGTCAGTCATGGGGGTAGCTCCCTGTCGAACGAAAAATGGTGGTTCGATCGGATGAGCCGAATTGCGGTTCCGGTTGCCGGGAATAGGGGGATTTCGTCACCCGGACCCAGCGCATCGGTCTCATCCGATGCGGTCCGACATCACATGGCGCATCGCCGATTGGCCAATGCGCCGCGCCAGAGGGGCCCGGCCCGCAGGTTCTTTTTAGGACCGATCCGTTTCGGTTTCAAGCGATTCGCGTTTTCGCGAAGAACCGCGCGCAAGGGCGCGTTGGGTTGCGGCACCGGCCCGCTCCCCCGCCCGACCTGCCGGCGCCGGCATTCTGTGGGAGGTCGGGTGGGGGAGCGGGCCGGTGCCGCGATGCATCGACAGATGCCCGAGGACTCACATTCCCATACCCCCTTTTAACCGATTGCGGCGTATGGCGGATGGCATGAGACATCCGCTTCGCAACGCCCTTGCCCCCGCCGCGCTGGCCCTTGGCCTTGCCTTCGCCACGCCGATGCTGGCGCAATCGGGGCCCGCCGCGCCTTACACCGTGGTCGAATCGGGTCGCGGCTTCGCGCGCCTGCAGGACGCGGTCGACGCGATCGGCAGCGGCAGCGGCACGATCCGCTTCGCCCCGATGCGCTTTGCCGATTGCGCGGTGCAGACGGCGGGCGAGGTGTCCTATGTCGCCTCGGTCCCCGGCCAATCGGTGCTCGATGGCGTCGCTTGCGAAGGCAAGGCGGCGCTGGTGCTGCGCGGCCGTGCCGCGCGCGTCGAGGGCCTCGTCTTCGCCGATATCCGCGTGCCCGACAAGAACGGCGCCGGCATCCGGCTGGAAGGCGGCAACCTGGCGGTCTCGCAAGCCTGGTTCCGCGACAGCGAGCAGGGCATCCTGACCGGCGACAATCCCGAAGGCACCGTCGCCATCGACAAGTCCACGTTCACCCGGCTCGGCACTTGCGAAGGCAGCGGCTGCGCGCATTCGGTCTATATCGGCAACTACGGCGCGCTCACCGTGACGCGCAGCCGGTTCGAGGCGGGGCGCGGCGGCCACTACGTCAAGTCACGCGCGGCCCGGATCGCGGTGCTCAATTCCAGCTTCGACGATTCGGCGGGGCGCGGCACCAACTACATGATCGACTTGTCCGACGGCGCAACCGGCCAGATCACAGGCAACTGGTTCGTCCAGGGGGAGGACAAGGAAAACTATTCCGCCTTCATCGCGGTCGCGGCCGAACACCGCGACCATTCGAGCGAGGGGCTGGTGGTGGAAGGCAACAACGCCCGCTTCGCCCCCGGCATCTCGCGCCAGAGCGCCTTCGTCGCCAACTGGTCGAACGACCGGCTGGCGATCGGCAGCAACACGATCGGCAATGGCCTGATCCGCTACGAGAAGCGCTAGGAGTTTGGCTGGAGTTGCGCCTCGCGGCGCATAGCGGCACCGGCCCGCCTTGCCCCCGGCCGGCCCGGCGGGTAATCCGGGCCGCATGACGGCACGCGGCACGCCTTCCGTATTGTTCCGCCTCTGGCTGGCCGTCCTGCTCGCCGCGATCGGCCTGCAGGCGGCGGAGCCGATGCGCGCGCCGCTGGAACGGTTTCGCGGGTCCGCCTTCAGCGCCGCCACGTCGGATGTCGCGCTCGCCTCGCCGCGGCCGGCCGAGGCCGCCAAGGCGCAGGCCCCGCACATGCCGGCCTCCGCCATCCGGCCCGCGCCGCTCCGCGCCGTCCCGCTGACCGCCTTCGTCCTGCCCGGCCAGCCGCGCCCGCGCCCCGAGGCACGGGGCCCGCCGCCCCGCCATCGCGCCGATCGCCTTCCCGCCCCGCGAGGCCCGCCCCTCTCCTGAATGACCGCAAGGCCCGGCGCTTCATGCGCCGGACGAATCCAGCCATTCAGGAAAAAGTATCATGCCATCACCAGACATCGGCGCGATCCGCGCCGAAGAACGCGCGAGGATCATCGCGCTGCTTGCCCGCTATCCCGGGCTGGACCCGGCCGAGCTGGACGAGCTCAAGACCTGGTTCTCGCGCGCGGCATCCGCGCTCGACGTGGGGCTTGTCGCCAGCGAGCCGCAAGTGGCGGAGCAATACCGCCGCTTCCGGGCCGAGCATATCGATCGCTTCTCGCGCCGCGACTTGCGCACCGCCTGTGCCATGGTGGCCGCGATCGGCCTCATGGTCATCGCCGTCGCATCGCAGATGCCCTGACGATCCGGGCGGGGCCTTGCGCCTCGCCCGGCACCGCCGCGCGCTACAGCAAGTGCCCGGTCCGGTCGCGCTTGGTATCGAGGTAGCGCGCGTTGTGCGGATTGGGCGGCAGACTGTGCGGCACCCGCTCGATCACGGTCACGCCTTCGGCCGCTAGCGCGGCGACCTTGGCGGGGTTGTTTGTCATCAGCCGGATGGCGTGGACGCCCAGCAGATCGAGCATCCGCGCGGCGACGGGAAAGTCGCGCGCCTCGGTGGGCAGGCCCAGCCGGTTGTTGGCGTCGACCGTGTCGAAGCCCTGATCCTGCAGGCGATAGGCGCGCAGCTTGTTGATCAGGCCGATCCCGCGCCCTTCCTGCCGCATGTAGAGCAGCACGCCCCAGCCGCCCGCCTGCGCCTCATGCGCCATGGCGTGGAGCGCGGCGTCAAGCTGCGGGCCGCAATCGCATTTCAGGCTGCCCAGGATATCGCCGGTGAGGCACTCGGAATGGAGCCGCACCAGCGGCGCCCGGTCCCCGTCCTGCCGGCCGATGATCAGCGCGACATGCTCGCGCAAGTCATCGGCCGAACGGAAGGCGACGATTTCCGCGTCCTCGCTCGCCGCCACCGGCAGCCGCGCGCGCGCGGCGATGCGCAGCCGGGCCACGTCCTTCCACGCCGCCAGGTCATCGGGCTCGACCGGCTGTGCCTCGCCCTCCGGCCGGGGATCGACCAGGAAGGCCGGCAGCACGCCCGCCAGCCGCGCCAGTTCCATCGCCGCGCGCGCCGCCGCCGCATCAGCGAGGGGCTCGGCCATGAACGGTCCCTTCAGCGGATAGCGCAAGTCCAGCGCCGGATCGGCCACCGCGCGCGCCGTTTCCAGATCGAAGGGATCGGCCGCGCGGATCAGCACCGGCGCTTCGGGCACGGCCGCCTCGCGCTGGTTGGCAAGCTTGAGCGTCGCCGCGCGCGCGGCGGAGATCAGCATCCGCCCCGCGCCCGTACCGGGCGCGAAGCCGGTCTCGGCGGGCAGCAGGGTGAAGGCATCGCCGACGCGGATCGGCCAGCCGTGGCGCAGCGCGTCGATCGCCAGCGCGACGCGGCGCGCGCCGGCCGAGGGAACCGCGTCGTTGGCAGAGCCGCTCAGAGGTCGAACTCCGTGATCAGCGGCACATGGTCCGAAGGCTGTTCCCACTTGCGGGTTTCCTCGACGAAGCGATGCGCCACTGCCTGCCCCGCCAGATCGGGCGAGGCCCACATGTGATCGAGCCGCCGCCCCTGGTCCTTGGCGCGCCAGTAGCTGCGATAGGACCACCAGGAGTAATTCCGCTCGGGCGCCGGGATGAAGCGCCGGCCGAGATCGACCCAGCCATGCGCGTCGCGGAAGCGGCCTAGCGTCTCCACCTCGATCGGCGTGTGGCTGACGACTTTCAGCAGCGCCTTGTGATCGTAGACGTCGCATTCTAGCGGGGCGATGTTGAAATCCCCCGTCACCAGCGTCGGGCGGTCCAGCGCGTCGGCCCAGCGGGTCATGCGCTCCAGGAAATCGAGCTTCTGGCCGAACTTGGGATTGAGCGCGCGATCGGCCACATCGCCGCCGGCGGGGATATAGACGTTTTCCAGCAGCATCCCCTGCCCCGGCCCCAGCAGTTCCACCCCGACATGGCGCGCCTCGCCATTGTCCTGCCAGTCATACCGGCTGGCCTCGCGGAACGGGATGCGGCTGACCGTGGCGACGCCGTGATAGCCCTTCTGCCCGTGAACGGCGCGGTGGACATAGCCCAGCCGCTCGAACATCTCGTGCGGGAAGAGCGACTCGGCCACCTTGATTTCCTGCAGGCACAGCACGTCGGGCGCCTGCTCGGCCAGAAAACGCTCGACCTGGTCGATCCGCAGCCGGACCGAATTGATGTTCCATGTAGCGATGGTGATCATGCAGGGGCTTTAGGTGCCCGGCCCGGCAATTTCCAGTGCGGGGGACTCGGAACCCGCGCGATGCCTTTGGCGGGCGCTGGATGAACCGAGGCGTGAATAAAGGGAGAGCATGGCCGGGACCGGATCCTCCCCTTGCAGGGGAGGTGGCAACCGAGGGAGGATACGGCAATCCGAACGGTTGTGTCTGCCAAAGATGCCAGCGCCAAAAAAAGAAAACCCTCGTCCCGGGGGCAGAGGGACGAGGGTTCCTTTGAGCGTTCGTCACGCTTGGTGCCAAGAAGGCGGTTCAGGAGGCGTGGGCAACAGGGGGGAAACCCGCCTCGAACCTTCTTGACCCTCCCTATCTAGTTCGCCCGGGCTTTCTGGCAAGTGAACAGCTTCGTTAGATTGGTCGCAATTTGTCGCAACCTCGCCACAACGGGCGATAATCCGTTGTCTGCTATCGACGAACCTGCGGGCGCGGATCTTTCCACCGGAAGGTCGAATCCGGCACGGCGATGCCATACTGATGATTGCTGAGCCTGACGGTGGTGCGCTTGTTCTGCGAATCGAGCGCGACCCAGTAGGACAGTTCCAGCCCGCCCGGCGCGGCGCCGTTGCGCACGAAGATCAGCGTGATGATGCCGTATTCGGGATGCGAGCGATCGCGCACCTCGACGCTGATGACATCGGCGCTGCCGGTGGGCTTGAGCGTGCCGAAGCGGGCGACATCGCGATTGGGATCGAGCAGCGCGCCCAGCGGGCTGTTGCTGATCGGCCAACGCTGCACCTGGTTCACTTCATAGTCGATCAGCGTCAGCGCCTTGCCATCGCCGACGATCAGCATCGGCACGCCCTTTTCATACTGGAAGCGGATCTTGCCGGGGCGCTTGAGCGTGAGCACGCCGTTCACCGTCTGGCCACTCCGGTCGGTCTGGGTGAAATTGGCGCGCAACGTGGAAATGCCGCGCAACGCGGCGACCGCCTCGCCAAGCTGGGCCGGAGCGGGTTCCGGCGCCGCGAGGGCGGTCATGGCGGGCGTGGCGGCGCAAACGCCAAGCGCGGCCAAAGCGGCCGCGCCAGACATGTCGCGCAGGATCCTCAAGGTTCGATTCATGCCCGGCTCCCTAAAGCCACGGCCTTGAACCGGCCGTGAACTTACTTGATCTTGGCTTCCTTGAACTCGACGTGCTTGCGCGCGACGGGATCATACTTGCGGAAGCTCATCTTCTCGGTCGTGTTCCGGGGATTCTTCTTCGTGACGTAGAAAAACCCGGTATCGGCGGTCGATACCAGCCGGATCTTCACGGTTGCGGGCTTCGCCATGGCGCTATCCTGTAAACTCTGGTTCCAGCCGCGCTGGTGTGGCGCCGGCATGTCCGTTTGGTCAAAACAATCAGGGCGGCAAACACGCGCCGCCCTTCAAGGCCGAGGCCCATGCGCGATGGCGCCCGCGAAGTCAAGCCGCACAAGCGCGCGAACCGCGCCGCACGCCCCGCTCAATCGATCCTGAACGGCTTGATCGGCTTCAGCTTGTCGAACTTCTCGTCAAGCGGCGCGTGATCCAGCGGCTTGAGTTCGAGCGGCGGGGGATCGATGTGCGTATCGGGCAACCGATCGAGCAAGTCGCGAATCAGCGTCAGGCGTCCCAGCCGCTGGTCATTGAAATCCACCAGCGTCCAGGGCGCGTGCCTGGTGTGCGTGGCTTCCAGCATCTCCTCGCGCGCCTTGGTATAGGCCTCGTACTTCTGGCGGGCGGCAAGGTCGATCGGCGAAAGCTTCCAGCGCTTGAGCGGATCTTCCAGCCGCTCGGCCAGGCGCTCTTCCTGCTTTTCCTGGTCGCAGGTCAGCCAGTACTTGAACAGCAGGATGCCATCGTCGACCAGCAGCTTCTCGAAGCGCGGCACGTGATCGAGGAACTGCTTCACTTCAAAGGCGGTGGCAAACCCCATGACTTTCTCGACACCGGCGCGGTTGTACCAGCTCCGGTCGAACAGGGCGATCTCGCCGCGCGTCGGCAAGTGCTCGACATAGCGCTGGAAATACCACTGGCCCTTCTCGCGCTCGCTGGGCGAGGCCAGCGCGACCGTGCGGCACTGGCGCGGATTGAGCCGTTCGGCCACCGCGGCGATCGCCCCGCCCTTGCCGGCGGTGTCACGCCCTTCGAACAGCACGACGATGCGCGCGCCCGTTGCCGCGACCCAGCGCGCCATGGCGACCAGCTCCTCCTCCATCGGTTCGAGGAGCGCTTCGTAGTCCTTGCGCTTGAGCGGATCGCCCATCGCCGTCACATCCGCGAGAGCAGGAAAACCGCCGCCGCCCCGGCGACGATGCGATACCAGGCGAAAGGCGCGAAGCCCGAACGGCTGACGAAGGCGACGAAGCCGCGAATCACCGCGATCGCGACCACGAAGGCGACGAAGAAGCCGATCGCGATCTGCGTCCAGCCGACCGGGCCAAGCCCGGCCGCCAGTTCATGGCGCGCATCGAGCAGTTCCAGCGTGGTCGCCCCCAGCATGGTCGGCACCGCCAGGAAGAAGCTGAACTCGGCCGCCGTGCGCCGTTCTATGCCCATGGCCAGCGCGCCCATGATCGTCGCGCCCGAGCGGCTGACGCCCGGCACCATCGACAGGCACTGGACCAGCCCGACACCCAGCGCCTGCGCCACCGGCAGCTCGGCCACGCCGGTGAGCGGGCCGGGCCGGGCCACTTTCTCGACCGCGAGGATGGCGATGCCGCCCACGATCAGCGCCCAGCCGACCACCATCGGGCTGGCCAGCAGGATGTCGATATAGTCCTTCAGCGCCAGGCCCAGCACCGCCGAAGGCAGGAAGCCCAGCAGGATGTTGCGCACGAAGCGCACGCTGGTGGGGTTCCAGCGCAGCAAGCCCCAGCCCACCGCCCAGAACGTGCGCCAGTACTGGACCACGACTGCCAGGATCGCGCCAAGCTGGATCACCACGTTGAACACCTTCCACTGATCGGCATCATAGCCGAACAGCACCGAGGCGAGGATGAGGTGGCCGGTAGAGGATACCGGGATGAATTCGGTCAGCCCCTCGACAATGCCGAGGATGATCGCGGTAAGGGTCAGGTCCATCGGCACACAGCCATGCCGCACGCGCCCGCCAAGTCAATCCGGCGCGTGCGGCATCAACAGAATTACGCGATCACCAGATGCGCACGCGCTCGGCCGGCGGCAGGTAGAGCTTCTCGCCCGGCTTCACGTCGAACGCCTTGTACCACTCGTCGAAATTGCGGACGATGCCGTTGACCCGGTACTGCGGCGGCGAGTGCGGATCGGTGACGAGGAACTGGCGCGCCTGCTCCTCGCGCACTTTCGAACGCCAGACCTGCGCATAGGCCAGGAAGAAGCGCTGGTCGCCGGTATAGCCGTCGATCACCGGGGCTTCCTTGCCGTTCAGCGAGAGCTTGTAGGCGCGGTAGGCCAGGCTCAGCCCGCCCAGATCGCCAATGTTCTCGCCCATGGTCAGCTTGCCGTTCACGCAGGTCTTGCCGGCGTCGAACGGGCAGAACGCATCGTACTGCGCGCCCAGCTTGTCTTGCAGCTTCTCGAAATTGGCCTTGTCGCTGGCGGTCCACCAGTCGCGCAAGTTGCCGGTGCCGTCGGACTTGGCGCCCTGGTCGTCGAAGCCGTGGCCCATCTCATGGCCGATCACCGCGCCGATCGCGCCATAGTTCACCGCCGGATCGGCGCTGAGGTTGAAGAACGGCGGCTGCAGGATCGCGGCGGGGAAGACGATCTCGTTGAAGGTCGGATTGTAATAGGCGTTGACCGTCTGCGGGAACATGAACCACTCGGTGCGATCGACCGGCTTGCCGATGCGGTTCACCGCGAAATCGTTGTTCCACTGCTCGGACGCAAGGCTGTTGCCCAGCGGGTCGCTGGCGGACAGGGTGAGCCCGGCATAGTCCTTGTACTTTTCCGGCGCGCCGATCTTGGGGGTGAAGGCATCGAGCTTGGCCTGCGCTTCCTTGCGCGTGGCCGGGCTCATCCAGCGCAGGTCCGCCAGGTTCACCGCCATCGCCTTGCGCAGATTGGCGACCAGATCCTGCATCGCCGCCTTCTCGGCCGGCGGATAGTAGCGCGCGGCATAGATCTTGCCGAGCAGGTCGCCGACCTCGCCCTCCACGGCGGACAGGCCGCGCTTCCAGCGCGCGCGCTGTTCCGGCTGGCCGCTCAGCACCTTGCCCTTGAAGGCGAAGGCGGCATCGTCGATCTCCTTGGGCAGGAAGGCGGCGTGATCGCCCAGGAAATGCGCCACGAGATAGGCCTGCCAGGTGGCGATCGGCGCATCCTCGATCAGCTTCATCGTCGCCGGCAGCCCGCCGCCGAACTGCGCCGCGGCCTGGGCGGCATCGATCTTGGCGACTTTCAGCTCATCGGCCGTGGGCGGCACTTCCACCGCGATCACGTCGGCGACCTGGCCCGCGCCGATCGTATCGAGGAACGTGCGCATGTAGCCAGCGGGCCCCATCGCCTCCAGTTCGGCCGCCGAGAGCTTGTTGTAGGTCAGGTCGCGGTTGCGGCTGGCGGCGCGATCCCATTCCATCTGCGCCATCGAGGTTTCCAGCGACAGCACCGCCCTGGCCGCCGACTGCGGGTCCTGATAGCCCGCCTTGCCGAGCATGAACGCCAGGTAATCGAGGTACCTGGCGCGGATATCGCGGAACTTCTCGGTATCCTTGAGGTAATAGTCGCGGTCCGGCAGGCCCAGCCCGGTCTGCGTCACGTAAAGCGCATAGCGATCACTCTGCTTTTCATCGGCATCGACATAGATGCCGATCGGCGAGGTGAAACCGGCCGTGGCGAAGAGCTTCACCAGATCCTGCCGGGTGGAAGCGGCGAAGATGCGCTGGAGATAGGGCTGCGCCGGCGCGAGGCCCGCCCGCTCGATCGCGTCGGTATCCATGAACGCCTTGTACGCGGCGGCGATGCGCGCCTCGTCGCTGCCCGGCGCGGGATTGGCGGTCAGCAGTTCGTCGAGGATGAGCTTCAGGCGATCCTCGGACAGATCGCGCAGCGACAGGAACGAGCCGATCCGGGTCTTGTCGGCCGGAATGTCGGTCTGCTGCACCCACTTGCCGTTGACGAAAGTATCGAAATCGTCGCCCGGCTTGACGGCGGGGTCCATCCACTGGGTCTGCACGCCGAAGCTGCCCCAGCTTTCCCGGGCTTCCTCGGCAAAGGCGGGGGTGGCGGCAACGGTGCCGGCGAAAGCGAGAGTGGTGGCCATGGCAGTGGCAAGGGCAGGCAGCGCGGTCCGGGCGAAAGTGCGGCGAATCTTCTGGCGCGACATGGTTATCCTTTCACAAGGAGGTCATGGAAATGTGCGGGAATGTCTGTTTTCAGACAGTGATGCCGAGCATTTAGGCAACAAGCCCGTCCAAAACCAGCCTTTTTCGCCGGCCGGATAGTCGGCGCGCCCCGCCGGGCCTTATTCGACCGGCCCCGCCAGGCCCTATTCAAAAGGCGTGATCTGCGGGCTGTCGAACTGCAGCGCGGCCAGCCGGGCATAGAGCCCGCCGCCGGCCACCAGCCGATCATGGCTGCCTTCCTCGACGATGCGGCCCTCCTCCATCACGACGATGCGGTTGGCCTTGCGCACCGTGGCCAGCCGATGCGCGATGACCAGCGTGGTGCGGCTTTCCATCAACCGTTCGAGCGCGTCCTGCACCAGCCGCTCGCTCTCGGCGTCGAGCGCGCTGGTCGCCTCGTCCAGCAGCAGGATCGGCGCGTCACGCAGCAGCGCGCGGGCGATCGCCATGCGCTGGCGCTGGCCGCCCGAAAGCCGCGCGCCATCCTCGCCCAGGAACGTGTCGAGCCCTTGCGGCAAGGCCCGCAGGAACCCTTCGGCATTGGCCGCGCGCGCCGCTTCCCAGATCTGCGCGTCGCTCGCGTCCCAGTTGCCATAGCGCAAGTTGTCGCGCGCGCTGGCGGCGAACAGCACGCCTTCCTGCGGCACCAGCGCGATGCGCCGGCGGATATCGGCGGGGTCGGCCGAGGCGAGCGGCACGCCGTCGATCTTCACGGTGCCGCTCTGCGGATCGAAGAAGCGCTCGGCCAGCTGGAACAGGGTGGACTTGCCCGCGCCCGAGGGGCCGACGATGGCGACCGTCTCACCCGGATCGACCTTGAGCGAGAGATCGCGCAGCGCCGCCACTTCGGGGCGCGAGGGATAGCGGAAAGTGACGTTCTCGAACGCGATCTGGCCGCGCGCCGGCTCGGGCAGCGCCTGCGGCCGGGCGGGCGGGGCGATTACCGGGCGTTCTTCCAGCAGTTCGGCCAGCCGGCTGGCGGCGCCGGCCCCGCGCACGAGATCGCCGTAGACTTCGGTGAGCGAGCCGAACGCGCCCGCGACGATGCCGCCGGTCACGACGAAGGCGGCGATCGTGCCGCCCGAGATCGAGCCATCGGCAACGCCCAGCGCGCCGCGCCACATCAGCAGCGTGATCGAGCCGAACAGGATGAACATGATGATCGCGGTCATGACCGCGCGGATCATGATGCGGCGCTTGGCGGTGGTGAACGTGCGCTCGACCGCGCCGCCGAAACGCTCCGCCTCGCGGCGTTCCTGGTTGAAGGCCTGGACGATGCGCAGCGCGCCCAGCACTTCGGTGGTGGTCGCGCCGATATCGGCGACCCGGTCCTGGCTGGTGCGCGAGATGGTGCGCAGGCGCCGCCCGAACCAGGCGATCGGCAGGATGACCACGGGAATGGCGATGACCAGCCCCAGCGTCAGCCCCGGCGCCAGCGCGAAGAGATAGGCGACGCCGCCCACCGCCATGATCGCGTTGCGCAGCGCGACCGACACGGTCGTCCCCACGATCTGTTCGATGATCGCGGTATCCGCGGTCATCCGCGATGAGATCTCCTTGGGGCTGTTCTCTTCGAAGAAGCTGGGCGAAAGCGCCAGCAGATTGCGCAGCACCGCCAGCCGGATATCGGCGACGACGCGCTCGCCGATCCACGAGACGGTGTAGAAGCGCACCGCCGTGCCGATCGCCAGCACGGCGATGATCAGCAGCAGGTATTCGAACCAGCGGGCGATATCGGCCGGGTTGCCGCCTTGCGAAAAGCCGCGGTCGATGATCAGGCGAAAGCCGGCCGGGATCGCCAGCGTGGCGCTGGCCGTGATGACCAGCGCGACGCCCGCGAGCGCGACCCGCCCGGGATAGGCCAGCGTCCCGCGCCAGACCATCCACAGCGGGCCAAGGCTGCGGCGCTTGCCTTCGCTTTCGGGCGCCTCGACGGCGGGCTGCGGTTCGGCTGCGGTAGCCTTGCTGGCGTCCATCCGCGCGCCTTTACAGCCTGAACCGGGCCAGGGGAAGAGGCGCCGCCGAACCTTGGGATCGCGCGCGCGGGCCGGCGCCGCCACGGGCACCCGCGCCACGGTCCGCTGAGGCCCTTTTGCGTAAATGCCGCATTGCACAATGAACGATTCGTCACCAAAATAGGGGTAAAGCGACGGGGGCCGAGCCTGCTGTCAGGAGATTGCCCGTGCTGTACAATGCCTATGAACTTCAGCGCATGATGCTGGGCGGCGCCGCCGCCTGCGCCGCTATCGGCGCGGAGCTTCTGTCCAACCCCGCCTTGCCGCTGGGCTATTTCGGCATGGGCCCGGTCATGGCCTCGGCGCTGGACGTGTTCGCCCATGCCGCCGCGCCGCGCGGCAAGCCGGCCTTCGATATCGAATCGGTGACGGTGAACGGCGTCACTCACGGCGTCACCGAATCGATCGTGCTGCACCGCCCGTTCGGCAATCTCCTGCGCTTCACCCATGACGGGCTGGCCCCGGACGCGCCCAGCCTGCTGATCGTCGCGCCGATGAGCGGGCACTACGCCACGCTGCTGCGCGGCACGGTGGCGCGCATGGCGGAAAGCTGCGTGGTCTACATCACCGACTGGGCCGACGCGAAGATGGTGCCGATCCAGGCTGGCCGCTTCGACCTGGACGATTACATCGATTACCTGATCGGCTTTCTGCACCACATCGGGCCGGGCACGCACATGCTGGCGGTCTGCCAGCCCTCGGTGCCCGCGCTGGCGGCCACGGCGGTGATGTCGGCCGAGGACGATCCCTGCCGCCCGGTGACGCTGACCATGATGGGCGGGCCGATCGACACGCGCGAGGCGCCCACCAGCGTCAACGACGTGGCCATGCAGCAGCCGCTTTCGTGGTTCGAGCACAACGTGATCGCCACCGTGCCGCTGACTTATCCGGGCGGTGGCCGCAAGGTCTATCCCGGCTTCCTGCAGCTTGCCGGGTTCCTTTCGATGAACCTGGGCTCGCACCTGATGAGCCACTATGCCATGTTCCACCACCTCGTCGCCGGCGATGACGAGAGCGCGGCCGCGAGCAAGGCGTTCTATGACGAATACCGTTCGGTCTGCGACATGACCGCCGATTTCTACCTCCAGACCATCGAGCATGTGTTCCAGCGCCATTCGCTGCCCAGGGGCGAATTCGTCCATCGCGGCAAGGCGATCGACCTGGGCGCGATCCGCGACACCGCGCTGCTCGCGATCGAGGGCGAGCGCGACGATATCTCGGGCATCGGCCAGACCCGCGCGGCGCTCCACCTCGCGACCCATCTGCCCGAACGGCTCAAGAAGTATTACCTTGCCGAGGAAGTGGGCCACTACGGCATCTTCAACGGCGGCAAGTGGCGCCGGCGCATCGCCCCGGTGGTGGAAAGCTGGATCGCCACGCATCGCCGCGCCCCGCTCAAGATCGTCGCCTGAAGGCCGGATTTTCGGCTGGAAAGTGGCGCAGGCCCGGTCGAACGTGCACGCGCGGCTAGCGAATCCCGCTTCGCCTCGCTATCTTGAAGACATGGTGCGGCGGGTCGGCATGGGTAGACGGGACGTCCTCGTGGGAGGACTGGCGGCGGGCGCGGCGCTCGCCCTGCCCAGGCGCGCGCTGGCGACCGAGGCGGTTCCGGCTGCCGTGACCAGCCCGGCCACCGCCACCGCGCTTACCCCTTACGAACGGCGCGTGCTCGATATCGCGGCGCGTGAAAGCAGCCGGCTGGGCAGCAAGCTGTGGCGCGCCGACCTGGTCGGCATCGCCGACTTCGCGCTGCCATCGTGGAAGCCGCGCCTGCATTTCGCCAATCTGGAGAACGGCACCGTCCGCTCGTTCCTCGCCGCGCATGGCCGGGGATCGGACCCGGAGCATAGCGGCTGGCTGCAATCCTTCTCGAACACGCCGGGCTCGGAAGCGACCTCGCGCGGGGCCTACCTGACGTGCGAATGGTACAAGGGCAAATACGGCACCTCGATCCGCCTCGTCGGGCTGGACAGCGACAATTCGCTGGCGCTCGACCGCGCGATCGTGATGCACCCGGCCTGGTACGTCGATGCCGCGATGATCACGAAATGGGGCAAGATCGGCCGGAGCGAGGGTTGCTTCGCCATGGGCAACGCCGATTTCAACGAAGCGCTATGGCACCTGTCGGGCGGCCGACTGCTCTTCGCCGACCGCATCGGCGAGGACTGATCGCCGCCCCGCTCCTTTTCCCGGCGGAATCGACACTCCCGCGAGGCGGTGTTACGGGACTGTCATGACTGGGGCACTCAGGGCGATCAAGCGGGACGCACCAACCGACGCGCGGCAGGTCCGCTCGCGCAATGCGCTGGCCGATGCGCTGCTCGCGCTGCTGGAGGAAAAGCCCTTCGACCAGCTCACCATCCGGGAAATCACCGCGCGCGCCGGCACGGGCTATGCCACCTTCTTCCGCCATTATCCGACCAAGGAAGCGCTGCTGGGCGATGTCGCGTCCGAGGAGATCGCCCATCTCCTGGCCATGACAGTGCCGATCCTGGATCAGGTGGACAGCTTCCAGTCGACGCTGGCGCTCTGCGCCTATGTCGCCGAACACGGCAAGCTGTGGTCGGCGCTGTTGACGGGCGGCGCGGCCGGCATCGTGCGCGCCGAATTCATCCGGCAGGCACGCGGACTGGCGCAGGCGGTGCAAATGCGGCGCGACTGGCTGCCGCCCGACCTGGGCGTGGTCCACGGCACGGGCGCGACGATCGACGTGCTGGCCTGGTGGCTCGATCAGGCTCCCGACACGCCGGCCGAGGAGATCGCCGCCATTCTCCACCGCCTGGTGATCGCGCCGCTGGTGGGGGACGGCATGGACAAGCCCGTCGCGGCCGAATAGCCAGGCAATGAGCTATGGTGTATCGCAACCGCGATCGCTTATATGGCCCGTGACCCCAATCGCCAACAGCCAAGCCGGACCCGATTCTTGAAACCCCTTGCTCTCGCATCCGCCGCCGCCGCGCTGGCCCTTTCCATCCTCGCCGCGACCACCGCATCCGCCGTCGATCCCGCCGCGCCGGACGGATCGGCGCTGTTCCGCCAGCGCTGCCAGACCTGCCATTCGCTCGATCCCGGCAAGGTGACGCCGCTCGGCCCCAACCTTGCCGGCCTGGTCGGGCGCAAGGCAGGGGCGACCGGCTTTGCCTATAGCCCCGCGCTCAAGGCTTCGGGCCTCATCTGGACGCGCGCGCAGCTCGACAGGTTCCTGGCCCAGCCGGCGCAAGTCGTGCCCGGCACGCGCATGGTGGTGTCGCTTTCGGACAAGGCCGAGCGTGCCGCGGTGATCGATTTCCTCGCCCAGCCGCGCCCGTAATGCCCGGCGCATGAACGACGCGCTGTTTCACGAGATCGCCGATGCCGACTGGCCGGTGTTCGGTTGGGCCGACGATGTGCGGCCCGCGCTGGCCGCCGCGATCGGCGCGGGCCGCGCGGTCGCGCTGGCCACGCTCTACAAGGTGGAAGGCAGCGCGCCGCGCGGCCCCGGCGCGCAGATGCTGTTCGACGGGCCCCACGCCAGCGGCTATTTCTCCGGCGATTGCATCGAAGGCGATGTCGCCGGCCATGCCGCGCATGTGCTGGCGGACGGGCAGCCGCGCCGGCTGCATTACGGCATGGGCAGCCCCTGGATCGACATCCGGCTGCGCTGCGGCGGCGCGCTGCACGTTCTGGTCGAGCGAGTCGCGCCGGACAGTCCGGCCGCCGCCGCGCTGATCGCCCATGCCCGCGAAAGGCGCGTCTGCCGCTGGATCAGCGACGGCGTGACGCAGCGCGTAGAGGCGGGCGAAGGGCCGCTGCTGGCCTTAGGCGATACGCCGTTTGCCATCGCGCGCCGCTATGATCCGCCCCGGCGGCTGATCGTTTCGGGCGGCGATCCCGGCGCGCTGGCGCTAGCGCGGCTGGGCAGCGATGCCCAGTTCGAGACGATCCTGGTGCGCCCCGGCGGCCCCGACGCCCCGCCCCCGTTCCCCGTCGCGCGATACTTGCGGGCCGAGCCCGCCGATGCGCTGGCCCAACTGGGGATCGATCGCTGGACCGCCTATGTCGGCGCGACGCATGAGGATCACCATGACCTGGGCGGCGTGCTCCAGGCCTTGCGGCGCAGCGCGGGCTATGTCGCCATGATCGGCGCCCGGTCGCGCGCCGAGGGCCGGCTCGCGGCGCTGCGGGCAGCCGGCGCCAGCGAAGCCGAACTGGCGCGCCTGCACCTGACGCCGGGCATCCGGGGGCTGGGCAAGGCACCGTGGGAAGTGGCGACGGGTATCCTCGTCGAAGTCATGCAAGCGCTCAATCCGCCGGAAGAGCACGCATGAAGCGCGTCGCCGTGGTGCTGGCGGCAGGGGCCGCCACGCGCTTTGGCAGTGACAAGCTTTCCGCGCCGCTCGGGGGCGAGCCGCTGATCCTGCACGCCATCCGCGCCGCGCGCGCGGCGCCGGTCGCGCGCGTCATCGTCGTCGCCCGGCCGGGGCTGGCGACCGGCGACTGGCCGGGCGATCCACCAGTGGAGGTGGTGAGGATCGCCAGCACGGCGCTGTCCGACTCGCTCCGGGCCGGCATCGCGGCTGCGGGCGATGCCGGGGCGGCCTTCGTCTTCCTGGGCGACATGCCGCTGGTGCCGCACACGATCGCCGCGCGTCTGGCCGCGCGAATCGGCGATCGTTATGCGGCGATGCCGCGCGATGATGGCCGCCCCGGCCACCCCGTGCTGCTGTCGCGCCGCGCCTTCGCCGACATCGCCCGGCTGACGGGCGACGAAGGCGCGGGCCGCCTGCTGCGCCAGCGCGACGACGTTCTGTTTGACGAGTGTACAAATCCGCTTATTCACTTCGACGTGGATCGGCCCGAGGATCTCGGGTGGCTGGCGAGCCGGGCGCGATCGGACGAATAACAAGCGCCGCACGCCAGGGACCTGCGGCCGGAAGACATTGGGAGTGCCATCCGTTGACCGATTTCAGCCCGCTGTTCACGCCGTTCCAGCTCGGCAAGTTCACCTTGCCCAACCGCATCGTCTTTCCGCCGATGGGCCTCGAAGTCTGCGAAGGCGGCGTCCCCAGCGCCGAGGCGGCCGAATATTATGCGCGCCGTGCCGAAGGCGGCGCCAGCCTCGTCATCACCGAGGGCGTCTATATCGATCATCCCTCGTCGGGCGATAACCCGCTGCTGGGCCGGTTCCACGGCGATGACGCCTTCGCGGGGTGGCGCCGCGTGGCCGAACGCGTCCACGCCAAGGGCGGAATCACCGTGCCCGAACTGTGGCACGTCGGCCTGATCTATCGCGGGCCGGACGTGCTGGTCGGCGGCGACCTGGCCTATCGCCCCGAACTGGGGCAGGTCAGCCCCTCGGGCTACATCGATCCGCAGAACAAGGTCTGCGAAGGCATGACCCAGGCCGAGATCGACGAGGTGATCGCCGCTTACGCGCGCGGCGCGGCCAAGGCGGTGGAACTGGGCTTCGACGGCATCGAGCTGCACGGCGCGCATGGCTACATCATCGACCAGTTCCTGTGGAAAGCGCTGAACCACCGCACCGACAGATACGGCGGCAGCCCGCGCGCGCGCGGCCAGTTCGCCGCCGAGGTGATCCGCGCCTGCCGGGCCGAGCTGGAGCCGGGAATGCCGCTGATCCTGCGCATGTCGCAGTGGAAGATGGTCGATTACAACGCCAAGCTGGCCGAGACCCCGCAGGAGCTGGAAGAGTTGCTGGCGCCCGTCGTCGAGGCCGGGGTCGACCTGATCGACTGCTCGCAGCGCCGCTTCTGGGAACCCTGCTTCGATGACGGGACCGACCTGAACCTGGCCGGCTGGGTCAAGAAAGTGACCGGGGTGCCCACCTGCACGATCGGCTCGGTCGGGCTCGACAGCGATTTCTTCGTCAGCCTGGCCGAAGGCAAGCCATCGAACCTCGATCTCGGCCGACTGGACGATCTGATGCGGCGCTTCGACCGGGGCGATTTCGATCTGGTCGCGGTCGGCCGCGCGATGATCGCCGAGCCGGACTGGCCCAGGATCGTCCAGTCGGGCGATCTCGACCGGCTCAAGCCGTTCACGCCCAAGGCGCTGGACGATGCGCTGATGGCCCACGTCACCGACTGATCCGGCGGCGGATGGGCGGGCTTGACGGGAACCAGATCCGCGCCCGGCTGGGGGAAGGGGGAGGATTTGCCAGTGCGCCTGGCCGTCGATCCTGTCGGCTTCTATTCCCTCGCCAGCCGCGCCGCCTGCGTCAGCCGGGCGCGCGCTTCGTCGAGCTGGACCATGGTCTCGTCCAGCAGGCGGCGCAGGCGCTGGTCGTCCGCGCCGCGTTCCACCGCCTCGCGATCGAGCAGGCCGTGCAGCAGGATGCGCACGCTGTAGCGGATGTGCCGGTCGGTCGCCTGCGGGTCCATGGGCATTCCCCAGGCGGCATTGCTGGCCTGCCCGCCCACGACGATATTGAGGAACGCGGTCGCCGCCTCGTCGGCATCGGCCATCACGCCGTCCGGCCCGCCAAGCCGGCGACGGAACAGGTCGGCCAGATAGGCCAGCGTCGGCCCGGTGCCGAGCTGGACGTTGGCGATGCTGATCTCTGGCATCCTGACCGATTCCGCATTGGTCAGCCGCAGCAGCCGCAGGCCGGCCGGGCTCAGCACATTGGCCACCAGGATCGCGCCGATGCGCAGCAGGGTCTGCTCGAAATCGTCGGTCTCCTCGGCGCGCAGGCGATCGATCGGCACGATCCATTCCTCGATCGCGCGGCCAAGCGCGGCCTTGAACAGCGTGGTCTTGTCGCCATAGCGGGCATAGACCGTGCGCTTGGCCATGCCGGCGGCGGCGGTGATCGCATCGATCGACGTGCCGTCGAAGCCTTTTTCCAGAAACAGGTCGAGCGCCTTGTCGAGCAGCTGCTCGTTGCTGAGCGTGGGCCGGCCGGGCCGGCGGCGGGCGGGGCCGGCTTGCGGCGAGTCGCCATCGGGATCGGAATCAGGGCCGGGAACGCCGGGTTCGGCGAGGGACGATGTGCGCATGGGCCGACCCTAACGCGGCGTATCGCCGATCGCAACTTTGTTTGAAACGACCAAGGTGATATTTATTCGCGTCGGATGCAAAATTGCTGGTGACGAGCGCTGGGATCATTGCTATTGAAACGATCAGGGTAACAATCAACCGCGAGACTCGCCGCGCAGGCGCAGCCGAATGCGGAAGCGCCTTGGGAGACGGAAGCGATATGACGCTGCCTTCGATTGAACTGACACCGCGCATCGGGTCCGAAGTGCGGCTGACCAAAGCGGAGCTGCTGAGCGGCGATTATGCCGGCGCAATCCGCGCCCTGCTGGTCGAACGCGGCGCGATCGTGATCCGCGGCCTGCACCTGAACGACGAGGAACTGCGCAACGTCGCCCGCACGCTGGGCGACTTGCGCATCGGCGCCGCAAAGCGCGGCGCCGACGGCAAAGTGCTGACCGAAGGCGATCAGGGCGTGCTCAAGGTCAGCCTCGATCCCGCGGTGAACCCGGAATACGCGCGCTTCCTGTTCGGCAACCTGCTGTGGCACATGGACGGCACTTACGAGGAAGTGCCGCCCTTCGCGACGCTGTTCACCCCCTATCGCCTGTCGCGCGAGGGTGGCGACACGATGTTCGCCAGCACTTATGCCGCTTACGAGGACTTGCGCCCGGACGAGCAGACCTGGCTCGACACGCTGCGCGTCGTCCACACCATGCAGGCCGCGCTGTTTCCCGCCAAGCGCGACTGCACGCCCGAGGAATTCGCGGTGTGGTGCACGTATCCGCAGCGTTCGCACCCGCTGGTGTGGCAGCACAAGTCGGGCCGCAAGTCGCTCGTGCTCAGCACCTCGGCCGCTTATGTCGAGGGGATGCACCCGGCGGAGAGCCATGACCTGCTGGAGCGGCTGATGGCACACGCGACGCAGGACAAATACGTCTATCGCCACAAGTGGCAACTCGGCGACCTCGCCATCTGGGACAACACCGGTAACATGCACCGCGCCATGCCGTTCGAGGCGGGCAGCCAGCGCGAATTCCACCGCTGCACGCTGAACGGCGAGGAGCCCGTCACCGCGCCTGCCCGCGCGATGGCCGTGCCGGCCTGAAGCCCCGGACATACCACCCCATTCGAGAAGGAGAGATACATGCAGGTCGGCGTTCACCTTGGCTACCAGAACCTTCACGGGCTGCCAGACTACGAATTCTTCCGCCGCGAGACGCAACTTGCGCGGCGACAACTACGATGGCCGGTTGAGCGGCGACTATGATGGCCGGTAGGATCGGTTGTCT
>NZ_JARESE010000100.1 GCF_029076845.1 Novosphingobium album (ex Liu et al. 2023)
CGGCCATAACGGTCCCGCTCCTGGAAGCCCGGCTCGAAGGGCGAGGCATCGACCTGCACGCACCGGACCGGCCCGACAAGCAGTTCGGCCAGCGCCGATCGCGCCAGCCCCGGATCGCCCGGCGCGCAGTCGCGCCCGCGCCGGCAGTGCCCCGGCAACTCGGCCGCGTCGATCGCCGCCAGCCGCACCCGCCCGTTGGCGTCCGCGATATTGGCGCAGCGCAAGGTGTCCCCATCGATGGCGATCGCGGCCAGGCACAGGAAGGTCAGCGGCATGGCCCGATGCTAGAACGCGGCCCTCGATTGGGCAAATCGTCGAAACATCGGAAATGAATGCTTAGCGGGCAGCGTCCTTCTTGCCGAGCTTGGCGATGTCAACATTTGCCTTGCCGGCCGTGACGTAGATGTTCGCGACACAGGCAAGGATGCTCCGCTGTGCCTCTTCAGCGTTGGATTTTACCTCTTCGATCGCGGAGGGCCGCATGTTGCCGTCCAGCACCTCGGCCATGGACTTCGCGGAGATCTGCTTGGCAACACTGGCGTCCTTGCATGACTCGATCGTCGTGTCGGCCGCGTCGGCCGCCTCGCCCTGCAGCGCGGATGGAACGTCGAGGTCGGAAAGGCGCGACCAACTGGTGGAGCACGCGGTCTCGGCCGCTCGGGCGACCGGGTAGACGTCATAGACCGAGGTGCCGGAGCCCAGTTTCTTCCCGGCTTCGGCAAGTTGGTTCGATGCCTCGTCGCACGGCGCCATCGCCGACATCACGCTGTCCTTGAAGGCGATCACCGCCGCCTCGGTTGCAGGTGACGGCGCTGCCGGTTCCGACTTCGCCGGGGATTGCGATGCCGCACCGGTGCCTGCCCCGGCTTTCGATGCCCTCGGTGCCGAGGGCTTCTCTGGATGGAATAGCGCGAACACGAAGAGCGCGCCGAGCGTCGCGGCCGCGATCTGCCACGCCTGCCAGCCAGGCTTCTTCGGCTGCCCTTCGGTCTTCCCCGATTGCCCGTTTTCCCCGTTCATCCGTTGCACGCGCACCCCGGTGGTTGATGGCAGACGCTGTCCT
>NZ_JARESE010000101.1 GCF_029076845.1 Novosphingobium album (ex Liu et al. 2023)
GCCGCCAATGCGTCTGGTCCTTTGCGAAAATCCACGGGCCGCGTCGCAACCATCACTCGCGCACCGGCGCCGGGTCCAATCATCGCGTTGCCTTGAGCGCTTCGATTACTGCCGCGATCAGCCCCTTATCCGCACCGCGCGCGATCCTCACCGCCACGCCGTCGATCTCTAGCTCTACCGCGCTCGGAGGCGATCCCCGCCGTCGACGTCGCCGCTTCGCGATCGGTGTTACTTCGGGCGAAGGCAGGTGCTCGATCACTGCGGGAACGAAGAGGGGCGCCGGGGCCGACGAGACCGGAAGCGGCACTCCTCGCGCCTCCATCTCCTTGCGCAACTCCCGGCGCCAGGTGAACAGCTGCGAGGGACAGATGCCATGCCGGCGAGCCACGGCGCTGATGGTCTCTTGGCCCGAATAGCTCTCCGCTACGATCGAGACCTTTACCTCCGGTGGCCAATCACGGCGTTTGCCTGCGCCGGTGAAGACCTCGAACCGCTGAACAACGCTAGTGCCAGCATCATCACATGACATCGTCATAGCACCAGCGACCTCCGCCCGA
>NZ_JARESE010000102.1 GCF_029076845.1 Novosphingobium album (ex Liu et al. 2023)
GCACGGGATTACGGTGCGCTTCGCTTTCCACGGGAGGACCTTGAGCGGGTATCCGCGCGGTCCCGGCAGGTATTATGCGGTGCTCGGCCGGTTTTCCCAGTAGAGGAAGCGTTTGAAGTTAAACGTGATGTTGGCGAAGCCGATCTTGGCCTTGGCCCGTTCGATGCCGATGGTGCGGATGAACAGGCCCATCCGGTGTTTCTGGGCGGCAAAGACGTGCTCGACGGCGGAGCGAACTTTGGAGCGGGCGGCATTGGCACGCTGACGCTGGGCTGGGAGCGGCTTGCCCGGTGCTCTACGGAAGTGGATTTTCGATACCCGCCCCGCACGAAGGACGGCCCGCTCGTTCTTCTGGCTGCGATAGGCAGTATCCGCCCAGATCGCGCTGCCGGTATTGGCCGGATCGATCAGGCCGGAAAGCTCCCGGCCATCGTAACGGGCGGCATCGCTGGCTGACCAGGTACGGATGAAGCCATGGCGCTGGTCGATGCCGATGTGCGATTTATAGCCGAAGATGGGCGTGGCGATCTCGGCCCTCAACTTGCCATCCGGCCCCTTCTTCCGGCGCCCGCGCTTCAACGTCCAGCGGGCATCGCGGTCCTTTTGCGCCAGCCTCGCCGGCTTGGCGGCCCAGGCATCCGGGATGCCGCCATCCTTGACGATGGCACGCTCCTCTTCGCTCATGCGCTGACGCGGGGCGGCGATGATGCTGGCGTCGACGATCTGGCCCCCCATCGCCAGGTAACCGCGCTCCTTGAGATGAGCATCGAACCGGGAGAACAGCGCCTCGATGGCGTTGGTGCGAACCAGAG
>NZ_JARESE010000103.1 GCF_029076845.1 Novosphingobium album (ex Liu et al. 2023)
CGCGCAGGTAAAGCACCTGATCGTTGGTATCTATTCGCACTATGGTTTGGCGTTGGTCAAGCGGCGGCACGCTGAGCCAGGCGGCGCATGGATTCCCCGTCGAGTTCGAGCCTGTGGGCGTTGTGGACGAGACGATCGAGGATGGCATCGGCGTAGGTGGGATCGCCGATGAGATCGAACCAGCGCGCGATGGGAAGCTGGCTTGTGACCAGCGTTGAACGCCGACCATAGCGATCCTCGAGGATCTCCAGCAGATGATGGCGGGCATTGCCATCGAGCGGCTCAAGACCCCAGTCATCAAGGATGAGCAGGTCCACGCGGGCCAGGCTCTTCATCCGCGCAGCAATGCGGCCATCACCCTTGGCCAGCGACAGCTCATCGATCAGCCGCGGCAGCCGCGTGTAAAGGACCGACCGATTGTCACGGCAGGCCTGATGCCCGATGGCGCAGGCCAGCCAGCTTTTACCGACCCCTGCTGGCCCGATGATCGCGCAGTTTTCATGGGCACCGATCCAGTTGCCCTTGAGCAGCATCTCGAACAGCCGCCGGTCAAGCCCGCGTGTGCTGCGATAATCAACATCCTCAGGCACGGCATGATGGCGTAGTTTTGCCTGACGCAGCCGCAGGGCAAGGCGGCGGTCATTTCGCCATGTCGTCTCATGATCAAGCAACAGCGCCAACCATTCCGCATGGCTCAGGCTGGCGGCCTCGCCATTGCCATCGAGGTCGGCAAAGGCATGAGCCATGCCCGTCAGGCCAAGCTGGTTCAACTGATCAAGTGTAGGGTGTTTGAGCATCCTTGCTCCTTTCAGTGGTAGTATTGAGAGCCCCGGATATTGTCGTGCAGGATCGGCTCGCGCTCCGGGGCTTTGGACACGGGCACCTTGTCGAGCCCCTTTTCGAGGATCGATTTTACAGACGGATAATTGCGCGCGCCGATCTCCAGCGCGCGAAGCGCAGCCGCTTCAAGGCGCTCAGCGCCAAAGCGCTTGCCCAGGCCAATGATCCCCAGGCACGAACGGTAGCCTTGCTCGGGATGCGGCCGGTCCTCGATGATGCGCTCGATCAGCAGCGACAGCATCGGGCCGATCCGGCCCGCCTCCTCCTGGATCTTTGCCGGTGTCCAGTCGAGATAGCGCCGGTGGCTCGACGGCATGTGCTCGGGCACGGTCGTGTGCCGACCATTGCCACTGCCGCGCATGTGCACCGCGATCCGCTCGCCGCCGAGGAAGATCTCCACGGTCCGGGCGGTGTAACGCGCCTCGACCTCCCGGCGCGCGTAGCGGTGCGGCACGGAGTAATGATGCTGCTCGACTGCGACATGGTAATCGAGCCCGACCCGGCAGCGCTTCCATTGCGCATGGACCCACGGCTCAGCCGGTAGCGGCTTCAGGTTCGGAGCATCGATCTCCTCGAACAGCTGTCGGCGCGTTCGGCCGAACTGGCGCAGCACACGGCGCTCATTCAGATCAGCAAGGCACTCGGTAATGGCAGTATTGAGCTCGGCCAGACTGTAAAAGATGCAATTGCGCAGACGGCCCAGCACCCAGCGCTCGACGATCCTGACACAGGCCTCAACCTTCGCCTTGTCCTTGGGCCTCCTCGGCCGCGCCGGCAGCACTGCCGTCCCGTAATGCCGAGCCATGTCCGTGTAGCTGCGGTTGATCATCGGATCGAAGTGGCAGGCCTTGATCACCGCGACCTTGGCATTATCCGGAACCAGCAGCTGCGGCACCCCGCCGAAGAAGGCAAAGGCAGCATTGTGGGCCTCGGCCCAGTCGGCAAATTGCTCGGTCCAGGTCGCACACGCAAACGACAGGCTTGAGCCGCCCAGAACAGCGACGAACAGGTGCGCATCGCGGGTCTCGCCGGTCCTGCGATCCACCACCACCGGCACCGTGTCGCCAGCGTAGTCAACGAACAGCTTCTCGCCGCCAGCATGGCTCTGGCGCATCACCAACGGCAGCCGGCCTTCCCAGCGCCGGAACAGGTCACACCATCGGCTGTAGCGATAGCCGTCAGGGTTCGCCGCGTAGTACTCCTCCCACAGGATCTGCAGCGTCACGTGCTTGCGCTTCAACTCACGCGCCACCACCGCCCAGTCGGGCTCCGGCAACTTGCGGCGCCCGGGCTTTACCCCTGGCACGCCGTAGAGCCGGGACTCCAGGTCGCTGTCCGTCATCTCAGGCTGCACCGGCCAAGTCAGCCCCGACCGACTGAACCGCCGAAGCGTATCCCGGACCGTCGTCGATCCGACCCCGACCCGCTCGCCAGCTACCCGCGTCGAAAGCCCGCAGTCCAGGCTCAGACGCAAAATCTCGCGCACATGGCGCATCGCAACTCTCCTCGTCGGCATGCATTCCTCCAACCGCTGTCCGGCCGAAAGAATGCTCCAACGATCAGGTGAGCCTAACCTCAAACTGCGCGCCATCACCTCGGAATGCTGCGCGGATAATTCTCGGAACGCTGCGCGCCAT
>NZ_JARESE010000104.1 GCF_029076845.1 Novosphingobium album (ex Liu et al. 2023)
CGTGCGGTGATCAGCCGTATTCGGGATCTGGATTTCCCTTCTTCGGAGGCCGTCCGCGTCGCTTTGGCGATGGCGGATTGAACGCGGCGCCGTTGCGCACGTTTTCGGGTACGAGGGCGGCGTGCTCGCGCATCCGATAGCTCGAGCCCTCGATCTGGATGACGACCGCGTGATGCAGCAGTCTGTCGAGCAGCGCGGTGGCGACGACGGGGTCACCGAAGACCTCGCCCCATTCCGCGAAGCCGCGGTTCGAGGTGAGGATCATGGCGCCTTTTTCGTAGCGCGCGTTGACGAGCTGGAAGAACAGGTTGGCGCCGCCCGGTGTGACCGGCAGGTATCCGATCTCGTCGACGACCAGCAGCGACGCGCGCGAGAGGAAGCGGATCTTCTCGCGCAGCGTGCCTTCGCGCTCGGCCTTGGCAAGCTGGGCGATAAGATCGGCAAGCGGGATAAAGTAGACCGCTCTGCCGGCGCGGACGGCTTCGACCGCTAGGGCCGTCGCGATGTGGCTCTTTCCGGTGCCCGGTGGCCCAAGCAGGTGGACGACCTCGGCGCGTTCGATGAAGTCGAGGCTCGCGAGTGCGAGGATGCGGTTCTTGTCGAGCGAGGGCTGGAACGAGAAGTCGTAACCCGCCAGCGTCTTCACCACCGGCAGGCGGGCCATGCGCAGCGCAGCCTTGATGCGGCGGCTCTCGCGCAGCGACAGCTCTTCTCCCAGCAGTTCGTCGAGCGCTTCGATGCCGTCGATCTGACCTTGCTCGATGCGCCGCAGGGTGGCGTCGAGGATCTCGAGAGCCCTGGGCATCTTGAGGCTGACCAGGCTGCGCCGGATCGAGTCCACGCGAGTGGATGGGGCCGTGCCGTTCATGGCCGGCTCTCCATGGCCAGGCTCGCGCCGATCGCCTCGTAGATCGCCAGCGAGCGCAGGGGCACGTGATCACCGATCCGGCCGAGCGTCGCCACACCTCGCTCCGGCGCACGCGGTTGCGGGCGCCCGGTCCGGTGACGCCGATCGATGCGATATTGGCGGCGCCCTTCAAGGACGGGATGCTCGGCAACGATGACGCCGCGATCGACGATGCGGACCAGGTCCGGCAGCTGCTCGACCTCGACGATCCGGCGAGTGCGGTCAGGCACGCTGTAGAAGTTGCCGCCCACCGCCACGAAGCCATCGTGGGTGACGCGCCGCTCGAGCTTCAGGACGGCGGCAAAGCGGTGCTCGGGCAGCCGCTGCAACTCCTCCTGCTCCTCGGCGAGCGCCTCGGCAACGACGCGCTGGGTGGTGCCGTGGACCCTGACGTTCGCGACAGTATCGAGCCAGTCGACGAGCTGCGCGTTGAGATCCTCCATGTTGCGGAAGCTGCGCGCCAGGAAGAAGTCCTCGCGGATGTAGCGGAACGGGCGCTCGACCTTGCCTTTCGTTTTCGCGCGGTATGGCCGGCATGCTCTGGGCTGGAAGCGGTAGTGCTTGGCCAGCGCGAGCAACGAGCGGTTGTAGACGATGTGCCCCTGGTCATCCTCGCCGGTCACTGCGGTCTTCATACGGTCGTAGAGGATCTCGATCGGCACGCCGCCAAGCGCCTCGAACGCCTGCATATGGCAGCGCAGTAATGTCTGCAGGTCCTGGTGCAGCACGTAGCGGGCGAAGATGAAGCGCGAGTAGCCCAACACCATCGAGAACAGCCACACGATCCGCGTCGTGCCGGGCTCATCGGTAAACTCGACCACGAATCGCGCAAAGTCGACCTGCCCCTGGATGCCGGCCTTGGTCTCGAAGCGGATCTCGTAGGGCTTGGGATCATGCTCGGGCCGGATCGCCGCCAGGTAGCGCTTCACCGCCGTGTAGGCGCCCGCGTAGCCCATCTCCCTGATCTCGCGGGTCAGGCGCGAAGCGGTCAGTTCGGGGAACGCCGTCACCCGCTCGCGCAGGAACTCCAGGTAGGGCGCGATCTTGCTCGGCCGACCCGTCGTCCTGGGCCCGTACACCGGCACCTCGACGCCGCGCTCGATGTATTTTCGCACGGTCTTGGGATCGCGCCCCGTCCGGCGCGCGATCGCCGTCACCGACAGCCCCTGTCGGTGCAACTCCAGTATCATCATGGCTTCTCCAAGTCGGATCATCGGCGCCGCCTCCCGTGGGAGGCCTTCTCGCGCCGATTTTGGCGTCGCCCAATGAGCCGGGGTTAACCCCGGCTCATTGGGCA
>NZ_JARESE010000105.1 GCF_029076845.1 Novosphingobium album (ex Liu et al. 2023)
CCTGTGCTCTCCGGCTCTGCCGCCCGGCCCAGCTTTTCCGCAAGATCGGGCGTTAAGGCCGATGGTGCGACGCTGGCCTCATCCATTGCCAGTCCAAGTCTGCGGACCAGATTCCGGTATCCCTTGATCGTTTCGGGCTTGTAATTCGCCTCGGTAAAGCTGCGCATGAAGCTGTCGAGGTACGGCTCAATGCAGGTTTCGGTGATTTTCGTCATGGTTTTCGTGCTCCATAGTGTTGGAGCGCGATCCGGGCCTTGTCGTCGCCCTGACTGCAAGATTATCAGCAGTGTTGGTTTCGGATATTCGGTGCAGGTATGAAGCAGAAGAAGGCCAAGCTTCCCGGCGATGCAGTCGTGAAGGCGTTGATCGAGAAGTACGACTGCCCTGTGCCATTCCACGAAGTGCGCACTCGGTTCCTGGGCAATATCGCAACACCGGAGCTATCGGCCTCGCCCTTGCAGATGATTCAGGATTTGTGGGGCGGCGAGCTGCCCGTGTTCGACAGCATGGACGAAGCCAACGAACTGATTGGCGCTCTGATCGACGGCCTTTGGAATGGCCTGACCCGGCATCAGAAGCGCAGCCAGCCATTCAGGCTGACACGCGTGTCGATGGACCCTACTGCCGCAAATCTCGGGCGCTACGGGCTGATCCGTCTTGAGGAACTGGATGGATTTATCGAAGGTCTGTTCAACGGTCATGATATCATCGATCTGCCCGAACGGGCACATGGCGCAATCGGCCATCTCGCCGAGCTGCGCGCGATGATGGGCGGCATCTGCGAACTCGTGGAGCGTGACCCTGACGCCGATGATCGCAC
>NZ_JARESE010000106.1 GCF_029076845.1 Novosphingobium album (ex Liu et al. 2023)
AGGCAGTAATCAGGCTGGCCGTAGCGCTGACCCAAGAGCTGGCGGAGGCCAGCCTGATTGCTGCCGGGTCATAGTGCGCAACGGTGTGAAGGTCAGCTTCCCGGTGGGGGGTCCGGGGGGAGGGCTTCGCGCCGGTGTCGATCATTACTGTTTGCGAGCGCCGCGAGGCCAGGGGCCTCGATGCGCATGTGCCGCTGATCCTGCGCGGCGACGCGCTCTATGATCCCGATCTGGATCGCTTCTTTCTCGACCTGCCGTTGTCGGGCGTCCGCTCGCGGCACTCGCTTCGCGCCTATGCCTATGATGTCGTTGTCTGGCTTCGCTTTCTCGATGCCTGCGGCAAGACCGTGTGGGCTGCGACCCGCGACGATGTCGACGCCTATCATCGTGAGCGACGCCGCGACGAGGCCGATCACCGGATAACGGCCGCAAGCTGGAACCGCGCCGTCGCCAGTCTCGATCGCCTTTACCGATGGGGTGAGCAGCACGGGCTGATCACCGACGCGCCGTTCAGCCGCCGCGCCGTGTGGCGACCGGCGCATGGTGGCCGTCGCGGCATGATCGCGGCGCGCAATGACGCCTATGAACGTGTTGCCAGGCGATCAGATGTGCGGTTCGTCACGATGGACGACTACCGTATTTTCCGCGAGGTCGGCCTGCGCGGCCTTACCCCTGACGGCACCGAGCGCCCCGGCGCGCGCGACCGGAACGGGCTGCGCAACGCGCTGTTTGCCGATCTTCTCGTCACCACCGGCCTGCGCCTCGAAGAGGCGTCGGGCCTGCTCGCCGCCGAGCTCGCGGCGATCGACCGCGAGGACGGCGATGCCCAACAACTTTGGCTGCCTCTCCCGCCACCGCTGACCAAGGGCGACCGGGGACGCAGCGTCCTGCTCCCGCGTCGGCTGCTTCGTCAGATTGCCGCTTACGTCGCCGTCGAGCGCGCAGCGGGCGTGGCCAAGTTCGCCGCGCGAGACGGCGCGACCAAGCTCGAACGATCGATCCCTGTCACCCGCGCCGGTCTCGACCGCATGCGCGATATCTGCACCCCGGAGGAACGATGCCGCCTGATCCTGTACGACGAGGATGGATCGCCCCGCGAGCCGGCGGCGCTGTGGCTGACCGAGGTAGGGCAGCCTGTTCGGCCCAACTCGTGGGAGGTGATCTTCACCCGCGCCTGCAACCGGTGCGCGGAGAACGGCTTCCCGCTGTCGATCAACCCGCACCAGCTTCGCCACACATTCGCAGTCCATATGCTCGCCTTGCTGATCCAGCAGCGGTTGCGCGAAGCGGCATTGCCGGTCGGACCGCTGGAGAGCTATCGGCTGATCCTCGGCGACCCGCTGCAGCAGGTGCAACGCCTGCTTGGCCACGCCAGCCTCACCACCACCTATATCTACCTCGACCATATCGCGACGCGCGCCGATACGGTGGACGCGGCCGTCGAGGAGCTGCTTGCGCTGCTGCCGGGACCGCAGGGCGCATGAGCGGCCATCCCCGCAAGGGCCGGCCTGTCGCCTTCGCGCCGATCACGCCGGAGCCACAGAAGCCCGATCCGGTGCTCGGCCTCAAGTTCACCATCGAGGCGCGGCATGGCGGAACGGTCCTGGTCGATATGGCCGCACTCGATCCCCGTCCGCTCGCTATCGCCTTCGCCGGCGCGCTGCGTCGATCGGCTGCGCTCGGGGGACCGATTGGTGCGGCCAGCGTCATCAAGCAGTATGTGCAGGTCTATCGTCACTTCTTCGCCTGGCTTGGTGATGGTGCGCCGGGGGTGACCGGCGTCAACGACCTGCGTGCAGTCCATATCGATGGGTTCGCCTCCGCGCTCGAACAGCGCGGGATGGGCGCGATCCACCGGCACATATCGGTCGGCAAGATCGTCAACACATTGCGCGCGATCGAGGCAGACCGGCCCGATCGGATCGCGCCCGACCTGCATGAGCGGCTGCGCTACACGCTGGCCACATCGGCGGGCCGCTCGACCCCACGCGATGCTTATAGCCCCTTCGTCGCCCGCGCGTTGCGCGACGCCGCGAGGACCGACGTCGAAGCGATGTTCCGCCGTCTCGGTGCCGACGACCGCACCGATGAGGGCGACCCGGTCATCGCCAGAGCGCGGGCCGACGTCGAAGCGATCATCGCGCGGCAGGGCTTTATCGTTGCAGACCACCCGGCGCTGAAGAGCCTCTATTTCATGCGCATGCGGCGCGGATTGCCGATCAGCACGCTCATCGATGATCTGCATGGCCGCCATCACCCGCTTGCGCGCGATCTGCCGGCGCTGCTCGTGCTGCTCACGCTCGATACCGGCCTCGAGCCCGAGTGCCTGAAGACGCTGACCACAGATTGTCTCACCAACCCCCATGCCGGCACGGTGGAGCTGCGCTATCTCAAGCGCCGCGCCTGCGGCGCCGAGCACAAGAGCATGCGCGTGCGCGATGGCGGTGGGGGCACGCCTGGTGGTCTGATTCGTCGCCTGATTGAGGTCACGGCGATTGCCCGCAAGCATCTGAACGACGATCGTCTTTGGGTTTATCACAACGCTGGCGGCCTGCGGGTAGGCATCCGCCACCCGACGGAACGGATCGATGCCTGGGTAGCTCAGCACGCTATTGTCGATGACGACGGCGAGCCGCTCCACTTGCTGCTCTCGCGGCTCCGCAAGACCCACAAGGCGCTGTGGTACACCAAGACCGAGGGGCACATGACCCGCTTCGCGGTCGGCCACTCGCGCGAGGTGGCGGCGCGCCACTATGCCGATCTGCCGTCGCTCCGGCCCGTGCACGAGACGGCCGTCGCCGACGCCTTCCGCGCGGCGGTCGCCGCCGCGATGCCGACCGTGCTTCCGCCCACCGCCGAGCAGACGTTGCGCGAAGCACCCGAACAGGCCGCGCCGCTGATGCCGCCCGATACCGTGGGTCCGTTGCTCGACGGCGAACAGGATGTCTGGCTCGCAGCCTGCGCGGGCTTCCACAACAGTCCCTTCGCCGAGGCCGGATCACCCTGCGCGCAGCCCTTCTGGGGCTGCCTTGATTGCCCCAACGCCGTCATCACCGTGCGCAAGCTCCCCGCGATCCTCGCCTTCCTCGCCTTCGTCGAAGAGCAGCGGCTGAGCCTGCCCGCGACCGACTGGGCGGCCAAGTTCGGCCGCGTCCATGCCCGCATCACCGCCCAGGTCCTGCCGGCCTTCTCCGATGCCGTCATCACCGATGCGCGCCGGCAGATGGAGGGCGAACGGCTTTATCTGCCGCCGGAGGTCCGCGCATGACCATGCCCGTTCATGCCCAGGCGCCCGCTTTCGACGATCGCCCCGTGCTGGCGAGCGCGCCACTCAAGGAAGGCCATACCCGCGAGGCGCTATCGCGCGTCGGCGACCCGAGCTGGGATCTCGGTCCCGCCGTCTTCCGCGAGAACGCCCGGCGCTGCCACGTCACCGTGCATTTCCACGTGCTCGAACATGCCGATGTGCAGGCGGCGATGCGCGCCTATCTCTACGCCCGCCTCAACGCCGATCTCCCCGGCTATCGGACGAAGTTACCACCCGCCTGTATCCGCCAGGCATTCAACCGTGCCCGCCGGTTCTTCGCCTTCGCCCGCGAGCGGCTCGGACGGCTCGACGTTTCCCGTATCGATCAGCCATTGCTCGATGCCTATGCCCGTCATCTCCGTGACGATCCTGCCCGACGACCCGTCATCGTCGGCCACCTCCTCGAAGTGGTCTCAGATCTCTATTACTATCGCGACCACCTCGATAGCGGAGGCCTTGCATTCGAGCCTTGGGCCGGACAGGCGCCCGCCCGCGTTGCGGGCTACCGCCATGTCCGGGAGAACCGCACGCCGCGCTTCCCGGAAGAGGTCATCGCCGCGCTACTCGCCTGGTCGTTGCGCTACGTCACCATATTCGCGGACGATATCCTCGCCGCCCGCCGCGAGCTTGCGCGGCTCGAAGTGCGCCGGGATCGCCTTGCCGCCGCCGATGCCGGCCTTCCAGACCCTGATCGCCGGCAACGTCGCCGCACCCGCCTGAAGGCCTATTTCGGCCGCCGACGCCGCGAGGGGCGCGGCGCGCCGATCTGGGGCACCGCTCATAACGGCAAGCTGCGCGTCGACCCCAACACCGGCGCAGTGACCCCACCGATCAACGCCCATCTCCTGCATCTCCATGTCGGGATCGACGTGCAGGCCGAGCCTGGCGCGCATCTTCTGCTGACAGGCGGTGAAGCGAGGTTGATCGACGCAGTGGCGGCCGAGCTGGGGGTAGAGGTCGGCGGCATGGACACGCCGATCACGATCGATCCTGACAGCGGTCGGCCGTGGCGCGAGCGCTTCGATGCGAAGACTCTCGCACACGAGGAACGGATGCTTCAAGCCGCTGCCTATATCGTGTGCGCCTACCTGACCGGCATGCGCGACTGCGAGGTGCAGGCGATGCGGCGCGGGTGTCTCTCTATCGCGCGCAGCGAGGACGGCCTGATCGAGCGCCATCGCATCCGGTCGACCATCTACAAGCGCCGGGCGGCGGTGGGCGAGGCGGCGAGCTGGGTGACGATCGAGCCGGTCGCCGCCGCGATCATGGTGCTCGAACGCCTGTCGGCAGGGCCGGCGCGCGCCAGCGGCAGCGATACGCTCTGGCCGGTGCTGCGCGCGAGCGCCGTCTCCAAGACGCATCTGTCGAGCGAGGTGGTCCGCCAGCTCAACACCTTCCGCGACCACCTCAACAGCGCCTTCGGCACCCCCGATGAGCCGGTCATCCCGCCCGGACCCGATGGCAAGCCGTGGCGCATCACGACGCGGCAGTTCCGGCGCACGATCGCGTGGCACATCGCCAACCGTCCGTTCGGCACCATCGCCGGCATGATCCAGTACAAGCACGCCTCGGTCGCCGCGTTCGAAGGCTATGCCGGGACCAGCGCATCAGGGTTTCGCGCCGAGGTCGAGGCGCAGCGTCGGCTCGGTCAGATTGACGATCTGCTGGACTATTTCGACCGGCGTCAGGGCGGCGCATCGCTCGGTGGACCGGCGGGACCGCGCATCGCGCGGACGCTCGACGATGCCGCCGTCAGACAAGGGCCTTTGCCCGCCATGATCGCCGATCGCGCCCGCCTGCGCGTCATGCTCGCCAGCGTCGCGCGCACCTTCCATGTCGGCCCGCTCGCGGATTGCTTCTTCGATCCCGCGACCGCGCTCTGCCTCAAGCGCGTGACGACCCCCGATCCGGCAGGGCCGCTCACTGCCCTGTGCGAGCCGACCCGCTGTCCCAACGCCTGCATCACCGCCCGCCACAGGCCGGCCTGGGAACGCGCGGCGGCCGATGCCAGGGCGCACTTACGCGAACGGCGCATCTCCGATCTCCAGCGTCAGGCTCTCCAGCGCGAGCTGGATCGCCTGAGCGTGGTGATTGCCGGGATCGACCCTCCCGCGCCGTAGACCACCCCGGTTGTTGGCGGAGTCCTGCGCCGGTCGGCGCGCCCGCGCAACGGCTTCGCCGTCCTTCGCTTCGCTGCGGCCCTGACGGGTGCGCGAGCCCCCCTGTGCCCGGCGCGAACGGGCCTCCGCCGCCGGGGATGGTCCCCGGCGCGAGAACGGAGAACAGATCATGTCAGCCTCACAACGCTCAGACGTCTATGCTCGCGTCACGCAAGCGATCGTCGACGCCATCGAAGCCGGCACCGGCACCTGGCGCATGCCATGGCATCATTCCGGCGCCGACGTCACCCGCCCGACCAACGTCGCCAGCGGCAAGCCCTATCGCGGCATAAATACGGTCTCGCTCTGGGCGGCCGCCTATGGCAGCGGCTATGCGAGCGGGGTCTGGGGCACCTATCGCCAGTGGCAGGCGCTCGGCGCGCAGGTCCGCAAGGGTGAGCACGCCAGCCTCGGTGTCCTCTGGAAGGAGTTTCACGCGAAGGGCGACGACGCCAGCGACGATGACGACCATCGACGGCTTTTCGCCAAGGCGTTCGGCCTGTTCAACGCCGATCAGGTCGATGGCTATGCGCCCAAACCGGGGCCGGACCTGCCCGAGAGCGAACGCCTCGCCGCCGCCGAAGCCTTCATCGCCGCCCTCGGCATCGATACTGTCTACGGCTCGGCCAGCGCCTATTATCACATCGCCGAAGACCGCATCCACATGCCGGATTTCAGCGCCTTCCACGACGCTCACGGCTTCTATGCCACCCGTATTCACGAGGCCGCTCATGCCAGTGGCGCAGCCCATCGGCTCGACCGGGATTTCAGCGCCAAGTGGACCAGGCACGCGCTCGCGATGGAGGAAGCGACCGCCGAGCTGACCGCCTCGTTCCTGCTCGCCGATCTCGGGATCGCCCACGAGCCGCGGCCCGACCACGCCGCCTATATCGCTTCCTGGCTCCAACTCCTGAAGGATGAGCCGCGGGCGATCTTCACCGCAGCCAGCAAGGCGCAGGCCGCCGCTGACTGGATGCACGCCCAGCAGCCATGAGCGTCGTGCTCATTGACTCGATGATATTACGGATATACTCGTAGTGTCATCGAGTCGTTATCAGGAGCCATTCCATGAAGCGCATCCATCTGCACGTCAGCGTGCCCGATCTCGGCGCGTCGATCCAGTTCTACGAGACGCTGTTCGGCGCCGCGCCCGTCGTCGTGAAGGACGACTACGCCAAGTGGATGCTCGACGATCCCAAGGTCAACTTCGCGATCTCCGAGCGCGCGCGCGCGGCCGGCATCGACCATATCGGCATCCAGGTCGACAGCGCCGATGAGCTCGGCGCGCTCGCCGGTCGCCTCAAGGCCGCCGGGGCGGAGACGTTCGATCAGGAAGCGACCACCTGCTGCTACGCGCAGTCGGACAAGAGCTGGGTCCGCGATCCCGCCGGCGTGCGCTGGGAGACCTTCTTCACCTTCGGTGAGGCGACCAGCTACGGCGAGGACGAGGTGCTGCCCGAGCCCGCCGCGGCCTGCTGCGGCCCCGCCGATGCGCCCGCGCCAAAGCAGGCGTGCTGCTGATGGACGCGAACGCTGCCGTCGCCTCGCTCTCGGCGCTCGCGCATCCGGGCCGCCTCGAGGTCTTTCGCCTGCTGGTCCGCGCCGGCGCCGAGGGCATGGCCTCGGGCGATATCGCGCGCGCGACGGGCCATGTCCCGCAGACGCTCTCGGGCAACCTCAACATCCTCGGCCACGCCGGGCTCGTGTCGTCGCGGCGCGAGGGCCGGTCGATCATCTACACCGCTGATTATGCCCGCATGACCGACCTGCTCGGCTTCCTGATGGAGGATTGCTGCGGCGGCGCCCCGGAGATCTGTGCTCCGCTCGCCGACGTGGTCACCAGGGCCGCCTGCTGCCAACCCGGAGCCGTTCAATGACCGACCGTGTTTTCAATGTCCTGTTCCTCTGCACGGGTAACTCGGCCCGCTCGATCCTCGCCGAGAGCGCACTGAACAAGCTCGGCGAAGGCCGGTTCCGCGGCTATTCCGCAGGCAGCTTCCCCAAGGGCGCGGTCAACCCCGACGCGCTGAGGCTGCTGGAGCGCATCGGTTACCCGACCGAAGGCCTTCACTCGAAGAGCTGGGAAGAGTTCTCCGTGCCGGACGCGCCGGTGATGGATTTCGTGTTCACCGTTTGCGACGATGCGGCGGGCGAGACGTGTCCGGTCTGGCCCGGCCATCCGATGACCGCCCATTGGGGCATCGAAGATCCGAGCCATGTCGAGGGCAACGACATCGAGCGCGAGCGCGCCTTCGTGACAGCGCTGCGCTATCTCGAGAACCGCATCAAGCTGTTCATGGCGCTGCCGTTCGACCAGCTCGACGTGATGGCATTGAGGGCACATGTCCGCGAGATCGGTCAGGGCGAAGGCGCGAGCAACCGGCGCGGGGACGCCGCGTGAGCGATGCCGCCGCGGCGGCGAAGCCCGCGATCGGCACCTTCGAACGCTATCTCAGCCTCTGGGTCGCGGCCTGCATCGTCGTCGGCATCGCGCTCGGCTATGCGCTGCCCGGCTTGTTCGCGCGCGTCGCCGCGGCCGAGATCGCGAACGTCAACATCGTCGTCGCGGTGCTGATATGGCTGATGATCGTGCCGATGCTGCTCAAGATCGACCTGGGCGCGCTGGGATCAGTCAGGCGGCACTGGAAGGGCGTCGGTGTCACGCTTTTCATCAACTGGGCGGTGAAGCCCTTCTCGATGGCGCTGCTCGGCACCTTCTTCCTCGGCTATCTGTTCCGCCCCTGGCTGCCCGAGGCCGAGATCGGCTCCTATATTGCCGGCCTCATCCTGCTCGCCGCCGCGCCTTGCACGGCGATGGTGTTCGTCTGGTCCAACCTGTGCGAGGGCGAGCCTAATTACACGCTGAGCCAGGTCGCCTTGAACGACGTCATCATGGTGTTCGCCTTCGCGCCGATCGTCGCGCTGCTGCTCGGGGTCGCGTCGATCACGGTGCCGTGGGACACTTTGCTCATCTCGGTGCTGCTCTACATCGTCGTGCCGGTAATCGCCGCGCAGCTTGTCCGTCGCGCGCTGCTGGCCTCTGGCGGACAGCCGGCGCTCGATCGCCTGCTGGCAGCGCTCGGCCCCGTATCGCTGATCGCGCTGCTCACCACGCTGGTGCTGTTGTTCGGTTTCCAGGGCGAGGCGATCATCGCGCATCCGCTGGTCATCGCGCTCATCGCCGTGCCGATCCTCATCCAGGTCTATTTCAATGCCGGGCTCGCTTATTGGCTGAGCCGCCGCTTCGGCGTCGCCTGGTGCGTCGCCGCGCCCGCCGCGCTGATCGGCGCGTCCAACTTCTTCGAACTCGCCGTCGCCGCGGCGATCAGCCTGTTCGGCATCGGATCGGGCGCGGCGCTCGCCACCGTCGTCGGCGTGCTGGTCGAGGTGCCGGTGATGCTCTCGGTCGTCGCGCTCGTGAAGAAGACGCGGCCCTGGTATGAGCGGTCGTTGCCTGCATAATCCTGCGCGGCGCGTTCGCGATCATCAACGATAGAAGACCTGGGCGGCCGCTCTCTCTCGGGATCGGCCGCCCAGTCGCATAGGCGATCGGCACGGGCTTCGCCCGCA
>NZ_JARESE010000107.1 GCF_029076845.1 Novosphingobium album (ex Liu et al. 2023)
ATCCGGCCATTGGTTAGGCTGAACCTTTTTGAGGTCGGCCAAGGATGTTTGCCGTGGAGAGCTACGCCGCTGTTCGGCGCTTTGTGTTTATCGAGGGTCACAGCCAGCGCGAGGCGGCGCGGGTCTTCGGGCTGAGCCGGGAGACGGTGGGGAAGATGTGCCGGTTCTCGCTACCGCCGGGCTACACGCGGACCAAGCCCGTGGAGAAGCCGAAGCTGGGTCCTCTGCTACCGGTGATCGACGCGATCCTGGCGGCGGATGGGACCGCGCCGGTGAAGCAGCGGCATACCGCCAAGCGGATCTTCGAGCGGCTCCGCGACGAGCATGGCTTTGCAGGCGGCTACACGGTGGTGAAGGATTATGTCCGGATCAGCCGAGCCCGCGGGCGCGAGACGTTCGTGCCACTGGCCCACCCACCGGGCCATGCGCAGGTCGATTTTGGCGAAGCGGTCGGGGTGATCGGCGGGGTGCGGCAGAAGATCCACTTCTTCTGTATCGACCTGCCGCAGTCGGACGCCTGCTTCGTGAAGGCGTTCCCGCGCGAGACCACCGAGGCATTCCTCGACGGGCACGTGTCGGCGTTCGCCTTCTTCGGCGGAGTGCCGCTATCGATCCTGTACGACAACACCAAGATCGCGGTGGCGAAGATCTGCGGCGACGGGAAGCGCGAGCGGACGCGGGCCTTCACCGAACTGGTCAGCCATTACCTGTTCCGAGACCGCTTCGGCCGTCCGGGCAAGGGCAACGACAAAGGCAAGGTCGAGGGACTGGTGAAGTTTGCCCGGCGCTGCTTCATGACGCCGGTCCCTGACGCGGCGAGCTTCGATGCCTTCAACGCCGAACTGGAGCATCGCTGCCGCGCGCGCCAGGCCGAGCGTGCCGGCCGGCACACCGCGACCATCGGTGAGCGCCTGGTGGCCGATCTGGCAGCGCTGCGCCCATTGCCGGCGGTGCCGCTGGAACCGTGCGAGAAGCGGGCAGCGCGTGTCTCCTCGACGGCGCTGGTGCGCTACCGGACCAACGACTACTCGGTGCCGACGGCCTATGGGTTCCAGGACGTCGTGGTGAAGGGCTTCGTCGATGAGGTCGTGATCCTGTGCGGTGGGCAGGAGATCGCCCGGCATCCCCGCTGCTACGCCGAAGGTGCGTTCATCGCCGAGCCGCTCCACTATCTCGCCCTCATCGAGACCAAGCCGGGGGCGCTCGACCAGGCGGCTGCGTTGCAGGGCTGGCGCCTGCCTGAGGTGTTCCAGCATCTGCGGCATCTGTTGGAGGCCAGGATGGGCAATCGCGGCAAGCGCGAGTTCATCCAGGTCCTGCGGCTGCTGGAGGCCTTGCCGCTCGATATCGTCACCGCTGCGGTGACCCAGGCGATCCAGATCGGCGCGCCCGGCTTCGACGCAGTCAAGCTGATCGCGCTGGCGCGCATCGAGCGGCGGCCCGCCCGGCTCGATCTGGCGGCCTATCCGCATCTGCCCAGAACCGCGGTGAAGACGACGTCGGCGGCCGACTATGCGGTGCTGGCGGCATGACCCGGGCTGATGACCCGATGCCCACGGGCACGATGAGCACGGCGCCGCAGGTGCTGCTCGCCCATCACCTCAAGCAGCTGAAGCTGCCGACGGTGCTGCGCGAGTATGACAAGGTCGCCCGCGAGTGCGCCCGCGATGGTGTCGATCACCCGCGCTACCTGCTCCGGCTGATCGAACTGGAGCTGATCGACCGCGAACGGCGCACGGTCGAGCGACGCATCCGGGCCGCCCGGTTCCCGGCGGTGAAGAGCTTCGACACGTTCGACTTCGCCGCCATCCCCAGCCTCAACAAGCCGCTGGTGCTCGAGCTGGCCCGCTGCGAGTACATCCTGCGCCGCGAGAACGTCATCGCACTTGGCAACAGCGGCACCGGCAAGACCCATGCCGCGCTCGCGCTGGGCCTGGCGGCCTGCCAGAAGGGGTTCACGGTCGCGTTCACCACCGCCGCCGCACTGGTCAACCAACTCATGGAGGCGCGCGACGAGCGCCGGCTGCTCAAGCTCCAGCGCGAGCTTGCCGCGGTCAAGCTGCTGATCGTCGATGAGCTGGGCTATGTGCCGCTGACGGCGACCGGCGCCGAACTGCTGTTCGAGGTCTTCTCGCAGCGCTACGAGCGCGGCTCGACCATCGTCACGTCCAACCTGCCCTTCGAGGACTGGACACAGGTCCTGGGCTCCGAACGGCTCACCGGCGCGCTGCTCGACCGGCTGACCCACCACGTCAGTATTCTGACCATGAACGGCGACAGCTACCGGCTGAAGCAGTCCGCCGGCCGCCGCCGATCCGCCGCCAGGGCGGAGCAATACCCGGCCAGCGACACCATCGACCCGGACACCGGCCAGATCACCACCACCTGATCGGCAAAGACAACAATGATATGAAGAGGGCCCCGATCGGGGCCCTCTTCATATCATCATCCC
>NZ_JARESE010000108.1 GCF_029076845.1 Novosphingobium album (ex Liu et al. 2023)
ACGGTATTGGGCGTTCCTATTTGTGAGAAGCGATTGAGGATTGCGGCACGGACTTTGAGCTCGGTTATCTGACGCTCAAAGGTGCGCGCTGCGAGGCGGGAGCCCAGCAGCTTGAAGCAGTGCATTTTGGTTTCGACCAGACTGCGGCGATGATAGCCGCTCCACTTCTTCCAGATTGTCCGACCCAGATATTTCATCGCCCGCAGCGTCTCATTGCGGGCATCGACGCCGGGACCGTCCTTTGTCCATGATCGGCCGTTGCGGCGAACCGGGATGATCGGATCGGCGCCGCGTTCGGCAATGGCCGCATGGCAGTCTTTGGTGTCATAGGCACCGTCGCCACCGACGCTGACGATCCGCTCTTCGTCCGGGATCTGCGCCAGCAGGTCCGGCAGGGTCGGCGCATCGCCGGCGGCATTGGTCGTCCCTTCAATCGCCCGGATGTCGAGGGTCCCGGCGTCGATCCCGATATGCACCTTGCGCCACTGGCGACGCCGGGACGCGCCGTGCTTCCTCGTCTTCCACTCGCCTTCGCCCATCATCTTGATACCGGTGCTGTCCACCAGAAGGTGCAGGCCGCCTGAACTGGGGCGTCCGCCCAACTCCACCGGCAAGGTCCGCTGGCGGCGGCACAGTGTCGTATAATCCGGTACGGGCCAGTCCAGACCCGTCATCCTGAGCAGGCTTTGGACCAGCCCCGTCACCTGACGCAAAGGAAGCTGGAACAACCCCTTCAGCGTCAGGCAAAACTCGATCGCCTGAGCGGAAAAGCGCAGCGGACGTCCTGCACGCCCGTCCGGAACCGCAAACCAC
>NZ_JARESE010000109.1 GCF_029076845.1 Novosphingobium album (ex Liu et al. 2023)
TGACGCGGCCCGGTATGATGCGATGTACCGGCGCTCGGTGGAGGACCCGGAAGGGTTCTGGCGCGAGGAGGCGTGCCGGCTGGACTGGCTGCGTCCGTTCACGCAAGTGAAGCAGACGAGCTTTGCCGAAGGCGATTTCGGCATTCGCTGGTTCGGTGACGGCACCTTGAACCTGGCGGCCAACTGCCTGGACCGCCACCTGGCCGAGCGTGGCGACGCGGTGGCGATCCTGTGGGAGCCCGACGATCCGGCCAACCCCGAACGGCGCATCACCTATCGCGAGTTGCACGATGCGGTGTGCCGGTTTGCCAACCTGCTGAAGGCGCGCGGCGTGGCCAGGGGGGACCGGGTGACGATCTACCTGCCGATGGTGCCCGAGGCGGCGGTGGCGATGCTGGCCTGCGCGCGGATCGGGGCGATCCATTCGATCGTCTTCGCCGGCTTCTCGCCCGATGCGCTGGCGGGCCGCATCCAGGATTGCGACAGCCGCGTGGTGCTCACCGCCGACGAGGGGTTGCGCGGGGGCAAGAAGGTGCCGCTGAAAGCCAATGTCGATGAAGCGCTGGCGCATTGCCCCGGCGTTGATACGGTGGTGGTGCTGGCGCATACCGGCGCCAGCACCACCGGGGGCGTGCCGCTGGTCGAGGGCCGCGACATCGACTGGGCCAGCAGCGTCGCCGGCCAGAGCGCGCAATGCCCGCCCGAGGAGATGAACGCGGAAGACCCGCTGTTCATCCTTTATACCTCGGGCTCCACCGGCAAGCCCAAGGGGGTGCTGCACACCACCGGCGGCTATGCGGTCTGGGCCTCGATGACGCACGAATACGTGTTCGATTACCGTCCCGGGCAGATCTACTGGTGCGCGGCCGACGTGGGCTGGGTGACGGGCCATTCCTATGTGGTCTACGGCCCGCTGATGAACGGGGCGACCACGGTGATGTTCGAAGGGGTGCCCAACTTCCCCGATCCCAGCCGGTTCTGGCAGGTGGTGGACAAGTTCGGCGTGGAGATCTTCTATGGCGCGCCGACCGCGCTGCGCGCGCTGATGCGCGAGGGCGACGAATGGGTGCGGCAGACCAGCCGCAAGAGCCTGCGGCTGCTGGGCTCGGTGGGCGAGCCGATCAATCCCGAGGCGTGGGAATGGTATCACGCCGTGGTGGGCGAAGGGCGCTGCCCGATCGTCGACACCTGGTGGCAGACCGAGACGGGCGGGGCGATGATCACGCCGCTGCCCGGGGCCACCGCGCTCAAGCCCGGTTCGGCCAGCAAGCCGATGTTCGGGGTGAAGCCGCGCCTGCTCGACAACGACGGCACGCCGATCGAGGGACCGGGCGACGGCTGCCTGGTGATCACCGATTCGTGGCCGGGCCAGATG
>NZ_JARESE010000011.1 GCF_029076845.1 Novosphingobium album (ex Liu et al. 2023)
ACATAGATTCAGATTTTCACCGCATTGGGAATCCCCTGTGAGTCAGGCACTGCGAAGGCTGGTATCAGTCAATTTTTGCGATGTTTGCCCTTTGGCCCAAGCGATTGGCTATGCGCGCGATACTCATTTCCCATCTCCGCTTGACTCTGTCGCGTGACGAAGCGACTTCTTGCCAATAAACGCCTCGCCCATGTGAGGATCCCTGGGAAGGATTCGCTACCAGGATATCTCGTGGATGAGGGCAGTAAGCGTGAGCGAACCCGTAAATCTCCGATATTCGTCGCGCGGCGAGATGCTGGTCGCTCCGTCGCTAGCGAAGCTTCGTCTTCAGTTTTATGTCGCCATGATGGCCTGCGATTTCCTCGCGATTATCGCAGGATTCGCGCTGGCCTCCCTTATACATTTTGGCGTGCCGACGCTGCGGGAAGCGCTGTCCGTTGGCCCTTTGCTTCTTCCAGTATTCCTGATAGTCGCCAGCTATAATCGCTGCTATTCGCTTTTGGCGCTGCAGGATTTCGCGAGAGGCATTTTTCGCGCAGAGGTTGCCCTCGCCGTCGCAAGCGTAACCACGGTCCTGCTGGCGTATTTTGTAGAATCGACCGATGAACTGTCGAGGATTGAATTGGTTGGGGGCGCGACGCTCGCCGGCTTCTTCGTCATCGTGGGACGGCTGCTGATTCGATCTGTCATGCGATGGCGTTGCGGCCCTAGCGTAATCAACCAGCTTGTGATCGACGATGGCGGCCCGCGCATCACGGTTACTCCCGCCATTCACATCTCCGCAGCGAGGTTTGACCTTCGTCCCGACTTGCAAGACCCACATGCCTTGCACCGCTTGGGCCTTATCCTACGCAATATCGATCGGGTGATCGTGAGCTGCCCGCCCGATCGCCGCGCGGCCTGGGCGCTGATGCTCAAGGGCGCGAACGTCGATGGCGAAGTGCTCGACGACGAAGTCGCGCGGCTGGGCGCGCAGGGCGCGCGGGTTTCCGGAGGCCATGGCCTGCTGCTGATCTCGGCCGGGCCGCTGGGGCTGCGCGACCGCGCGATCAAGCGCCTGTTTGACTTGGCCTTCGCCGCCGGCGCGATCCTGGCGCTTTCGCCGCTGCTGCTGCTGGTCGCCATCGCGGTCAAGCTGGAGGACGGCGGGCCGGTGTTCTTCATCCAGCGCCGGATGGGCCGGGGCAACCGCTTCTTCGACATGTACAAGTTCCGCAGCATGACCGTGACGCAGGCGGACAACGACGGGGTCGTCTCGGCCAGCAAGGGCGATCAGCGGGTGACGCGCGTCGGCCGACTGATCCGCTCGACCAGCATCGACGAGCTGCCGCAGCTCTTCAACGTGCTGATCGGCGACATGAGCCTGGTCGGCCCGCGCCCCCACGCGATCGGCTCGCAGGCGGGCTCCAAGCTGTTCTGGGAAGTCGATCTGCGCTACTGGCAGCGCCACTGCCTCAGGCCGGGCCTGAGCGGGCTGGCCCAGATCCGCGGCTTTCGCGGCGCGACCGAGCACGAGACCGACCTGATCGACCGCTTGCAGTCGGACCTCGAATACCTCGAAGGCTGGACGATCCTGCGCGACATCAAGATCGTGCTGCTGACGATCCGCGTGCTGGTGCACGACCGCGCGTTCTGAACGCCGTGTTGCCCTGGGCAGATGTCATTCGCGGGGCGTTGAGTGAATTCTCCAGAGCGCAATTTGTCTGCGAGTGCCATGCCAGTCGATTTCGTCGGCAGGCAGCGTGACAAATGTCAGAGCATCCTCATATAGCGCGTCAATCAGGGTTTCAGGCGAAACGCCAACTGGCCACGAGCGCAGCTTCTGCTCCTGCCAAACCAGTCTCACGAGCGAGACCATAGCGTCGTTGACCTATCCACAATCCATCCCCTGCGCGGCACAAATCGGGAACGACAGAATGTCATTGTAACATGCCATCGGCTGCGCAAATAGCCGTTAACAAGAGCAAAGGCCCATATAGCAATTTGCCAATTCGGGTGCACACATGCAAGGCCAAGGATACCCAGCATGAAGAGCTTTGTCGCGCAAGGCAAATGGGCCGCAATCCTTGCCGTGACGACTGCTTCCTGTTCTTCGGGAAAGGAGGAGGCCGTATGGCCTTCGGATCAGGCGTCCGAGCGCCTGGAATGGATGGAGGGTGTCGATCAGTCCCAAGTCGCTTATGACGATCATGACCAGTTGACCCGCTGCTGGCAACAAGGGAGCGGTTATGACTGCGTGACGGTTTTCGCGAACGACGGCGCAACCGCTAATCCCCTCGCGCAACCACTGGTGCACTATCTCTTGCGGTTTCAGACGGGCGAGCTACCTTCTCGCCGCCGCGCTCTTGAAGATCTTTCGGTCGCCGATGGCTATCAGTGCGAAATACAGCGTCAGGGCCACGCCAAACTTCTCAAGGAGACGATCTGGAAAGACCGCAGGCCGGTAGAGCAGCACATGTCCGGCCCGACTCCGGATCGGGTGCCATGGACACTTGAGGAAATCGCCCGCCTGACCGCAAAGCATGGCCTTCGTCCACAAGATGCCTATTTCCTTTGCTCGCTAGTTGATGAGGTCGTTGAAAGACAGGGGCTTCTGGCCGTCGATTCTCCGCTCATCACCTATGGCACTATCTTCCTTAATCAGGCGCGCTTCGCCAAACCCGACCCTGTCATCACCAGAAAAGCACGACGGTGATGTGCGTGAGCGCTCGGCGCATGTACTCCATTTTGGAGGTATGACTGTCCGCTTCCTCTTGCCGCTTCGGATTTTCTCCCTATTGCAGCTCCTGCATCAAACCATTTGATCACGAGATGAGCCACCGAACTGAAAGAGCTCCCATGCCAGACACCAAAGAGCGCCAGCAACGCGCCCGAACGAATAAAGCACGTCACGAAGCCAAGGGGCTTGGCGATGAAGCGGAGGTCTTGCGTGAAATTGCGTTCAAAATCCTAGATATTGCAAAGATGATAGACAAATCCGAGACCAACGGATCGCAGTTTGCGACAGTGGATTTGGAAAAAAAATTTAATGACATATTTCAATCATCGACCACTTTCAGATTATATACGTACGCTATGAATGAATACCAACGCCGGAGAAGGCGCGATTCACTCTTTCCTGCGGATTTATTTGGAGAGGCAAGTTGGGATATGTTACTTTTTCTCTTTATCAGCAAAATCAAGGGAATGGATATAAGGGTAACTCACTTGTGCGAAAGTTCCGGTGTCCCCAGCACAACGGCATTGCGCTACATTGACGCGCTCCTGAAGCACGACCTAGTGGTTAAGGAGCGCTCTCTCAATGACAACCGAAGCATGTTCGTGCGCTTGACTCAGACCGGGTTCGATTTCATGAGCAAGGCTCTGGACCGTTGAAAGTTGGACGCTTCGAAGAACTGTCTGATTTCGACGCGGTAGGCGCGGTGGCGGTTGCCAGGGACCGTGGAGGGTTCGATGCTCGGGCTTGACCTGCTGATTTCCGGTTGATCAGCCGGCCTTTTGGGCCATTTCCGGGTCAAGCAGGCGCAGTGCGCCCCTCGAGCCAGGCGAGCCGCTGGAAGTTGTACACGAGGTTGGCCATGCCGATCTTGATGCGGGCGCGGGCAATGCCGATGGTGCGCACGATCAGACCCATGCGGCGTTTCTGCCCGGCAAAGACATGCTCGACCGCCGAGCGGATGGCTGAGCGCTTCGCATTGGCGCGAGCGACGCGCTCGGGCATGGCGCGGCGGTTCGGCTTGCGCTGGTGGATATGGCTCTTGAACATACCCCGCTCGAGGAAGGCCTCGTTCTTCTTCGACCGGTAGGCGGTATCGGCCCAGACCCCTGATCCGGTGTTGCTCGTGCTGATCAGGTCCGGCAACCGGGCGTCGTCATGGGCATTGGCGGCGCTCGCATCCCAGGTGTCGATGCCCACGTGGTTCTTGTAACCGAACATCGGGATGGCGAGATCGACCGGCTTGAAGGCCTTGGGATCGGCGCCTTCCTTCACCTTGGCCTTGGTGTACTTCACGCTCCAGCGGGCATCGCGATCTTTCTGCCTGAGTTTGGCGGGCTTTGCTTTCCATGTCTCCGGAATCCGGCCGTCCTTGATCGCGGCCTTCTCTTCCTCGGTGTTGCGCTGCTTGGGTGCCGGTACCACCGTGGTATCGATGATCTGGCCACCCATCGCGAGATAGCCCCGATCAGTCAGAGCCGCATCGAAGCGGGCGAAGAGCTTGTCGATCGCCTTGGCCTGCACCAGGCGCTCGCGGAACAGCCACACCGTCGTTGCATCGGGCACCGTGTCATCAAGGCCAAGGCCCAGGAACCGCTGGAACGAGAGCCGATCCTTGATCTGGAACTCCGTCGCTTCGTCCGACAGCGAGTACAGCGCCTGCAGCACCAGGATCTTGAACATGAGGACCGGGTCAAACGGCAGTCGGCCACCCTTGCCACGAACGCTCCGACGCAGAGCGGCAATCAATGGGCCTCGGAAAACCTCGAAGTCGACCACCCCAGCCAACCGCTCAAGCGGACCACCGTATTCCTCCCAGAGAACCTGCAGCGTCACGTGCTTGCGCTTCAGCTCACGCGCAACCACCGACCAGTCCGGCTCCGGCTGCTTGCGTCGGCCCGGCTTCACACCGGACACGCCGTAAAGACGCCCCTCCAGATCGGCGTCCGTCATCTCCGCCGGAACCGGCCAGGTCAGTCCCGACCACCCGAACCGCCTCAACGTGTCGCGGACCGTCGTAGGCCCAACGCCGACCCGCTCGCCAACCACCCGTGTCGAAAGCCCCGCATCCAGGCTAAGACGCAAAATCTCGCGCACATGGCGCATCGCAACCCTCCTCGTCGGCATCCATTTCCTCCGGCCGTTATCCGACCGGCGAAATGGCCCAACGATCAGGTGCTCCCCACCGCGAACTGCGCGCGATCATCTCGGAATGCTGCGCGGACAATTCTCGGAACGCTGCGCGCGATCATTTCGGAATCCCGCGCGCGATGGCCTCGGAATCCGCACTCTACCACCCAGCGGCGTGGGTGGACGGTAAAGCCGGCCTGCCCGACGATCTTGCGCACGATCTCGATGTCGATCGAAGTCGCTTCGCCGACCCGCGCAGCATTGTAGGCGCTGTCGGCGAACGCCTTGGCGACGAAGGGATGCCGATGGCGAGACCGCTTCAGCAGGGGCACGGCGCCGTCGCGATCCTGCACGTCACCGGGGTGCACGAGCAGCTCCAAGGCTCGGCCGTCACTGTCGACCATCGCGTGCCGTTTGCAACCCATGACCTTCTTACCAGCATCATAGCCACGCGGGCCGCCGGCCTCCGTCGTCTTGACGGACTGGCTGTCGATGACGGCTGCTGAAGGCGCTTCCTCCCGGCCATGCCGAGCACGATCCGCGAGCACCAGAGCATGATTAAGGGATTGGAAGAAGCCCCGATCCCGCAGCTAGGCGAACCATCGATAGGCCGTCTGCCATGGTGGGAAGCCTGGCGGCAGGCAACGCCACGGCGCGCCGGTGCGGAGCACGAACAGGATCGCATCAAGCAGGAGGCGCCAAGACCAACGACGCGGGCGGCCGGTCGCCGGGGCCGCTGGAAGGAAAGCGACAACGATCTGCCACTCGGCGTCTGTCAGGCTACTTGGATATGCAAGATACTGACGCCGAGTGTCGCGGGTCCACATGGTCTCTCCGAGGAAGGTGTAAGCAACCTCTCTGAATCAGTCCGTGCCGCGATGCTCAACACTTAACCGGTGCAGGGGACGACTATGGGCGAAGAGCGTGACGAGTATGGCGTGCCCATCGAACCAGCCGAGCGCAGCAGGTCATGCTCGGCCTTTTCGACCTGCTGGATGAAGCAGGACTGGCCGAATTTCCTGCTGATCTGATTGGCGAGCTCAACCTTGTCCGCCTTAAATTCATGGACGAATTTGAAACTCGATTTCCGGGCTACGGCCAAGGACGCGTTACATGGCGTTGACCGCGCTCACCTTACGAAACGGGCTCTAAGCGCCAGAGTTTTTCGAACCGTCCAGTTCTCGTGCCGTCGCCATCAGGATTTTTCCGGGAGTAACCTGGCCTTTCCAAAGCAGCGGGTGGGCTGGCTCAGCGCGTCCTTTCTAGCGCCGCGAGCTGAAGTTGACGGCTTGAACCGGCGCTCGGGGCTCGCGATTTTACGTTCCCGCCGCGCGAACTTTTGGTTTCGCTCAACGATAGAGGGTTATGGCTCACAAGGACTCAATAGTGCATCGCAGCAATGGGAAAGACTGGCGCTGAAACCCGAATTTTCTGCCGGCTTCACAACGGCTCGGAAAAGCGCGTCGCGTCGTCCCGAAGCTTGCATTCTTCCAAAATGAATTCGCATATGCGTTGCTGGACCTTCTGCCTCGGCTCACGTCCGCCGCGCAAGTCCTGCACAAACCTGGGATCCGCAACCGCAATCCTCCCAAAAGTGCTCGCCCGCATCCCAGTCCGCGCCAAATATCCTTCGACCTGCTCGAGTAGCTCCATCACCTTCGACTCGCTCTGCGCTTGCGTTCCGGTTATGTTCATACTAGGAAAGTCCCTAGAGTCTAAGATCAAATTCCTAGGAAGATACGATAGGAACCACCAGCCATGGACGACGCACGTAGGACCCTCGACGAGCTGATCCAGAAGCGAGGGGTCAATTACTCCTCGATATCGCGCCTCCTCGGACGCAATGCAGCCTATATCCAGCAGTACATCCGACGCGGCAGCCCCAGGCAACTGGACGAGCAGGATCGCGCGGTGCTGGCCCGTTTCTTTGGTGTCGATGAGAAGGTTCTCGGCGCCCCTGAACGGCGTTCAGGACCCGCTGTCGAACTGGTCCATGTGCCCGTGCTCGCGGTCGAGGCCTCTGCCGGTCACGGTGCGCTCGCCGAAATAGAAGGCAAATGCGCCCAATTCGGATTCGATGGAAAATGGCTGCGACGGCTGACAGCCAGCAAGGCAACGAACCTGTCGATCATCGCGGTTCATGGAGACTCAATGGAGCCCACCTTGCATGACGGTGACGAAGTGATGGTCGATCTTGGCGATGGCGCATCGCGCCTGCGCGACGGAATTTACGTGATGCGCATGGATGACATGCTCAACGTGAAACGTGTGGCGATCGAACCGCAAGGCAAGCGGGTCTCGGTGTTGAGCGACAATCCCGCCTATCCCAGTTGGCGCGGTCTCGAAAAGCGCACCATCAATATCGTCGGCCGCGTCCTGTGGTTCGGCCGAGCGCTACGCTAGGCTCACCATCCCGATGCTTGTCATTCTTGCCGCCTCGATCGTCGCCGCCGGGCAGACCTTCACTTGCACGCCCACCCATGTCTGGGACGGCGACGGCCCCGTCTGGTGCGCAGAGGGACCGCATCTCCGCATCGCGGGTATCGCGGCGCGCGAAATGGATGGCACATGCCGCTCCAACCAGCCCTGCCCCTCTGCCTCGGCGGTAGAAGCCCGTGATGCGCTGGTAGGCCTGCTGGGCGGGGCGCGCGGCACCATCCCGACAGGTCATGTCGTCGTTCGAGGTCCGAGGCTGACATGCCGCTCCGAAGGGTCTGCCGGAGGCAGCAGGACAGCCGCCTGGTGCCGCCTGCCTTCGGGCGCCGATCTCTCCTGCGCCATGATCCGCACGGGGACGGTTCTTCGCTGGGATCGCTATTGGAAGGGTCAGGCGTGCCGCTAGGCGCCGACCTGCATCTCACCGGATACCTAGAAGAAGGACCATATGGCCTGCTTCTTCGGAGTGGCGGCGGCGTGTGGGAACTGGACGCGCGGCGCCCGTCTCGCCGCCTGATCGGCTGCGAGGTCGAAGTCACGGGCCAGCGCGCCGGCTTCAACGGCATCGTCTGCGATCAGATCTGGCCGGCAGGACAGCCCCGCCCTGGTCGGCAAGGACTCGGGCTCAGGCTCAACGTCGAATATCTGCTGACCGCAGCATTCGTGGGCTACGGCCTCATAGCCTTGCTATTCGGCCTCGCCGGACATCTCCACTGATGCTCAGCGAGTGGGAACTCTGGGCTTGTGCCAATCAGGTGCTGACGACGCATGGCGACAAGGCCTCGCTCCATGTCGCCGAACAGATTGGCGCCCTGGCGCTGGCCGGCGACGCGGCAGGCATCCAAACCTGGCAGGCTATCGCCGAACGGATTGGGCAGTTGACCGGAAAAGATGGCGATACACCGCTGCAATGAGCGGAGCATCACGCAACATGCGGCTTACCCGATCGGCGCCAGGTCGCCCGGAAACAGGCAGGGCTGAATTCCGCCGCTGGTATAGCCATCACCCTCGATAACGAAGCCACGCATCCTCTCGACCAGATGCCGCGCAAGATCGACACGGGCGCTGCGCTGGGCCCGCGGATCATCGGCGTTCAGACCGGCGAGCGTCGGCTCGGGCGCCACGGCGAGCGCAACTTCGAGATGGGTCAGCAGGACATCGTCAGCGATTCGGGACATGATCGCCATGAGAACAAATATAGAACTTTTAGTCAATCGGCTGCATGCGGATGGATGCGGAAAGCCCGGTTAGATTCCGATCTCGAAAGGCTTGGTGAGCGAGCGGTCCAGTTCCGGCGGATCGCGCGCCGGCGCCGGCGCCCGATCCTTCGCCCGGCCTCGCGCGGCGGCATCGCGCAGAAGATCGACGGTCTCCAGAGCCGAGCGCTTCATTCCCGGATTGCGTTCGATTGCGGCCTCGAGCTTGCCGGCATTGTCGACGAACAGGGTCAAGCCATCGCGCAAGCGGGTGACCGTCACCAGGAAGGTTTGCTGGTTCGCCAGATTACGCTCCCGGCTGTCCATGACCGCGATCCCCCGATCGGACGTCAGGCCCTGTGCCATGTGGGCATTGAGGGCATAGGCTAGATCGAGCCGCTCGAGCATCGGATCATCGCGCCCCAGTGTGTGCTGGGCCCCGAGCGAGGTCTTCACCGTGACGGATTTGCCATCGATAGCGGTGATGCGCGCCTGATCGGCATTGAGGAGGCCACGCTTGTGATCGGTCTCGGTCCAGCGGATCCGGTCGCCCGCATGGATGTAGAGCGCGCGAACTTCGAACAGGCGCAGCAGATCCTGCTCGCCTTGCGGCCGCAACTGGCCGGGCCGGAATTCGAAGCGGCGGCCACGCTCGTTCTCGAGGCTGACCCGCTCGCGTGCCATGTCGGTTTCGACCACATGGTAGCGCCCTGGCCGCAGGCCCTGGGCTCGCTGGCGCCGGTCGACCTCGATCACCATCCCGGCTGCATAGCTGCGCGCATAACGCAGTTCCTCGCGCGTCACGTTGACGCGCGAGAGGGTTTCGAGCCGCATCGACCCTGAACCCAGTTCGCCGTTGGCTTTCAAGCCGGTCTGGACGGCCTCATTGACCTCACCGCGTAGCGCCCGGCCCGAGGCATAAATCGATGTCGTCTCGCGCTCTGCCGGCGACAGGGAAAGCCAGGCCGCCGCCGCTTCGACCGCAGCCCCATTCCCGGCTTCCACGACATGGCCTCCCAGATGCCGCAGCGCCTCGTCGATGTGACCGCCTTGGGCGGCATATTGGGCATCGCGCAGCGCCTTCTCACGCGCACGCAGATTGACGTTCATGATTGCGGTTTCGACGCCCGCCTGCTGCATCACGTCGAAGGGTTTTCCGGCATCGACCGCACCAAGCTGCTTCCTGTCGCCGATACTGGCGAAGCGGTCCAGTTCCAGCAGGTTGGCGAGACGAACGAGCTTCTCCTTGTCGGCGTTGCCGACCATCGAGGCTTCGTCGAGCAGCACGACGGTGCCGCGCATAGCGGCCTTTGCCTCGGCGAGCCGCGATGGGTCGGCCCCTTCGAGCAGGTCTCGATGCTGGCGCAGGAAGCGCGACACCGTCATCGAGGGAATGCCGGTTTCACGCTCGAGCATCTGGACCAGCGTATTTTGCACCGCGAGGCCGAGCACGGCCCTGCCTTCCTCGCGCAGCACATCGGCAACCGGTTTCAGGACGGTGCTCTTGCCGGCGCCGGCGACACCCTGGATCGCGACGATCCGGTTGTGCGAGGCCAGCAGCAGGCGTCCCGCGCCTTCCTGGCCCGGGTTCAGCGTCATGCCGTATTTGAGCTGGGAGAGTGCCTGCAGCCGCTCCCCGGCAACATCGGTCGGGACGATCGCGGGAGCGAGGCCGCGCCCGCTTTCGACGGCGGCAATGATGCGCTGTTCAAGGCCGAGCGCATCGCGGGTCGTGACAAGGTCGCGATCGGCGCCCTTGCCCTTCAGGAGGTGCCCCTGGCGCAGCAACTGGTCGACACGGTTCTCGATCTCGATAATCGATGTGGGGAGCGCGAAACTAAGTGCTGCGCGGAAAATATCGGCGCGGGTAAAGGCCGCCTCACGCTCGCCGAGGTGGCGGATGGCGGAGGCAACAGCATGGACCGCGGCAATCTGCTCCGGTGTCCGGTTCCCCATCCGCGCGGGCAGGAGTGGGTCACTGTCCTTGAGGCCAAGACGCGTCGCGAGGGCGGCGGCAAGCGCGCTGCCCTGCCGCACGAGTCGGACCGCCACCTGTCCAAAGCCCGCGACGTTGCCGATGTCCTGCGCTGCGCGCGCGTTGGCCCGGGCGATCACCTGCGCGGGATCGAACCCGAGCTTGGCGGCGGCCTCTCCCCACTGCCGCGCAAGCGCATCGCGATCCACGATCCGGCCCTTCTCTGCTCGCGTCATGAGGTTCGCGACATTGCGTGCCGCAAGACCTTTTCCCTCCATCGTGGCCAGCCGATCGAGGATTTCCGCGCGCCGGGAACTGAAGGCGTCGCGAATGGCCTTGGGAACGCCGACGGCCTCAAAATTGCCGTGCCTGCCATATTCGCCGACCTCATAGCCGAGCGTTTCGACCGCCAGCCGAAAGCGCGCCATGGTCATCGCGTTGAGCAAGGTATTGTGCTCCCAGAGCTTGTCGTTCCGAAGCGCCCGCCACTTGCCGTCTGGACTCTGCGTCACATTGGCAACGACCGCATGAAAGTGCGCATTGGGCTCCTGGTTGCGGTTCGTGTCGTGCTGAAACAGACCCACGACGAGATTGCCCGTCGTGACGACCCGCTCCTTGCCGCGCACCTCCATCCGCGTCTGAGCGAGGTTCTTCTCGGCCCAGGCCAGGGTCTCCCTGACCGCTACGGCGTAAGCATCGAGGATGCGCTTGTCCCCGCCGACCAGGGCCAGGATCGACCAGCTTTTGGGCATCGAGAAAGTGAGATCCGTGCCCGCACGATGAACGCGATTGTCGCTGCCGACGCGGCTCCCGTCTGGCAGCAATCCCTTCAACACAGCCTCGAACTGCTTCGCCTCGATTGGCCCACGCAGGCCAAGTCTGTCGGCGCCCTTGCCGAGCCATTCGCCCGATCGGTCGGCATCGGCGCGCGTGTAGTAATTGTCGGCGGCGAAGTAATTGGCAGCGCCGCCGGCGGTGCGGACATTGGCTACAGAGAGCATGATGCCCAACCCGGCCGTGCGGCGCCTAGCTCACGCATCACAGTTCCAGATCGCCGAGATCGGGACCTTCGCGTGACGGGGTATCGCGCTCAGGCAATCCGTCCTCGACCATCAGCCGACGGGCCTCGGGCTCACCGGTTCGACCTGCCGCCTTGTCGGAATCGGATGGCCGGCTTGCCGGTGCCTTTGCCGGTGGAGCATCCGGCCGGCCGGCTTCTCTCGCGTCCCTTTCGGGATCGCTCTCGGCGGTGGTCCGATCGCTGCGAGATCCTAGTCCCGTGGGAGACGCAATCGGGATTGGCGCGGCATCCAATGACGCCTTCGCGCCCTTTGTCTTCTCGCCCGGTTGGGCGGCGCGGGAAGGCTTGTCTGTAGGATCATTCGCTTGCGCACGATCGGCTTTCTTCAAGCCTTCCTGTGTCGTCGGCGTGCGATCACTGGCGTCCGGATCAAGCGCGAGAACACCCTGTTTGGGAACAACCGGCTTGCTCACGCCGTCGTCGTTGGAAGACGGATGCTCGGCAGCGGCAGAAGTTGATGGATGGGACGAGACACCGGCGGGTGTCTCGCGGCGAAACGAGGCGGCGACAGGGCGCTCCTCAGCCCGCCCGATGAAGGTCTCAGCCAGCCTTGGCCGACTTATCGGCTTCAACCTCACGGGAGCCGCCGGGAAGCCGTCAGGGAATTTGATGTACCCCGAAAGCCGGGACAGGTTCATCAGCTGGTCGGGCAGGAGCAGCGGCTCGATATGTTTGCGCGGCGTCAGGCTGACCGCATCTCGGGCGTTGTTGTAGCCGTAGGTGTAGCCTTCCTCCATGTCCCGGACCTGACGGTGGCCGATGAAATCCGAGCACCAGGTCGCCGTCTCGCGGTCCGCCGTGCCGAGGATCAGTTTGGTGCGGGCCAGCGACGACAAGGTCATCGCCATGTTCTCGCCGTAGACCTCCTTGAGCTTGGCGTAGGCGTGCAACCCTAGGACAATCGCGCCGCCGAAATTGCGCGCGGTCTGGAGCCCTTTCTCAAGCGCCGGCAGCCTGTGCAGCGCTCCCAGCTCGTCGACGAAAAACCAGCACTTGAGGTCCCGGGTTCGCGGGCCAGCCATCAACGTGTTCATCGCCGTGTCGAGCCAGAGCGTGAGCAACTGCGCGCAAACGCTCATGTCGACATAGCGCGCCGAGATGAACACGACCGAGCCCTTGCCCTCGGCGTCGTGACCGCCGTTCTCGATCCACTGGCGAACCGAGAAGCGCCTCCCCGAGCTGGGCAAGAGCTTCAGCGCCTTGGCATTCACGTTGAACACCGCACGGATCGATTCCGCCATCCGGGCCGCTTCCGGTGCGGTTAGCGGATCGGCGATCGTGCCGCGCATCATGGCATGGACGCGCGACAGATCGGCAGTCATCAATTCGCGCGCGAGCGCTTCGTTCGTACCCCTACCCTCGGCGACCAGCTTCAGGCAGAACTCGACGAACAGCGCACGGGCAGCGATCACCCAGAACTGTGCTTCCCCGCCGCCATCATGCGGGACAAGCGCTTCGGCAGCGGCCCAGAACTCACCCTCTGTACGGCATTCGTCGAACAGGCTCCACTGCGGGCAGCGGGCGTCGAGGGGATTGAGGATGGTGTCCCGATGGCCCTCGTGAAAATGCTCGATGTACGCGCCGGTGAGATCGAAGACGACGCAGCGTTGCCCTTTCGCCCGGGCCTCCGCCAGCATGTCCGACATGGCGACGGTCTTGCCCATTCCGGTCGTGCCGATGAGCATCGCGTGACTCTGTTCGAGACGCCAGGGATAGATGACCGTGGCGAGGTGCGATGGCTGGTAGGGAAACGCCCGGGCCAGTTCGCGCGGGGTACACAGGCGCCATTTCCACCCGAGCGTTTCCGACAATTCGCGGGCACGCTCGCGCCGGTTGTGGTCACGCAATTCGTCGACGAGTTCGGAAAGCGTGACGAGCATGGCCCCGCGCTCGTGCTTGCGCTCCTTGGAGCGGCTGCCGAACCGCGCGGCGAACCAGTAAAACAGCACGAAACTGGGGACGAGAAACAGCGCCGATCGCACGAGCGCAGCGCCAAGCAAATCGAGCATATGCTCCCAGGTGCGAACCACCGGCGGGAAGGTATCGAGCATCGCGATGGGGAATTGAACGGAACCGCCAAACGCCGTTTCGAGGGCGATCTTCTTGGTCGGATCGAACTCCATGAAGCCGTAAAATGCGGCATAGGCCCGCATCCAGACGAGATAGACTTCCTGGTCGGTCAGACCCGTCGAAAGGGTCCACCACGAGGTCCACGCGATAACGATGGCAGCGATGACCAACGGCCCCTTGAGACCGGCCGCGAACATGAAGCTGAAGTGTCCGAGCAACTGACTGCCGCGGGTGAAATTGACGAGGTTGCGTTTCATGAGACGCCTCCCTCGCCGGCGGCCCCGGCCACACCGATTTCCTTGCACTTGCGGGCGTAGGCCTGGTGCGCCCGTTCGCGCAAACCATGGTCGGCATGTCCTGCGAGCAGCGCATCCACACCGACCATCAGGAAGACGGACTGACGCGAAATGCGCTCGACGGTGGTGCTGAAACGGGACGTGAGTTCTTCCTCCGCGCAGGCATTCGCGAGCAGCGAGCGAACCCATTCGCTCATGCTGATTCCCCTGGCTTTGGCGGCCTTGCGGATCAGCAAACTAAGCTCGCTGGAGATGTAAACCTGGAGACAGATTGGCCGTGTCATGCACGGACTCCTTGTGGTCAGGAGCCCGGTGCGCACTGCGAAAGGCACTGCAGGGTCTAAGTCATTTATAAGAACATGTCAAGAACATCGAGGAGCGCGCGTTTCCGCGGGTTGCGCCGGTCGATGCGGTCGCCTCCACGTAAGGCGAAGGAGCCAAGTCATTTTTGACGGAGAAGCTGCCCTTTTCGATTTCGAACAAAAATGAACGCATTTTCAGCGATATACTTGCAGAATCCACGGTGACTTGTCGCGTACGGTGTGCGCGAAGTTGTTCCATGTTTGGACCGTTGTGATCCACCATTTACGCCTTCGACTATGGAGGCGAAAGCCGCAGGATTGCTTGGCTTTTGTAGCCTATCCGGCGTTTGAGGGATAGGCTTTGTCAAAGGCGAACTTCCTCAAAGCCGCTTCTTTTGTATCAAATGGCAAGCTTACCGAGTCGATCTGTGTGAAGATTTTGCGTTCTGGTTTGAGATAATCTCGTGACGCGCTTCGCAGCTAAATCTACGTTCTCCTGACCGTCTGGTCTTCTGGCGATTCGTCACTACAGTGGCTCCGAAAAGGGGCCGTAGGTATATGAAAGTTCTTCTCGCTGCGCTCGTCGCCACGAGTGCGCTCACGAGTGTAGCGTACGCTGCCGATAAGCCGGTGTTCGGCCCAGCGCCTGTCTGGGTGAAGCCTGTTACTCCGCCACCGGCGCCCGCGAAGGCGGACGAAGCGCCGGTTCGTATTCTGCTATCCGACCAGCAAGTCGCGTTGGAACGCGGACAGCAGACAGTCTATTCCGAAACAACGCTAAAGATTCAGACTCCACAAGGACTAGCCGCAGGAAACATTTCGCTACCGTGGCGCCCCGACACCGACGTTCTGACTGTCCACAAACTTCTGATCCGCCGCGGTGACCAAACCATTGACGTGCTCAAATCGGGCCAAACGTTCACGGTTCTTAGACGAGAGCAGAACCTGGAAAGTGCGACCCTAGATGGCGTCCTCACAGCTAATATTCAGCCCGAAGGTTTGCAGGTAGGCGACACCTTGGAGATCGCCATGTCAGTGTCGTCGAGCGACCCAACTCTTAGGGGTCACGTCGAGCAGATCGCCGGGGTCTGGAACGGCTTTCCGATCGGACGGGCACATCTACGAATTCAGTGGCCGACCAACCTTCCGGTACGCGTCCGCCAGACCGCCTCCCTGCCCGAGCTTAAGGCAACGAAGACAGGCAACACCTCCACTGTCGAGCTCTCGCTCGACAATGTGGAGCCAATCGTTCCGCCGAAGGGAGCGCCGCCTCGTTACCGCATTGGGCGCCTCGTTGAGGTGACCGATTATGCCGCTTGGGCCGATCTGGGTGCGCTTATGGCACCACTCTATGAAAAAGCTGCCACGATCCCGGTGCAGGGTCCGTTACAGTCGGAGCTCGAGCGCATACAGAGCCTCTCGCCCGACCCCAGGGTCCGCACCGAGGCAGCGCTCGCACTAGTCCAGGACAGGGTGCGTTACGTCGCGCTGGCGATGGGAGCGGGCGGCTACGTTCCCGCCGACGCCGAGACGACGTGGTCGCGCCGGTATGGCGACTGCAAGGGCAAGACAGCCCTTCTCCTTGCACTCCTTCACGCCATGGGAATCGAGGCGGAACCCGTTGCGGTCAGCACGACCTTCGGCGACGGCCTAGACGCGCGTTTGCCCATGGTGGGGCTGTTCAATCATGTGCTGGTCCGAGCATCCGTGGCGGGAAACACTTACTGGCTGGACGGAACGAGAACGGGCGATACCAGCCTCGACAGGCTGACCATTCCCAATTTCGGTTGGGGTCTTCCCCTTCTCGCTAAAGACGCCGCGCTTGTTCGCATGGTGCCGACGCCTCTCGCGACACCGACGCAGGATGTTTCCATTCGGATAGACGCGAGCAAAGGGATCTCGGCTCCCGCTCCAACTACCGTCGAGACCATCATGCGTGGTGATGAGGCGATCGGCGCCAACGCAGCACTGGCAAACCTCGTTGGGGAAGCGCGCGACCGCGCGTTGAAGGATTATTGGAAAGACCAGTACGATTTCATCGATGTGAAAACGGCAAGCGCCAGCTTCGATCAAAAGGCAGGCGAACTCCGTCTGTCGATGACAGGCGAGGCGAAGCTGGATTGGGCGAATGGCAACTACCAGACGGACGGAACGAACGTCGGCTATAGGGCCGATTTCGGCCGTGATCCGGGTGTAGACAAGGACGCCCCTTTTGCCGTCCCTTATCCCTACTTCACGCGCACTCGCGAGACGATCGTGCTTCCGAAGGGGGCCGGCGAGTTCAAGATCGGAACGGGGATGGAGGTCGACGAAACCGCAGGCGGAATCGAGTATCGTCGCCACGCGAGTATTGCGGGTGGCGTGTTCACCATCGAGAAGACCGAACGTAGCGTCGTCGCAGAGTTTCCCGCCAAGGAAGCTTCCGCGCATCAAGCGGCGCTACGGATGCTCGACGATCGACCTGCATCGGTCCGAATGCCAGCGGGGTACAAATACTCCGGCAGCGATATTTCGGCAATCCAAGCCGACGTGCCGACAACATCGTCAGGATACGTCAGCCGCGCCAAGGTTTTCATCAATCGGGGAATGAGGAAGGAAGCTCTTCTAGACTATGACAAGGCAGTCGAGCTCGACCCGAACAACGTCTACGCTTGGGCAAACCGCGGAATCACTCGGGTGCAGGTCGGGGACCTCGCAGGAGCAAGAAGCGATCTCGCTAAGGCCGAGGCGATCGACCCGGCGTTCGTTCAGAACGGCATTGGCCGGGGAATGCTTGCCGATGTCGAACGTCGCCCGCAAGACGCCGTGGAGGCTTACACAAGAGCTTTGGAGCAGGAACCTGACAATCGCTATGCGATCGAGCATCGGGCAGCAGCATATACCAGCCTCGGGGATACGCAAAGTGCGCTCGCTGATCTGACATCAATTGTCGAGAAGAGGCCCGACGACCCAGACGCCTACATCGCCAGGGGCAACTTCCTCCTGAACCAGCAGGAATACGACAAGGCCATAGCCGACTTTGACAAAGCGCACTCCCTAGACCCATCCAGTGAATGGCTGCTTGCAAATCGGGGTATCGCACGGGTTTGGAAGCGGGACTTCGCTGCAGCAGCTACCGACCTCGATGCCGCGGCCAAAATCAATCCGAAGAATGCCGTGGTGTATCGTGCCCGTGGGCTGATGTCGCAGCAAAAGGGCGCATGGCAGGACGCGATAGCAGCGTACACTTCGGCGTTGCAGCTTGAGCCGGACAACGGCTTTGCGCTGGGTCATCGGGCCGAAGCAGCGCGTGCGGCGGGTGATGACGAGGCTGCCCTTCGTGATGCGGCTGCGGCGATCAAGCAGCAACCCGGATGGATTGACCTCTATCTCTTGCGAGCGAATCTTTTCCGTGGGCAAGGCAGAGAGGCCGAAGCGCTTGCTGAGGCCAAGGCCGTCACAGCTGCCAATCCAGACAATAACTACGCTCACGTCGTCGCCGCAAACATCTACAGTGCCTTTCATCAGGACGCTGAAGCGATGCGGGCATACGACAAGGCAATAGCGCTGAAGCCTGAGGCATACATCTACCTGAACCGTAGCCTCCGTAGACCGAAGACCGATCTGGCAGGCCGCCGGGCGGACCTCGATGCCGCGCTGAAGCTTGATCCAAATTTCAGCGAAGCCATTTCGCAAAAGGCCAACTTGCAGGCGGAAAACGGAGACCTAACTGGAGCTATCTCGACCTATTCCGCTGCACTTCAGAAGTCTCCAGACGACCTTGCACTTCTTTTGGGGCGCGGCATCGCCTTTGCTCGTTCGGGTGATGCAGCGCACGCTGACGCTGACTTCCAGCGAGCCAGAGGGAGGGCGACCGAGGCAGTGATCTTCAACAATATGTGCTGGGCGAAGGCGACTGCCGGAGTGGCGCTCGAATCGGCGCTTGCTGATTGTGAAGCGGCGCTTACAAAGGCGCCCGACGTGGCCGGATATCTTGACAGTCGCGGCTTGGTTTTGCTTCGGTTAGGTCGGCTTGATGGTGCCATATCTGACTACGACCGGGCACTCGCTAAAAGTCCAAATTTGCCAACGTCTCTATTTGGCCGAGCCGTCGCTTGGGCGCGTAAGGGCGATCGAGCGAAATCCGAAGCCGATCTTCGCGCAGCCCTATCGATCGATCCAGATATACGGACAAGCTTCGAAACATATGGTGTTAAGCTGCCATGACGGTGCAGATCATTACCGCACTCTCACTAGCGGCAGATCTTATTCTTCGCAGGGTATCGCAATTCAAGCTACCGCACCCAGCCCACTGCGCTGGATGATGGACAGTAGCCGCAACGCCGGACCTCCCGGCTTCTTCGCGCCCCGCTCCCAGTCCGACACTAGGTTCTTCGACACGTTGAGATAGCGCGCGAAGACCGGTTGCGAGACATGCTCTGCTTCGCGGATAGCTTTGATCTCGTCCGGCGAGAGGATTGGCGCAGGCGCAAGGCACGCCTCGTCGAACTCGCGCATGGTGCGCTTGTCGATGCTGCCCGCGTCGTGGAGGCCTTCCATCATCTCGTGGACGGCGGCCATCGCCTCACTCTTGTAGGTCTTTGCCTTAGCCTTGCTCATCGTCTTTCACCTCGACCAATCGGCCTGCGTCAACTTCCGTTTCGATCTGATCTTCGCCCAGCTCCAGCATGATGCTGGCGGCCTTGCGATAGACCTTCAGTTCCGCCGCACCCAGGTTGGCCTTGTCGCTCTTGGCGAAGGCAAACACGAATATGGCCCGCTCGCCCGAGCGGAAGATCAGGATTGAGCGATAGCCACCCGATTTGCCGCCGCCCTGGCGCGCGATGCGCTGCTTGATGAGGCCGCTGCCAAGATCGGCATCGATCAGGCCGGTCTCGGCCCGATGCACGGCATCAGCAAGCGTAGCATCGCTGATCTTTTCCTTAGCCGCGAACTTAGCAAACCAGCGGTTGGCGTAGATGCGGATGCGCGGGTTCTCAGTCATGCAGCAACGGCCCACTATCATACTTAGTGTTACGGCTCAATGAATATGAGCCGTTGATGTTGCGCTCGATCAGGTCGCCGATCCGCCAGGCTGCCTCGATGACGTGGCCATCGTCAAGATGGGCATAGCGGGTGGTCGTGCGCACATCGGCATGGCCAAGCAACTTGCCGATCATCGGCAGAGTTTCCGAATGGGCGGCGGCATGGCTGGCAAAGCTGTGCGGGAGATCATGGATCCGAACGCCGGGAAGCCCCGCCTCGTCTCGCAACCTGCTCCACAAGTTGCCGATGTCGGTGATCAGGCGTTGGGTAGCCGGGTTCCAGAACACATAGCGCTGCTTCTCCCGGCGTGGCAGAGCGTGGAGAATGGTCGCAGCCGCCTCGGCCAGCCAGACCGTGCGCGGACCGGTCTTGCTGTCGGTCAGCAGCAAGCGCCTTCCCCGCACCTCGCTCCATTGGAGACAGGTGATCTCCGACTTGCGGCAGCCGGTAAGGATCAGCAGGCTGATCGCTGCGCAATGCAGTGGGAAGGTTTTGCGGTGCCGGTCGAGCACTTCCCCGATTCGTTTGAACTCCTGATCGGACAGGAAGCGCTCACACTTCCGCCCCTTGTTCTTGCGGATGTAGAGGCAAGGGTTCGAGCCTTCGGGCCGCACTCCCCATTGCTCGGCCTTGTTGAACATGGCGCGCAGGATTTCGCAGCAACGGTTGGCCGCGCCAGGGCCACCGGTGTTGGTGACCCGGTTGAACCATTCCTGCACATGGCGTTCCTCGATCTCGTCGAGGAACAGGCCTTCGAAAGCCCGGTCGAGATATTTCCGTTTGTAGTAGCGATGGGTGTAGAGCGTGGATGGCTTCCATCTCGGCGAAACGCGGTCCCAGTACGTCTTCAGGAAGTCGCGGTAGGACGGAACCTTACGCAGCCGCTTACGCTCCTCCGCCGGATTCTCGCCTGTCTGGGCACGGAGCAGAACACAGCGCGCCACGTCCATCGCCTGCGCACGGCTCAGCACTTTGGCGTTGCCGATCGTCACGGTGCGGGTGCGCCCTTCCATGCGTGCCTGGACGATGTAGACCTTGCGCCCGCTGACATAATGCCGGGTGCCAAAGCCGGGTAGCTCGCGCGTCCAGCACGTCTTGCGCAGTTCACCCAGGCCACCGCACTTGCCGACAACATGGAGCCGAAGATTGCCCAGTTCCTCGGCGACGATCCCCCGCAGGGTCAGCGCATTCATTGCCCCACTCCAATCAGGCGCGCGATGGAGCCGGATACGCGCTCGGCGGCATCGGCGACGATCTCGTCGGACAAGTGCGCATATCTGGTCGTCGTTTCTGCCAGCGCGTGGCCCAACAGCTTGCCGATCACCATCAGTGAAATGTTGTCGCGGATCGCGACCGAAGCAAAGCTGTGGCGCAGGTCATGCAGACGCACATCCGGCAAGGCCGCGCGTTTGCGGATTTTCGACCAGTGAATGCCGAGCGTGATCGGCTTGTCGGAATTGCGGAATGAGGGAAACAGCAGGCCGGTTGGTTTTCTGTCTGGCAGGGTTGCAATCACGTCGGCGGCCTGCCGGTTGAGATAGACAATCTTCGCGCCGGTCTTGCTGTCGGGCAACATAAGGCGCGGTTCCTGCACACATTCCCAGCGTAGTTGCTCGATCTCGCCGCAACGCGCGCCAGTGAAGATCAGCAGGCGGATCGCTGCGACATAGAGCGGCTGCTCCGCCTCGTAATCCCGCAATGCCGTGGCAAGCCGTGCATATTCATGGCTAGCGAGAAACCGCTCCATCGGCTTGCGTTTGTAACGCGGCGTCCCCTTGCAGGGATTGGAGCCGCGCAGTCGCAGGCCGAGGCGTTCGGCGTATCCCATCATCGCGGAGAACACCGGCAAGGTGCGATTGAACATGCCGGGGCGTTCGACAAAGCTGTCGCGCCAGAACAGGATATCGCCCTTCGCCAGATCGTCGATCCGCCGGTCACCGAACGCGCCGAGAATTTCTTTGAAGATGGCGCTCTCATTGCGCTTGCGGGTTGAAGGCTTCCAGTGTCGCGCATAGTCAGCCCAGAAGCGTTCGGCATAGTCCCGCAGCAAGGGCGCATCGGTCTTCTGTGCTGCGCGAGCCTTCTTGCGCGTCGGCAAGCCATCAAGCGCGACCTCGGCCAGCTTCGCCCGCGCTAGGCGTCGGGCCGTGGCGGGAGAGATGTCGCGGGAGGTTCCCAGCGACACCCGCCGCAGCTTACCGCGCTGGCGGAACAGCACGAACCATGTCCGCCTGCCGCCGCGATTTACGCGCAGGCCAAGGCCCGGCAGATCGATGTCCCAATATTCCCGAATGCGCTTGCCCGGATTGCGGCGGGCGATGTTGCCGTTGAGCCGAACCCGGTTGGACGGCTTTGCCTTTTCACCACTCCCGCGCCCTTCACCGGATCGGGCTGAACGATGATTCGGGGCTTCATTCGCTGGTAGCAGATAGCCATTTGCTTGCATTGACTTGCTCCTCTTTATAGAGGAACAACTTCGCGTAACCTATTGCTTAACAATATCTTTCTGCCGCATGGCGGCGTAAGGCGCGCCCCTGCCCCCTGTTTTCGGAGTAGGGACCAGCAAGCTGATCCGACCTGTCCATCGAGCCCGGGAATGACTTCCCGGCAGGGCGGAAGCGTCATCCTACCACGTGGGATCGGTCGGGATCGACGCTGGGCGGAATGCCAAATTCGGGCTATGATCGCGGAGAATTTCCACCGACATGGAGAGCGACAATGGCCAGTGTGACCTTGTCCGCGACGCCCAAGGGTAACGGGTTCCAGGCGACCGTCAGCTATGACGGCTGCGTCTCGATCAACTCGGCAGAGACCTACCCGACGATAGCCGAGGCGATCTCGGCGGCGGCGATCAAGATGCTCGAGATGCCTGAGAGACTCGAGGCGATGGACCGTGAGGACCAGACGGTCTGACCACGAGCTGGCGCCGCGATCAGGTCGCCGAGCATAGGAAAAGGAGGAAGCCCGGTGCGGACTTCCTCCTTTCGAATGTGCTCAAGCTTCGTCACTCAACTTGCTCGGTACGGTGTCAATGACCCGGTCCAGCATCCCGGCCGGAAGTGCGCCGTAATCGCCCTCGTCGACCGCGATGTAGCCCGCCTCGTCGTCGGTCAGGACGTACTGCGTGAAGTAGCTGTGGAAGGACCGGGCATGGGCCTGATCCAGTGCTGCAACGAAGGCCACCTGATCGGCCTGGAAACCACCGTCGGCAATGTTCATCGAAACGTACATGTCTAAACCTCCTGATGTTCGATGCGTCGCATCAGGCATGCCAAGGATGTGGGCGACGGGCCGTGTCAGGGACCGCGCGGCACGCGCGGCCGCGAAGCGGCGATGGGGGTCACGATTTTTTCGGGCTTGCCCGGGAAAATGGTGGGGCCCCGTCGTCCTTGACGCGGCCCCAAAGCCTACATCACGATCGGACTTCTGCGAGAGAGACCTCTCCAACCTCTCCGACCAGGCGCATGTGTCGCGCAGAAACCGATTTCCTACATCCTGGCCGCCTGACATTATCGGCGCTGGAGGGGACCCACGGCCACCGAAAGGAACACTGATGGCCAGGTCCAAACCGAGTGCTCGGGATGCACTCAAGAAGCTGCGCGAACAGCGTCTCGAACTCGACGCGCAGGAGGTCCGGCTTCGCGATGAAGCCGCAACCGAACTCGGCAAGTTGCTCGTTGAATGCGGCGCCGAGACGATCGAACCGGCTGAGCTCAAGCGGGTCGTTCAGGCGTCGATGGCGCTCGGCATCGATGAAACCCTCAAGCGCCTGGCGGCGAAGTAGTCGGTCACCCGCGGCGGCGCGCGGGCTCGATGCCCCGCGCCGCCGCCAACGCCGGCAAGCACAAAATAAGGCCCCGATGGCGTGTGCCACCGGGGCCTTGTCGTTAAACATGACGATCAGTCCTCGTCGATGTCGGGCGCCCCTTCGTTGCTGCCGTCGTTGCCATTTGGGCGGCCGCCCTTGGTGAGGAAGTCGACCTTGTCGGCGATGATCTCGCAGCCGTAGCGCTTGGTGCCGCTCTGGTCCTCCCACTGCGTGTAGTGGATGCGGCCCTCGATCGTCACCAGCTGGCCCTTGGTGCAGTATTTGGCGACGTTCTGGCCGAGCCCGTTGAAGCAGGTGACGCGGTGGAATTCGCTGTCCTTGACGGTGTAGCCGTTCTCGTCCTTGTAGGTCTCGCCGTCCTTGCGTGCGGGCCGATCGGTCACCACCGAGATCGACGTGATGCTGGTTCCACCCTGAGTGGTGCGGGCTTCGGGGTCGCGGGCGATGCGGCCAACGAGGATAACGAGATTGGTCATGGGTCTTCTCCTGATCGAGCACTCCGGGTCCATCCCGGCTGCAAACCCGACGAAGAAGCGGCCCACGGCGAAGCGCACCGAAGGGAAACCCGGATATGGTTCGGGTGGTGCGGGCAGCCGGGCGCAGCCCGGCAACTCGGCCGGACCTGATCCGGGTTGCGCGTCTCGACGGGGCTGCTTCAGGACAGGTTTGCCCCAGAGCCGGATTGGTCCCGGAAACCTTGATGGGAAACTGACCCAGCCCTTGTTTATTCCGGCGTGGCCAAAGCCGAAGCGGCCCGTTCCACCCCCAGCGGGAGCTCATATTTCGACGCGGACCGATCGCCTCGCCTTGATCGGACTGCCTGACGGAACCGCACCGTCATCGGCGAAATCTTCGCCAATCACCGGATCCGGTTCGTCCAGTCGCTGCCCGCGCAGCATCCAGGCCTGAGGGGTGATGAGCCGAGCCCAGTCAGCAAAGGAAGGGATCGAACCCAGGTCTTCCCGCACGTGCTGCTCGCCAACTAGACGCACCGGAACGACCCGGCCGGCGGTATTGACGATCGTTGCCCCGAAGAGGGTTTCGAGCATGAAAATGCCCTCGGCGTGGTGTCGCAGCGCACGGTGCCGGGGATCGGCGAAGATGGCCTTGGACTGATCGAACCACTGGTGAAGCGCGAGGTAGTCTTCAACCGCGCCGCCCCATTTCCGGACCGAGGACAGAGCATGGTAATAGCAATGAGCCATGACGGCCTCCTTCACAGTTCGGTGTAGTGGTCGTCGTACGCCGTGTAGCGCAGCTTGCAGTCGAGCATGAATGTCTCGGCCGTCACATCGATCTCAAGCGCGCCCCCCGCGCCGTCGTTGATTTCCCAACCCGGGTAATGAAGTTCAAGCGCGGCATAGGCGAGGTCCTCGAGCGCTTGCTTGAGAGTCGTCTGAACCGGTACGGCCCCGTCTTCCGCGACGCAAACCGAGAACTCTTCAGGTAGGTCGACCGCCGTGTCGCTGGCGTCCCGACAAGCCATGTCCTCGATAGCACCGCTGTCCCCGCATCCGTCGAAAGCGACTTCCACCGAGACAATGCCAAGGTGACGCAGCGGTGCGATCACCGCGCGCTTGAGGCGATCGATTTCGCTGGTGACGCGGGCGCGATTGGCAGCCTGCTGCTCGGTAAATTCGGCAAGCACCATGCTGGGGCTGATCATGAAAACCTCCTGTGCTGTACGGTCGTGCGGCCGTCCGCATGATCCATCGGCACAAGGGCTCACCTCCCCTCTTCAACATCTACGCCAGCGCCGCCGGGCGCTGGCGCGAAGGCCAACCGGCCTTCAATCGGGCGAATGGGCTCCCGACTTGGGGCTCGTGCCGAGCGGACCGCGGCGATCGACGACGGTGATGCGGCGCGTCTTGGCTTCGATGACCAGGCGTTCGAGGACGCCATTGCCCGGAAAGGCGACAACGTACCTCGGATCGAGCGAAAGCATGCGCTCATTGCGCTTGAAACCCGCACGGGCGCCAAGCCGCATGTCGAGCGAGAAGGTCACCTGGGGTATGTTGCGGCGCTCAGCCCAGCTCGACGCCAGGCGATCGACGCCCTTGGTGTCACCGCCATGGATCAACACCATGTCAGGAACACGGTCACGAACCTTGTCGAGTGTCGCCCAGACGTTGTTGGCGAAGGTGAGCGCATCGGCCTCGCTCGGATGCCGCGTGCGTCCGCCGGCAAAAACAACCGGCGTGCCCTCGGGCATCGCCGCGCGGCGCTTGGCCTCGGCCCGGGCGCGCAGGAAATCACGCCCCTCGACCAGCGCCGAGGTCAGCATCGCGCCATGGTTGAAGCGCGAACTCGACACCGGCTTCCAGGACGAACCGAACTCGTTGAGATACAGGCTTGCCGCGATCTCCCGCATCTCTTCGAGCGCCAGCATGGCGGCTTCGGCGCATTGCGCACGCTCGACCTGGGTTTCGAGTTCGTGGGTGTGGATTTCGGAGCCATCGGCGGTTGCGACAAGCGCCCGAACTTCGTCGGTGGCGCGGTCGAGTGCGGTCGATTTGCGCGTCGCGGAGCGGTGGAACAGGTTGACGAAGGCCCAGCCAAGATCCTCGGCGTCGGCCTCGAGCGCGGTCCCGGAAACGAGCGCGAAGAGATCGGACCAGACCGCTTCGAGCGTCTGAACGACGGCTTCGCGAACCGGAAAATCACTGCTCGAAACCGGGGCGGGACCGATCGAAAAACCGGCGAGATCGAGACCGGCGAGCTGGTCGGTAAAACTGGTATGCATGGGCGTGTCCTCCTGACTGGCGTGAGGCTGACGCAGGCCGCTCTTGGCTGCGCCAGCGAGAGCCCGTCAGGGCCAGCTTTGGGCGGACCCGCGCACCGAAGGGGAACCCGCTTGGACAGGCTGGCGCGGGCAGGCCGTGTCCCGCAGGGACCGGTCAACACGGGCTTGGCCAAGCCGGGTTGCGCGGGCGCCGCCGGCTGGCCCAGGGCCTCTCTCGCATGGTGCAAGCCATGAGCTGCGCCGTCCCGCCAGGATCACGAGGCGCTATGCAGATACAGGCTCTATCGGCTCGGTTTCAGGCGCCGCGCTTGCGGTAAACGCCCTCCCCGTTCGACATATGTCCGAAGCAATCGTAGTCCCCGAACAGCGCGTCGAAGCGAGGCGTGATTTGGCGGAGCCATTGCTGCGCCCGGGGGCTCCGTGCGGTGCGCCATTCAGCGTCCCAATAGGCCCCGTCATCGCGCTCAACGACCCAGACGGCGACGAGGCCGCCGTAGACCGAGACCCCGAAGTCGGCGAACGCATTGCGCCTGAGGATCCGGTCCTCGCGGCCACGCCAGCCATCGTGTGCTGCAAGCGACGGAAAGGCTGCAGCAGCGCGCTCGCTGAGGTCCGCGCGCAGCCACTCATATTCGAAGTCCCAGTCACCATCGTCATCGACCTCAAGCAGGGTGAACGTGACGATGGCGCCGCTGGGATAGCTGACCGATCGGCCCATGGTGTCCTCCGTCAGGCTGCGAGTGCGACGTCTCCGGGTTCTTCGGCGGCATCTGGGATCGTTCGCCCTCCGAGCCTCAGCAGCAGGCTTGAGGCTTCCTCAGCCTTGGCCGCCGCGGTGAGCATGGCGCGGTCGTCTTCGCGTAGGAGCTTCAGCCAATGCTCGATGTAGCTCGCGTGACTGTCGAGATGAGTCACCGGCAGACCGAGTTCGGCCCCGAGCATCGCACTTGAGAGTTCGGCGACCAGTTCCTCGGCGGCATAGGCTGCCGTGCCGAAGCGATTCTTGAGATCGCGCGCCAGGCGACTGGAATGCCCGGTCCAGTGCGACAGCTCGTGCGCGAGCGTCGCGTAGTAGTGGTCGAAGCCGGAGAACAGGCTGGCGGGCGGCATGGTCACACGGTCAGGGTTCGGTTCGTAGTAGGCCTCGCAGCCCTGATGGCGCAGATTGACGGGGATCGCGGCAAAGAAGGCATCGAGCTCAGCCTCGCGCCCTTCGGGCTCGACCAGATCGAGCGAGACGATTGGATGAAACCGCTCGGGCAAACCCTCGACCTGGTCGGCGTTGAACACCGGATAAGCCTTCAGAACCCGGCGCGCCTCGTCGCTCTTCTCGCCGGTATCGGGCGCTTCGACCTCCTTGGTGTAGCTCTTGTAGAAAATGGCGATGGTCGACTTCTCACCCTTGCGGACCTGGGCGCCGAGGTTTTTGGCCTGGTTGTAGGTCATCCAGTAAGGCGAGGCGTAGCCGCACATGTCGGCGACCATCCACAGCCAGAATACGTTCATGCCGCGATAGGGAATGCCGCAAGCGCGCAAGGGCCGCGACACGGGCACGCCGCGCCAGGGCTGCACCCACGGCTTGGTCCCGGCTTCAAGCCGCGCGATGATCTCCTGGGTGATGCGGGTCGCTGGAGACAATCCGCCGGGCGAGGGTTTGCGATAGGCCATGAGGGCTCTCCTGATGTGGCCTGCCGGCAGGTTCGCCGGTCAGTTCCGCCCAGCATCGAGCTCCCTCCGCTCTCTTCCCAAAAAGGAAGCGGCCCCTTGGGCAAAGCCAAGGGACCGCTTCGGAGGGGCGAGTGGCCTGCCTGTCAGGAGGAAGTCAGGCAGCCAGCTCGCGGGGGGGCTGATTGTCGTCGTTGGCGCCTTCGGCGCTCGCGACGGCTTCGCCGGTGGACTCGGGGATCTGCGCATCGTCCGCTTCGACCTCGACGAGCGCGGCGCCAGCAAAGCGCATGACCTCGGGCACCCAAGCGAGCGCGCGTTCGCGGACCTCGACTTCGGTGATGTAGGTCCCAGCGAAGACACGCTCGGCGCTCATCGCGAGATCACCCTTCTTGACCGAGGCGAAACGGCTCGACAGGTCCGGACCACCGACCGCAGCCAGCGCATCGAGGATCACCGCCTTCGACACCCGGTCGAAGTAGTTCGCCGCGGTCGGGCGCCACCAGGCGGCCATGTCGATGCCGATGAGCGTGGCCAGGTGATCGTGGAAGTCGATCCTGCGCTCGCCGGCCATGTTGAGGCTTGCTTCCAAGGTGCGGCCGACGACGTGACCGAGCCAGGCGGCACGGGCTTCGTCAGAAAGCGCCCGGAAGCGGTCGAAACGCTCCGACACGTCCGCGCCGCCACGCCAGTTCTCGTCGAGGCCTGACTTGAACTCGGCGAGCGAGGCGCTTGCCGCAGCATCCTTTGCCTCAAACCCGATGATCGGGCCGGCAGGTGTGCCGCCCCGCAGTGTCGTTGCCGAACGCGCCCGGTAGTCGAGCGTGTCGGCGTCGGCGAGCGTGAAGACCATCAGGTCGAGCGCGAGACCGGGATCGGACGCGACATGGAGCGCAAGGACGTCTCGGCGCTGCATCGCGAGTTCATCGACAAGGCGCTTCGACAGCGCCGCGCGGCGCTTGCCCTCCCCGGCTTCGCCCGACACGATTTCGACCGCGTCATCGTTTCCGCCGTCGACCTCTCGTTCGCCGTAGAACACCGGCTGGAGCACCGGCGTGCCATCGCGCGACAGTACGAGGATCATCCCAGCCTCAGATTTGAGCTCGGCCGCGATCACCGGCGGACGAGCGCGGATATCCTGACACTCGCGTTCGATCGCCTCGATTGCCGCTTCGGCCGCGGCCACGGCTTCCTCGGCACTGTCCTCATCTTCAAGGATCGCGGCATGTTCGTCATAGGAAGTGTCGAGTTCATCGAGCCGGGCGAGTTCGGCTTCGGTGAGTGGCGCAGGTTCGGCCGGAAGCCGTACCAGGCCCTCGACGAGGTCATGACTGGCGTAGGGATCGAGCGTCGGTTTGACCCACGCGAGGCCCTGCTCTTCGGCAAGGACCTTGGCCTGTTCCTCCATCTTCGCCGCGGCGAGGGTCTCCAGCAACGCGACATCGGCCCAGGCTTCGCTGTCCTCGTCATCGAACAGCTCGCGCTCGATCAGGCCACCGGCAGCGATATAGGCATCGCGTCCAACGAGCCGGGCACGGGGGTCGCTGCCACGGACCGTGCCCGAGAGCACCATGCGGCGGATCGAGTCCGGGTTGGGGGCATAGTAGCCGGTCGAGACCTGTTCGAAGACCCGGGCCTGGATCGCCTGGTCCGAAGTGGCGCCGTATGCCTTGGCGAGATCGAGCGTGATTTCGCCCGAAGCCAGCGCCTCGAACACGACCGGCGCGAGCTTGGCGAGTCGCAGGCGACCTTCGACGAAACGGACTGTCAGGCCGAAGCGGCGCGCCACATCCTCGATCGAGGCGCCCGCCTCGATCAGCGATGCGAAGGCCTGGGCCTCATCGGCCGGATTCATCGCCAGGCGATGGAAGTTCTCCGCGAGGCTGGTCTCGATGGCGCCTTCGGCGGTGTCTTCGAGCACGAGGCAGGTCACCTCGTGGTCCTTGGGCAGGACCTTGGTGCGCGGCGACAACTACGATGGCCGGTTGAGCGGCGACTATGATGGCCGGTAGGATCGGTTGTC
>NZ_JARESE010000110.1 GCF_029076845.1 Novosphingobium album (ex Liu et al. 2023)
GGCAATGCGCACGCGCATGGCAGCAAAGCGGGCCGTCAGGCGTCCCTTAGTTCCCTTGCGCCAACTGATCTGTCGCCACTTCGCGCCTTCGAGCATGACGTGCGCAGCCATGGATTTGACGTCCGGCACATGACGCACCCGTGGGCGACCGCGGCCTGCAGCGGGGAAGATCAGTTGCACATCCGCCGGATAGACCTTTTGATGCCGGGGGATGCCCACCGCCCAGCAAAGGCTACGTGCACTCAGTGCCTGTCGGAACGGAGCGGACAGCCCGTAACCAGCATCGGCCAGCACACAGCCGAAGCGCACACCGGCAGCGATGACACGATCGATCTCCTCGATCGCGATCTCGGGCTTCGTGCGGTATTCCTGCAAAGGGGCAGGCACGCCCGCCTTTTCCATGCGCGCGGTATCGCTCGTCCAGCTTTCCGGCAGGAACAGCCGCAAGCTCAGCATGAGCGGAACTTCGCCTGAGGCCAGTGTCATCGACACCAGCGTCTGGCAATTCGCATTCTTGCCCAGCGCCGTAGCGTACTGAGGCGCGACGCCAACGGAGGCCTTGCCCTTCTTGGGCAAGGCGGTGTCGTCGATGATCAGCCAGGCTCCGTCGCCACCAACCAATTCATCCGCCTGGTTCCACAAGGTCGCTTCCAGCGGGGCGCTGTCCCACAGACCGGCTCCGATGAAATGATGCAGCCGGTCATAGGGTATCGCATCCGAGCGGGCTGCCATGGGCTGGATGCTCTTGCGATCTCCTGGCCCGATCAGACCTGCGATATAGGCCGGGCACATTCGACGCCGCGTCTTATTACCCAGACTTTCCAGATACGGCGCGAGCCACCGCTCAAGATCCGCCTGCCAGTCCTCGTCCATCGCCAGCCTCCGTCAAAGCTGG
>NZ_JARESE010000111.1 GCF_029076845.1 Novosphingobium album (ex Liu et al. 2023)
AGGATATCGTCGGCGGGTTTTGTCCATCGGAAGGGCTTGGGCTGGGCATTGTGCTGTTCGATGAAGTTGGCGATGGCGGCATGGAGGGCGTCAAGGCTGCGATGAACGCCGCGCCTGATCTGGCGCTCGGTCAGCAGCGCGAAGAATCGTTCGACCTGATTGACCCATGAGGCGCTGGTTGGCGTGTAATGAACGTGCCAGCGCGGCCTCTTCACCAGCCAGTCGCGGATGATTGGCGCCTTATGCGTGGCATAGTTGTCCATGACCAGGTGAACGTCGAGATCGGCTGGTACGTTGGCCTCGATTTCATCGAGGAACTTGCGGAACTCGGTCGCCCGATGGCGTGGGTAGCATTTGCCAATCACATGGCCGGTCGCGATGTCGAGCGCCGCAAACAGCGATGTCGTGCCGTGGCGCTTATAGTCATGGGTCCGTTTGGCGATCTGGCCGGGGCGCATCGGGAGCAACGGCTGACTGCGATCAAGCGCCTGTATTTGCGACTTTTCATCAACGCACAGCACGATCGCGTGGGCGGGTGGGGCGACGTACAGCCCGACCACATCGCGGACCT
>NZ_JARESE010000112.1 GCF_029076845.1 Novosphingobium album (ex Liu et al. 2023)
ACCATTGGCGAGCTTGGTAAGCGTCTCGGTCAGCCAAGCATGCGGATTGATGGTGCTAAGCTTGCAGTTCTCAATGAGCGTGGCGATCACCGCCCAGTTATCGCCGCCCTCGTCGGAACCTGCGAAGAGGGCATTCTTCCGGTTCAGGGCTAACGGCCGGATCGATCGCTCGACGGTGTTGTTGTCGAGGTCGATACGGCCGTCGTCGAGGTAGCGCGCGAGGCCATCCCAGCGGGTGAGCGCGTAGCGAATTGCCTCGCCGAGCTTGCTCTTGGCGCTGACCTGCTGGTTCCGGGCCTCGAGATACTGGTGAAGGTCATCGACGATGATGCGGCTGCGGGCATCACGAGCAGCGCGGCGATGCTCGGCCGGTGATCCTCGCACCTCGTCTTCGATGGCGTAGAGCGCGGCGATGCGATGCAGGACCTCGGTCGCGACCGGGGAGCTGTCCGCCAGTTCATAGAATTTACGGCGTACATGTGCCCAGCAGAAGGCCAGGCTCACATGGCCCCGACGCCGAGCGAGTGCGGCGTAGCCGCCATAGCCATCGACCTGCAGGATGCCGGTAAAATCGCCAAGATGGGCATCGGGCCGCTCGGCCTTGCGATCCGCGGCATAGACGTAGGCAACCATTGGCGGATCCTCGCCACCGCTAGGTCGGTCATCGCAAGCATAAGCCCATATCTGGCCGGTCTTGGTTCGCCCGCGCCCCGGATCGAGCACCGGCGCCGTGGTCTCATCGGCGAAGAGGCGTTCGGATCGTCGGAGCCGTTCGAGCACATGATCACGCAAAGGGCGAAGATACCAGGCCGCTCGCCCGACCCAATCCGCCAGCGTAGATCGGTCGAGTTCAATGCCCTGCCGAGCGTAGATCTGGGCCTGCCGATATAGGGGCAGGTGATCGGCGTACTTGGAGACCAGAACCTGGGCGATCAGTGCCTCGGTCGGAATGCCCCCTTCTACGATCCTGGCTGGCGCCGGAGCCTGCACGATCGCACTCTCGCACGAACGGCAGCCGTAGCGCGGCCGGCGGGTGACCAACACGCGGAATGTGGTCGGCACGACATCAAGCCGCTCGGATACGTCCTCGCCGATCTGATGGAGCGCGCCGCCGCAGCAGGGGCAAGCCTTGTCCGCGACATCGACGACCTGTTCGATCCGCTGGAGGTGCGAGGGGAGCGACCCGCGGTTGGTTTTGCGGGGACGTTCGCTGCGCTGACGCCCGGCGCTGGCATCGACGGCGGCTTCGGCGCAGCCCAGCGCTGTCTCGACATCCTCGAGCGCGAGCTGGAGCTGATCGTCATCGAGCTGCTCGGAACTACGGCCGAAACGATGGCGCTGGAAAGCCTCGATGATCGCCCTCAGGCGATCGACTTCTGCGTCGGTCTTCTCAAGCTTGCGGGCCTGTTCGAGGACGAGCGCCCGCAACGCATCGACATCGTCAGGGAGGTCAGCTTCCGTGAGCATGGAAGCAGTGAATCAGCCAGCGAACGCCCCGTCAACCGGCGATCTGCGGGGCCATCGGTCGGCGTCCACCATGGACGCGGCGCCAGTCGAGACCCTCGAGCAAAGCCCCGAGTTGCGCGGCCGTCAGGCGCATCACGCCGTCCTGGATGCCGGGCCACTTGAAGCCGCCCTGTTCGAGCTT
>NZ_JARESE010000113.1 GCF_029076845.1 Novosphingobium album (ex Liu et al. 2023)
TCGGGAGCGTAGCGAGTGATGGGTGATGTAACCACGTTCGAAAGTGGCTTCGAAAGCAACGGGAACGGCCGTGCTCGCCCGATGGAGGTGATCCCGGCAGGTCGCGAGCGTCGGCAATGGACGCCGGAAGCGAAGGCCAGGATCATCGCCGAGAGCATGGCGCCGCGGGCGAACGTCTCGGATATCGCGCGCCGGAACGATATTCTGCCGCAGCAGCTCTACGCCTGGCGCCGGGAAGCGCGGGAGCGGATGGAATCGGCCGACGCGCCGGCCTTTGTTCCGGCGATGGTCGAGGAGCCGAAAGCGCGGGGGAACAGCGCCGAGATCCGGATCAACATCAAGGGCATGACGATCCGCATTCCCGAGGGCACGACGGCAGATCACATCGAGCGCGTGCTGCTGGCGGTGCAGGTGTCGACATGATCATTCCGCCGGGACCGCTCAAAGTGCTGGTGGCGGTGAAGCCGGTCGACTTCCGCAAGGGAATGGTGGGGCTGGCGTCGCTCGTGCAGCAAGAACTGCAACGCGATCCCTTTTCCGGAATCATGTTCGTGTTCCGCTGCAAAAGGGCCGATCGGATCAAGCTTCTGCTATGGGACGGGACCGGCCTGGTGCTGGTGACGAAGCGGCTCGAGACGGGCACGTTCCGCTGGCCGCGCTTCGGCGACGGGGTGATGAGCCTGACCGCGGCGCAGGCTTCGGCGCTGATCGAAGGGCTCGACTGGGCGCGTGTTCATGCCCCGCGCGTGGCGCGTCCGGTGATGGCGTTATAGGCCGTGAAAATGACTCGTCTGGCCGCAGAAAACGGGCAGAAAACCGCGACATAATTTATCTATCCGCACCATGAGCGAGGGGGTGGAAGAGCTGCCCGACGACGTCGAGGCACTGAAGGCGATGATCATCGCCGAACGGCTCCGCTCCGCCCGGCTCCAGCACCTTCTTGATGTTCTCAACCGCATGCACTTCGGCAAGCGATCGGAAAAGATCGACAGCGGTCAGCTCGCGCTGGCGCTCGAAGATCGCGACGTGTCGATGGCCGAAGCCGAGTTGCTCGTCGAACAGGGAGAGGAAGCCACCGGCATCGCGCCGGCACGGCGCAAGCGGGCGGCCGACGAGTCCCGCGCCTCGCTGCCGGCGCATCTTCCGCGTCACGAGATCGAGATCGCGCCCGAGGCCGGTTGCTGCGCGGGCTGCGGCGGTGCGCTGCACCGGATCGGCGACGATCGGTCCGAACGGCTCGACATCATCCCCGCCCAATATCGCGTCATCGTGACGGTGCGGCCGAAGATGGCGTGTCGGTCCTGCGGCGATGGCGTCGCGCAGGCGAAGGCTCCCGCGCATGTGGTGCCGGGCGGCCTGCCAAGTGAAGCGCTGCTCGCCGACATCCTCGTCAAGAAATACGCCGACCACCTTCCGCTCTACCGGCAGGCGCAGATGATGGCGCGCCAGGGCGTGACGATCGACCGTGCGACGCTCGCGGGCTGGGTCGGCCGCGCGGCGGGCTATCTGAAGCCGATCGTCGACCGGCAGAAGGCGGAGCTTCTGAAGAGCGATCGCCTGTTCGTCGACGAGACCACAGCCAAGGTGCTCGCACCGGGAAGCGGCAAAACGAAGACCGGCTACCTGTGGGCGATGGTCCGAGATGATCGGGCATCTGGCGGCGTCGATCCACCCGCGATCATTTACAGCTACATGCCGGGCCGAGGCGGCATGTGGGCGGAGAAGCTCCTCGGTGATTATCACGGTATCCTGCAGGTCGATGGCTATGAAGCCTATGGCCAGTTCGGCAAGGCAGGCCGTCCCGGCGGACCCTCCGTGCTGGCCTATTGCTGGGCGCATGTTCGCC
>NZ_JARESE010000114.1 GCF_029076845.1 Novosphingobium album (ex Liu et al. 2023)
ACCCAGGGTCGAGTGACGCCGGGTCGGATTGTAGAAGCACTCGATGTAATCAAACACGTCTGCCTTCGCCTGTACCCTCGTGCGGTAGACCTTTTTCCCGATCCGCTCGGTCTTGAGCGAGGAGAAGAAGCTTTCCATCGCGGCGTTATCCCAGACGTTGCCGGACCGGCTCATCGAACAGGTGACGCCGTTGTCGGCCATGAGCCGCTGGAACTGCTCGCTGGTATATTGGCTACCCTGGTCCGAGTGATGCAGCAGAGCATCAGGCTTGCCGCGTCGCCAGATCGCCATGATGAGAGCATCGGTAACGAGCTGGGCGGTCATCGTGTCGCTCATCGACCAGCCCACCACCCTGCGCGAGAACAGGTCGATGACGGCGGCCACGTAGAGCCATCCTTCGGCAGTCCAGATGTAGGTGAAATCTGCCACCCACTTCTGGTTGGGCCTGTCGGCCGTGAACTGGCGATCCAGAACGTTGCTGGCGATGACCGAGCGTTCGCCCTGATCCTTGGGCAGCCCACGGCGGCGTGGCCTGGCCCGCAGCCCTTGCGCTCGCATGAGCCGTTCGATCCGATGCAGACCGCAGGAGATGCCTTCGGCGAGCAGGTCGTGCCAGACACGCCGGGCGCCATAGGTGCGATAGCTGCCAACATGGCTGGCCCTGACCCTCGAGCCGATGACCTCGTCGTCGCGGGCACGCTGTGACGGCACCCGGGTGAGCCAGGCATGGAAGCCGCTCCGCGAGACACCGAGCGCCCCGCACATCCATGCCACCGGCCAGATCCCTCGGTGCTTCGCGATGAAGGCGAACCTCATATCGAGTCCTTCGCGAAGTAGGCGGCGGCTTTTTTTAGAATGTCGCGCTCTGCCTTCAGCTTGGCCACTTCCCGGCGCAGACGATCGATCTCCAACTGCTCCGGCTTCATCTGACCCTGCCCGGGAAAGGCATGGCCAGGATCAGCGGCCAACTCCTTTACCCATTTGCGCAGCAGGTTCTCGTGCAGATCCAAATCGCGGGCCGCCTGCGCAACTGCCACACCGCGCTCACGGACCAACCTTACTGCCTCAAGCTTAAACTC
>NZ_JARESE010000115.1 GCF_029076845.1 Novosphingobium album (ex Liu et al. 2023)
GAATCTGTGCTGGTGAAGGAGGCCAGCATGGATGGGTCACCCTCTCTCTATGGATTTGCGCGTGCGGCTTCTGGCGGCGATTGATGGCGGGCTGAGTTGCCGAGCGGCGGCGGTGCGGTTTGGTGTGGCGCCATCGACGGCGATCCGTTGGCAGGCGCAGAGGCGCGAGACGGGTGCCTTTGCTTCCAAGCCGCAAGGTGGCGACATGCGATCCCGCCGAGTGGAGGAGCGAGCGGCTGACATTTTGGCCTTGTGGGAGGCGCGCAAGGACATCTCGCTCGAAGAGCTGCGCATTGCCTTGGCCGAAGCGGGTCTGACGGTATCGGTTGCCGGGCTGCACCGCTTCTTCGCGCGGCGGGGCATGACGCGCAAAAAAAGACTGGGCATGCCATCGAGCAAGACCGCCCCGACGTCCTGAGGCAGCGCCACGACTGGTTCGAGAGCCAGGTCGATCTGGAACCGGAACGCTTGGTGTTCATCGACGAGACGTGGACCGCCACCAACATGACCCGCAGCCACGGCCGTTGTGCCAGAGGCGAGCGGCTACAGATGGGATACCCACATGGCCATCGCAAGACCACTACGCTGGTCGCGGGCCTCCGCATGAGCGGCATGGTTGCGCCGATGGTGCTGGACGGCCCGATCAACGGTGACTGGTTCGAAGCCTATGTGGCGCAGGTTCTCCTGCCGGAACTACGGCCCGATGACATCGTCATCATGGACAATCTCTCGAGCCACAAGCGACCTGCGATACGTGAGCGGATCGAGGCGGCTGGGGCAACGCTGCGCTTCCTGCCGCCCTATAGTCCCGACTTCAACCCGATCGAGAAGGCCTTTTCCCGCCTCAAGGCCATGCTCCGAAAAGCAGGCGAGCGCACCGTCAGCGGCCTGTGGGGCCTCATCGGCAGGCTCGTCGACATCTTCCAGC
>NZ_JARESE010000116.1 GCF_029076845.1 Novosphingobium album (ex Liu et al. 2023)
CCGGACGTGCAGGTTTCCCTGCATCCGGCTCTCCGCGCGTGGCCGTAGCCACGGGTGGTTATCTCGCTGCGGCGAGCATGTTCAACATTGGCCAGAAGTCAGCGGGTCTGTCGCCAGACCATGCTTCGCCGACTGTGTCCCAGCCGTTGGTTATCTTGGTGCCCCGGAATGGATAGGGCGCGGTAGCGCCCTCCCAGAACCAGCGCAGCTGCGCATTGCCGTCGGTCCAGCGCATCGGCCCCAGCGGCTCTCTTTGGAAGAAGCGTCGCAGGGTCTTTCGCACGGTCTTCGGGTGTTTGCTGCGCAGCCATCGGGCGATGCGCCCCGACAGCCACCAGTCCAGTTTCCTGAACTCGCGGCGGGCTCGCATGGCATGGCGGTAATAGCTTCGCCATCCCAGTATGAGCGGGTTGAGACTGTCGATGATCTCGGACAGCGGGAGCCGAAGGCTCGGCCTCTTCGTCCGTGCCTTGATCGTGTCGCGCAGACGCTGCAACTTGTCCAAGGGTATGAGCAGTTTGCAGACGAACCGTCCCGTTCGGGCCGACCTCGTCTTGACGATCCGATATCCGAGGAAGTCGAAGCCTCTTCGGACGTCGGTGATCAGGGTTTTCTCAGGCGACAACTCAAGGCGAAGCTCCTCCCGGAGGAACGTCGCCAACGCATCTTTCTCGGCCTCTGCCGCTTCTCTCGACCCGGATACGAGGACGACGAAGTCGTCCGCATATCGCACGATATAGAAGGTAGCCTTCCCGCTATTGTAGTCGCGGGCGCGACGTTGCGTCGCACTGGTCACCGTTTCATGTGGGCCGGGCGTCCACCGTCTGTACCGCTCATCGATTGCCGTCAGCATGATGTTCGACAGCAACGGCGAGATGATGCCGCCCTGCGGCGTTCCCGCAACAGGATGGCGGACGGTGGCTTCGACCATGATCCCCGCCCTCAGGAAGGCGAGCACGAGCCGCAGAACCTTTCGGTCCCTGATGCGACGCCGCACCCGCTCCATCAGCCGGTGGTGGTCGATGTTGTCGAAGCACCCCTTGATGTCGCCTTCAATCACGTAGGCGACCCGCGAGTTTCCCCAACGACCGGGATTAACCTGCCGCTGGATCATCGCGATGGCATCATGGGTGCTGCGACGACGCCGGAAGCCGAACGAGGTCGGGTAGAAGTCCGCCTCGAAGATCGGCTCCAGTACAAGCTTCAAGGCCATCTGTACCAAGCGGTCTTTCAGCGTAGGGATGCCCAGCGGTCGGAACTTCCCCGGCTTGCCCGGCTTCGGGATCATCCGCTGCCGAACGGGTTGGGGCCTATAGGTTCCGCTGTGAAGCTCCGCCTCGATTTCATCGAGGAAGAGTTCGACGCCGCCGGTACGCTGCTCGACCTGTATCCGCCCCATCCCGTCCGTGCCGGGCGTCCGACTCCCCCTGTTTCGGGTAAGCTTTCGCCAAGCATAGTCGAGCGTGCGACGGTCACACACCAGATTGAACACGTCACCGAACATCCTGTTCGGATCCGCGTGACTCCACCGAAACAGCTTGCACTGCATGTCGAGGATGAACTCGGTATTCACCGGGCCGGGCTTGCGCCCACCTCCTGCCGGCTCGCTATATCCACTGCCCCCCTTCGCCATGTGAACGGCTTTCCCGTTCTCGGACTACTACGAGGGCTCCGCCCCACATTGCCGCGATCATCGGTCGCTTCGATCATCTCCAGAAGAGATGCGGCAACGCGGTTCTTGGGTTCCGCTGCTGACCTTTTACCTGCTGTAGGGACCGACTTTACCCCGTGTGACAACCGGCCCGCGACCACCACAGACATAGTCGCGGGCTGGCGCATGGATCGCCATGCACCCCTGGGCCGCGCACTCCAAAGCTGGCCCGGCACGTCACCGGCCCGAAGGCCATGCCGCCCACATCCGCATCGGCGACATACATATTCCAACGAGGCGTCAACCATCGGTTCGATTGCTCTTCCCTTGGCAAGTTCGCTCGCCGGGTCGCTTCGGATCGCGGAAGTTCTCCTGTCCCCGGCTTTGACGAATTCTGCTGATTTATGGCTCGCCGGAAGCACCCGGTTCGCCTCATCCGTCTGCTTATCCCCCCACGCTGCGTCGTGTTGGGCGCGAGGTCCTCCCCCTCG
>NZ_JARESE010000117.1 GCF_029076845.1 Novosphingobium album (ex Liu et al. 2023)
ACTTCACGCGGTGCTGCTCGGGGAAGGTCATGTAGGCGAGCACGTCGTGTTCGGCATCGTCCATGCAGGCACCGAGCTTCGGCCAGCGCGTGCGTAGCTGATCGGCGACCTGCCTCCAGACCTGCGTGGCGGCCTGATGGTCGGGTTGGAGGAAGACCTGCCGGATGGCGGCGGCCACCACGGTGTTCTGTCCCTTGGGCACGTAGGCCAGCGCGTTACGCATGAAGTGCACGCGGCAGCGCTGCCAGGTGGCGCCGAGCACGCGGGTGATCGCGGCCTTCAGCCCCTCGTGGGCATCGGAGATGACGAGCTTCACGCCCTTGAGGCCGCGGCGCGCGAGGTCCTTGAGGAAGCTCGACCAGAACGGCTCGGCCTCGCTCGGGCCGATGTGCAGGCCGACGATCTCGCGCTTGCCCTCGGTGTTGACGGCGACGGCGATTATCGCGGCTACGCTGACGATGCGTCCGCCCTCGCGGACCTTGAGATAGGTCGCATCGAGCCAGAGATAGGGCCAGTCGCCGGCGAGCGGCCGCTTGAGGAAGGCATGCACACGCTCGTCGATGTCCTTGCACAGCTTCGAGACCGACGACTTCGATATGCCGGTCATGCCCATGGCCTGGACCAGTTCGTCGACGCGCCGCGTGCTGACGCCGGCGATCCATGCCTCCTGGATCACCGAGACCAGCGCCTTCTCGACGGTCTTGCGCGGCTCCAGGAAGCCGGGGAAGTAGGCGCCGGTCCTGAGCTTGGGGATCTTCAGGTTGAGCGTGCCGAGCCGGGTGTCCAGCGAACGGTCACGGTAGCCGTTGCGCCAGGTCGTGCGATCGCCGGATCGCTCGTGCCGGCTGGCGCCGACAACGCCGTCGACATCGGCCTCCATGATCAGCTGCAGCACGCTCTCGGCGACGCTGCGCAGAAAATCGCCGTCTCCGGCCTTCGCCATCAGCTCGGCAAGCGGTAGTCTGTCTTCGGTCATCGGGATCAACTCCTCGGTCGGTGTGAAGCGTGGAAACTCCACCTTACCGATGAGCCCGGTGGCCACCGAGATCGAACCGCAGGTGGTGGGG
>NZ_JARESE010000118.1 GCF_029076845.1 Novosphingobium album (ex Liu et al. 2023)
TCATCTGCCCTGAGGCATCCTGTAGAACTATCCTTGGCATCGGGTTCAATCCCGAGGGCTTCAAAGATGATTTGGTCAGCGAAGTCGTCGAACAGCTCGCGCTGATGGGTTTTCGCGGCGGATAACCCCTCCGCCCCGATCAACTGGCATATTGGCATAATTCCGCCGTCAGCCGCCAAGCGCGATCGATGCGATACCCCCGGCGATACCCCCGGATTTGCGGCTCGACGCGAGCGGTGCGCGTCTCGCCTCCGATGCTTCGCCTTGGCCGATCATCTGCTTTACCGCATGATCGTGGCTCTCTGGCAGGACGAACCTTATGCACAAAGCGTTGCTCTGCGCTGCGGCGCGCGACATGGCGGATTTGCTGAATGCCATGCTCGATGATGTCGAAGCGCAAACGATAGCGTTGACCCGCGATGAGGCTGTCCTGATCCAGGGCCTCATCGAAGGTCTGGCGAACTGCCTCGATCTGCCACCGCCTGGATGAGCGCAAGGGCCGAAGCAGCGATCATCGCCGTGTTGATCGCGCTGGTCATTGCCGGCGCTGTGATCACGTGAGCGTCTGGTCGACCGCCTCGCGCAGCGCCGTCGCGCCAGCTTCTATCTGTCCGAGCGCGGCCGCGACCGCCGTCTTGTCGATCCCCGGCGCGGCGCCAGCCGCCTGCAGGATGCGCGCCGCCTCGGCCATGAACATGTCGGGCCAGATCCGCAGTCCGAAGAACGCTAGGCGCATCCGCTCGATCGGCAACTGGATCGGCCCGCGCGCCATCATCAGCCGCATCGTGAACTGCGGGCCCATGCCCTTCTTCTTGGCGGCCTCCCAGTCGCCGCCCTGCGCGTCGAGCTTCCCGGTGGAATTCCACTGGTCGAGTTCCTGCCGCCCGACGTACTCGATGTAGGCCCATTCGGGGATGGCCCCGCCCGTGATCGGGCGAAATCCGGCGGCATAGAGCTGCGCGGCCAGCGGCTCGATAATGCTGCGGGGATCGACCGGCTGGCCCATCGCCTTGCAGAACGCCACGAACGCGTCGTTGATTGTCATTCCAACCTCCTAGAAAATTCCGAGAAACCTGGGCCTGCTGCGCCTCACCGCCTCGCGGTCGCGCGCCTCGCAGCGCTCCACGATGCCGACGGCCGCACCATAGCGATCGTTCGACTTGTCGAGCTGCGCCGTCTGCGCGTCACTGAAGGCGATCCAGTCGCCAACCGTCTCGCCGCCGGGCAGCGGCGCGCCCGGCACGCCCGCGCGCCATTCACCGGGCAGGAGCGAGCTGCAGGCACTGCGGGTTGCGTTGATAGGCGGCGCGCCGGCACAGGCCGCGCAGGCCAGCGTCGCGAACAGGAGCGGCAACAGGCGCGTTGGCGCCCGGAGCGGAATGAATCGCATCGGCATTTTCTCCGGTGATGACGTCGGCCGCGTCCTCGGCCGCCGCCTGGGTTCCCAGCGTCTCGACCGCGTCGTGGCCACTCTCGGCCGCGGCGTCGGCCTGGTTGGCGTTGAGCCGCGCCTCGACCTTGGCACGCGCGCCCGAGCCGATCGCGTGGCTGATCCAAAGGATGGCGGTCAGCAGGATCACGCCGGCGGCCACGCCCGCGATCAGGCGCGCCGGGATCTGTGAAAAGTCGGGCATCAGGTTCCTTTCGTGGACGCGGCCGGCTCCCACCACCGCCGATCGAAGCACCTGGCGCGATCGACATTGCCGACGCGCCATCGCATCCAGCCCCGGTAGAAGACCTTCAGCCTGGGATTGACGCGCACCAGGCGCGCATATTCGGCCGCCTGCCTGGCATCGAGCGCGTCCAGCATCGCGACGCAGCCGCCGGCGCCGGCGGTCAGCGCATAATGGCGATAGCGTTCGATCGTCCTGGGCCCGACCTTGCCGTCGACCGAGAGGTCCGCGCCGCCCAGCTCGTTGAGCGACAGCTGCAGCCAGCGGCTCGGCCGCGCCGGGCCGAAGTTGACCGCGCTGTCGATCACCTCTTCGGCAACGGCCGGCTCGATCTCCACCAGCGGTGCCAGCCCCGGCTTCTCGACATAGTCACGCACCAGGATGCGATCGGCACAGATATCATCGGCGCCCGCGCAATGCTTCGGAAGCACGCGCATGTCGCCGGCATAGCCGTGCCTGCGCGCCACCTGCTCGGTCACGCCATGGTTTGTCGCCCCGCCGGGATCGTTCGGATGATCGACATAGCCGCCCTCGATCGCGAACACCGTCGCCAGGATCGCCAGCAGCGCGGCGGAGATGCCGCCCTTCACCGCTGGCGACGGGCCGGGCCCGGGTGCGGCCATCAGCCGTCCAGGTCGCCGACGGCGAACTCGCGCCACGCCTTGAAGGCAAGGTAGGCCATCTGCATGACCAGGTAGATCGCGGTGAGCACGAGCACCCAGGTCTGCCAGTCGATCAGGCCCGCCTGGCCGGCGCCGGCCACGGCGATCGGCGGCGCACCCTTTACCGCCTCGGCCACCGCTTCGGTGGCAAGGTTATGCTCGTTCATCTCCGAACTCCGCTCAGATGTTGATGTTTGTCTTGTGGGTCGCAGCGCGGCGATCTTGCCGCTGGCGACCAGCCCGGCCGCCACGTCGTTGAGATCGTCCGCGCTGCCATCGTTGAGGCCCTGCAAGTTGGGCAGGGCATCGAACACATGCTCCGCCCCGAACGCCGCGATCATGGCAGCCACGCGCGCGGCGCAGCGGGTGGACTGCGCGGTCGGCGTGGAACTGCTGGCCGTGGCCGTGTCGCCGATTTGCATTATAGAACCGTCACAACGCCACCTGCGCCGGTGAAATCACCGGTATACCCCTCGCCACCAGCACCGATCGGAATGAGATTTTTAAAGCCAAAGGCTGAATTGCTGTGACCAAAAACGCGTAACTGATCACGCCGGGCCTCAGGATCTACGGAGAAGCTATCCCACTCGCCCTCAGCGCCGTACCACATCAACGCCAGCGTGTTGCCGACGAACCGAATATAATCGCCAGCCCCGATTGAGATGTTGCGAAAAAAGCAGTCGGCCACGGTCGGATCGTCGCTGACGAACGTGTTGCCTTCAATATCCGCAAACCATGGCTCATCGTAAAGCTCGATGTTGTTCGGACCATGGATATTGAACGAGCCCTTGTGGCCTCGAAAATAGCTGCCTCGCGCATAGATCCTCTGGCCCGGCGAAGTGCCAGATCCCACGGCACGCTGACTGTTCCATGCGTTATTGATTGCATCGTCATTGCCATGGTGGCGGACATGGCAGTTGATGATCCACTGCTCGGAGTTCGACTTGTTTCCGTTCGTTTCTAGGTGGATCGTGTAGCGGCCGTTTGTGATTTCCAACGTGAGATTGATCAGCCGCGTCGTGGTATCCAGCCATAACAGCGAGGTGTTCGTGATCGTCGCAGCCGACGCTGAATTGTCGTTGGCGTAGGAAATCACGATGTCCTCGCGATTACCGATGCCGATGATGTCGACATGGTCCTTGGTGTGCCACTCGGCGTAACCTGTATAGTCGCCGGGATAGACGAGAACAGCGTATCGCTTGGTCGGAGTTGCATCCGCGATTGCGTCGAGAGCGAGCTTCGGGTGCGTGTAATCGCCACCGGACGGCTTGACCGTCACGAACTCGGTTGGAAATGCAGTGGGCAGGACTGTGGCGGTCATGATTTCAGCATGCAGGCGGGCGATCAGCTTATCGAGATTGTCTTGGACCGCCTGCCTGTCGGCGTCAGGGCTAGTGATCGTGCCGATCCGCCATGCTGCGCAGGTCAACGTTTCGTCTGACGCGGGCGCCGCAGTATTGTTGATAATTACATAGGGCCGAAGCTCGTCCTCGTCGCCCTGCACGTCGTAGTCGAACGTGTAAGTAATGTACGACCCATCCTGTACGGTGGCGGCGGGTATTACGTCGCGCGTCGATACTGCCTGGCTCGCGAGTAGCTTGACCTGCATGTGCGCAGTCAACGAGCGCGTGAACGATGCCGAGCGCAGCAGCCGCATTTGGACCCGGATACGGGCGCCGCTATTTTCCGCGCCAGCGAAATTGTAGCGATACCGGATAAAGCCCTGATAACCGGTCTGCCCGGCCGGCACTGTCAGTGTGTCGCCGGACACGGTCGCACCATGTGCGCCGGCTGTGAGGTCGCGGACGACGTCATCTGTGCCTAGCAAATTACCCTGATCGATCAGGGTGAACGCCTCGGCGGACTTGCCGCGAGTCTCAATCCGCGCCTGTACCAGATCGTCCATAGCAGTGCTGGCGCTCGATGGGTCTGAGGCGATCTCCCATGCGGTCGAGACAAGTTGGAAGGTGTGATCGTTATTAGCCAAATCGCTCGATAGCAACTGGATGCCCGGCCCCCATGCCGTGTCCGTCGCTCCAATGTCAACCTCCACAATGCGGGTCAGGAGTGTGCCGCTCTGTACTGTCGAGATGTGCGTGGCGTTCGTGCTATCGAGTTTTGTTGACACGCCGCCCCGAACGACCCTCCCTAGATAACTGGAAGGGCTCAAGGGCTTTTCGGTGAGAAAATTCTCCGAGACCTGCCACACGCCCGTCATGCGAACCGTCTTGCCGATGGCGGCGGCCAACAATTCGGCAGACGGCGCAGAGTAGCCCGACTGGAACGAGGACGCACCGGTGTTCGCGGCCGAGATGGTGAAGAGATGGCTGGAGAGCGTGGCCCCGCCGTTGGCTTGTTCGTGCCAGAAAGCGTTTGCAATTTGCTCGCCAGAAGTGATCCTACGGCCTGCCGCGGCTGCCTCGCTGTCTGCTGCGGCCACAGCCGCCGCTTCGGCGCGGTCGGCATCCTCGCTGACCGCCGCTTCCAGTTCCGCGCTGACCTGCGCTGCGGCATCGCTGGCGGCGGCTCCAGCCGCTTCCACTGCCGCATCGCGAGCCGCCTGGGTTTGGGTGAGAAGCGTCCCGGCCACCGTGGCGGCGTCCTGCGCGTCCTTGTCCAGATCCTGCCACGCGCCGTCGACCCGCACGCGCGTCTTGCCGGTCGTCGTGTTGAGATAGCTGTGCCCGTCGAGCAGGCCGGTCGGCAGCAGGATGGCCACCGCCTCGGCCGCTTCATCGTCCGCGAATGCCCCCAGCGACCAGCTCGGGCCCCGGGGGCCGACGATCGCGGCCGGCGCGGGGTCGCTGGCCGGCGGATCGGGAACAAGCGCGAGTCTGCGCGTGGCCATGATGCTAGATCTCCCTGATCTGGACAGTGGCGGTCGGGCCGAAGGCCACGGCGCCGCCATCGGTGACGGACCAGCCCAGCTGGTAATAGCCGATCTCCAGCGCGGCCGAGGCGGCGGGATCGAGCGAGAAGGTCCAGCCTTCGTCCACGTCCTCGGTCGCCGCGCGGAACGCGACGTCGAACGAGACGGTCGGCACGGCCACCTCGGTCAGCACGCGCTCTCCCGGGACCAGCCGCTTCAGCCAGGCCGCCGCGACGGTCACGCCCGCGATGGCCTCGTCATCGATCACCGCGATCGCGATGCTCTCGCCGCGCCCGCGCACGTAATTGACGATCTGGTCCATTATTCGGCCCCCATCGCGCGCGCGGTGATCAGCACCATGCCGGCGACGCCGCCTGTCTTCGGGTCGCTGGCCTTGATCGACAGGACGGTCACGGGCTCGCCGGCGACGGTGCCTGTCTTCGGATCGCGCAGCCGGGCGGAATCGGCCATGAAGGCGATCGTCATCGTCCCGTCGGGCCTGTCGCGGATGCCAGCCACGCGCGTGACAGGGCCGAACGTCACTTCAGCGCGGCGGCCGTTCTCCACGGCCCACGTCGGTGACGCGGTCACTGCTGCACCACGCGGACCAGGATGGTGCGCTGGCGCGTGCGCGCCGGGGCGGAATTGGTCACGAATGTCACCTCCATGGGCAGGCTGGTGCCGGTGCCGTCGAAGGCGGCATCGGTCTTGAAGTCGTCGTCGATCGCCAGCCAGAACAGGATCGCGGTGCTGCCCTCGATCAGCGCGGGATCGCGCCCGCCGCCGGTCATGATGGTCAGCCCCAGCGCGATCGCCTCGGGGCGCAGCGCCAGCGTGTAGCTGGCGATCTCCTCGCCCTCTTCGAGCAGGGGCCCGGCCGGATAGACGAAATCCATCTCCTCCATCGGATCGAGCGCGTCCGCGAAGGTGGCGGCGGTCGGTGGAATGGCCATATTTACCCCGCAAGCCTGCGGCCTGAGAGCCGCGAAATCGGATGGGGCAGCGTGCGCCGCGCCAGCCGCGAGGCGGGCAGCACCAGCCGCCGGCCGGCCGGCGTGATCGCGGGCGAGGCGATGCTGCCGCCGGTCAGCGTGAACACCGCGCCGTCCGCCGTCATGCGATAGTGGTGCCGGCGCGTGAGGGTGGCGTCGCCGCCCACCAGCGTAAATGCGCCGGCACTCGCCTTCGCCGATCGGTGAAAGCGCACATCCGATCCGGCGAGCACGAAGGCGCCTGGCTCGGCCGTGATCTTCTTGATCTCGGTCTTGACGAACGCGACGTCGGCGCCGGCCAGCGTGAAGGCCCCGCTCGCGGCCGCCATCCGGCGTGAGGCCAGCAGGCCGGCCGGCCCGCCCGTCAGAACGAAAGCGGCGCCGTCGGCCACAAGCTGGCGATGCGCCGTGAGGCCCGCAGCGGTGCCGGCGAGCGCGAATGTCGCAGCGCCTGCGGACAGGTGCCGCGAAGCCCGCAGGCCGGCCGTGCCACCTGACAGGGCAAAGCCGCCGGCCTGCGCGACCATCGTGTACTGGTTCAGCACCGTGTACGTCAGGACGATCAGGCCGTTGCCGGGCGACGTAGGCGTGCCGCTGGTGCCGCCGCCGCCGAAGCCATAGGCGCCGCCGGCCGCTGTCGGGCCATTGGCGGTGTCGGAACCGCCTATGCCCGAGCCGCACCCGTGCGAGGCATCCCATTCAGCGTTGTGCGAATTCCTGCCTGCCGGCGTGGCGCCCGACGCGCCCGCGCCGCCCGATCCCTGCGACCCGTTGCCGCCCGGCGCCGTACCGCCGGCCGTGCCGGTGGGCCCCGTGCCGCCCGCGCCGCTGGCGCTGATCGTGCCGGACCCGCCGTTGCCACCGCCATTGGCGCCGCCGCCGCCACCGCCCTGCCCGGTTGAGGAATGGCCATTGCCGGCCGATCCGCCGGGCCCGTCAGGGCCAGCCGCACCGCCACCACCGCCCGCGCCGGTCGATGCGCCGCCACCGCCCTGGCCGCCATCATAAGTGACATCGCCGATCGAATTCGATGCAAGGCCACGCCCGCCAAGCGTATTGCCCAGCGCGTTACTTCCAGCATCGGCCTTGACGGTGCTGGATGACGAGAACCAGGTATCCGACTGACTGCCGCCCTGGCCGACCTGAAAGCTGACGCTGCCACCCGGCGTGACGGCCAGACTGTTCTTCTTCGCATAGGCGCCGCCGCCGCCGCCGCCACGTGTCGCGCCCACGCCGCCCGGCCCCAGGCATTCGACCTGCACGCTCGTGACGCCGGCCGGAACGGTCCAGCTGCCGCTCGCGGCGGTGAGGAAGACGACGGCCATGGCGCGATCAGGCGAGCGTCAGCAGGTTCGCGCCGAAATCCACCGTGAAAGTCTCGCCATCGGCCAGCGTGATGGCGGAGCCGTAGTCGTAATAGCCGATCAGCGGATCGGCGGGCGAAGTCGGCGTGTCGTTGTAGATATAGACATAGCGGAACGGGCCGACGCTGCCGCCCGAGGCGGTCAGCACCAGATCATTCACGGCGAGGGCGTAAGTCCCGCCCGACTGCGCCGAACCCGTCACGGTCAGCACGCGTGACGACAGGTGGGTGTAGCTGATCTGCGTCACGTTCGCGAGGACGCAGGCGGCGGTGGCGCCGTTGGGCGGCGTTCCTTCCGATCCGGGCGCGGTGTTCGAAAGCGCGATCGTCAGCGTATCGCTTTCGAGGTTGTGCACCTTCTCGGCCTGATGCTCGATGAAACCGGGAAGCTTGGTGAATGTCGCCATGGTTCAACCTTTCTTGGTTTTGGGAATGCGCGCCTTGATCGCGGCGCGCGCGGCATCGATGCGCGCCAGCTCGGCCGCGTCGCCGTCGATCTGGGCGAACGTGATCGCTTCCACGGTCAGGCCGGCGGCGGCGTAGGCGCGGCGGCGCAGCCGGGCGTAGTCCTGCGCCAGCACGATCGTGCCGGGCCCCTCGGGCAGCGCCTCGCCCGGCTCGCAGGCGACCTCGATGTGCAGTGTCCCGATGCGCGGCCCGCGAATGCGCACCGGCACCGCCTCGGGCAGCTCGACACCGATCGTCACCGCGCCATCGACCGGCTCGACCAGCACGCCGCGCACCATGACGGTCGCGCCATCCGGGATGCCGGTGACGCTGTTGGCCTGCACCTTGACCTGGGCGGCGCGGCGCTGGTTCGCCCGGCGCGTCTCCGGGTTGATCCAGTGCGTCGCGCCGTCATGCCGGCCGGCGGTGATCGCCTCGCCCGGGTTGAGCAGGATCTGGTCCAGCGGCAGGCGCGGCACGGCGTTGTAGAGGATCGCCCCCGACGCCGCGTCATAGACGGTGATCCAGCCCTGGTCGGAGCCATCGGCCGCGATCACTGCAATGCCCTCGGATTGTCGATCTTGAACCAGCGCTGGTAGAGGTTGCCGCGGTTGTTCGGCCCCGCCGTCACGCGCCAGCCCAGCGCCCATTGCGCCGGCAGGCTGTAGATCGAGAACTGGAACTCGATCTTGTGCGTCTTGCGGCCGAGCGACTTGAAGCCGGCGGCGTCCGCCGCCTGCCACACGTCAGACACGATGATCGGCGCGGTTTCGTAAAGTCCGCTGCCCCAGCCCGACCCGGTGTTCCGGTAGAGCACCATGGTCAGCGTCAGGCTGTATTCGCCGTCCTGCACCGGATCTTCGACGATGATCTCGTAAGGGATCACCGCCGAGACATTGAGCGTGATCACGCCCGCGGCCGGCACGGCGATCGCGCCGGCCGCGAAGGCCGAGCTTGCCGTCGTCTCGCCGTCGCTGGTCAGCTCGTGCGTGGTGCCTTCCATGGCATAGCCGGCCAGGTTGATCGCGCCGGGAATGATCGCGCCTTCGCCGACCAGACCGTCCTTGATCGTGCCGTCGGAGTTGATCGCCAGTTGCGCATAGCCCGACCAGGTCGCGACATTCGCGGCGGTGGTGCCGTTGATCGTGCCGGTGATGTCGCCGGTGAAGGCGATGCTGCTGCTGGGCCGATAGGGGTTCTCGCCGGCAACGGTCGATTTCGCCCAGGCTCCCGCGATCATCCCGGCCGCCGCGACGTCCCTGTCGACGACGCGCACCGCGCGCACCGCGAACGTGTAATACCGCGTGGGCGAGACGCCCTGGACGATCAGCGCCCGCGTGCCCGGAAGGTGGGTCGATCGCTGTTCCAGCGCTGGCGTCGCGCCAGGCGTGTAGGCGCCGGACGATGCCGACGGATAGATCATGACCTCGAAATAATCGATGTCCGCCTCGGTCCCGGACCAGATCCATTCGAACGAGATATCGGCCGTGCCGTTGCCGTTGATCGTGTGGTCGATGCAGGTGCCGTCGGCGGCAAAGGTGCACGTCGGCGGCGTCGTGGCGAGGCGATCGTTCCGGTTGTTGAAGTTGCCCACCGCGCTGGCGACGTTCGCCGCGCTGGTACCGTTGATCAGCACGGCGGCGGCAACGGCGGTGTTCGCGCTGGGCCGATAGGGGTTCTCGCCCGCAACGGTCGATTTCTTCCACGACGAATAGATCTTGCCACTGGCATCGATGTCGGGATCGACATCGCGATAGGCGCGCACGGCGAAGGTGTAGTAATTCGTCGGCTGCACGCCCTGGATGATCCACGCGCGCTTGTTCGCCGGCACGATGTAGACGGTTTCAAGGCCCGGCAGCGTGCCCGGATTGTGTGCCACATTCGTATCGCCGGAAAACAGCAGCACCTCGAACCCGTCGATGCTGGCTTCCGAGCCGCCCCAGATCCATTCGAACGAGATATCAGCGCTGCCGTTGTCGTTCAGCGAATGATCGACGCAAGTGCCATCGGTCGGCGTGCTGGGCGTCGGGATGGCCGCGCCGTTGCGATTGTTGAAGCTGTTGAAGTCGCTGGGCAGCTCGGTCAGCGGGCCATAGCCATAGCCCGGCGGGACGCCGCCGTGCGTCGGGCCCGCGCCGATCGCCGGCGTGGTGATCCGGCCGAGCGGGTGGCGATCGGGATAGTCGCTCGAATTGAGGCCCTCGGCCGGGTCGGTCGTGGCGTGATAGGTCGGCGCGGTGTCGGTCAGGTCCGGGTCGTCGAAGTAGACGTGGTAGAGCGTCGCCGGCGCCAGGCCGGTGATCGTGCCCGTCTCGCGCGTGACGTCCTCGGTACCGTCCGGGTAATCCCAGTCGTGCCGGGCGACCACGATCGTGGAGACACCGCCCGGATCGGTGGTCGTCGCGGTGAGCAGGTAGCTCGAAACGTCCGAGGCATCGCGCGGGTTGTTGATCGAGGCGGTGCGGATGATCGCCAGTTGCCAGCCATAGGGCTTGGCCGCTGCCGCCGCCTGCTCGTCGCGCTCCTGGCCGGTCTGCTTGAGCCCGGGCGTCGGCGGCGCGATCGTCGTGCGGCCAAGCGCCCAGTCGTGCTTCGCGGCGGTCTCGCTCATGAAGGTGAACGTCGTCGTCAGCTGCGCGGCATCGAACTCGCGCGTCAGGATGACGACGTCGTGATCGAGCGCGAGGCTGGGAATCGTCAGGTGCACACAGTCGCCGGGGCGATAGTGGCGCACGCGCACGCCGAAAGTCGCCGTGATCGGCTGCATCTCGCGCGCGTCGGCGATGACATAGGCGGCGAGCTGCGCGGCCTGGTCCTTGTCCTTGACCAGGTTGAACGGCCATTCGGCCTTGCGCTCCTCGCCATCCTCGGTGACGTAGATCTCGGCGCTGACCGGATCGATCGCGCCGATCAGCTCCCAGTTGTGCTCGGCCGAGCGGTATTTCGGCACGATCGTATTGATGCGCTGCCGGCGGCTCGTCATTGCCGTGACGTTGGCATCGCTGCTGGCAAGATCGGCTTCGGTGAAAGTATCGAGCACGACGCGCGGCGCCGAATACTTGAACGAGAGCAGCCCGTTCGCGATGATCGGCAGGCCGCCTCCCGCCGCCGCGATATCCTTCAGGTTCGGCCAGCGCGTGTCCGGCATCGGCTCGAACACGACGCCGAAGATAGTCCAGCCATTGGCGTCGCAGACATTTGCCCAGGCCACGACGCTGGGCCAGTCGATCGCCGTCGCCGGCAGCCCCATGCCCAGCACCCGCTTGCCGTTTTGGAAGCGGCCGTAGGCATAAGTGCCCGAATGCAGCGCCGGGTTCTCACTCCATTCGTAAGTGCTCTCATCGCCCAGCCGGTGGCTGCCCGAACCGCCCGGATAAGTGCTGTCCTTGCGCGGGTCATAGACCTTGACCCACTTCCCGTGGGCCCCGAATTGCGGCAGGCCCGAGGCGAAGCGCTTGCCGTCCTTGTCGAACTTCAGGCTCCAGCCGATCGCCGCCTGGCCCGAAAGCTTGCTGGCGCTGGTCCATCCCGGCGCGCCGGCGAACTGCGGCGCCAGCGCATTGGCCTCGGGCGTCGCGCCGAGTTGCGTGTCGGTATAGAGAAAGCCGGAATACCAGCTCGAAACCGGCCCCTGGTCGACCCAGGGCGTGATGCTTTCGATCGGCCCGCCGCCCGAATAGACGCAGGGGAGGAAGCGGTAGGGGTTGGGAACCTTCTTGAGGTCCGCGCCATAGCCACAGTCGTGGCGCAGCACGCCGGCGAAATAGCCCTCGCCCATGACGTAGGGTTGCGGCGCGTCCGGCGCGATCAGGATCTGCGTCACCCCGCCACGCGCCGGCGGCGGCTTGTAAAGCAGCTGCGCGCCGATCTGCGCCGCGCCGGCGGCGATGCCGGCGATAGTGGCGATAGTGGAGGTGACGGAGCCCAGCGTGACGGCAACCGACCCGGCTGCGCCCACCGTCGCGCCGATGATCGTGCCGCCGGCGACCGCGCCGACGCCGGTGGCGACAAGCGCCACCGCACCGACAATCATGCCGATGGTCCGAAGCGTCTTCGACATGGCGGCTAGACCCTCCAGGCCCCGTCGAGCTGGTCGAGCGGCACGTCGATCACCACCATGCCTTCCGCCGCCCCGTGCCAGCCGATCAGCTTCTGTGGGCCGGCGCAGATCATGATCGAGCCCAGGTCGTCGCCGTCGCTCGCCGCGACCACGATATCGCCCAGCAGCATCATGGCCGGCGCGATCCGCTGCAGCCCCGGCAGTGCGTCGAGCATTTCGGCGACATTCTTCCAGCCGCGTTCATCCAGCGCGCGCCGCGCGCCGATCGCGCTGCGCACGCGCGCGGGCAGCGGCTCGGGCCGGTGCCCCATCGCGCGCAGATGGAAGCGGGCCATGTGCACGCAGGTGATCGACTTGCGCCAGTCGAACGGCCGGGCGCGATACCTGGCCATCGTTCGCGCGGTCGCGGTCTGGCGCCGCACCAGCTCTGACCCGGACTCAGACACGATCGTATCCCGAGGCGGGGCCATAGCCGCCCGTGCTGACGGTGGTGCCGATCGGCGCGTCGACACCCCAGGCGACCGGGCGGCCCAGCCCGGTGGCGTTGTCGTGGCCGGTCTCGCCGGGCCAGATCGACTTGTGCCAGCTCGGCGACAGCGAATTGCCGATGTTGAGCTCGAACAGCCGCGCCGCCGCCGCGATCACCGTCAGGCCCAGCTCGAGCATTAGCGACAGCGTGGCCTGGTCAAGCTCGCCGTCGAACCGCAGCTCCGGCGTGCCGAGCACGGCACCGGTCTCGACATCGTATTCGGCCAGCCAGAGCCTCATCGGGCTGCCCTGCATTGCCGGCTGCACCAGGTCGGCGGCCGAGGCGCTGGATGGCGGCAGCAGCGTCATGTCCAGCGGCGGCAATTCGTCGCCCGCGCCTTCGGACAGCGGTTCGATCGAGCCGAGCGTGCCATAGATCGGATCGCGCGCGCGATAGACCTCCGCGCCCCACACGATCCGGCCGCCGTCGCACAGCCTGATGGTGTGATCGGGCAGATCGATCCTGA
>NZ_JARESE010000119.1 GCF_029076845.1 Novosphingobium album (ex Liu et al. 2023)
GCCGGTTCGGTTATCGGCGCCTGGGCTATCTGCTGGCGCGCGAGGGGCTCGCGCCGAACCACAAGAAGCTGCTGCGCATCTATCGTGAGGAGAACCTGCGGGTGCGCCGGCGCGGTGGGCGCAAGCGCGCTCTGGGCACCAGGGCGCCGATGCTGTTACCGGACGGGCCGAACCAGCGCTGGTCGCTGGACTTCGTCAGCGACACGTTCAGCTGCGGCCGACGCTTCCGCATCCTGGCGATCGTCGACGATTACACGCGCGAGTGCCTCGCACTGGTGGCGGATACGTCGCTCTCCGGCGCGCGAGTGGCCAGGGAACTGACGGGCCTGCTCGGCAGGCGCGGTAAGCCGCACACGGTGGTCAGCGACAACGGCACCGAGCTGACCTCGTCGGCCATCCTGCGCTGGTCGCAGGAGCGACGCGTCGAGTGGCACTACATCGCGCCGGGCAAGCCGATGCAGAACGGCTTCGTCGAGAGCTTCAACGGGCGCCTGCGCGACGAATGCCTCAACGAAACGCTGTTCACGTCGCTGGCGCATGCCCGCTTCGTGCTCGATGCCTGGCGGCACGACTACAACCACGTCAGGCCCCACTCGAAACTGGGCGGGAGAACCCCCGCCGAGATCGCCGGCCAACGTGTCCGGGGGCATGCCCCCGGACACGTTGCCATCCCA
>NZ_JARESE010000012.1 GCF_029076845.1 Novosphingobium album (ex Liu et al. 2023)
CTTCTCCGCCATCGCGCTCGCCGCCACCGTCATCTTCTGGCTATGACCAATGAGTCCTGACCCTAAGGCGCTATGCATTTCTCAATGAAGTCGGCGAGCAAATTGCCGTAGGCAACGGGGACTTAGTAGATAATCCTTACTTGATGGCATTCTACTTCTTCATGAACCAATTCCATTTCGGTCGTCATGAACCCTCAGTCGCTAGGGTAATCGACCCCAACGTAAGGGTTGATTTTGTATTTGATGACAGGGGTGAGAAGCGAAAAATCCTTGAAGCGTGGGATCGATACATAGCTCCCCATCGTGACAGGTTTGGAGCATTCCCAAGCTTCCAAAACGACATGGAGTTTTTGCCATTACAGGCGGCCGACCTCATCGCGTGGTGGGTGGGCAAATGGGCAGCAATGGGGTGCTTTAGGCGCGGCGGCCCTTCGCCCCCTGGCTTTCCTTGGTCGCAAAAAGTCGAGGTCCCCCATGTTGTCAATAAAGTCAGCGAGCTTTCCATAGCCCACTACTTGAAAAGCTATATTGAGTTGAACCGATGTGGCCCGGTGAGGCTTTTTGACAGAAAGAAAAACAAAGTTGTTCTCTTAGGGGCTCTTGCGACTGGATGATTTTACCAAGCCATCCAACGCCTTATCTGCCTCGGTGGGGCTTAGTTCGCCAGCGTCGATTAGCTTTTGGGCTTCGCGCCTGAACCGCTCACTCTGCTCCGCTTGCGTTTCGGTTTTTGATTTTTTCGGCATCAGGCCCTCGCACTAGCCGTTTGATAGGTGAGGCGCTTACCGATGATACCGGAAAGAAGCGCGTCGGCGCGATCAGCGTCGTTGCAGCCATGGGCAACGCGATTGTTATACCGGAACTCGAATTCGGCCAGATAACGGTGCAAGTGCTGCTCGCCACAGAACTGATAGACACCCTTCATGCCGCGCTTGAAGATGCTGAAATAGCCCTCCACGGTGTTGCTGTGGATGCTGCGATCCTCAAGGTTCACATATTCGCCCTTGCCGTGGCTGGTGGTGCCGTGACCGGCGAAGAATTTTCCGGCGTCCCGATAACCGCTGTGTTCGTCGGTCATCACGCGAGCTTCGCGGGCGACGTTGTCCAGAACGATCGGCATCAGGGTCTCAGCCTTCACGTTCTCAATAACCATGGTGCGGGCCTTGCCGCTGTCACGGTCTACCAGTGCCAGCACCTTCATCTTGTGATGGAAGGCACGGCGCTTCTCAACGCCTTTGAGCTGGCCAATGAAGGTCTCGTCCACTTCAACAACGCCGCCGCTGCCGCCGAACATGCTGGTGTCGTCCGAACGCATCGCCTCGCGAATGCGGTGCGACATAAACCAAGCGGTCTTGAGGGTGACGCCAAGGGTGCGATGAAGCTGGTTGCTCGAAATGCCCTTCTTGCTGCCGGCGATCAGGTACATCGCCTGAAGCCAGATATGCATTGCGACCTTGCTATCCTCGAAGATGGTGCCGATCTTCACGGTGAAGGGTTTGCGGCACTGGTAGCACTTGTATGCGCCAACGCGGGTGCTCTTGCCCTGCATTTTGCTGATGCGCTCGACGCCGCCACAGTGCGGGCAGACAGCGCCTTCCGGCCAGATGCGCGCCTCGACGTAGGCATAAGCGGCTTCTTCGCTGTGGAAGTGCGGAGCAGAAAGGGCGCTAGTCATGCATTCTGACTACGCCTTCTCGTTGGGTGCGTCAAGTATAATAACGCCAACTTTTTATGGGTTCACGGCCTAGTTGAAGGGATCCACCTATATGTTGGCTTCGAAAAACCGAGTGCTGCTCTTCCTCGGTCTCACATGTCTGACGACCGCGCCCTTCTGGGTCCTGCGCTGCACGAACGGTTCATGGAAGGCGAACGCGTCGTGTTCAGCGAGGAAACGGGGGCCGAGCAGTATCTAAAGCTGGTCGCAACTGGGCATCTGGATGACAGTTTGCTGGAAGCGTTGGAGGACTATATCAAGCGCCAGCGCAGGCGCCTTGGCATCCATAGCTGACAAATGAAAGCCCGGCCTAACCCGCCGGGCTTTCATTTGTCAGCTATGGCCTTGGCAATGATGGTAAGGGCCTCTTCGACCGCCATAACCTTGTCGGCGATCTGCTTGAGCGCCCACGCTTGCTCTATTTCCGCCCAGGCCACAGCCATCGAGGCGGAAATTTCCTCGTCCTGTGCGGCTTCGAGCGTGATACTTTGAACTTGGCCGCTCTGATTGAAAACGAATTTGGCCAAGACTGCCTCCACGGTTTGCTGGCAAACGCGTGAAGCAGGCCCTACGCCCTGTCAAGTTGGGTCACACAGGTATACAGGTCCCCCAATAATCCCCATCGGCCCGGTGGAGGGACGGAGGTTCACGGCGTTCCGCGAGGATGCGGGTGAAGCCGGCGGGCTTCCTTCGCTTGGGCACCGATCGGCTCTTGACAGCGCAGATCGACTAATTGATGGACGTTATGTCCGGCAAATTTGCCAGCCAGAGTCGGTGCTACGCAAGCCGGCCATCGCGCAGGAGAGAGGCATGAGATTCACCACTGTCGATTTGACTCCCAGGATCGGCACCGAAGTAAAGGCCGATCTTGCGGCTTTGCTCGATGGTTCGATAGCCCAAGAGCTGCGGGCCGTGCTCGAACAGCGCGGCGTCCTGCTGTTCAGGGGGGTCGACATGACCGACGAACAGCAACTCCAGTTCGCCAGGACACTGGGCAAGCCGCGCAACGAGCACGGCACCGACATCACCAAGGTCTCCTCGGACAAGACCAAGAGCCCAATCTTCGCCGAATATACGGAAGGCACCTACTTCTTCCATTTCGACGACACTTACATGGAATATCCGGCGCTCGCCTCGGTGCTGCGCTGCCGCGCGGTGGCGCCCGAGGGCGGCCAAACCGAATTCGCCAATACTTATGCGATCTACGATGACTTCTCGCCCGAGGAACAGGCCTGGCTCGACACGCTGGAAGCCGAGCACTCGCAGGAGTGCATCCAGCGCAAGGCCTTTCCCAACCCCACCGAATGGCAGCTGAGCCTGTGGGGTGAAGGCAAGATTCCGCCGACGATCCACCCGCTCGTCTGGCTTCACCGCACGGGCCGCAAGTCATTGCTGCTGGGCGAGACGATGAAGCGTATCGTCGGCCTGCCCGAGGACGAGAGCATCGCGCTGGTCAGGCGGCTGATGGCGCTCTCCGACCAGCGCAAATACATCTACCGGCACGAATGGCAGGTCGGCGACATTCTGATCTGGGACAATACCGGCACCGTCCACCGCGTGGTGCCATTCGACCTCGACTGCGGGCGCGAGCTCCAGCGCGTGAAGCTTGCAGGCGAAGAGCCTGTCAGGGCGGTCTCGCCGGTGCCCGCCTGAGCGGAGTGCCATTCAGCGACGCGGTTGCGTAACGATCACGTTCCTGCGAAGGGTTATCGCGCATTTTCAGCGCCGGAACCCCGCATGAGCTCGACCTCGGCTACGATGACCCGTTACAACACGCCGCTCCGGCAGGCTCAGCGCGATCTTACGCGTAGCCGGATCAAGAACGCCGCGCGCGACCTGTTTTACGACAAGCACTATGATACCACGACGATGGAGGAGATCGCCGAGGCCGCCGGCCTGCGCCGGTCGACCCTGTATCTCCACTACAAGGACAAGGCCGAGATCCTTGTCGATATCATCGTCGAATACACCCCCAAGGCAAAGGAGGTCCTGGCCACGCTCCCCGGCCCGCGGCCATCGCTGGACACAGTCCACGCCTGGGTGAAGCGCGTGGCGAAATTCGTCGCCAAGGAGCGCGCGCCACTGTCGATCATCCGCGAAGCGGAAGCTCGCAGCCGCGACGCCGCGGAATTCGATGCGGTCATCCAGGAACTGCTGCGCGCGATGGGCACCAGCAACCCGCGGTTCGCGGAGGCGGCCGAGCCAGGCGCCGATCCGATGCTGGGCGCGCGCGCGCTGATGCTGCTCGAAGAGCTGACTTATGCCTGCGGCGTGTTCATCCAGGAGCCCCGCAACGACCGTGCAAAGGCGCTACTCGCCGTGACGGCCGAGGATTTCCACACCTTCCTCGGCCAGTGATCCGTCCCGCCGCGGCGCGCGGCAAGTGCTGGGATTGAAGCGATAGACCCGCTTGAAGCGCCGGCTGAAATGCGCCGCGCTCTTGAAGCCCAGGGCATGGGCCACCTCGCTGACGGGAACTTCGCTCGCGGCCGAAGATGCCAGCCATTCCCTGGCCTTGGCCATGCGCTGCCCCCAGACCAGAGTTCTGAACGAGGTGCCATGCATCTGCAGCAGGCTGCTGAGATAGCGTGGCGATATCCCACAACCCCGGCATACCATCGCGGTGTTGAGATCGGGGTTGCACAAGTGGATCTCGATGAAACGCAGAACGCCCTGGATGCGACGCTGCGCGATCGTAAGCTTCTCCGCCACGGACTCGGACGGTTCGGTGACTATCTCGCCAACGAGCGACAGGGCCGCTTCGAGCAGGCGATGGCCGCTGTCGGGTGAGATCGGCTCCTCGGCGCCATGGATCTCCTCAAGGATGCGGCGGACCACGGCGACCCGCCCCGCCGCCGCCTTGGCAATGAAGCCGCAGGGAACGCTGTCGGGAATGAAGGCGCGGGCGATATGCGTCGGCACGGTCAGGTGAATGACCTCGTGCCGCTGGTCGCCGTCCGCCAGGCACTCCATGAAGAACGGCCGGGCCGAGCGCGTGAGCAGGAAGTCCCCCGCGCCCGCGATGCGATGTTCACCGCCTGCGGCCGAAATGCGGATGGCGCCGCGCCTGACGAACCACAGGACGGCCAGATCAATGCCGTCCTCGCGGATGTGGCGCGGCGTCCGCCGGAACGTCAGGCGCGATCTCGATCGCAGGCGGATGATCGAACTCGCGCCGATCGGCGCCTTGTCGGCAATCACCTCGATCGCCTCGGCGGCGTCTATCGCGTATTCGCCTTCGTAGTATTCATCCCGGTCCTGGCCGCGAAAGTGGCGCTGGCAATCGGCGAAGTTGCGCCGGTCGAACTGGAAGATGATCTCGGTCATGGCAGGAATCCCTCTTGGCGTCAGCCGATCGCCCGGCCGCCGTCGAGCACCAGTTCGCCGCCGGTCATGTAACTGCTCGCGTCGCTAGCCAGCCACAGGATGCCGGCGGCGATCTCCTCCGCCCGGCCCAGGCGGCCCAGCGGAACGTCGCGCGCGGCGAGGGCCTCAAGCGTGGTCTTGCGGCCCGGTGCCGGCGGGATCAGGTCATCCCAGATCGGCGTTTCGACCAGCCCGGGATGAACCGAGTTGACCCGCACCCCGTCGCCGGCGGCGGCGCATTCGAGCGCCACGGCCTTGGTGAACAACCGCACCGCGCCCTTGCTCGCCGCATAGGCGGCGGCATTGGCGGAAGGACGGATCCCGGCAATCGAAGAGACGTTTATCAGGCTACCGCCGCCGCTCTCACGCAGCAACGGCAGCATATGCTTGGTGCCAAGGAATACGCCATCGACGTTGACCCTCATCAACCGCTGCCAATCGTCCAGGCCCACGGCCGTGACCGGCTGGGGCGCCAGGACGATTCCCGCGTTGTTGACGAGCACGTCGAGCCCGCCAAACCGATCGCGAAGCTGAGCGGCGGCGGCGATCCAGTGAGCCTCGTTCGAGACGTCAAGCGTCAAGCGGTGCAACTCAGGATGCCTGTCGAGGCCCGCCGGATCGATATCGGCCGCAACCACTGTCGCGCCCTCGCGCGCGAGGCGCAACGCCGTCGCCAGACCGATGCCACTGGCCGCGCCGGTGACGAGCGCCACCCTGCCTTCGAGCGTCCCGGTCATGCCGTCACCCGGGCTTCGTTCGCATCGCGCCGGGCGCGCCGCTCGATCCCACTGCAACCTGCGCGTCCACGCCATCCTCCACCAAAGCCGGGCATCGCCCGTGTCGTTATTTGCCTCGGCTCGACGAAACAAGGAGACTTTTTGTATTTCATTACGACGACGTGTCCATATAATTCGTGGCAACACGCACAAAGCTGGATGAGGATCCGAATGCTGAAATCTTTCGACGGGGGCCTACGCCCCGTGCCCCACCCGATCGACGACCCCGAACGCATTCCCGTCCGGCGCTACCACGACCCGGCCTTCTACCAGGCCGAGCTTGATCACTTATGGCCCCAAGTCTGGCAGATGGCCTGCAGGCTCGAGCAGATTCCCGAGATCGGCGACTGGATCGAATATGAGAACCTCGGGAAATCGGTGCTGGTCGTTCGTACCCACGAAGGCGTGAAAGCGTTCCACAACGCCTGCCGCCATCGCGGCGTGCCGATCGCGGGCGGTTCGGGCGAGGCGCATGGCAATTGCGCCAGAGCCGGCTTCGTCTGCCCGTTCCACGGCTGGCGCTGGAACATGGATGGCAAGAACACCTTCGTCTATGGGCGCCACCTGTTCGCCGAACGGCAGCTTGGCGCCGCCGATCTCGATCTCGTGCCCTGCCGCAGCGAGGTGTGGGGCGGACTCGTCTGGATCAACCATGACGATGCTGCCGCCTCGGTCCGGGAATCGCTGGGGCCGCTGGCCGATCGCCTCGATGCGCATCACATGGACAAGCTGCGCGCCGAATGGTGCTATGGCACCGTTCTGCCGGCGAACTGGAAGCTCGCCATGGAAGCCTTCATGGAAGGCTACCACGTCGCCACGACTCACCCGCAGCTCCATCACACGCTCGAAGGGCTCTATCACGACATGTACGCTCCCGGCCTTGCCGAGAGCGGCGCCACGGCCGAAAATCGGCAGAAAGGCGCGCTGCCGGGCACGACCACGCGCCAGGCGATCGACGCCCAGTTCGCCCACCTCGAGGTCTTGAGCGAGGGCATGGCGGGGATGGTCCACGCCAAGGAAGTCGAGATCGCCCGCGAACTGCTCGACATCGACCTGCCCGACACGCCGAACGAGGCGGTGCCGATCTGGTTCGGCATGGTGATGAAGGCGATCAGCCAGCAGTTGGCTGCGAAGGGCGAGCCAGTGCCCGATCTGCTCGAAGTCGCGCGTTCCGCGCCGATCCGCGCGGTGGAATTCATGTTCCCGCACTATTTCGTGCTGCCGCTGTTCACCAGCATGGCCGCCTATCGCATCCGTCCGCTGGGCCCCGAAAGCTGCTTCTTCGAACTCTGGTCGCTGACCTTCTTTCCCGAAGGGGAGGAACCCGATCCCGTCATGGCGCCGACCATCCTGCCTTATGACAGCACCGAATTCCCGACGATCCCGCGGCAGGACTATTCGAACATCCCGATCCAGCAGCGCGGAATCCACGCCAAAGGCTTCGAGTTCATGCGCCTGTCACGCGAAGTCGAAGGAATGATCAGCAACTACCAGCGGCTGATCGACGGCTATCTCGCCGGCCTGCCGCAAGAACGGCTGGCCACGGCGCAGCACTTTCTTTGCGGCAACTTCGACAGCCGGATCGAGGACATCTGGGCCTGAAAGCCTGTTTGGAAATGCGCCATTCGGCGCATGGCCGCACCAGCCCGCTCCCCCACCCGGCCACCCAACAGCGGTATTCCATGGGTGGCCGGGTGGGGGACCGGGCTGGTACGGTCTTGGAATGCGATCTTCCGCGCATTTCCAAACAGGCTCTGAGCGTTCAGTAGGAGCGCGGCATACCGAGATCGTGCTGCGCGACGAAGTTGAGCACCATTTCCTCGGAGATCGGCGCGATGCGGAACAGGCGCGCGTCGCGCCACAGCCGTTCGGCATGGTATTCCTTGGAATAGCCCATGCCGCCCATCGTCTGGATCGCGCGGTCGGTGGCTTGGCCCGCGGCATGGCCAGCAAGCCACTTGCCCATGTTCGCCTCGCTGCCATAGGGCTGGCCCGCATCATGCAGCGCGGCCGCCTTGTAATTCATCAGCCGCGCGCATTCGGCCTGGATATGCGATTCCGCCAGTGGGAACTGGATCGCCTGATAACCGCCGATCGGCTGGCCGCCGAAGACCTTGCGCTCCTTGGCATAGTCGATCGCCAGCCTGGCGGCGAGTTCGGCCGTGCCGACGAGGCCGGCGGTGGTGACGATCCGTTCGGTGTTGAGCACGTCGAGCAGCTGGCGAAAGCCGCCGTGCAGCGTACCGACCAGTTCGTGCGGATCGACACGGACATTGTCGAAATAGATGAAGCTCGATGGCAGCGTGCGCGTGCCCAGCTTGTCGATTGCCTGATGGGTCAGCCCTTCGCGCTCGCGGTCGATGACGAAAAGGCTGAGGCCGTCGGTCTTGCCGCGCGATTGCGCCAGCGTCTTGGTGCGCGCGATCACCAGCAGCTTGTGCGCCTGGGGCACGGCGGTGATCCACACCTTTTGCCCCGAAAGCCGCCAGCCGTCGCCATCTTCGGCGGCGAAAGTCTGTATCTCCAGCGTATTGCTGCCCGCGTTGGGCTCGGTCAGGCCCATGGCGAACATCAGCTCGCCCCCGACGAGCTTGGGCAGCATCTCGGCCTTCTGCTCCTCGTTGGCCAGCCGCGCCAGGGTGACGCCGCCGAAGATCGGATTGAGCATGAACATCTGGCTCAGCGTCACCCCGCCGCCGCCGGCACAGAGGTTTTCGACGCAGATCGCCAGCTCCAGCATCCCCAGGCCCGAGCCGCCGTACTGCTGGGGGACGGCCACGCCGCACAGCCCCGCATCGCAGATCGCCTGCCATATCTCGGACGGGAATGCCTTGTCGGCGTCAAGCGCGCGCCAGTAATCGAGCCCGAACTTCTCGCCGATGCGCCGCGCCGTCTCGGCGAGCATCCGCTGCTCGTCGGTGAGTGCGAAATCCATGGTCAGCTTTCCTTTCGGGGCCGGCGCAGCAGCGTGGCCGAAGTTTCGAGTTGCCTGCACACCGCCTGAAGGAAACGGGCCGCCAGCGCGCCGTCGATCACCCGGTGATCGCAGGAGAGCGCAAGATGGAGAACCTGCCGCAGCACCGGCCGCCCCTCCGCGTCGGCACGGAAAGTCGGCTGGGCGGCCCCGACGCCCAGGATGCTCGACTGGCCAGGATTGATGATCGGCACCAGCCCGGTCGCCCCGAACATGCCGACGTTGGAAACGCTAATCGCGCCGCCTTCAAGGTCTTGCGGCGCCAGCCGTCCGGCACGCGCGCGCGCGATGACTGCCTCGGCCGCGGCGGCGACCTCGTCCAGCGTCGCATCCCCCAGATCGCGCACCACGGGCGCCACCAGCCCCTTTGGACCTTCGACCGCCATGCCGACGTCGATCGTCGCCAGTTCGCGCAGGCGCTCGTCCGCCCAGACGCGGTTCATCGACGGGTATCCCCGCAGCGTGCGCGCCAGGGCGGCGGCGACGAAACTGTTGACCGTCAGCCTGACCCGGCCCTGCTCGCCGTTGAGCTGCTCGCGCAAGGCCAGCAGGTCGGTGATATCGGCATCGGCAAAGACATAGAAATGCGGGATGTCGCGCTTCGCTTCGGCCAGTCTGCGCGCGGCAACGCGCTGGTAGGGACCAAGCTCGTGGACCGTGTCGTGTACAGGCGACGGTGCCACGGGCGGCGACGGTGCCACGGGCGGCGACGGTGCAGCCGGCAGCGAGGGCGCGGCCGGCGCACCCGATCCGCCCCTGGCTGCCACGTCCTCCGCCATGATCCGCCCCCGTGGTCCGCTCCCGGCAACGGTGGCAAGGTCCAGTCCGGCCCTGGCGGCCATGCGCCGGGCCAGGGGCGTGGCGACGATCCGGGCCGGAATCGGGAGGGCCACGGGCGTCGCCTCGGCCGCGGCTTCCGCTGGCTTGCCGTCCGTCCGCAGGGACAGGACCACGGCGCCGACCGGCAGCACATCGCCTTCGGCGGCATGCAGCCGGGCGACGATGCCGTTCACTGGCGCCTCGATCTCGTTCGAGATCTTGTCGGTCTCGACCACGAAGATGACATCACCCGACGACACGGCATCACCAGGCGCGACTTTCCATTCCGCGAGCACCCCCTCGGTCATCGTCAGGCCCAGCTTGGGCATCACCACGGATTGGAGCGCGGCCACTCAGCGCCCCTCGAATTCCGCGGGCCGCTTCTCGAGAAAAGCCTTGCAACCTTCGTGCGCGTCCCGGCTGTCGAGCACGAGCCCGATCATCGCCTGTTCGTGGCGCAGCGCGGCCGACGGCGGCATCTCGGCACCATCGCGCAACGCGCGCTTGAGCAGGCGCAGCGTCATGGCCGACTTGGCGGCAAGCTTCGCCCCCATCGCCAGCGCGGCGTCCACCACCTCGCCATCCTCGACCACCGCGTTGACCAGACCGATCCGGTGGGCTTCCTCGGCGCTGATCCGCTCGCCCAGGAACATCAGCTCGCGCGCCTTGCACGGGCTGACCTGGCGCAGCAGCCGCTGCGAGCCGCCCGCGCCGGGAAACAGCCCCAGCGTGATCTCGGGCAGGCCGAGCATGGCCGAGCGCGCGACCACGCGCAGATCGGTGCAGAGCAGCAGCTCGGTCCCGCCGCCAAGCGCCCAACCGTTGACCGCGGCCACGGTCGGCTTGTCGAGCGCTTCGATCAGGGAAAACACCGCATGGATGCGCTCGCCGAATTCGAGATAGTGGGCAAGGCCCTGCCGGCTTTCGAGGTCGGCGATGTCGCCGCCCGCGACGAAGGCCTTGCCGGCCCCCGTGAAGACGATGGCCTTCACCGCCGGATCGGCAGCGGCGCGCTTCACCGCGGCTTCGAGCGCGTCGAGCGTCGGCAGGTCGAGCGCGTTGAGCGTCTTGGGCCGATTGATCGTCAACAGGGCCACGCCGTCCCCGACTTCATGGAGCACGGCCGCATCGGATGAAATTTCGGACATCTCTCAAGCCTCTTGTGAAAACTCGCGGCCCATGGCCTTGCGGATCGCGGCGACCACTTGCGCGGCCGATGGCTGGTATGCCGCCTCCAGCCCCTTGGCGAAGGGCACCGGCATGAAGGGCGCGCCGACCCGGACAATCGGCCCGTCAAGCTCGTCGAACCCGACATCGGCCATGCGCGCGGCGATTTCCGCGCCCACGCCAAAGGCCTCAACCGCCTCGTGCACGATCACCAGGCGATGGGTTCTGGCAAGCGATGCGAGCACGGTCGCTTCGTCCCAGGGCTGGATCGTGCGCAAGTCGATCACTTCGACCGACGTGCCTTCGGCCGCGAGCCCATCGGCAGCCGCGAGCGCGAGATGGACCGCGGCGCCATAGCAGACGACAGTGGCATCGCGCCCGTCGCGCAGCACCGCCGCCTGTCCCAGCGGCAGCACGGCAAGATCGTCCGGCGCATCCCACTTGCGCGCATAGAGCCCCTTGTGCTCGACGAAGACGACCGGATCGGGATCGGCGATGGCGCCGCGCAGCAGGCCATAGGCGCTCGCCGCATCGGACGGGCAGACGACCTTGAGGCCCGGAACATGCGCGAACCAGGCCTCAAGGCATTGCGAATGCTGCGGCCCGGCGCTGAGACCGCCGCCGTGCGGCGTGCGCAGGACGATCGGCAGCGAGCACTGCCCCCCGAACATGAAACGCGCCTTGGCCGCCTGATTGACCATGGCATCCATCGTCAACGTCGCGAAGTCCATGAACATGATCTCGAACACGGGCTTGAGCCCGCCCATCGCCGCGCCGACCGCGGCACCGGCGATCGTCGCTTCCGAAATGGGCGTATCGATGACCCGCCCGGCCCCGAACCTGTCGAGGAGGCCTCGGGTGACGCCGAAGGAGCCGCCGGCCCCGGCAATGTCCTCGCCCATGACGATAACGTCGCCATCTTCGGCCATGGCGTCGGCCAGGGCGCGGTTCAGCGCGGCACCGTAGCGCAGGTCGGCCATCAGCACGCTTCTCCAAGGACAAGGGGCGTATAGACATCGGCGCGGGCCGCCGCGAAGCTGGCCGGGCCGCTGGCGCGGGCCTTGGTCACGGCCGCGTCGATGCGCGCGCGAACTTCGTCGGCGATGGCGGCAAGCTCGCTTTCGGCGATCCCCTGGGCCCGCAACCGCGCCTCGGCGATCGCGATCGGATCGCGCGCGTCACCCTCGTCGGCCGTGCGATACTTCTGGGCATCGCCTTCGAAATGGCCGCGCACGCGGGTGGTGCGGCATTCGAGGAGGACCGGCCCGGTTCCGCCACGCACCAGCGCCACCGCCTTTTCCGCCGCTTCGGCGACGGCTACCACGTCGTTGCCGTCCACGCCGACGCAAGGCACGCCGTAGGCGGCACTCCACGCTTCGAGGTCGAAGGCGATCTGGCGGGCGGAAGGCGAGAACTCGCTCCAGCCATTGGCCTCGCAGACGAACAGGACCGGCAGCTTCCACAGCGCGGCCATGTTGAAGCTTTCGTGCAGCACACCTTCGGCCAGCGCGCCGTCGCCGAAGAACGAGACCGCGATGTGCCCGGTCCCGCGGTTGCGGTGGGCGAGCGCCGAGCCAAGCGCGATCGGCACGCCGGCACCGACGATCCCGTTCGCACCGAGCATTCCGACGCGCATGTCGGCCACATGCATCGACCCTCCCCGGCCGCCGCACACCCCATCGGCGCGCGCGAGAAGTTCGGCGAAGAAGCCGTCAAGCGGGATACCCTTGGCCAGGGCATGGCCATGGCCGCGATGCGTGGAGGCGATCGTGTCCTGCGTCCCGAGCACGCTCATCACCCCGACCGACACGGCTTCCTGCCCGATGCCGAGATGGATGAAGCCGGGCACCTCGCCATCGGCGAAAAGCTGGCCGAGCCGCTCCTCGCATTGCCGGATCAGCTGTAGCGCTTCGTAGAAGGGCAGCAGGCCGCCGTGGTTGGATGTCGGCTTCTGGGCTTTCGCCACGATTCTCTCCCGGATTGCAAGACAGCGTGTATTATAATATGAATTATGAGTCACTAGTCATAATTTGGGTGAGCGATGTCCAACCTCTCGCGCTTCGTTCGCCGTCATGCGCTGGCCGCGCCTGAGCGGCGCGCGCTTTCCTATGACGGCGGCGATATCGCCTACGGCACGCTGTGGAGCCGGCTGACGCGCGTTTCCGGCCTGCTCGACGCGCAGGGCATCGCGCCGGGCGACCGCGTGGCGCTGTTGATGAAGAACAGCGCCGCCTTCCTCGAAATCGCGCTCGCCGTAAGCCATGTCGGCGCCGTGCTGGTGCCGATCAACTTCCGCCTCTCGCCCGCCGAGGTCGATTTCATCCTTGCGGACAGCGGCGCCAGGTTGCTGTTTTGCGACGAGGAATTCGCGACCTGGGAGCCGGCCGTCCCTCTCGCTATCCGTGTGCCCGCCGAGGCTCGGACAGACGCCTCGCGACTGCCCGGAGGCGCACCGCGCGAGGCCATGACGCCGCGCGGTTATGACGACCTGTTCCGCATCATGTACACCTCGGGCACCACCGCCCACCCCAAGGGCGTGCTCCACACCTATCGCAACCTGCACGCCAAGACCGCCGACCATATCGTCGAGCTGGGCCTCTCGCGCGAAACGCGCTTGCTGGTGGCGGGGCCGCTCTATCATGTCGGCGCTTTCGACCTGCCGGGGATCGCCGTGCTGGGGACCGGCGGCACGCTTTGCATCCAGCGCGATTTCGATGCCGGCGCGGCGCTGGACCTGATCGAGCGGGAGCGGCTGGGCGGCGCCTGGCTTGCTCCGGTAATGGGCGCGGAACTCCTTGCCGAACAGGCCGCCCACCCCCGCGACACGTCCAGCATCGCCTGGGTGATCGGCGGCGGCGAGCGTACGCCGGAGCGCCGCATCCGCGAATTCGCCAGCGCATTCCCTCGCGGCCGCTACATCGACGCCTATGGCCTGACCGAGACGTGCGGCGGCGATACGATGATGGAAGCGGGCCGGGAGATCGACAAGATCGGCTCGGTCGGTCGCGCGCTCAGCCAGGTGGACATCGAAATCCGCGACGACGATGGAAACGCCCTGCCCTCTGGCGAAGAGGGCGAAGTGTGCATCCGCGGGGAAAAGGTGACGCGAGGCTACTGGAACGCGCCGGGAAAGAACGCAGCCAGCTTCTTCGGCACCTGGCTGCGCACCGGCGACGTCGGCTATCTCGACGCCGACGGGTTTCTTTTCCTGACCGACCGCAAGAAGGACCTGATCATCTCGGGCGGCGAGAACATCGCCTCGTCCGAGGTCGAGCGCGCGATCCAGGAGCATGACGCCGTACTCGACGCGGCGGTAGTCGGCATGGCCAACGAACGGTGGGGCGAACGCCCCGTGGCCTTCGTCGTCATCAGGGCCGGTGCCGAAACGCCCGGCGAGGACGAATTGCGCCAGCATTGCCGTGACAGGCTGGCGGGTTTCAAGGTACCCGACCGGGTGATCTTCACCGACGCGCTGCCACGCAGCGCGTCGGGCAAGGTGCTCAAGCGCGAGTTGCGCGAAGAACTGACGGCCGGAAACCGATGGGGACCGGAAACTGATGGGGAATAGACACTGAACGCCCTGCCCCCCGCGCGGAAGATGACGCGCGCCGAACGCAACGAGGACGTGAAGCGGCGGCTGTTCGACGCAGCGCGGCATATCGTCGGCGAACTGGGCTATGCCGAAGCCTCGGTGGCGCGGATCACCGAAATGGCCGGCGTGGCGCAGGGCACGTTCTATAACCACTATGCCAGTCGCCAGGCGCTGCTTGACACCCTGCTGCCGACCATCGGCCGGGAGATGGCGCATTTCATCCAGGAGCGGACCGAGACGATACGACCGGAAGCCGAACGCGAAACGGCCCGTTTCCACGCCTTCTTCGATTATCTGGCCCAGAATGCGGGATTCCTGCGCATCCTCAACGAGGCGGAGTTCGCCGCGCCCCAGGCTTACCGCCGGCACATGGAGAACATGGCCACCCCGTTCCAGCGCATCCTGGGCCGCGCCCGCGATCGCGGCGAAGTGCGGGACTATGCCGACCCCGAGCTGGAAGTGATCGTGCACATCCTGATGGGTGCGCGCAGCTACCTCAGCCAGCATTACGGTCCCGGTCCGGTCGACGAGCGCGTGTTCAGCGCTTACGCCCGCTTGCTGCGCGGTGGCCTGTTCGCACCTTGACCAGCCGGGTCAACCGGCCGGGCGCGAAACAGGCGCATCAGCTGCCGGACGACGGGATCGGTCATGTCCGCGCGGCGATGAAACGGCCGATGCGGTCGATGGTTCGCCCCGCCGCGCCCGGCAGGAAGGCGTCGAGCGTGAGGAAGCCGTGGATCATGCCCGGGACGCGCTCCACCTCGACGTCGACGCCGCTGCCACGCAAACGCTCGGCATAGGCCTCGCCTTGCTCGGTCAGGATGTCGTGCTCCGCGGTGACGACAAGGGTAGGCGGCAGGCCAGCCAGGTCCGCGGCGCGGATCGGCGCGAAATCGGGATGCTCGCGCGCGGCCGCATCAGGCAGGTACATATCGATGAACCACGCGACGTCCTCTGCCGCCATGAACGGCGGATCGAACCGCCGCAGCGATTCTGCCTCGGGCGTGTCGGTGCAGGGATAGGTCAGGATGTTTCCGGCGATGCGCGCCGTGCCGGCCGCGTGCAGCCTGCGGGTGACGACCGTGGCGAGATTGCCGCCGGCACTGTCGCCACCCAGCCAGAGCGGCACCGCGTCGCCCACCAGATCGCCCAGCCGCGCCGCGATCCACAGCACCGCTGCCTCGACATCCTCGACCGCGACCGGAAACGTGTGCCCGGGCGCCAGCCGGTACTCGATCGAAGCCACGGCACAGCCGGTTTTGGCTGCCAGCAGCCGCGAGAAATTGTCGAGTTCCTCTATGGAGCCAAGCGCGAAGCCCCCGCCGTGGGCCCAGGCGATCAGCGCCGCCGGCCGCACGACCGGACGATAGAGCCGCACCGCGATTTCGCCACCAGCCACGGGCACGCCATGATCCTCGACGCGGTCCATCGCCGGCTCGCGCGTGGGCGCGCAGGCCGCCTGCATTCCCGCGCGGGTCTGCTCGATCGGGAAGGCCGAGAGCGGGGCCGCTGAAAAGGCCTGGGCGACCGCCGCCGCCACCGGATCGAGTGGTCCTTCGGGGCGATATTCCCTGACTTTGGAACCCATGCGCCTTGCTCCCTTCCCTGTGGCGGATCGACGTCCACTTCCGTCAGCCCGGCTTAAACATAAAAGACACAATGTCCATATTTTGGTGGACTGCGCACAAATTTTATCTAGTGTGCCGCCCAACAGAGCTACCGAAACGTGGCCGGCGCGCCGGCGCGCAGTTCAAAGGATGCAGGATGATCTCAAACGCCACCGATGTCCCCAAGGCGTCGGAAATCGACATCCCCGCGCTGCGGGAAAAGTACCGGCGCGAACGTGACAAGCGCCTGCGGGCCGAGGGCCAGAACCAGTATGTCCGCGTCGATACCCATATCGCCGGCTTCTATGACGAGGATCCGCACACCCCCGTCGGGCCGCGCGCGCCGGTCGACGCCGACATCGAGGTCGCGGTGCTGGGCGCCGGCTGGTCGGGCACGCTGGCCGCCTATCACCTGCGCAAGGCCGGCATCGACGACTTCCGCATATTCGAAGCCGCCGGCGGCTTCGGCGGCTGCTGGTACTGGAACCGCTATCCCGGGGTCCAGTGCGATAACGAAGCCTATTGCTACGTCTCGCTGCTGGAGGAGACCGGCTACGTCCCTTCCAAACGCTTCGTCGACGGCTGGGAAATCCGCGAGCATTTCGAGCGCATCGCCGACAGGTTCCGGCTCAATGAGGACGCGCTGTTCCACACGCGGATCGAATCGCTGAAATGGGATGACCAGATCAGCCGCTGGCGCATCGCCACCAACCGTGGCGACGACATCCGCGCCCGGTTCGTGATCATGGGCGCCGGGCCGACCAATACGCCCAAGCTGCCCGGCGTCTCCGGCATCGGCGATTTCAGGGGCCACATCTTCCACACCTCGCGCTGGGATTATGACTACACCGGGGGCAGCCAGAAGAACCCGGTGCTCGACAAGCTGAAGGACAAGCGCGTCGCCATCGTCGGCACCGGGGCCAGTTCGGTCCAGGCGGTGCCGTTCCTCTGCCGCTACGCGAAGCAGCTCTACGTGATCCAGCGCACCCCTTCGAGCGTCGACGTGCGCGATAACCAGCCGACCGATCCCGATTGGGAGAAGTCGCTCCAGCCGGGCTGGCAGGCGCGCCGCCGCGACAACTACCAGCGCTTCACCCACGCCGGCTTCCGGGAAGGCGAGGAAGACCTCGTCGGCGATATCTGGACCGAGATCAACCGCAACATCTCGGCCGAGATGGAACAGGAGGAACAGGGCTGGCGGCAGCTTTCGATCGACGAATTCCTCGAACGCCGCGAGATCATGGACTACCAGGTGATGGAACGCCTGCGCCGCCGTGTCGATGCGATCGTCGAGGACAAGGAGACGGCAGAGGCGCTCAAGCCCTATTATCGCATCATCTGCAAGCGGCCCACCTCGAACGACGAGTACTACCAGGCGTTCAACCGCCCCAACGTGAAGCTGATCGACGTTTCGGACACCCGCGGGCTCGAAGCGCTCACCGAGAACGGCTTCATGCACCGCGGCACCGAATACGAGGTCGACTGCGTCATCTTCGCCAGCGGCTACGAAGTGACCAGCGAGCTGAGACGGCGCTGGGGCATCGCCGCGATCGAAGGGCGGGATGGACGATCGCTCTACGATCACTGGGCCGACGGCTACCGCACGCTGCACGGCGCGATGGCGCACGGCTTCCCCAACCTGTTCGTCATGGGTCTGCTCCAGGGCGGGCTCAACGTCTCGCTGCCAGCGGTCTTCGAGCAGCAAGGCGAGCACATGGCCTGGCTGATCCGCGAGACGCAGGCGCGTGGCGCCGTCGCGATCGAGCCGAGCGCGCAGGCCGAAGCCGACTGGATCCGCGACGTGAAAGCCTCGAACATCGACATGGGCCCGATCGTGCGCGAATGCACGCCGGGCTACTATAACAACGAGGGCGAGGAGAAGGTGCGCTGGTTCCTGGGCGATTCGTGGGGACCGGGCTGGCAGGCCTGGCTCGACCTGCTCGAAGACTGGAAGGCGCAGGGTATGCCCGGCATGACGCTGCGCGTCGGTCAGGAAGCCTGAAAGCGCCGGGAGAGGACCGATGGTAACGATCATGTGGCTGCTGCGGCGCAAGCCCGGCATCAGCTTCGAGCAGTTCCGCGAACATTACGAGACCAGCCACGCCGTGCTCGGCGCGAAGTACCTCGGCCACCTCCTGACGGGCTATCGTCGCAACTACGTGCTTCCCGCCGAAACCGTGGCGGCCGGCAATCCGGCGATGAGCGCCGTGCTGGCGGCGAAGGGTTGGGACTACGATTGCATCGCCGAATGGGACCTGCGCGACGAGGCCGCCTTCGCGCAAGTCATAGCGACGCTGTCGGACCCTGCCATCGGCAAGATGTTCCATGACGACGAGGAGCACTTCCTCGATCGTTCGTCGGTGCGGCTGGTGCGGTATGAAAGGCACGAGACCGACACGTCGCGATGCGTGCCGCCGGATGTCCCGATCAACTCCGGCAGCAGCCTGTGGGACAACTGAGGGCGATCTGGGGAGAGAAAGCCACCATGCCAGACAATCCGAACCTTGCCGTGCTCGAACGCTTCACCGGCGCGGTGATGGCCGGCGATGGCGAGACGGTCAAAGCGCTCTGCGCACCGGGCTTCGCCCTGCACGAAGGCTCCGGGCTGTCCTTCGCCGGCACCTATGGCGGCGGCGAGGGCTTCATGGCGTTCTTCGCGATCTTCGTCGACGCGCTCGCGATCGAGCGGCTGGAAACGGTTCGCATCTACCAGACCGACGATCCCGACTTCATCGTCGCCGAGATGGAACTGCGCGCGACGGTGCGCGAGACCGGCAAGCCCTTCGAAAGCTCACTGCTCGAGCGCTGGCGGTTCCAGGACGGCAAGGTGGCCGAGATCAAACCGCACTACTTCAACGCGATGTGACGCAATCACAACAATTCCGGGAGACTGAACGCATGAGCACCACCGCCGTCGAACTCACCGCCTATTGGGCCAAGGGGCCCGTCGCTCTCATCATCGGCTGCGGCGGCATGGGCACGTCGATCGCTCGCACGCTCGGCCGGCGGCATCCGCTTCTGATGGTCGACATCGACCAGAAGCGGCTCGATGCGACAGTGGACGGCCTGCTGCTCGACGGCTTCGCCGCCAGGGGGCATCTGTGCGACATCACCGATCCGGCGCAGATCGAAACGCTCGGCCAGGTGCTGGCGCAAGGTCCAGGCGTGCGCGCCCTCGCCCACGTCGCCGCCGTCGGCAAGTCGATCGGCGACTGGCGCAAGATGATGGACATCGACCTGTTCGGTGCGGTTCGCGTGGCGCAAGCCGCCGGGCCCAGCCTGGTGCGCGGCGGCGCGGCGCTGTTCATCTCGTCCCTGGCGAGCTACCTGCCGCCGCTGGACAGCAAGCTCGACGCGCTGCTCGACGATCCGCTGGCGCCCGGCTTCTGCGACGCGCTCGAAACCTATCACGGGCGCGAGCCCGATTTCGACTGGACCTACAACTATGCCAAGCTCGGCGTGAACCGGCTGGCCGAGCGGCTGGCGCGCGACTGGCGCGGGCGCGAGGCACGGGCCCTGTCGCTCTCGCCGGGCATGATCGACAGCCCGATGGCCCGCGCCGAAGGTGATACCCTGCCCAGCCATGACGGCAGCGAGGCGCGCGTTACCCGCGCCGACAAGGCGAAGGAAATCCCGCTCGAACGCGAAGGCTCGCTCCTTGAAATCACCAACGTGGTCGATTTCCTGCTTTCGGACGCGGCCAGCTTCGTGAACGGCATCGACATTCCCGTCGACGGAGGCCACCGCGCGGTCTGGCACAAGGCGGGCATTGTCGCGCGATGACGCGGAAAGCCGCCGCCGCCAGGCCATTCGTCGCCGCTGGCCAGTGCGATCCGGCCGCTCCGATGCGCGCATGTCGTAACCCCGCACTCACTGCCCGGCTGATCGCCGGCTGATATTCGGAAACAGGAGAAACAGACCGTGACGCTCCATATCCGCCCTCTCGACGACAAGCTCGATTTCGGCGTGCGCATTTCCGGCCTCACGCGCGAGATGACCGGGGACGAAGCCATCCGCACGCAGATCAATGCCGCTTTCGAACAAGCGGGCATGATCGTGTTCGAGAACGTCGAGCCCAGCAACGCCATGCAACTGGCGCTCAGCAACGTCTTCGGCCCGCTCAAGGAGCACCCCGTCAAGTCGATCGCGCGCGTCGATGCCGAAGGGATGCCCGGCGTGATCGAGCTGCGCAGCAGCCCCGACAGCGGCGGTATCGTGGAAGTGAACGGCAAGCAGGTGTCGCATTGGCTGCCCTGGCACTTCGACCATTGCTACAACGACGAACTGAACCGCGCCGGCATCCTGCGCGCGGCCAAGATCACGCCGGCAGGCGGCCTCACCGGCTTCCTTGACGGGATTTCGCTCTACAAGCTGTTCCCCGCCGATCTGCTCGCCCGGATCGAAGGCGCGGAAATCCTCTATACGCTCAACTCGCACTACGAGACCCAGCGTTTCAGCAATCCTCCCGATCTCAAGGTGCTGCGCTCCAAACCGATGGGCAAGGACTTCGAAGCCCAGGCCAGGGCCATGCCGCGCGCCATCCACCCAGCGATCTGGACGCGCGTGAGCGGCGAGAAAGTGCTCCATGTGTCGCCCTACATGGCCGAGGGGATCGTCGGGCACGAGGATTCCGCAGGTGATGCGCTGTTTGCCGAGATTACCCGCGCGATCAACGAACTCGCCGCGCAGTGCAGCTACCACCACGCCTGGAAGCCGACCGAGATGTTGATCTGGGACAACTGGCGGATGCTCCACGCCGTGTCGGGCCATGATCCCGCGCACGAGCGCATCATGTACCGCACCACGATCAAGGGCGACTACGGCCTCGGCCGTTTCGAGAACCGCGGCGTCGGCGGCCGTATCCTGCAGGATACGATCATCTGAACCGACAGCGCCAGAATGGAGACGGTTCGAATAATATCTGGACATAACGTCTTCTATTATACATAAAGCGGAAATGGGCTCGCGTGCCATCCGGGGCACGCGAACCAAGTGAATAGCCGCCAGCAAAGAGCGGCTTTCCAACGGGGAGGAATGCGATGTCTAAAAGCTCAACCGTGCGTTTGCGTGCGCTGGCCGGTGTCGCGCTGGCTGGCCCGGCCGCATTTGCCGCGATCCCGGCCCTGGCGCAGGAAACCGACGCTTCCGGCGGCCTCGAAGAGATCGTCGTCACCGCGCAGCATCGCGAGGAACGCATGCAGGACGTGCCGATCGCCGTCGCCGCGGTAACCGCCAATGCACTGCGGGACAATGGCGTCGACACCACGCGCGACCTGCCGCAGATCGTGCCTTCCGTGCAGTTCACCCGCTCGGGCGCCTCGGGCCTGCTCTTCGTCCGCGGCGTCGGCACGACCAACGCGGCGGTAGGCGAAGAAGGCGCGAACGCGGTCTACATCGATGGCGTCTACATGGCCGATCTTGGCCAGACGATAAACAACTTCAACAACATAGAACGGATCGAAGTCCTCAAGGGGCCGCAGGGCACGCTGTTCGGGCGCAACGCCACGGGCGGCCTGATCCACATCATCACGCGTGAGCCGGGCGACGAGTGGAAGCTCGACGGCCAGCTGGGCTATGGCAATTACGACACGATCAATGCCCGCGCCTATGTCGGCGGACCGATCACCGACAAGGTCGGCGTCGACCTCGCGCTCACCAAGACGCACCAGAGCGACGGCTGGGGTCACAACGTCACGCTCGACCGCAAGAACAAGGTCCAGGACTTCGCCGGCGCCCGGTCGAAACTCGTCATCCGCCCGACCGATGCCGTGAAGCTGATCATCGCGGGCGACTATTACGAAAACCACGACAACCTCGCGCTCGGCTATCAGATCGATCCGGGCACGATCGGGTCAGGTGGCCAGATCGGCGGCCGCACCCCAACCGGGCAGTCGCTCGGCTGGTGGGATGCGACGCTCAATGACTACCCGGATACCAGGCAGAAGATCTGGGGCGTTTCGGGCACGCTCGAGGCCGATCTCGGCTTTGCCAAGTTGACCAGCATCAGCGCCTATCGCAAGACCACGAACCGTTCGTCGTTCGATGTCGATGGCGGCCCGCTGTCGTTGCTCAAGATCGACTTCGTGTCGGGCGGCAAGTCCATCCAGCAGGAAGTGCGGCTCGCTTCGACCATGCCCGGTCCGCTGTCCTGGCAGCTCGGCGTGTTCTATCTGCACAACGAGGCGACCAACGATTCCAATTTCTCCGGCCTCGGCTTCGCGCCGCTGCTCGGGCAGCATATCGTCGCCGACCTGAAGTCCGATTCCTACGCCGCCTTTGCCGAGGCGACCTATGCGATCACCCCGACGACACATCTGACCGGCGGCATCCGCTACACCAAGGACAAGCGCGATTTCGACGGCGGCCAGGCGAATGTCACCGCCGCGGGCGAAGGCGCGCTGACCAAGAATCCGATGACGAAGCTCAGCTACAACAAGGTGACGTGGCGGGCCGCGCTGCGGCAGGACATCACGCCGGACATCAATGTCTACCTCTCGGCGAACCGTGGCTTCAAGGCGGGCTCCTACAGCCTGCAGAGCCCGCTCAACTCGCCCTATCTGCCGCAGACCATCACCGCTTACGAGGCAGGGCTCAAGTCAGAGCTGTTCGACCGCAAGCTGCGCCTCAATCTCTCGGCCTATCATTACGACATCCAGGATTATCAGGTCCGCTCGGCGGCGACCGCGGCGCTTGGCGCATCGGTCACGCTCAATGCGGCGACGGTGAAGGTCGACGGCATCGACATCGACTTCGAGGCCGCGCCGACGCAGCACTTGCGCCTGTTCGGCGGCGCGACCATCCTTGATTCGCGCTATGGCAAATTCGGCGGCGCCGGCGCCACGTTCCAGGCACCGATCATCTATCCGCGCGTTGTCGGCCAGACGCAGGCCACCACCTGCCCGGCCAATCTGGCCGGCACCAAGAACCCGGGCGTGTTCTTCCCCAACGGCGTTGCGGCGGGCGGCTATTTCACCTGCTTCGGCGACGTCTCGGGCCTGCGCACGATGAACGCGCCCAAGTTCACCGCAAGCTTCGGCGCGAGCTACAAGATACCCGTGGGCGAGACCGGCCAGGTCCGCCTGTCCGGCCTCTACAGCTACAACTCGGGTTTCGTCTTCGAGCCCGACACCATCGCCAGGCAGCCCAGATACAGCCTGGTCAACGGCTCGATCGAATACCGCCCGGCCGAACAGTTCGGGTTCGAATTGTGGATCCGCAATGCCTTCAACGAGAAGTATTCGGTGCAGAAGATCTCGTCGGGCACTGGCATCACCCAGTCGGCCGGGGCCCCGCGGACCTATGGTGTGAACCTCAACTTCTCGTTCTGATGGCGCGCCGGGCCATGCTCGCGCGCCGCCCGCTCGCCAGGGGCAACGATGCCTGGCGAGCGATCTCGCAAGCGGAAAAGACATGATGCAGCGCGTTTTCGTCCTGCTCAAGCGCAAGCCCGGCATGACCTTCGAAGCCTTTCGCGAGCACTACGAAAACGGTCATGCGCTGCTGGGCGAGAAATATTTCGGCCACCTCTTCGTCTCGTATCGCCGCAACTACATTCCCAGCGGGACGCGGCTGCTCGACGGGGCGGTGGTGGAGAACGCTACGATTGTCTCACCGAACTCGTCTTCCGTGAGCCCGACGGCTACCTTGAGCTCAAGCGCATCGCCAGCGAGCCGGAAGTGTATCGCGCGCTCGTGGCGGACGAGGAATTGTTCCTCGATCGCGGTCGCTGTGTGAACGCGATCTCGCAGCCGGTGGAAAGCAATGTCGAGGGGACCTTCCGCTAGCCGACGCGGCCAGGTGCTCCGGTCATGGCCGGACCAGGCCGAGGGGCTGGACAATCCCGAGATCGAGATGGGTAAGCAGGCCCGGCCGCGCCTCGCAAACCGCCGGAATCGCGGTCGCGGCCAGCAGGCCGGTCCAGGGCAGGCCCGGGAAATGACGCCCGCCGTCGGCTTCCTCGCCGCCCATCAGCTTCATCTCCAGCGGCGGATCGCCCGCGATCACGATGCGATAGCAACTCTCGCTGGTATCCCAGCGAGGCTCGATGTCCTCGCCCATCGTCCAGATGGTGTGGAAGGTCATGAACGGCTTACCCTCGACCCAGGCGGTCCATTCGTAACGCTGCCCGCCCACCGTGCCCTTGCGGATGACGCCGTTGGGATAGGGAATGTCGCGCGTCGCCCGGGCGACCTCGAAGCTGGCGGTCAGCCGCTCGATCGTCTTGCCGAGCCCCTCCACCACCATGGTCATGGACTGCGCGAAGTGGTGCGGCGCTTCGGGTGATCGCCTGGGCTTGGCCAGCAATGCGTCGGGATCGGTGCCGAAGCCCATCATCTCGATATAGACCATCGGATTGCGCAGCTTGTCGATCACCTCGGACACTTCGATCCGGTCGATCCGGTTCATCATTCGCGCCAGCGTGAGCGGCAGGATGTCGCCCGCGAAACCGGGATGGACGCCGCCGCCGTAGATCGAGACACCGCCCTCGCGGCAAGCGGCCTCCACCTCGGCGAACAGTTCCGTGTAACGCTCGCTCGGGTAGAATGGCCCGAGCGGCGAGACCACGTTCTTTCCCGAACGCAACAGACGGCAGACCATGTTCCAGTCCAGCCCGATCGGCGCGAACATCACGCAGTCAGCCTGCATCGCCAGTATCTGTTCGACGTCGTCGGTGGCGATCACCCCCGTCGGCGGCAGGCCGACAAGCTCACCCGCGTCCCTGCCGATCTTGTCGGGATTGTAGACGAGCACGCCGGCAAGCTCGAACACCGGGTTCTCGATGAAATGCGTGAGGGCCGCCTGGCCGACCACGCCGGTGGCCCACTGAATGACACGGTAGGTCTTCCCGCTCATGAAATGCTTCTCCCACAGCGCGGCGGCAGGCGCCGCGCATTCTCTTTTTTGCACCGACACGGTTGTTCGCGCTGGCCGGGCAAACCGCCTGTGACCTATGGCTCAATGCACGACATTCCGTCCATTAATTTGATGCATCGCAGCGCGGAAAAATCGTGGACGATATGTCCGATAATATGCCAATGTCGGGAATGGCCGGAAGCGCCAGGTTCGAGGAGAAGTCGATGCCGATCAAGATGCTGGTCATGGTCCGGCGCCGCGCGGATTTGTCGCCCGCCGAGTTCCGTGACGGTTACGAGAACAGCCATTCGCGGATCGCGGTAAAGCTGTTCGGCCACCTGTGGCTGTCCTATCGCCGCAACTATCTGAAGACCGCGCGCAATTTCTTCGGCGATCAGTCGGGTATCGACGTGGTCGGTTTCGACGCCGTCTCCGAATTCGTCTTGCGCGACGAGGCCGCGGCAGAGGAAATGGGCCGCATCGCCCGCGAACATGCCGAGATGCTCCAGAAGGACGAGGCGCGCTGGTTCGACGTTTCGCACTGCTGGAAGATCTCCTGCGAGACCATCGAGGAAGACCTCGGCGCTTTCGCCTGACGGCCCCTTCCCCGCATCAGCCAGCGACCGAGGGGCTGCTGCCCGCCGGAAGCACCGATGCGCCGGAAGATGCCGGCGCCACGTCGGCCGACCAGTCGGGATAGCGCCCGAGCGACGCGAACAGCATCGCGGCGACCAGGCTGACCGGCACGACCGCGATCAGGAGGAGATGGTACGTTCCTGTAACGTCATAGATATAGTTGGCCGCAACCGGCGCCGCGCCCGAGCCGAACAGGACGACGCCGTTGATCATGCCGAACAGCGTGCCGAACTTGCGCATACCGAGATGGCGCGCGGCGAGATAGCCGCAGGCATCGACCTCGGTCCCCGCGGAGAGGCCGAGAAACAGGGCCGCGACCGCCACGGGTCCGACCGAGCCCGGAAACAGCGTGAGCAGCAATGCGGTCACCACGGGCGAGACGGCGGCCGCGGCGGCCACTTTCTTTGCATCGAAGCGGTCCAGCAGGAAGCCGCCCCCCAATCTGCCGACGATCGATCCGATACCGATCAGCCCTGCCAGCCAGGCTGCCGTCGCGGTATCGAAGCCCTGGCTGTCAAGCACCGGCACGGCGTTCACCGTCAGCGCGATGCTCGAAACGGCGAACAGCAGCACGGCGGCGGCAAGCTTGCGAAACGACGGCGCTGCCAAGCCCTCGCGCACGTCGAAGCCGGTTATCTCGACCGCCGCGTCATGGACGACAGTGTCGCGCGCGGCGCGGAAGAACAGCAGCACCAGCGGAAAGACAATGACCCCACCGATCACCGCCAGCCCTATATAAGCGCCGCGCCAGCCATATTCCGTGACCAGCGCACTGGTCGCCAGCGGAGTGACGGCGGCGCTGAGCCCGGTCCCGCACAGCGCGAAGGCCAGCGCCTTGCCGCGATGGACGGAGAACAGACTGTTGAGCGCCGCTGCCCAGACAGTGGTCACCAGAAGCATGGATGCGACCCCGAGAAGCGCCCAATGCAGCCACCACGACCAGATGTCCGGGCCGGCCCGCGACAAAAGGGCCAGCGCGCCGCAGAAGGCGACCACGCCGATCGCGGCGATCCGGCGCGGCCCGAAGCGATCGATCGCAATTCCCGCGACAGGTGCGCCGACGAGCCCCATCATGGCGATGATCATCGGCCCCATCGATATCTCGGTGCGGCTCCAACCGAATTCGCGCTCGAGCGGGCCCATGATCACCCCGAGCGAATAGCCGTTGACCGCCGCCAGCATGATCCCGGCGATGCTCGCCAGGAGCACCGGCCAATGCCGCCACTCGCCGCTCGGCCCGCGGGTGCGCGTCACGATCGGTCCGCCTGACGTTCCGCGCCTTGCCATATGCCGGCTGGCGCCGCGACCAGACCCGCGCCGCGAAGGCCCAGGATTCCGGGCGGAGCCGCGTTGACCTCGAACACGGCGCTGACGGCCGGCAGGGCGGTGACAATCGCATGTTCAAGGTGCGACCAGTCCTGCGGCACCGTGACCGCGACCCGCAGGGCGATGCCGGGCTCGCCATCGACATCGACGAGGTAGTTGTGTTCGTCGATCTCCCAGCCCTCGTTGAGCGCCCGTGTCATGTACCAGATCACGCGCTGACGCACGACGGTGCGGCCGTCGACCTTGCCATCCCATCCGCCGCGCAGCGCCGCATGGCTTCCCTTCGCGATACGGAACCAGCCAAGGTTGATGTCCTCGGCGGCGGTCGCGTATTCGACAAGGAATTCGACCTCGTCGAGTTCGAATTCGAGCGCTTCGGCGATGCGGACGACCGAGTCGCGGAACGAGATCAGCGCGACGCGGGCCGATTGCAGAACCTCCGCCGTGGCTTCGGGCAACGACATGCCCACGGCAAGCCAGGTCTCCACCGATTCGTAGTGCGCGACGCTGACGCTTTCGGTCACCATGACCGAATCCACCCGCCGGCAGATCGCCGTCGCGGTCGCGGCCAGGGTATCGAGCCAGCCGGGGTTGATGCCCGTTATATAAAGCGAGCTGCCGCCCTGCGCACAGGCCGCCTCCAGCCTTTCGCGGACCTCCCCCTCCACGCCGCCCAGGTTGTTCAGCAGGTTGGTGCTGATGACGTCGCTGCCCGATGCCAGCAACCTGACGAGATGTTCGAGATCGGCCATGAACGGCGTGTAGATGACCGTGTCGGGCGAAAGCGCCACAAGCGCTTCCACATCGTCCGTGGCTCTGACGCCGCAATCGGGCCGCCCGCAGATCGCCCCCGCGTCCACTCCCACCTTGTCCGCAGAATGGGCAAAGACACCGACCAGTTCCAGCCGGGGATCGTCGAAGATCGCGCGCAAGGCCATCTTGCCCACCTTGCCCGTCGTCCACTGGACGATCTTCCGCCTTTCCATTCTCTCGCTCTCCCAAGACGACGGGCCTGCTCGCCGCCGATCATTTTTCTCGTCCAGTCAATACGACGTAATGCTAGACATAACGTCTTCTAATATGACATACCGTCTGAGCCAGACAAGCTTGAAAAGCAGGCGATGCGGCAGTCAGCACGATCTGACGAGCCGCCAGACAGGGAGATGATCGATGGAAAGGCATACCGGCCTTGCGACCAAAAGAAGCGTCCTGCTTGCGGCGACCGCGCTAAGCGCGCTCGCCAGCACTCCGGCATGGGCGCAAAATAGCGACGCGTCGGCGACGAACGGCGCGGACATCATCGTCACGGCCCGCCGCGTCGAGGAGCGGCTGCAGGACGTGCCGATCTCGATTACAGTGTTCAATCAGACACAGCTCGACAAGAGCAACATCACCAACGGCGTCGAACTGGCGAGTTTCACGCCTTCGTTGACCGCGAATTCGCGCTTCGGCCAGTCCAACGCGAGCTTCGCCATCCGCGGCTTCACCCAGGAGCTTCGCACCGCTCCCTCGGTCGGCGTTTATTTTGCCGAAGTGACCGCGCCGCGCGCCGGTCTTGTCGGATCCTATTTCGGCGAGGGTGCCGGCGCGGGCCTCTATTTCGATCTTCAGAACGTGCAGGTGCTCAAAGGCCCGCAAGGCACCCTGTTCGGCCGGAACACCACGGGCGGCGCCATCGTGCTCGTGCCCCAGCGGCCGACCGACCGATTCGAAGGCTACGTCGAAGGCACCGTCGGCAACTTCAACCTGCGCCGCGTTCAAGGGGCGATCAACCTGCCGCTGTCGGACGCGCTGCGCCTGCGCCTGGGCGGCGACTACGAAAAGCGCGACGGCTATCTCAAGAACATATCGGGCATCGGCCCCAGCCGCCTTGGCGACCGCGATCGCTATGCGCTTCGCGCCAGCGTGCTGTGGGACATTTCGCCCGACATAGAGAACTACACGGTGGCCTATATCCAGCGTTCGTCGGACACCGGCGTGATCCCCAAGATCACCGAGTGCAACAACTCCATCCCGATCAACGGCCGCATCCCCGCAATGGGCAACCAGGCCTGCGCCCAGATGGCCCGGGAAGCGGGCCAGAGCTTCTGGACCGTTCAGAACGCCCTGGTGAACCCGGACAACACGGCCCGGCAATGGCAGGTCATCAACCAGACCAAATGGGTGGCCTCCGACAGCATCACCGTGCGCAACATCGCAAGCTATGGCGAATACAAGGCGCAGTTCCGCAACGCCACGTTCGGGGAGTACTTCCCGCTGGGCGGAGACAACCCGCCCGATGCCTCGCTGATCTTCACCTGGTCCTATCCGATCGGTGAGCCGACCGGTCCGGGCGGTCTCTCGCCCGGCGGAAAGCTGCTGCCGCGCGCCAACCAGTGGACGCTCAGCGAGGAGCTTCAGCTTGTCGGCAACCTGCCCAACCTCGAATGGCAGGCCGGCTTCTATTACGAGAAAAGCCAGTCGATCGGCCTTTCGGGGGCCAACAGCGCCAGCTTCGCGGCCTGCCCGGGCAATCCGCCCGTGATCGAGACCGGCACGTGCATTCCCGTGTTCGGCCCCGCGAGCGCGATCTATTCCCCCGCGATCAACCAGTCGAAGTTCCGTGATATCGGCGCCTATGGGCAGGCGACCTATTCCTTCTCCGACCAGCTCAAGCTGACGGGCGGGTTCCGCTACACCTGGGACCGCGTCGAAGGTGAGAACGTCTCGGCCGTGCGCCGGGCGGTGAATGGCCCCTTCACCTGCACGTTCGCGCCTATCGTCGGACCGACGATCCCCAATCCGGCCAATCCCAACGCGCGCATCGGCGCGCCGATCACCGATATCAACGAGTGCCGGATCAATCCGAAAACGTCATCGAGCGCGCCAACCTGGATGATCGACCTCGATTACTTCCCGATCCCCGACATGATGATCTACGCCAAGTACAGCCGCGGCTATCGCCAGGGGACGGTCAACATCTTCGCCTCGGTGGGCTCCAGCTTCGACACGATCGCGCCCGAGAAGGTCGACGTCTATGAAGCGGGCCTCAAGACAAGCTGGCGCGGCGCCGCGCCGGGGTCGTTCAACGTGGCCGCGTTCTACAACGACTTCACCAACCAGCAGGTCCTGCTGGGCCTTGAGGATCGTGTGCTGAACCGCGCGACGGCGACGGCGACCGTCGTCAACGTCGGCAACTCGACAATCCAGGGCATCGAAGCGGACGCCACCGTGCGCTTGGCCGATGCGGTGACGCTAAGCGGCAACGCGGCCTACCTCGATACCAAGATCAAGTCGCTGACCTTCCCGACGCTCGGCCCCGACGTGCCCTATGACACGCTCGTCGCCACCGTTTTCCCGGGATCGGCCCTGCCCTTCACGCCGAAGTGGAAGATGACGCTTACGGCGGCCTGGGATCTGCCGCTGCCCGAAGATATCGGCAAGGTCACTCTCAGCGGCACGTTCAGCTACACCGACAAGCTGCTCAACCAGGCCGGCAATCCGGACGGCGATCCGGCGCGCAACATTCCGCCCGGAGTGCAGCGCGGCAACGGCATCTTCGTGCCGAACATCTACCTGCCATCCGTCAGCCTGTGGAACTTCAACCTGAGCTGGAACGACGCGCTGCAGTTGCCGGTGGATATCTCGGCATTCGTCGTGAATGCGACCAATGAGAAATACTATCTCAGCTATAACAACCGCAACAGCGTCGGCTTCGCCTCGCAGCTCCCCGCCGAGCCGCGGACCTGGGGCGTGAAGCTGCGCTATCGCTTCGGCAGCTAGCTGCCGTCGGGCAGCGGCGGCCCGCACCGAAGGAAAGCGCAACCCGCCATCGGGCGAGCTTTCCCTTCGGTGCGACGCGCCCGCCGCGAAGTTGGCCAAAGCGTGCGTCTGCAAGCCCGGCCCTGATCCGGCCTGGCCGGGATTGCTCCCGTCCATCGCCGGGAACAGGATAGGTCCTGGCCCTAGCTCTGCCAGCCACCGCCCAGGGCGCGAAAGGATAACACCGCCGCCCGGGCCGCGTCCGACTGGGCAGTCACGCGCGCGTCGCGGGCTTGCAGCAGGCGGCCGGTGGATTGCAGCACCTCGACCCGGCTCACGACGCCGCGCGCCTCGGCCGTCCGCACGATCTGCCACCGCCGCCCGAACGAATCCTCGCTCGCCCGCAGCAATTGCGCCTGTGCCTGGCTCTTGGCGAGCGAGGTGAAGGCATTCTCGACATCGGCGGTCGCCTGCAGCACCGCCAGGCGATACGCCGCCAGCGCCTCGCCATAGTGCCCGCGTGCGGCGGCGACTTCGGCATCGACGCGACCGAAATCGAACAGCCGCCAGCGCACGCCGGCGATCGCCTGCGCTTGCGCGCCGCCGGAGCCGAGCAGGCTTGCGGCCGAAGTGCTAGAAAAGCCGAGCAACGCCGATAGCGAGAAATGCGGATAGTATTCGGCGATTGCCGTGCCGATCCGCGCGTTGGCGGCGGCAAGCCTGCGCTCGGCGATGATGATGTCCGGCCGCCGGCGCAGCAGGCTGGCCGGCCCCTCGGCGCTGGCGATTGCCGGCGGGGCGGGAATGGCGGAAGGTGCGGCAAGCGCCCCGTGCCAGCTTCCGGGAACGGCGCCCATCAGCACTTCGAGCGTGTTGGTCGCCGTTTCGAGCGCCGATTCGAGCGGCGGCACTTGCGCTTCGATGCGCGCGCAGGTGCTTTGCGCTTCCCGCAAGTCGGCCTCGGCCAGCAGGCCGCGCGCATACTGCAATCGGGCAAGATCGAGCAGTTGCCGCTGCGTCCCGGCCTGTTCGCGCACGATCGCCAGCCGCGCCTGCAGCGTGCGCAGCTGGATATAGGTGTCGGCGGCTTCGGCCACGACCGCGACACGGGCCGCCGCGGCCCCTGCATCGGCAGCCTGATAGTCCGCCAGCGCGGCCTGCTGGCCGCGGCGAAGCCCGCCGAAGATATCGGCGTCCCAGCTCGCCCCGGCACCCAGATCATAGAGATTGCCGTCCCGGTCCACGCCCAGCGCGTTCTGGATCTGGCCGATCGGGGTTTCGACGGACTGGTGCGCCGTCGCGGCGGACCCGTTCAACGCGCCACTGGGCAGCAGCGCGGCCCGCGCGATGGCCACCGCCGCGCGCGCCTGGCGAACACGGGCGACGGCCTGCGCGAGATCGAGGTTTTCGGCCAGCGCCTGGTCCACCACCTTGTCCAGCATAGGATCGCCGAACCCGCGCCACCAGGACGTGAGATCGATTTGTGGCCCCGATGCGGGCGCCAGGCCGCTGCCCGCGCGGAAGCCGGCGGCCATTTGCGGATCGGGCGGCTGGTAATCCGGGCCGACCATGCAGCCGCTCAGCGCAAGGGCGAGCGCAAGCGTGGCGGAGAAACGAACGGTGCGCGCCAAAACGCATGGCATGACGGCTTCCCCGGAGCGACTGCGGAACTTGTGACGAAATCACACAATCGTCACATGACGTCAATCGGGAAATTGGTGTAAGAATGCGGCCATGAACGGTGTTACGGACAAGCGCCGGCTTTCGCAGGGGGCCGGCCAGCGCGGGCCCGCCGAGCACGAACGCCGCGATCAGATCATTCGCGCGGCCGAGCAGCACATCCATGCGGTGGGCTATCGGCGCACCTCGGTGGCCGACCTTGCGCGCGCGATCGGCGTATCGACCGCCTATATCTACAAGTTCTTCGATTCGAAGCGCGCGATCGGCGAGGCGATCTGCGCGATGACGCTTCACGGGATCGCCGACAAGCTGTGGTCGATCGCGGAGGGGCCTGGCTCCGCGGAAGTCAGACTTCGGTTGATTTACAGTGCCTTGGTGGAACAGGGGCGCGCCATGTACTTCAACGAGCGCCAGCTTCACGAGATCACGCTGGTCGCCGTGGAGCAGAACTGGAGTTCGATCGGCACGTATATCGATACGTTGCAGCAGATCGTCCGCCGCATCGTGCTCGACGGGCGCGAGGCCGGCGAGTTCGAGCGCAAGACGCCGATCGACGAAGTGTGCGGCGCCATCCTCCAGACCATGGCCCCCTTCTCGCATCCCGTGCTTCTCCAGGTCCGGCTTGATAACCTCGATGAGAGTGCCGGGGCGGTGGCACGGCTGGTGCTGCGCAGCCTGGCGCCGTGATTCGCGCGCCCGAAGTGACGAATTGACAGAATCGTCACTTAGTGACAGATAGCTGAAATCGTCACTTCTCCGGGGTAGTTCCATGCCTGGTGTGCATCCTTGGTCGCGGTCGCTGGCCGTGACCGCCGTCGTGCTGCTTGCCGGCTGTGGCGGGACCGCAGAGCGCGATCCGCGCACCGAAGCGCCCCTGGTGCAGATCGCCATCGCGCGGCCAGCGGGCGAAGCTTCGCGCAGCTTCACCGGCGTGGTCACGGCCCGCGTGCAGAGCGACGTGGGCTTCCGGGTGGGCGGCAAGGTGGTCGAACGGCTGGTGAACGCGGGCGATCGCGTCCGGCGTGGCCAGGCCCTCATGCGCATCGATCCCACCGATCTTGGCCTGGCGCTTGCCGTCCAACGGGAAACCGTCACGGCGGCGCGAGCCCAGGCAGTTCAGGCCGCCGCCGAGGAGCGGCGGCTGCGCGGGCTCGACAAGGAGGGCGCCATCACGGCCCAGGCCTATGACCAGGCCAAGGCCGCGGCCGACAGCGCGCGGGCGCAGCTGGCCGCCGCGGAGGCCGCCGCGCGCGCGGCCGGCAATGCGCGCGACTATGCCGTGCTGCGCGCGGATGCCGATGGCGTGGTGGTGGAGACGCTGGCCGAGCCCGGGCAAGTGGTGTCGGCCGGACAGCCGGTCATGCGCGTTGCCCAGGCAGGCCCGCGCGAGGCTTCGGTCAGCTTGCCCGAAACCGTCCGGCCGGCGATCGGTTCGATGGCGATCGCCACGATCGAGAGCGGGGCCGCCGCTTCGCCGGCCCGGCTGCGCCAGCTCTCCGCCGCCGCCGATCCGCGCACCCGCACGTTCGACGCGCGCTATGTTCTGAGCGGCGCGGCCGCGCAGGCGCCGCTGGGCCGGACCGTCAGCGTCGCGCTTCCGGCGCCGCGCGACGAGGGCATCGTCGTCCCGCTGGGCGCGCTGTGGAACCCGGGCTCGGGCCCCGGGGTCTGGGTGCTGCCGCCGGGGCGCGACCAGGTCCGGTGGCGGCGCGTGCGTGTCGCCCGGCTCGATGCCGAAACCGCCGTGGTGGCTGCTGGCCTCCGCGCGAATGAGCGGGTGGTCGGACTTGGCGCGGACCAGCTTCATGCCGGGCAGACCATCCGCGTCCATGCCGCCGAAGGCACGCGATGAGCGGCTTCAACCTTTCCGCGCTCGCCGTGCGCGAGCGCGCGGTGACGCTGTTCGTGCTGATCGTGGTGGTCGTCGCCGGCGCGTTTTCGTTCCTCAACCTTGGCCGCGCCGAAGACCCGACCTTCACGGTGAAAGTGCTGACCGTGACCGCCGCATGGCCCGGCGCGACGGCCCAGGACATGCAGGACCTGGTCGCCGAACCGCTGGAGAAGCGCCTTCAGGAGCTGGAATATTACGACCGGGTGGAAACCTTCACCCGGCCCGGCCTTGCCTTCCTCACCCTGACGCTGAAGGATTCAACCCCCGCGAAGGCCGTGCCAGATCAATTCTACCAGGCGCGCAAGAAGCTGGGCGATGAAGCCGCGCGCCTGCCGCAAGGCGCGCTCGGCCCATTCATCAACGATGAATATTCGGACACCGACTTCGCGCTTTACGCGGTCAAGGCCAGGGGGATGCCGCCGCGCGAGCTGGCCCGCCATGCCGAGCGGCTGCGCCAGCGGCTGCTGCATGTGCCCGGCGTCACGAAAGTGGACCTGATCGGCGAGCGGCCGGAACGCATCTTCGTGGATTTTTCCTTTCCGAAGCTCGCCACGCTGGGCATCCCGATCGGCGATGTGCTGGCCTCGCTCGCGCGCCAGAACATCGTCGCACCGGCCGGTTCGGTGGAGACGAGCGGACCGCGCGTGTTCGTCCGGCTCGATGGCGGCTATGCCGATCTCGACCAGATCCGCGCGACGCCGATCGTGGCGGAGGGCCGCACGCTTCGCCTGTCCGACATCGCCACGGTCTCGCGCGGCTATGAGGATCCGCCCACTTTCCTGATCCGCAATGGCGGCGAGCCCGCGATCCTCCTGGGCATCGTGATGCGCGAGGGCTGGAACGGCCTTTCGCTGGGCAAGGCGCTGGAGGAGGAAGAGCGGGCGATCACGCGCGACCTGCCGCTTGGCCTGCAGCTCGGCAAGGTTTCCGACCAGGCCGTGAACATAGACGAGGCGGTCGGCGAGTTCATGCTCAAGTTCTTCGTCGCGCTCGCCGTGGTGATGGTGGTGAGCCTGATCAGCCTGGGCTGGCGCGTGGGCATCGTCGTCGCCGCCGCCGTGCCGCTCACTCTCGCGGCGGTGTTCGTGGTGATGGAGGCGACCGGCCGGGTTTTTGACAGGATCACGCTGGGGGCACTGATCCTCGCGCTCGGCCTGCTCGTCGACGATGCCATCATCGCCATAGAAATGATGGTGGTGAAGATGGAGGAAGGCTGGGAGCGCACCAGGGCGGCCGCCTTCGCCTGGAGCTCCACCGCCGCGCCCATGCTCGCGGGCACGCTGGTCACGATCATCGGGCTGATGCCGGTGGGCTTCGCCAGATCGAGCGCCGGGGAATACGCCGGCAACATCTTCTGGGTCGTGGGGTTCGCGCTGATCGTGTCGTGGATCGTGGCGGTGACGTTCACGCCCTATCTCGGGGTACGGCTGCTCCCCGCCATCGAGCCGGTGCCGGGCGGCCATGCGGCGATCTATGCAACGCCACGCTACGAGCGCTTCCGCGCGATCGTCCGCCGGGCCATCGCCCGCAAGTGGCTTGCGGGGGGCGCCGTCGTGGCGGCCTTCCTGCTGGCGATGCTGGGCATGGGGCTGGTGAAGCAGCAGTTCTTCCCGGTTTCCGAGCGGCCCGAGCTGATCGCCGAAATCCACATGCCGGAAGGCAGCAGCATCACCGCAACCGATGCGGCGACCCGCAAGGTGGAACGCTGGCTGCAAGCGCAGCCCGAAGCGAAAGTGGTGACCAGTTACGTCGGCCAGGGCGCGCCGCGCTTCTTCCTCTCGCTCAGCCCCGAGCTGCCCGATCCGGCCTTCGCCAAGATCATCATCCTGACCCCGGACGCGAAGGCGCGCGACACGCTCAAGGCGCGGCTGCGCGCGCGCATCGCCGCCGGCCTGGCACCCGAGGCGCGAGTGCGGGTGACCCAGCTCCTGTTCGGCCCGCCCGTGCCCTATCCGGTGACGTTTCGCGTCGGCGGCTCCGATCCCGATCGGCTGCGCGCCATCGCCGGGCAAGTGACGAACGCGATGCGCGCCAACCCGAACATGCGTCAGGTCAACACCGACTGGGGCGATCTGGTGCCGACCGCGCATTTCGTGCTCGATCAGGCGCGCCTGCGGGCGATCGGGCTCGATCCGCAGGCGGCGGCGCAGCAACTCCAGCTGCTGCTGAGCGGCGTGCCGGTGACGCAAGTGCGCGAGGATATCCGCACAGCCGTGATCGAAGCGCGCGCCACGGGTGCGCAACGTCTTGATCCCGCGCGCCTTGCCGACCTGTCGCTGACCACGGCAGACGGGCGCAGCGTGCCGCTCGACCAGATCGGCCGCATCGAATACCGGCCCGAAGCACCCATCCTGAAGCGTCGCGACCGCGTCCCCACCATCACCGTGCGGGGCGACATCGACGAAAGGCTCCAACCCGCGGAAGTCAGCGCGCAAGTGGAAAAGGCACTGGCGCCGATCCGCGCCGCGCTGCCGCAAGGCTACAGCATCGACACCGGCGGCGCGGTGGAAGAAGCGGCCAAGGCGAACACGGCCCTGGGCGCGGTGTTCCCGATGATGATCCTGGCGATGCTTGCGGTCATCATGATCGAGGTCCGCTCCTTTGGAGCCATGGCGATGGTTTTCCTGACCGCGCCGCTGGGCCTGGTCGGCGCGGTTCCCACGCTGCTGCTGTTCCAGCAGCCGTTCGGCTTCAACGCGATCCTGGGGATGATCGGCCTCGGCGGCATCCTGATGCGCAATACGCTGATCTTGATCGGCCAGATCGACGACAACCAGCAGGCGGGCCTCTCCCCCCTTGACGCGATCGTCGAGGCGACCGTGCAACGCGCGCGGCCCGTGCTGCTGACCGCGCTCGCGGCCGTGCTCGCGTTCATTCCGCTCACCACATCGAGCTTCTGGGGGCCGATGGCCTTCGTGCTGATCGGAGGGACCGCGATCGGGACGGTGCTGACCTTGCTGTTCCTGCCGGCGCTTTACGCGATCTGGTTTCGCATCGGGCGCGATTAGCGATTAGGTGGGCGAGCAACCGCTGATCGGCGCGGCGTCCTCCACGATCAGGTGTTGCAGCACGCGCTTTTCGAGCACCAGCAGCGCGCCGGCAGCGTTGGTGCGCATGATGAGCCCTGCGGCGAGCGGCCGGGCGGCCTCACGCACGGCGGCGGCCAGCCGCAGGAAATCCGGCAGTGCCCGTTCGACCCCATGCAGCACGCAAAGCTGGCGCCAGTCGAACACGAAGCTTTCCAGCAGCATGGCGAACCGCGCGGCGCGCGCCCTCGCCTCGGCGGTGTCGGCGGACAACGCCAGTTCCGCGCGCAGATCGTCGATCAGCCACTGCATTTCGGCGGCGGGCATCACGGGCGAGCGCCGGTTGGCCTCGGTCAGCAGTCGCGGGTCATTCTCCGGGTTCCAGGCCATTGTCGGCCATTGCCCGCGCGGCGGCGGCGGGCCGCAGGCGAATTGCCAGAACGCCGCCGTGCCGGTGGTGTCCGCGACGAGGTGGATACGCTCCGCGCCGGCGTGGTTCTCCACATGGTGCCGGCGCCAGTTGTCGAAGATCCAGGCTTCGCCCGCGGCCATGTGCACCGATTGCCCATCGCAGTGGAACCGCACCTGCGGCCAGGTGAAGACCGGAACGTGCACGCGCACCCGGGTGTGCCAGTGGTAATTGATATCGGCATGTTCGGGCACGCCCGCGCCAGGCGCGAGGCGCATCAGCCGTGAGCGGCCCCATACCACGCCAAAGCCCGAGAGTACCTGGCGCAAGTAAGGCATGGCCGCGAGCCAGCGCGTCGGCAGCATCTGCCCGTGGACGCCATCCGTCTCGCCGCCGCCGGCGCTGATCAGCCGCGCCGCGCTGTTGCCGGGCACGCCGTCCGGGTGCGGCACCCAGGCCTCGGCCGGCAGCGCCGCGACCTCGGCCTGCAAGCGCGCCGCCTCGAACAGCACGGGAAGCTGGAAGAAGGGGCGCGACAGCCGCATCAGGCCCGGTACCCGGTCAAGGCATCACCCAGCGCGTGGCGCAGCGGCGCCAGCCAGGGCGCATAGTGGCACCACTGTGTCAGGCCCTCCCGGCCGATCGGCTGGCGCACCTGCTCGGAACTGGGCGTGCGCACGCTCCGCCGGGTCTGGTGGAACGCGAGGCAGGCCGGCTCGAAAGGCAAGTCGCCATGCGCCAGCAGCCGCCGCACGCTGCCGTCCAGATCCTCGACCACATCCTCGTAATGCACCCGCAGCACACGCCCGGGCAGCACATCGTCCCAGTGACGCATGAGATCGAGGTAGAGCCGGTAATGCCGGGCGATGTCGTCGATGCCGTAGGCGAATTCCTGGTTGGTCGTGCCGAACAGCTGCTTGAGGTTGCCAAAGCAGCAGGCCATGGGCTCGCGCCGCACGTCGATGATGGTCGCTCGCGGCAGGATCAGGTGGATCAGGCCGATGTGCCAGAAATTGTTCGGCATCTTGTCGATGAACAACGGGCGGCCCAGCCGGCGATAGGCGCGGGTTTCGGCCAGGAAGCGCTCGCCCAGCGCGCGGGCCTCGCTGGCGGTCAGCCGCAGCAGCGCCTCGGGGTGAAGCGGCAGGCCGCAATCGGGATCGCTGCCGCACAGCTCCCCGGCGTATCGCCCGATTTCGGTCAGTTCCTGCGTGCCCTCGACCCGGGAATGGGAGGCCAGGATCTGCTCGACCAGGGTCGAGCCCGAACGCGGCAGCCCGACGATGAAGATCGGCGCGGGATCGTCCACACCCCAGCCGGCGCGCGCGCCGAAGAATTCGGCGGTGAAGGCCCGCTGCGATCGCAGGGCGCAAGCTTGCGCGATTTCCGGGCGGTAGCGGCTGGCGGCGCGCCGCAGCGCGTTGCCGCGTTCGTAGTAACGCCATGACGAGGCGTGCTCGCCCCGGTCCTCCAGCGCCTTGCCCAGCGCGAAGCACAGATAGACGCGGTCCATCTCCTGCGTGCCGGGCCGGGCTTCGGCCTCGCGCATCAGGGCGATGTCATCATCGGCGAAGCGATAGGTCTTGAGATTGGCCAGGCTGAACCAGGCCACGCCATAGTCCCGGCGCGCCGCCAGCGCGGCCCGGTAGTCGGCGATCGCTTCCTGCCGCCGGCCAATGATCTTCAGCGCATTCGCCCGCCACAGGCGCAGCTCGGCCACTTCCGTCCGCGGCATGGCCTGCCCCGATGAAGCTTGGCCCGACGAAGGCTGCCCGGCCAGCAGCCGGGCATAGAGATCGATCACGGGTTCATGATCGCCCAGCCCGACGCAGGCCGCGCCATATTGCTTGAGGTATTCACGGTTGTCCGGGTCATGGCGGAGCAAGCGCTCGGCCTCCTGGCGCGCCTGCCAGTGCTTCTGCCGCTGCAGCAGCACCACGGCATAGTCGAGCCGCGCCGCGTGGTAGTCCGGCGCGCGTTCGAGCACGGCTTCGAGCAGGGCTTCGGCCTCCGCGAGCGCCTCGCGCTCCGTGCACAGGCGCGCCAGCAGGCGCAGCGCGCCGACATTGTCCGGGTCGTTCCGCAAATAGTCGCGGATCACCGCCTCGGCCGGCGGCAGATCGCCGTCGGCGAACAGGCTGTTGGCCACCACCACTTCGGGCGGCAACTGGCGCAGCAGGGCCAGATGCGCCGCCGCCGCCGCCGCCTCGGCGGTCTGGCCCAGCATACGGTGGAGCTGTTCCAGCATGTCCCAGCTCGCCGGCAGCGTGGGGTTGAGGCGCACCGCCTCGCGCAGCGCCTCGATGGCCGCCGGTGCCTGGCCCAGCAAAACGTGGCAGTGGCCGCGCTCGTGATAGAGGCGGCTGAAACGCGGATGCATCGCCTGCAGCCGCGCGAGCGTGGCCAGCGCTTCCGGGATGCGGCGGCGCGCGCGCAGGTCGCGGGCCGCCTCCAAAAGCGCGTCGCGAGCCTCCGGGCGGGCGTCTGGACGGGCCAACGGCTTCACCGCGCTGTGCCGGCGAGCAGGAACGGCTCCAGCCAGTCAGGGTCCGGCTGGTCGGCGTCGAAATATTCGAAGATCAGGTGGACACGGTCGGTATCGCCGCCGTTGCGAACCCAGTGCGGGCCCAGATTGTTGACCTCCACCGCCTCGCCCGGCGGAAAATGGTGCCGTTCGCCGCCGAAGCACGAGACCACGCCGGCATTGGTCAGGATCGGCAGATGAATCTTGTGCGGCCACTTCGCCGCGGGATTGGCATCGATGTGCGGATGGATCACGCCGCCTGCCGGCATCCGCGCCAGCATCACGCGCGGGAAGACCGCACGCGCATAGCCATAGGGGCGGACGGCCCGCGCCAGCACCGGCTCAAGCAGAGCGCGCCACCGCGGCCAGGCGGCGCGATCGTGCGAGCCGCGCCAGTCGCGCGGGCTGTCGATGAAGCGGAAAACGATGTGGCGCGTCGCGTCCAGCACTTCGAACCTGTTGGGCTTGGCCGCGTTCTCCGCATCCCAGACCGACTCGGGGATCGCCAGCACGGCCGCCCGCAAGGCGGCGATGTCGACCGGGCCGAGCTTGCGGACGCTCGCGGTCTTGCGCGGATTGGGCGCGGGGCAAGGAGCGGCCCCGGAGCGGGCCGGCATCATCCCATGCCCTCGAAAGTATAGCCGAACAGATCCAGATCCTGCGCGTAGCGCGCCGCAACGCCGTCGATCAGGGCCCGGTCGTAGTATCGGCGATAGTCGCCGTGCCGGCTGCCATTGACGCGGCCAAGCGGGCGGGAGGGAATGCCGATACGCGCACAGATCGCATCGTATGATCCCTGCATGTCCTCGACCCGGCCGATCGCGTCGGTCAGCAGCGTCCTGCCGTCCTCGCCGAGCAGCAGCGAGGCTTGCGGCCGAAACAGGATATGATGCTCCGGCGGCTCGCGGAAGAGAAGGTGGTGCATCACCTCGCGCGGCCGCTGCTGGAACAGATCGCCGCCACGCAGCATGAACGCGCAGTACGAGACGAAACGGTCGAACGGGTTGCGCACGAAGGCGAACTTGAAATAGCCGCCGAACGCATCCTCGCCAAGGTAGGGGCGCACTTGCCGCAGCGACAGGTGGCCATGCTGGATCGCCGCCAGATCGCCCCACGGGAAACGCCGGTTCACGAACAGCCCCACTTGCTCCACATCGTCATCGCCCATCTGCTCGCGCAGGGCCTGCCGCACCGAATGGGTGCCGGTCTTGGGTACCGCCGCGAAGATGAAACGATGATGATGCGAAACGATCATGGGTCACGACACGGGAAAAATGCGCCCCGCTCCCACGGGAGAGGGGCGCCACCTGGCGCTATGCGGGCATCTCAGAACTTGTAGCCGACCCCGGCCATGTAAGTCGTGCCGCTCTGGGTCTGGTTGTAAAGATAGCGGTTCTGGCCCCAGAACTGCGTGTCCTTCTGGTTGGTCAGGTTGATCGCGTTCAGCGTAAGCTGAAGCTGCTCGGTAAGGTTCACGAAGGCGGCGGCGTCAAGGTAGGTGCTCCCCTCGAAGCCACGCGTGCTCGCGCTCATCACGTCGTCGCTGCGCCCGGTGTACCAGCGGGTGCGGTGGCTGAGCGAGCCGCGCAGGCCCCAAAGCTCGTTTTCGTAATAGAGCGTGGCATTGTAGCTGGTCTTCGATATGCCGGTGATCGCCTTGTCGGCATCCACATAAGTGAAGTTCGCCACCACGCCCAGGTCATCGAAGGGTTTGGGCAGGAACGAGAACTGGGCCTGCGCCGCCAGTTCCACGCCGGTCACGCTCTTGGTGCCGGGCACGTTCACCGGCATGTCGAATTCCTTGACGATGGTATCGGCCGTCGCGCCCGGAATGGTGGTGTACGGCACGCCGGTCTCGCTGAACGGAATGTTCTCGAGCGTCTGCGAGCCGATGAAGTTCTTGATCCACTTGTGGAACACGCTTGCCGAAAGCAGGCCGACCTTGCCGAAATAGTATTCCACCGACAGGTCGAGCGTGGTGTCCTTGTAAGGCTTGAGGTTGGGATTGCCGCGCGACGCGGTGATCTCGCCCGAATCCGAATCCTGGAAGGCGCTGCCCTTGGCCGCGATCGAACCGATCCCCGGACGGTTCAGGTTCTGCGTGGCGGCAAAGCGCAGCAGCAGTTCCGGCGTCATTTCCAGCACTGCGTTCATCGCCGGCAGCACGCCCGAATAGCTGCCGCTCACGTCGGTCGTGCCGAGATAAGCATAGCTGTCGCCCTGGATCCAGCCGGTGCTGTGGGTATCGGTATGATAACCGCGCAGGCCAAGGTTGCCACGGAAGCGCGATCCGAACAGCTCACTGTCCCAATCGAGCTGCAAGTAGCCCGAAACCGTCTCTTCCGTGGTGGTGTAGACGTTCTCGATGTCCTGCAAGGCGCCGCCTGTCCCGTCGATGTTGGGTTCGAGCCGGTGATACTCGTGGTACTTCGCGAAGCCCGCCGCGTAGTCGCCGATCAGCCACGAGCCGAAGCTGTTCGAGAACACCGAGGTGATGTCGCCCACGGCCGTGCCCCGGGTCTTGCTCCTGGTTCCGTTGACGTTGTCGTCATAGAACAGGTCGATGCCGTCCTGCTTGAAGCGGTGATAGGCGCCGCCGGCCCGCAGCGTCAGCGCGTCGGTCATCTCGTAATGCAGGTTCAGCGTGCCCTCGCGCAGCTCCGATTCGTTGTTGAAGCTGCGATAGTAGAACGAATCCATCGCGTAATTGGCCGGATCGGTGGGGTCCCAGCCCGGATATTCGAACGAAGCCGACTGCCCGTCGGGGCCGTAGTTGGCGATCAGGTTGCCCTTGGCGCGCATGTAGAACTTGTCATCATAAGGCGTCTTGTAGGTCGATTTCTCGAAGCCGACGTGCGCGTCGATGGTGAGGCGGTCGGACGCGTCCCACTTGCCGGTCAGCACGCCCTGGTAGAAGCGGTTCTTGTTCAGCGAGCGGCGATGCTCGCTGCCGAAGGTGGTGCCGGTGACATCGGTCATCGTGGCATAGTTGCTGTCATCCCATTCCAGGTCGTTGATGACCGAGGAGGTGCGGAAGATGGCGGGCCACACGCTGCCGGCGGCCGTATCGAACGCGACCGAGCCGGTGGACGCGAGCGGCCGGGTAGCCAGGTGCAGTTCGTCGCGATGGGTGGTGAACTGGCCGTACAGCGCATCGAGTGTCAGCAGCAGATTGTCCGCCGGCTGCCACTGCACCGCGCCGGTCAGGCCAAGCCGCTCCATCTTCGCGTTCCACGAGGAGATGCGGTTGCCATCGGCGAAATAGAGATCGCCGCTCAGGAATTTGGCCTGCTGCGCCGAAGTCAGGTGCGAGATGTCGAGGCCGTTGGCGACCAGGCCCTGCAAGGTCGACGCACTCGGGTTGACATAGTTATAGGTGTTGTGGCCCTGCTCGGTGGTCTCGCGCCGGCCATAGGCGACCGACAGCGCCACCCCGAACCTGTTGTCCCAGTTCTGGCTGTACATCGCGGCGATGCGCGGCTGCGCGTCCTTGGTGTACTGGTTGGTGCCCAGCTTGGCCGATATCGCGCCCTTGCCGCCCAGCCCGTAATCGAACGGCTTGCCGGTGAACAGGCCGACCGTGCCGGCCATGCCGCCCTCGTTCTGGGCCGCCTGGAAGGTCTTCTCCACTTCCACGCGCGAGAACAGTTCCGACGCGAAGATATTGAAATCGAAGGCGCGGTCGCGCGTGCGCTGGCCCCGGCTGTCCTGCGCCGAATCGACGTTGCCCAGCACTTCCATGCCGTTGAGCTGCACGCGGGCGAAATCCGAACCGAGGCCCCGCAGCGATATGCGCCGGCCTTCACCACCTTCTCGGGTGATCTGCACGCCGGGCAGGCGCTGCAGCGATTCGGCCAGGTTCAGTTCCGGGAACTTCGCCATGTCCTCGGCGACGATCACGTCCTTCTGGATGACCGAGTCTTTCTTGATGTTGCGCGCATCGCCCAGCGACTTCGCATAGCTGCCGATGACGATGATCTCTTCGGCCGGATTGCCGGACGCCTCCTGCGCGAAAGCGGCGCGCGGCGTGGTGCCGGCGATCACCGCCGCAACGGTGGCCAGCAGAAAGCTCTTGAAGCTCGGGCGCATGGCCTGAGCGGGATATCGGTTGGTCATTGGGTGCCCCCGCACAATTGGTATGGACCAATTGCTTTAAGCAGCCTGTGGCGACATCTCCGTGACAATCGGAGCCGAAACAGAATCCCGGCCGGATTTTCGCGCTGGCGGCCGCAAAGAGCGTCCACTCCATCCACTGCCGCCAAATCACGACGCGAAATCGCGCCATCCACGCCGGCCGGCAAGGCGCAATCGGCCAAGCAGGCCGCCGCCATCTTTCCTTTCCGCCTCCCGCCCGTCACCGGAACGCCATATCCATGGTCTATACCACAGTGGCACGACAGAGGGATGACTGGCGGCGCTGCGCGCGCGGCGCATCCCCCGGCCGGGCGCATCATTTGCGATCAGGAAGACGGCCATGGTGACAATGCAGGATCGCCGCAGTTTCATCCGCACCATGATGGCGACGGCGGGCGCCGCGGCGGCGCTCACCCCGGCCATCGCCCGCGCGCTGGAGATCCCCGCCGATCGCCGGACGGGCACCTTGCACGATGTCGCCCATGTCGTCATCCTCACGCAGGAGAACCGCTCGTTCGATCACTATTTCGGCACGATGCGCGGCGTCAGGGGCTATGGCGATCGCTTCGCGATTCCCGCGCCGCCGCTGCCCGCCGCGCCGGATCGCACGGTCCTGCTGCAGCCCAATGAGCATCCCGGCGCCGCGCCCGCGCTGATCGCGCCCTTCCGGCTCGATACCTCGGTGGATTTCCGCCTCTATCGCCCGCTCGGCACGCCGCACGGCTTCGTCGACAGCCAGGCGGCGTGGGACAACGGCCGGATGGGCGCCTGGCCGCATTCCAAGCACAACCACGCGATGGCGCATTTCACGCGCGAGGATCTGCCGTTCCAGTATGCCCTTGCCGAAGCCTTCACCCTTTGCGACGCCTATCACTGCGCCTTGCACCTGTGCACCAATCCCAACCGGCTCTACATCTGGACCGGAACGCACGATCCGCTGGCCCGGGGCAACGGCCCTGCGATCGATAACGGCTATGACACGCTGGATGCCGACCCGCGCGGCCACGGCGGCTATCGCTGGACGACTTATCCCGAACGGCTGATGGCCGCCGGCATCGGCTTCCAGATCTATCAGGACATGGCCGACAATTTCAGCGACAACCCGGTGGTCGGCTTCCAGCGCTATCGCAAGGCGCATAGCGCCTCGGCGGCGGCCGAGGCCCTGCTCGCGCGGCGCACGATCACCACCCGCTCGCTTGACGACTTGCGGCAGGACGTGATGGCAAGGCGGCTGCCGGAGGTATCGTGGATCGTCGCGCCCACGGCGGCGTCGGAGCATCCGAGCGTTTCCACACCGCTCCAGGGGGCGGACTACGCGGCGCGCGTGCTCGATGCGCTGACCGCCAATCCCGAAGTCTGGGCGCGCACGGTGCTGCTGATCAATTTCGACGAGAACGACGGCCTGTTCGACCATGTGCCGCCGCCCGCCCCTCCCGCCCGCATATCGGGGCGCGCGCTGGGCGCCACCAGCATCCCGGCCGATGACGAGTATCACATCCATTCGCAGGCGGCCGAAGACGCTGCCTATCTGGACCGGCCCTATGGCCTTGGTCCCCGCGTGCCGCTTTACGTCGTCTCGCCGTGGAGCAAGGGCGGGCATGTCGCGTCCGAGGTCTTCGACCACACCAGCATCCTGCGCTTCCTCGAAGCGCGCTTCGGCGTGCATGAGCCGAACATCAGCGCCTGGCGGCGCGCGGTGTGCGGCGACCTGACCTCGTGCTTCGATTTCAGCGCGGCCGATACGGTCGATTTCATGGCGGCGCTGCCCGCCACCGCCGCCCTGTCGGAGCGCGCGGCCCGGCTGGAGGAAATCAGGCCGCCGCTGCCCGATCAGGCCCGCGCCCCGGTGCAGGAAACCGGCCTGCGGCGCCGGCGGGCGACGCCCTATGATCTCGACGCCCGGCTGCGCGGCGAAGGCGCCGGCCGCGCCTTGCTGTTCGCCAACCATTCGGCCGGGCGCGCGGCGGTGTTCCATGTCTATGACGTGACCCGGCTGGACGCCGCACCCGCCCGCTATACCGTGGGCGCGGGCAAGCAACTGGCGCATCCGCTGCCGGTGGCCGGAAAGGACATGGACATCTTCGTGCTCGGCCCCAACGGCTTCCATCGGCGCCTGACCGGCAGGGGCGATATCTTTTCGGCCAACATCAAGGGCCGCGCGGGCACGCGCGCCGCGCTGCGCGTCGAAAACCTCACCGCGACACCGCAGTCCATCGCCATGACCGACCGGGCCTATGGCGCCGCGCCCGAAGTGATCCGGCTGGCGAGCCGGGAAACGCGCAGCATCGCGATCGACCTCAAGGACAGCCATGGCTGGTATGATCGCCAGTTCGCGGCGGAAGGCCAGACCTGGCGCATCGCCGGCCATGTCGAGAATGGCAAGGCATCCTATTCGGACCCCGCAGCCGGCGGACCGGGGCCGCTGCGGCTGGCTTCGCCCACGCTGGAATAGGTTCTGGCAAGCTTGCCGTCAGGGTACGCTCAGGTACCGTCACTGGTTACGACGGCAGTATCGCGCCTCATCATAGCTGTCTGGCGCGACGTTTGCTCATCCCATGTTAGGTTCATCGCGGGAATAACTCGACATGGGTTTCGGCGGTGCGGCCAAAATAAACCACGCGGCGGCCCAGGAAGGAAACGAGATAGCCAGCGCAGCCCGCTACCTTCACCTTCTCGCAGAAGGCCGCATAGCTGTAGTCGGCCTCGTTGGCCTGCGCCCAGCGGACATGCGATTCCACTCGGGCGATGTCGAACACTGCAGCGACCGTGCTGGCAGAACGCGGCATAGCGAGTTCGACATTGCCGCCGTCCGGCAGATAAAAAGTCTGGCTATTGCGCCGATAATCGACCGTATAGCCTTCGAAGCCCGCGCCGACGAGTTGACCGATAATTTCGGGGAAGCTCAGGCTTCCGTCATGGGCGGCATCGAGGCAGGCCTTGGCAATGGCAATCCGTTCCGCATCCATGCGCAGTTTCCTTTAACAGTGATATGGGGGGACAGAGGTCAGTCGACCGGCACGATCGACAGCCCGTTCTTGTGGATCAGAGTGTGCAGCAAGCCTCGCAGGCGTTCGTGCTCGTCACCGCTCAGGAAGGCGAAAAAAGCTGCGTCGTTCTCGTCGGCAAGCCCGGCAAGGATCGGCACCTTGTTCGCGCCCGCCACCGAAAGCGACAGGCTGTGACCGCGTTTGTCCTCGGGATTGCCGGTGCGTTCGATCAGGCCCTTCTCCAGCAGCCGGTCGGCCAGCTTGCTGATCGCTCCTTTGGTCATGCCCATCTTTCGGGCCAGAGCCGAAGGGGCGATGGCGCCGGTGCCATAGAGGCAGCGCAGCATCGCCCATTCCGCCACGGTCACGCCCTTGTCCCTCACTTTACGCGCGAACTCTTGCGACACGGCGTTCGAAACCATGCGGAGCAGATAGCCGGTATGACTGGTGAGGTCGGAGACGGCAGGCATATAAACTCCGATTCGTTGACTAGGAAACTATAACAAGTTTGTTTCCTAGTCAACCTCGTCTCTCTTCCGCTCCGCACCTTGCCTGATTTGGTCCGGACATGACGGGACGCAGAGCGTGAAGGATGGCCCTGCGGCAATGTGGGGAGGTGGGCTGGTGCCGCAATGACATGCGCTCTTCCGCGCATTCCCAAACGGACTTTTAGACGCGCATGACCCCTATCGCCGGGTCGGTGCGGCCGGGCCGGCCGTTCTCCACCTTGCCGGCATAGTGCCACAACGCCCCCTCGTCCGATCCCGGCGTGACCGACAGGTCATACCAGTTGTCGCTCTTCGCCAGCCGCCACAAGTCGGCCACGGTCTCGCCGGGCGCAACGATCACTTCGCGGTTGCGCCCGGCCGGCGCGGGATAGGCATCGCCAAGCGCGATATGGAAGGTGAGCGGTGCCGCGCCGCGATTTTCGAGCCGCAGTTCGGCCGCGTCCAGCTCCGGGCGATCGACCAGGCTGACCCGATGGTGGGGCTCCTTGGCCAAGCTGCCCGCGAAGCGCCGCCAGAAGCCGTTGGGGCCATGCAGCGTCAGGTCGAAGCTATCGCCCTCCGCTTCCCAGATATCGTCGATGCGCCCGCCGGCACCGATCGTGTAGTGGCGCGGCTCCATAAAGTCGCGATTGTCATGGACGGTCAGCACCGCGCCCGTCGCGCCCTGGTTGGCCATGGCCAGGACCAGGCGCCCATCGGCGTCCCGGTGGCTGTCGGCCGCGATGCGATAGGGCAGCGGCCGGTGCGCGCGCTGGCCGGGCATCTGCGCGGTCGGCGCTTGCCGCGCCGGGATCGCGTTGGCGGTGCCGGCCGCCGAGCGCGCGACACGCTCGCGAAAATCGTCGGTGTCGGGCAGCGACCGCGCGGGCGGCGATCGCCCGCCGGAAAAATCGAACGCCGATGTGAGATCACCGCAGACCGCACGGCGCCACGCGCTGATGTTCGGCTCGCGCACGCCGAAGCGCTTCTCCATGAACCGCAGGACCGAGGTATGGTCGAACAGTTCCGAGCAGACATGGCCGCCCCGGCTCCACGGCGAGACGATCACCGTGGGGGTGCGGATGCCCAGGCCGATCGGGTGCCGTTCGTCCCCCGCCTGGCCCGAGCCGCGATAGTCCTTGGCTTCACCGTCGAGCGGCACCGTGCTCTTGCCGCGATACGTGCCGACCGGCGGCACGGGTGGCGGCACATGATCGTAGAAGCCGCCCGCCTCGTCATAGTTGAGGATGAAGACGGTCCTGGCGAAGACATCGGGATTGTCGATCAGCGCCTCGACCAGCCGGGCGGTCACATGCTCGCCCCTGGAAGGCTCAGCCTTGGGATGCTCGGACAATTCGGCGGCGGTCACGATCCAGCTGATCTGCGGCAGGTTCCCGCTCTCGATATCGCGGCGGAACGCGGCGACAAGCTGCTCGCCGTCCGATCGCGTCCGGTCCTGGCCCCCGGCCTGTTCGCTGACCCACGACCGGCCCCGGCGATAGAGCTCGCTGTCCTTCGCGCAGGGCCGGAACGGCGCGAAGACCGAGAGCAGGTTGTCGCCGAAATTGTCGTATTCCTGATAAACCTTCCAGTCGATGCCGGCCGCCTGCAGCCGCTCGGCATAAGTGGTCCAGCCATAGGCCGCGGGATCGAGCGGCCTGTCCGTCGCCATGTCGGCGCTCGGCGTCTCGTCCTCGCCGTAATTGTGCATCTGCGGGTCGCCGCCGACCGTGCCGCCGCCGTTGCAGCCGGTGAACAGGTGCAGCCGGTTGGGGTAGGTCTGGGTCATCGTCGAGCAGTGATAGGCATCGCAGACGGTGAAGGCGTTGGCGAGCGCGTAGTAGAACGGCAAGTCACCGGGGCCGTAGTGGAGCATCCGGTTGTGCAGCTCTGCGGTATGGCCCCAGCGGTCATAGCGGCCGCGATGGAAGATGTGCATGTTCTCGACATGCGATTGATCGGCGCCATCGACCAGGAACGAGCGCGTCGTCCTGGAATCGCCGTGGAACGGCATGACATAGCCGTCGGGATGCTGCCCCGAAGGTTGCGACCACACGCTGCGCCCGCCCGGCAAGCGCAGCGGGCGCGGATCGCCGAAGCCGCGCACGCCGTTCAACATGCCGAAATAATGATCGAACGACCGATTTTCCTGCATGTGGACGACGATATGCTCGACATCCCGGATCGATCCGGTCTTGCCGGCCGCCGGAATCGCGAGCGCGCGATCGATGATGCCGGACATCGCGATGGCCGGTCCCGCACTTGCCAGCCGCAGGAAATCGCGCCGGTTCCCATTCATGTCAGCGTCTTCCCCGCTCACCCCGTGAGCGCGACGTTTGGTTTCGCGCGCCAGTCATAAAACTGGTATAGTCCAAAATCGCCTACAGATTGATGACATCGCTGCAGGCGCAAAACGGGCGGGCCCGACCCGCCCTCTCCATCCCGGGGGCTATCCACGCGAGGCGCGACAAGCTGATGAACATGACTGCTATCGATAGAATTTTCTCTATTTTCCATGAGTTCGGCCATGTTCACTACGGCGAGGAGATCACCCAGATGGAACATATCGTGCAGGCGGCGCATCTCGCCCGGCTGGACGCGGCCCCCGATGCGCTGATCGCCGCTGCCTTGCTGCACGATATCGGCCAATTCCTCGACGACGCGGGCAATGCCGCCGAGCAGAGGGGCATCGACGCGCGGCACGAAATTTCCGGCGCCGCTTATCTCGCGCCGCATTTCCCGCCAGCGGTGACCGAGCCGGTGCGATTGCACGTCGAAGCCAAGCGCTATCTCTGCTCGGCCGAGCCGGGCTATCGCGATGCGCTCAGCCGCGCGTCGGAACTGAGCCTCAGGCTTCAGGGCGGGCCGCACAACCCGCAGGAAATGCGGGATTTCCTCGCCGATCCCGCCGCGCCGGACGCGCTTCGCCTGCGCCGTTACGACGATCAGGGAAAGCGTCCGGGCTGGCAGGTTCCCGCGCTGGAAAGCTACCGCCCCTTGCTGGAAGGGCTGCTGCTGCGCTGACCCGACGCCAGCGGGGCGCAAGGGCGCGCGATCCGGCGCGCCTCGTCTCCCTTTTTTCCGCATTGACCGTGCGGCGCGGGCGCTGCCAAGATGCCGGCGCCCGGCCATCCCATCCCTCTTGCTGGTTTAGCGATGCGTCCCAAGACCGAACCCCTGTCGTGGATGCGCACGCCCGGAACCACCGCCGACGGGCCGCAGTATCTCGCCCTGCGGGACCAGATGGCGCTCAATATCGAGATGGGCAACTTGCCGCCGGGCGCCAAGCTGCCGTCCGAACGGCAATTGCAGACCGGCACCGGCACCGCGCGCGGCACCATCCGCGAGGCCTTGTTCCAGCTGGAGGCCGAGGGGCTGATCTACCGCCGCGACCGCAGCGGCTGGTATGTCTCGCCGCCCGCCGTCACCTATGACCCGACGCGCTGGGCCGGCTTCATGACTTATGTGACCGAGCAGGGACGCACGCCCAGCACGGAAACGCTGTCGAAGGAAAGCGCGCCGGCGCCCTCGGTCGTCGCGGATATCTTCCGGGTCGCGCCGGGCACGCCGCTGCACACCATCCGGCGGCGGCGCATGATCGATGGCCGCCCGGTGCTGGTCGAGCGGATCATCGTCGATCCCGCGCTCGCGCCCGATCTCCTGTCCCATTCGCTCGACGGCTCGCTGACGCATATCCTGACGACGCATTACGGCATCACCGTCGCGCGCAACCGCGTCGACATGCGCCCCTGCGCGCTGGTCAGGGAAGCGGCCGATGCGCTGGGTGCCAAGTCGGGCACGCCGGGCCTGCTGGTCGTGCGCACCAGCTTCGATACGGCGGGGCGCGTGGTCGAATACGATCAGGAATACTGGCGGCACGACGCCATCCGCGTGCACGTCGATCTCAACGTGCGCTAGGCGCATCCGGCCCGAAGCGAGCGGCCGCGCTAACCGATCGGCAGCTTCGCCAGCGCCTCGGGCAAGTCCGCCACCGTATCGATCACCAGATGCGCCCCCGCTTTCGCCAGCGCGGCGCGGGCGGCGCCGACGCGGGCGGTGCGCTCCTCGGGCGAAAGTGCCGCGAAATCCTCGCGCGAGAGGCCCACGCCATTGCCGCTGGCGGCGACGCCGATGGTCCACACGCCGGCCGAACGCCCTTCGGCGATGCCGACCTCGGCATCGTCCACCTTCACGCAGGCCATCGCCGGCCAGGCGCCGAGCTCGACCAGGTTCTTCCACAGCATGAGCGGCGATGGCCGCCCGACCGCCGTGTCGCCGGCGCAGACCAGCACGTCGGGCTTATACCCTTGCGCCTCGGCCAAGGGCAGGATGTCGGCCATCATCTCACGCGTGTAGCCGGTGCAGGAGCCGATCCTGACGCCGTCCGCGCGCAGGCGCGCGGCGACATCGGCCGCGCCGGGGATGAGTTGGGCGCACTCGCGCGCGGCCTCGCGCATCATCGGGCCGATCTCGGCGAACAGCGCCGCCGCGTCCGCCTCGCCCGGCGCGGTGCCATGCGCCGCCGTCCAGGCCGCATGGACGCGCGGGCTGGCGAGGATCGCGGCGATATGATCGCTTTTCGCCATGCCCATGTCGGCGCGCGCCTCGGCTTCGGTCAGCGGCACGCCCGCCGCCTCGAACAGCTTGCACAGCGCGACGACCGGCGCGCGGCTGCCGAAATCGATCATCGTGCCGGCCCAATCGAACACGACCGCCTTCAATCCTGGATGCATGACGCTCTCCCCTTACTATCGAAAATACCGCCGACCACATCCTCGGCCAGCGCAAATGCGGTGGATGCGCCGGTCCCACTGGTGACGACGACGAGCGTCACGCCCTCGCTCGCCGCGCGCACAATGCTGTGGCCGGATGCGGAGGCGAAGGTTCCGGTCCAGCGCTCGACAACCGGGGGTGCCGGGCCCAGCACCGCCTCGTACTGGCGCAGGATCTCGCCATCGACGGCATCGGCCGAGAACGGATCGGGCGTGGGCGCATAGTCGTGGCTGTCGCCGACGACCAGGCTGCCGTCCGCGCTTTGCACCACGATCAGGTGGATGCCGTAATCCAGCGCCTGGCGTGCCTCACGCTCCAGCCGGGCGCGTAGCGCGGCCGCTTCGGGCAAGGCGGCATAGCCCAGATAGCGGATCAGGCTGAGATCGCTCATGACCGGGGCGGGCAAGCTCCAGCCGGGCGCCGCCAGCCGCATCATCTGGAGCTTGCAGCGCACGATCCCCGCCTGGGCATGGATTTCGGGGCAAAGCGTCGCCCAATCGTCTCCGGGGCACAGGATGATGCTCTCCGCGCGGTAGCTGCCGTCGCTGCAATGGACCACGCCCGTCTCGGCACGGAGGGCGGCGGTGCCACGCCGGAAGGTGACGCCATGCGCCCGCTCCAGCCACTGCGCGAGGAGCGGGATCGCCGTGCGCGATTCGACGCGCAAGTCATGCGGGCTGAGAAGCGCCGCCGCCGCCGACGGAATCGCGGGGCACAGCGCCTGTGCCTCGGTGCCGGTCAGCCGGGTGCAGCCCTCGCCCATCCCGGTCGCCAGGAAAGCGTCGAGCACGGCTGCCGCTTCCGGCCGCCGCGCGACCAGCAGCAGCCCTTCCTGCTCGATGCGGATGCCGGCCGGCCCGGCGATCGCGCGCCAGATCGCGGCGCTGCGCCGCGCCAGATCCCAGACGCGGCCGCGTTCCTGCCCGGTCACGGTCACGAAGCCGAAATTGCGGATCGAAGCGCCATTGGCACGGGCATCGCGATCGATCACCAGCACCCGCTTGCCGCGCCGCGCGGCGGCAAGCGCATGGGCAAGGCCGACGATGCCCGCGCCGACGACGATCACGTCATGCATGGGCGCGGACCATCTGCTGTCCCGACCGGAGGAATTGCAGCGCCGACAGCAAGGTCAGCAGGCTCACCAGCACGGCGGTGGCATAGACGCAACCGATGAAGAAAGGCAGCCAATCAATCATCGGCGCCGCGAAGCTACGATAGAGCAGCAGCGCGATGCTGCCGAGGTAGCCCGAGGAATCCGCGATATAAATGAGGAAGCCCGCGTTGCCCGCCCGGCCCAGCGCGGCGATCATCCGATCGAAAAGCATGGCGTTGAAAGGTGTATAGCCAAGGTAGAGGCCCGCCCCCGTCAGGATCATCCACGGCAGCGGCCCCAGCAGGTGGGCCTGGAAGGCCAGCGTGGAGCCACCCATCAGCAGCGCGCCCAACACGATAATGCCATGCATCGCCAGCAGCGCGTGCAGATTGTTGCGCACCAGCATCAGCACGCCAAGGCCGGCCAGCGCGATCACGGCCACCGGCAGCTCGCTTTGCGAGAAGATCGACGCGACATCGCCCAGCCCCATCGCGGTCCACAGCTCCACGGCGAAATTGTCGCGAAAGTCGCGCAGCGCGGTCAGCAGCACGTAACCCGTCACCAGCACCGCCAGGCCCAAGCCATGCTCGTTGAGGAACGCCGCGCGATCGCCCCGCCGCATCGGCAGGCGGACAGTGCGCTCCGCCTCGTCGCGCGCGTCGGGCGGGGGCAGGCTTTCCAGAATCCATAGCGAGGCCAGCAGCACCGGCACGAATGCGGCCCCCGTCGCCACGGGCATCCAATGCTCGCTGACGCCGTGCTGCATCAGCCAGACCGCCGCCGATTTCACCACCCCGGACGACAGGATGAAGCTCGCGCAGAGCATCGCACCCAGCAGTTCGGAGCAGCGCCTGCCCTCGACATAGGAAAAGACGAGGCCCCAGATCATGCCCAGGGGCAAGCCGTTGAGCAGCAGGCACAGCGGGCCCCAGCCTTGCGGCAGCACCGCGAACAGCACCAGTGCCAGCCACGAACCGCCGATCAGGCACAGGATGGCCGCCGCCCGGCCCTGGCGGCCGAACTCGGCGATGACGCGGATGCCGATCAGCTTGGACAAGGCATAGCCGATCACTTGCGCGATCAGCAGCCCGGTCTTGTAATCGAGGCCGAGCGGCAGCGGCCCCATGTCGGCATATGTTCCGGCCGCGAACGCCTTGCGGAAGGCGTACATCGCGAAATAGGCGCCGAACGCGGCCAGCCCACCGGCGACAAGAAATGCCGCCCGTGCCACAGGCGCGCGCGCCGATCGTTCGAATCGAGGATGAGCCATTGCCATTCTGGTCTGGACCAAATTGACGACAGCTTTGTGACTTCAGGCCCGATTGCCCGGCTGGCCGTGCTGGCGGCGGCTCATTTTCCCCCTCGTTTCCCACGGCGATCGGCGATTTTCCCTAAACTCCTTTAAAATCCCGATCCGCGCACGTCCTTAGGGAAAGCAGTTAACCGGCGGGCAAGGATAATGCACATGGCCTTCACTGACAGTGGCGCGCACACCGGCCGGCGATGCGAGACGCGCCGGCAGGTGCAGATGCTCGCCCGCTTCCGGCGCAACCTGGAAAACGTGACGGTCGTGCTCAAGGATCTCAGCCACAAGGGCGCCCGGATCGAGGGGATCGAGGGATTGTCCCGCGACGAGGCGGTGACGATCTCGCTGCCGGGCCGCAAGCCGGCGATGGCCTTCGTCGCCTGGGCCGCCGGGATGAGCGCGGGCCTGGAATTTGCCGATGCCCTGCCACACGATTATTATGATTTCCTGGTGCGTACTTATGCCATGGGCCGCGAATCGGCCGCCGTGGCCGCCTGAGCGCGGGTATGGCGAAGGCGTGCGGCGCGGATAAGGGAAATGCCGGCGGCGGGGCGCCCAGGGCCGGCCGAAACGAGAGGGCAAGCAAGCCATGAAGAGCGCGGGGTTCAAGCCGACGCCGATCTTTCGCGAAAGGCGCCGGCCGCAACTGGTGAAGTTCGAACTGCGCAACGCGCGCGACGAAGTGCTCGACATCATCGTGCGCGACGTGTCCTCGCGCGGTTTCAGCGCCGCCGCGAAAGGCGCGCCGCCCACGGTCAACGAAGTGGTGAGCATGGCCATGCCCGACGGCCGGCTGCTGTGGGGCATGGTGCGCTGGGTGGAAGACAACCTGTTCGGCGTGGAATTCGATACCACTTCGGCCGGGCCGGCCTGAGAGTGTGATCGTCTTAGGTTGATGCGCCGGGACGGAGGGCGCGATCAGGCCGGGTCGCGCTTGCGCCAGCGGGCCATCGCCGCATCGCCCACGAAGGGATTTTCGGCCCGCTCGCGTCCCATGGTCGATGAGGCGCCATGGCCGGGCACGAAGGCGACATCGTCGCCCAGCGCGAACAGCTTGCCACGGATCGAATCCACCAGCGTCGGCAGATCGCCGTCGGGATGCTCCCAGGCACCGATCGTGCCGCGAAACAGGATGTCGCCGACAAATGCCTGCCGGCGCGAAGGGCTGAAATAGGCGACATGTCCCCGGCTGTGGCCGGGGCAATGCAGCACTTGCAGCACTTCCTCGCCGAAGCGCAGCTCGTCGCCATCCTCCAGCCAGCGGGAAGGCGTGAAATCCCGCGCCGGCACGCCATAGCGTTCCGCCGGCTCATGCAAGTTGGCGACAAGGTGCGCGTCGCCGCGATGCGGGCCGGCGATCCGCGCGCCGGTCAACTCCGCGAACTGCGCCGCCGCGCCGCAGTGATCGAAATGGCCGTGCGTGACGAGTGCCCATTCCGGCGCAAGCTCCAGCAGGTCGATCAGGTTGAGGATCTCGGACAGATCGCCGCCCGGATCGATCACCACCGCGCGCCGGGTCCGCTCGCACCAGACGAGCGAGCAGTTCTGCTTGTAGCGCGTGACCGGGACGATCTCGAATTCCATGCCCCCATCCTGCCCGAGCGCGGCCGGCGATGCCAGAGCCCGCGCGACGATCACGATCGCGCGCGCATGATTTGATTCGCCGTGCCCGGGCCACGCGATTATGCAGGCGGGAAATGGCTGCTCGTTTGGGGGAAGAAAGACCGATGAAGCGTTACCATGGCCTGGCCGCGATCGCGGCTTTTTCGCTGATCGCCTGCAAGTCCGAAAGCACTGAAGCCGCGTCCGGGGAAACCGCCGCCGCGACCGGGACGGCAACGGCAAGCGCCGCCCCGGCCCAGGCCACGGCCAGCCCGGTGGCCATGACCGGGGCCACGCCCGGCGCGAAGCCGACCAGGGACTTCATGGTGGGCAAGTGGGGCGAAGAGGGCGATTGCGCGCTCGCCATCGAATTCAAGGCCGACGGCACGATGGTCGGCCCGTTCGAACGCTGGAACCTTGCAGACGGTATGCTGAAAATGGTCGGCAATCCGCAGAAGATCGCGCTGATCATTGTCGACGACAAGACGATGGAATCGCAGATCGGCAACGATCCCAAGCACAAGCTGACCCGCTGCTGAGGGGGGAGCCGCGCCCTCTTCAATGGAAATCGCGTGACCGGGGGATGATCCGCAAATCGCGGGGATGGCCGTGGCGCGGCATATGCCGGCGGCTTTCCAGCCCATGTCTGGCAGGCAGCGGATGGTCAACGTGATCGGCCCGCGCGCTGGGCGGCGGCGGCAGGTCTTCGGACAAGCGATGCAGATCGGCCGTCGCATCGGCCAGATGCGCGGCGATGACGTGGATCACCTCGTCATCGTATTCCACCCGGCCACGCACTTCCATCAGCCGCGCGCCCATCACCACCTTGCGCTGGCGCTCCATGAGATCGGGCCAGACCACCAGGTTGGCCACGCCCGTCTCGTCCTCCAGCGTGATGAAGCACACCCCCTTGGCCGATCCGGGCCGCTGGCGGATCAGCACGATCCCCGCCACCCGCACCATGGCGCGCACCTTGCGCGCGCGCAGATCGCCAGCGCGCGTGAAGCCGCGTTCGGCCAGGCTGGCGCGCAAAAAGGCCATGGGATGGGCTTTCAATGACAGCCGCAGCGTCTGATAATCGGTGATCACTTCCTCCGACAGCGGCATGGCCGGCAGCCGGGTCTCGGCCCGTTCCGCCCCTTCGTCACGCGCGGCGGCGGCGGCGAACAGCGGCAGATCGGGCGCGGCGATCAGGCCGCGCGCATCCCACAGCGCCTGCCGCCGGCCCAGCGAGAGCGAGGAAAAGCAATCGGCCGCGGCCAGCTTCTCGATATGCGCGGGCGAAAGCCCTGCCCGCTCGCGCAGTTCGGCGATATCGCGAAACGCCCCGCCCGCCTCGCGCGCGGCGACGAGCCGGGCGGCGGCATGTTCGGGAAAGCCATCGACTTGCCGGAAGCCGAGCCGCAGGGCGACGGGAGAGTCCGAAGGGTCCCCGTCGGATTCCAGCGTACAGTCCCACGCGCTGGCGTTCACGTCCACCGGCAGCACCGGGACGCCGTGTTCGCGCGCGTCGCGCACGATCTGGGCGGGGGCATAGAAGCCCATCGGCTGTGAATTGAGCAGCGCGCAGGCGAAGGCGGCGGGATAGTGGCACTTGAGCCAGCTTGAAACGTAGACGAGCTGCGCGAAGCTGGCCGCGTGGCTTTCGGGAAAGCCATATTCGCCGAAACCCTTGATCTGGTTGAAGCAGCGCTGGGCGAATTCGGGATCGTATCCACGCGCGATCATCCGGCCGACCATCAGGCCTTCCAACTCGTGCACGTTCCCGCGCGAACGGAATGTCGCCATCGCCTTGCGCAGCCGGTTGGCATCGCTGCTGTCGAACTTCGCCGCGTCCAGCGCGATCTTCATCGCCTGTTCCTGGAAGATCGGCACGCCCAGCGTGCGCCCCAGGATAGAGGTCAATTCGTCCGCCGGGCCATGCTCGGGCGCCGGCGAGGGAATTGTGACGGCTTCCTGCTCGTTCCGCCGCTTCAGATAGGGATGCACCATATCGCCCTGGATCGGCCCCGGCCGCACGATCGCGACCTCGATGACAAGATCGTAGAATATGCGGGGTTTCAGGCGCGGCAGCATGTTCATCTGCGCGCGGCTTTCCACCTGGAACACGCCGAGCGAATCCCCCCGGCACAGCATGTCGTAAGTCTGCGTATCCGCCTGCGGAACCGTGGCGAGCGTCAGCGCGCGGCCATGGTGTGCGCCCAGCAGATCGAAGCACTTGCGGATGCAGGTGAGCATGCCCAGCGCGAGCACATCGACTTTCAGGATACCAAGCTCGTCGATGTCGTCCTTGTCCCACTCGATGAAGCTGCGATCGGGCATGGCGCCGTTGCCGATCGGCACGGTTTCGGTGAGCGCCCCTTCGGTGAGGATGAAGCCGCCGACATGCTGCGAAAGGTGGCGCGGCATGCCGATCATCTGTTCGGTGAGTTTCAGCACCCGGCGCAAGTGCGGATCGGACAAGTCCAGTCCGATCTCGGCCGCATGTTTTTCCGCCACTTCATCGCCGTAGCTGCCCCAGACGGTGCGGGCGAGCGCGGAGGTCACGTCTTCCGACAGCCCCATCGCCTTGCCCACCTCGCGGATCGCCATGCGCGGGCGGTAGTGGATCACCGTGGCGCACAGGCCGGCGCGGTGGCGGCCATATCTGGCATAGATGTGCTGGATCACTTCCTCGCGCCGTTCATGCTCGAAATCGACGTCGATATCGGGCGGCTCGTCGCGGTCCTCGGAAATGAAGCGCTCGAACAGCAGCTCGTGATGCGCCGGATCGACCGAGGTGATGCCCAGGCAAAAGCACACCGCCGAATTGGCCGCCGATCCGCGCCCCTGGCACAGGATCGGCGGCTCCTGCGCCCGCGCGAAAGCGACGATGCCGTGGATGGTGAGGAAATAGCGCGCAAGCTGCTTCTTGCCGATCAGCGCGAACTCCTTCGCCAGCGCGGCCCGCACCTTTTCCGGCACGCCGTTCGGGTAATGGTGGCGCGCGCCTTCCCAGGTCAGCCGTTCCAAATGCTGCTGCGCGTCGAGCCCGTCGGGATAGCTTTCCTCGGGATATTCATAGCGCAACTCCTCCAGGCTGAAGGTGCAGGCATCGGCCACTTCGCGCGCCGCCGCGATGGCGTGGGGCCAGCGTTCGAACAGGCGCACCATCTCCCCGGGCGATTTCAGGTGGCGTTCGGCATTGGCTTCGAGCAGCCAGCCCGCCCGCGCCACCGTGGTCTTGTGGCGGATCGCGGTCATCACGTCCTGCAAGGGGCGGCGATCGGGCGCGTGATAGAGCACGTCGTTGGTGGCCAGGATCGTCATGCCGTTCGCCCGCGCCATGGCATCGAGCGCGGCGATCCGCGCCACGTCGTTACCGGCATGGCAATAACAGGCGGCAATGTGGCGCAAGCCGGGCAATCGCGCCGCGAGATGGGGCAGGATTTCGGCGATCGGGGCGGTCAACCGCGCTTCCTTGGGAGCAGGCGGTTCGGGTTCCGGTCCCTCCCCCAGCGGGAGGGGGACGACATTGCTTGCCACCGCCACGGTGAACCGCGCGGCCAGATCGCGCGGCGGCACCAGCACGAGCCGCACCCCCTCGGCATGGACGGCCAGCATGGCGAGCGAGATCTCGCACACGCCCTTGGCCTGCCACGCGCCCGCAAGCGTGCCCATCCGCCCCGCCGAGATCAGCCGGCACAGCCGCCCGTAAGCGGCACGGTCGGTCGGATAGGCAAGGAACACCAGCCCTTCCACCGTCTCGATCCGGCAACCGATCACCGGGCGCAGCTTCAGTGCCCTGGCCTCGGCATGGACGCGCACCACGCCCGCCATCGAATTGGCATCGGCGATGCCGATCGCATCGTAGCCGAGCATACGGGCGGTGGTCACAAGGTCGACCGCGTCCGAAGCCCCGCGCAGGAACGAGAAGCAGCTTGCCACGCCCAGTTCGACGAACGGCGCGCGCGGCGGCACGCCGATGGCATCGACCCTGGCACGGCGGCGATCGGGCGTGAGCGGGATATCAGGCATGGGCACGCGGCCAAAGCCCTCTTCCCTTCAGGCGAGAGAAGGCTGGTGGGTTCCTTCTCATCCACAGATCCCTTGCAGAAACCATCCGGGCACGCCGCCGCGCCCGTCGCCGATCAGGCCCAGGCGATAGATCCAGTAGCGCCGCCCTGCCCCATCCTCGATCCGGTAATAGTCGCGCAACCGGGTGGAGGAGCGTTCGCGCCACCATTCGGGCGCGATCCGTTCGGGCCCTTCAGCGCGGGTGATCTCATGCACCTGGCCACGCCAGCGGAAACGGCGCGGCAAGCCGTCTGGGGTTTCGTAGATGACCGCGATCGGTTCTACCCGATCGAGCAATTTCAAGGGCCTGTCATGGAATTCGAATGTATCTTGCAAGGGTTTTTCCGGTTCGAGCGGGCCTTGCCAGCCTTGCGCGCGTTCGGGCAGGTGGCTGGCGCGCGGCACCGGGCGGCGCACCGCTCCGGCGCCCAGGCGCACGGTCAGCCGGTCGATGCAGGCGGCCAGGCTGGTGCCATGGGTTTCGGCCGCAGCCTCGAAATCGCCTTGCGCCAGCGCGAAAGGTTCGGTCCACGGCGCGCGCAGGCGCACCAGCTCGATGCCGAAACCGGCATCGACATCATCCAGCTTGCGGCCGAACAGGCCGGCGATATGCCCGGCCTCGCGGCTCGGCGCGGCCAGTTCGAGCACCCGGACGATGACTTCGCCGTCCACCCGCCACAGCCCGAGTTCCAGCCGGCGCGCGCCCAGCGCACGGCTTTCCAGCCGGCGCGCCATGTCCCCGGCCAGATCGGCGACGACCCGGTCAAGCAAGTCGCGGTGGCGGATCGGCTCCAGCAGCCGGCGCTGGACCAGCGGCGGCTCCACCGCGATAACCGGCAGCAGCGGCTCGGGCACGCGGCCCAGCAGCTGGTCCATGCGGATCAGCGGATTGGCCGCGGGTGAGCGGCGATCGCGGAAGCGCCGGACCAGCGCCGCGCGCGCGACGCCGTGCAGATCGCCCAGCCGCTTGAGGCCAAGGCGCCGCAGCACCGTGATCGTCGCGTCATCCAGCCGCAGCGCCGCCACCGGCAAATCCGCCAGCCGCGCGGCGGGATCGTCGCGCGGGCGCAGGATCGCGTCATCGGGGCCGTGATGCGCCAGCGCCCAGGCCGCGCCGGCGGTCGGCGCCACGGCGAGGCGAACCGTGAGCCGGCGGCGCGCGAAAGCCGCGCGGGCATCGGCCAGCAAGGCCCGTTCCCCGCCGAACAGGTGCGCGACGCCGCTGATATCGACGATCAGGCCATCGGGCGGATCGAGCGCGCTGCCCGGCCCCCAGCGCTGCGCCCAGATCGCCAGGCGTTCAAGGAACGCGAGATCGCCCGCCGGGTCCGCCGGGGCGACCGCGAGCGTGGGGCATAGCGTGCGCGCATCGGCCAACATCATGCCCGGCGCCGCCCCCGCCGCGCGCCCGGGGGCATTGGCGGCGGCGATGCGCGGCCCGTGCGCGGTTTCGGCGATCAGCGCGAGCGGGGCGGCATCGGCCCCCTCGCCCGGCGCCAGCCCTTCGCCCAGCCGCCAGCGATCAATCGCCAGCCGCGCGCACCAGATCGCTAGGACGCGGCGGGGCATCGGGCCAGGGCCCCGGCCTGCGCCGCGCCATCCACCCGCTCCGCCAGAAGCCCGGCCCCCTCCGGCCCGGTCCCGTCCAGCCTGGCCGCGGCATCGCCGCGCAGCAGCCATTCGCCCGGCGGATGGCCCCGGGCGCGGAACAGCTCGGCCCGCCAGGCCGGGTGGCCCGGCGCCTGCGGGTTCCAGCGGGGCGGCGGCGAAGCGGCGGGCTCCACATGCCAGCGCATCCGCGCCGAGGACAAGTCGCGCCGCGCGTCGAGCCGGACCAGCCAGAACGGCACCCCGTGCCGTTCGACGGCCAGGCTGAACCGGCGCGAAGCGGTGAAATCGAGCGCGCGGGGATTGCCGGCAATCTCCCCGATCACGAAAGCCAGATCGCGGCAGCGCAGCCCTTCTTCCAGCGCGAACAGCGCGTCTTCCGCGCTTTTCGCCGCGACATGGATCAGGCGATGGCGCAAGCCGCGAGGCAGGCCCGGACGATAAGGCCGCCCGGTGCGCCGCAACGCTTCGCGGTCCTGCACCCAGAGCCACATGCGATCATCGGCCGGGTCGATCCGGTCCAGCGCGAAGGCCAGCGCCAGCGCCGCCCCCGCGCCATGATCGGCCGTAGCGAAGATCTCGGTATGCGCGGCCCCCTCGCCCCGGTTTCCCGGACGCCATTCGGCGGCCTGAAGCGCGCTCTGCCCCGGGGGCGGCAAGACCGTCGCGAATGGGAGATCGGGCATCGAATCGCATCTTTCGAACATCTATGTTCTATTTATGTTCTTATCGAGCGCGATTCGCAATGCCTGCCTTGCGGCCGGCCAAGATGGCCCCGGAAAACAGGAAGGGGGCCCGCAGGCCCCCTTACCGATCAATCCAGCGCCGATCAGTCCAGCTCGGCACCGCCGGGCATCGGCGGCACCGGCTGCGGCGGCGCATCGACATCCTCTTCGTGCACCTCGAACCGGCCGAGCCCGACGTGGCTCTTGCGATAGCCATAGCCGAAATAGAACACGAGGCCGATCGCCCCCCACACCGGCAGGACCAGCATCGCCTCGGTCGGCAGGTTGAAATAGAGCAGCAGGCAGCCCAGCACCGAAATCGGCGCGACCACCCAGATCAGCGGCGTGCGGAACGGACGGTGGCGGCCCGGATCGCGCACGCGCAGGATCAGCACCGCGAGCGACACCATGAAGAACGCGAACAAAGTGCCGGAATTCGAGATGTCGGCCAGCTGGCCCACGGGCAGCAGCGCCGCCGCGATCGCCACGAAAACGCCGGTGATGAGGGTAACGATATGCGGCGTCTTCCACTTGGGGTGCACCGTCGCCAGCTTTTCGGGCAGCAGCCCGTCACGCGCCATGACGAAGAAGATGCGCGTCTGGCCGTAAAGCATCATCAGGATGACCGAGGGCAACGCCAGATTGGCGGCCAGGCCGATAAGATCGCCCGCCCAGGTATAGTTGATCGAGCGCAGGACATGGGCCAGCGCCTCGTTCGAACAGACCAGCGGCACTTCGCCCTTCTGCGCCAGCGCGGCGCACTGCGCGGTGAATTCGGGCGAACCGGGCTGCACGCCCAGCGCGGTGGGCTGCGCGCCATCCGCGCCGATCGCGCCCGCCGCCACCAGCAGGTAGAACACGGTACAGATCCCCAGGCTGCCGATCAGGCCGATCGGCACGTTGCGCTGGGGGTTCTTGGTTTCTTCCGCCGCGGTCGAAACCGCATCGAAGCCGACATAGGCGAAGAAGATCGACGCCGCCGCGCCCACGACGCCCAGGCCGCTCGTCCCGGCGGGTCCGAACCAGCCGTTGGGAGTGAAGGGGGCGAAGTGCTGGCCCTGCATCGCCGGCAAGGTGAGCACGACGAACATGGTCAGCGCGGCGACCTTGATGGCCACGAGCACGGCGTTGAACGTGGCGCTTTCCTTCGTACCGATCATCAGCAGCAAGGTGACGGCCAGCGCGACCACGATCGCCGGAACATTGATGATGCCCGCGCTGAAATCGACCCCGCTCAACGACCAGATCGGCCCGGCGGATAGCGCGGCGGGTAGCTCAAACCCCGTTAAACTCTTGAGAAGTCCCATGAAGTAGCCCGACCACCCGACGGACACGGCACTGGCGGCAACCGCATATTCCAGGATCAGGGCCCAGCCGACCATCCAGGCCAGCAGTTCGCCGACGACGGCATAGCTGTAAGTATAGGCGGAGCCGGACACGGGAACCATCGAAGCCAGCTCGGAATAGCACAGCGCCGCCACCGCGCAGACGAAGCCGGCGATGACGAAGCTCCACATCATGCCGGGGCCGGCCTTCTGCGCCGCCGCCGCCGTCAGCACGAAAATGCCGGTGCCGATGATCGCGCCAACCCCCAGAAGCGTCAGTTGCACGGGCCCTAACGAGCGATGAAGCGATTTCTTTTCTGCCGTCGCCAAGATGGCGTCGAGCGATTTTACGCGACCGAACATGCGGAGACCCCCAGAGAATACGCGGAATTGCGCGACGCTAGCGACAAGCCGAGGCTTGGCAAGAGCCAAACGTACCGAGTCCCCAGCTTTACCGCCACCGCCGGTCCGGCTTTGCCAGAATCCCCGCGCGACGCTAGAAGCACCGGCATGTCCACGACCTTCCAACTCGACACCGCGACCAGCCGCGCCAATCCCACGCCCGCGCCGATGAAGCGCCTTACCGTGCCCGCGATCCAGCGGCGCAAGTTCGAAGGCAAGACGCAAGAGCCGCTGGTCATGCTCACCGCCTATACCGCCCGCCAGGCACAACTGCTCGATCCGCACTGCGACATGCTGCTGGTCGGGGATTCGCTCGGCCAGGTGATCTATGGCCTGCCTTCCACCCTGCCCGTCACGCTCGACATGATGATCGCGCACGGCGCGGCGGTGGTGCGCGGCAGCTATCATTCGGTGGTGATCGTGGACATGCCGTTCGGCAGCTATGAAGCGAGCCCGCAGCAGGCCTTCGCCTCGGCCAGCCGGGTCATGGCCGAAACCGGCTGCGCGGCGGTGAAGCTGGAAGGTGGCACGGCCATGGCCGAAACGATCGCGTTCCTGGCCGCGCGCGGCATCCCGGTGATGGCGCATATCGGGCTGACGCCGCAGGCGGTCAACGCGCTGGGCGGCTACGCGGCGCGCGGCCGCAGCCAGGAAGAGCACGAGAAGATCATCGCCGACGGCCATGCCATCGCCAAGGCCGGGGCCTTTGCCGTCGTGGTCGAAGGCGTGATCGAGCCGATCGCCGTGGCGCTGACCGAAAGCATCGACATCCCCACCATCGGCATCGGCGCATCGGCCCGGTGCGACGGGCAAGTGCTTGTCACCGAAGACATGCTGGGCATGTTCGAACGCGTGCCCCGCTTCGTGAAGCGCTATGGCGACATTGCCGGGATGATTTCCGAAACCGCCGCGAAATATGCCGGGGAAGTGCGCGCCCGCGCCTTCCCCGGCCCCGAGCAGACCTACCAGCCTAAGCCCTGACCGCCTCGCCCTGCGCCCCGCGCGCCAGCCGCCCGGCGATCGGCGCGGCGGCGACCATCTGCGAAAGGTGGTAGACGAGCAGCGGCAGCAGCACCGTGCCGGCGGTCGCCGGGGGGAACAGCAGCGTCGCCAGCGGCGCGCCCATGGCGATGCTCTTCTGCCCGCCGGCGAACAGCAGCGAGATCCGGTCCCCGCGCGAAAGCCGCAAGGCGCCGCCCAGAAGCCAGGCCCCGCCATAAGCGAAAGCCAGCAGGAGGCCGCAGCCCAGCAGCACCGCAAGCCAGGCGACCGGGTCCATCCGGCTCCAGATACCGTCCCCCACCGCGCCCGAGAACGCGACATAGACGCCCAGCGCGATCACGCCCCGGTCCATCATGGCGATCGCCGCGCGGTGGTGCATCACCCATTCGTGCGTGACCGTCTGCAGCCCCTGCCCGATCAGGAACGGCAGCAGCAGCATGGTCAGCACCTTGACCAGCGTGGTCCCGTCGAAGACTTGCGCCTCGCTCCCGGCCAGCAGCGAATAGAGCGGCACGGTCAGGAACACCGCCAGGATGTTGAGCAAGGCGGCCGCCACCACCGAACTGGCCACGTTCCCGCGCGCCAGCGAGCAATAGACCGTGGCCGACTGCACGGTCGAAGGCAGCACGCCCAGATAGAGGAAGCCCAGCGCCAGCGATGCCGGCACCACCGGCTCGGCCGCGCGCCAGACGGCCCAGCCGGCCAGCGCCATCACGCCGAACACCCAGATCACCAGCGGCACCAGCAGCCGGTGATTGCCCAGCCCTTCCCATACCTCGCGCCGGGAAAGCCGCATCCCGTAGAACAGGAACAGCACGAAGATCGCGACGGTGGAGATCGCCTGCGCCAGCACATAGGCGCCGCCCGTGGCGGGCAGCAGCGTGGCAAGCAGGATCGCGCCCAGGATCAGGCGCACCAGCGGGTCGATGCGGGCGAACAGGCGTGTCACGGCTTCCTCCAACCCCACACCGGCGCAGCGATGCCGCAGCAGGCAGCGATTGTCGAGCGCCGAGAGACTGTTTGGAAATGCGCCTTTCGGCGAAGGCCGTACCGGCCCGCGCGCTATCCCGCGCCGGCCAGCCTGAGGCGCGCTTGCGCCAGCAAGGGGCTGTCGCCCATCAGCCGCCGCGCCTTGTCCAGCAGGGCCAGGGCATTGCCCCGATCCTGGCCAAGCGCGGCCAGGCCGAGGCCGAACGCCTGCGCCGCCACCGGGCTCGCGCGCTGAAGCAGGCTGGCCGCGCGCGCGGTTTCCACGCCCGCCCGGGCATCGCCCGCCCGCACCTGCACCAGCGCGAGATCGGACAGGAGCTGGACGTCGCGCTCCTCGCCACGGGCGCGCAAGTATTCCAGGATCGCGCGCCCGCGCGGCACATCGCCCGACTGGACGGCGAGCCACGCGGTGAGGCGCAGCGCGGCCAGGCTGGTGGGGTTTTCCATCAGGTAGCTTTCGAGCAGCTCGCTCGCGCCGCGCGTGTCGCCGGCGATCAGGTAGGCCTGGAAGCGCCGCAGCATCAGGCTTTCGGGCATACGGATCATCGCGGCGGCGGCATAGCGCTGCTGCGCCACATCCGCCCGGCCCAGCATGAGCTGGACGTCACCGGCCAGCATCTGGTTGTCGAAATTGCCCGGCGCCGCCGCCCGGTCGCGCTCTGTCCGCGCTTCGGCCTCGCTGGCGCGGCCCTCGGCCAGCAAGGCGCCGATCGGGCCGCTGTCGGGCACGGGATGGAGCGGCGCGGCGGGCGGCAAGGCCGCGCGATCGAGCAGCGGCCCGGCCAGGGCGCGCTCGTCCAGCGCCTCGTGCGCGCGCGCCACCACCGTCAGCAGGTAGGGAGAGGCGTCGGGCCGTGCGATCTCGTCGGAAAAGCGCCGGGTCAGGTAACGGTATTCGCCGCCCAGATAGAGCGCGCGGGCCAGCAGCAGCTTGGCGCGCGCATTGGCGGGCTGGCGCTGCAACAGGCGTTCCAGCTCCTCGCTCGCCACCGAGAAATTGCCCGCCGCCAGCTCGATCACGCCTTCCAGCAGCATCGTGCCCGGCACATCGTCCAGCTTGCCGCGCGTGCGGTTCATCAGCGCCTTGGCCAGCGCATAGTTGCCCGCGCGCGCCGCCAGCACGGCCTGCAAGTAATAGGCGCGCGGATTCTTGCCATCGAGCTGCAGCACCCGCCGCGTCACCGCGACCGCTTCGCTCGCCCGGTCAAGATCGCCCAGCGTGGCGGCATATTGCAGCAGCACCGACACATCGTCGGGCGCCCGCGCCAGCGCCGCCTCGAACCAGGGCAGCGCGGCGGCCAGGCCATAGCGATCGCGCACCAGCTCGCCCTGGAATTCCAGCGCGCGCACGTTGCGCGGGTCCAGGTCCAGCGCATGGCGCGATGCGTCGATCGCCAACTGGTGCTCGCCCCCGACATAGCGCAGCCGGCCGATCTCCACCCACAGCCCCGCGTCGTTCGGGGTGATCGCCAGCGCCCGGTCAAACGCGCGGCCCGCGGCCGGCAGGTTGCCGTCGTGCTGTTCCAGCCGCGCGAGCGCGCGAAAGCCGGTGGCGGCGGTATCGGGGCTGAATTCGCCGGGGCCGAGCCAGACGCGCGCCTTTTCGGCATTGTCCTGCGCCAGATAGGCCTCGCCCATGTAGGCGGCCACCGCGCGGCGCGGCACGCCGCGATCGAGCGCCTCGCGCAGCTTGACCTCGGCATCAATGCCATCGGCCCGCCACAGCGCCGCCCGGCCCGCCTGGACCAGCGCGCCGCCGTCCGCCCCTTCGGCGCGCCCCGGCGCGGCATGGGCGAAAGCCGCCGCCGCCAGCAGCACGGCCGCGATCATCGCGCCCGGCCGCCGGAAGCGCTCAGGCGTGGAGATCGTACTGCTTGAGCAGGTCATACAATGTGGGCCGGCTGATCCCCAGCATCTTGGCGGTGCTGGAGATATTGCCCTCGCTGCGCGCCAGCGCGTGGCGGATCACCTTGCGGTCCGCCTGCTCGCGCGCGGTCTTGAGGTTGAGCGCGTTGATCGTCTGCTCGTCCGGCTCACGCAAGTCGAGGTCGGCGGCGGAGACCAGCTTTTCGTCGGCCATGATCACCGCGCGCTTCACCCGGTTTTCCAGCTCGCGCACATTGCCCGGCCAGTGCCAGGCATCGATCGCGGCCAGCGCGTCGGCGGCAAAGCCGCGCACCTTCGGGTTCATTTCCTTGGCGAAGCGGTTGAGGAAGGCCTTGGCCAGCAGCGTCGCATCGCCGGGACGCTCGGCCAGGCTCGGGATCTTCACGACGATCTCGGCCAGGCGATAGAACAGATCCTCGCGGAAGCGGCCATCGGCGATCATCGCTTCCAGATCCTGGTGCGTGGCGCAGACGATGCGGGTGTCGACCGCGATCGATTCGCGCGAGCCGATGCGCTCGATCACCCGCTCCTGCAGGAAGCGCAGCAGCTTGACCTGGAGCTGCAGCGGAATGTCGCCCACTTCATCCAGGAACAGGGTGCCGCCATTGGCCTGCTCGATCTTGCCCTCGGTGGTCTTGACCGCGCCGGTGAAAGCGCCCTTCTCATGCCCGAACAGCTCGCTTTCGAGCAGGTTCTCGGGGATCGCGGCGCAATTGATCGCCACGAACGCGCCGTTCGCGCGGTCGCTGGCATCGTGCAGCCCGCGCGCCAGCAGCTCCTTGCCGGTGCCGCTCGCGCCCAGCAGCATGACCGAGACGTTGGTATTGGCCACGCGCTCGATCGTGCGGGCGACGCGTACCATTTCGGGGGCGGCGGTGATCATCCGGCCGAGCACGCGGTCCTCGGTGCCGGCCTTGGCGGCAAGCCGGCGGTTTTCCAGTTCGAGCCGGTGAAGCTGGAACGCGCGGCGCACGATCAGGCCCAGCGCGTCGATATCGACCGGCTTCTGGTAGAAGTCGTAGGCCCCCTTGGCGATCGCCTGCAGCGCGCTTTCGCACGCGCCGTGGCCACTGGCGACGATCACCTTGGTGTCGGGCTTCAAGGCCATGATCTCGTCGAGCACGGCAAAGCCCTCGCTCACCCCGTCGGGATCGGGCGGCAGGCCCAGGTCCAGCGTCACCACATCGGGCGCCTCGGAGCGCAGCAGCGCCAGCGCGGACGCGCGATCGCCCGCGACGAGGACTTCGAAATCCTCATAAGCCCACTTGAGCTGCGCCTGCAGGCCGGCATCGTCCTCGACCACCAGCAGCTTGGGTTTGGTGTCGCTCATCAGGCCACTCTTTGCTCGTTGCTTGTGAAGTTCTGGTAGACGTCGGTCGTCGCGCTCAGCGGGATGCGCACCACGAAGCGCGAGCCCAGCCCTTCGCGCGATTCCACTTCCAGGCGGCCGCGCATCGCGCGCACCAGTTCGCGCGCCTCGAACGCGCCGATGCCGAACCCGCCGTTCTTGGTGGAGACGAACGGCTTGAACAGCCGCGTGCGGACGAATTCGGGCGACATGCCGCAGCCCGAATCGACGATCTCGAACCGCGCGCCCAGCCCGTCCATCGCAACCGAGAGGAACACCGGCTCACCCGGCGCGCTGGCATCGATGCCGTTCTGCACCAGATGCACCAGCACCTGCTCCAGCGAATGGCGGTTCGCCGTGATCGTCAGATCCTGGTTCTCGGTCAGCGTCACTTGCGGGGCGGAATGGAACATGGCCATCACCGATGCGGTCACATCGCGGGTGGAGACCTGCTCCAGCCGCTCCACCGCGCCCGTGCCATAGCGCGAGAGCCGCGCCAGCAGCGCGTTCAGCTTGTCCGCCGAATTGCGCAGCGTCAGCAGCATGTCGTCGCGGAATTCCTTCTTTTCCGCGTGCAGCTCGGCATTGCGCGCCAGCAGGCTGAGCTGGCTGGCCAGGTTCTTGATATCGTGCATGACGAAAGCGATGCGGCGATGGAAATCGTCGAACCGCCGCGCCTCTGCCAGCGCTTCCTGGCTGGCGTTCTCGGCCAGATAGCTGGCCAGCTGCTGGCCGACGACGCGCAGCAGATCGAAATCCTCCCAGTCGAACCCGCGCTTCACCGCCGAACGCGCCAGCACGACGATGCCGACCAGCCGCTCGTAATGGATCAGCGGCACCAGCGCCCAGGCGCGCGAATCCGCGACCAGCCAGGCCGGGACATGATCGGTCTCGCCGCGATCGTCATGGCCGGCGCGGATATCGTCGAGATCGACGATGAAGTTCTCACGCTCGAAAAAGCCCAGCGATTTCGTGGGAAAGGCCGTGGCCGGCACTGCGATCTCGGGCCAGTTCCAGCGCGCGGCCAGCGTCAGGTCGCCATGATCGCCGGCGGTCAGCAGCAGGCCGGCCGGGCAATCGGCGATGTCGGCCACCGCCTGGACCACGCGCTCGCCCAGCGGCATCGCCGCCGAGCCGCTGTTGCCGATCGTGCGGGTAAACCGCAGCCATTCCTCGCGATAGTCATAGCGGTGCTGGAACAAGTGCTTGGCCAGCGCCACCTTGAACCAGCCGCGCATCCGCTTGGACGGCAGCACCAGCACGGCGGTGGCGCTGGCGATGGTCAGGAAGCCCAGCTCGACCAGCCGGGCGAAATCGCCGCCAGCATAGGACAGCCACTGCGCCACGCCGACCATCGCGACCAGATAGACGCCGATCAGAAGCAGCGAAAAGGTCTGGAACGTCACCGCGCGCGAAGGCCGCAGCCGCAGCACGTCGCGCCCCTTGCTGGCGCCGATCGCCAGCAGGCCGACCATCGCGATCGTCGCCAGCCCGCGCGCCGCGGCGAATTCGACCGGCCAGTGCCCGCCCAGGTAAGCGATCGTGTAAAGGTTGAGATCGAACACGAACATCACCGCCAGCGCGGCGGTGGGCCAGCGCAACGCCGGGCGCACATCGCGCGAGGCGCCGGCATAGAGGTTGTGCACCAGCACCAGCCCGCCCACCGTGACCAGCAGCCGGAACATGACGATGACGTTGAGCGCGGTGCGCGTGATGTCCCAGTCGAGCGGCAGGCGGACGACCGCCATGCCCAGCGCCAGGTGCAGCACTTCCACGAAGGCCAGCGCGATCACCACCGGCCGGATCGGCGCAAGGCTGGCATGGCGCCCGTCGCTGGCGAACAGGCGGTAGATCACGATCAGCCAGGCCAGATTGCGCACCGATTCGGCGAACGCGGCGCCGAAGCTGTTGCCGTGCGAGGCGGCCTGGGCGATGCACCAGATCGCGGTGAGCAGCAGCGCCAGCACGATCGCGGTGCCCGCCTGCCCCAAGCTGTCGCGCCGGGGCCAGATCCAGATCGCCAGCGTTGCGGCGGCGATCGCGCCGGCCACGTCGAATGCCAGTGTCAGCAGGTACCAGATCTGGGGCAAGGCCAGCCCCATCACCGCGCGCCTTCGTGCCAGAGCACCACGCGCAGCGTCTGCAGCAAGATCAGCAGATCGAGGAACGGGGTGTAGTTCTTGGCGTAATAGAGATCGTATTCGAGCTTGTTGCGCGAATCCTCGATCGAGGCGCCATAGGGATAATTGATCTGCGCCCAGCCGGTGATCCCCGGCTTCACCATGTGCCGCTCGGCGTAGTAGGGCAGTTGCTCCTCAAGATCGGCGACGAACTCGGGCCGTTCCGGGCGCGGGCCGACAAAGCTCATCTCGCCGCGCAGCACGCTCCAGGCCTGGGGCAGCTCGTCGATGCGGACCTTGCGGATGAAGCGGCCGACGCGGGTGACGCGCGGATCGTCCTTCGAAGCCCATTTGGCGCCATCCACCTCGGCATCGGTGCGCATCGAGCGCAGCTTGAGCACATCGAAGTTCTGCCCGAACAGGCCGACGCGGGTCTGGCGGAAGAATGCCGGGCCCTTGCTGTCCAGTTTCACCAGCAGCGCGAAGACCACGATCAGCGGTGCGGTGAGCAGCAGCAGGATCGCGCTGGCGGTGACATCGAACACCCGCTTGGCCGCGCTGGAGAACATTCGCCCGGCCGAAAAACCATCGGAAAAGATCAGCCAGCTCGGGTTGACCGTGTCAAGATCGACTCGCCCGGTCTCCCGCTCCAGGAAGCTGGAGAACTCGTTGACGTGAACGCCGGCGGTCTTGATCCGCAGCAGATCCTTCAGCGGCAGCGCGTTGCGCCGTTCCTCCAGCGCCAGCACCACTTCGCTGACGCCCAGGTTCTCGACATAGCGGGTGAGGTTGTGGATCGCCGAGCGGGCGATCGCTTCTTCCACCACCGGGCTCGATTCGCTCATGGCGATATAGCCGACGATGACGAAGCCGGCCTCGGGCTTGTCGCCCAGATCGCGCAGGCGCTGCGCCCGGTTGCCTGCGCCCAGCACCAGCACACGGCGGCGAAACGCCGATGTGCCCAGCATACTGCCCAGCACCATGCGGTTCAGGATCAGGAAGACGATGCCGAACGCCATCGAATAGGCCAGCGTCGAGCGCCAGAAGTTCTGCCCGCCGATCAGGAAATCGAAGAACGAGAGCGCGATGATGCCCAGCGAGATGGCGACCAGCAGCCGCGCCACGGCAAACCGCATCGAGCGCAGCGCATCGGACCCGTAGACCCCCACAGAGATCATCGCGATCACGATCATCGCGGCAAAGCCCGCGTGCGGCAGCAGCCGGTGGACCGGATCGCCTGCCTCGATGCCGATCTGGCCGGCGCGCAGACGCCACGACAGCTCGTTGGCGCCGATCAGCAGCACGATATCGACCAGCCACAGCAGGATGACGGCGTGGGGGATGTAGTGTTTGAACAGGCGGATCATCGTCTGGGCCGGCACCTTCCGGGCCTGTGCGGCCCTTCCCGCACGGCCTAGGGCAAAGACGTAAAATGTCGGTAAATCTGACAGCGCAAACACGAATGCCGCGTTTTCGCGCGCCTGGAAGCAGGCCGCCTTGCCCGCCTTGCCTGTCGGCGCGGCTTACAATGGGGGTTTTGCGCCCGGCACGGCCTGCCGGGATCGCGCGATCGGCCGCGCCGGAAACGCGCGTCCGGCGGTGGTGCCCCTGGCCCGACTCGAACGGGCACGCCTTGCGACAAACGATTTTGAGTCGTTCGCGTCTACCATTCCGCCACAGGGGCACGCGTCGGCGGGCGTGGCTTAGCCGCGTGCGCGCCGCGGTTCAAGCGGATCAGAAATCCCAGTTGAGGCCGACGTGGGCGATTTTCGGCATACCCTTCCGGCCGCCGCCCAGCGCGCCCATCTCGATCTGCGGGCCATCGTCGAGCGGCTGGAAGCTCCAGTGCGGGCCCAGCTTCTCCTTGGGATAGCCAGGCCGGACGCCGCGCGCCGTCGCGGTTTCGCCCGATGCCTGCGCCCGGATGGCGATATCGCGCGCCAGATCGAAATCGCGGTCACGGTCTATGTCGAGATTGGTCAGAACCTTGCGCGCGTGTGCCGAGGGGCACTGCAGCGCCACAGAAGCGGTAATACCTGCCAGGAATGCAACGCGAATGCGCTCCATGACAATCTAACCCCCCAAGATCGCCAGTTGTATCGCAGGTGCGTGGTTAAACCCGGTTTAAGACGGTGTCATGAATCGCCTGGAGAGTGCGGGCCGGGAAATGCGCGCCAGGGCGCATTCGCGGATAAACCTCAGTCCTTGACCGCGCCGGCCAGGATCTTGTGCAGGCGCGAATGCAGCGAATCGTTGCCGGCCAGCACCTCGGCATCGCAGATCGGCAGCGAACGGCCGCGCCAGTCCGAAACGAAGCCGCCCGCCTCGCGCACCAGCAGGCAGCCGGCGGCGGTGTCCCACGGGTTGAGATCGGCTTCCCAGAAACCCTCGTAACGCCCCGCCGCGACCCAGGCGAGATCGAGCGCGGCCGAGCCCAGACGGCGGATGCCCGCGATCTGCGGGCCGAACGCGTGATAGATGCGGGTCCACTGCCCCATGTCGCCCCGCCCGGAAAACGGGATGCCGGTGGCGATCAGGCTCTCGTCCAGATGGCGGCGCGCCGAAACGCGCAGGCGCCGGTCATGCAGCCAGGCGCCCCGGCTCTTTTCGGCCCAGAAGCTTTCGTCGGTGATCGGCTGGTAGATCAGCCCGGCAACGACATCGCCCCAGCCCGATCCGTCCAGCCTGGGCTCCTGCACCGCGATCGAGACCGCGAAGTGCGGAATGCCGTGCAGGAAGTTGCTGGTGCCGTCGAGCGGATCGACGATGAAGCGCGGCTTGGTCGGATCGCCCTCGATCTCGCCCGCTTCCTCGAACAGGAAGCCCCAGTCGGGCCGCGCGACCTTCAGTTCGTCCCAGATCGTGCGTTCGGCGGCAAGATCGGCCTTGGAGACGAAGTCCGCCGGCCCCTTGCGCGAAACCTGCAAGTGCTCGATCTCGCCGAAATCGCGGCGCAAGCGCTGGCCGGCCTTGCGGGCGGCCTTTTCGATGACGCGGATCAGACCGGATATTGCTGCCATTTCAAACCTCAGCCGTTCACCCCCAAAGCCGATCGGGGGGATTGCGTCGAGCGCGGCCGGTTCATTCCCGGCCTTGCCCGGCCCTGTCCCTCGACGGCGCTCGGGACGAACGGGCCGAGGGAAAGGACGAATTCAGTCCGCCTTGCGGACGTAAGCCTTTTCGTAGACGTCGACCACGATCCGCGTGCCGCTTTCGATATGCGGCGGGACCATGACGCGCACGCCGTTATCGAGCACGGCGGGCTTGTAGCTGGAAGAGGCGGTCTGCCCCTTCACCACCGCGTCAGCCTCGACGATGGTGGCTTCCACCTGCTCGGGCAGTTCCACCGAGATCGGACGCTCTTCCCACAGTTCGAGCATGACCTGCATCCCATCCTGCAGGAAGGCGGCGGCATCGCCAAGCAGGTCGGCCGGCAGGGTGATCTGCTCGTAGCTTTCGGTATCCATGAAGACCAGATCCTCGCCCTCGGCATAAAGGAATTGGAAGTCCTTGGTATCGAGGCGGACTTTCTCGACCGTGTCGGCGCTGCGGAAGCGCACGTTGGTCTTGCGCCCGTCGATCAGGTTCTTCATCTCCACCTGCATGAACGCGCCGCCCTTGCCCGGCTGCGTGTGCTGCGTCTTGGCGACTTTCCAGATGCCGTTCTCGTATTCGAGGATGTTGCCGGGGCGGATGTCGACGCCGCTGATCTTCATGGGGTTTGCCTTCGATGGGAAAGAGCCGGTTGAGCGAGAGCCGCGCCCTTAGCGCGCGCGCGCCGCTGTGGCAATTCCCCCGCCACGGTGATAGCCAGCGGCACATGCAGCGCATCGCCCCCATTGCCGCACTCATCCCCGCAGCCCTGGCGCTGATCGGCTCGGCCCCGCCGCCGCCGGTTCCGGGCGGGCCGATCGGCGTGCTCCAGCAGGGGCATTACCTGTGCGAGATGCCCGGCGATGCCACCGGGCCCATTGGCCATCCGGTGGCCGATATCGATTTCCGCATCGTCAATGCCTCAGGCTACAATGCCGGTGGCAAGCACGGCAACTACCTGCTGACCGGCGATATCCTGACGATGACCACGGGCACGCTCAAGGGCCTGAAATTCCACCGCGTGTCCGAACGCTTCCTGCGCCGGATCGAGGATAACGGAGAGGATGGGCCCTTGCGCTGCGTCCTTACCGGCCGCACGCTGCGGCCATAAGCGGCGCGCCGGCCGGAATTACGGGACCGGATTACGGGAGGGTCATGTCATGAAGCTGGGTCTGGAAGGCAAGGTCGCGGTGGTTACGGCGGCCACCGCCAATATCGGGCGGGCCATCGCGCTGGAACTGGCGCAGGAAGGCGCCAGGCTGGTCGCCGTGGGCCGCGATGCCGAAGCCGGCGCCCGGCTGGTCGCCACCGCGAAGGAACGGGGCGCGGCCGAGGCGATCTTCGTCGCGGCCGATCTCATCGATCCGGCATCGCCCGCGCGCATCGTCGCCGAAGCCAGCAAGCTGGGCCCGATCGAAGTGCTGGTGAACGCCCTGGGCGGCAATGTCGACCAGGGGCTGTTCGAAAATTCCGACCCGGCCAAGTGGGCCGAGGATATCGACCTCAACTTCGGCACCGTGCTGCGCATGACGCACGCCGTGCTGCCAGGGATGATCGCGCATGGCGGCGGCGCCATCGTCAATGTCGGATCGACCGCCGGGCTGGTCGGCGATTACATGCTGCCGGTCTATTCGGCGATGAAAGGCGCGGTGCACAGCTTCACCATCGTGCTGGCCAAGGAATTGGCCCAGCACGCGATCCGGGTGAACGCGATCGCGCCTTACGCCACGTTCGCCACCGATCCGGCCGCCTTCAGCAAGGGCAGCCGTTTCCACCCCGATTCCGGTTTCTTCGCCAAGCTGGGCGACAGCGTGCGCGAGGAAGACCGCGCGATCCGCCAGCGCCGCACCTTCGTGGGCAAGCCTTTCGCCGTGCCCGAGGAGCTTTCGGGCCTCGTCACCTTCCTCGCCTCGCCGCGCGCCAGCTTCATCACCGGGCAGGTCTATCCGATCGACGGCGGCTCGCTGCTTTAGGGATCGAGGCATCTTCGGGCGCATGGCGGCACCGGCAGAAAATGCGCTCTTTCCGCGCATTTTCAAAAACCAGGCGCATCGCGCCACCGATATGTCGGCCCGGGGCCGCGCCGACGCTGATCGGCCATGCTAGGCTGCGCTCCATAAGACAAGGGAGAGCAGCATGATCGAGCTGGAAGCCATCATCGCCGAGGCAGAGGCCAACGCCGGCCTGGCCGACCCCGAACCGCACCTGCACCGCAACCTCGCGGCCCTGCTCGCCTCCATCGCCGCCGGTCCGCCCATGCACGCGAACGGCATGGCGGCAATGCGCCGGGCGATGACGGGCTTCACCACCAACCGGCTCGAAGGGCTGAGGTGGCTGCGCGATCACCCGCAGATCGGCGAGGAAGCCGTGATCGCGCCAGTGTTCCTGTGCGGCCTGCCGCGTTCGGGCACGACCTATTTCCAGTACCTGTTCGATCGCGATCGCCGCTTCCGCCTGCTGCGCACCTGGGAAGCGATCATGCCCAATCCGCCACCGGGCCACGATCCCGCCTCGGTCACGGCGCGCAAGGCGGCCGAAGCGGAAATGCGCGGAAAATGGAAGCCCGGCGAGATCGAGGGCTTCGACGCGCTCCACCTGATCGACGAGGACGGGTCCGAGGAATGCCACGCCATTCTTGAGCAGGCCTATGCCACGGCGGGCTCGTTCAACCTTTACGACGCGCCCGAATTCTTCGATTTCCTGATGGACGGGCTCGATCTGGAAGCCGCCTACCGCGTGCACAAGCGGCAGTTGCAATTGCTCCAGTGGCTGATGCCGCCACGGCGCTGGGCGCTCAAGTATCCCAACCACGTGATCGCGATGGATGCGATCCTGCAGGTCTACCCCGACGCGCGCTTCGCGATGACGCACCGCGATCCGCTGCAGACGCTGGCCTCGATTGCCAAGATGACCTTCACCTTGCGTTCGGCGCGTTATGCGGACCCGGTGGACCGTACGCGGGTGGGCCGCCAGATGCTCGATTTCGTGGACCGGCATATCGCGCGGATCATGGCCTTCGCCAAAGGCCCGCAGGCTGATCGCGCGGTGCATGTCGATTACTATCGCCTTGTCGCCGATCCCGCGAAAGTCATGGCCGAAGTGCACGCCGGGCTGGGCATCGACACGCCCGGGGACGTGCGCGAGGCCATCGCCGGCTGGCGGCGCGAGAACCCCAAGAACAAGCGCGGCGCCAACGAATACACGCTCGACCAGTTCGGCATCGATCCTGGTGAGGCGCGCGAACGCTTCGCCGACTACATCGCCCATTTCGACATCGCCAGCGAAGCGGCAGGAACCGCGCTCGCCAGTGCCCGCTGAAGGAGACAATGCCATGGCCATCGACGAAGCCGCGCTGCAGGCGGTGATCGACAAGGACGCGATCCGCGACCTCGTGCTGCTCTATTCGCGCGCCATCGACCGGCAGGACATCGAGCTGCTGCGCGATCTCTACACCGAAGACGCCACCGATTCGCACGGCAGCAGCTTCGATGGTTCGGCCGAGGACTACTGCAAGTTCATCGCCGGCTCGTTCCCCTACATGCCCTATAGCGGCCATCATGTGTGCAACCACCTGATCAGCGTCGATGGCGATGCGGGCAGCGGCGAGGTCTATGCGCTGGCCTATCACCTGATCCCCACGCGCGAGGGCGGGCAGGAAGAGGATTTCATGGCGGTGCGCTATATCGACAACTATCGCCGCTGCGCCGATGGCAAGTGGCGCTTTGCCAAGCGCGTGGTGACATACGATTTCCAGCTTCGCCGCCCGTTCAGCGGTGGCGGCACGCTGGGCCAGCGCGATGCCGATCCCAGCTATGCCGTCTGCACCCAGCGCCTGTTCCAGCGCGGCGCGCGCGGCTAGGGCCGTTCGATATTCCAGGGCGTGATATGCGGCGCGACGCCCTGCGTGCCGACGATCACCCGTTGCAGCACGCGCCGCCCCACGCCCGCCAGATCGCCGCGCGCGTGCTGCAGCGCGATGTTGTCCCAGATCAGCAGATCGCCCTTGCGCCAGCGATGCTCGAAGACACCGGCCGCGTCGTAGAGCACGTCGAACACCACATGGAGCACGGCGCGGCTTTCCTCCCAGTCCATGCCGAGCAGGCGCGCGGTCTGAAGTTCACTCACCCACACGCACCGCCGGCCGTTGTGCGGGTTGGTCACGATCGCCGGGCGGATGCCGCGCTTCTGCGCCTCGGGATCGCGCCGGTCGCAAGTGCGCTCGGCCAGGCGCGTGTAATGCGGTGAGATCATCTCCTGTTCGCGCCCGGCCAACGCATCGGCAAGATCGGGCGGCAATGCGGCCAGCGCCTGCTCGGCACTGACGAAGCGGGTGGACGAGGCATCGTCCACAACGTCGAGCGCATGCAGCGCCAGCGCATCGAACGGCGCTTCGGTATAAGCGGCATCCGAATGCCAGGTGAGTTCGGACGCGCTGGGCCCGCCGCCATCGTTGGACATCGTCCCGGTTTCGCCCGCCCGATCGAGAATCGGGCCGAACAGCGCGCAGATCTCGCGCTGTCGCGCCATCGACAGCGACTGGCCGCGCGCCAGGATCAGGCCGTGCGCGCGCAGCAATTGGGTGAGATGGAACGCCTCGGACGGCGCCAGCGGCCGGGACAAGTCACGCTCGATCTCGACGCCGAACGGCGCAAGCCCGCGAAACGGCACCGTCACGCCCATTTCCTGCCTTTCCATCCTGTTCTGCGGCGCAGCTTATGATACCCGCGCGCAACCGCAAGCAGGGAGACACGCGCGTGGAAAGCCCGACACATGACCTCATCCGCCGGTTTTTCGCCAACCTGGGCGCCGGCACGCCCGACCCGGACATGTTCACCGACGACATGATCGCATGGACGATCAGCACGCACGCCGATGCGCCGGGCCAGTCCTATCTCGGTGCCACGCGAATGCTGGCCGCGCTGTTCGCCGGCACGCTGCGCTATGACGTGAAAGCCCTGATCGTGGAAGGCGATCGCGCGGCCGCGCAAGTGCGCGGCTCGGGCACGCTCGCCTCGGGCGAGAGGTACGAGAACGACTATGCGCACCTGTTCGACCTGCGCGACGGCAGGATCGCCCGCATCGCCGAATTCTTCGATCCCGCGCCGGTGAACGAAAAGATCATGCCGCTGCTGCTGGAAGCGATGGCCGCGAAATGAGCGAGCGGGCCGGCTGACCCCGATCCCCCTCGACCCGGGAAGGAGTTCAGCCGCCGCCGACGCGCGGGAGCAGGATCACTTCGGTGACGTTCGCCAGCGGCGATGCCCAGTCATGCGTCACCACGCCGTCGATCGCGAAAGTGGCGCGCACCTGGGCGATGGTGGCGAAGCCCGGCGCCAATGCGTCGAGCTGGCCGACAAGGTCGAACAGGTTCGTCGCGGCCAGATCGAGCCGGTCGGTGCCGAAGAACTCGCGGTCGAACGGCGGCATGATGACGATGCGCAAGCCGCTCAGCCCTCGGGATGGAGCGCGGCGTAGACCCGGTCGGGCGAAAGCGGCAGGTCGTGCATCCGCACCCCCGTGGCCCGCGCCACCGCATTGGCGACGGCGGCCAGCGGCGGCACGATCGGCACTTCGCCCACGCCCTTGACGCCGAAGGGATGGTCGGGGTTGGGCACTTCGACCATCACCGTGTCGATCATCGGCACGTCGGAGGCGACCGGCATCCGGTAATCGAGGAAGCCGGGGTTATCCAGCTTGCCTTGCGCGTTGTAGATATAGGTCTCGTTCAGGGCCCAGCCGATGCCCTGCACGGCCCCGCCCTGCATCTGCCCTTCGACATAGTCGGGATGGATCGCCCGGCCCACGTCCTGGATCGCGGTATAGCGCACCACGCGCACCTGGCCGGTTTCGGCATCGACCTCGGTATCGCAGATATGCACGCCGAAGCCGGGCAGCCAGCCGGCCGCGTTGATCGCCGCCTCGGCCGAAACCGGCCCGCCGGCGAAGATCGCCCTGGCCGCGATCGTGCCGATGGCCATCGATTCGCCCGCCTTGTCGCCGCCGGTGCAATGGGCCGCGCCATCGCGCCATTCCACGTCGGCGGCAGCGACGCCCCACATGCGCGCGGCCCGTTCGCGCAGCGTGTCCTTCACCATGTTCGCCGCATCGACCACCGCCTTGCCGGTGGCGAAGGTGACGCGGCTGCCGCCCGTGACCATCGAGAAGCCGATCGAGGCGGTGTCCGCGATCGTGCAGCGCACTTTCTCGTAAGGCACTTCCAGCACTTCGGCGGCCATGATCGCCATCGCGGCGCGGCTGCCGCCGATATCCGGGCTGCCGGTGGTGACAAGCACCGAACCATCCTCGCCCAGGCTGACCGAGGCGGTCGAGGGCCCGCCGTAATTGCCCCAGTAGCCGCCGGCGACGCCCCGGCCCTGGTTGGGGCCCAGGGGCGCAGACCAGTGCGGATGCGCCCTGGCCGCTTCCAGGCACTCGATCCAGCCGATCATGCCGAACGGCACGCCCGATGTCTGCGGATCGCCGGGCGCCACTGCGTTCTTCAGGCGCAATTCCAGCGGGTCCATGCCCAGCTTGCCGGCGATCTCGTCGATCGCGCTTTCGACCGCGAAGTTGACTTGCGGCGCGCCGGGCGCGCGATAGGCCTTGGTCGCCGGGCGGTTGCACAGCACTTCCCAGCCGATCAGGCGGGTGTTGGCGATGCGGTAATGGCCCACCGCGCTCGATACGCCCGAATGCGCGGTGATCGCGGGATAGGCGCCCGAGTGGTACTTGAAATCGACTTCGGCGGCGACGAGCATCCCGTCGGCATCCGCGCCGATCCGCACGTCGATCACAGCGCCCGGCGCCGGGCCGGACGCGCGGAACACATCCTCGCGGCTCATCGCCAGGCGCACCGGGCGGCCCGCCTTGCGCGACAGCAGCATCGCCACGGGTTCGAGATAGACCGTGGTCTTGCCGCCGAAGCCGCCGCCGATCTCCAGCGGCGTCACGCGGATATCGGCTTGCGGGATGCCCAGCGTCGACGCGGTGAGCGAACGGATCGCGAAGTGGCCCTGGCTTGAACACCAGATCTGCGCCTGCCCGTCCGCGTTCCATGAGGCGACGCAGGCGTGCGGCTCGATATAGCCCTGGTGCACCGGCTCCATCGTATAGCGCCCGGACACGACCACCGCCGCCCCGGCCAGCGCCGCATCGACATCGCCCTTGCCCATCTCCACCCGCATCGAGGCGTTGGACGGCTTGTCCGGCCTGGGGCTGACGCCCTTGGTGAAGACATCGTCGTGCAGCAGCGGCGCATCGTCCGCCAGTGCTTCCTCCAGCCCCAGGACATGTGGCAGGACTTCGTAATCGACTTCGATCAGCGCCGCCGCCTCGCGGGCGATTTCCGGGCTGGTCGCAGCCACGGCGGCCACCGCGTGGCCTTCATAGAGCACTTTGTCGAGCGCGAGGCAGTTGCGCGCGACATGCACGATGTCGGAGGCGGATTCGCCCACCGCCATGATCAGCGATTGCAGGCTGGGAAAGTCCCTGCCCGTCACCACCGCCTTGACACCGGGCAGCGCCTCGGCCTTGCGGGTGTCGATCGCCCGGATCCGCGCGTGCGGATGCGGGCTGCGCAGCACCGCGCCCTGCAACATGCCGGGCGCCTTGAAATCGGTGCCGTAAAGCGCCTTGCCCGTGACCTTGTCCACGCCATCGGGCCGCACCGGGCGCGTGCCGACGACCTGGAAGCCATCCTGCTTTTGCGGCGCGTTCATGCGGGCATCCTTTCCTGGCGCAGTTCGGCGGCGGCATCCATCACCGCGCGCACGATCTTGTCATAGCCGGTGCAGCGGCACAGGTTGCCGGCCAGCCAATAGCGGATCTCGGTCTCGGTCGGGTTCGGGTTGCGATCGAGCAGCGCCTTGGCCGCAACGATGAAGCCCGGCGTGCAGAACCCGCATTGCAGCGCGCCATGTTCCAGGAACTGGCGCTGGACCGGGTGCAGCATCGCCCCTTCGGCAACGCCCTCGATCGTGGCGACCGTGCGCCCCTGGGCCTCGGCCGCCAGGACCAGGCAGGAACAGACCATCTGGCCATCGAGCACCACGGTGCAGGCCCCGCAATCGCCCGAGGCGCAGCCTTCCTTGGTGCCGGTCAGCCCGATCCCGTCGCGCAGCACGTCGAGCAGGGTGGCCGTCGGATCGCAGAGGAATTCCTGCGCGTCGCCATTGATGATGGTGGAAATATGCAGCTTGTTCATGCGGCGGCTCCCGCGCGCTTGAGGGCAGTGAGGACGACGCGCCTGGCCAGCACGGCGGCCATGGCCTTGCGATAGGCGATCGTGCCGCGCTTGTCGTCGATGGGGTGGCAGGCGGCCTTCACCGCTTCGGCCAAGGCGGCGAAAGCCGCGTCGTCGAACCGCGAGCCGACCAGCGCGGCGCCGGCATCCGCGACCAGCACCACTGTCGGCGCGACCGCGCCCAGCGCGATCCGCGCGGCGGTGCAGCGGCCTTCGGCATCGACCGTCAGGTTCGCGCCCGCGCCGACGACGGCGATATCCATCTCGGTACGCGGGATCGAGCGCAGATAGGCATCCCCGTCACCCACTCCGCGCGCCGGCAGGCGGATCTCGACAAGGAATTCGCCGGGCGCCAGCGAGGTGCGTCCTGGCGCTTGCGGAATGGCCGCCACCGGCACTTCGCGCTGTCCATCGGGGCCGGCGATCAGGCAGGTCGCGTTCGCGGCGACCAGCGCGGGCACGCTGTCGGCGGCGGGCGAGGCGTTGCACAAGTTGCCGGCCATGGTGGCGCGATTGCGCACCTGGACCGAGCCGATCAGGTTCGCCGCCTCCACCACGCCCGGCCAGGCGGCGGCCAGTTCGGCATGGTCCTTGAGCGCGGTGCACGGCGTGGCCGCGCCGATGGCGAAGCCATCGCCCACCCGGCGCACGCCGGACAGGCCGGCAATGCGCTTGAGATCGATCACGGCGGCCGGCGCGATCCGGCCCGAGCGCATCTGGACGATCAGGTCCGTCCCGCCCGAAAGCGGACGGGCGGACGGATTGCCGGCAAGCAGCGCAACGGCCTGCTCGATGGTTTCCGGCGCATGGTATGCGGTTGCTGTCATGGAATCTCCCCGGGCCGATCGGTCCGTGTCCGGGGAGATTCGGCGTCCCGGCCGGTTTCGTCAACCGCCCCGGGCAGATTTTTCTACCGAACGGTCTACATTGACGGCGCGTAGCCGCCGTTGAGCGGATAGGTCTGCCCGGTGATCCATGAGGCCGCGTCCGAGCACAGGAACGTCACCAGCGCGGCGACATCGCCCGATTTGCCGTAGCGGCGGATGGTGTAGCGCGAAAGCTGCGCCTTGGCGTGATCGCTCTGCATCACTTCGGCCAGCTTCTCCTCAGGCATGTCGGGCATCAGCGAGGAGAGCGAGACAGCGTTGCAAGTGACGCCGTAGCGCCCCAGTTCCTTGGCGATCGAGCGGACGAAGCCCTGCGCGCCCGCCTTGGCCGAGGCATAGACCGCCAGCCTGGGCTCTCCGATGCGGCCCGAATCGGACACGATGGTGACGATGCGGCCGCGCTTTGCCTCCACCATGTTGGGAATGAAGCCGAAACAGCAGTTGTAGACGCCGTAGAGATTGGTGCCGAGATAGCGCGGCCAGTTCGCCGGGTCTTCCTCCCAGAAGTTCAGCGTCGGCCGCAGCGATCCGCCCGGCCCGGCCATGCCGGCATTGTTGACCAGGATCGTCGCCGCGCCCAGCCGGTCCTTGATCGCGGCATCGGCGGCCTTCACCGCGTCCAGATCGCAGACGTCGAACGCCGCCGCCATCGCCGGCACGCCCAGCGCGCGGATTTCCGCGGCCACCGCCTCGGCCCGTTCGGCCACGAAATCGTTCACCGCGATGCCGCCGGCATTGTGCCGCGCCAGTTCCAGCGCGGTGGCGCGGCCCGCATTCTGCCCCGCGCCCGTGACGATCGCCACTTGCCCGCCAAGATCGAGAAGATCGTGTTCCATCCCATGCATCCTTCCGTTTGCCGGCACTTTAGATAGTGTATACCATCTAGCGCAAGCGAGTCCCGACCGGAGCGGGCAAAGGAGAGGAAGCCGGCATGACCACCCCCATCGGCCCACTGTTCGATTATCTTGGCGATCTTGAAGAGGCCGTAGCGCAGATTGCCAATACCTGGCGGCCCGATGACCCCGAATATCGCGCCGACGTTTACCGCCAGATCATGATGCAGATGAGCTATGGCTATTTCGCGTTCTTCCACGCCGATGCCGAGCATCCCGACTGGGCGCCGCTGTGGAACCCGGTCTACACGCTGCAACCCAACCCGGACGACATCTACCTCTATTGCCCGATCGATTCCGCCTTCCGGTATCGCATCACCGGCAACCGCGGCTCGGTCTACATGATCACGTTCAACACGCAGGCCGCGCTGCCCGGCCTGAAAGGCCCGATCGACCAGACCGGCGAATTCTATGCCGATCTTGACGATGGCGACTTGCGGATCGACGCCGACGGCAATTTCGATATCCTCGTCAGCCGGGAGAAGCCGGAAGGGTTCACCGGCAACTGGCTGCAGATCAAGCCCGGCGCGATCGCGCTGATGACCCGCTATCGCAGCTATGACTGGGTGAACGAGGTCGATCCGGTGATGTCGATCGAATGCCTCGATCCCACTGGCCCCAAGCGGCGGCTTTCGCCCGATGAGATCCTCGATCGCATCCGCCAGATGGCGGCGATGCCGGCGGCGGCGACGCGATTGTTCTATGCGATGCAGAACCAGGTGAAGGCGAGCGTCGGCGTCAACGTGTTCGAGCCTTCGCGCTATCTCGGCGCGCTGTCGCGGCAGATCTATATCCCGGCGGTGTTCGAGTTCGAGGACGACGAGGCGCTGATCCTGGAAACCGACCTGCCCGAGACGCGGCGCTACTGGAACTTCCAGCTCAACGATCCCTATTTCAACGCGGTCGAATATGTCTATCGCCTCAGCAGCAGCAATGGCCATTTCGCCAAGGTCGCGTCCGACGGGCGGTTCTATGCGGTGGTCTCGTTGCGCGATCCCGGCGTGCCCAACTGGCTCGACACCGCCGGCTTCCGGCAAGGCACGATCTATGGCCGCTGGTACGATTGCGACAGCCACCCGCTGCCCACGCTCAAGCGCGTGAAGTTTTCCGAGATCCGCGACCACTTGCCGGCGGACACGCTGGTGGTGACGGCCGAGGAACGCGCCGAGGAACTGCGCCAGCGCGTGCGCGCCTGCCAGCGGCGGCGGCGGTGGTGATGCTGCCGCCCGAATTCGACCTTTCGGGCCGCGTCGCGCTGGTCACGGGCGGCGGCACCGGCATCGGCCGCGCCACCGCGCTGCTGCTGGCCGAGCGCGGCGCCGATGTCGCTGTCTCGGGCCGGCGGCGCGAACCGCTCGCCGCGACCGTGCACGATATCGAAGCGCTCGGCCGCAAGGCGCTGGCGGTCGAGGCCGACGTGCGCGACGTGGCGAGCGTGCACGCGATGGTCGCGGCGGTCATCGCCCGGTTCGGCAAGCTCGATATCCTGATCAACAATGCCGGCGGCGCGCATCGCCATGTCGCGCTGGCGAAGATGGACCCGGCCAGGTGGGACCGTGACGTCCAGCTCAATCTCAGCGCGGCGATGTATTGCTCGCAGGCCGCCCTGCCGCACCTGAAGGCCGGCAAGGGCTGCGTGGTCAACGTCTCCTCGCTCGCCGGGATGCACGGCACGCAAGGCGTCGCCGCCTATTCCGCCGCCAAGGCCGGGCTGCAGATGTTCACCCGCGTCGCCTCGGCCGAATGGGGGCCCTCGGGCGTGCGGGTGAACTGTGTGGCGCCGGGCATGACCGCGACCGAAGCCGCGCGCGAAGGTTGGGAGAAGCACGGCTTCGACGCGATGGCCGCCTGCGGCGCCTTCCCGCTGCGCCGCTATGGCGAGATGCGCGAGGTGGCGCAGATGATCGTGTTCTTCGCCAGCGACGCGGCAAGCTATATCACTGGCGAAAGCGTGGCGGTGGGCGGCGGCCCGCAGATCGGCGGGATGATCCGGGTGGAGGACTAGGACGCAAAAGGTCGGGCCGCGCCTCGCGATGGAGCGCGACCCGACCTTTCCGTCACTCCTGCTGGTCGAGGCCGAAAGCCGGGTGGTGGATCAGCTCGCCACAAGGCTCGCTGCCGTCGAACGGCAATGCCTGAACCGCTTCCGGGGGGCAGCCCGTCACGCCCAGGCCGGGAAAGGCCCGAAAGCCGAACCGGCCGTAATAGCCGGGATCGCCCACCAGCGCCGCACCCCGGCAAGTCCTGCGCAATCGGCGGATGGCCTCCGTCATCAGGGCCGTGCCGACCCCCTGGCTATGCCTTGAGGGCAATACGGCGACCGGGCCGATCAGGCCCCAGCCCGGCTGCGCCCCGATCCGGGCCGGCGAGGCGGCCAGATAGCCGATCACCCCGCCTTCGTCCTCGGCCACGAGCGAGAGGGCCAGCGCCCCTTCCGCCCGCAGCTTCTCGACGATGCCCGCCTCGGTTCCGCTGGCTTGCGCCAGCATCCGCATGGCTTCGGTGACGACCCGGCCGATCGCCGGGATATCGCGAGCGATTTCATCGCGGATCAGCATGTCACGCTTCCCTGATTGTCAAGTTGCGCGCGAACCGAGGCGAGGCCGCGTTTCGATATCCGGTACGGACAGCCCCAGCGGGATGCGATCAGCCGCTTCCGCCGCAACCGGGTGAAGACGCTCAGGTCGAAGTCGGCCAGGATCATCCCCTCGCGCGTGATGCAGGTGACGGAGGTGATTTTGGGGCCGTTGTCGCGCTCGTGCAGAATGCAGCCGCCAAGGGCCAGAACGTGCAGCGCACGTTGTTCATTTCGTGAAATGTTCATGGAATTCTCGCATGACAGACGTGAAAACACACTCGGGTGCACAGGCACCCGGCGGCTTTGGATTCACGCGGCTCTCTGAAATTCAGAGAGCCTGGTCACACAAGCTCTGACATCCCGTCTCCATCGGACACGCGGCAGGCATCGCCGCCGCGCATCCGTGGCGATATCGCGCGCGGGCGCTTGCGGCAATGGGGAAAAGTGGCTGGCCCTAGCCCCAGATCGCCTCGGCCGCCGCCAGCCCCTGCCCGCCGCGCCCGCCCAGTTCGGCGGAGAGCAGCTTGAGGCGATAAGTCCACAAGTGCAGCGGGTGCTCCAGCGTGATGCCCATGCCGCCCAGGAACTGGTGGAAATCGTAGCACACCCGCTTGGCCGCGTCCTGCGCATGGAGCAGCGCCAGCGCGGCATCGCCGGCATCGCCGGTGCCGGCCGCGCGCAGCGCCAGCCAGTAGGCGGTGTTGGTCATCACCTGATCTTCGGCCAGACGATGGCGCATCCCCTGGAACGTGGCGAGCGGCCGACCGAACTGCTTGCGTTCGGACACGTAAATCACCGTGCTCGCCAGCGCGGCGCCAAGCAGGCCGGCGGCCTCGGCGGCGATGGCGACACGCCAGGCGCGCAGCACTTCGGCGGGCTCGGCATCATGCGCGGTCATCGCCTCGGGCAGCGCGGTCAGGAAGGCGACGGGATAGCCGTACAGCGTATCCTCCTGCGCCGCGCCGATCATTTCCGCCGTCGCGGTGAAGCTGCGCACGCCCGAGGGGCCGACCATGACCACGCTGGCGCCGGGCTTCAGGAAGCGCAGCGGCTTGCGGGTCTGGCCTTCCTCGACCAGACAGAGCGGGCGCGGCAGTTCGGGATCGATCAGCGGGCGGACCATGGCCGAAGCCGCCGCCTCGATCGCGAACGGCAGGCGGGCCAGCTTCTCGATCACCAGCGCGGCGGTGACCGGGCCAAGCTCCTCGACCGCCATGACATCGAGGAACCCGTTCTCGACCAGCGCCGCGTCCAGTTCCGCGCTGGTGAGCGCCAGCGAAACGTCGTGCATCGGCACGCCCGCATAGGGCCTGGCGAGGCTGTCGATGAAATCGAGGATCTGGGTCTGGTCCTCGTTGAGCGAAAGCAGCATCAGCGCGGCTCCCTCGGCAATTCCAGCACTTCGCTGGCGATGATGTTGAGCTGGATCTCGGCCGATCCCGCCGCGATGCCGGCAACGATGCCGCGCTGGTGGTGCATCTTGAGATAGGGCGAGGCGCCGGCCAGCGCTTCGGGCAGGAACTCGGCGACGAATTCGCACACCGCGCGCTCGGCCATGACGGTGGCATAGCGCGCCGAACTGGATTCGGCGCCGATCACCAGGCCATCGACCCGGCGCTGGACCACGGCATAGTTCGCCGTGCCCGCCGCTTCGCACAAGGCCGCGCAGCGCGCCGCCTCGATCCGCACGTATTCGCGCGTGAAGTCACCCGCATCCCGCAGCATCGCCACCGCCCGGTCAAGCGCGGCGCGCGCCAGCGTGAAGCGCGGGATGCCCAGCCGCTCGTTGCGCAGCGAATAGGCGATGATTTCCCACGCCTGCCCTTCCTCGCCGAACCGCGCGCCCTCGGGCACGGTGACATCGTCAAAGAACACTTCGTGGATATCGCCCTCGCCGATCAGCGAGGGGATCTGCCGCACGGTGATGCCCGGCGTATCCATCGGCACCAGCAGGATGGTGATGCCCTTCTTGCGATCGTCGCTGGTGCGGGTGAGCAGGAAGCAGGTGTCGGCCAGGCCGGCGTACGAGGTCCAGATCTTCTGGCCGTTGATCACGTAGTTGCCGTCGGTCAGCACCGCGCGGGTGCGCAGGCTGGCAAGGTCGGAACCCGCATCGGGCTCGGAAAAGCCCTGACACCACAGCGACTTACCCTCGGTGATCGGCGCCAGATAGCGGGCCTTCTGCTCCTCGGTGCCGTACTTGTCGAGCGTCGGGCCGATCCAGTTGACATTCATGTACTGGCCACCGCGCGGCTCGCCCGCGATCCACATCTCTTCGGAAAGGATCTGCTGCTCCCAGGGCCCCAGCCCTTCGCCGCCCAGTTCCTTCGGCCAGTGCGGGAACAGCAGGCCGACCTCGGCCAGCTTGACGCAGAACTCGCGCGCGAACGCGGTCAGCGCGGGCGAGGCCGGGCCATGCTCGGAAAACTTCTCCCAGTCATCGGGCAGGTTCGCGGCCAGGAAGCCGCGGATCTTGGTGCGGAAAGCGTCCTGTTCCTCGGTCCATTCGAAATCCATGGCATCCCCTGGCTGACTTGGCCACTTTCACACGCGGGCGCGCGCCGCGCCTCGCTTTGCAGGTGCGTTAGCCAGCGGGGCGGGCCATGCCAAGGGGCGTTGGATCGGCGCGGCGTTACTTGCGTTCGGCGCCGATCGCCACGGGCGAGAGATAGCGGGTGGTAGAAATGCCGCCATCGACCGCGATGGTCTGCCCGTTCACGAAACCCGCTTCGTCCGAGCAGAGGAAGGCGACCATGCTGGCCACGTCCTCGACGGTGCATTCGCGGTCGCTCGGCGTCAGTTCGTGATTGGTGCGGCGGAAGAAATCGAGATCCCAGTAGGCATCGGTCATCTCGGTGCGCACCACGGTGGGCGCGACATAATTGGTGCGGATGCCCTTGGCGCCATATTCGGCGGCCATCGTCTGCGTCAGGCCGATCTGCCCGGCCTTGACCACGCTGTAGGCGCCGCCGCCCGGCGTGCCATAGATGCCCCAGGTCGAGCCGATGAAGACGAAAGCGCCGCCATGGCCGATATGCGCCAGCGCCTCGCGGCACAGCCGGAACGGCGCGCGCAGCGAAATGCCCAGCACTTCGTCGAGCATGGCGTCGGTGGTCTGGTCCACGGGGCCGAAATTGAACGAACCGGCATTGTTGACGACGATATCGAGCCGCCCGAACGCGACGATCGCGCCATCGACGATCTTGCGCGGCGCATCGTCGGCCGTGGCATCGACCGCGACGAAATCGAACGCCATGCTATCGCCCAGCCTGTCCTTGAGCGCGCCCAGCTTGCCGGCGTTGCGCCCGGTGCCGAGCACCTTGACGCCCTTCTCGCCCAGCTTGCGCACGATCGCCTCGCCAATGCCACCGGCCGCGCCGGTGACGATCGCTACCTTGCCTTCCATCACTGCGAAATCTCCCTGCTGGATCAGGCCCGCTGGTTGCCGGATCGTTCCGCGATGTCGTTCGCGGCGACGTAGCCGAAGGTCATGCCCGGCCCGATCGTCGCCCCGGCGCCCGGATAGACATCGCCGAACGGCGTGCCCGAATTGTTGCCCGCCGCATAAAGTCCGGCGATCGGCGTGCCCGACTGGTCGAGCACGCGCGCCCGCGCATCGCACCGCAAGCCGCCCTTGGTGCCGAGGTCGCCATTGTTGATCGGCACCGCATAGTAAGGCGGCGTGTCGATCGGGCCGATGTTCGGGTTGGGCGTCGAGACCGGATCGCCGAACATCTGGTCATAGGGGTTCATGCCCCGGCCGAACTCGGGGTCGATCCCCGTTTTGGCGTAACCGTTCATGTTGGCGACCGTCTGGCTGACGGCCTCGACCGGCAGATGGGTCTTGCGGCACAGCTCCTCGATCGTATCCGCGCGGAACACGTAGTGATCCCACCAGTCGGCCGGCACCTTGCTTTCGGCGGTATGCACGGTGGGCATCAGGCCGCCAGCGCTGAACTTCTTGCGGAACTTGGCATCGAAGATCAGCCAGCAGGGCATGTTCGCCCCGGTCTTCAAGTGATCCTCGACCATCGCCTGGCCGAACTGGTCATAGCCGCAAGCCTCGTCGCAGAAACGCACGCCGTTGCGGTTGACCACCACGCTCCACGGCCGGCCGACGTCGAACGCGGCCTGATGGATCTCGTGGAAGTTGGAGGCTTTGGGCATCGGCAGGGTCATCGTCGGAATCCACCAGCCCTGCTCGGTATGCTCGGTCGACGCGCCGATCTTCTCGGCGGCGATCAGCGCCTCGCCCCGATTGCCGTCCTCGGGCGTGGAGGAATGGCGCGTGAGGCCGGGCACCGGGTAGAAGCGGTCGCGCAGCGCCTGGTTCCATTCGAAGCCGCCCGCCGCCAGCACCACGCCGTGGCGCGCGCCGATCCGGTAGCGGCGCCCGAAGTTCGAGACTTCCACGCCGAAAACGCGGCCAGTGGCATCGACTTCCAGCGCCTCCAGCATGGTCTCCATGCGCAGCTCGACACCCCGCGCGAAGACCTGCTTGTAAGTCGCGCCCATCAGCGCCGCGCCCTGGGTGAAGCGCCGGTCGCGGTGGGAGACCTTGCGGGTGGAGCGGTCCTTCCAATAGCGCCCGATCATCCTGGCCGCGACCGTGCGCCAGCCCTTCGACTGCATCATCAGCGCGAACGTCTCGGTCAGGTCCATCGCATAGCGGCCGAACAGCTTGAAGCGGTTGTACTGCTCGCGCATCAGGGCATAACGCCCGTCTCCCAGTTCGCGCCCATCGAAAGTCGGCACGATCACCGAGCGATCGGCCCGTGCGCCGGGCTTGTCCGGGAAATAGTCGGGCCAGGCCGCGGCCATGACCGCGACGCCGCTGTCCTTGAGGAAGCGCAGCATTTTCGGCGCCTCGTCGACGAAGGCTTCCAGCCGGTCGCGATTGACCGGCTTGCCGATGATACTGTCAAGATAAGTGAGCGTAGCCTCGCGGCTGTCGCCCTTGTCGCCGTCCAGCCGATGGTTGGGTATCCACATCACCCCGCCGGATGTCGCCGAAGTGCCGCCGAACTTGTGCGCCTTTTCGACGATCAGCACGGTCAGGCCCAGGTCGGCGGCACGCAGCGCGGCCATCGCGCCCGCCGCGCCCGAGCCCACCACCACGACATCGAATGTCTCGCCTTGTGCCATCCGGCGTCTCCCGATTGCCGCTTGTCCGTCTGCGCGGCCTTATCGCCGCCGGGTCTTGCCCGAGAAATGACCGCCAAGGTAGAGCGAATTGCTTGGCCATGCTCTGGCCTTCGCGCCGGCATTGCGCCATGGCTCGGCCGAACGCAGGTGCGATGCGCACGCAGGATGAAGAGACGACGGGAAACATGAGCGAAAAGACATTCGTTGCGGTGGCAAGGCTGGAAGAGGTGCCGGCCGGCGGCAAGAAGGTTGTCGAGGTGAACGGCATCCAGATCATCCTGTGCAATACCAGGGACCGCATCTTCGCGGTGCGCAACTTGTGCAGCCATGCTTACGAGACGCTGGAATGCGGCCGCGTGCGCAATGGCTGGATCTCCTGCCCGGTGCATGGCGCGCGCTTCGATCTGGAGACGGGCGAGCCGATGAACCCGCCCGCGACGATGCCGATCGAGACCTACCAGGTGCGCGTCGAGGGCGATACGATCGAAGTCGCCGCCTGATATCGCCTGCCCGTTGGCCGGGGTCTGGACGCCGGTGCCGCTGCCGTGCATGGAACGCGGATGACCGAAAACACCGATCTTGAAAGCCTGCGCGCCGAGGTTCGTGGCTGGCTGTCCGTGAACGCCCCGGCCGGCTGGCGCGATGCCAGCCGCACGCAGGAGGATTTCGTCGCGACCCAGCGTGACTGGTTCGCCCGGCTGGTGAAAGCGGGCTATGCGATACCCCATTGGCCGGCCGAATTTCCCGGCGGTGGTCGCTCGCTCGCCGAGCAGAAAGTGATCTACGAGGAACTGGCCAAGGCCGATTGCCCGCGCCTGCTGCTCTCGTTCGTTTCCACCTACCATGCCTTTGCCACGCTGCACGAATGCGCCAGCGCCGAGCAGAAGGCGAAGTACCTGCCGCGCATCCTGGAAGGCGAGACCTGGTGCCAGGGCTTTTCCGAACCCGGCGCCGGTTCCGATCTTGCCGCGCTCAAGACCAGGGCCGAGCGGAAAGGCGACGTCTATGTCGTCAACGGCCAGAAGGTCTGGTCGACCATGGCGCAGTTCGCCGACAAGTGCCTGCTGCTGGTCCGCACGTCGAGCGACGGGCCCAAGCAGGCGGGCATCACTTACCTGCTGATGGACATGAAGACGCCCGGCGTCTCCGTCCGCCCGATCCACCAGATCCAGGGCGACGAGGAATTCGCCGAGATCTTCCTCGACAATGTCGAGATCCCGGTATCGGAGCGCGTGGGCGAGGAAGGCGCGGGCTGGGCCGTGGCGCAAGCGACGCTGTCCTCGGAACGCGGCCTGACGCTGATGGAACTGTCGTACCGGATGCGCGGCGCGCTGGCCCGCGTGGCGAAGCTGATCCGCGAGCATGGGCGCGAGAACGATGCCGGCGTGCTGCGCGATTTCGGCACGCTGGTCACGCAAGTCGATACCACTTGCGCCATCGCCGACCAGTTCCTGGAAAACCGCATCGCCGGCATCGAGCGGATGGGCGACGCCTCGATCGTCAAGAACACCTATTCGCGCGCGCTCAGGGCCTATTCGCTGCTGGGCCTGAGGCTGGGCGGAATGGCCGAGCAGTATGTCGCGCCGATCACCTTCGGCGATCTCAATACGGGCAACTGGATGGCCGACTACATGAACTCGTTCGCCTGGACGATCGCGGGCGGCAGCGAGGAAGTGCAGCGCAACATCATTGCCGAACGTATGCTGGAAATGCCGCGCGAACCGAAATCCTGGGTGCTGTGATGATCGAACTCAACGAACTGACCGACGCGGCGCAAAAGGCCTTCCCGGCCGACAAGCTCTCGCCGCCGCGCGATGCGAGCTGGCAACTGGTCGCCGAGATGGGCTGGTTGATGATCCGCCTGCCGGAAAACGAAGGCGGCCTCGGGCTCGGCCGCGAGGCCTCGACCGCGATCCACTACGAGATGGGCCGCGTGCTTTCCGCCGTGCCGCTGATCCCGGCGCAGCTTGGCCTGCACGGCGTGCTGGGCAGCGAGACGCTGGCCGAGCGGGCCGACTGGATCGAGCGGATCGCCGGCGGCGCATACGTGCCGCTGCATATGCTGCCCACCAGCCTCGAAGCCGGCGCCGACGGCGCGTTGACCGGCACGGTCTCGGGCGTGTTCGAGGCGGACATGGCCACGGCCGTGCTTGCCCGCCTGCCCGATTGCTATGCGCTAGTGCCACTGGACGCGAAAGGTGTCGGCATTGCCGAACGCCCGGTCTGGGACCCGAGCCGGCGGCTGTTCGACCTGGTGCTCAGCGACTACCGGCCCGATCCGGCCCTGATCGTGGCGAGCGGCGATGCCGCCAACGCGCTGCACGACACGATCGGCCCCGAAGCGCACCTGGCGCTTGCCGCAGACAGCCTGGGCGGCGCCACCGCCGCGCTCGCCATGTCGGTCGAGTACATGAAGATGCGCAAGCAGTTCGACCGGCCGATCGCGATGTTCCAGGCGCTGAAACACCGCGCCGCCGATCTCAAGACCCGCATCGTCGCGGCCGAGGCGCTGCTGTGGAACCGCGCGCGCGATGCGGGCGTGACGAACACCCAGATGGGCGCGCTCAAGACGCTGGCGGCCGAAGTCTACGAATTCGTCACCGAGGAAGCGATCCAGTTCCACGGCGGCATCGGCCTGACCGAAGAGCACCAGTGCCACTTGTTCATGAAGCGGGCGATGCTCAACCTGTCGCTGTGCGGATCGTCCGACTTGTGGAAGGAACGCACCGGCCGCGAGGCGCTGGCCGCTTTCGCCTGACGCGGGCTTACCCGCCGCGCAGCAATTGCACGCCCCAGTCGCGCTCGAACAGGTAGAGCAGCAGCCGCGCCGCCTCGCCGCGCGGCCCGGTCAACCCGCCGTCACGCTCCATCAGCAGGCGCGCATCGTCGTGGGCCAGCGGCAGCAGGCGCTGGATCTGCTCAAGGCTGGCGATGCGAAACGGCGTGTCGCCCGATTGCCGCGTGCCCAGCAATTCGCCGCCCCCGCGCAGTTCAAGGTCTTCCTCGGCCAGCCTGAAGCCGTCCTGCGTCTCGCGCATCAGCGCCAGCCGCTTGCGCGCGGTTTCGGACAAGGCATTGCCACGCAGCAGGAGGCAGACCGACTTGTCCGAGCCGCGCCCCACCCGGCCGCGCAACTGGTGAAGCTGGGCAAGGCCGAAACGCTCGGCCTGTTCGATCACCATCAAGGTGGCGTTGGGCACGTCCACGCCGACCTCGATCACCGTGGTCGCCACCAGCAGCTTCGCCCCGCCGCTGGCGAAGCGCTCCATCGCCGCGTCCTTGGCCTCGGGCTTGAGCTGGCCGTGGACCAGCACCACCGCGTCGCCGAAGCGCGCCTTCAGCCCGGCATAGCGCGCCTCGGCGGCGGCCAGATCGTCGCTTTCGCTCTCGCGCACCATCGGGCAGACCCAATAGGCCTGCCCGCCACCTTCGAGATGCCGCGCCATGGCACCCACCACGTCGTCCATCCGCTCGGTCGCGACCACGCGCGTGTCGATCGCCTGCCGGCCGGGCGGTAATTCATCGAGCCGCGAGACGTCCATCTCGCCGTATTGCGCCAAGGTCAGCGTGCGCGGGATCGGGGTTGCGGTCATGGCCAGGCAATGCGGCGTGCGACGGCCCTTGCGCGCCAGCATCAGCCGCTGGCCGACGCCGAAGCGGTGCTGCTCGTCGATCACCACCAGGGCGAGGTTTTTATAGGCCACGGTATCCTGAAAGATCGCGTGAGTGCCGACCAGGATGTCGATCGAGCCATCGACCAGCCCCATCAGGATCGATTCGCGCGCCCTGCCCTTGTCGCGCCCGGTCAGCAGCGCGATCTCCACGCCCGTGCCCGCCGCCATGCGCGTGAGCGTTTCGTGGTGCTGGCGCGCGAGGATCTCGGTCGGCGCGAGCATCGCCGCTTGCGCACCGGCCTCGACCGCGATCAGCATGGCCGATAGCGCCACCACCGTCTTGCCCGAGCCGACATCGCCTTGCAGCAGCCGCAGCATCGGCGCCTTCTGCGCGATATCCCCCTCGATCTCGCCGATCGAGCGGACTTGCGCCCCGGTCAGCGCGAACGGCAATTTCAGCCTGGCGCGCAAGCGCCCGTCGCCCACCAGCGGCGTGCCCGATTGCGCACGGTTGCTTTCGCGCACCAGCATCAGCGCCAGGCTGTTGGCCAGCAGCTCGTCGAAGGCCAGCCGGTCACGCCCGGCCGGATCGTGGCTGCGGTGCGCCTCGATCAGCGCCTCGCGCCAGGCCGGCCACCGCAGGCGCGCGACAAGGCCGGGCTCGGCCCATTCGGGCAGCATCGGCAGCGCTTTCAGGGCTTGCGCGACAAGGTGGGCGACGCGGCCCTGCGTCAACCCCTCGGACAGCGCATAGACCGGCTCGCGCAGTTGGCCGAGCGGCGCGGCGGCATCTTCGGACACATGCTCGGGATGAACGATCTGGAGCATCTGGCCATACTGCTCGAGCCGGCCGGCGATCCAGCGCTTCTCGCCCAGCGGCAGCAGCTTCCTGGCCGAATAGGACGCCCGGCCGAAGTAGGTGAGCGCGCAGCTGTTGCCCAGCGCGTCCTCGGCCATGGCGCGGAACGGCCCGCGCCCGGTGGAAGCGCGATGTTCGCGCACGGTAAGCGCGACGATGATGTTCTCGCCCACGCTCGCCTCGTCCAGATCGGCGACCGCGCGGCGCTCCACGAAGCGGTCGGGCAAGTGATAGGCGATGTCCTTCACCCGCGTCAGCCCCAGCTTTTCCAACGGGCGGCGCAGCTTGGGGCCGACGCCTTCCAGCGCCTCGGTCTCGACGAACAGGGGATTGAGCGCTTCGGGCCGCATTGCGGTCCCTTAGCGCGCCGCACGGCCGCTTGCCATGGCGTGCTGCCTGGCTTACCCGCCGGTTCATGTCCGAGGTTCCCATGTCCGCACTCTCGCCCCGCCTCGCCCGCATGAAGTTCCGCGCCTGGCATCGCGGCACGCGGGAGGCCGATTACATGATGGGCTGCTTCTTCGATTGCTTCCACGCCGGCTGGAACGACACCGATGTCCAGTGGTTCGAGGACTTGCTGGAGGAAGACGATGTCGACGTCATGGCCTGGGCGCTCCAGACCCAGCCCGTGCCCGAACGCTTCGCCGGCCCGCTGATGGCGCGGATGCAGCAGCTCGACTACGTCGAGATTCCGCGCTGACCTCAGGCCCTCTCCCCTCAAGGGGAGAGGGCCGAACGGCCACGGGGCTTTTGCCATCGGCGCTTTCCCGCTAGGGGCTCTCACCCCCATGTCTGACTTTACCCGCATTCTGACGGCCCAGGCGCCGCTGACACTCGGCTCGGTCGTCCGGGGCGCGCAGCCGCTGGTCATGGCCGATCTGGCCCGCGCGGCGAAGGGCCGGGCGGTGTTCGTCGCCACCAGCGACGCGGAAATGCGCGAGATCGCGGAAGCCGCCGCCTTCTTCGCGCCCGAGCTGGACGTGATCGAGTTCCCCGCGTGGGACTGCCTGCCCTATGACCGGGCGAGCCCGGCCCTGTCGGTCAGCGCCCGGCGGCTCGCCGCGCTGCACCGGCTCCAGGCCAGGGCGAGCGGTCCGCAACTGCTCGTCACCACGGTCAACGCCTTGCTCCAGCGCGTGGTCACGCCGTTCCGCATCCGCGAATCGGTGCGCCTGCTCAAGCCCGGCATGGAGATCGGCCACGAAAGCCTGATCGCGCTGCTGCGCCGGCAAGGCTACATGCGCAACGATACCGCGATCGACGCGGGCGAATTCGCGGTGCGCGGCTCGATCTTCGATATCGTGCCCTCGGGCCTCGAACAGGGCCTGCGGCTCGATTTCTTCGGCGACGAGCTGGAAACGCTGCGCCTGTTCGAAACCGGCACCCAGCGCTCGACCGGCCCGATCGACGAGCACTTGCTGCTGCCCGCGAGCGAGGCCCTGCTCGACGACGAGACCGTCAAGCGCTTCCGCGGCCGCTATCGCGAGATGTTCGGCGCCCACGCCACCGCCGATCCGCTCTACCAGGCGGTCAGCGACGGGCGGCGGCTGGCCGGCATGGAGCACTGGCTGCCGCTGTTCGAGGAACGCCTGGTCACGCTGTTCGACCATCTCGGCAAGGACGACGTGATCGTGTTCGACGGCGGCGCCAGCGCCGGCGCGGACGAGCGGCTGGCCGACATCGCCGACTATCACAAGGCGCGCCTCGACACCTCCGGGCAGAAGGCCGGCAGCTACCGCCCGCTCGATCCCGCCGCGCTGTACCTCACGGCCGAGGAATTCGCGCAATGGGCCACGCGCTGGCCCGCGCATCGCGCCGATATCTTCGCCCAGCCCGAAAGCGCCAAGGTGATCGACTTCGGCTTCACCAATGCCCGCGATTTCGCGCCCGAGCGCGCGCGCGGCGACAATGCCTATGAGGCCGCCGCCAGGCATCTGCACGCGATCGCCCGGTCTGGCCGCAAGGCGCTGTTCGCCGCCTATTCGCAAGGCAGCCGCGCACGGATCAGCTCGATCCTGGGCGAAGCGGCGGCGCCCGCGCCGCTCATGGCCGATGGCTGGCAGGAAGCGCTGGGCCTGGCCGCGAAAGGCCGCCCGGCCGCGCTGATCCTGCCGCTGGAGACCGGCTTCGGCAACGAAGAGCTGGAGATCATCACCGAGCAGGACATCCTGGGTGACCGGCTGGTGCGGCGCAAGAAGCGCAAGAAGGATTCCGATGCCTTCCTGGCCGAACTGGCGGCGCTGACGCCGGGCGACCTGATCGTCCACATGGACCACGGCATCGGCCGATACGAGGGCCTGCAGTCGATCCCGGTGGGCAAGAGCCCGCACGACTGCGTGATGCTGACTTACGCGGGCGGCGACAAGCTCTACATCCCGGTCGAGAACCTAGACGTGCTCTCGCGCTATGGCAGCGACAGCGAAGGCGTCTCGCTCGACAGGCTGGGCGGTGAAGCCTGGCAGAAGCGCCGCGCCCGCCTCAGGGAACGCATCCAGGAGATCGCCGGCGAGCTGATGCGCACTGCCGCCGAGCGCGCGCTGCGCGAAGCCCCGGTGCTGCTGCCCGAGGGATCGGCCTATGACCAGTTCGTCGATCGCTTCCCCTGGCAGGAGACCGAGGACCAGGACAACGCGATCTCCGACGTGCTGGGCGATCTGGCCGAAGGCAAGCCGATGGACCGGCTGGTCTGCGGCGATGTCGGCTTCGGCAAGACCGAGGTGGCGCTGCGCGCCGCCTTCGTCGCGGCCATGGCCGGGCAGCAGGTGGCGGTGGTGGCGCCCACCACGCTGCTGGCCCGCCAGCACTACACCGGCTTTTCCGAGCGTTTCGCCGGCTTCCCGCTCGAAGTCGGCCGCCTTTCGCGACTGGTGCCCGAAAAGGAAGCGAAAGCCACGCGCGAGGGGCTGGCCAGCGGCACGGTCGACGTGGTCGTGGGCACGCACGCGATCCTGTCGAAATCGGTCTCGTTCAAGCGGCTGGGGCTGGTCATCGTCGACGAGGAACAGCGCTTCGGCGTCAACCACAAGGAAAAGCTCAAGCAGCTGCGCACCAATGTCCATGTCCTGACGCTCACCGCCACGCCGATCCCGCGCACGCTGCAAATGGCGATGAGCGGCCTGCGCGAGCTATCCACCATCCAGACCCCGCCGGTCGATCGCCTGGCGGTGCGGACCTACGTGATGGAATGGGACGACATGGTGATGCGCGAGGCATTGCTGCGCGAACATCATCGCGGCGGGCAAAGCTTCATCGTCGTGCCGCGTATCGCCGACATGCCCGAAGTCGAGCAATGGCTGGCCGGACATGTCCCCGAAGTGAAAGTCGTGACCGCGCATGGCCAGATGGGCGCGGGCGAGGTGGAAGAGCGGATGAGCGCCTTCTACGAAGGCAAGTACGAAGTGCTGCTATCGACCACGATCGTCGAATCCGGGCTCGACATCCCGCGCGCCAACACGATCATCATCCACCGCGCCGACCGCTTCGGCCTGGCCCAGCTTTACCAGCTGCGCGGCCGGGTCGGCCGTTCGAAGCTGCGCGCCTATGCCTATCTGACCACGCCGGCCAACCAGCAGCTTTCCGAAGTGGCGGAAAAGCGGCTCAAGGTGCTGGGCGATCTCGACAGCCTGGGCGCCGGCTTCCAGCTCGCCAGCCACGATCTCGACATTCGCGGCGCCGGCAACCTGCTGGGCGACGAACAGTCCGGGCATATCCGCGAAGTCGGCTTCGAACTCTACCAATCGATGCTGGAAGACGCGATCCTGGCCGCCAAGGCCGGTGGCGCCGGACTGGAAAAGGACACCTCGGGCCTCTCGCCGCAGATCACCGTCGATGCGCCGATCATGATCCCGGAAGACTACGTCCCCGATCTGGCGGTGCGCATGGCGCTGTACCGCCGCCTCAACGATGCCGACAGCCAGGGCGAGATCGAGGCCCTGTCCGCCGAGATGATCGACCGCTTCGGCCCCCTGCCCGATGCCACCGCCAATCTCGTCCGCCTCATCGAGATCAAGCGCCAGGCGATCGAGGCGCACATCGCCAAGATCGACGTCGGCCCGCGCGGCACGCTCGTCAGCTTCCACAACGACAGCTTCCCCAACCCGGCCGGCCTGATCGACTATGCCGCCAAGCGCGAAGGCGCGATCAAGCTGCGCCCCGACAGCAAGCTGGTGGTCAACCGCGCCTGGGGCGATCCCAAGTCGCGCCTCAACGGCCTGTTCCAGCTGACCAAGGGCCTCAGCGCGATCGCGCGCAAGGCGGCCTGAAAGACCTTCGATCCGCTCAGGCAGGACCGGGGTTCAGGCTGCGACGCGCTCCACCGCCAGATCGCCTTCATGCGCGCGCTTGCGCCATGTCATGCGCCGCCTGCATCCGCATGAGCGCATCGGCGGAAACCCCGAAGGCCTTCTCGAACCGGATGGCCATCATCGCGGACAGCCCAGCGCGACGTGATCGCGGCCGAGCACTGCGCCTATTACCACGGTCCCGACCCGCAGCCACGGGCCAGGATGAACCGCGAACGAGCGGTGCAACCTGATAGCCATCCGTGATAATCTTCCAGATCGAGATCGGCGATCGTGCGGTCGTCGATCCTGGTGAACGTCAAGCCACACACTACAGGCAATGGCCCCAACGCCCCGCTCACCCGCCGATCAGCTTGGCGAACATCGCCGGCTTCATCGGCTGGGCGCGCAGGAAGCCCTGGTAATAGGCGCAATGCTCGGCCGCGATCACGTCGCGCTGGGCCTCGTTCTCCACCCCTTCGGCGATCACTTCGAGGTCAAGCGCCTTGGCCATGGCGACGATCGCGCGCAGCACCGCGACGTCGCGCTTGTCGCGCGTGATCCCCTCGATCATCGAACGATCGAGCTTGAGATAATGCAGCGGCAGCACCTTCAGGTAGCGGAAGTTGCAGAAGCCGGCGCCGAAATCGTCGAGCGCGATGCGGATGCCCTGCGCGGAGAATTCCGCCATCATCTGCGCGGCCAGGCTGACATCGCTGATCAGCGCCTGCTCGGTCACTTCCAGCGTCAGGCGGCGCGGCGGAAAGCCGCTGTCGCGCACGAGGTCGAGCATTTGCCGCACATAGGAACCGAACGCCAGATCGGCCGGCGTGACATTGAGCGAGAGGCGCAGCCCATCGGGCCAGTCGCGCGCCAGGTCGAGCGCGCGCTGGGCGATGTGGCGCGAAAGCGGCGCGACGTGATCGGCCCGCTCGGCAATGGCGAACAGCGCGCCGGCGCCGATCCGGCCGAGTTCGCCATGGTTCCAGCGCGCCAGCGCCTCGGCGCCGGTCAGCCGGTCGTCGGGCAGGCTGAACTGCGGCTGGAACACGATCTCGATCTCGTCGCGGTCGATCGCGCCCAGCAGGTCGGCTTCGAGCTGCGCGGCCGAACGCCCCGGCGGCGTCGCCTCGCCATCGGCCCAGGCAAAGCGCCCGCCTTCCATCCGGTTGGCCACGTCCAGCGCCTGCCCCAGCCGGTCGAGCATCGAATCGACGCGCTCGCCCTCCAGCGCGCGGACCAGCGCGAAGCGCGGGGAAAGCCGCAGGATGCCCGAAGGAATGGCCATCGGCCGCGCGATCGCGTCGGCGATCTGATCGGCGATGAGTTGCCAGCGCTCCCGGCTGCAAGCCTCGCTGGCGACGAGCAGGAACCGGCCCCCGCCCGCGCGCGCCACCAGCCAGGGACCGTCCAGCTCGCTCGCGGCGAAGTGCGAGACGCGCGCGGCCACTTCCTCCAGCGCGCCGTCGCCCGCGGCCGAGCCATAGGCCAGGTTCACCGCATCGAACCGGCGCAGGCCCAGCAGCATCGCGTGGACCCGCGCGGCCTGCGGGGCAATGCCCGATTGCGCCATCCATTGCTCGACCCGGCCGCGCACGGAATCGACGCCGGGAAGCCCGGTCAACATGTCGCGAAGCGGCTCGGAAGCGTGCGGGGCTGCTGCTGTCATCGGCGGCTTATAGCCGCAAATGCCTTGCCAAAGCTTGCAAAATTCGACAGCCCTGCGCACGGCCCGAAGCCGCGACGCGGCACTGCCGCCGGGAGAAGCGATGAGCGAGAAACTGAAGCTGGCGCTGGTCGTTTCGGACAGCGCGAAAGCCCAGGAAGGCGCCGAACCGCTGCGCCGGTCGCACGCCTGGGTCAAGCCGGCCGAGGCCGACGTGCTGGTGGTGCTGGGTGGCGACGGCTTCCTGCTCCACACGCTGCACGAAATGCTCGACTGGGACCGGGTCAAACCCTGCTACGGGCTGAACCTGGGCACGGTCGGCTTCCTGATGAACGGCCACCACGCGGAAAAGCCGATCGACGAACTCGTCGCCGAAGCGCACCGCGTCGCCGTGCGCCCGCTGGAGATGCACGCCGTCACCCAGGACGGGCGCGAGCTTTTCTACTACGCGATCAACGAAGTCTCACTGCTGCGCGAAACCCGCCAGACCGCCAAGCTGGAAGTGAAGATCAACGGCAAGGTGCGCATGGAGGAACTGGCCGGCGACGGCGTCCTCGTCTCCACGCCCGCCGGTTCGACCGCCTACAACCTGTCCGCCAACGGCCCCATCCTGCCGCTGGGCTCACGGATGCTGGCGCTCACCCCGATCAGCCCGTTCCGCCCGCGCCGCTGGAAAGGCGCGATCATCCCCGAAAGCGCCGAAGTCGAATTCCGCGTGCGCGAACCCAGCAAGCGCCCCGTCGCCGCCGTCGCCGACCAGAAGGAAGTGCGCGACGTGAAGCTGGTGCGCATCATCGCCTCGGCGGAAAAGGAACTGACGCTGCTGTTCGACCCCGGCTTCACCCTGGAAGAACGCATTTTCGCCGAGCAGTTCCAGGTGTGAATGCGGTTTGCGGAAAAATGCGCGGAAGCGCGCATTCCACCGCGCCGCCGCCGCGCTCCGTACCTTTCCGAAAGGCCGGCCAAAATCGCTCAGGACAGGCTTGCCAAACCCGCCCACGCTGCTATAGGCGCACCCCTGCCTCCGACAGGAGGCTGCTCCCCGATAGCTCAGCGGTAGAGCATTCGACTGTTAATCGAATGGCCGTAGGTTCGAATCCTACTCGGGGAGCCAGATACCTTTCTCAAGGGGGCTCCTAAAGGCTCATGGGGTCGTGTAGACCTTGTATTTCCGAGCTTTTTCACGCCTTCCTCCCCCACAACCAATCACAGCCATTCTCAGCGAAGCTCGCCATCAGCGGGGGCATTCGAGGGACATCGGCTTTCGGAGGTGGGGGCATCCGATGTTGACCGAGTTGCAGTGTCGCAAGGCCCTGCCGGCGGAGAAGCCGTACAAGCTCAGCGACGAAAAAGGTCTGCACCTCTACGTCACGCCGAGCGGCTTCAAAAGCTGGCGCTACAAGTACAGGTTCGATCGCAAGGAGAAGCGACTCACGTTCGGCCCTTGGCCGGAGGTCACGCTTCGGGAGGCGCGCGCTCGACGCGACGATGCCCGCCGGCTCTTGCGCGATGGCATCGATCCAGGCGCGAAGGCGGCGAAACGGGAGGTTCCGACCCTCAGGGCCGTAACGGCGCGCTGGTTGGAACTGCAGGCCGATCTCTGGAAGCCGAAGCACGCGGACTATGTTCGCAAGGGTCTCGAGGCAGAGATCCTGCCGGCGCTGGGTGCCCGGCCGATCGACGCCATCACACCATCGGATGTGCTCGAGCTGCTCACCGCGATCCAGACACGCGGTGCAACGGAAGCGGCCCATCGGCTTCGTTCACAGCTATCGCACGTATTTCAGCACGCGATAGCGTCAGCGGATGCGACTTTCGATCCGGCGGCCGCGTTGGCCGCAGCGCTCAGACCGATCGTGAAACGCAAGCACCCTGCCCTGCTGGATCTGAAAAAGGCGCGAGCCTGCCTGCTGAAGGTGGAGAGCGAACCTGGCTTTCCCGTGGTCAAGCTGGCGTCGCGGCTGCTGGCCCTGACCGCGGCGCGGCCGGGGATGATCCGCTATGCCGAACCTGCCGACTTCGAGGATCTCGACGGCGACAACCCGATCTGGCGGGTTCCAGCGGCGAAAATGAAGCTCGAGCGGGCCAGCAGCGAACAGGCGGCCTACGACTTCATCCTGCCGTTGTCGCGCCAGGCAGTCGAGACGGTTCGGGTGACGGCCGAACTCAACAAGGGCCGCAAGTACCTCTTCGCGTCCATCTCGAAGTCGCATCTGCCGATCAGCGAGAACGCTCTGAACGTGGCCTATCGGCGAGCGGGATACGAACGGCTGCACGTTCCGCATGGCTGGCGATCGACCTTCTCGACCTTGATGAACGAGCGCGCGATGGATCTCGATCGCCCCGGCGATCGGGCCGTCATCGATCTGATGCTCGCCCACCAGCCCAGCGGTGTCGAGGCACATTACAATCGCGCGGGGTACATGCCACGCCGGCGATTGATCGCGCAGGAGTGGGCGGACCTGCTCTTGCAGGGCCTGCCCTGCCCCAAATCCTTGCTGATCGGTCGCCGACGCTGATCGCGGGAGGCCGCGCATGACGGCGCGGCCCATGGGAGACCTGCTCACTAGCTCATCCCGGAGCACCGTTGTGTTCCGACAAACCGGGCAACCGATCTGGCGCGGAAGCTACGATGTCGAGGATGAACGCACAAAGGTTGGCCGACCTTTCGGCGATGGCAGCGCCCGTCAGGCCCGGGTCGTCATCAACGGGATACGCGACACCATGTTCGCCTGGATAAACAAGGTGGGCACGATCATCGACAAGGGGGGGAAGGTTCACCGGCTGCGATGGGAACATGCCCGAACGGCTTGCGCCGTCCTGAGTCTCATGGACTTCGCGACCGGGACTTGCGAGGCGACATATGAGATGATCGCCAAGGCGGCCGGCATCTGCCGCATCACCGCTATTCGGCACATGGCAATTCTGCGGGAGAGCAAATGGCTCGACTGGGTCCGCCGCTCTGAATCGGGCAAGCAGGCACCCAACAGCTACATCTTCGAAATCAGCCGCCTCCCCTTCGAGGCACAGGTTCATCTGCGGCAGATCCTCAAGCGCCAGGGGGTCGCACTGGAATCGCATCCCGAGCGCAAGGGCTCGGGGCCTGTACCCAACCGCGCGCAGCGGTTGGCCGAGCGCGTCGCAAAAGGGTTCGCGGGAACGATCGACCGCATGACAGGCCGCAAGCGTCGCGACACTCTGATCGACGAAGCGGAATTCGTCAGAACCGAAATGGCGCATTTCGGGGACATCCCGACAAGCCAGTGGGCCGCCATGCGCCATCCCGATGATCCAGACGCGCAGCGTGCCTACAACGCCCGTCTCGGCATCCCTTTTTTTGTCGACCCGAGTATCAGGAATGCACCTGATTCCGGGCTTGTAGAACAAGGACAAAAGGACTGAGGGCGCTTTGGCGCCCTCAGGAGTCAATTTGTTCTGATAATCGACGACCGAAAGGTCTTTCCCGCCATCAGCGGAGCGCTGAAACCACCGGCGTGCGGGACCGGCTGCGCCGGTCCAGGGCTTCCCAGGGGGGGAAGCGCAAGGTTCGTGCCAAGCCGGTACGGTTCGTTCAACCGCACCGGTCGATCATTGCGGACCTTCGAGAACCCGCGATCCTCCCGCGATCAGCACCGACATGAGCGCGTCGATTTGATCACCGGTCGGTAATTCCTCGGCGGTTTCGAGCATCTTCACGGCAGCACGATAGGCGTCGATCACTTTCACGATGCGAGGATCATACCCGGTAACCGTCGCGTCGATCGCGACGATGAGCTCCTGTAAGGAGCGAACCGCAACGACCGACACTTCCCAATCGCTAAGAGCCACCTCAATTCCCCGCTGCCAAAGCCGTGGGCCGAATTGGTAGTTTAACGGCCGCGCCAGGGCTAGCCCGCGAGCAGCGCCCCCCAGCGATCGAACAACTGACGCCGGCGGCCGAGCTGCGCCGCGCGATTGTAGGCCGCTTCCACCTTGTCCTTGGGACTGTGCGCCAGCGCGCGGTCGATATCGGCGCGCCACTCGGGCGGCATCGATTCGTTGAGGATCGTCGAAAAGCTCGAGCGCCAGCCGTGCGGCACGTGCCGGCCGGCGAAGCCCGCGCGGGCATAGAGCGCGCCGATCGCGCCCTCGCCGATCGGCGTGACGCCATCGCGGCCGGGGAAGACCAGGGCGTGCAAATTTGCAGGGAGAGAATGCAAATTTGCATCGCCAGGATACGAATTGGCGGCCGCGCGCAGCACCGCCACCGCCTCGGCCGAGAGCGGCACCAGGTGCGCGAACCGCGAGTCCTGCTTCTTCGCCCTCGCCAGCTTCATGCGCGCCGGCGGCACGCGCCAGATCCAGCGCCCCTGCAGGCCCTCGCGATCCTCGTCGGGCTCGATCTCGCTCCAGTGCATCCCCCGCACCGCCTCCAGGCGGACGGCGGTCAGCGCCAGGAATCGCGATGCCAGCAAAACAGATACGCGCGCGCGCGCGTATTCGCAGGCGGCGATCAGCGCCCGGCACTCCTCGATCGAGGTCAGCGCCGGCTGCGGCCGGGGCGGACGCGCGCGGGCCATCGCCCTGCCCAGCTGCGCGGCCGG
>NZ_JARESE010000120.1 GCF_029076845.1 Novosphingobium album (ex Liu et al. 2023)
GAAGCCGACGGTGCATTGATCCAATGTCCGAGGAACGCCTGCGCGAGAAGCTGCGCAAGATCGAAGCTCTCTATGCCGGCGCCACGACTGCCGGCGAGCAAGCTGCGGCAGGTGCAGCTGCGGAACGCATTCGCCGCCAGTTCGCGACGGCCAGCAAGAAAGAACGTGCCGAGGAGTTCAAGTTTTCAATTCCTGACCCTTGGTCACGACAGCTCTTCATCGCCCTGTGCCGCCGCTATGGCGTCAAGCCATTTCGCTATACGCGCATGCACCGTCAGACGGTGATCGTTCGCGCGCCAGCCAGTTTCGTTCGGATGACGCTATGGCCAGAGTTTGAGGAACTGAGCGGAGCCCTGACCTCACATCTGGATGAAATCACGCAGAAGATCATCAGGGAGGAAGTGCACGAGGCCACACAGGATGCGGAAGAAGTGAGCGAGCCGCGTCAGTTGCGCTGAAACGTTCCCGTCCTCCAGCGGATTGCCTCTAGGGTACCTGGAATATGCCGAAGCGGCACGC
>NZ_JARESE010000121.1 GCF_029076845.1 Novosphingobium album (ex Liu et al. 2023)
ATGCTTACGCACCAGATGTTCGAGCGCGTCTCGGCTGAGCCGTTCGCCACGGATTGATGGGAACATTGGCAGATCGCTGTCGCCATGATCGCCGATCCACGCCTTCAGGATTTTGGCCGTTTCCCGCCTGATCGGTGTGGACCGTTCCTTTCGTCCCTTGCCCATGCAACGAACGTGTGCACCGGTGCCAAGTACGACGTCCCTGTTTCGCAAGCTGATCAGTTCCGATGCCCTGAGGCCCGTCTGCACCGCGAGCAGCAGCAGGGCATGATCGCGCTTTCCCACCCATGTCGAGCGATCCGGTGCCGCCAGCAGGGCGGCGATCTCGCTCGCATCGAGGAACGTGACGGCACGCTTTACATAGCGCTTGTTGGGCATCGCGAGGATGCGCTGGCAGTGCAGCATCCATGTGGGGTCGGTCATCGCGACGTAGCGGAAGAACGAACGGATTGCGGCGAGCCTGGTATTGCGGCTGCGGGCGCAGTTGCCGCGCGTCGCTTCGGTGTGGGCGAGGAAGTCGGCAACCAGATCGACGTCGATATCTTCGACTGTGATAGCGACCGGTGGTTTGCCTAGTCGTGCGCCGGCATAGCGCAGCAACAAGCGGAACGTGTCGCGATAGCTCGCGATGGTATGACGGCTCGCTTCCATCTGGACGCACAGC
>NZ_JARESE010000122.1 GCF_029076845.1 Novosphingobium album (ex Liu et al. 2023)
CGCGATGGCGAATTCGAGGCCGGAGAAGCCCTGGCGGTCGATGATCTGGCTGACCAGGGCCGTAGTGTCGGCAACGGAAACCGGGCTGATCGCGCGGCGGAACTCCAGCTTGTTGTGGAGGTCGAGGTTCTTCATGATCGTCTCCTGCGCCGGCGGCCTCGCGGCCGCCGGGTCTTCGAATGTGGGGAAGGTTCAGGCCGTCAGAGCGAGCACTTCAGCAGCTTGATCGCCTCGAAGTTGGTCACGCCGCCGCCCACGCGCTTGGTGGTGTAGAACAGCACGTTCGGCTTCGAGGTGTAGGGATCGCGCAGCACGCGGATGCCCTGGCGATCGACGACGGTGTAGCCCCGGTTGAAGTCGCCGAAGGCCACCGGGAAGGCGTTCGCGCCCAGCGCCGGCACGTTGTCGTCGGTGACGACCGGCTTCTGCAGGATCGTCGGGACGTCGGCCGTGCCGGTGGGCGCCGCCCACAGGTAGTTGCCGTCGCCATCCTTGAACTTGCGGATCGTGCCGAGCACCTTGTCCGAGGTCAGCCAGCTCGCGTTGTTGCGATAGCCGGACTTCAGCGAATAGTAGAGGTCGATCATGCAATCGGCCGGGCTGAGTTCGGACGTCGGAGCGACGAATGCGGCCGCGGCGCCGGTCTTTACGAAGCCGAGCTTGCCCCAGGCATAGTTGTCGTTGAGCACGGTGGGATAGTTGAAGATCCCGCGCGGCTTGCTGACGCCGTCGCCATTGGCGAAGGCCCCGCCTTCCTGCTCGGCGAACTCGATCGAGACCTCGTCGGCCAGCCACTGTTCGACGTTGAACACGGCATCGTCGAGCGCGGTCTGCGTCGCGGCCGGCTGCGCATAGAGTTCGTGGACGTTGATCGCGATCTCGCGCAGCGTCGGCGTGGTCGTTTCCGTGCGCGCCTGCTGCTCGCCGACCCAGCCCGAGCTGGCCCCGCCCATGTTGACCAGCTTCTTGTAGGTTTGGCCCGAAATGTTGATCACGCGGCTGATCGAGCGGATCGCCGACTGCTTGCCCAGGACGCGGTCGATGCCAGCTTCCATCGTCTCGGGAACCAGATAGCCGCCGTCGGGGTCGGACTGCGTGGTGAGCTTGGCCTTCACTTCCAGGTCGCGCAGGTCGGCATCGATCGCACGATCACCCTTGCGGAACCAGGTGTTGAAGACGCCGGCGTGCTCGCGCACTTCGGCAGAGACCTCGTCACCGCCACCGCCGCCGAGCTGCGCCGCCGCAAGATCGGCCTGCGCCTTCTCCAGCGCCACCGTCAGGTCATTGATGCTGTCGTTGATCTTGCCGAGCTTTTCGCTGACGACCGCATCGTCGGCCTTGCCGGCAAGCGCGGCGTTGTTCACCGTCTTGAATTCCTCGAAGGCGGTATTGATCTGCGCCACCAGCGCCTTGGGGTCGGCGCCATCGGCGCGCGGCATGGCAAAGACGGCGCGCGGCGAGGACACGACGGCGGCGCCGGCCGCGATCATCGCGGCACGGGAAGTGTGCTTCATGAGGATGCTCCTATGAGCGGATGGTGCTGAGGAGGCCGGTCAGAGCGCCGGCCAATTCGGAGTCCCCAGCGCCCGGCGTGGGGTTGTCGAGATCGACGGCAGCGCCTGGCGTGCCGTCTCCCTTGATTTTGTGGATGCGAGCCCGGGCCTCGCTGCGCGTGTAGCCCGCGCGGACCAGCGTCAGCTCCATCGCGCGAAGCTCGTTGACGCGGCGATCGGCCGCCTGGGCGCTTTCGTCGCGTTTCATCTGGTCCGCCGGCAGAAGCGCGTCGGCAAATCCCTTTTCGATCGCGGTTGACCCGGAAAGCCAGGTCTCGGCATCCATCATCGCGCCGATCTCCTCGGCGCTCGCATCGGTGCGCAGCGCATAAAGGTCGATCATCGACTGGTCGAACGGAGCGAGCCAGGCGGAAACCTCGGCCATATCGTGGCGGTTGCCCATCGCCATGACCCAGCAATTGTGGATCATCAGAAACGAAGAGACGCCGATCTCGATCCGGTCGCCGGCCATCGCCACCAGCGAGGCGGCCGATGCCGCCATCCCCATCACCTTGATCGTGATGTCCTGCGGGTGCTCGCGCAGCACGTTGTAGATCGCGATGCCCTCGAACATGTCGCCGCCCGGCGAGTTGATCTGCACTTCGACCGGCCGGTCGCCGATCGCGCGCAGCTGCGCGTCCACCTTCTTCGCGGTGATGCCGCCGCCGCTCCAGTAATCCTCGCCGATGTCGTCGAACATGGTGATGACATTGTCACCGCCAGCGGCCGCGCGGATGCCAGCGGCATCCTCGCCCCAGCGATCGTAGACGCTGGCCGGCGCGAAGGCGGAGATCTTCCGATTCGCCGGCATGGGCAACGCGCCCGGCCGCGCCCTGGCGTTAACGCGCGGGCGGAACGTCATCGTCATTCTCGCTGTCCTTGCTGCCGGCATCGCCGGATGTGTTCGGCGGCGGATAATAGATGTCCCCGTCGTCTCTTGGGTTCATGTCCTCGAGCGCGCGAACTTCGTTGGGGCTCATCACCCCCCATTGCAGCGCCTGGACGTGCGATCCCCACCGCGCCTTGATATCGCTGCGCACCAGGGCGGAGCGATTGAAGCGCGCATAATGCGGGTCTGTCAGGAGGTCGCAGGTGATGCCCTCCTCCCACATCGTATAGTGATCCTCGAGACCGAATGCCTGAAAGCCGTTCGACTTCTGCTCGAGCCCGGTCCCCCAGTTCGAATCGCTGCCGCTGTTGTCGCCGATCATCGACGGCGGCACGCCGTAGAACATGCACACTTCGGACCGGCTGAGCTTCTTCGCCTCGATCCACGCCATATCGGCGATCGTCAGCGACATCGGCTTCCATTCAAGCCCTTCCTCGAGCAGCAGGAAGCTGCCCTCCTCGTCGCCGCCCGATCGATATTCTTCGAGGCTCTCCTTCAGCCGGTCGTACGCGGTGTCGGAGAGCGCGCCCTCCTTCTTCTGCATCGCGCCGCTCACGCGCGCGCCCTTGCGCATCGTGCGGCTGACATAGCGGTCCATCGACAGCGCTGTGCCGATCGTCTCGCGGGCGAATGTGAGCGGCGTCACGCCGGTGAAGCCGTCGAGCGTCAGGCCGTAGAGGTGCAGGATCTGTTCCTGCTGAAAGACAACCCGCGAGCCATTCTTGCGCGTCCACTCATATTCGACGCCCCAGTCGTCACGCTGGCGCGGCCTCACCCGGTCGGGATGCAGCGGGATCAGTTCCTGCGGCCCGCGCACGCCGGGCACCTTGAGCGCGTAGCCATTGCCACGGAGCAAGATGTTCGCCTGCATCATCCGCTTGAACTGGTGCGGCTTCTGCCAGCGGTTCGGCCGCCGGCGCACAAGCGTGGAAACCGGATGGTCGGAAGCATCCTCGCGTGTGCGCTCGTCGATCCGCCGCTTGATGTGCAACGGGACCGTGGCGATCGCGCCGGAGATCAGCCTGACGCAGCCATAGGCGGCAGAGATCGAAAGCGCGCGTTCCGGCGAAACATGCTCGCCCGATTCGGACACGTTGCCGGTGCGCAGCGCTTCCTCTAACTGCTGCGGCGTCGAGATCACCGTGCCACCGCTATCGAGCAGCGAGGCACGAGGCGACGAAGCCGGACGGCCAAACCCGAAGAGGTCGCCGAAAAATCCCATTCGACCTCCTAGAGCCTGCGCACGCCGCGCGATTCATAGACCGAAGGCGGCGGCGCCATCGGCACGTTGTCGGCCGCGCCGGCGCCCATCGCGATCGTCACCAGGCCGTCAATGCGTCCGCGCGAGCGCTTCTTGTCGAACGCGCGGTTCTTCATCCCGTCTTCCATCAGCGCGGCGTTGGCCGCGCAGCTGTAAGTAACGGGCGAGTCTTCGATGAAGATCGTCTTGTTCAGGATGCGATCTTCCAGACGCTGGATCGATCGTGGCATACAATACTGCCGATCCTCGAACATCACGCGCATCCCCTGCGCGTGCGCCACCATCTTCAAGCCGGTGCCGGCGGGCTCCTTGATCCCCCGGAAGCGCCAGGCCGGAAAGCCGATCTCATCGCAGGCAGTTTCGAAATCGGCGATCTTCGCCGGATCGAACACCAGCTCCTGCACATCATGGTCGTTACACAGCCGTTGGACCTGCGCGGCGATGAACGTGTAGTCGATCGTCGCGCCGCCAACGGCCGACATGAAGCCCTTTTCGACCCATTCATCATAGGGCGCGAGGTCCGCCTTCACGCGGTCCTCCAGGCCATCCCTGGCCGTCCAGTACCAGGTCTTCGACCAGAGCCGTCCTTCGTCGTCCAGCCAAGTCGCCGTCAGCGCCGTAAGGTCGTTCTTCTTCGAGAGGTCCAGCGACAGCCAGCATTTGCAGCCGCGCAGCTGGGCAATGACGTCGTCGGGGATCTCGCGCAGCACTGCGGCCCACGATTCCTCGTTGATCCAGAAATCGGCCGCGCCGGTCGGGATGCCGAAATAAAGCCGCCTGACCGAACTCTTGGTCGACAGCCGCGTCTTGGCCGCCTCGACCGCCTCCCGGATATTCGTGATCGGGTAGGTGATGCCCAGCGCGGGCAGCGATTTGACCCAGCAGGCCTCGTTTTCGAAGACCGTTTCCCGGTCCTTCTTGTCGACCCGCGCTACGAAGGCGAAAGCCGTGTCGTTCTTGACGTCCCCCTTCGCCACCGCCTGGGCGGCCTCCGAGATCTCGGTACCGACCAGTTGCGACGTCGCCGGCGTATTGCTGCCCAGCACCATCATGGCACTGCCCGCGATCTTGTCGATCGCGCGCTGCCACGTATCGATCTGGGCGACCGACGTGAACTCGTGGATCTCGTCCGCCAGCACCATGCGCGGGCGCGGGCCGGATTGCTTCTTGCCGTCGGCCAGCGGCAGGAAGAACGATTGCGTCGCCGGGTGCTCGATCTTCCAGGCGTTGTCGCCCTCGCCGCGAATGACGATGTCGCCGCGAACGTCCAGGCTCTCGCCGTCGTCGTATCCGGGGATCTGCGCCCGGCACATCGCCGTTGCGTCCTTGAACAGGACCATCGACGTCTGCTTGTTCGCGGCGATCGAATAGATCTGCGCGCGCGAAAAGTCGCACCAGCCCATGGCGTAGAGCCCGAGCCCCGCCATCATCGGCGACTTCGCCTGACCCTTGCCGGTCTCGACGTAGCCGGACCGAAAGCGCCAGCGTCCCTCGGCATTGACCCAGCCCATCAGTGAGCCGACGATGAACACCTGATAGGGGATCAGGTTGAACGGCTTGCCCTCGGCAGGCCCATCGGTGATCGTGAACAGCGACGGGAAGAAATCCAGGGCGCACTGCGCCAGATCCGGCCGCCAGAAGTAGCCGCGCGCCTCGGCATCGCGCAGGTCTCGCAGGTGGCGTTCCGCCGCATACCGGACCAGCTCGCCAGTAACGAAGTCGCCCCGGACCGCGCCTTCCGCCCAGGCAGTCGTCGGGTCGCTTTGCTTACCCCTTCGGCCTGAGGTACGCGTCGGCACCCGCACTGCGCTCCCGCTTCTTCGTCACCTTCGACACCTTGCCCCGGCGCTGGGGTGTCAAGCCCAGCTGGTTTTCCAGCCGCTCGGCCGTGTTCTCCGCCTCCCGCATGGCCTGATAGAAGACCGAGAGGCGCGCGATGGCCTTGGGATTGTCCTTCGCGGGCTCGCTGATGACGCCGCCGTCGGCCACTTGGGCGGAGCAGCGATCATAGATGATGTAGGCCAGCACGAGGCGCTGCACGGCATGGCCGTTGGATGGGGAGAGTGTTTCGCGCTCCCGCATCTCATCGGTCACGCGTTTCCAGTGCGCCTTGGCGGCCGCGCGCTCGCCCCGATCCTTCAGCAGCGTGGCCCACTTCGGCTCGGGTACTCCATCAGCTGCCGTCATCGCCCCAACTTTTTACTTCAAAATTCATCGCAGTGCGCATGGTTGGGGCCGCCGGTGTCCGCTCGCTAGGGTCTCAGACTTTCGACCCACCCCCGGTCCCGCCGCGCGCATTCCACGGATGGTCCGACAGCAGCGGTCGGCCGTTCGCATCGACACCCTTGCCGATCGAGGCGAAGCCGAATTGCTCGGCCGTGACCTCGAGATGGCAGGGCTCGCACAAGTTGCGGGTGTTCTGATCGTCGTCCGACCCACCCAGCGCCAGCGGCACCACATGGTCAACGACGTCGGCAAGGCGAGTGAGGCCACGCGCCAGGCAGCGCTCGCACAGGCCCCTGGTGCGCGCCAGTCGGCGCTTGCGCTGCTTCTGGCCTGCTCGGCCGCGCAGGCGCTCGACAGGTCGACTGGTCGACACGTCGACACGTCGCCGCATCAGCCGACGCTAACGCCGAGCGCCTCCAGATCACGCTCCAGCGCCGCCACCTGAGCGCGCAGCTCACGCACGACCACAGGCCGCACGATCGCCAGGATGTCCGGCCCCAGGCGCTGAGCATCGACGGTGACGCAGAACTTCGGGGGCGTCAGGCAATCATGCTCGGCCTCGACCACCGAGATCTGGTGCAGCAGCGCGCCCCGTGCCTCGGCGATGCGATTGACCATCGCCAGGCTGTCGAGCCGCATGTGCTGGTCGGGCTTCACGTGCCCACTTTCTCGCTGGTTCCGTCCCAGACGAATTCGCCTGCTTGGCCAACGGGGAAGTGCGAGCCACAGCTGCAGCAGAATGTACCGCTGTAGAATTCGGGATCACACGCATAAGTCTCGGCAAGTGCCTGACCCATCTTCGTCACGGTGCCACACCTGAGGTGCCGGTAAGCACGCCGCACCGGACGGACGAAGCCCTTGGCCCGCTCGTCGGCCGACAGCACGACATAGTCCCTCTGCTGCCCCTTGCGCGGCCCCTCGCCGATGATCTCGCGATGGTCGGGAGTCACCGCCGAACCGCCTGTCAGTGTCGTCTTCACGCCCGGGCTCCCGCCACCGTGCCGCCCTGCTCGGCGCGCTCGACGAAGAACTGTTCGCCGCCAGCCTTGCGGCTCAGCCCCAGCGCGGCGAGCTGCTTGCGATAGACACCGTCGATCGATTTCATGATCGCCTTCTTGTCGAGCCTGGTCACCACGCGCACGAGCGGCTTGGCCCAGTCGCGCTTGGAGAGCTTCTCGGCGATCGCATCCTCGTCGCCATTGATGGCCAGGCTGTCGCGGCCCGCGCGCGTGCCGATCATGCACCCGCCCAGCTCGATCGACTTGCGGTTGCCGGCAGTGAGCGAGGCTGCGGCATCCTTCCACCAGGGCGCGAGCTTCTCGCGGATCAGATCCCGCTCGGCGATCAGCGGCTCGGCGCCGGCATCGGCCGACTTGTTCGCTTCCGCGATCGCGGCGTTGCGGACATTCTCGATCAGCGCGATATCGCCCTCGATCGCGGCATAGCGCTCGAGCAGCTCGGTCGCCGCCTTCACCGATCGCGGCGTGCGGATGGGGGGCATCGTCAGTTCTCCAGGGTCAGGAGTTGCAGGGTGATCGTGGTGGCCGGCTCGTCGTCACCCCGCGTCCGCTCGACCGCGATGATCGCCGCGTCCATCACGCACCGGCCCACAAGGGCGAATTCCTGATAAGGCAACCGCTCGATGAACGCCTCGGCGAACGCGATCGCGTCAATGCCGGTGAAGCACAGCTGGATGGTGTGGCGCGCGCCGGAGAACGCGCCGGAGGACCAGGCCGTCTCGGCATGATAGAGCAGCTGCGCCTTGTTGCAGGCCAGCTCCAGCACCGCGCGCAGCTCGGGCAGCGCTTCGGCCTGGCCATGGCGTACCGTCAGAACCGTCAAAGCCTCACTCCCCTCGGCAGCCCGAACGTCTGCCCCGCTTCGGCTTGCGCCCTGCGCCCCGCTTCAAGCTCGGCGATCAGCTGGTGGAAGCAGGCCGGCGTCAGTTCGATCGGACGTCCCTCGCCGGCGGCGTCACGCGCAGCCCGCTTCAGGACATCGATGTCGATCACGGCCGCGTCGCCTCGCGCTCGCGAAAGGCGGCGCGAAGCCGCGCGCCGATCGCACAAGCCTTTTCCTCGAGCCGGTCGAAATGCGCCGGCCCGCGAATGCCGCCGCGCACTTCGCTCAGCAGTGCATCGAGCGCGTCGACCTCGCGATCGAGCAGCGTGCCCAGGCTGACGGGCCGGCTCATCGCGCCCGCATCGCCTTGCGATAGGCGGGATCATTGTTCTTCGTCGGCCTGGGCAGGCGCAACCGGCGCCGCTTCGGCTCGGCCGGCAATCGTGCCCGATCGACGTCACGGCCCGGCACGGGGTGGAAGCCGATTGGCAGGTCAGCGTGCTTCACTCGAAGTCCTTCAACGCGAAGAGCCCGCCAGCGGTAAGGCTGACGGGCTCGTGTACGGCCGCATATAGCGGCTCGCTCGGGTATCCTGGGCCGGGACCGGGAGACTGCACCGGACGCAACTCTGGCGGGGTCGATATGGCGCGTTACGGGCCGCCCAGGCAGGGTCTATTTTGCGCAGGGGGGGTCATCGTATGCGCAAATGCGCGATCGTCACGCTCACGTCGTCGATCTCGCGGCACGCCTGGTCCAGCCGGTCGAACCAGTCGTCGAGCGCCTGCGTCAGAATCGCCTTGGCCCGGCGCTTGTGCATCCCGAAGTGGCTGGCGGCGGTGCTGCAGCTCACATCGTCGATCACCATGGCCAGCACCGGCAGCGGTTCGGGCAAGGCCCTGCGCCAGTTCGAATAGGCGACCTCGGCCCGCACCGCGCCCAGCCGCTCGAAGAACAGCGCATCGTTGCGCCGGCAGGCATCGACGCGCGTTTCCAGGCTGACGGTGCCGATCGCCACGTCGCGCGTCACTTTCGCGTGCACGGCCGCGATGTCGGCTGCCGCCGCCAGCTGGTCGATCGAGATGTCGCCGGCCTGGTAAAGCCGCGCCAGCGCCCCTTGCCGCGTGCGGGCCGCCTTGGCGCAAGTCTCGGGCGTGCCGTGCACCTTGTGGCCGAACCCGTCGCGGACCTCGCGATTATGCCGGCGAAGCTCGCGCTCCTGGCGCGCCTTGTCGGGGTGCCGCGCCGCCCAGTTCTTCCGCGCCGTTTCCCGCCGCCGCGCAATTTCGCGTGTCGCCGATATCGTTCCCGCCATCCGCACCTCCATCACGTGGAACGTAGTCGAGCACGATCGGCCCCGGCAGGGACGTTTTTGCGCAGGGGGCGGCCGGGCTCTCCGGGCTGGCGCGGGCCAGATCCTCGTCCACTTTCCAGCCGAGGTCGCGCAGCCGGCGCACGGCCTCGTCGCGCTGCGCGGGCAGCGACAGCCCGCGCGGGCCCGGCCGGTGGAGCAGCTGCCCGGATCGCACCAGCGCCTTGATCAGCTGGCGCGCGCGCGTGCGGCTGATGCCCAGCCCGCTGGCGATCTCGCCATGCGAGGGGCTCTCGCCCCAGCGTGCGATATAGTCGCGCACGAAGGCGAGCAGCAGCAAGCGCCGGCTCGCCATCTCGGGTGCCAGTCGCGGCCGGTCGTGGTCGCCCGTTCCGTTCAATGCCCTGTCCACGCCACCCAGGGAATATAGCAGGAAAACGGCATAAAACCAGCGTGCTCTAGAGATCATAGGCCCATTTATTTGCACATTTCCGCTTGCTGGTGGCTGGAAAATGTGCAATAAAATGGGCATGGAAACGGACAGCAAAGCGATCGTGAAACGGCTCCTCGCGGATGGCTTCGAACTCGTGTCGACGAAGGGCTCGCACCACAAGTTCCGCAAGGGCGACCGCACGGTGATCGTTCCGCACCCGAAGAAAGACCTGCCGAGGGGAACCGCTCGGGCCATAGCAAAGCAAGCGGGCTGGCTCTGAGCCAGCCCGGATCGACCAAAGGACCAGACGATGCAGTATTTCTACGCGGTCGTGCACCGCGATCCCGGAAGCGCCTACGGCGTGACCTTTCCCGACATTCCCGGCTGCTTCTCGGCCGCCGACGATCTCGACGACGTGGTGCCCAATGCCGTGGAGGCCCTTACCTTGTGGTTCGAGGATGCCGAGCCGGTCGCGCCCAGCTCGATCGAGGCGATCCGGCAGCAGGCGGCCGGGGATCTGGCCGAAGGCGCGTTCCTGATCGCCGTCCCCTGGATCGCGCCGGCCAGGACGCTGGAACGCGTCCACCTGTCGATGGACGCCGCGATCGTCGAGGCGATCGACGAAGCCGCCAGGCGCCGCCGCCAGACGCGCAGCGC
>NZ_JARESE010000123.1 GCF_029076845.1 Novosphingobium album (ex Liu et al. 2023)
TAGCCGGCGGGGGCGCGGCGTCCAGCCGCGTCCCCAAAGGTCTGCCCTCTGTTCTCGAAAGCCTGCGCTCATGATCGCCTTCCGCCATCCCCTGGTCGATGCGCTTGGCGGGGACGCCGATCTGCGCGACCGCGTGCCCTTCATCCTGCCGTTCGAACTGCGGGGCTGGCCGGATTCGCCCAAGGTCCTGGGCCGCCGACCTTGCCTGCTGGTGCGCGACCACGCCGCGGAACTCGATGCGCTCAAGGCGGCCAACCGCTCATTCATCGCCGCGCTTGCCGGCGGCCTTCAGGTCCCGGGCGATCTCCTCGAAAAGCTGCTCGTTCGTCGCAGCATCGGGCGAATCGGGTATGAACTCGCCGAAGCAGAAGCCGCATTTGTAGTAACGCGCCGCTTCGAGCTGGTGGACGAATACCGTGCCTTTATGGCCGCAATGGCAGGTAACCTCGCAGGCTGGCATCCCGTTGATAACGACGCGGCCGGTGATCTGGCCCATGCTTTTCCCCTTTGGGCGCACGCAGGGCCGGCGGCATGACGCGGCGCTCCGGCCACGGCCTCGCGACTCTTCGTGGGTTGCTCTCAAGCCCCACGATAGCCGGCGGGAGCGCGGCGTCCAGCCGCGCTCCCAAAGGTCTGTTCTGTCCATGCCCGCAGCCTAGGGGCGCGGCGCTTGCCGGTCCCTCAGAATCGGCGGGTGATTTTCTGGCCGGGATCAGTGCTCCCCGGCCGGGTGCGCGCCGCCGGCGGCGCGGGGTGGCGTGCCCCTGGTCCAGCGAAAACCGGGCCGCGCGTCTCATCCATCCGCTCGCGAATGGCGGAGCCGGACGCCTGCGGGCGGTGCCCGTCGATCCACAATGTCGCCCCGCCGCCTTGTTCGCATCGGCGATCGCGGCATGACGAAGCACCGCCCGCCTCTGACTTTCGAGGCCGCGCTGGCCCGGGTCGTCGGGCAGTTGCCGGGCGACTGGGCCGAGGCGGCGCAAGTCTGCGGCCGGGCGGCCAGCACCGTGCGCAACTGGGGCAATCCCGATCTGCCCGAGGGCGTGCCGGTCGAGTGCGCGCTCGCGCTCGATCTCGCGTTCCAGGGCGCGGGCGGCCTCGGCGCGCCCTTCTACGAGGCCTACACCGTCCAGCTCGAACTGGCCGCCACCGATCGCTTCGCCGGCCCGGCCGCCCTGCTGCAGCTGCTGCCCGAAGTGCTGCGCGAAAACAGCGAGGCCGAAATCGCCCTCGTCGCCGCCGCGCGCAACGGCGCCGGCCGGCACGACCTGAAAGCCACCTTGCGCGAGATCGACGAGGCCATGGCCCGCTTCCGCCAGGCGCACCAGCTCATCCAGTCCTGCCTCGGCGGCGCGGGCGATCCCGCCACCGCGCCCGAACCCCACGCCACCGGCCCCCCGCCGCCCGACCCGTAACCCGGCCCCGCCGACCAAGCCCGATCCGCATCCGTCCCGCGCCCGATCGTCACTGCGACGTTCGGTGCGCTGTCCCACGCCCGGAGTACCCAGCCGATGCCGCGTACCCTGCCGATGTCCCCCGGAACCTACCTGCGCCTGCGCCGCGAGGCGGCCGACCTGCCCCTGCCCGTCCTTGCCGCGCAGGTCGCCGGCGCGCCCGATCGCCTGCGCCCCGTCACCGCCGGGGACCGGCTCGAGCTTCAGCGGCGCATCGAGGCGGCCGAGCGCGACGAGGCCCCGCTGACCATGCCGCAGGCCGCGCTGCTGCGCCGGGCCTTCCCGTTCGAGCTGGGCGTCTACGAGCTGCTGCTCCTGCGCCACCAGGCCGGGCCCGGCAATTGCCTGCCCGAACCCCAGCTCTGCCGGTTCTGCGGCTGCTCCTGGCACGATTGCTGCGCCACCACGTCGGGCCGCCCCTGCGCCTGGGTCGAAGGCGATCCCACCCTCTGCACCGCCTGCGCCCGCCGCGCCGAGGCGCAAGCGCGCCAGACCGAAAGGGAACCGGCATGAGCTACTTCGGAAACGAGACGCGCGCGCAACTTCGCCAGTTGTTGAAGAGCAATGGCGCATCGGCCGAACGCACGAGCGTGATCGTCGATCTGGCCTGCCACGCGGCGGACGATTCGCTGAAAGCCCTGCTGGCGGTCGTCGAACGCGCGGAAGGCGGCGGTGCGCAGATGATGACGCTGGAACTCGCCCTGCAGCTGGCGGACGGTCAGATGCAGTCGATGCTCGAGGCCGCCCATGCGGTGGCTGGCAAGCTCAATTTGCGTCAGGAGGCAATGGCCGTGGTGGTGAAGCCATGAGCGACGATCGCCTGCGCCTCCTGATCGAGCGCGTCGAGCGCCTCGAGGAAGAGAAGAAGGGCGTCTCCGACGATATCCGCGACGCCTACGCCGAGGGCAAGGCGGTCGGCTACGACGTCAAGGCGATGCGGCAATGCGTGCGGCTGCGCAAGATGCGGCCCGACGATCGCCGCGAAATGGAATCGGTCCTCGAAACCTACAAAGCCGCGCTGGGGATCGGGTGATGGCCGTCACCAACCGCGAGGCGCAGATCCTCACCCGATCCGAGCGCGGCATGACGGCGTCCGAGATCGCCGCCGATCTCGGCCTGCGCAAGGTCTATGTCCAGTCTATCATCGTCCGGCTGTCGGGCGGCTCCGACGATCAGCGTAAACATGAGAACATGATGGTCGAAGGCAGCCGCTCGCTTGCCAGGGCGATTGTCCGGGCGAGGGCCAGCTGATGCGCTGGTTCCTCAACCTCGGCCGCCGTTGCGGCAAGACGGCCGCGAACGCTCCCGGCGATTCCCCGGACGAGTGGCGCGCCGGCGACCTCGCCGAGTGCCTGAACGCCAATGGCTGGTTCCGCAACGGCATCTACCCGGATCACGGTCCGGCCTGCGGTGACGTCCGCATCGTCCAGGTGGTCGAGATCGCCGCGCACCTGCTGGCCGGCGAGCCGACCATCGTGCTCGAGTTCGCGCGCTGGCCCCGCAAACTCTACCCCGCTTACTGCTTCCGCAAGATCACGCCGCGCGCCGACGCGGCCGAGCGGGCCGATCCCGCCTTCGTCGCGGATCTGCGCGCGCAACCCGCCCGAGAGAAGGAGGACGCCTGATGCCAGCCGCCGAAGCGCGCGCCGCCGCCCATGCCGAGTATCCCGAACCCCTGGATCTCGCCGATCTCCCGCTGACCGCTCTCCCGCTGACTGGGGCCGATCGCCGGATGGCCCGGACGCTTGCCTTCGCCGAGCGCGTCGAGCGGCGTCTCGGATGCGTCTACGCCGCGATCGTCGCCAGCGTCGTCGGCCTCGTCTTCGTGCCGGCGATCGTCGGCCTCGTTCGGAGCCTGCGGCCGTGATCGCCGGGCTGTTCGAGGTGTGCCGCGTCGTCGCGCTGGTGCTGGACTTCCTCATCCTCGGCAAGATCGCCGCCGATGGCTTTTCCCCGCGCCGGACGCTGGACGCCGATGTCGTGCCCTTCGTCGCCGCCTTCTTCGTGCTCCACCTCGTCGCGCTGCTGGCCAGCGAGGTGCGGGCATGAGCGGCCGGATCACCCGCATGATGCGGCGCACCGGCATCAACATGCTGCTCGCGCGCGGGCGCAAGCCGCGCATCCTGCCCATGTCGCGCGAGGAAAGCCGCATCCTCGCCGAGCTGAACCGCCGCCGCGCGCTGCGCCTGGCGTGCAGGCGCGGCGAAAGCACGGCGGAGCCCAAGCCGTGAAGCCGCGCCCCCGCCCCTGCTCGTGCCCCGAATGCGCCGAGCTGGATCTCGCCTATCCCGGAGAGGGCCTGCAGCTCGCCTTCCCCCTCGCCGAACCACGCCGCCGCGCGCCGGCCAAGGAACAAGGAACAGCTGGCATGACCGTCCGATCCGTTCTCGTCCAAGCCCTGACCCTCTCGCCGTTCAACGTCCGCCAGAACGAGGAGGACGCCAACGCCACCGGCGCGCTGGAAGCCTCGATCGCGGTGCACGGCCTGCTGCTGCCGCTGATCGTCCACCCGATGCCGGATGACGCATCCTATGGCGTGCTGGCGGGAGGCCGCCGGCTTCGCGCGATCCAGCGCCTGGTCGCCGACGGCCGGTTGCCGGCCGACTGGCCCGTCGATGTCATCGTGCGTGAGCTGCTGCCGGCCGAGATCACCGAACTTTCGCTGGCCGAGAACCTGCTGCGGCGCGAGTTGCGCCCTTACGAGATCCACGCGGCGATCGCGCGCGCGCACGAACAGGGCGCGAGCGTCGGGGAGATCGCCGCCAATATCGGCCAGCGTGAGCGCTGGGTGGTGCAGCAGCTTCGCCTCGGCACGCTCGTCCCCGAGATCCTCGAAGCTTACGCTTCCGGGACGCTGGCGCTGGACGACGCCACAGCCTACGCCGCGACCGAGGATCACGACTTGCAGCGCGCGGCCTGGTCGCGATTCGCCAAGGCGGCGAAATGGGATCGCCAGCCGCACCATATCCGGGCTTTCCTCAAGGTCGGCGATCGCGAGGCCGAACGTCTGCTGCGCTTCATCGGCGAGGACGTCTACCGCGCCGCCGGCGGCCGCTTCGAGCTCGATCTTTTCGCGGACGAGGCCGAGACGCGCGGTCGCGTCGTCGACGAGGGACTGCTGCGCCAGCAGGTCGAGAACAAGCTTGCCCACCTCAAGCAGCAGCTGCGCCAGCAGACCGGCCGAAGCGATCTGCGCTTCGCCGCCGAGCCGCCCCAGGCCCACGGCTACGCCGATCACGCGCTGGAATTCGTGCCGAAGACGACGACGAAGCGCGGCGTGACCAGGATCGAGCTGCCCGATGGCGAAGTGGTGGCCACGCTCGAGATCAGGCCATCGGGCGAGGCGGAGCCACGCTGGTGGTGGGCCAGCCGCAAGGCCCGGCGCGCGGCCGAGAAAGGCGGCGCCGATCGGGCGCCGCTGCCGCCCGACCATCCGGCCCGCGTCTCCGAGGCCTCGGGCTTCGATGCTCTGGCCAACCACACCGCCGCTCAGGCCGCGCGCGCCGCGGTCAAGGATGAGCATGGCCTCACCGCCGATGGCCTGCAGGTGCTGCGCTCGCTGCGCCGCGAGCTGCTGCGCGCGATCCTCGTCGCCGATGCGCTGGGGGAAGGGACGCTTGGCCGTGACTACGCCGTCTGGTCGCAGCTTCGCCAGGCGCTGGGCCGCGATCGCCATACCCACGTCGGCGCGCGCGGCCTCGCCAGCCCGTGGGACATTTCGGGGGATTCGGAGCCCACCGACGTCGTCGCGCCCTTCGTCGGGGAAGCGAAGGCGGGCGAACTGTGGAAGGCCACCGTCGAGAGCGTTTGCGCCGAGAACTACATGACCGTCGAAGATCCGGCGGACGCGTTCACCCATTTCCACTTCACGTCCGACCAGAAGAAACGCCTCGCCGGCGCCGTCCTGGCGGGCCTCGCCCTCGTCCGCTCCGCCAACGTGCCGGGCTGGCGCGTCGGGCCGCACGATCGCCTCGCCCGTCTCGCCGGGGCGACCGACGAAACCCTGCGCGAACTATGGGAACCCACGCCCGCTTTCCTCGCGCTTGTCCCCAAGATGAAGCGCCTCGAACTGGCGCAGCCCCACGTCGAGGCCGAGGCATTCCGCTCCTGGCACAAGCTCGTCGATCCCGTCCTCACCGGCGCCGCCGCCGGCGTGCTGAAGGACGCGGGCTGGATACACCCGCTGCTGTCCTTCGGTGTCGCGCCAGAACAGCACGAGACGAGGGAGGCGGCCGAGTGAACCCCGGCGCCTCCCTCAACCCACCCACCAGTCAGGCGGCTCCCACCAGCGCAGGAGGATATCATGAGCTAGACGGCAGCGCGGCGCGCGCGAAACAATCCCAATCTGTGGAGGGGCGGCGTGCCGGAACCACGCGCCGCCCCGACAGCTCGCGCGCCCTGCGCGCGGCGATCTTCGCCGAAAGCGCCCGGGCCGAGGAGCGCAGGCGCCTGGCGCGCAGCGTGGGCACGATCACCAGCACGCTCGACAGCCTGGCCGACCAGGCCGTGGCGCGCTTCACCCCCGCTTCGACCCGCGACGATCGCCAGTTCGCGCCCGATCGCGAGCCCTGCCCCCGCTGCGGCACGCGCGGCGACATCGGCTGCCGCCACCGGCGGCCCAGCGAGTCCAGCGAAATCCACCAGTCCGATGGAGCTGCCTGAAATGAGCTACGCCATGCTGAGCCAGTTTACCTGCGATCGCTGCGGCGAGGTCCACAGCCGACCACTGCAAAAACACCAAGAAAAGTTCTTGTGGTCCGGCCCGGATCGGCCCTCGTCATGGCTGAGCGTGCATGGCCGTGGCGGCCACCGGCACCTCTGCGAGCACTGCGCTGTCGAATTCGATGCATGGGTTGAAGGCGCTCCTGAACCGGAGGCGGTTGAGCATGGTTGACGATCGCCTTAAGGACGCTCCCCGGCTCGGCCCTGAGGCGCTCGAGGCCTGTGCTTTCTGCGGGCGTGCCATCCCTGCGACCGAAAGCCCGATCTTCTATCGCGTTACGCTTCGGCAATGCGGCATGGATATGCACGCGGTCAGCCGGCATCTGGGCTTGGTCGCGTTCTTCGGCGGCGGCGACGCCGGGTCAGCCCTCGCGAGGGCGATGGGACCGTGCGAGCAGCCCGTAGTCCAGATCGCGCGCGGTCAGACCAACGTCTGCATGCGTTGTGCCAACGACCATCCCGACATCATGACCCTTCACGCGGTAGCGCTGGAAGGTGGGGCATGAGCGAGCCGCAGATCCGGTTCGCCTATCCGGTCGATTGGCCGATCGGCCGGCTGAAGACGATCGCGCGCAAGCCCGCGCTGTTTCGCTCCGGTGACCGCCCCCTGCTGTTCGACGAAGCCGTCGGCCGCTTGCGCGAGCAGGTCCGCAAGGTCACGCTGAACGGCCACGCCTGGCGAATGCTTGAGCTGACCCTCTCGACCAACTGCCCGCTCCGTGCCGATGGCCGCCCCCGGCGAGACCAGGGTGCCCCGGCGGACCCCAGCGTCGCTTTCTTCTTCGAGCTGGACGGCCGGCCGCACGTCCTCGCGTGCGATCGCTGGAACACCGTGGCCGACAACATCGCCGCGATCGCCGCGCACATCGAGGCGCTGCGCGGTCAGGAACGCTGGGGCGTCGCGGACCTTGAACAAGCCTTCGCCGGCCACGTCGCCCTGCCCGCGCCCGAGCAATGGTGGCAGGTACTCGGCGTGCGCGCCGATGCTTCGC
>NZ_JARESE010000124.1 GCF_029076845.1 Novosphingobium album (ex Liu et al. 2023)
CGGTCGGTGAAGAAGCGCTGGATCAGTGCGGGCAAGGTCATGGCGGTCATTGCTCAGCCTCCCCGCTAAGGCGCGTGGCGCGCGCCATCGCCAGTTCCAGCAGTTCGGGCACGGCCTCGATGTACCAGAACGTGTGGTCAGGGTTGGCATGGCCAAGCCAGGTCGTCAGCTTGATCATCTCGCGTGCCGGATCCTTGCCTGTGCGATACCAGTCGATCATGGTCCGAACCGCGAAGGTGTGACGAAGGTCATGTATGCGTGGTCCTTTCCCGTGCAGCTTGAACCGCGAGTATTCCCGCAGCCCGATTGTTCGACTGACCCGTGCGAAGCTGGCCCGCGCCGACCATTCGCTGAGCCGGTCACCGTTGCATCTGACGAAGAGCTGCCCGGGCGCGCGACCGAGCAACCGGTCACGTTCGGTCGTGTAGGCGGTCAGCCGGTCCACGACAGTCGGATTGAGTGGCAGCAGGCGCTCCTTTCCCAGCTTGCCATGCCGGACACGCAGCACTCCGGTTGCTGCATCAAGGTCGTCGGTATCCAGCGCCAGCGCTTCGCTGATCCTGAGTCCCGTGACAGCGATCAGGCCGAAGAAGGTCGAACATGTCAGCCCACGCATCCCGTAGGTGGAAGGCAGTTCACTGGCCGCTGCGATGATGCCCCCGATCTCGGCTTCGCTGTAGATGTATGGCCGTTTGCGCGTTGTGCGGTCGGGCAACAACCCGCGCGGCGGCGCTGCATGCGCCGGGTCGACACTGCTCAACCAAAGAGCGAACAGCCGCACCATTCCGAGCCGGGCAGACCGGGTGGATGACCCGGCAATAGGCTGGCTGGCGTCCCAGCGCAGGAACAGGTCGGGATCGACATGCTTCGCGCCCGTATCGTCGGCAAAGCGTATAAAGCGGCGCAGCACACGTTCGGAAGTCCTGAGGTCATAGCCGAGGCTACGGCGAACGGCGAGATAGCGGTCAAGCTGGCTGGCAAGGCTCATTGTGCACCTCCCGCCACTGGCCAGGGCTGGGCAATGGATCGCAAGCCTTCGATATCAAGCCGGGCGTAGATCATGGTGGAACCGCGCGACCGGTGGCGCAGCATGTCGCCGACCTCGTCGAGTGAAGCGCCATGATTTATGAGTTGCGTGGCAAGGCTGTGGCGCAGAACATGCGACCCCACATAGGGCGTGGCGGGCTTCTGACCGGTCGCATCGAGCGCATCCTTGATCAGGGCATTGACGATCTGGCTATTCTTGAACGGTCGATGCGGTGCTCGCTGGGTGACGAACAAGGTCCGGCAGTCGGTCGGTCCGCGTTCCTCCCTCAGGTACCGGCTTAGGGCTTCGCCGACCTCGGGGGTGATGGGCACACGGTCATGCAACTTGCCTTTGCCGCGCACCGTCAGTTCGCCTGAACGCCAGTCGATATCGCCAAGTTCGATCCTGATGATTTCCGGCGCGCGAAGCCCGAGCCGCGCCATAAGCAGCAGCATCGCGTAATCGCGAACGCCGTGCCGGGGATTTCGGCGAACCCAGTCGAGCACGGCTTCGACGCCTTCAGGCGGCAGATGCCGGGGAAGGCGCTTGTCGCGGGCCGTCGCTGCTCTGGGCACACTTAGGGCAAGGTTGGTCGCGGTGATGCCTCGTGCGAACAGGTACTGGAAGAACGTGCGCAGATGCGTCACTGCACTCTTGTCCCGGTATGGCCGCCCCCGCGACAGCAAGTGTTGAACGAACCCGACGGCGTCAACGGGCCGAAGGCCGGTCAGATCGATCATGTCCGCACCGAAGCGGTGGTCCATGAAGCGGTCGGCAAAGCGCAGCGTGTGGTAGATGCTGCGCGGACTGAGGCCCCGCTGTTTGGTGA
>NZ_JARESE010000013.1 GCF_029076845.1 Novosphingobium album (ex Liu et al. 2023)
CGGCGCGGCCACCTATCGGCCATCAAAATTGACGCCGACCGGACTCCGTAATCGTCGCGCTACACGCGCGGCCCGAACGGCCGCCAGCCCATTTCCTCGCTCATCGAACCGCTGCCCCCTGATGCCTGCGCGGGGACTCTTAGCCGCCAGGCGCGCGCTCGCAAGACGGGACGTGATCACACCGATGGCCGGGCCGGCCATCGGTGTGGTTTGTTGGGAAATGCGCGGAAGAGCGCATTTCGTTGCGGCACCAGCCGCTCCTCCGCTTCAGCCCGGCTCGTAGCCCAGCAGGTCGCCCGGCTGGCAATCCAGTTCGCGGCAGATCGCTTCCAGCGTGGAAAAGCGGATCGCCTTGGCCTTGCCGGTCTTCAGGATCGACAGGTTGGCCAGCGTGATGCCGATGCGTTCGGCCAGTTCGGTCAGCGTCATGCGGCGGGCATGGAGCAGGTCGTCCAGCTTGACGGTGATCGCGCCGCCTTCGGTGGTCTCATCGGACATCAGACCGTACCCTCCAGCTCGGCGCGCATCGCGGCGCCCTGGCGGAAGACGCGGGCCAGGATGAACAGGATCAGCATCAGCAGCAGCCCGTTGCCGGACAGGCCGCCATCGACGTGGACATCGACATTGGTGTCCGTGCCCTCGGTCGCCCGCGCGATCCACAGGCCGATCGCGCCGATCGGCAGGGAGATCAGCTGCACGCCCAGGCTCAGCCAGGCCATCTGCGTCAGCCGGCGCGCGTTTTCCGGCACGAAGGGATCGCCCTGCCCCACCGTATCGACGATGCGGCGCAACAGCAGGAAGATGCGGAACAGCGCGGCCATCAGCCCGATGACCAGCAGCAGCACCAGGCCAAGCGCGGTCAGCAACTGGGGCATGGCCAGCCCCGGCGCGTCCCTGGCCAGTTCGCCGGCGATGTCGTTCTGGAAGATGAACAGCGCCGGGATGGCGACAAGGCAGACGGCGGCCGCGAACGCCGTGATCCCCATGAGGAAATAGAGCACGCCCTTGGCAATGGCCAGAAGCGGATCGCGGGTGATCGAGACCATGGCGGAGTTCCCTTTCTGCTTACATCAGGACCGGGGCGGAAGCGGGGCTGGCCAGGGCCATCGGCACGCTTTCGCTCTGGTGCTGGGCGGGGTTGGACAGGGTCGCGGTCCAGAACGTGGCCATCAGGGCGACGGCCAGGAGGACGGCGAGCGGGCGGTTGGCGGTAGTGGCAGTCATTGTTCGTTCTCCGATATGCTTGATATCGATATTCAATAAGTCCGATTCGGCTTACTGTCAAACGATAATATCGAAAAACAATATATCACACATCGTTTTGCGGAAATCGGCAGGCCGAAAATCGATATGCCCCAAGCCCAAACGCGCGAAAATCCGTGACTCGCGCATGGCAGGGCCGGATCAGCACAGCCCGGCGCCGGTCACAGGATCGCCGCCACGCTGGCCCCGAAATCGCGCCGCGCCCACAGCTTGAGGAAAACGGTGAAGACGTGCAGGCAATTGCGCGCCGGGTCGATCGCCAGGATCGCCGGATCGCGCGGCCCGCTCGCCCCGGCGACTTGCGGGCAGCGGAAGGTGACGATCTCGGGAAAGGCAAGCACGCGCGCCACGCCCATCGTCGCGATATGGACCATCAGGTGGCGTTCCAGCGCCGCAACCGTGATCGCCGGCCCGCCGGCCCGCTGGTATTCGCTGGCGAACAGCGCGAGCAGCTCGTCCAGGTGCCGGTCCCAGATATCGTGATGCGCCGCGCTCAGCCCGCCCCACAGCGCCGAGCCGAAGGTGATCTGGCCCACCCGCCCCCAGTCGATCAGCCCGCAGCGCAGCGCGGCGCCCTCGCGCCAGAAGAAGCAGTTGTCGATATGCGCGTTCCAGTGGCACAGCGCGATCATCGCCGGATCGCCGGTCAGGAAGTGCTGGATTGCCGCCTCGTGCTCGCGGATGTGCAGCGCCTCGCGCGCCATGCGATCGAGGAAGGCGGGATCGCGCACGTCGTCGGGAAAGTGCTGCGGGCACGCCAGCACGAAGTCGCGGCAATAGGCCAGCTCGGCGCGCAAGGCCGCCGCGTCGTAGCGGATCGGATCGGCGCTGCCGGCCACCCGATCGAAGGGAAACTCCGCCTCGATGTCGGGCGAAAGCCGGCCGGACTTGTGCGCGCCGGCCAGCCGGGCCAGCGCGGTCACGGTGGCGCGGTAATAGGGCAGCGGATCGTCCATCGTCTGGAAATCGAGCGTCTTGGGCCGGTGCGGCTCGATCCGGCCTTCGCCGTAAGGTACGCGCTCGGTGATGACGAGGCCGGTGCCGGTCGCCATCTCGTAATCGGCAAAGCACGCTTCGGCGACCGCGATGGGAAAGCCCGGCCGGCGCGACAGCGCCATGAACGGCGCTTCGCTGGCCATTTCATAGCGGCCGGGATGATCGCGGCGGACATCGGCGAAATCGCGCGAGAACTTGACGAACAGCTCGGTCTTCAGCGCGGGATCGGACCGGGCATAAGCCACGGTGAGGAAGAACTTGGCGCCGGTGCTGCCGCCCGGACAGCGATCGAGCCGGACGATGCGGGTGACGGCATTGTCATCGGCCAGCGCGCCGAAGGCGCGAAAGGCGCGCGTCAGGAAGGCCGCGCCATCCTCGCGCAGCGCCGCTTCGTGCGCGGGAATGACAAGGCCGGTATGATCGCCGCGCACGCGGTCGACCATCACGGGTTCGGGCACTGGGGACGGGATCGGCATCGCCCGCGCTTATGCCATGCCGCGCACGGTTTGACAGACCGCCCTGGCGATCCTATATCGCGATCTGCTCGGCGCTTCGAGCAAGACGGGTCCATGCGCGGGGATCTGTCCAGGAAGGAAGCGCTTTCGGGTTTTTCATCTGACGCACAAGGCTGCGGGCCGGACGATTCCTTGCGGAATGCGTGCGCGCCAGGCGGCCTTTTCGTGTTTCGGATGGCTTCGTCCCGGCGGAGCCCATGCGTGATCGAGACCATGTTCCGGCCGGACCGTTTTTCCGGCCCCAATGCAGCGAAGAGGCCAAGACCCCCTTATGGCGACCAAGCCCCTCGAACCCACCGGCCCCAACGGCCGCTCGGCGAAGAAGCGTATCCGCAAGATTTTCGGCGACATCCACGAAGTCGTCCAGATGCCGAACCTCATCGAGGTCCAGCGCGAATCCTACGAGCAGTTCCTGCGCTCCGACCCCGCGACCGGCTATGTCTCGGGCCTGGAAAAGACGCTGCGCTCGGTCTTCCCGATTCGCGACTTCGCCGGCACCAGCGAGCTGGACTTCGTCCACTACGAGCTGGAAGATCCCAAGTACGACACCACCGAGTGCCGCCAGCGCGGCATCACTTACGCGGCGCCGATGAAGGTCACGCTGCGCCTGATCGTGTTCGAGGTGGACGCCGAGACCGAGACCCGCTCCGTCCTCGATATCAAGGAGCAGGACGTCTACATGGGCGACATGCCGCTCATGACCGAGAACGGCACCTTCATCGTCAACGGCACCGAGCGCGTGATCGTTTCGCAGATGCACCGTTCGCCGGGCGTGCTGTTCGATCATGACCGGGGCAAGACCCACTCTTCGGGCAAGTTCCTGTTCGCCGCGCGCGTGATCCCCTATCGCGGATCGTGGCTGGACTTCGAATTCGACGCCAAGGACATCGTCAACGTGCGTATCGACCGCAAGCGCAAGCTGCCGGTCACCGCGCTGCTTTACGGCCTGGGCCTCGATAGCGAGCAGATCCTCGACTACTTCTATGACAAGGTCACCTGGCGGCGCGGCGCGAGCGACATCACCGGCGGCGGCTGGCGCCTGCCTTACGTGCCCGAAGCCTGGCGCGGTTCGAAGCCGACGTTCGACATCGTCGATGCCGCATCGGGCGAAGTGATCTTCCCGGCAGGCCAGAAGATCAGCCCGCGCGCCGCCAACAAGGCGCAGAAGGACGGGCTGGCCGAACTGCTGATCCCGACCGAGGAAATCTTCGGCCGCTTCTCCGCGCGCGACCTGATCGACGAATCGACCGGCCGCATCTGGATCGAGGCGGGCGACGAGATCACCCCCGAGAACCTTGAGGCGCTCGACAAGGCGGGGATCGACCAGATCGACCTGCTCGACATCGACGATGTCAACACCGGCCCGTGGATCCGCAACACGATGAAGGCCGACAAGGCCGAAAATCGCGACATGGGCCTGGAAGCGATCTACAAGGTCATGCGCCCCGGCGAGCCGCCGACGAAGGAAACCGCCGAAGCGCTGTTCGACGGCCTGTTCTTCGATCCCGACCGCTACGACCTTTCGGCCGTGGGCCGCGTCAAGCTCAACATGCGCCTGGGCCTCGATGCCGAGGACACCGTCACCACGCTGCGGACCGAGGATATCCTCGCCGTGGTCAAGGAACTGGTGAACCTGAAGGACGGCAAGGGCGAGATCGACGACATCGACAACCTCGGCAACCGCCGCGTGCGTTCGGTTGGCGAGCTGCTGGAAAACCAGTACCGCGTCGGCCTGCTGCGCATGGAACGCGCGGTGAAGGAGCGCATGTCGAGCGTCGACGTCTCGACCGTGATGCCCAACGACCTGATCAACGCCAAGCCCGCCGTGGCCGCGGTGCGCGAGTTCTTCGGCTCCAGCCAGCTCTCGCAGTTCATGGACCAGACCAATCCGCTGTCGGAAGTGACCCACAAGCGCCGCGTCTCGGCGCTCGGGCCGGGCGGCCTTACCCGTGAACGCGCGGGCTTCGAAGTGCGCGACGTTCATCCGACGCACTATGGCCGCATCTGCCCGATCGAAACGCCGGAAGGCCCGAACATCGGCCTGATCAACTCGCTCTCGACCTTTGCCCGCGTCAACAAGTACGGCTTCATCGAGACGCCGTACCGCAAGGTGGTCGACGGCAAGGTGACGAAGGACGTGGTCTACCTCTCCGCCATGGAGGAGCAGAAGCACACCGTCGCGCAGGCCTCGGCCGAAACCAATGCCGACGGCTCCTTCGTCGAGGAGCTGATCTCCGCGCGCGACAGCGGCGAATTCGTCATGGCGCCGCGCGATCACGTGACGCTGATGGACGTTTCGCCCAAGCAGCTCGTCTCGGTCGCCGCCTCGCTCATTCCGTTCCTGGAAAACGACGACGCCAACCGCGCGCTGATGGGATCGAACATGCAGCGCCAGGCGGTGCCGCTGGTCAAGGCCGACGCGCCGTTCGTGGGCACCGGCATGGAAGAGACCGTGGCGCGCGATTCCGGCGCGGCGATCTCGGCGCTGCGTTCGGGCGTGGTCGACCAGGTCGACGCCACCCGTATCGTCATCCGCGCCTCGGGCGACATCGAGCCGGGCAAGTCGGGCGTGGACATCTACACGCTGCAGAAGTTCCAGCGTTCCAACCAGAACACCTGCATCAACCAGCGTCCGCTGGTGAAGGTGGGCGACATCATCCAGGCCGGCGACATCATCGCCGACGGCCCGTCGACCGACCTGGGCGAGCTGGCGCTGGGCCGCAACAGCCTCGTCGCGTTCATGCCGTGGAACGGCTACAACTATGAGGACTCGATCCTGATCTCCGAGCGGATCGTGAAGGACGACGTCTTCACCTCGATCCACATCGAGGAGTTCGAGGTGATGGCCCGCGACACCAAGCTGGGGCCGGAAGACATCACGCGCGACATCCCCAACGTCGGCGAGGAAGCGCTGCGCAACCTCGACGAGGCGGGCATCGTCTACATCGGCGCCGAAGTGCATCCGGGCGATATCCTGGTGGGCAAGATCACGCCGAAGGGCGAAAGCCCGATGACGCCGGAAGAAAAGCTGCTGCGCGCCATCTTCGGCGAAAAGGCGAGCGACGTGCGCGACACCTCGCTGCGGCTGCCGCCGGGCGTTTCGGGCACGATCGTCGAAGTGCGCGTGTTCAACCGCCACGGTATCGAGATCGACGATCGTACCCGCGCGATCCAGAACGAGGAGATCGAACGCCTCGCCAAGGACCGCGAGGACGAGCGCGGCATCCTCAACCGCGCGACCTACAACCGCCTGCGCGAGATGCTGATCGGCCAGGTCGCGGCGGCCGCGCCCAAGGGCATCAAGAAGGGCGTCGAGATCACCGAGGAGGTGCTCGCCGAGGCCGAGCGTCACGAATGGTGGAAGTTCGCCGTGGCGGACGATCACATGCAGTCGCAGCTCGAAGCGGTGAAGGCCCAGTACGACGAGACCGTCAAGGCGATCCAGGAGAAGTTCGAGGACCGCAAGGAAAAGCTCGAGCGCGGCGACGAGCTGGCGCCGGGCGTGCTCAAGATGGTCAAGGTCTTCGTCGCGGTGAAGCGCAAGCTGCAGCCGGGCGACAAGATGGCCGGCCGTCACGGCAACAAAGGCGTCATCAGCCGCATCCTGCCGATCGAGGACATGCCGTTCCTGGAGGACGGCACCCCGGTCGATCTCGTGCTCAACCCGCTGGGCGTGCCCTCGCGCATGAACGTCGGGCAGATCTTCGAGACCCACCTGGGCTGGGCCGCGCGCGGCCTGGGCCAGCAGGTCAAGGCGGCGCTGGAGGAATGGCGCCAGGCCAATCCGAACCCCGAGGCGGGCGCTCCGCCCGAAGCGGTGCGCGAACGGCTGAAGACGATCTACGGGCCGCAGTACCACACCGATATCGACGCGCGTGACACCGCCTCGATCGTCGAGCTGGCCGGCAACCTCGTCAACGGCGTGCCGATGGGCACTCCGGTGTTCGACGGCGCGCACGAAAGCGACGTCGCCGAGATGCTGGAGCTGGCCGGGCTGCACCGTTCGGGCCAGTCGACCTTGTTCGACGGCCGCACCGGCGAGGCGTTCGACCGCAAGGTGACGGTGGGCATCATCTACATGCTGAAGCTGCACCACCTGGTCGACGACAAGATCCACGCCCGCTCGATCGGCCCCTACAGCCTCGTCACCCAGCAGCCGCTGGGCGGCAAGGCGCAGTTCGGCGGCCAGCGCTTCGGCGAAATGGAGGTCTGGGCGCTGCAGGCCTATGGCGCGGCCTATACCTTGCAGGAAATGCTGACGGTGAAATCCGACGACGTGGTCGGCCGCACCAAGGTCTACGAAGCGATCGTCAAGGGCGACGACACCTTCGAGGCCGGCATTCCCGAGAGCTTCAACGTGCTCGTCAAGGAAATGCGCTCGCTGGGCCTCAACGTCGAGCTGTCCTCGTTCACCGACGAGAACGATCCCGACGGCGATCTGGCCGAAGCGGCGGAGTAACGGGCCCGGAAATCAGGGAAGGGCGCAGGCACACAGGCGCCCTTCCCTTTCCCGCCCACGAATTTTCCCTCCAGGCGAGGACTGAACCATGAACGACCTGACCAAATTCACCAACCAGATGGCCAAGCCCGAGACTTTCGATCAGATCCAGATCGGTCTCGCCAGCCCCGAGCGCATCCGCTCCTGGTCCTTCGGCGAGATCAAGAAGCCGGAGACGATCAACTACCGCACGTTCAAGCCCGAGCGCGACGGCCTGTTCTGCGCGCGCATCTTCGGCCCGGTGAAGGACTACGAGTGCCTGTGCGGCAAGTACAAGCGCATGAAGTACAAGGGAGTCGTCTGCGAGAAGTGCGGCGTCGAAGTGACCGTGACCAAGGTGCGCCGCGAGCGCATGGGCCATATCGAACTGGCTGCGCCGGTCGCGCACATCTGGTTCCTCAAGTCGCTGCCTTCGCGCATCGGCCTGCTGCTCGACATGCAGTTGAAGCAGCTTGAGCGCATCCTCTACTTCGAAAGCTACGTGGTGATCGAGCCGGGCCTGACCCCGCTCGACAAGTACCAGCTGCTGACCGAAGACGAGATGCTCGACGCGCAGGACGAGTATGGCGAGGATTCGTTCTCGGCCGGCATCGGCGCCGAGGCGGTGAAGCACATGCTCATGTCGCTGGACCTCGAGCAGGAACGCGCCGACCTGCTGCAGGAGCTTGAGACCACCAAGTCCGAACTCAAGCCCAAGAAGATCATCAAGCGCCTGAAGGTGGTCGAATCGTTCATCGATTCGGGCAACCGCCCCGAATGGATGATCCTTGACGTCGTCCCGGTCATCCCGCCCGAACTGCGCCCGCTGGTGCCGCTCGACGGCGGCCGCTTCGCGACCTCGGACCTCAACGACCTCTATCGCCGCGTCATCAACCGCAACAATCGTCTGAAGCGGCTGATCGAGCTGCGCGCGCCGGACATCATCGTGCGCAACGAAAAGCGCATGTTGCAGGAAGCGGTCGACGCCCTGTTCGACAACGGCCGCCGCGGCCGCGTCATCACCGGCGCCAACAAGCGTCCCTTGAAGTCGCTGTCCGACATGCTCAAGGGCAAGCAGGGCCGCTTCCGCCAGAACCTGCTCGGCAAGCGCGTCGACTATTCGGGCCGTTCGGTGATCGTCACCGGGCCGGAGCTGAAGCTGCACCAGTGCGGCCTGCCCAAGAAGATGGCGCTCGAGCTGTTCAAGCCGTTCATCTACGCCCGGCTCGACGCCAAGGGCCTGTCGATGACGCTGAAGCAGGCCAAGAAGTGGGTCGAGAAGGAACGCAAGGAAGTCTGGGACATCCTGGACGAGGTGATTCGCGAGCACCCCGTGCTGCTGAACCGCGCGCCCACGCTTCACCGCCTGGGCATCCAGGCGTTCGAGCCGGTGCTGATCGAAGGCAAGGCGATCCAGCTTCACCCGCTGGTCTGCTCGGCGTTCAACGCCGACTTCGACGGTGACCAGATGGCCGTCCACGTGCCGCTCTCGCTGGAAGCCCAGCTGGAAGCGCGCGTGCTGATGATGAGCACCAACAACATCCTGTCGCCTGCCAACGGCAAGCCGATCATCGTGCCTTCGCAGGACATGGTGCTGGGCCTCTATTACCTGTCGATGGATCGCGATGGCGAGCCGGGCGAGGGTATGCTGCTGTCCGACATGGCCGAAGTGCACCAGGCGCTGCACATCGGCGCGGTCACGCTGCATTCGAAGATCACCAGCCGCGTGCCGCAGACCGACGAGGCCGGCAATACCTACATGCGCCGGCTGGAGACCACGCCGGGCCGTATGCTGATCGGCGAATGCCTGCCCAAGAGCCACACGGTGCCCTTCGACGTGGTCAACCGCCTCCTCACCAAGAAGGAGATCGGCGACGTCATCGATCAGGTCTACCGCCACACCGGCCAGAAGGACACGGTGCTGTTCGCCGACGCGATCATGAGCCTGGGCTTCCGCCACGCGTTCAAGGCGGGCATCTCGTTCGGCAAGGACGACATGATCATCCCGGACAGCAAGGTGGCCCTGGTCGAGGAGACCAAGGCGCTGGTGGCCGACTATGAGCAGCAGTACCAGGACGGCCTGATCACCCAGCAGGAAAAGTACAACAAGGTGATCGACGCCTGGAGCCGTTGCGGCGATCAGGTGGCGAACGCCATGATGGACGAGATCCGCGCCCAGCCCCGCGATCCCGAAACCGGCCGCATGGCGCAGATCAACTCGATCTACATGATGAGCCACTCGGGCGCCCGCGGTTCGCCGGCGCAGATGAAGCAGCTTGCCGGTATGCGCGGCCTGATGGCCAAGCCTTCGGGCGAGATCATCGAGACGCCGATCATCTCGAACTTCAAGGAGGGCCTGACCGTCCTTGAATACTTCAACTCTACCCACGGCGCCCGCAAGGGCCTGGCCGACACCGCGCTCAAGACGGCGAACTCGGGCTACCTGACGCGCCGCCTGGTCGACGTGTCGCAGGACTGCGTGGTCGTGATCGACGATTGCGGCACCGAACGCGCGCTGGAAATGCGCTCGATCGTGCAGGGCGGTTCCACCATCGCCTCGCTGGCCGAGCGTATCCTGGGCCGGACCCTGGCCGAGGATATCGTCGACAAGGAAGGCAACGTGGTCGCCGCCAACGGCACGCTGCTCGATGAAGCGGCGGTCGCCGCGATCGAGGCCACCGGCATCCAGGCCGCGCGCATCCGTTCGCCGCTGGTCTGCGAAGCGACGCAGGGCGTCTGCGGCAAGTGCTACGGGCGCGATCTGGCCCGTGGTACCCCGGTCAACATCGGCGAGGCGGTGGGCGTGATCGCCGCGCAGTCGATCGGCGAGCCGGGCACGCAGCTGACCATGCGTACGTTCCACATCGGCGGCGCGGCGCAGGTCAACGAGACCAGCCACCTCGAATCGATCGCGGACGGCACGGTGGAATACCGTGACATCCCGACCATCGTCGACAAGCGCGGCCGCCGCCTCTCGCTGGCCCGCAACGGCGAGATCGTGGTGATCGACACCGAAGGGCGCGAGCGCGCCATCCACCGCGTGCCTTACGGTACCGTGCTGCTGCACACCGATGGCGCGACGGTGAAGGAAGGCGAACGCCTGGCCGAATGGGATCCGTTCACCCTGCCGATCATCACCGAGACGAGCGGCATCGTGAAGTACCAGGATCTGGTCGACGGCAAGACGCTGACCGAGCAGACCGACGATGCCACCGGCATGTCCAGCCGCGTCGTCACCGAGAACCGCTCGTCCAGCCGGTCCAAGAAGGAGGATCTGCGTCCGCGCATCACCCTGCTCGATGAAGGTTCGGGCGAGGCGGCGCGCTATATGCTCGCTCCGGGCGCGACGATCTCGGTCGAGGACGGCCAGATGGTCGAGGCGGGCGACATCCTGGCCCGCGCCAGCCGCGAAGCCGCCAAGACGCGCGACATCACCGGCGGTCTGCCGCGCGTCGCCGAACTGTTCGAGGCGCGCAAGCCCAAGGACAACGCGATCATCGCCAAGACCTCGGGCCGCATCGAGTTCGTTCGCGATTACAAGGCCAAGCGCAAGATCGCGATCGTTCCCGAGGAAGGCGATCCGGTGGAATACCTGATCCCCAAGTCCAAGGTGATCGACGTTCAGGAAGGCGACTGGGTCAAGAAGGGCGACAACCTGATCTCGGGCTCGCCCGATCCGCACGATATCCTCGAAGTCCTCGGCGTCGAGGCGCTGGCGGAATACCTCGTGGCGGAAATCCAGGAAGTCTACCGGCTTCAGGGCGTGAAGATCAACGACAAGCACATCGAGGTGATCGTTCGCCAGATGCTGCAGAAGGTCGAGATCACCGACGGCGGCGACACCACGCTGCTGGCGGGCGAGCAGGTCGACTACGAGGAAATGAACGAATACAACGCCAAGCTCACCCCCGGCCAGAAGCCGGCGGAAGGCAAGCCGGTGCTGCTGGGCATCACCAAGGCGAGCCTGCAGACGCGTTCGTTCATCTCGGCGGCCTCGTTCCAGGAAACCACGCGCGTGCTTACGCAGGCCGCGGTCGAGGGCAAGAAGGACTCGCTGATCGGCCTCAAGGAGAACGTGATCGTCGGCCGGCTGATCCCGGCGGGCACAGGCGCGGGCATGAACCGCGTGCGCGTCGCCGCCTCCAGCCGCGATGCCGCGCTGCGCGCGCAGTACCGCAAGCTGCAGGAATCGCTGATCGCGCCGGAAACGGCGGCGGCGGAACATGCGGCCGAGCTGCGCCGCGATCCGCGTGACGATCTGGGTGACGATGCGCTGGCGGCGGTCGAGGGCGAGACCCACGGCACCGACGCCGACGCGGGCGACTACCTGCTGAAGAGCGACGAGGCCGAATAAGCCTCCGCGCTCCGTCGCAAGAAACCAGAAGGCCCCGTCGGAGCGATCCGGCGGGGCTTTTCCGTTCAGGCTGGCGAACAGCGGCCATCTCGACAGGGACACGATCCCGTTCGACGAACGACATGGCCTATCATGCTGCAATGCGGCATAGTGCGCGGATGATTGCTGACTTGCGAAAGATTGTTTCGATGCCTCGCCCGATGTCCTCCGTCACTTGCGCCGCGATCGCCTCGGTGCTGGCCATGACCGCGTTCGTGATCACGGCCGGCACGCTGCCCGCGCAGGCGCATGGCGCGGCCCCGGCGGCGATCGCATTGGAAAAAGCGAGCCGCTGAGCCGCCGCGCTCAGCTTCCGCCGAGCATCATTCGGTCGCCATCGATCTCCACCCCGCGCAATTGGGAGAGGAAGGACTGGCCGAGCAGCGATACGCCCAGCCCGTCCGGCACGATCGCGGCCTGCACCTGGCGCGCCTCGAACCCGCCCAGTTCCACCCGGTCCAGCACCACCGGCACGCCATAGACCGGCCCGCTCGCGCCCTGGCCGATCCGCACCAGATCGCTGTCGTTCCATTCCAGCCCCATGTCCTGGGCATCCTCGGCGGTGAGCGCGACGATGCTGGCGCCCGTATCGACGAGGAAGCGGGCGGGATGCGATTCGACCGAGACTTCGGCATAGAAATGCCCGTCGGGCTGCCGGTCCAGCACTGTCTCGCCGGTCAACCAGGCCTCACGGCGCGAGGCGCGCGTGGTGGCGGCGGCAGGGGAAGCAAGAGCGGCCGGAGCCGTGCTCTTTTCCGGGAACGTGCCGGTCAGCGTGGGCGAGCCGCCGGGTCGCGCCAGATCGGGCGTCATCCAGCCCAGCAGGAGGCCGCATCCCAGCAGCAACAGAACCGAACCCTTGCGCATGGGCGCAAGGATAAGCCTTCAGGGCTTAAGCGCGCGTAAAGGGCAAGCGCCGTCAGCCCGGCGTTTCGCTGCCGGCGGCGGGCGGCGCCTCGACCTCGAGCGCGCCGATGCGCAGGCGCTCGACATGCGCATCGCGCAGGCGCAGCTTGCCGATCGACAGGCGGCCGATGGCCATGGCGCCGATCGCGACCGCGCCCATGGCGATCGCCCCCAGCGCGAACGAGCCCAGCGCCAATGCGCCCACCGCGCCCGCCCCCAGCCCCGCCGCCGGGGTGGCTTTCGCCAGATCACTCCGCCGCATCGGCCTGGCCCGCGTAGTCCGCCACCGCGCCGGCGTGCCCGGCGTGCCCGGCGTCGGACATCTCCGCCTCGATCTCGGCCGCCTTGGCCTCGACCAGCGCGACGATGTGATCGAGCATGTCCTGGCTCTGCACATGGTGGTCGGTCACGCCCGAGAGGTAGACCATGTGCTTGCCGTTGCCGCCGCCGGTCACGCCGATATCGGTCTCGCGCGCTTCGCCCGGACCGTTGACGACGCAGCCCAGCACCGAAAGCGACAGCGGCGTCTTGATGTGGGTGAGCCGGCTTTCCAATGCCTCGACCGTGCGGATCACGTCGAAGCCCTGCCGCGCGCACGAGGGGCACGAGACCACCCGCACGCCGCGCGTGCGAAGGCCCAGTGACTTCAGGATCTCGAAGCCGACGCGCACTTCCTCTTCGGGCTCGGCCGAAAGCGAGACGCGGATGGTATCGCCGATCCCCGCCCAGAGCAGGTTGCCGATGCCGATCGAGGACTTGACCGTGCCGCCGATCAGCCCGCCCGCCTCGGTGATGCCCAGGTGCAGCGGGCAATCGACCGCATCAGCCAGCCCCTGATAGGCGGCGACCGCCAGGAACACGTCGCTGGCCTTCACCGCCACCTTGTATTCGTGGAAATCGTGGTCCTGCAGCAGCTTGATATGATCGAGCGCCGATTCGACCAGCGCCTCGGGGCAAGGCTCGCCGTACTTTTCCAACAAGTCCTTCTCAAGGCTGCCGGCGTTGACGCCGATGCGGATCGCGCAGCCGTTGGCCTTGGCCGCGCGCACCACTTCGGCCACGCGCTCGTCCGAGCCGATGTTGCCGGGATTGATGCGCAGGCAGGCCGCGCCCGCGTCGGCCGCTTCCAGCGCGCGCTTGTAGTGGAAATGGATGTCGGCGATCAGCGGCACCCGCGCGGCGCGAACGATCTCGCGGAAGGCCGTGGTGCTCTCGACATCGGGGCAGGACACCCGGATCAGGTCCGCCCCGGCATCCTCGCAGCGGCGGATCTGGTCGATCGTCGCGCCGGCGTCGGACGTGGGCGTGTTGGTCATGGTCTGGACCGTGATCGGCGCGTCGCCGCCCACGGGCACGGCTCCGACCATGATCTGGCGGCTCTTGCGGCGCTCGATATCGCGCCAGGGGCGTATGGATGACATGGCAGCCTCTATAGGCGCTTGGTGTGAAAGGCGAAAGGCGCAGCGCGCATGGTTCGTTGCCCCGCCTTCCCCAGCGGCCGCTTTTCGGGCATGGATCGGCGATGAGCGACCCTTCGCTGACTGATGAAGCCGATAAACAGGGGCCCCTTCTTTTCGGCCGCGTGCTTGATGGCGAAGGCGGCGGACGGCCGATCAGCTGGGACGAGGTCGATTCCTGGCGCCCCGTCGTCGACAGCGAAGTGCTGTGGATTCATCTCGACCGCACCTGGCCCGGCCTTGCCGAATGGCTGGAGGAAACGCTGGTGATCCCCGAGCCGACGGCGGAACTGCTCACCAGCGACCAGACCCGCCCGCGCGCCTTTCGCGAGCAGGACGCGATCGTCGCGACGCTGCGCGCGATCAACTTCAACGCCGGCGCCGAGCCGGAAGACATGGTTTCGATGCAGCTGTGGTGCGACGGCCGCCGGCTGGTGACGCTGCGCCGCCTGCCGTTGCAGACGCCGCGCACCATCTGCCTGGAGATCGACGAAGGCATCGGCCCGCTTGACGCCGGATCGCTCATCACCTCGCTGACCGAGCACCTGATCGACCAGATGAACCATGCGATCGTCGACATGAACATGGCGATCGACGAGCTGGAGGATATCGAGGACCATACCGAGACCGGCCATATGCTGGCACGGATCACCACTATCCGGCGCAATTGCCTGGCGCTGAAGCGCCACATGTCGCCCCAGCACGAAGCGCTGGAGAAGATCGCCAGCACCGCCCCGCCGTGGTTCGAGAGCCATGACCGGCGCGAGATCGCCGAATCGATCGACCGGCTGGCGCGCTGCCTCGACGATCTGGATATCAGCAAGGAAAGCGCGCTGGTGCTGCAGGACGACATCCGCGCCCGCGCGCTGGCCGGATCGTCGCGCACGCAATACCTGCTGACGATCGTGGCCGCGATCTTCCTGCCGCTGACCTTCCTGACCGGCCTTCTGGGCATCAATGTCGGCGGCATTCCCGGCGCGACGCATCACAGCGCCTTCTGGATCGTCGCCCTGATCTGCGCCGCCATCCTGGGTGTGCAGCTTGCCCTGTTCCGTTACTGGAAGTGGTTCTAGGGCCGATCAGATCAGGGCCGCGAACAGGAATTCGGCGTCGCACTGGCGGCCCACCCAGAATTCGATGTCGGCCATCTTGATGAAGCCATAGCGCGCATAGAAGCGTTGCGCGCCGTGGTTGCCGCTCCAGACCGAAAGCTGGATCTCGTCCGCGCCGCTGCCACGCGCCTGCCCGATCGCCCAGTCCATCAGCCGGGCGCCGACACCGCCGCCGGTCCGCGCGGGATCGAGGTAGATCTGCTTCAGCTCGATCGCCCGCTTCCCGCGCGCGTGGTCCGGCCAGCCGCAGGCCATGGCCAGCTTGCAGAAGCCGAGCAGCGCCCCGTCGCGTTCGGCAAGCTGGATGCACATCGCCGGATCGGCGATCTCCCGGGCCACGTTCGCCTCCGTATGCGCGATCTGCAGGAAGCTGGCGAGATCGTGCGGCGCATAGAGATGCGCGAAAGCGGCGCAGAACGCATCGCGGCCCAGCGCGGCCACGGCGGCGGCATCGTCCGGGGTGGCGGGGCGAAGCTGGATGGCCGGCCCGGTCATAGCGCCCGCGTCATGCACAGGCTGAAATCATCGAGCACATAGTCGGCGAACGGCGGGCATTCGGTGAAGCCATGCGCGCGATAGAGCGCCTGCGCGGCGTGGAACGGCTCGGGCCGCCCGGTCTCCAGGCTGACGCGGGCATAACCGCGGCTGGCCGCTGCGGCGAGCAAGTGCAGCAGGATCGCCTTGCCCACGCCCTTGCCGCGATATTCGGGCGCGGCGCGCATCGATTTCAGCTCGCCATGGCGCGCGTCCAGGTGCTTGAGCGCGCCGCAGCCGGCCAGCCGGTCGCCATCCCAGGCGGTGTAGAACGTCACGTCCGGCTGGCGCAGCCGCTCGGCCGGCATGGCATGGACACTGCACGCGGGCGACCACTGATGCATTTCATCAAGGTGCATCCGCAGCAGCGCCAGCACCTGTGGCCCGGTCAGGTCATCCTCGCAAATCCGCAATGAGACGATCATCTTCATCAGTCCGAAAACTTGTCGGCCTTGCGCCGGCCCATGCGCATGGCCGCTTCGAGCCGGGCGCGCAACTGGGTGTAATAGGCTTCGAGGAACGCGCGCTCATCGTTCCAGCCATCGTTGCGGCCGATCTTGCCGGAAATGGCGAGATAGACCGCCTCGATCGAGGCCGCGCGCTTCTCGCGCAGCACGCGCTCCAGCGTCTGCAATTCGTATTCGCCGTAGACCGCCAGCTCGGCATCGTCGAAACGGTACTTCCCCTCGGCCACCGGCGCCAGCGCCTCGCCAGGCGCGGCCGCCAGCGACATCGCCGCTTCCAGCTTGCGCCGGGGCGTCTCGACCACCCAGCTGCCGGCGATCACGTCGCCCGCGCGCAGGCGATCGCGGTTGAACAGCGGGAACAGCGCGAAGATCAGGAACCAGGCCGTCGCCGCGATCCAGGCCGCGCCGCTGTCCGCCCCGGCCGAAGCGAGGAACACCGCCGGCAGGAACAGCTCGATATCGCGCAGCAGGTTGCGCGCGATCACCATCTCGGCGGTGAGCCGCCCGCCGTCGCGCGCGGCGATGCGGATGCCCGAAAGCCGCTTGCCCGGCGTCGCGCCGCGCGGCCCCAGTTCGAAATAGAGGAAATAGGCGTTGCGGAACAGGAACATCAGGATGGTCCACAAGACCACCAGCAGTTCCAGCGCGCGCATCGCCGGCGCCGCGCTTGCCATCCGCTCATTGATCCCCCTTAGACCCCCGGCGACATAGATCAGCGTCACCGTGGTCGCGATCATCAGCACGCCGATCAGCATGAGGTCGATCAGCAGCGCGCCCGCGCGCGATCCCCGGCTGGCCACCGTGACGGGCAGCGCGATGCCTTCGGGCGTCACCATGATCCGGTCACGATTGGTGCGGCGCAGGCGCGTCGGGATGGCCCTGGTGCTCATGCCGCGTCCGCGCCCTGGCGCCGGAAGGCGAAGAAATAGGCCAGCCAGAACGACAGCATGAAGCCGCCGATGACAAGGCGGCTGGGCGTGTTGTCGACCAGTTGGCGGGCAAAGCCTTCGAGCAGCGCGGCCACCACCAGCATCAGCACCACGCCCGCCATGACTTGCGCGGCGCGGCGCCCCGCTTCGGATGCGGCCTGCAGTACCGGACGTTCGCCGGGAAAGGCCATCGCCCGGCCGATGTGCAGCCCCGCCCCGCCCGCGAGCAGGATCGCGAACAGCTCGGTCGTGCCATGGACCGAAAGCCAGCCGACGAAATCGAGCGTCAGCCCCGCGCCGTGATAGAGCCACAGCATCGCCCCCAGCACAGCCGTGTTCTGCACCAGCAGCATCAGCGAGGGCACCCCGAAGGCAAAGCCCAGCGCGAAAGCCAGGATCGAGACTTGCGCGTTGTTGCTGAACAGATAGGCGGCAAAGGCGCCCAGCCCGTTCTGCCCGTCGTTGCCGAACAGCGTGCCGCGCAGCACCTGCGCGCTGGCGCCCGGCACGCGCGCGTCGGTGAATTGCGAAGGCACCAGCGCATAGAACCATTCGGTATCGCTGGCGACAAGCAGCCAGCCGACCATCGTGCCCGCGACCATGACGCACAGCGCGATGAACAGATCGAGCCCGATCGCGCGCACAGCGGCGCTCCAGCCGCCGCCCAGGAACCCGCGCAGCCACGAGCCGAGCGAGGAGCGGGGGCCATAGACCACGAACCAGGCGCGCTGCACCAGCGATTCGAGGTAAGCCAGCGTCGCCGCATCGAGCGAGGTCTCGCGCGCGATCGACAGGCTGGAGGCGACCGTGCGGTAAAGCCCCGGCAGCGCCAGCAGGTCATCGTCCGAAACGCGGCGCAGGCGGCCCTTTTCCATCAGCGCGACGATCGCTTCCAGCCGCTTCCAGTCCGCCTCGCGCTCAAGCCGGAAGCGGTCCGATCGCAGCGCCGCGGCCTGGATGGCCTCGATCCCCGAAACCGCCGTCATCCGATCGCTCCCGAACGCTTGATCGCCAGATAGGCGTCGATCAGCCGCGTGCCGACCTGCCGCCAGGGCGCCTCGATCACATCGACGCCCAGCTGCTTGAGCCGCCGCGTCACCAGCGCGCGCTGGCGCAGCAGCAGATCGGCGGACACCGCCATCGACAGCGTGCGCAGATCGGCCGGGCGCGCGCCCGACAACTCCTCCAGTTCCTCGTCGGCCAGCGTGACGAACAGCACGAGGTGGCGGGAAACCAGCCGGCCGATGCTTTCGATCATCAGTTCCGCGCTGGTCGGATCGGTGAAATCGCTGAACACCACGATCAGCGAGCGGCGCTGCAGCCGGCCCGCCAGCGTCGCCAGCGCCAGCGTGAAGTTGGGTTCCTCCGCGCGGTAATCGAGCGTCGCGGCGGCGCGTTGCAGGCGGTGGAATTCGGACGCGCTGGTGATGAACGGTGTCATCACTTCGGGCCGCGAGGCAAAGCCGAACAGCGAGACCCGGTCCCCGCCCTTGAGCGCGACGTAAGCGGTGGCCAGCGCGGCGGAAACCGCGCGGTCGATGCGCGGCATCCCGGCGATCGGCTCGCACATCGTCTGGCCGCAATCGAACGCGAAGACGATGGGATTGTTGCGCTCGGTCTCGTTCTCCTTGGCATAGAGATGAACGTGGCGGGCCGAGGCTTTCCAGTCGATCCGGCGGCGGTCCATGCCCGGCTGGTATTCGGCCAGCGCTTCGAACTGGGTGCCCTCGCCCCGGATGCGCCGGGCGATCAGGCCGAACTGGGCATCGCGCAGGAACGTCTGCAAGGCAGGCGAGCGCACATCGCCGATATTGGGCCAGACGCGCACCTCGATATCGACGTCCACCACGCGCTGGCGCGCGCCGAGGCCGAGCGGGCCGCTCCAGCGCAGCCAGGCCTGGCCGATGCGCCCGGTGCCCCGGCGCGAGGGCTGGAACCCGGCGCTGCCCGCCGCCTCGCGGCCCGCGCCAGCAAGCGCGATGGCGTAGCGCCCACCGGGCGCGAGGCGCGGATCGCAGGCGATCATGCTATCGACCCGCGCGCGCTGCCCACCGCTGAAGCTGGCCTGCGCGGTGAAGTGTTCGGACGCGCCCACCTCGACATCGCCGGGCGCCAGCACCCGGAATTCGCGCAAGCCGCCCGCCGCCAGCGCGTCGGCCAGCACCAGCAGGAAAATCATGCCGCCCAGCGCCGGCGCGGCAATCCACGCCCCCGGCGCGACCGCCGCGACCAGCAGCGCGACCGGCGCCGCCAGCGCCAGCACCACCGCCGCGCGCCGGGTCGGCACGATCAGGGCGAAACGCGGCGCCATCGGCCCTAGCGCGGCGCCTCGGTCTGCTCGACAAGCTGGGCGACGAGCGCTTCCACCTGCTTGCCCTCGATCTCGGCGGCGGGGCTGAGCAGCAGGCGATGGCGCAGGACCGAGGTGGCCAGCGCCTTCACATCATCGGGCACGACATAGTCGCGCCCGTCCAGCGCAGCGCGGGCGCGGGCGGCACCGGCCAGCAGCACGGCGGCGCGCGGGCTGGCGCCGCTCGACAAGTCGGGGCTTTCGCGCGTGGCGCGGACCAGCCGGACGACATAATCGACCACGCTTTCGGCCAGCGTCACCGCCTTGACCGCGGCGACGGCGGCATCGAGGATCTGCGCGTTGGCCACCGTCTCGATGCCCAGCTCGCGCGGATCGGGCAGGCCCCGGTTCTCGCCGAAGCGCGTGACGATGGCGCGCTCTTCCTCGTGGCTGGGATAGGCGATCAGCAGCTTGAACAGGAAACGGTCAAGCTGCGCTTCGGGCAGCGGATAGACGCCCTGGCTCTCGATCGGGTTCTGCGTCGCCACCACCATGAAGTGCGCGGGCAACAAGTGCGCGGTGCCGTCCAGCGTGACGCGGCGTTCCTGCATGGCCTCAAGCAGCGCGGCCTGCGTCTTGGGCGGGGTGCGGTTGATCTCGTCGGCCAGCAGCAGGTCGCAGAAGATCGGCCCGCGCGTGAGGGTGAACTGGCTGGTCTGGAAGTTGAACAGGTTGGAGCCCAGGATATCGCCCGGCATCAGGTCCGGGGTGAACTGGATACGGCTGAAATCGAGCCCCAGCGTGGCCGAAAAGCATTGCGCAAGGAAGGTCTTGGCCGTGCCCGGCGGACCTTCGAGCAGCACATGGCCGCGCGCCAGCAGCGCGATCAGCAAGTGATCGACCGTTTCCACCTGGCCGACCACGGCCTTGGCGATTTCCCCGCGAATCATCTCGGCAAGCTGGCCGACCTGGTCGAGCGTCAGAGTCTGGGTCATCGGATAAGCGTCCTTTCGAGCGCGTGGAGATCCAGCGCGGCCCTGATGAGATCGTGCGGCGCGCGGGCCTTGCGCAGCCGCGCGGTGGTTTCGGAAAACGATATCGCCCCGGTGGCGCGCGCGGCCAGCGCCTTGTCGATCGCCGCGTCGGTCCGGCCCGGATCCGCCTCGCGCGGCAAGGCCAGCGCCTGGACGATGCGCTCACGGGCGCGGTCAGCATAGGGGCCGCCCAGCAGGTGCAGGCGCTTCGCCCGCCGGATCAGCCCGGCCGAATTGGCCACCAGCGCCCGCTTGCCAAACGCGATCGCGCGATCCGGCCGGCGGGCCGGGCCGAACCGCAGGAACGCGCGCCAGCCCGCCGCCAGCGCGGCCAGCAGCAGGCACAGCGTCGCGGCCAGGAACGGCGGTGTGAAGGCCAGCGTCAGCAGGTTGGCCGATCGCGCATGGCCGTTCAGCGTCATGTCGAACACGATCGGAAGCGCTTCCCCCCCAGTCGCGGCGCGGACCAGCGAGAGCGCGGCCAGGGCCCGGTCCTTGTCGGCCATGCCGAAGTTGTCGAGCAGGTCGGGTTCGGCGACGACGACGACGGGCCAATAGTCCGTCTCGTTCTCGTGCTCCGGTTCGCGCCCGGCGGCGGCGGAGAGGTCCGCGAAGGCGGAGCCATCGTCGAGGTAGCCGGCCAGCGCCTGGCCGCGTCCGTCACGCACGATCGGCACGATCCGGCCCGAGGACAGCGTCTGCACGCCGCGCCGATCTGGCAGTCGCCCGGCCCGGCCGAACCCCACCCAGCCCGCCTTGCTGGCCGGCACTTTCTCCACCTTCAGGTCCAGATTGCCCAGAGCCGGGACGTCGTTGCCCCATGCCGGTGACAGCGCGCCGCCGATCACCACCCAGCCAGGCTTCGCGCCGGGCACTTGCGCGGGCTTGGCCGGCACCGCCATCCACTTGGGCAGGACGAGAAGCGTCGGCCCCCAGCTCCGGTGCGCGGCGATCGCCTTGTCGACGGCGTCGGGCGAGGTGAACAGCGGCGGCGTGAGCACCAGCAGGCCGTTCTTCTGGAAAGCCCCCTCGTTCCGGCTGCGGCGCACCATATGGCCGCGCCGTTCCAGCAGGCTCGCCAGCGCGGCATAGCCGTTGAGCCCCCGCCCCTCGACATGCTCGCCACCGTCATTGGTCGAGCCCATGCCGGTGCCGGTCGCGATCATCCACAGCAATGCCAGGAAGACCAGCGCGCCGAACACCACGAGCGCGAGCACCGCGCGCAGCGAGAACGGATTCGCCCCCGCCTCGATCGCGCCGCCCGCGGGACGTGCGCCCGCGTTCATCCGCCGAGCCCGGCCAGCGCGAAATCGGCATAGGCCGCGCGCGCCGCGCGCCAGTCTTCCGCGTCCAGCGCGCGCAGCGCGAAAAGGCTGCGCTCCACCCGCGTGGCGATCGCGGTGAAGGCCAGGCGGGCGCGTTCGGGCAAGGCCGGCAGCGCGGCGATCTCGCGCGCGGTGGTCGCCGGGATCAGCCAGTCGGGCCGCGCCTGCGCGATGTGGCCGACACTGCGGCGCAGCAGCAGGTGCGTCGCTTCGCCATAGCGGCCTTCGGCGGCCAGGCGATCGGCATCCTCCAGCAGCGCCAGCGCCTCGGCATGGCCGGGGGCCCAGTCGGCCGCCGCCGGATCGCGCGGCATCCGCCTCCGCTCGAGCCACGGCGCCAGCAGCAGCCGCCAGAGCAGGAACAGCACCAGCAACGCGGCCAGCGCGATCAGGATCTTTTCGATCACCGGCGCGGAAACGCCCAGGAACTCGCCCAGCGGACGCAGCAGGCGCGCCAGCAGCCGGCCCAGTTCCTGCAGCCAGCCCGGCGGCTCGGGCGCCTGCACGGGCGGCAGCGGCGCGTACTGGATATCGGCGGAGCCGCGCACGGCCTCCCAGTCGCTGGCGGCGTCCCGGGCGGCGGTCGATCCCGCGATCTGTGCGCCGTCAACCTTCACGCAGGTCTAGGTGGCACGGCGCGCCTGCCCGCGCAAGCGCGGTCGCGCTCAGCCCCTGGCGCGCGCCTGGCGATAAGTGCCGAGCGTGCGCACATACTGGCAGTGGAAGCCCAGCTCGGCCATGGCGCGATCGAAACGCGGCTCGCCCGGCGCACCGTGGACATCGCTGTAGAACGTGGTCGCGGCAAAGCTCGCGCCCTTCTGGTAGCTTTCCAGCTTGGTCATGTTGACGCCGTTGGTGGCAAAGCCGCCCAGCGCCTTGTAGAGCGCGGCGGGCTGATTCTTCACCTCGAAGACGAACGTGGTCATCACGTCCCCGCCGGCCAGGCTGGCCGGATCGAGCGGCTCGTTCGCCAGCACGACGAAGCGCGTGGTGTTGTCGGCCGCATCCTCGATCGCCTCGTCGACGATGCGCAGGCCGTAAAGCTCGGCGGCGATGCGCGGCGCGATGGCGCAGGCCTGCGGATCGCCCTGCTCCCTGACCAGCGCGGCCGCGCCGGCGGTGTCCGAATAGGCCAGCGGCACGATGCCGCGCTGCCGCAGGTACTGCCGCGTCTGCCCCAGCGCCTGCGGATGGCTGTAGGCGCAGGCGAACGGCCCGTCGGTCAGGCCCATCAGGGCATAGCTGATCGGCAGGAAATGCTCGCCCACGATCGACAACCCGCTTTCGGGCAGCAGGAAATGAATGTCCGCGACGCGGCCGTGCTGCGAATTCTCGATCGGGATGATCGCGCGCGCCGCCCGGCCTTCCCGCACCGCGTCCAGCGCGTCCTCGAAGCTGAAACAGGGCAGCGGCAGGCAATCGGGATCGTATTCGAGCGCGGCGCGATGGCCGTTGCAGCCGGGCGCGCCCTGGAAGGCCATGGCGCGGGCCGGATCGCTCGCGGCCTGCTCGGTCATCTGGGTGACGAGGGCCAGGGCGGGTTCGGGATAGGAATGCATGACGGCTGCGGCGCTTAAGCCGCTCGGCAGATAACCGCAATGGCTCTTGCGCTTGCCAGCCGGCAACACTAGAGCGCTGCCCAATCGCCAGAGGCTTTCATTCCTGCGGGGCATTCTCGAATGGACGACCGTTTCAACACCATCGCCGGTTGGGTTCTGTTTTCCGGCGTTGTCGGGCTGGGCCTTACCAGCATCAGTTCGCACTATTTCACGGCCGACAAGCCGCATCGTCCGCATGAGATGGGCTATGCGATCGAGGGCGTCGAAGCCGAAGGCGCCGGGGGTGGCGACGTGCCCATCGCCACGCTGCTGGCCAGCGCCGATCCGGCCAAGGGCGAAGCGATCTTCGCCAAGTGCGCTTCGTGCCACACGATCAACGAAGGCGGGGCGAACGGCATTGGCCCGAACCTGCACGGCGTGGTCGGCGAAGCGATCGGCCAGGGCGTGGCCGGCTTCGCCTTCTCCGACGCGCTGAAGGGCAAGGGCGGCGAATGGACCTTCGACAACCTGAACGAATGGCTCAAGAGCCCGAAGGCCTTCGCGCCCGGCACCAAGATGACCTTCGCCGGCCTGTCCAAGCCCGAGGATCGCGCCAACATCATCGCCTATCTCAACACGCAGGGTTCGAACCTGCCGCTGCCGGCCGCGCCCGCCGCGCCCGCCGCGGGTGAGGCTCCGGCCGAAGGCGCCGCTCCGGCCGGCGATGCCGCCGCGAAGCCGGCCGACGCCGCCGCCAAGCCGAGCGAAGGCGCCGCCGCCGCTCCGGCCGCGGCCGCCAGCCCGGCCGCTCCGGCGCACTGATCGGCCCAGCCGCATCAAAAAAGGCCCGGCCGGCATTCGCCGCGCCGGGCTTTTTCGTGTCGTATCGGGCCCCCGATTCGCCTTGACGTCAGGCGGCTCCCTTACGTCAGGCGACCCTGGCCACGCCCCTTGAAGCCCTTGGCGATCACGTACCATTCCGACGAATCCTTGCGGCTCGCGGGCGGCTTGGCGTGCTTGACGCTGGCGAAGTGGCGTTTGAGCAGCGCCAGCAGCGCGGTGTCGGTCCCACCCGCCAGCACCTTGGCGACGAACGTGCCGCCCGGCGCCAGCGTCTCGATGGCGAAATCGGCGGCGGTCTCGACCAGCCCCATGGTGCGCAAGTGGTCGGTCTGCTTGTGGCCCACGGTATTCGCCGCCATGTCCGACAGGACGAGGTCGGGCTCGCCCTCCAGCGCCGCCCGCAGCGCGGCCGGCGCTTCATCGGCCATGAAATCCATCTGGAAGATCGTCACGCCCTCGATCGGCTCGGTCGGCAGCAGATCGATGCCGACGACGCGCGCCTTGGGGCAGCGCTGGCGCACCACCTGGCTCCAGCCGCCCGGCGCGATGCCCAGATCGACCGCGCGCTGCACGCCCGCCAGCAGGGCGAACTTCTCGTCCAGCTCGGCCAGCTTGTAGGCGGCACGGCTGCGGAAACCGTCGGCCTTGGCCTTCTTGACGTAAGGATCGTTGAGCTGGCGCGTCAGCCAGCGCGCCGAGCTGGTCGTGCGTTTCTTCGCGCTGCGCAGGCGCTCGCCCGGATCACCCCCCGAACGCGTCACCGCTGGCCAACACGCAGTTTCTGCACTTCGGCGCGCATCCGCTCACCGTGGCCATGCGCCGAGATCAGGCCGCGCAGGATGCCTTCGCGAATGCCCCGGTCGGCCACGCCCAGCCGGGCCGCCGGCCACAGATCGAGAATCGCCTCCAGAATCGCGCAGCCGGCCACCACCAGATCGGCCCGCTCGCGGCCGATGCAGTTCAGCTCGCGCCGTTCCTCGATAGACATCGTCGAGAGCCGCTCGCTGATCGCGCGCATCGAATCGGCCGGCACGATCAGCCCGTCGACCGCGCGGCGATCGTATTGCGGCAGATCGAGATGGAGGCTGGCCAGCGTCGTCACCGTGCCGCTGGTGCCCAGCAGCCGCAAGGCGCCCTCGCACGAGGCGCTCTCGCGCGCGGAAGCGGTGCGCTTGGCAAAGCCGGCGAAGCTGTCCCTGACCAGCCCGTGCATCCGCCGGTAGCGTTCGAGCCGGGCCGGCGCCGTCGCGCCTTCCGGCCCGCAGGTCTCGGTCAGCGAGACGACGCCCCAGGGCACGCTTTGCCAGTCGAGAATGCGGGGCACGGTATCGGTGCTCTCGATCAGCACCAGTTCGGTCGAGCCGCCGCCGATGTCGAAGATCATCGCCGGGCCAAAGCCTTCTTCGAGGAGGACGTGGCAGCCCAGCACGGCCAGCCGCGCTTCCTCGCGCGCGCTGATGATGTCGAGCGCGATGCCGGTTTCCTCGCGCACCCGCTCGATGAATTCGGCGCCGTTCTCGGCGCGGCGGCACGCCTCGGTCGCGACGGAGCGGGCGAGGTAGACGTTGCGCCGCATCAGCTTGTCGGCACAGACGCGCAGCGCCGCCAGCGTACGGTCCATCGCCTTGTCGGACAGCCGCCCGGTCTGCGCCAGCCCCTCGCCCAGCCGCACCACCCGGCTGAACGCGTCGATCACCGTGAAGTTCTCGCCCGACGGGCGCGCGATCAGCAGGCGGCAGTTGTTCGTGCCCAGGTCTATCGCGGCATAGGATTGGCGATGCAGGTTGGGACGGGCGACGACTTCGCGTCCGTCACCGGCCTTGCCGTTATCGCTGGATCGGCCGCCGGTCGGGCGCGGTCCGGGTTTGTCGGAGGGAGAACCGCCTTGTCTGCCGCTGCCCGGCTTGCGCCGTGCGTCCTTCTCTTCCGTTACCGTTACCGCCATCGCCGGCGGATCGTGCTCCGCCATGATACTCACATCTCTGTTCTATAACATCCCGCCGAAAGCGACGGGCACCTGACAACGATGCTAACGTGCTGCCAGCAAACGCACAAGTGCACCCGTCTTGACCCGAATCGCCTGCGCGCATACAGGGGCGGCCCTGCTGCCCCGTCGTCTAAAGGTAAGACTACGGACTCTGACTCCGTCAATCGAGGTTCGAATCCTCGCGGGGCATCCAGGAACAAGTCGCATTTTGTCGCATGATGTCGCGGACGCCTTGTGTTTCTGCGGAGTTTGCAGTCACTTGGGGCGCATGTTGTCGCATCGAGTCGCATCCAAGCGCGGACAGTGCCGGGGTATCGTCCGGGGTATCGGAAAGGATACCCGATGCTGACGGACGCCGAGTGTCGGAAATGCGAATCGGGGGAGAAGGACCGAAAACTTTCCGACGGAAAGGGCCTTTATCTCCTCGTCCGCAAGAGCGGTTCGAAGCTCTGGCGACTCAAGTACGAGTTCGCGGGCCGGGAAAAGACGCTGTCGATTGGAGCCTACCCGGAAGTCTCCCTGAAAGCAGCGCGGGACGAGCGCGATCGAGCGCGTATGCAACTGCGCCAGGGCATCGATCCTTCGGCCGAGAAACAGCGCCGCAAGGCTCAGGCGGCGGCGGAAGCGCTGAACAGCTTCGAGAAGGCCGCGCGCGCCTGGCACGAGGACCGATCGAAGACGCTTTCGGAACGCTATTCGGCCGCGGTGCTGAGCCGTCTCGAACAGAACGTCTTCAAGCGGATCGGCCCGAAGCCGGTCAGGGAAATCACCCCTGCCATGGTGCTCGACACCATCAGGGCGATCGAGAAGCGCGGCGCCCACGACATGGCGCACCGGGTGCGCAATCACATCTCGGACGTGTTCGTCTGGGCGATCGCGTCGGGCCTTGCCGAATACGATCCGGCGGCGATCATACGCAAGGCACTACGGCCGACGGACCCCAAGCTGCGGCCGGCGATGATCAAGCTCGCGCAGGTCCGCAAGGTGCTGAAGCTGACCGAGGCGCTTCCTGGCGTCCACTGGTCGACGCTGCTCGCCTCGCGCCTGCTCGCGCTAACGGCCGCGCGGCCGGGCGTGATCAGGATGGCGGAGCTGCAGGAGTTCGAGAATCTCGATGGCGATGCGCCAATCTGGAGAATCCCGGCCGCCAAGATGAAGCTCACGCGGCAACGCAAGCGCGATGTCACGTGGGAGTTCGTAATCCCGCTGTCACAGCAAGCGGCCGCGACGGCCCGCGCGGCGATCGGCGAGAGCATGGCCTGTCGATTTGGCGATGGACCGCGCTGGCTGTTCACCGGCATCGGCGATCCGCGCAGGCCCATCAGCGACGGCACGATCAGCAAGATCTACCGCGACGCAGGTTTCACCAACCTGCACGTCCCGCATGGCTGGCGCTCGAGCTTCTCCACGATCATGAACGAACGGGCCGCGATCGACGAACGCGATCGCGACCGCGCGATCATCGACCTGATGCTGGCGCACGCGCAGGCTGGGGTCGAGCCGATCTACAATCGCGCCGCGTACATGCCACGCCGGCGCGAAATCGCCCAGGAGTGGGCGGACCTGCTGATGAAGGGTTTGCCCGGCCCCGAGACCCTGCTGCCCGACCAGCGCCCCTGGCGCGCGGTGCGCAAGGAGGCCGCGCATGACGGCGCGCCCCATGGGAGACCTGCTCACTAGCTCATCCCGGAGCACCGTTGTGTTCCGACAAACCGGGCAACCGATCTGGCGCGGAAGCTACGATGTCGATGACGAACGCACAAAGGTTGGCCGACCGTTCGGCGATGGCAGCGCCCGTCAGGCCCGGGTCGTCATCAACGGGATACGCGACACCATGTTCGCCTGGATAAACAAGGTGGGCACGATCATCGACAAGGGGGGGAAGGTTCACCGGCTGCGATGGGAACATGCCCGAACGGCTTGCGCCGTCCTGAGTCTCATGGACTTCGCGACCGGGACTTGCGAGGCGACATATGACATGATCGCCAAGGCGGCCGGCATCTGCCGCATCACCGCTATTCGGCACATGGCAATTCTGCGGGAGAGCAAATGGCTCGACTGGGTCCGCCGCTCTGAATCGGGCAAGCAGGCGCCCAACAGCTACATCTTCGAAATCAGCCGCCTCCCCTTCGAGGCACAGGTTCATCTGCGGCAGATCCTCAAGCGCCAGGGGGTCGCACTGGAATCGCATCCCGAGCGCAAGGGCTCGGGGCCTGTACCCAACCGCGCGCAGCGGTTGGCCGAGCGCGTCGCAAAGGGGTTCGCGGGAACGATCGAACGCATGACAGGTCGCAAGCGTCGCGACACTCTGATCGACGAAGCGGAGTTCGTCAGAACCGAAATGGCGCATTTCGGGGACATCCCGACAAGCCAGTGGGCCGCCATGCGCCATCCCGATGATCCAGACGCGCAGCGTGCTTACAACGCCCGTCTCGGCATCCCTTTTTTTGTCGACCCGAGTATCAGGAATGCATCTGATTCCGGGCTTGTAGAACAAGGACAAAAGGACTGAGGGCGCTTTGGCGCCCTCAGGAGTCAATTTGTTCTGATAATCGCCGACCGAAAGGTCATTCCCGCCATCAGCGGAGCGCCGAAACCACCGGCGTGCGGGACCGGCTGCGCCGGTCCAGGGCTTCCCAGGGGGGGAAGCGCAAGGTTCGTGCCAAGCCGATACGGTTCGTTCAACCGCACCGGGCGATCATTGCGGACCTTCGAGAACCCGCGATCCTCCCGCGATCAGCACCGACATGAGCGCGTCGATTTGATCACCGGTCGGTAATTCCTCGGCGGTTTCGAGCATCTTCACGGCAGCACGATAGGCGTCGATCACTTTCACGATGCGAGGATCATACCCGGCAACCGTCACGTCGATCGCGACGATGAGCTCCTGCAAGGAGCGAACCGCAACGACCGACACTTCCCAATCGCTAAGAGCCACCTCAATTCCCCGCTGCCAAAGCCGTGGGCCGAATTGGTAGTTTAACGGCCGCGCCAGGGCTAGCCCGCGAGCAGCGCCCCCCAGCGATCGAACAACTGACGCCGGCGGCCGAGCTGCGCCGCGCGATTGTAGGCCGCTTCCACCTTGTCCTTGGGACTGTGCGCCAGCGCGCGGTCGATATCGGCGCGCCATTCGGGCGGCATCGTTTCGTTGAGGATCGTCGAAAAGCTCGAGCGCCAGCCGTGCGGCACGTGCCGGCCGGCGAAGCCCGCGCGGGCATAGAGCGCGCCGATCGCGCCCTCGCCGATCGGCGTGACGCCATCGCGGCCGGGGAAGACCAGGGCGTGCAAATTTGCAGGGAGAGAATGCAAATTTGCATCGCCAGGATACGAATTGGCGGCCGCGCGCAGCACGGCGACGGCCTCGGCCGAGAGCGGCACCAGGTGCGCGAACCGCGCATCCTGCTTCTTCGCCCTCGCCAGCTTCATGCGCGCCGGCGGCACGCGCCAGATCCAGCGACCCTGCAGGCCCTCGCGATCCTCGTCGGGCTCGATCTCGCTCCAGCGCATCCCCCGCACCGCCTCCAGGCGGACGGCGGTCAGCGCCAGGAATCGCGATGCCAGCAAAACAGATACGCGCGCGCGCGCGTATTCGCAGGCGGCGATCAGCGCCCGGCACTCCTCGATCGACGTCAGCGCCGGCTGCGGCCGGGGCGGACGCGCGCGGGCCATCGCCCTGCCCAGCTGCGCGGCCGG
>NZ_JARESE010000014.1 GCF_029076845.1 Novosphingobium album (ex Liu et al. 2023)
CCGCCGAATGTGCCAACTATTTCAGCTCGTGCGGCTATGATCCAGATTGATCGAAAACCGCTCTAGGCGCAGCAAGGCCGATCCATTCGGCATGGGCCGGATTGGGTTTAGCTCGAGGCGCTCGGCCGAACTGGTGGGCGAATGGCTCGCCTGGCGGGGTAGCGCGATAGATTCACTGTTCTGCGGGATTTATCAGGGCAAGCCAATCAACCGCCCGTTGGGGACGACGAAGGTTAAACTGATCATCAAGGAAGCCGTCGCGGCAGCTGGATTGCCACCGGAAGACGTTCAAGCGTTCAGCGGTCATTCGCTGCGCGTGGGCGCCGCGCAGGACTTGCTCTGCTCGGGATTTGATACTGCAGCGATTATGCGGGCCGGTGGCTGGAAATCGGTGAATGTGCTCGGCCGCTACCTGGAGTTGGCGGAGCACAATGTCTGGGCGTGACACATCTTGGCGAGCACCAAACGGCAAAATCTGTACATTGCCTTGGATAAAAGACCTTCGTGTTGACGATCAAGCCTGGCGCAGCGAAGTCTGATTTTCCAGGAACCATTGATAGGTCGACCGTATGCCCTCTTCGAGCTGAATTTGAGCATTCCAGCCCATGCCAGCAAGCCGCGACACATCCATCAGCTTGCGCACCGTGCCGTCAGGTTTAGGCCGTAGACTCATAAACGCGGAGCCACAGCCGCATTGAGGCGAGTTGGACCATGGCCAGGAAGTTCTCGGCCAGCTTGTCGTAGCGGGTTGCAACCCGGCGGAAGTGCTTCAGCTTGGAAAAGAAGCGCTCGATCAGGTTCCGCTCGCAGTAGAGCCAAGTGCTGAAGTACGGTTTTGACCGGCGGTTGGACTTTGGCGGGATGTTGGCGAACGCCCCTCTCTCGCGGAGAGACGCCCGGATGCGATCTGCATCGTAGGCCTTGTCCGCGAGCACGATTGTTCCAGCGCCAACATGATCGAGTAGATCGTCAGCGGCTTGGCCATCATGGCTTTGCCCAGCGGTCAGGCTCAGCCGGATCGGGAGGCCTTGCCCGTCGACGACCGCGTGGATCTTGGTCGTGAGCCCTCCTCGGGAACGACCGAGACAATGATCTCGATCCCCCTTTTTGCCGTAGCGGCCTGCTGGTGGGCGCGAACGGAAGTGCTGTCGATCATTTGGATGTCGCCATCATGAGCGGCGGTGATGGCGTCCATCATCCTATCCCACACGCCGGCCTTCCGCCATCGCACGAAGCGGTTGTAGCAGGTGGTGCGCGGGCCATAGGGGACTGTCAGTAATTTTGTGCGCGGGGCCATAGAGATGGATAGGAAAGGACCATCGATATGGCGATCGACAAGGAGTTATTGGATCAGCTTCTGGCAGGCCGAGATGCGCAGGAGCTGTTCGCCAAAGACGGGCTGCTCGATGAGCTGAAGAAGGCGCTGTCGGAGCGAATGCTGTCCGCAGAGCTCGACGATCATCTGGAATCGGAGACCGAGGCCGGCGCGTTGAACCGCCGGAACGGCTCCTCGAAGAAGACGGTGCTGTCGGGTTCGTCGAAGATGACACTCGACATTCCCCGCGACCGCTCGGGCACCTTCGACCCCAAGCTGATCGCCAAGTATCAACGTCGCTTTCCCGACTTCGACGACAAGATTATCTCGATGTACGCGCGTGGCATGACGGTGCGCGAGATCCGCGGGCATCTCGAGGAACTGTACGGCATCGACGTATCGCCGGATCTGATCTCGACGATCACCGACGCCGTGCTTGAGACCGTCGCGGAATGGCAGGGGCGTCCACTCGATGCCTGCTACCCGCTGGTCTTCTTCGACGCGATCAGGGTGAAGATCAGGGACGAAGGGTTTGTCCGCAACAAGGCGGTATACATCGCGCTCCGCATCCTGCCCGACGGCACCAAGGAGATCCTGGGAATCTGGATCGAGCAGACCGAGGGCGCCAAGTTCTGGCTGCGGGTGATGAACGAGCTCAAGAACCGGGGCGTAGCTGACATCCTGATCGCCGTCGTCGACGGACTGAAGGGCTTCCCCGAGGCGATCAACGCCGTGTTCCCGGAAACGGTCGTCCAGACCTGCATCGTCCACCTGATCCGCAACGCGATGGGCTTCGCGTCGTGGAAGGACCGTAAGCTCATCGCCAGCGGGCTGCGCAGCGTCTATCGGGCCGAAACGGCGGAGGCCGGCCTAGCGGCGCTGGAAGCGTTCGAAGACAGCCATTGGGGCCGCAAATATCCGGCAATCGCGCAAAGCTGGCGCCGGCACTGGGACCATGTGATCCCGTTCTTCGCGTTCCCGGAGGGCGTGCGCCGGATCATCTACACCACGAACGCCATCGAGGCGCTCAACTCGAAACTCAGGCGAGCCGTTCGTACACGGGGCCACTTCCCGGGTAACGATGCCGCGATGAAGCTGCTATATCTCGTACTCAATCACGCGGCCGAGGAATGGAAACGGCCGCCGCGCGAGTGGTTTGAGGCCAAGACCCAGTTCGCCGTAATCTTCGGAGAGCGGTTTACGGTCTGATGAACGAAACCGGCCCCGCGCACAAAATCACTGACAGTCCCGGATGCCGCCGACTTTGGCGGCAGCCAGGACAACAGCATCAGGCTGCTCTTCAGCTAAGAAAGCGCGAACCGCTGCTTGGTTGGTGAGGTCGAGTTCGGAATGTGCCCGCACGAGAGGCGTGGCGCCGCTTGCTCCCAGCTGGCGCACGATAGCAGAGCCGACCATGCCCCGATGGCCTGCAACATAGACTCGCATCGGCTTGTCTCTCAATTTTCCATTGCGACGGGCAGTTCGAGGCCATGCGCTTTGAGCAAGGCATGACGCCGCGCCGTTTGCAAATCCGATGCCACCATCTCGGCGCGCATCTCGCGCGCGCTAATCTCGGGAACCCATCCAAGCTTCTCCTTGGCTTTGGAAGGATCGCCCAGCAGTGTCTCAACTTCAGCTGGCCGAAAATAGCGTGGATCGACGCGGACAATCACATCGCCGGGCTTCACCGAAACCGCAATATCCCCTGAGACTGCGTCAACGATACCTCGCTCCTCGACGCCTTCACCTTCAAAACGGAGCTCAATCCCGAGTTCCTTGGCCGACCAGGTTATGAACTCCCGCACTGAATATTGCTGACCGGTCGCGATAACGAAGTCCTCTGGTTCGTCCTGCTGAAGCATCATCCATTGCATGCGGACATAGTCCTTGGCATGCCCCCAATCGCGAAGTGCGTCCAAGTTTGTAGCGCGACGATTACGGAGTCCGGTCGGCGTCAATTTTGATGGCCGATAGGTGGCCGCGCCGG
>NZ_JARESE010000015.1 GCF_029076845.1 Novosphingobium album (ex Liu et al. 2023)
GCAAACAACCAGCATGAAGGAGCGAGACTCTACCTCTGAATGGTAACAATCAGGCGAGCACGTCACAGTTTGAAGTGCGGTGGATTGGATTGCTGCATCGCAGGGGATGCGCAAGACCCCATCCTTCGGAAGCGTGCAAATTGCAGTGGACAATGGTGGACGAAAGTAATAGCTTGGTTATTTTGTTAAAGTTTCAGGATGACGCGCGAGAGGACTCAAAACCTCCTAATTCTTCTCCAGTGAAGTGATTTATGAGGGTATGTTTCATAGAAATGAATTGACTTATATTTCTGAATAAATTTCTTGAACGAAACTTATAAGTTCTCTTCTGGCATCGCGCTGCCGCTCGGCCTTCCAGGTGCAGACAAAGGCGGCGACGCGGTTGTAGGATCCGTCATAGCCCAGCGCAACCAGATCGGCATGCATCTGCCTGGCCGTGCGGCGCTGCCTGCGCGATCGACCCGTCTCAATCCGCAGCCATGCCGACAGCTTCTCGGCGAACGGGTCCAGCTTGCTCGGCCGCTCGGGAACCCTGAACTTCGGCTCCACGGTGCCCGCGCGCAGGTACTTGCGGATCGTATTGCGCGACAGTCCGGTGCGTCGCTCAATCTCCCGGATCGGCTTCCTGCGCTGAAATGCCAGCGCCGGATTACGCTCAATAACGCCATGTCGATCACTCCTTGATCCCCCGACGCAAATGCCAGGGGGAAGCTCAGAACATGGGTCACTTCTCAGTGGAAACTTTGGAGCCTCCCGGGTCAGCTCTCAGCGGAAATCAACAAGCTAGGGTTCTACTGGCCATTGCTGGGTCGTTTGGTGATTGATAGTATCCTCAAGTGACTGATGCAAAAAGATAAACTGAAAGCGCTTCCACCCTGATCGCCGCCGGGAGTGGGTCAAAGACCTTTCAGAAAGCAACAATCGCCCCCTAAAGCCAATGACCTTCCAGCCGTTAACCAGCGGTTTTTCTTGCGAAAATGGTTTTGAGAAGGTGGTGCCGCAGAAGGGACTCGAACCCCCGACCCCAACATTACGAATGTCGTGCTCTACCAGCTGAGCTACTGCGGCGTGCCTTGGGCCTGGGCCCCGGACAGGGGGCGGCGTTTACCGGGGGTGGGCGGTTGGTGCAAGGGGCTTTGCGCATGGGCGAGGCGGGTAACCGCGTTGCCGCCTGGTGCGCGCGCGATATGGTGGCGGGGGGGCGTCATCGGGCGAAGCCGGGGGAGGGGACGGCGCATGGGCGAGGCGGGCGAATTCAGCCAGGTGCGCTATGAGATGCCGGTGCCGCTGGTCGCGCGGATCGTGCTGGCGCGGGGGGGCGATCGTTGCGGCCGACGATGCGCGGCTTCCCGACAACACCGGCTCCGACATGAGCGTGCCCGGCGTCGAGTTCTTCGCCCATCCGTTCGAGCCGGGCATGCGGCGGGCCAAGCAGTTCCTGTTCACCGACGGCTGGCTATCAGCCCATGCGGCGGCTGCGGCGGGCATGGTCAACGAAGTGGTGCCGCGTGCGGCGCTGGAGGCGCGTGCCCTCGAGCTGGCGGGGGAGATCGCGCGGACCGATCGCTCCACGCTCAAGCTCATCAAGGCTTCAGGATGCCATGGGTCGCCGCCAGGCGATGCAGATGGCCTTTGCCAATCACCAGATCGGAGGCTTGCAGAATATGCTGGTGCACGGCTTTCCGATCGACCTCTCGCGTTTGCCGGAAACCGTGCGCGCCCATCTGGAAGTCGTGCTGGCGCAGGCGCGCGCGACCGAGGGCCAGGACGGGTAGGGGGGTGTTCGTGCTCGTGAGGCGGCGTGGACAAATTCGGGTGCCACGCGATGCGGTGATTAGCAGTTCCTTACATTCACTCGTCGCCTCTGCTTTGAGACGGGGTTCCGCCGTTCTCGCTTCCCCGATCGGGAGAAAGGAGCTGGACCTGGGCTCAAGGCCGGGGTGACGGGAAAAAGAATGTGGACATGCTTTGGCTATCCCCGGAAGCCGGCCGTCCGCCTGCGTGGATTTCGTCCACGCCGCCTAAATCCCGAAGCGCAGCTTGATCGCGCGATAGCGTTCGAGCAGCATCGTGGCGCGTTCCTCCGGGCTCACCATCGCGGTGTCGGCGGGCAGATGGGCGAGCACGTCGGCGCGCTTGACCAGCCGGGTGCGGAAGGTCGCCGGGTTCTGGCTCATCAGGTTGCGATAGGTCAGATTGCCGTCGGAGAATCCTTGGGAATCCAGCCAGTTGTGCACGCCGGGATCGTCATGGGCGATGACCAGGCGCACGACCTTGTCCGCATCGACGACCGTGCGGGCCGGCGTGTAGCTGGTCGGGCGGTGGAGGAAATCCATCGAGCCGACGAAGACCCCGCCCATGCCGAAGATCCAGAAGCCATCGTGCCAGTCCATCTCGACGATCAGCGCCTCGTCGGGCTGGAGCCGCCAGATCATGTGCGCGGCCATGCGTCCGCGCCTGGTGTCGTCGGCGGTGTTGGCGGACTTGTCGGCGGGGAACTGGTTGCGCTGGTCGGGATCGCACACCCCGCGCGAGGTCAGCCAGGAATGCTCGGGCCAGTCGCGCATCAGGCCGGTCACGAAATCGCCGGCCCAGTCCATCGCCTCGATCATCCGGTCCGGGCCGGGCAGGGGGCGCGGGGTATCCATGCCGATACGCTCGATCGTGAGCGTGGTAGGCGTCTCGCCCCAGGTGTCGAAGGCTTCGCGGATGAATAGCTTGCGGCTGCCCGGCGTCGTCGGCAGCCAGTTGCCGGGGCGCTCCCCGCCGCCGATGAACAGTTCGAAATTCCCATCGGCATCGGTCTGGAGCTGATGGCCGAGGATGTTGCGCTCGGGAATGTCGCCGAACGGTTCGTGCAGGCTCGGCCAGTCGGTGCCGGGGATCGTCTGGGGCCGGGGGCCTTGCACGGTGAGGTTAAGCCAGCGCGCGGTGCCGCGCTTGCCGGTGAGGCGATAGCTGTGCTCGCCCGAGATCCACGCCTGCCGATAGGTGAAATCGGAGACGTCGCCGCCCAGCTTCATCGTCGGCGTGGTGAAGTAATGGATCTGCGGATAGGCCGCGTCCTTCGTTTCCAGCGCCAGGTCGAAGGCTTGCCCAAGGTTCTGCGTCAGGAAACGATAGGCATCGGCGCGATGGATCGGCGCGGGCGGATTGGCCTGCTTGAACGCTTTGTCGCCCGCGTCCCTGAGCCGGTCGCAGAAGCGGTCCCACCCGGCCTTGAGATCGTTGTCGGCAGGTCCGTCGCCATAGGCCATCGTCAGGCTCCCAGCCGTGTCAGCATGTTGGAAAGTGTTTCGGCGGCGCGCGAGGAGGCGGCGCGCACGCCTTCGGCCTCGATCCGCGGGCCGACCAGTTCAAGGTCGAACACGCCTTCGTAGCCGGCATCGAGCAGCCAGCCGATCTGGCGTTCCAGCGGGACGCAGCCGTCGCCCGGCACCGCGCGGCAGGGCGTGCTGCGATCGCCCAGCACATAGTCGCTCACCTGGACCAGCCCGGTCAGCGGCATGGCGCGGGCGAACTTTTCCCGAAGCCCGCCTTCGAACCAGCCCGCGCCCAGATCGATGCACACGCCGATCCCGGCCAGTTCGGCCAGGCGGATGGTATCGTCGATGGTGTGGGCGATATGGATGTCGGCATTGAAGCAGTTGGCGTTCTCGACCAGCAGCCGCACGCCGCGTGCGGCGGCCAGATCGCGGCAGGGCGCGATCAGTTCGGCGAGGCGCGTCGCCGCCGCTTCCCAGTCCAGCCCGCCGCGCCCGCCAGTGACGATGTAGAGCTGCGGCGCGCCCAGCGTGGCGGCCGCCTCGATCGCCTCGTTCAGCCGCAGCGCCGCCTCGCCCTCGTCCCGCTCGATGTCGGGGAAGCGGGCGAAGGGCTGGTTCAGCGTGGTCGCGCGCGGGCCGCCCGCCGCCAGCGCCGCCTGCGCCTCGGCCAGCACGCCTTCGCCCAGCAGGTGCGGGTTGACCATGGTCATATGGCCGATGCCCGTCGAACGGCAGAATTCGACGAAGGCGGTGGTGCCTTCGGCCACGAACCCCACCTGATGCAGGCAGACGCGCGCGTGCATGGCGCCCTAGTCCCGCTTCTCGATCGGCACGTCGAAGCGTTCGCGGAACGGGCGGAATTCCTCATAGAGCGCGTCAAGGTCATAACCCGCGTCGGTCAGCACCTTGGTCGAGTAATGGAACTTGCCATGCCGGTCGCCCTTGTTGTTGGCCAGGTAATCGCGCATCGCCGCTTCGGCCCGCGGCGTGTATTCGCGGCCGGCGAACGCGTAGTAGCCGCGCAGCGTGCCGATCGGATCAGCCACGAAGTCCCTATAACGCACATGGTGGATGCGCGGATCGTCGGTCAGCGGGTTCGCCATGGTATTGCCGATCGACCAGCGCACGCGTTCCAGGTGCATCCTGGCTTCGGCAACAAGGTCGATCTTGCCGACGATGCCTTCCATGATGTCGGCCATCATCATCGTCGAACTGGCCGCCACCATCACCGGATCGCGGTGCAGCCACACCAGCGTGGCGTCGGGATAGGCATCGAAGAATTCCTTGAGGCGCATGGTGTGGAAGCCCTTGAGTACCCAGTACTTCTTCGGCCGGTTGTACTGGAAGGCTTGCAGCATCGCCTTGTGGATGCGGTATTGCGCCGTCGGATCGGTCGGCAGGCCCATCGACAGGTTCTGCATCGGCACGCGCCACCAGGCGGTGGGCGTCATCACCCGGAAGTCGAAGGCCCAGGTCCGCTCATCCTCGGGCAAGCCATCGCCCAGCATGTCGTTGTAGGGGTGGCAATGCAGCCATTTCCACATTTTCGCATTGATCTCGCGCCATTCCTCGTCGGCCAGCGCGAGGCGCGGATCGATGCCCGCCACCGTGCCCGGCGGCGGCGAGGGGTGCATCACTTCCCAGAAGCGCAGCGCCCGCGCATCGGGATCGACCGACATCAGCGCGTGCATCAGCGTGGTGCCCGAACGCGGCTCGCCACTGGCGAACATCGGCCGCTCGATCACCTCGTCGGCCAGCGGATAGTCCTTGCGGTCCTGGAAGAACCGCAGCCGGTCGGTCAGCAGCCAGTGGATGTTCCGGGCCGCCGCCTCGCGCCCGGCCGCGTCCATCGGGATCGAATTGATATGCGCCACGGCCAGGCAAAAGCGTTCGGCAAAGCCGTCATCGGCCCAGTCGGACAGGCCGGTTTCGCCCTTCGCGCGATCGAGCAGGGCTGCGGCGTCCAGCTTGCCTTCGGCGATCGTCGCCATGCTCACCCCTCCACCAGCTTCTGGATCTCGTCCTCGGTCTCGCGGACCTTGGCGGCGGAATTGGCGCTGAAGCGGATGCCGCCCATCGCGCCATATTCCATCAGCTTGTAGACGCGCATCCCGGCATCGGCGAAGCCCTTGATCTTGGCGGCGACCTGTTTGGGCGTGCCGACCGGGAAGATATCGCGGATCATCCGCGTGTCGAGCTCCTCGCAGAACCGGATCATCCGTTCGCGCGTCAAGACGTGCGGATCGAAATCCATGATCCCGCGCCAGTTCGATCCCATCGGGTGCTGATAGCCGAACTGTTCGACATCCTTGGCATTGAGCATGGCGATGATCGACTTGACCATCGGCTGCTCCAGCATCTCGTCGATCTCGCCCTCGTCGCCGATCAGGCAGATCTGGGTGAGCGCGGGCGTGAAGCCCGCCATGTCGCGCCCCACCGCCTCGCCCGCGTCGGTGATGGTCTTGAGCTTGGCGGCATAGTCCTCGGGCGTGTAGGAGCCGGCCGGCCACCAGCCGTCGGCCTCGCGCCCGGTGATACCCAGCATACGCGGGCCGGCCGCGCCCATCCAGATCGGCGGCGCCTTGCCATCGTAGAATTCGGTATCCATCCGCGCGTGTTCGAGCTTGTAGAACTCGCCCTCGAAATCCACCGGGCCATCCGAATGCCACAGCAGCTTGATCACCTTGATCGATTCCTCCAGCCGGCTGACCGGCTTTCGGAAATCGAAGCCGTAAGGCACGGTGTTTTCCAGCTCGCCCGAGCCCAGGCCCAGGATGAAGCGGCCTTTCGACAGATGGCTGATGGTCAGCGCCGATTGCGCCAGCAGCGAGGGGTGGCGGCGCACCGTGTCGATCACCGTGGTGGCAAGCGGGGTGTTCTTCGTCAGCACGGCGGCGGCCGCGCTCACCGCCATGCCGTCCAGGTGGCGGTGCGGGCTGGGCGATGCCTTGGCCAGATCGGTGAATTCGGGCGTCCAGATCGAATCGGGCCAGAAGCTGACCATGTGATCGGGCAGCCAGATCGAATGGTAGCGGCCCGAATCGTATTCGCCGACCATGTCGATGCCCAAGGGCAGGGTGGTGCGCAGGAACGCCGCGGGTTGCACTTTCATCGCCGGTCCTCTTCCCGATGCGCCGGACATGCGGAAGGGCCGGCGCGCCATTGTCTGGGCCGCAGTAGTGCGGTAGTGGCGGGGGCAAGGTAATTCCCATTTGGGGATAGAGGATACGGGGTAGAGGATGCTTCGGGGCGAGGATGCTGCCCTGCTTCTGGAACCGCTGATCGCGGGCACGGTGGAAGACCCGCCGTGGGCCACGTTCCTGGCGCGCCTGCGCGCGCGGGTGGGGGGCGATTATGCCAGCATCGTGTTCCGGCCGCTGCCTTTCGGCACGCCCGAGGCGCGCGTGATCCACCTCTATTCCGGCCAGCCCTCGCCGCCCGGCGTTTCCAAGCATTATCGCGACAATCTCTATCGCCACGATCCGATGCCCTATCACCAGATGGCGGAAGGCCGGGTCTATGCGCTGGCCGAGTTGCTGCAGTTCGACGATCCCGATCATGTCGCCTTCCTGCGCGCGCTGCTGGTGCCGAGCGGGATGAACACGATGCGCATGATGCGCTTCGCCGAGCCGGGCGGGATCAGCGGCTGGGTGACGATCACGCGCACGCGGGGCGATTTCGCCGCCGAGGTGGATGCGTTGCTGGCCGATCTGGCGCCTTATCTCAGCGCCGCGCTGCGCGGCTTCGTCGCGCTGGAGCGGGAGCGGATGACCGCCGCCATCGCGACCGAGGCGGTGCGGCGGATGAGCTTTGGCTGGGTGACGCTGGACGAAAGTGGCCGCATCCTCGACGCCGATCTCAACGGCGCGGACCTGCTCGCCACGTCGGGCACGCTGGCGCGCGGCAAGGACGGACGGCTGACCGCGCGCGATCCCGATCTGCGGCGCGAGATCCTGGGCGCGATCCGCGCGCTGGCGGAAAATCCGCAGGCGCGCCCGCAAGCGATCGTGCTCAGCCGCGAGCCCTGGCTGGACCTGCTGCTGGTCCCTTCGGCGCAGCGCATGGGCACGACGCAGGCCACCCCGGCGATCGTCGCTTACGTCCATGCCGACAACTGGTCCTCGGCCGATCGCTGCGACCAGCTTGGCCAGTTGTTCGACCTGGCGCCCAGCGAGGCGCGGCTGGCGCTGGCGCTGAGCCGGGGCATGTCGATCACCGAGGCTGCGGGCGAGCTGGGGCTGACGGTCGAATCGGCGCGGACCTATTCGAAGCGGATCTATGCCAAGACCGGCGCGCGCGGGCAGGCGGACCTCGTGCGGTTCATCCACCGCAGCGTGCTGGCCATCGCGTGAGTACGCCGTGCGCGTGATTGGTATACTTTGCGCAGGTGATTTGACCACCTGTTCAGCAAAGACCATTGACAGCGCGGCCCCGGCAGGCCAGCGATTGGATACTTTTTGCAAGCCCCATAAGCCAATGGGGCGAATGACCGGGAGGATGGCAAGGCATGTCGAAAACGCTCGAAGGCAAAGTCGCGCTTGTGACCGGGGCATCCTCGGGGATCGGCGAGGCGGCGGCGCTGTGCCTGGCTGAAGCGGGCGCCACCGTGGCGATGTCGGCGCGCCGGGCCGAGCGCCTGGCGGGGCTCGTCGCCAGGATCGAGGAGCTGGGCGGCAAGGCGCTGGCGATCCCCGGCGACATGAGCGTGGAGGCCGACGCGCGCAAGGCCGTCGCCGAAACCGTCGCCGCGTTCGGGCGGATCGACATCCTGGTCAATTCGGCCGGAGTGATGCAGGCGGGCGGCATCGAGAACTGCGATACCGAGCTTTACCGCCAGGTGATGGACATCAACCTGATGGGCACGGTCTATACTTGCGCCGAAGCGGTGCCGCACATGCTGGAGCAGGGAGTGGGCGATATCATCACCATCTCCTCGCTGGCGGGCCGCAAGGGCGGGCCGATGACCAGCGCCTATTCCGCCAGCAAGCACGCGGTCAATTTCATGACCGACGGTATGCGCCAGGAACTGGGCGGGCGGAACATCCGCGTCTGCACGCTGATGCCCGGCGCGACCGAGACCGAGGTGGGCGACAGCATCAAGGACCCCAACTGGCGCACCGCGATCCAGCAGCACGTCAGCAAGGAAGGCGCGGTGAAGCCGCGCGACATCGGCGAGGCGATCGTTTTCATCCTGTCGATGCCGCGCCGGACGAACATCTCGGAAATCTCGATCCGTCCGACCATCGACACCACGGCCTGAACAAAGCCGACAGATACCAAGGGAGAAGACACAATGGCTGGAAGGCTGCAAGGCAAAGTCGCGGTGATTACCGGCGCCGCATCGGGCATGGGCAAGGCGATGGCCGAGCTGTTCAGTGCCGAGGGCGCCAGGTTGGTGCTCGCCGATATCTCGGGCAGGCAGGACGAAGTGGCCGCATCGCTCGGCACCGAGGCGGTGGGCGTGCAGTGCGACGTCTCCGACGAGGCGCAAGTGCAGGCGATGATCACCACCGCCGAGGACCGCTTCGGCCGGCTCGACGTGCTGTGCAACAATGCCGGCTTCGGCGGTCCGATGGCGCCGCTGCACACGCAGTGGGTCGAAACCTGGGACAAGGTCCACGCCACCAATCTCAAGGGCGCGTTCTTCGGCATGAAGCACGGCATCATCTCGATGCTCAAGACCGGCGGCGGTGCGATCGTGAACACGACATCGGCCTCGGCCGTGATCGGCTGGAAGCATCACGGCGTCTATGGCGCGGCCAAGGCGGGCGTGAACCAGCTCACCAAAGTCGCCGCGCTCGATTATTCGGACCAGAACATCCGCGTCAACGCGATCGCGCCGGGCACGATGTGGACGGGCCTGGTCGAAGCCTCGAAGACGCATGACACGCCGCCGGAAAGCTTTCCGGTGCTGGCGGGCATCCCGATGGGCCGCTGGGGTCTTGCGAAAGACATCGCCAATGCCGCGCTGTTCCTCGCGAGCGACGAGGCGGCTTATGTCACGGGCGTGATCCTGCCGGTCGATGGTGGCTACTGCATCGGCTTTTCGGGCATGGGCGCCGAGCGGCCGGGGATCGCCAGCGTCAACACCGACGGCACCTGATTGTCCGGCACGCGCCGAAGTTCTTGATTTGTTCCCGTGATGGCGGTAAGCGCGATTCGCAAAGCAGCCATCGCGGGAAACGAACATGCCGGCCACCGGACAATGCCACTGCGGCGCCATCCGCTTCGAGGTTTCGGGCGAGCCCGCCTATCATGCGATGTGCCATTGCACCGATTGCCGCCGGTCAAGCGGCGCGCCCGCGATTGCCTGGGCACTGTTCCCGCGCGATGCGGTGACGATCGGCGGTGAACCCAAAGCCTATGCCTCATCCGAGAACGCCCGCCGGCATTTCTGCGCGGAATGCGGCAGCGGCCTGTTCTACACCAACGAAACGGTCTTTCCCGGCATGATCGACGTACAGACCGCGACGCTGGACGATCCTGACGTCTTCCCGCTGCAGATCCATGTGCAAGTGGCCGAGCGGATCGGCTGGATGGAGCACGCGCACGCGCTTCCCCAGTTCGATCGCTATCCCGCCGGGGATTGACGCGCGATCGCGCGGCGGGATTCGTTACGCCGAACGGCCAATCCATGGCATAACCTTGCCGGAAACGTCAGGGAGGCAGCGGGCGTGACAGGGGCTATGACCGCGGGCGAGCCCGCACCGGCGGGGCCGGCGCCGGGCAAGGACCGGATCGAGGCGCTCGATGCGCTGCGCGGCTTCGCCCTGTTCGGCATCCTGCTGGCCAATCTCCCCTATTGGGCGGGCCTGCCTTTCGCGAGCCCCGAGGAACTGAAGGCGCTGGCGGGCCGGATCGATCTGCAGGCTTTCTCGGCCTTCTTCAACTTCGTGCTCGACGGCAAGTTCTACACGCTGTTCTCGCTGCTGTTCGGGCTCGGCTTCGCCTTGCAGCTCGATCGGCTGGAACGGCGCGGCGCGGATGGGCTGCGCATCTTCCGTCGGCGCATGGCGGCGCTGCTGCTGATCGGCTGCCTGCACATCTTCCTGATCTGGGATGGCGACATCCTGACGCTTTATGCCGCGCTGGGCTTCGCGTTGCCGCTGTTCCGGCGGACGAGCGACCGGGCCTTGCTGGTCTGGGCGCTGGCGTTCCTGTTCGGGGTGCCGGTAGCGGGCGTCGCCTTGTGCGCGGCGGCGGGGATCGAGCCGGGCGCGCCGCTTTTCGCGCTGGCCAGCGCGATCACCGCCGCGCAAGGCATCGATAATGCCAAGATCGCGCCGATCGCCTTCGTCGGGCACGGCGGCTGGCACGAATTCGTCGTCTGGCAGTCGACCGGCTGGGCCTACAACTACGGCGAGCGGCTCGATAACTGGCGCATCGCCAAAGTGCTGGGCACGATGCTGCTGGGGATGCTGGCCGGGCGCTACCTCCTGCGCGGGCAATTGCTGGAGAACCGGCGGCTGCTGTGGATCGTGCTGGTCGGCGGCCTCGTCATCGGCGTGCCGGCGAACCTGGCCTATGCGCATCTGCCGCCGCATTCGCAGGCATCGTGGTCCTCGCTGATCGGTACCGCGCCGCAAGGGCTGGCTTATGGCGCGGCGTTCCTGCTGGCCTGGCCCCATGCCCGCGCGGTGCTGGGCTTGCTCTCGCCGGTCGGGCGCATGGCGCTGACCAATTACCTGACGCAGTCGGTGGTGGGCGATCTGATCTTCTACGGGATCGGCCTGGGCATGATGGGGCGGATCGAGATCCTGTTCGTCTATGCCATCGCGCTGGTGCTCTATGCCGGGCAGATTCTCCTTTCCCGCTGGTGGCTGGCGCGTCGCCGGCAGGGCCCGATGGAAGCGCTCTGGCGGCGCATGACTTATGGCGCGCCTTCCGGCGAAGGGGCGCCGCTGGCGGCCTGATCCCGCGCGGCGTCACAGGCAAAAGAGTGGCGGCGACCCCAGGATTGGAGAAGGCCGACTGGCCGGGCCGCCGCCACAAGTCTTGCGAGTGATGTCGGACCGGAAAGGGAGACTTCGCGTTCGTTGAAAGCCACCCCCGAACGTCGCCCCTTCCGGCCCGTGTCCGGCTCGCTCGCGGGGTTCGCTTGCCGGACGACCTGCTTGTGGCGCAATCGCCGGCATCGCGCCGTGGGCTAGACCACACGCGCGATGTGATATTTCCCACATCGCGCGGGCGGGAATGCTCCTAATCGAGTGCGCGGCCGATCCCGGCCTGGCTGGCGCGCTGGATCAGCTCGACATCGCCCGCGGCGGCGCGCACGATCTCGGCCAGCCGGGTCACGTCCTCGACACTCAGCCTGCGGCCTTCGCTCACGGTGATGCCCTGCTTCTGCAGGTATTGCAGCTCGCGCGTCACCGCCTCGCGGTGAGTGCCGATCCGGTTGGCCAGCTCGACATGCGTGGGCGAAGGCGCGATCAGGGCGCTGTTGCCGGTGATCCCGGCATCAAGGCTGAGCCGCAGCAGCTCGCAATGCAGCCGGCTGCGCACGGCCAGCGCGTTCAGCTCGAACACCCGCTCGGTCATGCCGCGCATCAGCCGCACCAGCCGCTTGGTCAGCCAGTCGGCGCAGCGCGGATCGCCCAGCATCGCTTCCTTGAACGCCGCGCCGGGAATGCGCGCCAGCGTGGACTTGCTGGTGGCGGTGACGGTGGCCGAACGGGGCTGATCGTCAAGCGCGGCGAATTCCCCCACCAGATCGCCCGGCCCGGCATCGTTGAGGATGATCTCGCGGCCGTTGCGCGAAACCAGCTCGATCCGCAGCGATCCCTCGATCACCACGAAGACCTCGTTGGTCGCATCCTGGTGGCCCATGACGATCTGGCCCGATCGCAGCGTCGCCAGCCGGGCGTGCGGCAGCAGCGCTTCGCCGATCGGCGCCGGCAGCAGGCCGAGCAGCGCATCGAGACGGGCTGAACCTGACATCGCTTGCCTCCTAGCTTGCCGGCGCGGCTCCCGCGAGCGCCGGGTCCATCCACAGGTATTCGGTATAGTGGCCGATGCGCTGGCGCGTATCGACATAGCAGAAGCAGACCTTCGCCTGCGGGTCCGGCTCGGCCGGGAACAGGAACGCGAATTCGTCGCCGCTGGCGCGGACATCGTCAAGCAGGCGCGCCCAGTTGTCATAGCCGCCTTCCACCGCGATGGCGACGTGGTGGAAATTGAGGATATGGCCGCCCAGATCGACTTCGTCGGTATAGATCTCGGTCGCGCCGGCGACCGGCTGGATGATCTCGAACTGGTTGGCGCCGATATCTGCCATCGCCGCCTTTACCGAAAGCGTGCGCTTCTGGCCGAAGGACATGACCTCGATGGTCGATTCCGATCGGCGGAAGCCGGTGATGCCAAGCTGGTCGCGCGCGTGCGCGATCGCCGCGTCCATGTCGCGCGTGATGTAGCTCATCTGGAAGAGCTGGCCATAGCGATCGCCGATATGCATCGGATCACGACCTTACCGGAATCGCATGGCGTTCGATATAGTCCGCGAAGGCGGCATGGACGCCTTGCCGGGTCAGGCCATATTCCTCCAGCGAATAGTCGTGCTTGCCGTGCTTGCCCTTGGGGTTGGCGGCCAGGTAGGCGTCCATCGCGGCTAGCGCCCGCGGCGTGAGCGGTTCGTCGAAACGCTGGTAGATGCGCCGCACCTCGGTGATGGGATCGCGCATCACATCGGCATATTGCACGTCCAGGATCGCGTCCTGCCCGTGCTTGTCGCGGAACGCCTGCTGCCGGTCGATCATCAGGCGGAAGGTCTCGACAAAGGTCTCGCCGATGCGGTGGAGATCGACCTTGTCGGAATAGACCTGCCGCACATGCTTGATCAGGCTGCCGATCGAGCCGAGCACTTCGGCCGGATCGCGATGCGTCATCACCAGTTGCGCGTCGGGATAGATTTCGGTCAGTGCGTCAAGGAACAGCGGGTGCCAGGGGTTCTTCAGCGTCCAGCGGCCCGGCGCTTCGGCCTGGAGAAGCTGGAGCAGGCGCTTGTGATAGCGGAAAGCGGGCCGGTAATCCGCCCGGTGCAGGAACCAGTCGCGATAGCTCGGGATATCGGCCTGCGCCTCATAGACTTGCGCACAGAACGAAGGCGCCATGGCGAACTGGCATTCGGTGGGGCTGTCCGCGTCTTCATAGTGGATCGCGGCGATCTGCGGCATGAACTTGAGCGCCATCTGCGTCTTGTCCTGCATGGCCTGGTATCGCGGCCCGGCGTGCAGTTCCCCGGGGCGGGGCGGCGGCACCGGATCATAGGCCTCCCAGCGCAGGAACGATCGCCGCGCCGGGTCCGCGTGCAGCAGGTTGATCAGCAGGGTCGTGCCGGTGCGCGGCAGGCCGAAGACGAACAGCGGCTTTTCCACCGGCCGTTCCAACAGCTCGGGATGGCGCGATAGCCAGTCTTCCACTTTCATCCGGTTGGCCATCTGGGTGACGAGATCGGCGTTGGCCATCTCCAGGCCGCGTGCGGTGAAATGGGCTTCCTCCCCATAGGCCCGGCACAGCAGTTCCAGCCCTTCGCGGATCGCCGGATCGCCGATATCGGTCAGCCCCGTCTGCCTGCTGGCCGCTTCGATCACGTCGTCGGCAGTCATCCCATCACCCCCCATCGCTTGTTCGTTCGTCCGATTGGTCATGAATGGGGGACTCTGCGATTGCAAGGCGTGCCCCGGTTATGCAACCTGCCGGCGAAAAGGGACTGTACCGACGGGAGCGGCTGAAAACATGGAATTGAGCGAGGCAAGGCACGCCTTCATCACGGGCGGGGCCAGCGGGCTGGGTCTTGGTATCGCGCAAGCGATGGCCCGGCGGGGAATCGCGGTAACGATTGCCGACATCAACGAAGAAGCATTGGCCGAAGTGATCGCCGCGAACGATGATCGCTGGCACGGCGCCCTGCTCGACACGCGTGACCGCGAAGGCTGGAAGCGCGTGAAGGCCGGGGCCGAGGCCGCGTTCGGCCCGGTCGACATCCTGGTCAACAATGCCGGCATCGCGCCCAATGGCCAGCAGTTCGCCGACATGGACCCGGAAAGCTTCGATCGCATCATCGCCATCAACCTTGTCGGCATCGCCAACGGCGTCTTCGCCTTCGCCGCCGAAATGCGCGATCGCGGGCGCGGCCATATCGTCAACACCTCGTCGCAGGCCGGGCTGACCGCCAGCGTGCCGGGCGTCGGCGCCTATGCCGTGGCCAAGTTCGGCGTCACCGCGCTCAGCGAAGGGCTGCGCAAGGAACTGGCGCCGCACGGCGTGGGCGTCTCGGCGCTGTGCCCGGGCTATGTCACCACCAACCTGGCGCAGAACACCGTGCGCATTGGCGGGCAAGTGCGCCAGTCGCCGATGGCGATCCCGCAATCGGCGATCACGCCCGGGCAAGTGGGCGAGATGGTTGCCGAAGGCATCGCGCGCAACGATGCCTATATCATCACCCATCCCGATGCCTGGCCTTCGGTGGAGAAGCGCATGAATGCCATCCATGCCGCCTGCCTCGCGCGCGAAACCGCATGACCGCCACCAGCGAAACCATCGCGGCGAAAGCTGCGATCGCCGATCTGATCCACCAGTACGCCCGGCTGGTCCGCCGCGACCAGCCCGAGGGGCTGGGGGCGCTGTTCGCCCCCGGCGGCACGTTCGAAGTGCGCGAGGGGCATCCCTCGCTGCCCGAATTCCGCCTGCGCAGCCGGTTCGAAAGCCCGGAGGATCTTGTCGCCTATCTGGAGCAGGGGAAGGGCAAGCCGCATCCGGTGCCGCTGATCCACAACCTGATGATCGCGATCGAGGGCGATACCGCGACGGCCGATTGCGTGATGGAAGCGCAGATCCACGGCACCGTGCACAAGGTCTTCGGCGAATATCACGACAGCTTCGTCAAGGTGGATGGCGCGTGGCGCTTCAGCGCGCGGATCTACACGATGTTCACCAGCTGAGCGGGCGGGGGGCGGACGATCCATGGCGGTTCCGGTGATCACCAGGGCGCTGGGCTTCTGGTCGGCCGCCGGCTGCGCGGTGCTGGGCCTGCTTTATGTCGGGTTGCAGCTTTGCGAGTGGCTGGGCGTGCTCGGCTCGGCTGGCGGCCCGCGAAGCGCCAGCACCGCCTCCGGGCTGGTGCTGATCCTCACCCCGTCGCTGCTGCTGGGTTCGGCCTTCATCGCCACGATGGCCGCGCTGCACGAGGCGGCACCGGCCAGCCGCAAGGCCCTGACGCTGGCCGCGCTCGCTTTCGCGATTGCCTATGCGACGCTCACCGGCATGGTCTATTTCGTCCAGCTCACGCTGGTCGTGCCGCGCATGGCCGCGCATGACACGGGCGATATCGGCCTGCTGCTGTTCGTGCCTTACCGCTCGTTCCTCTTCGCCGTCGATCTGCTGGGCTACAGCTTCATGAGCCTGGCCACGCTGTTTGGCGCGTTCGGCCTGCCGGCCGCCCGTTTCGCGCGGCCGGCCCGGCTGGCGATGATCGCCAACGGGGCGCTGCTGCCATTCCTGGCGCTGCAGATGTACGTCCCCGCGCTCATCTGGCCCGCCGCCGCCTGGGCCGTGACGTTCCCCGCCGCGATGGTGCTGCTCGCGCGGCTGTTCCGCGCCTTGCCGTCAGGGCTGAATGGCGAGCGGCCCTAGCCGCGTTCCTCCACCGTCACGCCGCCGAACATCATGCTTTCGGCCGGCGACTTGATGATGTCGATCGGGAAGACCCGGGGCACCGCGCTCACTTCGTCGAGCCGGGCGAGGTGCGCGTCGTCAAGGGTGATCGCCAGCGCGCCGAGATTGTCGTCAAGCTGCGCGGGCGTGCGCGCGCCGAGCACCGGGGCGGCGACGCCGGGCCGGGTCAGCAGCCAGGCCAGCGCGACTTGCGCCGGGGTGCAGCCCACTTCGCCCGCCACCGCGCGCACGACGTCGGCGATGGCGAGGCTCTTTTCGTTGAGCCGCCCGGTCATCACGTTCTGCCCCTTGCGCGAGCCGATGTCGGCCTCGCCGGCCAGGTCCGCGCGCGTGTACTTGCCGGTCAGCACGCCGCCGCCCAGCGGCGACCACGGGCACACGCCCAGCCCCATCTCGCGCGCCATCGGCACCAGTTCGCGCTCCACGGTGCGTTCGGCCAGGCTGTAGGAGATCTGCAAGGCGCAGAACTGGCTCCAGCCGCGCAGCTCGGCGATCGCCTGCATCCGGCTGGCCTGCCATGCGGGCGTATCCGACAACGCGATGTAGAGCACTTTGCCCGATCGCACGAGATCGTCGAACGCGCGCAGGATCTCGTCCACCGGCGTCCTGAAATCCCACATGTGTAGGTAGAGCAGGTCGATATAGTCGGTGCCCAGGCGCTTGAGGCTGGCCTCGACCGAGCGGACCATGTTCTTGCGCGAATTGCCCGCCGCGTTGGGATCGCCCGGCCGCGTGGTCAGCGAATACTTGGTCGAGATTACGATCCGCTCGCGCCGGTCGCCCAGCAGCTTGCCCAGCAGCGTTTCGGAGCCGCCCATCTGGCCATAGAAATTGGCCGTGTCGATGAAGTTGCCGCCCCGGTCGATGTAGCTATCGACCATCCGGGCCGCTTCCTCGTCGGTCGAGCCCCAGGCGCCCGGGCCGACGCCGAACGTCATCGCGCCAAGGCATAGCGGCGAGACGCGCAGCCCCGATCGTCCCAGCAGTCGGTAGTGGTCAAGTTGCGTCGCCATCGTCTCTCTCCCTCAGGTCCATCGTGCTTCTGGCGCGGGCGAAGCCGCCCGTCGACATGCGCGTGAATTGCTCGGCGGTATGGTCAAGATCGGCCTGCCCGCCGCCGAAATGCCGGTCGAGCGCGATCGCGAAGAGCATACCGAAATTGGCCAGGCCGACGAAATCGAGATCGAGCCCCTCGCGCGCCAGCCCGTCGAGGATTTCGCCGCGCGCGTGGATCAGCGGCGCGATGTGCTCGCGATAGAGCTTTCCCCCAAGCTCGGGGTCGCTGAACAGCGCGGCGGTGAACAGCGGGAAGATATCAACCATGTCGCCGACATGACGCTGTGCCGAAGCGCGGGCGAGGGCGGCCATCTCGTCCGCCGTCGTGGCGGTCTCGTAGATCTCCTTGCGTTCATGCATACCGCGCATCGCGTCGATCAGCGGCTGGACCACCGCTTCCTGGAACAGCGCTTCCTTGGAGGGGAAGTGCTCGAAGATCGTCGCCTGGTTGACCGAGGCGGCACGGGCGATGTCGCGCGTGCGCGCGCCTTTCAGGTTGGCTTCGGCGAAGACCTGCTGCGCGGCGGCGATGATCTGTTTGCGCCGCTCTGCCGCCGGCATGTAGGTGCGCCGCCGCCGGGGCGCGGTTTCGGCGTGCTTTCCTGCGGTCTTGCTCGTCGATGCCACGCGTCGCGGTTTCCTCTTCCCAGGCCGCGATCAGCGCTAGCAATTGCCTCGGAGAGAAACAACCAACCATTTGGTTGCTTTCGCTTGTCCCCATGCGCATGCTGCGATTCGATGGCCGGCGAGAGACTGGCGAAAGGGCATGGAGAGAGAAGGCATGGCGACTGTCGCACCCCCCAACGATACGGCGATCGAGCGTGAGGCCGAAGCCTGGATGCACGATCCCTACGACCACTTCGGCTACCACAACACCCGCATCCACACGCTCCCGTGCGAGGAAGTGGAAGCGGTGCAGCTGGCGGCGATGAACCGGCGGCTGGCGGAGCGGCGCGGCCAGATCAAGACGCTGGAAAAGCTGGCGGACGGCCAGAACATAACCGCGCTGGCCACGCTGGACGACATGGCGCCGCTGCTGATGCCGCATGACATCTACAAGTCCTATCCGGTCTCGCTCCTGGCCAAGCAGCGGTTCGACCAGATCACCACCTGGCTCTCGCGCCTCACCCGCTACGACGTTTCGGGTGTGGACGTGTCCGATTGCGATTCGATCGATTCCTGGCTGGTGCGGCTGCGCGAGGAGACCCCGCTGGATGTCGCCACCTCATCGGGCTCCAGCGGCACCTGCTCGTTCTTCCCCAAGTCGAAGCGCGATTACATGACCTCGGTGATGGGAATGCGCGTGCAGCTGGCGCAGAAATTCGGCGAGCATCCCCGGCCGGGCGACCTTGCGGACAAGATCCACGCGATCATCCCGCTCTATCGCGACGGCCATGCCTCCACCGGGGCGTTCGCCAAGTATTTCGGCAAGATCTTCGCGCACGACGATCCCGATTACTGGCACACCTGCTTCAACTTCAAGATCAGCTCGGACCTGATGTGGCTGGCCGCCCGCCTGCGCGCTGCCACGGCCAAGGGCGATGCCTCGAAGGTGGACGTGCCGCCCTCGCTGCTCGCCCGCCGCGCCGAGTGGGAGCAGGCGCAGAAGGACATGCCCGCCCAGCAGCTCGAATTCGTCAACCGCATGATCCATGAGCTGAAAGGCCAGCGCGTCTTCGTCATGGGCACCTCGAACCTGCTCTACGCTGCCGCCAAACGCGGGTTGGACGAAGGGCTCTCTGGCGTGTTCGCGCCGGATTCGGTGTTCATGGGCGGCGGCGGCGCCAAGGGCGTGCCGCTGCCCGACGATCTGGAAGAGGTCGTCTGCCGGTTCTTCAACTGCGAGCGCATGATCTCGGCCTATGGCATGACCGAGATGAACAGCTTCTCGGTGCTGTGCGACCACGATCGCTACCACGTCCTGCCGTGGGTCACCGTGTTCCTGCTCGATCTGGAGACCGGCCAGCCGCTGCCGCGCCACGGCGCGCAGACCGGCCGCGCCGCCTTCTTCGACATGACGCAGGATTCGACCTGGGGCGGCATCGTCACCGGCGATCTCGTCACGGTGGACTGGGACCGCCCGTGCGAATGCGGCCGCACTTCGGTAGCGCTGGAAAAGAAGATCAACCGTGTGAGCGAGCTTCAGGGCGGGGACGACAAGATCTCCTGTGCCGCCACCCCCGCCGCGCAGGCGGAAGCCATGGATTTCCTCACCGGCTTCGGAGGATAAGCAAGATGAGCCCCAAGCGACCCATTTCCTATGCCGTGCTGCGCGGCAAGGTGATCGAGACCGACCTGATCGAATTCGGCGGCCGGGGCGGGGACATCACGTTCCTCGCGCCCGATCCGCGACTGATCGCCGACCAGATCCCGCTCGCCAGCCCTCGGCTGATGGAGGATCTCTACGAACTCTCGTTTGAGGACATCCTCGATTACCTGGCCGAGCTCGGCGAGCGGCTGCACCTGAAGGACAACGCCTATCTTCAGGAAGCGCTCGAATACTCTTACGCCACCGCGCCCACGACCAAGCCGATCATGGACGGCTTCTTCCACGACATGCCGTTCATGTTCGACAAGGAGCGCATTCGCGGCATGGTCGATTTCAACATCGGCATCGATTATCTCGAAGGCTGGGTGGAAAAGGCGATCAACGGATCGAAAGTGGGCATCCGCGCCTATGGCGCCCGCACGCTGCACATCGTCGCCGGCAATGGCCCGGTGCTGGGGGCGCTGACGGTGCTGCGCGGCGCGGTGACGCGGGGCGACACGATCGTGAAGGTGCCGTCGAACGATCCGTTCACCACTGGCGCGATCGCGCGGACCATGGTGGACATGGCGCCCGATCATCCGATCACCCGGCATCTGGCGGTCGCGTACTGGCGCGGCGGCGACGAGGCGCTCGAAAGCCGCCTCTACCAGCCGCACAACATCGAGAAGATCTGCGCCTGGGGCGGTTTCGCCTCGGTCAAGCACGTCACCAGGTATATCCAGCCGGGGATCGAGCTGATCAGCCTCGATCCCAAGCGCTCGGCCTCGATCGTCGGCGGCGAGGCGCTCGATACGCCCGAGCTGATGGACGAGGCGGCGAACCGCATCGCCACCGACGTCGCCACCGGCAACCAGACCGCCTGCGCCGCCTGTCGCATGGTCTATGTGATGTGTGGCACCGACGGGGAAGGCGTCGAAAAGCTCAAGCGACTCGGGCGCATGACTTATGACGCGATGATGCGCTTGCCCCAGGCGCTGACCACCAAGCCCAAGCGCTATGACCGCGACCTCAAGAGCCAGGTCGATATGCTGCGCTTGTCCGACGATTTCTACACCGTGATCGGCGGCGAGGATGACGAAGGCGCGGTGATCGTCTCGCACACATCGGATCGCGTTGATTTCTGGGAATATCTGGCCGATCGCACGGTCAACCTGATCCCGGTCGAAACGCTCGACGAAGTGCTCGACGTGGTCGATGCCTATACCCAGACGGTCGGCGTGTTCCCCGAATCCTTGCGCGAAATTGTGCGCCACCGTGGCGCTTTGCATGGCGGCCAGCGCTTTGTTGCGCTAGGATATGCCTTCAACGGCCCCGGACTCGTCGGCCCTCAGGACGGCATCGAGCCCATGCGCCGGATCGTGAAGTGGATCATTTCCGAAGAGCCGCTGCCCGGCAGGAAGCCGTTCTGGGAATGCACTGACGAGGAGATCAAGGTCGTCGCGTGATCCTCGCGCCGGCCTGGGCGGGTCGGGGAGGATCGAGGCGCATAAGCGCCTCGGCACAATAAGGGGCCTGCCGCGCGCAGGCCCCGATTTTGTCGGACAGCCGCGCCCGGCGCCGCTTCAGCGCTCCCCATCGGCGGGCCCGGCCGAGTTTTGCTTCGGGCTTTGCTCGACCACGGCCTTCACCGCGCCGGCGAACCAGTCGGTGAGATGCTGCTGCTCGCGCGGGGAAAGCGCGGCGAGCGGGAGCTGGCGCAAATAGAACACCAGCCCCGTCGCCAGCATCGCGATCTCCAGCGCGCGGGCGCGGCCATCGGGCGCGCCCAGCCATGCGGCCACCGGAGTGATGCTCATTTCCTCGAAGACCCGCGCCGCGATCGCGGCGGCTTCCGGGTCGCCGGAGGCGAGCGCGATCATCAGCGGCGGACGGATGGTGTTGGCCGGATCGAGCAGGGCCTTGGCCAGATCCTCGCCCAGCCGCTCGCGCGGGCCGGCGATCGCGATCGAGACCGGCATCGCCGCGCGCAACGCCGCCTCGAACAGCCCGGCCTTCGATCCGAAATAGCGCAGCAGCAGCGTGGAACTGGTTCCGGCCATCGCGGCGATCTCGCGAATGCCGGTATGCGAGTAGCCGGTCTCGGAAAAGGCACGCTGCGCCGCATCGAGAATCCGCGCCCGCGTGGCTTCGGCATCCCGTCTGCGCGGATGGATGGGCCTGATAGTCACGGATTTTCTTAGGCGCAGGACCGTTCCCGACGCAAGGGGCGCGGCACTGGCAGTCTCGCGCGCCCTCTTGCGGAAACATGGTAAAGAGGATTAGCAAAATCCGGCGTTTACTGAATGGAGCAGTATGAGGCCCGGTTGTGGCGATTTTCGATGTAGCAATACGAGACAGGGCGCATGTCATCGTGGCTCCTGCGGATTGACTCGCTCCGCGCTCTACTGCTGACGCTGTCGCTTATATCGCTGGTACGAAGGCAACCATGGCAAATATTCGGCAGGATCATATACCCGGTATCGAAGACTGGACCATTATGGTGCGTGACCTTCTGCATGACTGTGTGGCCAGCGCCCCGGTGGAAGAAGCGGACCGCATCCGCGAGGCGGCCTTGCTGCTGCGCGCCGCTCCGGTCAGCATCGAAGGCTTTGCCTGCGCGCCCGAATTCGACCGGATCGAGGCCTTGCTGGCGCGCGGTGCCGCCGTCAGTGCCGCGCTCGCCACGCTGGGAGAGCAGACGCCGTTCATCGTTTCGCGCGGGGCCAACGGCGTGTGCCTCGCCTCGATGATGCGGCCGGGCGGCACCGAGGAACTTGTCGCCGAGGGCAGGACGGTGGCGCTCGCCCTGCTGTCGGTTCACCTCACCGTGCTGCTGGCGTTGGCCGAGCAGGCGGCGAGCATGACCGGGCCGGCGCGCGCGGCGGTGGCGGGCGCGCGGATGCATTGACGGCGCGAGGCGCCGCGATCGGGAAAAGACGGCGGGATCGCGGCATTCGCGCGATCCCGCCGGCCGGTCTGGCTCCCGGCCAATGCCTGCGGATGCACCACGCCTGGGGAGGGGGCGAAGGGGCATGGCATTTTCCGCGAAACGGCGACGGGAACCGGGTGTCGGCACCGTGCGCGGGCCCGGCACCGACAAGGACGTGATAGCCGTGAGCCGCTAAGCCTGAATGAGTCTGGTTATCTGTTTAACCACTAAGGGCAGAGGCGGTTAATTTCGCCTTGCCGCGCCGCACCCGGCCAGGGCACGGGGAAGGGCGGATCGGGGCGCGAAGGCCGGAATTTATGACCGGACCGTTTATCATGCCCGTGCACCACATCGGGCAAGATGGTGCCGCCAGGCGCGTTTCCAAACACCCTTTCAGATGACGATCGAAGCCTCGATCGCGATGCGGATCGCTTCGGAGGTGTGGGTGGCGCCCAGCTTGTTGAGCATGTTGGCGCGGTGGATTTCGACCGTGCGCGGGCTGATCGCCAGCTTCTCGCCGATCAGGCGGTTCGACAGGCCGGAGGCGACGCCGTTCAGCACTTCGCGTTCGCGGCGGGTCAGGCGGTCGATCCGCGATCGCGCCATGACCTCGCGCAGCTTGGCGTGGCCGACGTTCTCGGCCCGGTCGATCGCGCGCACCAGCGTGGCGTTCAGCTCCTCGGCGCTGATCGGCCAGGCGACATAATCGATCGCGCCTTCGAGAATGGCCTCGACGATGCGGCCCGCCGTGGGGGCCTCGCTGAACGCGACGACGGGAAACCAGGTGCCGTGCAGCGCCATCTTCTCGATCAGCTCGCTGATCGAGCTGGCGCCGTCGTGGATCAGGATCACCCCGTTGCGCGGCCAGGCCGCCGCCAGCTCGGCGATGTTCTCGAACGGTTCGACATGGATGCGGCAGGCGGAAAGCGCGTGGCTGATCGCGGCGCGGCGGCGCGAATCGCTATCGATCAGAATGAGATTGGTGGGATTGTCCATCGCTGCCCCCCGAAAGCCTATGCCCTATGGCGGGTATTCAACGAAGCTGTCGGAAAAGCGCGCCGTTCCTGATCCGTTTTAGCACGGGAAACTACGCATTCATGACGATTCTGCGGCAATCCTAGGGTTTGTGCGTACCGAAACGGGATCAGTCCCGCTCAGGTGCCGCGCAGGGCCTGCCCGATCTCCATGAAATCGGTGCGGATTTGCGCGAGTCGCGCCGAATCGAAACGCAGCGCGCTGTCCAGGATCGTGCGGCGGGCGCCTTCGTAAAGCTGGTGGAGCGCGCCGGCCACGCCGTCCTGCCCGTTGACCCCGAGTTGCAGCGCGGTGATCGAGGTGAGCGCGCGGGTGAGCGAACGGCTCTTCAGGCTGTTGTCACCGATCTTATTGGCGTGGATCGCGGTGCCCAGCGCGCTGACGAGGTGATCGTAGCACAAGTGGACCAGTTCGGCCGGGGTGGCGCCATTGACGCGGGCATCGAAATCGACGCGGCGATAGGCTTCGTGAGGGGAGCGGACGGCTAGCATGTCAGTTGGTCGACTTGTTCCAGGCGGCGATCTGGTTCTGGAGGAAGCTCAGCGTCGATTTCGATGCGCTGACGCGGTTTTCCGAAACCGCGAAGCGCGCGGCCAAGCTCGCGCGCAGCTTCTCCTGATCGTCGGCCAGGCTGGTCTGGTCCTCGGCCACTTGCTTGAGCTGGCTGGTATAGCGGCTGATCGAGCCGCCCAGCGATCCCGGATCGGTGGTCGAGCTGGCGCCCCGGTAAAGCTTGTCGACGCTCGAATAGACGCCGTAGAGCCCGGTGGTGAACATGGCGGCGACCCCGTCGGGATCTTTCGCCATGGTGGCGGCCAGCCGCGCGGTGTCGAGCGTGAAGGTGCCGTCGCGCTGGGTCGAGACGCCAAGGTCGGCCAGCGTCTTGGCCGCGCCGGTGGCATTGGGCATGATCGTCGTGCCGGCCAGCCGCGACAGGTCGTTGCGCAGCTTGCGCGCGCCGCCGTCGGAGCGCAAGTCGCCGGTCAGCGGATCGGTCGCGATCTTCACCGCGCCGGCGATCTCGTTGAGCGCGGAAACCAGATCGCTCATCGCCGAGGTGATCGTCGCCGAAGGATCGGCGAAGGACACCGTGGTCGGCGATCCGGCGTTGGTGGCGGTGAGATTGAGCTTCACGCCGGGGATCGCTTCGGAAACCGTGTTCGATCCGGCGGTCATCGACAGGCCGTCGATCTTGAAGGCGGCATCGCTCGCCGTGGCCAGGAGCTGGCCCTGGCTCGATCCGGGCGTCCAGGCGAGCCCCGCCAGGCCCGGTTCGCCCGAAGCCTCGCTAGCATCGAGGACGAAGCCGTTGGCGGCGCCATCCTTGCCCTTGAGCACGAGCTGCGCGCCGTCGACGGTCTGCGCGACATAGGCCGAAACGCCCGCGTTGGCGCCGTTGATCGCGGCGGCCACGTCAGTCAGCGTCGCGCCGCTGGCGATCGTGATGCTGGCGGCGACATGGCCGGTATCCTCGGTGAAAGTGCCGCCCGCAACCGTGCCGAAGCGCAGCGTCAGCGTGCCGGCGCCGACCGTGCTGGTGGCCGAGGCATAAGCCTTGCTCGCCAGCGTCTGCGGCTTGGCCAGCGCGGTCACTTCCAGCGAATAGCTGCCCTTGGGCTGGCGCGTGCCGGAAAGCGCGGCCTGGGCCACGGCGGCGTTGGCCACTTTGGGCTGGGGCGAAAGGTCGCCCTGGCGGACGCGGTCGCCCAGCGAGCTGGACAGGCTGAACAGCATCGACTTGATGTTCGATGCCGAGGAGATCTGCGCGTTGAGCTTGTCGGACTTGGCCGAGAGGCGATCGGTCCGCGCCGAGAACTGGGCCACGGCGAGATTGTTCGCCAGGGCTGCCATGTCGATCCCGCTGCCGCCCCCGAGCGCGGTCACGAGCGACTGGGTCGAGGTCGAGGAGATCGTGGAGGCCATGCTTTCCAGAACGGTGCCCGGACCCCGGAATTAAGGGCTGATACGGCGCGCGCCGCAGGGAAATCGCCAGCTATCCGATGGCCGAGGGATCGAGCCGGCCTTCGGTGTCGAAACGCAGGATGACCGGCACGTCGACTTGCGGGCGCAGGGGCTTTTCGCCGCGCTTCAACGAGAGGACGAAGGCCAGGATCGCGGCGACGGCGACGTAGAGCTCCTCGCGGATGACCTGCTTTTCGCGCGTGGTGTAGAACACCGAACGGGCGAGCGCGGGGTATTCCAGCACCGGCACCGCGTATTCGGCGGCCAGCTCGCGCATCGCCAGCGCCTTGTCGCCGCGCCCCTTGGCCAGCACGATCGGCGCGGAGGCCCTGGCCGGATCGTAAGCCAGGGCGACGGCGAAATGCGTCGGGTTGGTGATGACGAACTGGGCTTCCTTCATCGCCGGGACCAGGCCGCCCATGGCGATCTTGCGCTGGCGGTCCTTGATCGCTGCCTTGCGTTCGGGCGAGCCTTCCATTTCCTTGTGCTCGTCGCGCATTTCCTGATGCGACATCTTGAGCCGCATCATGCGGCGGACCCATTGCACCGGCAGGTCGATCAGCGCGATCATGATCAGCCCGGCGGACAGCGCGAACAGCAGCGTGATGATCGCGTGCCAGCCCCAGGCAAGCTGCGAGGTCAGATCGCCGCGGCCGAGCCCGGCCAGCGTGGCGATGCGGTCACGCCCCCAGACCCAGGCGATCGTGCCCAGCAGGCCCACTTTGGCCAGACCCTTGGCCATCTCGATCCAGCCGGTGGGCCCAAACATGCGCTGCAACCCCGAAAGCGGGTTCAGCCGCGAGGCCTTGGGCGCCATGTTGCCGCCCACCCAGCGGCCCTCGCCAAAGCCGAGCTGCGAGACCAGCGAGGCCGCCAGCACGCCCACGCCCAGCACGAAGACCGGCGGCAGCGCGGCGATCAGCGCGGACAGCAGCAGCCGGCCCGGCGCGAAATCGTCGATCGCGGCGCGGTCCCAGGTGAAGCCGGCGCGCAGGCCATCGGCCATGAGGCCCAGCACCCACGGCCCGGCAACCAGCAGCCAGGTGGCGCCCACCAGCGTCGTCGCCGCCGTCGCCAGTTCGCGCGAGCGCAGGACGTCGCCCTTCCTGGCGGCGTCCTGCTTGCGCTTGGCGCTTGGCGCAAAGCTCTTTTCGCCGCCGTCGTCGCTCATCGTTCCAGCAGCCTTGCGGTGGCGCCGATGGCGGTGGCGGACAGTTCCGTCACCTGATCGGTCAGGATCGGCGCGGAAACGATCAGCGCGGCGATGCCCGCGAGCACGCCGGCCGGCAGGCCCAGCGCGAAGAGGTTGAGCGCGGGGGCCGAGCGGCTGAGCACGCCGGTGATGACCTGCACCACCAGCAGCACCAGCGAGACGGGCAGGGCGATGGCGACGGCGGTGGCGAACATCGTCGCGGCAAAGCCGGCGATCTCGGCAAAGCGCTCGGCGCCCAGCCAGGTCTCGCCCGGCGGGAACACGCGGTAGCTTTCCACCACCAGCGCCAGCCATTGCAGGTGCCCGCCCAGCGCCAGGAAGATCAGCGTGACGACGACGCTGAAGTAATGGCCCAGCGCGGGCGATTGCGCGCCCGAATTGGGATCGACCGAAGTGGCCATGCTCATGCCCATCGACCCGCCGATCAGCTCGGCCGCGATGACCGGGGCGGTGAAGGCCATCTGCAGCACGAAGCCCAGCGACAGGCCCACCAGCACTTCGCCCGCGACCATCACCATGCCCGCCAGCGACAGCAGCGCCGGCGGCGCCTGCACCGGCGTCCAGGCGCAGATCAGCACGGCGACGGCGCCGGCGGCGATCACGCGCAGCTGCGGCGGTACGCCGCCCATGCCGAACAGCGGGGCGGCGACCATCGCCGCGCCGACGCGCGTCATCACGAACAGCAAGCGCCAGAACTCGGCTTCGAGCGCGCCGAAGCCGAAACTCAGCTGGATCACGTCGGGCTGCTTTCCATGTGCGAGACGTTGGCGATCTGGGCGAAGATCTCTTCGGTGAAATCGCCGACCAGCGCCATCATCGAACCGCCGAACAGCACCAGCACCAGCGCGGTGACGGCCAGCTTGGGCACGAAGGTGAGCGTCTGCTCGTTGACCGAGGTGGCCGCCTGGATGACGCCGACGGCAAGGCCGACGACCAGCGAGGCCAGCAGCACCGGGGCGGCGACCAGCGCCGTCACCCAGAGCATCCGGTCAGCGAGAGAAAGGAGCGCGGAAACGTCGTCCATGGGGCGCTATCCGAAACTGGCCGCGAGTGATCCCATCAGCAGCGCCCAGCCATCCACCAGGACGAAGAGCAGCAGCTTGAAGGGCAGCGAGACGACCATGGGGCTCATCATCATCATGCCAAGGCTCATCAGCACGGACGAGACGACAAGGTCGATGACGAGGAACGGCAGGAACAGCATGAAGCCGATCTGGAACGCGGTCTTCAGCTCGCTGGTGACGAAGGCGGGCAGCAGGATCGAGAACGGCACGTCCGCCTGCGAGGTGAACCTGGGCGCCTTGGCCATGTCGGCGAACATCATCAGGTCACGCTCGCGGGTCTGGCGGATCATGAACTTGTGGAACTCGCCCCCGGCGATCTGGATCGCCTGCTCGGCGTTGACGGTGCCGGCCGAATAAGGCGCGATCGCGTTCTGGTTCACCTTTTCCAGCGTGGGCGCCATGACGAACAGCGAAAGGAACAGCGACAGCCCGATCAGCACCTGGTTGGGCGGCGACTGCTGCAGGCCCAGCGCCTGGCGCAGGATCGCCAGGACGACGAGGATGCGGGTGAAGCTCGTCATCATCAGGATCAGGCTGGGCAGGATCGTCAGCAGCCCCATGACGAGGAGGAGCTGCAAGGACAGGCTCATGCCCGGCCCGTCAGTCCCGCCCAGCGATCCGAAAGCGCGGTCCAGCGCGCCGGGAATGGCGGTGGCGGCCGGAGCGGCGGCGGCTTGCGAGGCCACTTGCGCGGCGGCCTGCGTGGCTTCCTGCGCGTGGGCGGCGATGGGCAGCAGCAGCGCGGCGATGGCCGCGGCCTTGAGCAAGCGCTTCACGCGGCCTCTCCTGCGTCAGGGGTTTCGGGGCGGGGCCGCGCGGGCGCCTCGGCGAGCCGGGACAGGCCCTGGCGCGAGACGGACACGAGGATCTCGCGGCCGTGGAATTCGATCACCGCCAGCTTGAGCGTGGGCGAAAGCATGGTCGTCTCGATGATCTTCACCGATTTCGATCCGCCGCCGATGCCGGCCTTTTCCTGCAGCTTCTGCGCAAGCTTCATGCAGCCCCAGGCGATGCCGCAGATCAGCGGCAACAGGATCAGCAGCTTGAGGATGTACCAGAACATCAGGCGCCAGCCCCTCCGGCGGCGCCGGGGACCATGGCCGAGCCGGTATCGCCGGCGGCCGCGCCCGGCGCGGGGCTGGAGCCGGCCAGCTCGACGATGCGCAGGCCGAACCGGCCATTCTGCGCCACGATCTCACCCTTGGCGATCGGCTTGCCGTTGACCAGCACGTCGAGCAGCTCGTCGGTCAGCCGATCGAGCACGACCACGCTTTCCTCGCCCAGCGAGAGCACGTCCTTCAGCTTCATGTCGACGCGGCCGAGCTCGACCGAAAGGCGCACGTCGACATCCTTGAGGAAATCGAAGCCGCGGGGGTGAATGCTCATGGAAAAGTGTCCCTTTCGTCAGAATGCGTGATTGATGCGGACCGCGACGCGATCGTCGAGGTCGCCGATCGTGCCGGTGGCGATGGTCTGGTCGCCGATCCTGAGCGGCACGCTGCGCGCCACCGCGACCGGCAGCACGTCGCCGGGCTTGAGATCCGCCAGCTTCGAAAAGCCGATCGCCATGTCGACGATCACCGCCGTCACCGTCAGCGGCATCGAGGCGAAGGGCTCGTCCACCGGGCTCGGCGCGGGGCGCGCGGGCGTGTGCGGGCGGCTGGCGCGCGCGCTGCCGGAGAAGATCGGGGCCAGCGTGGCGTGCGGGAAGGCGAGCGAGAGCATCCAGGGCTCGCAGCCTTCTTCCTGCACCACCAGCACCAGCTGAAGCATGGCTTCGGTCTCGGCATAGGCCGAAAGCTGGCGCAGGCTGGTATCGCGCCGCAGCGGGTGGACCGGGAACGCGGCGCCGAACGCCTCGCCCAGCGCGGTCGCCACGGTGGCTTCCAGCCGGGCGATCAGCAGCTCGGCGGAAAGCGGAAAGCTCGCCGGCATCGGATTGGGCACCTGGCCGCGCCCGCCGAAGGCGCGATCGACCAGGCGGAACACCGGCGCGGCATCGAACGTGGCCAGCAGCGAGCGGCCTTCCGGGCCCACCGCCAGCAGGCTGTGCGAGGCCAGCGCGGCTCCTTCGGCCGCGATCGTCGCCATGGTGCAATCGCGCGGCATCCCGGGCGTGATCTTCGGCGCATCGGTGCCCGAAAGCCGGGCAAGGCCGACCGCGAGCGTGCGGGCGAGGCGTTCGCCCAGCAGGTTCAGCGCCGGGCCAAGCTCGCCAGTGGCGGGCTCGGCGGCCAGCAGCTCCGGGCAATGCCGGGCCTGCGTTCGGTCCGCAACAAGGGCGCGTTCAGGCTTCATGGCCATGCTTACTGGATGATGAAGCTGCGGAAGTAGACGGCATCGACCCCGCCGAAGCCCTCGTTTTCGGCGAGGACCTTGTTGATCGCGGCGGTCAGGCGCTTCTGCAGGCGTTCCTTGCCCGGCACGGTATAGACGTCTTCCTCGGGCGTATCGGCCAGGATCGTCAGGATTTCGGACCGGATCGCCAGCTCATGCTTCTTCAGCCACATCAGTACCCGGCCATCGCGGCGCGTGGAACAGGCCAGGCTGAGCTGGACGAGCGCGTCGGAATTCCTGAGGTTCGAGGTGAAGTCGTCGGAGAAGGTGTAATAGGCGGTGCGAAATTCGCTGCCGCCTTCGCCTTCCACATCGGCGCCGCCTTCGCCTTCGCCTTCCTTGCCCTCGGTCTTGGGCGCATAGGGATCTTCCTCGCCCTTGCGGATGAGCTTGGGCGTGTTGTCTTCCTTCGCCTCATGCCCGCCGCCGATGATGCCGGCCTGCATCATGCCGAAGACGCCGCCGCCCCCGGCCGCCAGCAGGCCGACGCCGGCCAGCACCTTCATCATCATGCCCTTGCCCTTCTTGGGCTTCGCGCTCTTTTCGGCTTTGTCGCTCATGGTCGTTCCTTGGAAAGGTCAGGGCTTCAGGCGTAGATGCCGCTGCGGCGGGCCGGGGTTTCCGACCCGGCTTTTCCGCGTGGCTCGCCGGAGGAAGAGCGGGCGAAGGCCGCCTGCTCGCGAAGGGATTCGCGCGCCGTGGCATCGCCGCGCGCGGTGGATTGCTGCTGGCCCTGGCCGGTGGCGGTGCCGGCCTGCTGCTGTTGCGGGCCTTGCTGGGGCTGCTGCTGCCCGTCCTGGCGCGGTGCCTCGCCATCGCCATTGCCCGTGCCCGCCGCCAGCGAGGCGGCCGCAGCGGCCTGCACCGCCGGGGCAAGGCCGGGGTCGGCACCGGCGACCGTCACGTTCATATGCGTCTGGTCCTGGCGGAACTGCAGCGAAACGGTGCCGAACTCGGCATGGGTGAGCGCGGTGCGCACGAGGTTGGGCTGCGCCGCCTCGCGCGCCTCGACCAGCCGGTCGACCAGCGTGGAGAAATCGTGCGGGGCCTGCGCCGGGGCCGCCGCCGGCGCGGAGAAGGGCGTGCCCGTCTCGGCACGCGGCGTGGCGGGCGCATCGATTGCAAGCGGTGTCGCGGGCATTTCCGCCATCGCCAGCGGGGCCGGGGCAGGCGCGAGCGGCGCGCTGGCGGTGCGTTCGGCCGCCTTGGCCGGGCTTGCCGCTTCGCTCGGCGTGGCGAGGGTGGGCGTCGCGTTTCCGGTGGGCGCGGGCGCCGGCTCGGGCTGCGTCGAGGCGCGGGCCGGCGCGGCGTGCGTGCCGGCGGTGGGCCTGGTGTCGGTCATGGCGCGCAACGCGGTCTCGGTCGCGACCGGCTTGGCGGCGATCACTTCGATCGGGGCCAGGCGCAGGCGCGAGACTTCGGCGCTGATCGTGGCGGCGGCGGGCTTCGCGCCGGTGGCTTCGGCTTCGTCCACTTGTGGGGCGGGCAGGGCGGACGCGGATGGCGCCTCCTGGCCCGCAGCCGGCTGCTTCGCGGCGATCGGGGCCCGCGCGGCGGTGGCGGCAAGCAGAGTGGCCGCCATCGCGCGCGGCGCGATCGAGGAAGCGCCGGTATCGGGCGTGTTCGGGGCCGCCGGGGTGATCTGCGGCGCCAGGCCGAGCAGCAGGGCGATGGTCGGTTCCGCCTCGGCGGCGTGGGGCGCGTCTGGCGCCTCGCCCGGCGTCGCGGTCCCGGCGGCATCGGCTTGCGGCCGGGCGGCGTGCCGGGACAGGCCGGCAACCGCCCTGGATGAAGTGGTCGGCAGGAGCGAGGTCGGCACGGGAGTGGCCGGCGCCTTGCCGACCGGCAATGTCGCGGCCGATGCAGGGACGTCCGGCAAGGAGACCGGCAAAGCCTTGCCGCCCGGCTTGCCGGCGATGCCGCCCGTGCCGGCTTGCGGCGCGGTCAGCGCGGCGAGCTGCGCCTGTGCCGGATCGGCCGGCGCGGCTTCGCCTTCGGCCGGGATGGCCGTCGCATTGCCCAGGATGGCCAGGAAATCCGTGGCTCCGGCGCCATGCCCAGCGGGCGCGGCGGTCTTGCCGGGCAGTGCCGGCTGGCCCGAAGCGGCGGAAAGCTGGTGCATGGGGGTGACGTCCTTCGCATTAACCATGCAGAAGGTTATTCAAGACCCGTGCCAATTGCCTTTCGGCTGCCCAGCGCCGGATTTTCGGCGCCTTTGGCGATCATCCGGGCTTGCAGGTCGGCCCGTTCGCCAATCGCGGCGCGGCGCCGTTCGGCCTCGGCGAGTTGCTGCATCTTGGCATCGGCGATCGACTGGGCGCGCGTCGCATCGCCTTCGGTGGTGCGGCTCAAGGCGTTCAGCCCGCCGACGAAGCGGCCAAGCTGGCGCAGCCCGGCGCCGTCCATCACTTCGCGCCGCGTAGCATAGTCGGCGGCAAGCCGGCGCGTGCGCTCGGTCAGTGCGCGCAATTGCGTCAGCGTGCTTTCGGCCTCGGCGGCTTCGGCGGCGGCGGCCTGCTTGGCGACGTCGCGGATCCGTTCGAGCCGGCGCAGCCGCGCGAGCCGGGCGCGATCCGCGTTCATCCCAGCAGCGCCGAAAGCTGCGCGGCGCTATCGGCGAGGTCGATCGTCTCGTCGGCCGACTGGCACAGGAAGGCATTGAGCAACTGGTGCATGGCGATGGCGCGATCAAGCTGGGGATCGGCCCCGGCGCGATAGGCCCCCATCAGGACCAGGTCGCGGTTTGCCTCGTAACTGGCTGAAAGCGCGCGGAACTCGCGCGCAAGCTGCTTGTGCTCGGGGCTGACGATATCGTTCATCACGCGGCTGAGCGAGGCGGCGATGTCGACTGCCGGATATTGCCCGCGCTGCGCCAGCTCGCGCGAGAGCACGATGTGGCCATCGAGGATCGAGCGCGCGGTATCGACCACGGGATCGTCCTGGTTGTCGCCATCAGCCAGCACCGTGTAGAGCCCGGTGATTGAGCCGCCGCTGGCCGCCGAATTGCCCGCGCGTTCCACCAGCTTGGTGATCGTCGCCAGCGCGGAAGGCGGATAGCCGCGCGCCGCGCCGGGTTCGCCCAGCAGCAGGCCGATCTCGCGCGCGGCGTGGGCCACGCGGGTCAGGCTGTCGAGGATCAGCAGCACGCGCTTGCCGGCGCTGCGGAAATGCTCGGCCATGGATGTCGCCAGCATCGCGCCGCGCAGGCGCAAGTTGGGCGCATGGTCGGCCGGCACCGCGACGACGATCGTCTTCTCGCGCTTTTCGGCGTTCATGTGCCGCTCGACGAAGTCGGAGACCTCGCGCGCGCGTTCGCCGATCAGGCCGACGACGATGATGTCGGCCGAGGCCCCACGCGCGATCATGTCGATCAGCACCGATTTGCCCACGCCCGATCCGGCCATCACGCCGATGCGCTGGCCGACGCCGAACGTGGTCAGCGCGTTGAGCGAGCGCACGCCGGTATCGAAGCAGGCGCGCACCGGGCTGCGATCGAGCGCGGAGCTGCGGATGCCGCCCGAAGGCCATTCGCAATGCGGGTGGATCGGCGGGCCGCCGTCGATCGGCAGCCCCTCGCCATCGACCGAGCGGCCCAGGAACGGCTCGCCCACCGGCAGCAGGCCAGGCCGTCCTTCGGGCCAGACGCGCGCGCCGGGGCGCAGCATCACCGAATCGCCCAGAAGCATCATCATCGTGCGGCCATTGCGAAAGCCGATCACTTCGGCGGCCAGCCCCATGCCGCGTCCATGCGCGACGCGGCACATCGCGCCCACCGGCACTGACAGCCCGCTCACTTCCAGCAGGCCGCCATCGCAGGCCGCGACCAGGCCGAAGCGGCGCGGCGTCAGGCTGATCGGCTCGGCGGTGAGATCGGTCAGGATCGGTTCGAAGATCTTCAGCACTGGTGCAGCGCCTCGGCAATGGCGCGGCGCCAGGTGGCGGGGCCATCCTCGACGCCGCCGTTGGTGCAATCGACGCGCAGTTCGCCGCGCGGCATCGTGGCATCGGCCTGAACGTCCCATTCGGCGCACAGGCGTGGCGAGACGAGCTTGAAATCATCGGGGTGCAGTCGGATCACGCGTTCGTCATCCGCGCGCGAGAGCATGGAGACGGCGGTTTCGATCCGGCGCACCAGCATGTCCTCGTCCAGCGCCAGGGGCATGATCGCCGATTCGCACAGCGCCGCGACCGTATCGCGCAGGCGCAGGCGCAATTCGTCCTCCATCGCCTTGTCGAGCCGGGAGAACGACAGCGCCAGCTTGCCCGCCGCCGCCGCGTCGGCCGCGGCCACCGCCTCGGCTTCGGCGCGCGCCTGTTCGGCCCCGGCGGCATAGCCTTGCGCGAAGGCTTCCGACACGAGATCGGGCTCCGCCGTCTCGAAGTTCGGGATCGGGGTGGGCTCGGGCTCGCGCCTGGCCGGCAGCGACAGCCCGAAGCGCGCGTCGGCGCGAAAGCCGCCCGGTTCCGAAAGCGCCGCGAAGGGCAGGCGCATGGGCATTTCAGACATATTCGTCGTCGCCCGATCCGAACACGATCACGCCTTCGGCCGACAGCCGGCGCGCGGCCGCGACGACCTGCTTCTGCGCGGCGACGACATCGGCGAGCTTGACCCGGCCGCGCGCCGCGATCTCGTCGCGCACGCCGTCGGCGGCGCGGCTCGACATCGCGCGGAAGAAGGTTTCGCGTTCTTCCTCGGCAATGCCCTTGAGCGAATCGATCAGCGTATCGTTGTCCACCTCGCGCAGCAGCGCGCCCATCGATTGCGGATCGAGGCCGAACAGATGCTCGAACTTGAACATCTCGTTCTCGATCTCCTTGGCCAGCGCCTTGTCGATCTTGGTGATTTCGGAAATGACGCGCTTTTCCACGACCTTGCCGGCGCCGTTGATGATGTCGGCCGCCTCGCGCGGGCCGCCGATCGACAGCGCGGCCTGGCCGTGGCGTTCGCCGATGCGGCGCGTCAGCAGTTCTTCCAGCATGGCGATCGCCTCGGCCGAGACCGGGCCAAGCGTGGCGATGCGGTGGACGATCTCCGACTGCGCGTGCGGCGGCAGCGAATGCAGCACTTCGGCCGCGACTTCGGGATCGAGCTGGACCAGCAGCACCGCGACGGCCTGCGGATGCTCGCCCTTGACCAGCGGCGTCAGCGCTTGCGGCGTGAGCCAGCGCGCCAGTTCGAGCGGCGATGCCTTGGGCGGCTCGGGCACGATGCGGCGCATCAGGTTTTCCGCCTTCACTTCGCCAACCGCGCGCGTCATCATCGTGTGCACCTGGCCGATCCGGTCATGCGCGACGAGCCCCAGCTTCTCGGTCTTCTCGACGAAGCCGGTGATGGCCCCGGCGATGACTTCGGGGCTGATCTCGCCCAGCGCGCACATCTTCTCGCCCAGCAGGCGCAGTTCGTCGGGCTCCAGCTCGGACAGGATCTGTGCGGCCTGATCCTCTTCCAGCAGCATGACCATCACGGCCGCGTTGCCCGCCGGATCGAGGGATGGAACCTGGCTCATGCGGCTTTCTCCGGCTTGGCGGCTTCGCCTTCGGGCTGGTTGAGCATCTGGCGCAGCGCCTGCAGCGCGCTGTCGGGCCGCTGCGAGACGAGCTGCTGGGCCAGGCCCACTTGCCGCGACAGCAGATCGGAGCGCGAGATCTCGACATCGACGCCGCCTTCAAGGCTGACCGCGCGCGGGCCGGGGCTTCCCGCGATGGCGGGCGTGCCTTCGCTGGCCGTTTCCGCCACTTCGGCCACGTCCTCGCCATCGCCTTTCGCGCGCTTGAGGCGCTTGGGCTTGTCGCCGCGCACCGCCTTGACCAGCGGCCGCACGCCGAGCAGCAGGACCAGCAGCACCGCGAGCACCGCCGCGCCATAGCGCACCACCATCGCGAACCAGGCGGTCTCGTAGAACGGCGTCGGCACGTCGACGATTGGCTCGAAGCTGCGCATCACGACCTTGACCTGATCGCCGCGCTGCGGATTGGCGCCCACGGCGGCGCCGACCAGCGCCTCGATATCGCGGATGTCCTGCGGCTTGGCGCCCTTCATCGCGTTCTGCGACAGCGCGACCGCGACGGTCACGCGCTTGATCCCGCCGGGTCGCTGGTTGGCCACCGAGACTTCGCGGCCCAGCTCATACGTGCGGGTGGAACTGGATTCGCCGTTCGAGGGCGCCTGCTGGCCCGTGGGCGGCTGCGTGCCTTGCGGCGGCGCGGCGGTGGCCTGCGTCGCGGGCGGGGGCGTGTTCGCCAGCACGCCAGGAACGCCGGCGGCGGGCGCGGCGGCGGTCGATTGCGACTGCTGCTGCGTTTCGCTGCGGACGACGCCGTCCTTGTCGTAGCTTTCGCGGGCCGAAGTCACTTCGTCCATGTCGAGCTCGACCTGGATCTCGGTGGTGAAATTGCCGTCGCCCAGCATCGGCGTGAGCAGTTGCGAGACTTGCGCGCGCAGCTTTTCCTCCATGCGCGCCTGCATGTCGAGCCGGTCGTCCTCGGGGCTGGCCTTTTCGGACAGCAGGCGGCCGTGCTGGTCGATCACCCGCACCGCATCGAGCGAAAGGCCGGGCACCGAGCCGGCGACGAGATTGGTGATCGCCTGGACCTGGCTGTCGCTGAGCGAGCGCCCGCGCGCGAGGCGGACCATGACCGAGGCGGTCGGCGGGGCATTGTCGCGCACGAAGACGGACTTTTCGCCCTCGGCGATATGGACGCGAACGGATTCGACGCCGTCGATCTCCTGGATCGTCTGCTCCATGTCGTGCTCGCGCGCGGAGCGCAGCCGTTCGCCTTCCAGCGTGCGGCTGGCGCCCATCGGCAGCGAATCGAGCATCTTGTCGCCGCTTTCGGGCGTCGCCAGCGCGCCGTCCTGCGCCACCAGCATCCGCGCGCGGTAGAAATCGCCTTCATCGACGGTGAGCGCGCCCGTGTCGTTGTCGATCGTGTAGGGGATCGCGGCCTGATCCAGCGCGCCCACGACATTGGCCCGCTCGTTGTCGTCAAGCTGGGAATAGAGCGTGCGCTGGGGCGAGGGCGAAATCGTGGTGAAGGCCAGCGCGGCGGCGCCGATCGCCGATACGCCCAGGAACCAGGGCACCATGCGCTTGATCGCCGGCTGCGCGGCGAAGCTGCCCAGGCGGGTGAGCACGCTGCCACCGCGCGGATCGGTGAACGGGGCGATGAGCGAGGTCGAAGGCGCGGGCGCAAGCGCCATGCCTTCGCCGGCGGGAACGAGATCGGCCATTTATCAGACCCCCAACCGCATGATGTCCTGATAGGCGGACAGCAGCTTGTTGCGCACTTGCAGCGTCGCTTCGAAGGCGACGCCGGCTTCCTGCCGGGCGAGCATGACCTTGGCGACATCGGTCACTTCGCCACGCTGGTAGGCCTCGCCCAGCCCTTCGGCCTTGGCCTGCACGGCGTTGACGCCGTCGAGCGCGGACTTGAGGGTATCGGCGAAGCCCTGGGCCGGGCCCTGCGGCGCGGCCGTGCCTTGCGCGGCGCCGGCCTGGCCCGCGCCCTGCGGGCCGTGGAGCTGCTGCAGAAGCTGCGAACGGTCCATGATCTGCTGGCGCAAGGCCATGATCTGCTGGATGCCGCCCGCGCCGCCGCCAATGCCGCCGATGCCGCTCATCGACCGCCTCCGGCGGCCTTGCGGCCGATCTCGATGCCGGCCTCACGGAACGAGGCGAGGCGATAGCGCAGCGTGCGTTCGGAAATGCCCAGCTCGCGCGCGGCGCGCACCCGGCTGCCGCCGCAGGCTTCGAGCGTTTCCATGATCGCGCGCGCTTCGGAAAGCTGGACGATGCTGGACAGGCGGCGCCCGCCCGGACCTTCCAGCTCGACCACTTCGGCTTCCACCGGCACCAGGCGGGCCGGGCTGTCGAAGGCGATGTGCTCGGGCGTGATGGTGGAACGGCCGAAGGCGAGCAGCAGCGCGCGGCGCACGACGTTTTCCAGCTCGCGCACGTTGCCCGGCCAGCTATGCAGCTTGAGCATGGCCAGCGCCGCCTCGCTGAAGCAGGGCACCAGCGTCGGATCGGGCGCGTGGCGCAGCGCCATGGCATAGGCCAGCGGGGCGATATCGTCGGGCCGCTCGCGCAGCGGGCGCAGCGAGAGCGGGAAGACGTTGAGGCGATAGAACAGGTCCGCGCGGAAGCGGCCCTCGGCGACTTCCAGCGGCAAGTCGCGGTTGGCGCAGGCGATGATCCGCACGTCGACCTTGATCGGGCGGGTCGAGCCGATCGGCACCACTTCGCGTTCCTGCAGCGCGCGCAGCAGCTTGACCTGGAGCGCCAGCGGCATCTCGGCGATTTCGTCGAGCAGCAGCGTGCCGCCGTCGGCCGCGCGCATGAAGCCTTCGCTGGCCTGGGTGGCGCCGGTGAAAGCGCCCTTCTGGTGGCCGAACAGCATCGCTTCGAGCATGGTTTCGGGCATGGCGGCGCAATTGACCGCGATGAACGGGCCGTTGCGGCGCGTGCTGCGCGCATGAATGAAGCGGCTGAGCACTTCCTTGCCGGTGCCGGTGGGGCCGTTGATCAGCACGGGGATGTCGCTGGTGGCAAGGCGATCGGCCAGGGCGAAGACGGAAAGGCTCTCGGGGTCGGCGGCGATCGGCTCGTCGGGGCCGGCCATGGCGGCCAGCGTCATGGCCAGCGCGCTTTCGCTCACCGGATCGGCATAGGCGAGCGCGATGCGCGATTGCCCGTCGCGGGCGATCGCCGGGGCATTGCCGCGGCACAGGCTGACCGTGCGGGTGCGCGGGCGGGCCGGATGTTCGTCGCTCGCGTCGCGCAGATCGATCGCATCGCAGTCGAACAGCGACCCGGCGATCGCGGCCACACGCTGGATCAGCGGACCGTGCCGTCGTGAAATCGTATCGCCGATTGCCAATGCGCTCATTTTTTCTGACCCCCGAGAATTAACCACATTCCGAAGGCTCTTCTGCGCGTAAACGTCATAAACTTTGGTAATTTAAGGCCCCGTATTAACCCTTAGTTTCGCAGGTTTCGCAGGGGGCACCCGGCAGCCTCTTTCCGCACCCCGCCTTAAATTTGCCGGCCGGCAACCGCTCTTGGCCTTGGCAGCCACGTCGGACGGTCCGGCACGGCAGCCCGGATCATCGGGACACCACACGGGAGTTTGCACAATGTCTGTTATCAACACCAATATCTCGGCGATGAAGGCTTCGAACGCCTCGATCTCGGCCAACAAGATGCTCGGCACGGCGATGGAACGCCTTTCGACCGGCAAGCGCATCAACAGCGCGAAGGACGACGCCGCCGGCCTCGCCATCTCCACCACCATGACCGCGCAGGTCAAGGGCATGAGCCAGGGCATCCGCAACGCCAACGACGGCATCTCGCTGGCGCAGACCGCCGAAGGCGCGCTGTCGGAAGTCACCAACATGCTGCAGCGCGTTCGTGAACTGGCCGTGCAGTCCTCGTCGGGCACGTACCAGAGCTCGGACCGCACCTACATGCAGTCGGAAGTCACCGCGCTGACCGAGCAGATCGACGACGTTCTCTCGTCCACCGAGTTCAACGGCAACTCGCTCTTCTCGACCACCTCGGGCACGGACGTCACTTTCGACATCCAGACCGGCGCGAACTCGGGCGAGACGATCACGCTGACCTCGACCGCGATCGACGGCACCAACATCGACGCCACCGCGCTCGACGTGACCAGCGCCTCGGCCGCTTCGACCACGATCGACAACGTCGACCTGGCGCTTGCCGATGTGAACGCCACCCGCGCTTCGCTCGGTGCCGGCCAGAACCGCCTGGAATCGGCGGTCAACAACCTGACCAGCAACGTCACCAACCTGTCGGACGCGCGTTCGCGGATCGAAGACACGGACTACTCGGTCGAAACCACGAACATGGCCAAGGCCCAGATCCTCACCCAGGCCTCGACCGCGATGATCGCGCAGGCCAACCAGAGCCAGCAGAACGTGCTGTCGCTGCTGCGTTAAGCCTTGCGGCCATGAAATAGCCTGTCCCTGCAGGCATGGGCCCGGCGGTGATCCCCAGACCGCCGGGCCCTTTTCATGTTCTCGCCAGCCCGCCACCGGCGGGCTTTCGCGCGTGGGGCGCGAACATGGCGCGCGTGATGCGCCTATTCGGCGATGTTCATCGCATAGCCGCGCCGGGCGAAGCGCCAGCCGTTCGCGGTGCGGACCAGTTCGTCGTCATAGCGCGCGGCGAATTTCAGCACCTGGCCATCGATGCGCGCGATCTCGCGCACGTGATCGCAGGCCGTGGCCCGGTCGCCCCGCACCGCCACGGCGCCGGTCATCGAGAGGAAGGCCAGCGCGTCCATCGTCGTGAAAAGCTGGTCCCAGCGTTCGGCCAGCGCCGCCTTGCCGCGGACCTCGCCCATCGACGTGACCCAGACGGCATCGTCGGTCCAGCAATCGAGCCATTGCTGCTTGTCCCGGCGCGAGGCGGCGTCGGCATAAGTGGCGTGCAGCTCGCGGATCGCGGCGCGGTCGGCCGGCGGCCCGGAAAAGCGGGCGGCGGGCAGGGGGCGCTGCTCGCGCTTGAGTGCATAGTCGCGATCGAGGAACAGCCAGCGGCCATCGCGGCGGACCAGCTCGTCCTGGTACTGGCCAACCAGTTCATAAGTCGAGCCATCGGCATAGAGCAGGCTTTCGGCCTGTTGCAGCCGGCAGCGCGCGCGATCGTGCGTCACCTCGATCGCCCCGATCTGGACGAAGAAGGTCGTATCGACGACGCCGGCCATGATCTCGTCGAACATGGCGCCGATCGCGGCGTGGCCGGTCAGGTCGAAATAGGGGCTCTTCCATCGCGCGTCCGGGGCATAGCAGGCCAGCCAGGCCGCGCGGTCGCGCCGGCTGCCGCCATCGGCATTGGTCTCGTAGAGTTCGCGGATGGCAAGGTGGTCCTCGCGCGGGCCGGTAAAGGGCATTGGCCCGCTCAGCCGGGAAGCTCGGGAATGGTCAGGGTATAGTCGCGCCGGGCGAAGCGCCATTGCCCGTCCTGCCGCACCACGCGATCGTCATAGCGGCCGCAGAGCTTGAACACGCCGCCGGCCTTGAGCTGGACGACCTCGCGGGCATAGGACCGGCAAGTGGCCGTATCGCCGTCGATCTCGATCGCGCCGATCTCGCCCAGGAAGGCGACCGCTTCCCAGTCCTTCCACAGATCGTTCCAGGTGGCGCGCAGCTCGTCATGGCCGGTGCAGTCGAACAAGTGGCTGGTCCACTTGCCGTCGCTGGTGAAGCAGGCGATCCACGCCTCGCGGTCGCCCCGCCAGCTGGCATCGCCGTATGTGCCGTAAAGCTCGCGGATCGCCAGGCGGTCTTCGATAGGCCCGGTGAAGGACATGCGGCTCTCTCCCGATTTCGTTTTCGGGAGCGATGGTGCGCGAGCCGATCGGGCCGCGCAAGCCCGGAATGCGCCGCCGGGGCGGTTCCGCTCGCGCGGGGAGGGGCAGGCCGGTTCGTGCGGGGGGACCGAGCCCTCCGCCCCGCCGACGGGTTCAATCCAGCAGCGTGATCGAGATGCGCCGGTTGCGCGGATCGGCCGGATCGTTCGGGATCAGCAGCTCGCGATCGGCGACGCCTTCGATCCGCCTGAACCGGCTTTCGGCGATGCCGTCGCTCATCAGCGCCTGACGCGTGGCTTCGGCGCGGCCGGCCGAAAGCGACCAGTTGTTGCCGCTCATCCCGGCGCGCCAGGGCAAGGCATCGGTATGCCCGCGAATGGTGAGCGAGCCGGCATCCTGCCCCACCGCGTCGGCGATCGCGCGCAAGAGTTCGCTGGCGTCGGGCGTCAGGATGGTGGTGCCCAGGCGGAACATCGAGAAGTTGGCATCGTCCACCATGTCGATGCGCACGCCTTCGGTGGTATCGACCAGCCGCACTTGCTTGGCCAGCCGGCGCAGCGCTTCGCTTGACGCCAGCTTCTGCTGGATCGCCTGCTTGGCGCGCGCGGTGCGCTTGATCTTGGTGCCGCCTTCCTTGGGCCCGCCGGTCGCGTCGCGCGGGATGGTCATGGCGCGGGTGCCGGTCTGCCCGGCCTGATGTGGATAGTTGTCGGCATCGACCAGCGACGAGCCGCCCAGCACGCCCGCGGCCGAACCGGCGCTGGCTTCCCGGGTCTTGACCAGGGTGGGGGTGAAATAGTCGGCAATGCCCTTGCGCTGCTTTTCGGTGGTCGCGCCCAGGATCCACAGCAGGAGGAAGAACGCCATCATCGCGGTGACGAAATCGGCATAGGCGACTTTCCACGCGCCGCCGTGGTGGCCGCCGGCAACGACGGTGATCTTCTTGACGATGATCGGCGGCGGCGGCTCGTTCTTGCCGCGCTTGGGGGTCGCCATGTCAGCGTCCCCGCATCGCGTCGAGCAGTTCCGAAAGGCCGGGGCGGAACGAATGGCCAAGGCCCGAGCGCGCGCTTTCGACCACCAGCGGCTGCGGCCAGCCGTGGAGCGAGGCGATCACCACTTGCTTGACCGCGTGAAAGATCATCTCGTCCTGCTCGATCACCTGCTTCAGCCGACCGGCCATCGGCCCGACGATGCCATAGGCCAGCAGCACACCCATGAACGTGCCGACCAGCGCCGAGCCGATCATCGCGCCCAGGATCGCCGGGGGCTTGTCGATCGAGCCCATGGTCTTGACCACGCCGAGCACGGCCGCGACGATGCCGAGCGCGGGCAGCGCGTCGGCCAGGCTTTGCAGCGTATGCTGCGGCTCGTGCATTTCCTGGAAATGCGTCTTCATCGCATTGTCCATCACCTCCTCGACCGCGTGGACTTCCAGCGTGCCCGAGGAGACGACGATCAGCGTCAGCGTGTCGCAGATCAGGTCCACCAGCGGCTTGTTGGTCAGCAGCCGGGGGAATTCGGCGAAGAGCGACGAGGTCTTGGGGTCCTGCACATGCGCCTCGAGCGCGACCGGGCCTTCGGAGCGCAGCAGCTTCATCAGCCGCGTCGTCAGGATGATCGCGTCGATATGATCCTGCTTGTTGTGCTGCGGACCCTTGAAGATCTTCTTGAACGAGCCGCCCAGCGACTTGAGCTCGTGCAGCGAATTGCCGGTGATGATCGCGCCCACGGCGGCGCCGCCGATGATCAGCATCTCGTGCGGGATCGCTTCGAAGACGGGCCCCAGCGCGCCGCCAGTGATGGCGAAGCCTCCGAAGACCATCACCAGCAGGATGACGACACCGATCGCAGCGTACATTTCTAAACTACCCCCAGAATGGAACCGGGCCGCGCGGTCAGCGCAGCTGGTCGAACAGGGTCAGGCTGGCGAGCTTGCCGAAGCTCGCCTGGCTGACTTCCAGCACCGTCATCGTTTCCTGCAGCTTGGCCACGGCCGAGGCGACATCGGTGCCGCCGATGTCGGCTTCCTCGGCCGAACGCGTCTCGCCCATGTCCACGCGGCGATCGCCGGTCATTTCGATCCAGGCCAGGCGCGTGCCCACCACCGTCTGCCCGGTCGTGACCGAATCCAGCCCGGCCGACAGCGAATCGAGTGCGGTGCGCGCGGCGCCGGCCGGATCGGTGGCGGTGCTCTGCAGCGCGTCGGCCAGGTTCTTGACCACCGCCATCAGGTTGGTGGGCGTGCCGTTGACCGTGAAGTTCAGGAATTCCGGCCCGGTGATACTGCGCGTCACGCTCTGGCCTTCGCCCAGCGGCAGGCTGCCCGCGCCGGGGGTGCCGACATAGACCGCGTTGCCCGCGGCATCGAGCTGATAGGCATCGGCCGTGCTTTCGCCGCCGAACAGCGCGTGCCCGCTCGAATCGCGCGCGTTGGCCAGCGCGAACAGGTTGTCGTGGATCGCCTGGAGTTCCTGGCCGATGCTGGCGCGCTGATCGGTGGTCAGGGTGTCGCTGGCCGCCTGCGTCGCCAGCTCGGTGGCGTGGGTGATGTAGTCGGAAAAGTCCGACAGCGTCGAATCCGCCAGCGTGAGATCGGCGTTGGCGCGGTTGGCATTGGCCACGTCGATCGCGGAAAGCTTGTCGGTGCGCATCAGCGTGCGCAGCCGCGATGCCGCCACCGGATCGTCCGACGACTTGGACAGCCGTTCGCCCCGGCCAAGCTGCGCCTGGATCGATTCCGCTTCGGAACGCAGCGCCTTGATGTCGCGGCGGGAGCGTTCGAAGAAAGCGCTGGTGCTGGTGGAGACGATCGGCATGGCTTACCTCACCTGATTCCGAGCAGGGTGTCGAAGATGTCGCTGGCGACCTGCATGACCCGGCCCGAGGCCTGGAAGGCCTGCTGGAAGCGGATCAGGTTCACCGCTTCCTGGTCCAGATCGACGCCGGCTTGCGCCTGCAGCGCGACCTTGGCGGTGCTGGCGATCGAATCGAGCGCATCGCGCGTGACGGTGCGGCCGGCGACCTCGCTCGACACGTCGAACAGCAGCGCGTCCATCTGGCCGGCCGGATCGGTGCCGGCGAGCGCCTGGCGCAGGCCGACCAGGTTGGTCGGATCGCGGCTGTTGGCGCCGGCCCCGGCAGGCGCGGTGGCCAGCTTGCGGCCATCGCTCTGGACCACGGCGATATCGCTGGCGCCGGTGCCGGAAAACAGCGGCTGCCCGGCCGTGCCGTCCAGATCGACGCCGGCGGCCTGCGCGGTGTTGACCGCGTCGATCACGTCGCTGGCGATGGTATCGAGGCTGGTGCGCACTTGCGCCAGCTTGGTCAGCGCCTGGCCCTGGCCGGCGAGCGCGCCCGAGGCCGGGGTGACGGCATTGCCATCGAGGGTGAAGGAGATCGTGCCGTCGGCGGCGGTCGCCATGGCCATGGTGCCGGCGGTGCCGCCCGCGACCAGCTGCGGGCCGGCGGTGCCGCCGATGCGCACTTCCACCGTGTTGTCCGGGCTGATGGCGGCGGCGATATCGACATGGTCGCTAAGCTGGCGCAGCAGCGAATCGCGCTGGTCGAGCAGGGTGGACTGGTCGCTCGACGCATCGGCCGCGCGGGCGAGGCGCAAGTTCACGCGCGCCAGTTCGCCAGCCAGCAGGTTGACCTGGTCGACCCCGTCGCCCGCTTCGAAGCGCAGGCCCTGGCCCACCGCGTCGAGGCTGGAGGATGCGACGTTGAACGTGTTCGCCATGGTGCGCGCGCCTTCGACCACCGAGGCGCGCAGCGAGCCGTCGGTCGGGTCGGACAAGAGCTGCTGGAGCGAGCTTTCGAACTGGACCACCGATTCGTAGACGCGGGTCTGTTCGAGCGCGGACTGGATGTTGTCCAGCCCGTTGACCTCGGCATCCGCGCGCGCGAAATCGGCGCCGGTGCGGCGCACTTCGGACTGGCGGAACAGATCGGCGTTGCGCACGATGCCCGCCACGCGCACGCCCGAAAGCGAGATATCCCCGACGCGGCCTACGCCGCCCGAGGCCGAGACTTCCTCCAGCCGCACGCTGCGCCGGACATAGCCTTCGGACGAGGCGTTCGAGATGTTCTGCGCGGTAACGTCAAGCGCGGCGCGCGCCGCCCGCGTGCCGCTGCGCGCGATCGAGAGGAGATCGGAGGCCATGGCCTTAGCCCTCCTTCCCGGAAGCCGTCGCGCCGCTCGCGCTTTCGGGCGGCAGGAAGCGCGCGAGTTGCGCCTCGATCTTCGCGGCCAGGCCCAGCGAGCCGGACTTGGCGGTGAGATCGGCGAAATGCTCGTCCTGCATCTGGCGGAAGGTTTCCATCGCCTGGCCGCCGAACAGGTCATCACCGCCGAAATCGGTCTTGCGCGCGGCCGCCAGCATCTGGCGCATGAAGATCGCCTCGAACTGCTTGGCCACTTCGGCCAGCTTCGCGCGGTCCGAGGTCTTCTGCGGCGTGAGCGAGAGGCCCTGGGGGGATGCGGCGACAGTCGTCATATCACCACCATCTCGGCTTTCAGCGCGCCGGCCTGCTTGAGCGCTTCGAGGATCGCGACGAGATCGGCGGGCGTGACGCCCAGCATGTTGAGCGCATCGACGATCTTCGACAGCGAGGCGCCCGGCTTGAACAGGGCGACGCTGCGCTTTTCCTCATCGGTGGTGATCGTGCTGTTCTGCTCGATGGCGGTCTTGCCCTGGCTGAACGGCCCCGGCTGGATCACGCGCGGGTCTTCGTCAATCCGCACGGTCAGCTTGCCGTGGCTGATCGCGGCGGGCGAGAGGCGCACCGCGCTGTTGATCACCACCGTGCCGGTGCGGCTGTTGACGATGACGCGCGCGGCCGTTTCGGCCGGATCGACATCGATCATCTCGATCGCCGCCATCAGGCTGGCGCGGGTATCGGCATCGGCCGGCAGGCGCAGCGAAAGCGTGATGCCGTCCTCGATGCTGGCGGTGCCGGGCACCATGCGGTTGATCGCGTCGCGCACGCGGCTGGCGGTGAGGAAATCGGCGTTGAACAGGTTCCAGCGCAGTGTGCCGCCGCTGTCGAACCCGGTATCGACCGCGCGCTCCACGCTGGCACCGTCGCTGATGCGCCCGACGGTGGGGATGTTGATGGTGACGTTGGAGCCGTCCTTGGCGGCAACGCCCAGGCCGCCGACCGCGAGGTTGCCTTGCGCCATGGCATAGATCTGGCCGTCCGCGCCATAGAGCGGGGTCATGATCAGCGCCCCGCCGCGCAGGCTCTTGGCCTTGCCGATGGTCGACACGGTCACGTCGATGCGCTGGCCGGGCTTGGCGAAGGCGGGCAGATCGGCCGTGATCATCACGGCGGCCGCATTCTTCAGGCCGGGCGAGATGCCGGGCGGCAATTGCAGGCCCATGCGGCCCGAAACGCCCTTCATCGCCTGGGTGAGATACTCAAGGTTGTCATCGCCCGTGCCGGGCAGGCCCACGACGATGCCGTAGCCGGTGAGCTGGTTCGAGCGCACGCCCTGGAACTGGCCGAGATCGCGCACGCGCTCCGCGTGGGCAAGGCTGGGCATCAGCGCCGTCAGCGTGATCAGGAAGCAGAAAAGTGCGCGGAACATGGCGTCAGGCCCTCAAAACGGGGAAATGATGTTGAAGAACCGGCCGAGCCAGCCTTGCTTGCTCGCGTTCTGCAACGCGCCCTTGCCCGAGTATTCGATATGCGCATCGGCGACCCGGGAGGACAGGATGGAATTTTCCGTGTCGACATCGGCCAGGCGAACGATGCCGGAAAACCGGACCCATTCGTTACCCTGGCTCAGCAACATCTGCTTTTCCCCTTTGACCAGCGCCGTTCCGTTCGGGCGCACTTCGGCAATGGTGACGGCAAGCGTGGACGAAAGGGTGCTCGTCTGGCCGGCCGTTCCCTGACCATTGAACGTCGAGGAACTGGAGGCTTTAAGCGCATCGGCGCTGAGGAAGGAAAAAGGCCCGGTGGTTGGCGGGACCAGTCCCACGTCGCCGCCCTTCTGGCTTTTCGAGTTGACCGCCTTGGTGGCGGTGGTGCTTTCGATCAGCCGGATGGTCAGCGGATCGCCCACGCGGCGTGCGCGATTGCCTTCGTAAAGCGGTGCGTAGCCGGCCGAGACCTGGAAGATCCCGCCGCTGGCCGGCACCGGCTCGGGCACGGCCACGGGCAGGGTGGGCTCGAAGCCGGAGATCTTCTCCTTCTTCTTGGCCAGCGCGGGCGCGGCGCCGAGGCCGAGCACGGACAGGGCAAGCAGCGCGGCTGTGAAAGGCGAACGGACATTCATGGCGATCACAGCGTCTGGTTGGCGTTGCGCAGCATCTCGTCGACCGCCGAGATCATCTTGGAGTTGATCTCGTAGGCGCGCTGGGTCTCGATCATGTCCACCAGCTCCTCGACGATGTTGACGTTGGAGCCTTCGAGCATCCCCTGCTTGATGTGGCCGCGCCCGTTCTCGCCGGCGATGCCGATCTGGGCCTGGCCGCTGGCGCCGGTTTCCAGCATGAAGTTGTCTGCCGCCGCCTGCAGGCCGCCGGGATTGGCGAAGCTGGCGACGGTGATCTGGCCAAGCTGGGCCGCGTCGGTCTGCCCCGCGACCGAGGCCGAGACGGTGCCGTCATCGGAGATCGAGATCGAGGTGGTGCCTTCGGGGATCGTGATCGGCGGCTGGACGATATAGCCCTGCGTGGTCACGAGCTGGCCTTCGGACGAGCGGGTGAAATTGCCCGCGCGGGTGTAGCCGAGCTGGCCGCCGGGAAGCTGCACCTGGAAATAGCCGTCGCCATCGAGCGCGAGGTCCAGCGTGTTGCCGGTGGTCTCCAGCGTGCCCTGCGTCTCGATCCGGGTGGTCGACTGGATGCCGACGCCGGTGCCCAGGTTAAGCCCGGTCGCGTAAGTCGTCTCGTTCGAGGATTGCGCCCCGGCGACGCGCGCGTCCTGATAGGCCAGCGTGGCGAAATTGGCGCGATCGCGCTTGAAGCCGGTGGTGCCGACATTGGCCAGGTTGTTGGCGATGACGCGCATCCGGGCGTCCTGGGCTTCCAGGCCGGTGCGGGCGACGTGAAGTGCGGAACTGGGCATGGTCTTCTTTTTCCTCAGCTATCGATGCGCATCAGGCGCGAGCTGCCTTCGTCCAGCTCGCGCGCGGTCTGGACAAGCTTGGTGCGCAGGTCGAACAGGCGCTGCGCCTCGATCATCTCGACAAGTACTTCCGATGGGTTGACGTTGGACTGCTCCAGCGCTCCGGGCATGACCTTGGCATCCTCGTTCACCGGCAGCACGCCGCCGTTCGGCACGCGGAACACGCCGGCCAGATCCTTCTCGATCTTCGAGCCGGTGGTGCTGACCAGCTTGAGCCGGTCGATCCGCTGCGGCGGCGCGTCGGGCGTCGCCGGATCGGACACCATCACCGCCCCATCGGGCGCGATCGCCACGTTGGCGCCGGGCGGCAACGTGATCGGCCCGTTCTCGCCCAGCACCGGCAGGCCCTCGCCATTCTGGAGCAGGCCCGAGGCGGCGATCGAAAGGTCGCCGCGCCGGGTATAGGCCTCGCCGCCGTCGATCGACTGGACCGCGAGCATGGCATCGCCCTGCATGGCGATGTCCATCTCGCGGCCGGTCTCGATGATGGCGCCTTCCTTCATCGATGCGCCCTTGACCTCGGCGCGGGAGAGCGAGCGCACTTCGAGCTGCGGGCCCTCCAGCGTCATCGGCGTCGCCTGCAGGATCTCGGCGCGGAAGCCGATGGTCTGCGCGTTCGACATGTTGCTGGCGATCATCCGCTCGCGGATCATCGAGGCGTTCATCCCCGAGACGGCGGTGTAGATCAGGCGGTCCATCCGGCGTTACCCTCGTTCGGCTCAGGTGCGCAGGTTGATGACGGTCTGCGAGATCTGGGTGGCCGTATCGATCGCCTTGGCATTCGCCTGGAAATAGCGCTGCGCGGTGATCAGGTTGACCAGTTCCTCGGCGATATCGACGTTCGAACGCTCCAGCGCGCCCGAAAGCAGGCCGCCGTAGACGCCGCTGTCGGGCTGGCCGAACGTGGGCGTGCCCGAAAGGCCGGTGGCCTGCCAGTTCGACGAACCGACCTGCTTGAGCCCGGTGGGCGACGTGAACGAGGCAAGCGCGACGGTGCCGACCACGGTGTTGGTGCCGTCCGCATAGGATGCGCGGATCGTGCCGTCGGTCTCCACGGTGACGCCGGCGAAAGCCGCGCCGGCCGCGTTGGTCGCGGGGATCGCCGATTCACCGGGGGCGCCGGCGGGCGGGGTGGTGCCCGGCGCGAAGAACTGCAGGCGATTGCCGGCGCCATCGTTGATGAAGCCGTTCTCATCGATGCTGAAGCTGCCGTTGCGCGTATAGAGCGTATCGCCCGAAACGACGTTCTTGGTCTGGAAGAAGCCGTCGCCGGTGATGGCCAGGTCCAGCGCGGAGCCGGTCTGCTCGATCGGGCCGATGGTGAAGTTCTGGTCGATCGCCTCGACGGTCGAGCCGATGCCCTGGATCATCTTGGGGCTGGTATAGGCGGTGCCGGCGACGATGTCGGCGAACTCCACGCGCGACTTCTTGAAGCCGGTGGTTTCCGAGTTGGCGATATTGTGCGCGATCACGTTCAGGTCGGTCTGGGCGTTCTTCAGGCCGCTCAGCGAAGTATAGAAGGACATGGCTCAATTCTCCTGCGGGGTGGTGTCGGCCGAGGTATCGGTCGCGGTTTCGGTGGTGGTGGTGGTATCGGTGCCGGTGGTCGTGTCGCCGGCCGAAGCGGCGATGCCTTGCGCCTTGAGCACGGCGTCGAGCTTGCTGGCGATGTCCTTCAGCGTCTCGCCCATCTCGGCGGTGCCGGCGAGCGAGGAGAACTGCGCCATCTGCGCGAGCATTTCCTTCTGGTCCACCGGGTTGAACGGATCCTGCTGCTGCATCTGCACTGTCATCAGCTTCAGGAAATCGGCCTGGCCCAGCGATCCGAGCCCGGTCTTGTTCGTGGTGGTGGGGGTGGTGGCGGTATTGGTGGAATAGCTGCCATAAGTGGAAGTCACGGTCATTTGAGCCTCATCGTCTCGAGCATGAGTTGCTTGGCGGTGGAAAGCGCTTCCACCAGGTTCTGGTACTGGCGCGCGCTTTCCAGCATCTCGACCATCTCCGCGTTCTCATCGACGGGAGCCTGCCAGATATCGCCGTTGGCATCGGCCAGCGGGTGGTCGGGATTGTGCTCGCGGATCGGCGCGGCATCCTCGCGCGTCACGGCCTGGACCTTCACGGTCGCCAGGCCCGAGGCGCGATCGAGATCTTCGGAGAAGACGGCGCGGATCGGGCGATAGGTCGCCTGCTCGCTGCTCGCCACCGTGCCGGCATTGGCCAGGTTGGAAGCCGCCGCGTTCATCCGCACGAGCTGTGCCGACATGCCGCGCTGCGCGAGGTCGAAAAGGGTGAAGGGCTGCGGCATCGTCAGTCGCCCCGGATCGCCCGCGTCACGGTATCGACCCGGCCGCGGATGAACGAAAGCGTCGCCGAATAGCCGACCGCGTTTTCGGAGAAGGCGAGCTGCTCGTTCTGCAGCTCAACGGTATTGCCGTCGAGCGAGGGCATCACCGGCACGCGATAGAGCGTGGCCGCCTCGGCCGCCTTGTCCTCATCGGTGCCGGCCATCGTCGCCTTGAGCGCGCCGGCGAAATCGATGTCGCGCGCCTTGTAGCCGGGCGTCGCGGCATTGGCGATGTTCGAGGCGATCATCCCCATGCGCTGCGATCGCAGTTCCAGGGCCGCCCCATGAATTCCGAACAGGCTATCGCTCATCGGTGTTGCTCCGTCGTGTCCTGTCCTCACGATGAGCAAGGACCGTGCCAAAGCGCGGATTTCCGTTATTTCGCGGGATGGGGGCAGGCCGGCCGGCAAAGCGTTGCCGGAAAGCGGCAAATGTCGTCCGCCGGCTGAATCGAGAATTTTGCCGCCGTTCTACCGTAACGAAGGAGAACCCTGTCCGATGCAAGCCGAACAGCTTTTCGATCCCGTCTCGGCGGCCATCGTCGTCGGTGGCACGCTGATCGCGACCGTGCTGCGCTGTGGCATGGAGGATACCCGCGCCGCGATCGGCGCGATCGGCGGCCTGTGGCAACGCCGCTTCGATGCGGCGCGCGCGCGCGCCGCGCTGGCCACGCAAGTCCGCGAGATCCAGCAGGAGGGGCTGCTGCGCGCCGAACCGCGCCGTTCGGGCGATCCCGAGTTCGACGAAGCCACCGACGCGCTGATCGGGAAGCGCTCGCTCGCCGCGCTCCAGGCCGCGCACGAAGCGCACCGGCGCCGGCGGATCGAGCGCAACATGCAGGCGGTCCAGACGCTGATCCAGGCGGCGGACCTGGCCCCGGTCTTCGGGCTGGCCGGCACGCTGATCTCGCTCAGCCAGCTTCCCCGGATCGGCAGCACGGCCGAAGCCTTCATGGGCGCGATCTCGATGGCGGTGCTGACCACGCTTTACGGATTGCTGCTGGGCAACCTGTTCTTCGCCCCGCTGGCGCGCATCGTCGATCGCGCCGCGCGCGCCGAGGAGCGGGAGCGGCAGAAGCTGGTCGACTGGCTGGAAGAGCAGGTGACGCCCGCCATCCCCGGCGCGCGGCCGCTGGCGGTTGCCGCCGAATGATCACGCTGCGCCCCGGCACCGGCTGGCAGACGATGCTGGCCGACCTGTCGCTGATCCTGTTCATGATTACCGCGGCGGCGCTGTCGAAGACGTCGCTGAAGCCTGCTACCGGCCCGGAACAGCCCGCCGCCGCGCGGTCCGATCCCCGGCCTTCGCCGCAATCGGAGCCGCTGGCGATCTATGTCGCCGCGCCCGGCGCGCCGCCGCTGGCCGAATGGCTGGCGCACCAGCCACGTGACGATCGCCAGCAGCTTACCGTCACCGCGCGCTATCGCCCCGGCGGCCAGGCCGCGGCGCTGGCCGAGGCGGGCCGGCTCGCCGCCGAGGCGGGCAAGGCCGGCGCGGCCGCGCGGATCGTGGTCGAGCCGGGCGAGGGCGCCGCGCGCGCCGTGCTGGCCTTCGACGCTTCGGACGATCTCCGGCAGGAAGTGGCACGTGAATTGCATGGAAATGGGCCAGACGTAGTGACCAGGAAGGACACGCCATGAGCCTCGCGCTGGGCCTGATTTTCGCCGCGGCGACGCCGTTCGCCGATCTCGATACGATCGACCGGCAAGTGGCCGGCTTCACCGGATCGCCGGTCGGCGAGATTGGCGGGGCCAGCTTGCCGGTCGACCGGCGGCTGCGGTTGCAGCCCTGCCGCAATCCGCTGGCGCTGAGCTGGCGCACCCAGATGCGCGAAAGCGTGGTGGTGCAATGCCCCGATCCCGGCGGCTGGCGGCTGTTCGTGCCGGTGCGGCAAGCCGCGCCCGAAGCCGTGGCGGGGCCCGTGATCAATCGCGGCGATGCCATATCCATATCTGTCGCGGGTGAGGGCTTCACGGTTTCTCAACCCGGCGAGGCCATGGAGTCAGGCCAGGTCGGCGCATGGATTCGCGTGCGGCCGGCGGGCGCGGGGCGAACCGGCAACGAGCCGATGCGCGCGCAGATCGTGCGCCCCGGACTGGTCTCCCTGCCGCTGCCCTGAAGGGATTTGCCGGCCATGGCGGCATTTTTCTGCCGCCATTCCCCTTAAAAGTCCCTCCCGATCGCCGTTCTCAGGTCCAGGAAAGACCAAGGAGCGGCATCATGCCACCTATTGAAGTGGGACCTGCACGCGCCATCGGCGCGATCAATGCCAGGCTGGCCCGCAAGGCGGGCGGAGAGACTCTGTCCGGCGCCAATGGTGTTTCGACGGAGAAGCAGGCGGCCCCGGCCGTCGAGAAAAGCCCCGCGCTGGATCCGGGCCCGGCGCCGGTCGATACCGATCGGGTCCAGGTGATCCGCAAGGCGGTGGAGAGCGGCACCTATCCGGTGATCCCGACGCAGATTGCCGACGCGATGATCGCGGCCGGCGTACTCTTGAGGAGCGGCAAGCAATGACCTCGATCGAGCTTCGCGAAGCCCTGCGGCAGATGCTTGCCGTGCTGGAGGAAGAGCGGCAGGCGCTTGCCGGGCTTGACCTCGATGCGATCGTCGGCGCGGCCAATGACAAGAACCGCCTGTGCGGCACTCTGGACGCCGGCGTCGATGGCGAGATCGACGAGGAATGCCGGGGAATGCTCGACGCGGCGAAGCGCCTGAACGAAGTGAATCGGCAGGTTCGCAACCTGATCGCGGCCAATGTCAGCGCGCGGCTGAACGCGCTGACCGGTAGCCCGCAGCTTTACCGGGCCGGTCCGCGCTATGGCTATGCGGGCGGGCGCGCCTGACGCGCGAGCGTCGATAGCGATCTTGGCACGAAGTTTGCTGGAGTTGCCCCGGTAACATTGAAACCGGGAGCTCGACTTGAGCGAGGCGCAAGCGATTGGAACAACGAATGGCGGCGGCACCCATGTGCGCGCCGCCATCGCGCGTGCGGCGCAGGCGACGGGAATCGACTTCCAGTACCTGCTGGCGCAGGCCAAGCTGGAATCGAGCCTGAACCCCACGGCGAAGGCGCCGACATCGAGCGCGGCCGGGCTTTATCAGTTCACCAAGGGCACCTGGCTGGAAACGCTGGACCGCCACGGGGCCGATCACGGGCTCGGCTGGGCCGGCGAGGCGATCGATAATGGTCGCGTGCTCGATCCGGCGATGCGCGCGCAAGTCATGTCGCTGCGCTACAACGCCGATGCCTCGGCCCTGATGGCGGCGGAACTGGCCAGCGACAACCGCGCCCAGCTTGCCACCTCGCTGGGCCGCGAACCCGATGCGGCCGAGCTTTACCTCGGCCATTTCCTCGGCGTCGGCGGGGCCACGACGTTCCTGTCCGCGCTGGCCAGCGATCCGGCGCAAAGCGCCGCCGCGCTGCTGCCCAAGGCGGCGGCGGCCAATCACGGCATCTTCTTCGGCGCCAATGGCGCGCCGCGCAGCGTTTCGGGCGTGATGGACCTGATGCGCGCCAAGGTCTCGTCCGCGATGGAAGGCGGCGACGCGGGGGCCTGGGCGGTCGCGGATGGCGGGCCTGACTTCGCCACCGGCGCGCCGTCGGCCCTGCCGGACTATCCGATGGGGCCGGTCGCCCGCGAATTCCACGCCGCGCAAGCCGCAGTGCCGCAAGTCGCCACCCGCTCGATGGCCGAAACGCTGCAAGCCTCGTTCGGCGCGGCCGGCAACGCCGGAATGCCCGCGCACGTGCGTGATGCCTATGCCAAGCTTTCGAGGTTCAACCTGTGATCTTCCTCGAGAAAGCGCCCAATCCCTCGGCGCTGGCGCTGCCCGCCGGCATCCTGGCGTTGATCGTGCTGATGATCGTGCCGGTCCCCGCGACCGTGCTCGACATCTCGTTCGTGCTCAACATCGCGCTCTCGGTCGCCATCCTGATGGCGGCGATGAATGCGCAAAAGCCGCTCGATTTCTCCTCGTTCCCCTCGGTGCTGCTGTTCGCGACCCTGCTGCGCCTGGCGCTCAACGTCGCATCCACCCGCGTCGTGCTGGTCCACGGGCATGAGGGCGAGGCCGCCGCGGGCAAGGTGATCGAGGCGTTCGGTGCCTTCCTGATCGGCGGCAACTTCGCCGTCGGCCTGTTCGTCTTCATGATCCTGATGATCATCAACCTGGTCGTCGTCACCAAGGGCGCGGGGCGCGTCTCGGAAGTGTCCGCGCGCTTCACCCTCGATGCCCTGCCCGGCAAGCAGATGGCGATCGACGCCGATCTTGCCGCCGGCCTGCTCACCGCCGACGAAGCCAAGGCCCGCCGCCGCGAAGTCGCCACCGAGGCGGACTTCTACGGCTCGATGGACGGCGCCAGCAAGTTCGTGAAGGGCGATGCGATCGCCGCGCTGCTGATCCTGGGCGTCAACATCATCGCCGGCTTCTGCCTGGGCATGATCAGCCATGGCCTGTCGGCCGGCGAAGCGGCGCAGGCCTATGTCACGCTGGCGATCGGCGACGCGCTGGTCGCGCAAGTGCCCTCGCTGCTGCTGTCGATCGCGGCTGCCGCCATCGTCACCCGCGTGTCCGACAGCCGCGACCTTGCCGGGCAGATCGGCGGCCAGTTCGCCGCGCCGAGCACCTGGCTGCCGGTCGCGGTGGTGCTGGGCGCCATCGGCTGCATTCCGGCCATGCCGCAGACCGTGTTCCTGCCCGCCGCCGGCCTCGCGCTGTGGCTGTGGCACACGCTGAAGAAGCGGGTCAGCCGGCCGCCGGTGGTGATCGAGGAGGTGGCGCCGCCGCCCGATCCCTCGCGCATCCTGCTGGAGGACGTGTCCGATCACACGCTCGTCACCATCGAACTGGGCTATGGCCTGGTCCAGCTGGTCGACGACCGGCGCGGATCGCCGCTGATCGCGCGGATCACCGGGGTGCGCAAGCAGCTCAGCCAGTCGTTCGGCTTCATCGTGCCGCAGTTCCGCGTGCGCGACGCGCTCGATATGCCGCCGCACGATTACCGCATCCTGCTGGGCGGCGTGGTGCTGGGCACCGCCTCGATCCGGGCCGACCGGATTCTCGCGATCGACGCGGGCGAGGCGCGGCCCAACCACACGCTGAAGGGCGAGACCACGCGCGATCCCAGCTTCGGCTGCCCGGCCTTGTGGATCGAGCCTTCCGCGCGCGACCATGCCATCGCCGAAGGGTTCCTTACCGTCGATGCCGGCACCGTCATCGCCACGCACCTGAACCAGCTCCTGTCCGAACGGCCGCAGGAGCTGCTCGGCCCGGACGAGGTCAAGGCGCTGCTCGATGCGATGAAGGAGCATTCCTCGGGCCTGGTCGAAACGATCTATCCGCAGCCGCTCTCGCTCGCCGCGATCACCCGGCTGCTGCGCGCGCTGCTGGAAGACGGCATTCCGATTGGCCATCCGCTGCCGATCCTCACCAGCCTCAGCCGCGCGATCCAGCAGACCGTCGATCACGAGCGGCTGATCGAGCTGCTGCGCGCCGATCTGGGCGCGCTGATCGTCGGGCGGATCTGCGCGCCGAACGAGCGGCTGCCGGTGCTGACGCTCGATGCCGGGCTCGAAGGGGCGATCGTGCAGGGGATGCACGATCCCGTCACGGGCCAGCCGGTGATCGAGCCCGATCTTGCCCGCATGATCGGCGAACGCATTACCGCGCTCACCGAGATGCGCGGGCCCAACGCGATCCCGCTGGCGCTGGTCGTCCAGCCGCGCGCGCGGCGCGCGCTGGCGGCGCTGCTGCGGCTGCGCGTGCCGTCCTGCCTGGTCCTGTCGATCGCCGAGCTGCCCGCCGCGCAGCCCATCGAGGTGATCGACGTGATCGGCGCCCCGCAACCGCACCACCAGGCCCCCGGCCTGCCTTACCCCGATGCCGTCGACCCAGCCGAAAGCATGGCCGCATGAAGCAAGACCACACCCAGTTCACCCCTTCGGCCAACCCGCAGGCCCGCCGCATCGCAGGCGCCTATACCGGCGACATCGCCGACCGGGTCCGGCGATTCCTGCCGATGGTCCGCCGCCTGGCCTGGCATGTCCACGGGACGGGGCGCCCCGGCATCGAGCTGGAGGATCTGATCCAGGCGGGGCTCGTCGCGCTGACCGAATGCGCGCAGCGCCATCAGGGGCCGGGCGAGGACGGCTTTGCCGCTTATGCCAAGATGCGCGTGCGCGGCGCCATGGTGGACCTGATCCGCCGCACCGTGCCGATGTCGCGCGGGGCGGTCGAGCGGCGGCGGCAATTGCGCGAGAAGGAACAGGAACTGCGGGGCGCCTTCGGCCGCGATCCCGATTCGCACGAACTGGCCGAGGCCATGGGGATCGACGAGACGGAACTGGCGAACCTGCGCGACGCCAGTATGCCGCTGCGTTTCGATTCGATCGACGATATCTACACGGACCACGACATGGCCTATGCCGCCGACACACCCGACAGCCTCACCCTGCTGGCGGACGAGGAATTGCGCGAATCGGTGGCCGGGGCGATCGCCGAATTGCCCGAGCGGCTGCGGCTGATCGTCCAGCTCTATTTCGTCGAGGAACTGAACCTGTCGGAAATCGCGCAAGTGCTGCAAGTCAGCATCCCGCGCGTCCACCAGCTCAAGGCGCAGGCGCTGGCCAAGCTGCGCGAGGCGCTGGAAGGCGTGGCCGACATCATCTGAGCGAGCGCCCACGGGGATACACCCCGTGGCGCGGCTTCGCGGCCTCCTTCCCCGGCGGGAGGAGGATGTGGGTTGCGGGCGACCGGCCCTAGGAAGTCAGCGCGCTGTCCGCCGCGATCACGCCCCAGATGCGCTCGCCGGTGGAAGTGTGCAGCTCGAACGGCAGGATGATGCCCGATGCGCCGATGAACGATCCGTAGATCGTGCCGGCATAGCCGTTGGTCCCGGTAAACGTGCCGGCCTTCAGCGTTGCGCCTTCCTGGGTGAGCGTGGCCGTGCCACTGATGAGCTGCACCGACTGCCGGCCGGTCAGGTCAAGGAACGGGCCCTTTTCCTGCGGATCGGCCAGCGTGGCGAACTGCATCTGCACGGTCGCCTTCTTGTTGGCGGCATCGAGCGCCACGGTGCCGTGGCTGATCAGCAGCAGGCGCTGCGAGGTCGTGCCGCGGGCCAGGCCGTCGGCATAGCCGTAATAGGTCTTGGTGCCGGTGGTCGGAACGTTGCTGGGCGCAAGGCCGGCGGCGAATACGCACACGGTCGTGTCCGAATAGGTGCCCAGCGTCACCGATGGCGCGGCGAATCGGTCCTTGCGGATGAAATCGAGCTGCTTGGCGCCGCTCGCCAGCCAGGTCAGCGCATGGTCGGAGGCGCTGACCCGGTTCGCGGGGGTGAAGTTCACCGCCGTCGCGCTCTCGACCGAGACGTCGAAGGTGTCCGCCGCCTTGTAGAGAATCTTGGCGATCTTCACCGTGGTGTCGGTCGATTCGGTGATGTTCGCGAGCAGCCCGGCTTCGTTGCGCACCGGCTTGCCGCTGCAGTTGAGCAGCGCGTTGAGCACGCCGTTGATGTTCGCGCCGGCGAGGTTGGCGTCGGTTTCCGGCGGCGGGCCCGTGGGAGTCGGGGTCGGCGTGGGCGTGGGCGAGGGGGTCGGCGTCGAGGTGGGCGTCGGCGTGGGGCTCGAATTGTCGTCGCCACCGCAGGATGCCAGCCACAAGGTGCTGGAGAGGAGCGCCGCCGTCGCCAGCAGTCGTGTCTTCATCGTGCGATACTCCATGCTCGCTTGCCGGCGCCGGCCTGCAAGGCGTTGAGCCCGCGTCATATGGTCCGGCCGGCACAAGCGCAAGCGGCTCACGCGCCGGCAGCGGTCGGCGGAGCCATTCGTTAACCTTTTGTTGCTTCGGCGCCGCTAGGGATCACGCCATGCGCCTCGCAACGATAACGAATTGGGCTTACGGGGCGACGGTCGCGCTCACCCTGGTTTCCGGCACCACGATGCTTCTGGCGTCGAACGCCCAGGAGCATGAACGCGCGGCGGTCGCGCAACGCTATGCTCTCGATCAGGCAACCTCGCGGCTGGGGGCGGACGTCTACGCGCTGACCGACCATGCGCGGCAATATCTCAACACTGGCGATCCGGCCGATCGCCTGATCTACAACCGCAATGCCGCCGTGCTGGCTTCCGTCGAGGAGCGCATCCGCCACATCCGCGATGCCGGCGCCAGTCCGCAGGAGCTGCAGGCGCTCAAGGACGCGATCCGCTGGGCGGACACGCTGCACGACGAGCAGCGCGAGGCGATCGCCGCGTTCGACCGGGGCGACGAGGCGCTGGCGCGCAAGTTGCTGTTCGGCGCCGAATATGGCCGCGAGCTGGACCGGGTGCAGGCGCTGATCGATCGGTTCCAGGACCGGCTGGACCGGCGGACCGAAACGCTGGTGAACGAGGCGACCGAGGCCGCCCGGCTGTGGAAGACCCTGTCGGAGATCGTGCTGGCCATCACCGGGCTGCTGTTCCTGTGCGTGCTCTATTTCGTGTTCAAGCGGCGCGTGCTGCGGCCGGTGATCAAGCTGAGCGACGTGGTCAATCGCCTGGCGGCGCAGGACTACGCGGCCGAGCTGCCCAACCTGACGCAGATCGACGAGATCGGCGATATGGCCGAGGCGATCGGCATCTTCCGCGAGAACGGCCTGGAACGCCAGCGGCTTGAGGCCGAACGCGATGCCGACAGCAATATCCGCGACCTGCTTTCGCGCATGACGCAGCGGATGCAGGGGTGCGATACCCTGGCCGATCTTCGCGAAGTGGTGTTGCGCTTCATCCCGGAAATCGAGCCGGCCCGCGCCGGGCGGCTCTATCTGCTCGACCGGAAGCGCAACACCGTGGTGGAGCAATGCAGCTGGTTCGAGCCGATCCATTCGCGGCCCGAATTCTCCCCGGTGGCCTGCTGGGCCTTGCGCCGGGGCCTGCCGCATCGGCCGACCGGCGGAAAGATCGACGTTCCGTGCGATCATCTCGCGCTGGAGGGCGATGCCTATCCCGATTCGCTGTGCCTGCCGCTGATGGCGCAGCGCGAAACGCTGGGCCTGCTCTATTTCGAGCCGCGCGGCGGCGTCGCGGCGGCAAGCCCGACTTCAGAGATCTACCTGGGGATGCTGGCCGAGAACATCAGCCTGGCGCTGGCCAACCTGCGGCTGCGCGATACCTTGCGCGAGATGGCGATGGTCGATGGCCTGACCGGCCTTGGCAACCGGCGCCGGCTCGACGCGGTGCTGGGGGACGAGCTGGGCCTGATGGGGCAGCTGGGCGCGACGGTCAGTTGCCTGATGATCGATGTCGATCACTTCAAGCGGTTCAACGACGTGTTCGGCCACAAGGCGGGCGATGCCGTGCTGCAGAAAGTGGGCGCGGTGCTGACCGGGGCCACGCGCGAGCCCGGCCTGGCCTTCCGTTATGGCGGGGAGGAATTCCTGCTGCTGCTGCCCGGCCTCGATGCGGACCTTGCCCTGGCCCGGGCCGAGGAGATCCGTGCCACGATCAACGCGCTGAACATCAGTGTCGGGGGCGAGGATCTCGGCTCGGTCACGGTCTCGATCGGCGTTGCCAGCGCGCCCGAGCACTGCCCCTTCGCCCGCCTGACGTTGACCGCGGACGCGGCGCTGCTCCATGCCAAGGCGCGCGGCCGCAACCGGGTGGAGATCGCGGCGCGGCGCAGCGGGGATATGACTGCCCGGCGGCAACTGGCCTGAAAGCGGGCTGGTGCCGCCTTGCGCCCGGAGGCGCACTGGAAAACACCCCTTAAGGCTGCTGGCCGGGCGGGAGCGGATCGTCGACGGCGTCGGCGCCGAGGCCGGCGCCCAGGCCCATGCCGCCACCGATCCCCATGCCCATGCCCATTCCGCCGCCCATTCCGCCGCCCATGCCACTGCCGCCGCCACCTTGCCGCGCGCCGTCCTTGCCGCTTTCGCCTTTCGTCCGCCCGCCGGAAGCCAATGGCCGCGCGGGCCCTTGCGTCGGGATCGCGAGGTCGGCCGGGATCGGATCGAGATCGAGCGCCTCGCGCACGAAATCGCGCAGCGAGACGACCAGCTCGTGCGTGTGCACGGGCCGCCCGGCGACCAGTTCGCGCGCGGCGCGCTCGGCCAGGCGGACCTGTTCCTCGGTGCCCAGCAGGATGATGTCGGACAAGGCGGCCTCCACCGCGTCGCGGATGCGGCGCGCGCGGTCCGATCCTTCCGCGCCGGCGGCGGCCGGCTCGGCCATGTTCTCGCCGGCGTCCTCACCCGCCTCCGGCGCGCGCCGACGCAAGTCGCGCAGATGCGTGGGATCGACCGCCAGGTTGCCGGTGAACGAGCCGCCCAGCGTCTTGTAAGCCGCGATCAGCGTGCGCAGCCGTTCGTTGATCTGGCGGTTCATCCGCTCGCGCCGCTGCTGGATCGTGACCATCATCACCAGCCGGATGCCGACGCCGATTAGCGTGACGAGCGCCAGGCCGATCACCGTGGCGATCACGCTTTGCCATGAACTGAAGTCGATATTGCGCAACGGGCTTCTCCGAGGGGGCCGGGGCGGGCCCCGTGCCGGCCCAGCTTGCCAGATCGCGCCGGGCAGCGGAAGCGGCAGGCGTCCCTGGCAGGCAAGGCGCGGGGCAGCGCCTAGTGGCGATCACGCCATGGCTGTGATATCCCTTGGCCGCGCGCGGGCGTGGGGCAAGCGATCGGGGGATCGGATGGAACGTATGGTGCGGACGGCGGCCTGGGCGGTCTTCGCCCTTCTGGCTTATTTCATCGTTGCCGGCATCCTCGACTACTGGCTGGCCTTGCCCGCGCCGGGCAACATCGGCTTCGTGCCGACTTTCACGCTGTTCTCGCTGCTCCATGCCTGGGCGATGCTGGGCGGCCGGCGCGCGGCGCTGTTCTTCGGGCTGACCGTGGTGATCTCCTACATCGTCGAGGAACTGGGCGTGCGCACAGGGGTGATCTTCGGCCCATACCATTACAGCGACCAGCTTGGTTTCAAGCTCAGCCACGTGCCGGTGCTGATCCCGCTGGGCTGGTTCATGATGATCTATCCGTCGTGGGTGGTGGCGCAGGCGCTGCTGCGCGGCGTGGATGTGCGCAGGCCCGCCGGGATGGCGGCGCTGGCGCTTTTCTCGGCACTGGCCATGACCGGCTGGGACATGGTGATGGACCCGCCGATGGTCCGCGCCGGCGTGTGGGTGTGGCATGGGGGCGGACCCTATTTCGGCGTGCCGCTGCGCAACTATGTGGGCTGGGTGCTCAACACCTTCGTCATCTACCTCGTGTTCGACGCGGTGGACCGGGCGATCACCCGGCGGGAAGGGGCGGCGTACCGCTTCGGCGGTGCCTTCACGCTGCTGCCGATCCTGATCTACACGCTGTTCGCGGTGGGCTACGTGGCACCCGGCCGGCTGCCGCCGCTGACGGTCGTCGCCGTCTTCACCATGCTGCTGCCGGGGCTGCTGGCGCTGGCGCGCGTGCTGCTGCCGGCGGCGGACGAAAAGGCGCGCTGAGCCTTCCGCCGGTTCTACCGCTTCGCCTTGTCCGCCAGCAATCCCGCCGTCAGCACTTGCGGCAACTGTTCGGGCGCGCCGCCGCTGGCCGGGTACCACATGTAAAGCGGCACGCCGGCCGCGCCTTGCGCGGTGAGGTAGCGGGTGATCTCGGGATCGCGGCGCGTCCAGTCGCCGCGCAGCACGATCACGCCGGCTTTGGCGAAAGCCGCGCGGGTTTCCTCACGCTCGATCGCGACTTCCTCGTTGACCTTGCAGGTCAGGCACCAGTCGGCGGTGAACCAGACGAACACCGGCTTGCCGCTGGCGCGCGCATCGGCCAGCGCGGTTTCGCTGAACGGCCTGGCATCGAGCACGCCGGCCGTCGCCGCCGTGGGCGCGCGCACCGTTCCGGGCAGGATCAGCGCCGCGACCGCGCCCAGCAGCGCCAGTTGCAGCACCACCTTGGCCGCCGGCCGCCCCGCGCGCTGGGCTCGGCCGGCTTGCACCAGGATGACCACGAGCATGACCGCAAGGCCGGTCGCGGCAAGCGCGAACTGGTCGCCGGCGGTCCGCCAGGCGAGCCAGGCCAGCGCCAGCGCGGTAAGGGCCATCGGCAGCGCCATCCAGCGGCGGAACACCGTCATCCACGCGCCGGGGCGCGGCAGCCGCCGCCGCAGCGCGGGAACGAAAGCCACCGCGAGGAACGGCAAGGCGATGCCAAGCCCCAGCGCGGCGAACAGCGCGAGCGCCGGCGCCACCGGCAGCAGCAGCGCGGCGCCCATCGCTGTGGCCATGAACGGCCCGGTGCACGGCGTCGCCACGAAGGCGGCGAGCAGCCCGGTGGCGAAGGCCCCTTGCGGCGAGCCTTGCGTGGCGAAGCCGGGCACGGCGAATTCGAAGGCGCCCAGGAAATTCGCGGTGATCCCCACCGCCAGCAGCAGCAGCGCGACGATCACCACCGGCTCCTGCAACTGGAAGGCCCAGCCCACTTCCTCTCCCGCCGCGCGCAGCGCCAGCAGGCCGCCGCCCAGCGCCAGGCAGGCGGCGATCACCCCGGCGGCATAGGCCAGCCCCTCGACCCGCGCGTGCGCCTCGCTTTCGCCGGCGCGGGCCAGGCTCAACGCCTTGAGGCTGAGGATCGGGAAGACGCAGGGCATCACATTGAGGATCAGCCCGCCCAGCAGCGCGCCGAGCAGCAGCAGCGGCAAGGCCGGCAGCTTGGGCGCGCCGCCGCTGGCCACCGGGGTGCCGCCGGTGGGCACTGCGCCCGGATGGGCGGCAAAGGCGATGCCGTCGCCCATGTCGTTCAGCCGCAGCACGCCGGAAAGCGCCGGCACCGTGGGCGCCGCCGCCAGCCTGGGGCGCCGCAGCGTCACGATCAGGAGATCGCCCTTGCGGCGCAAGTCCTGCGGCGCGGCGTAATCGACCAGCTTGTCCTCGGCGATGAAGACATGCGGATCGGCCAGCGCCACGCTGGCGGGCAGCGGAATGCCCAGGCGGATCGTCTCGCCCGCCAGCGCGAAACGCACCGGCGCGTCGAGCGGGGCGGGCAGGCGGCGCAGCCATCGGTCGATATCGTGATCGTGCGCGACGGCGGGCGGGCCGGAGGCGACGCGGATCGTCGCGCGCAGTTCGCCGCTTTCGGGCACGCAGATCTCTTCGGTGCAGGCCAGCCAGCGCGCCTTCAGCACGATCGGCATCGGGCCGGGCGCGGTGTCGGCGGCGATCTCCAGCGGCACGACGACGCCATAGGCGCCGTTGTAGACATGGTTCATCAGGCCCGAGACCAGCAGCGTCTCGGGCACCGGATAGCGCGGCTGGCCGATCCGCGCGGCGGCGGGCGCGGTCCACGCCAGCGTCATGCCAAGGCCCGCGTCGCCGGGATTGAGCCAGTAGCCGTGCCAGCCCTTGGCCGGCGTCATCACGATCACCAGATCAGTGCGCTGGCCCGGCGCGACGGCGGGGCGCGCGACCAGCCGGGCGGCGATATGCGTCGCTTGCGCCTGGGCCAGCGCCGGTGATGGCGGCACCGCGAGCAGCAGCGCGGCGAACTGCCACAGCACCGCAACAAGCAGGCGATAGCAGCGCTGTTCCATCAAACTCCCGTGTCCGGCGCGGACTTGGCCTTGCACCCGATGCGCTTTGCGGCCATCGACGCTCTGCCCCGTTCGCGATGACTTTTCAAGGAATCCCCATGCGCCGTTCGATCGCATCGCTTGTTCTGGCCACCGGTCTCGTTCTGGCCGCTCCCGCCCTGGCCGATGCGCCGCCCGCCGAAACGCTGCCGCCCGCTCCGGCCCCGGCCGCCGCCCCAGTCGCCGCCCCCGTGCCGCAAGGCCAGCCCCGGCTGGTGCTCGCGATCTCGATCGACCAGTTCTCGGCCGACCTCTTCGCCCAGTATCGCGAACATTTCACCGGCGGCTTCGCCCGGCTGCTGCAAGGCGCGGTGTTCCCCTCCGGCTTCCAGTCGCACGCCGCCACCGAGACGTGCCCCGGCCATTCCACGCTGCTGACCGGCGTGCATCCGGCGCGCACCGGCATCGTCGCCAACGACTGGTTCGTCACCGGCATCGCCCGGGCCGACAAGCAGGTCTATTGCGCCGAGGATGAAACCGATCCGGCCAGCACGTCGGACAGCCCGGTGGTCTCGCCCCGGCACCTCAAGGCGCCGACGCTGGGTGACCTGATGAAGCAGGCGAACCCGGCGGCGCTGAACGTCGCCGTCTCGGCCAAGGACCGCGCCGCCGTGATGATGAGCGGGCATGTGGCCGATGCCGCCTACTGGTGGCTGGGCAAGGGCTTCACCACGTACAAGGGCCGGGCGCTGTCGCCTGCCGCGCAGCGCGAGAACGAGGACGCCGGCAAGCTGATCGCGCAAGGCGCGCCCGAACTGCCCGAGCCGGCCTGGTGCGGCGCGGTCGATCGCGCGCTGCCGCTGGGCGATTTCAGCATCGGCACTTACCGTTTCCCGCTGGCGCCCGGCGATGCCAAGACGTTCAACCGATCGCCGCGCATGGATGCGGTGACGGGCGATCTGGCCGTCCGCCTGGTCGACGAGATGGGGCTGGGCCGCGACGCGGTGCCCGATGTCCTGTCGGTGAGCTTTTCGGCGACCGATTATGTCGGCCATGCCTATGGCACGCAAGGCGTGGAGATGTGCGTCCAGCTCGCCCAGCTTGATGCCACGCTGGGCCGCCTGTTCGATGCGCTGGACCAGCGCGGGATCGATTACGTCGCGGTGCTTTCGGCCGATCACGGCGGCACCGACGCGCCCGAGCGGCAGCGGCTGCAAGGCGTGCCCGAGGCGAGCCGGCTGGACCCCGCGCTCGAATCCGGCGCGCTGTCCGAGGCGGTTTCGCGCCAGACCGGCGTGAAGGCGAAATCGGGCGACTTGTTCTACGGCGCGGGCAGCTCGGGCGATATCTGGCTGGCCGACGGGCTGAGCCGGCAGGACGCGAAGAAGGCCATCGCCGCGCTCGTCGCGATCCTGCGCGCCAATCCGCAAGTCGCGGCGGTGTTCACGGCCGAGGACATGGCGAAAGTGGCCGTGCCCACCGGCCATCCGCAGGACTGGACCATGGCCGAGCGGGTGCGCGCGTCCTATGACCCGGAACGCTCCGGGCAAGTGCTGATGATGACGCGCCGCGGCGTGGTGCCCGGCACCGCGCCGCGCCTGGGCTATACCGCCACCCACGGCAGCCCCTGGGACTATGACCGCCGCGTGCCGATGCTGTTCTGGCGCAAGGGCATGGCCGGGTTCGAGCAGCCCGCGCCGGTGGAAACCGTGGATATCGCCCCGACGCTGGCGGCGATGATCGGGATTTCCGCGCCGCAGGGCACCTGGGATGGACGATGCCTCGACATCGACGGCGGTCCGTCCGATACATGCGGGAAATGACCGGAAACGACTCAACAGACAAACGCGATCTCGTCATCCTGGGCGGCGGGCTCGTCGGGATGACGCTGGCGCTGGCGGCGGCGCGGGCCGGGATCACCAGCCATGTGGTGGATCGCGCCGATCCCGCCGAATTGACCGCGGAAGGCGCGGATGGCCGCGCCTCGGCGATCTCGACTGCGAGCTGGAACCTGTTCGCCAACATCGGGCTGGGCGATCGGCTCGATTCGCTCGGTTGCCCGATCGAGGCGATCGCCGTTACCGACGGGATGAAGCCGGGCCGGCTCGATTTCCGCCCCAGGGCCGATGAAGGCTCGCTCGGCCGGATGTTCGCCAACCGCGACTTGCGCCTCGCGCTGTTCGAGGCGGCGCGCGATGAGCCGGCGATCGCCTGGCACACCCGCACCGAGGCGGTGCGGCGCGATCGCGGGCCTTATGGCGTCGCAGTGGAACTGTCCGACGGGAAAGTGCTGAAGGGCAGCCTGCTGGTCGCCGCCGAAGGGCGCCAGTCGCCCACGCGCGATGAGGCCGGCTTCGCGCTGGCCCGGTGGGATTACCGGCACCGGGCCATGGTCACGGCGCTCTATCACGAAAAGCCGCATCAGGGCGTGGCCTGGGAGATCTTCTACCCGGCCGGGCCTTTCGCGCTGCTGCCGCTGCTCGATGCGCCCGACGGGCGCCATCGCAGCGCGCTGGTCTGGACCGTGGCCGAAAAGGACGCGGCCGGCGTGATCAAGCTGCCCGACGCGGTGTTCCTGGCCGAAGTCGCCGACAGGATGCACGGCGTGTTTGGCGCGATCGAACTGGCCGCGCCGCGCATGTCCTATCCGTTGCGCTTCCACCATTCGGGCAAGCTGATCGGCGAGCGGCTGGCGGTGATCGGCGATGCCGCGCACGGCATGCACCCGATCGCCGGGCAGGGCCTCAACCTGGGGCTGCGCGATGTCGGCGTGCTGGTGGAAGTGCTGGCCGAAGGGATGCGGCTCGGGCTGGAGCCGGGGGACGCGCAACTGCTGGCGCGTTACGAGAAATGGCGCAGCCTCGATACGTTCATGGCCATGTCGGTGACGGACGGGCTCACCCGCCTGTTCGGCATTCCCGGCCGCCTGCCCAGCGCCGCGCGGCGCCTGGGCATGGGCGCGGTGCAGCGCCTGCCCATGCTCAAGCGCGTCTTCATGAACGAGGCGCGGGGCATGTCCGGCAAACTGCCCGCCCTGCTGCGGGGCTAGGGGTAGCGCCGCTCCGCCCGCGCGGGTGGGCGTCCGGGCCGGGGCCGATTTGGTTTGACTGGGCCAAGTCCTTGAGGTTCATCAATGATTTCCTGGCCCGGCGGCGGCACGGACCAAGGCCGAAAGGATAGACAGGCATGACCAGATTTGCAGGCCGGCTTGGCGCCGCGTTGTTGATCGCCGTTGCGGCTTCGGCGGCCGGGGCGCAGCCGGTGGACGGTTCGGACGAGACCACGTCGAGCGAGATCACGGTGGAAGCGCCGCGCGCGGTTCCGGCCCCGGCGGAACGCTCCCCCTATTCGGGCGCGCCGATCGTGACCACCACGGTCAGGATCCAGGTGCTTTACGGCGATCTCGATTTGGCGAAGCCCGAGGATGGCCAGCGGCTGATGACGCGGATCGAGCGCGTGGCCCACGATGCCTGCGCCCAGCTTGACCGGCTCTATCCGTTCAGTTCCGATGCGAACTGCGTGGGGGCCGCTGTCGCGAAGAGCACGCCCACGGCCAAGGCGCTGATCGCCGCCGCCAGCGCGAAGTGAGGGCGTAAGGAGGAAACAGGGCAGCCGGCTCGGCAGCCCCTTTGCGCCTCAGGTCTTCGGCGTGGCGCTGGCTTCCGGTGTCGGCGTGGCTTGTGCTGGTGGCGTGGGCGCGGCGAGCGGGCTTTCCTGCTGGATGCGGCGGCCAGTGCCATCCTGCAGGCGGCGCGGTTCGAGCATCGCGGTGGTTTCGATCAGGTCGAGCGCGTGCTGCACGTCGTCATAGCGGTGCGCGTCGGCGATCCAGTTGTCGGCCGAGCCCGCGCCGGGCAGCCGTTCGACCTGGGCGATGGCATCGCCGATGCGGCGCGCGGTGAGCATCATGCGCGCGCGTTCGATCCGGGCCTCGGGGCGCAGCAGCGCGCTCGAATCGCGGCGGATGGTGAACATGTTGGCCAGTTGGTGCCGCGCCCGCTGCCACAGGCTGACGTCGTCGGGCGTGCCGGTCAATTCGGGCGAGAGCGCTTCGAGTCGGGCGGTCAGATCGTCGATCGTCACGGGATTGCGCGCGAATTCGATGATCGTATCGACCGCGCGCGGCTGCGCGTTGGCGAAGCGCAGGCGCAGCTGATCGGCCACATAGCTCAGCGGCTCGCCGCGATCGACCATCCGCCGCGTGGCGAAGGCGATCAGCAGCCCTTCGGCGCGCGCGGCATTGCCCGATGCGGCGGTCGTCTGGAAATCGAGCCGCGACAGGCGATCCTCCAGCATGGCCACGCGCGTTTCGAACGTGCCGAGGTCAGGCGCTGGCGTGGCCGGGGATGGCGCCGGCGCGCTGTTCGGGCGCGCGTCGGCCATGGGCGAGGCCAGCGCGGCCGGCGTGTCCGCGCGATCGGGGAACAGATCGGCCAGATAGCCCCTCCAGCCCAGCCAGCCGACCAGCGCCGCGCCCAGCAGGAAAGCCAGCAGCGCCACGGTGAACTGGCGCCCGCCGGATCGGCGCGGCGACGGGGCCGCGGGCGGCAAGGGGAATGGAGCGGTATCTTCGGGCATCGGGCTCTTGTCGGGAACGGGCTTCCCAAGCATCTCTTGGCACATCTCGCTCGCCAAGGCCAGCAGGGCCGCGTCGCTGGCGGTGGGCGCCAGATGCAGCGCGGCCCAGCCCTGGCCGGCCCGCTCGGCGACGCGCGGGCCGATCGCCGCGAGCGAGACGCGCGCGCGGGCCACGCCGTTCTCGTCGCACAGCCGGGTGAAATGCGCCGCCGCCTCGCCCGAATGGAGCAGCACCGCCGCCGGTTCGCGCAACAGCGCCGTAAGCGCTGGGGGCATCGGCTTGGGCTCGGCGGCGTAGACCTCGCGCGCCATCAGCGTGACGCCTTCGGGTACGATGAGGTCGACATGCTCGCGCCCGGCGATGCGCAGCAGCCGGCGATGCTCGGGCCGCACCGCGGCCAGCACCTGCTGCAAGCCGCCATCGCCCGAGGCGATGACATCCAGCCCGGCCTCGCGCGCGGCCGATGCCGTCTTGTCGCCCACGGCATAGGCCGGCATGGCGTGATAGGCAGCCAGCGCGCCGCCGGCATGGCGCATGGCATTGGCGCTGCCGATCAGCAGCGCGTCGAAATCCTCGCGCGGGGGGGCGTCCCAGGGCAGGGGGTGGATCGCGAAAAGCGGGAAGACATGCGCGTCAAGGCCGCGTTCGCGCGCCGCCGCCAGAGTCGCGTCGGCGCCGGGCTGCGGCCGGATGATGATCAGCGGAATCATCCCGCCCCGGCGAAATGATCGGCGATGGCCGGCACCGCGCGGGCCAGCAGATCGGCGGCGAGCGCGGCCGGGCCGGCGGCGTCGCTGGCGGCAAAGCGCGCGGTCGCTTCGATCCGCTCGGCCCCGTCGGGGCTGAACAGCGCGGCGCGCATGACCAGATCGTCGCCATCGGGCGCGGTCAGCACCGCCACCGGGCTATGGCAATTGCCGCCCAGCGCGGCGAGCAGGGCGCGCTCGGCCAGCACCGCCGCGCGGCTGGGGCCATGGTCGATCGCGGCAAGCGCCTCGCGCGTGCGGACATCGTCGCGGCGGCATTCGATCAGGATCGCCGCCTGGCCGGGGGCGGGCAGCCAGTCCTCGGCGGGGAGCGGATGGCCGGTGCCGGTCTCGCCCAGGCGCTTCAGCCCGGCGGCGGCCAGGAAAGTGGCCTCCGCCTCGCCCGCCGCCAGCCTGGCGAGCCGGGTGGCGACATTGCCGCGAAAGGTGATGACCGTGCAATCGGGCCGGGCGTGGAGCAGTTGCGCGGCGCGGCGCGGCGCGCTGGTGCCCACGATCGCGCCTTGCGGCAGCGCGGCGATCGTCGCGGCGCCCACCAGCACGTCGCGCACATCCTCGCGCGGGAGCACCGCGCCGATGGCGAAGCCCTCGGGCCGGATCGTCTCGACGTCCTTGGCCGAATGCACCGCGAAGTCGATCTCGCCGGCCAGCAGCCAGGCGTCCAGCTCCTTGGTCCACAGCGCCTTGCCGCCGATTTCGGCCAAGGCACGGTCCTGGATGCGATCGCCGCTGGCGGTAACCGCCACGATCTCTATATCGGCCGGGGCGATGGCATGGGCTGTCGCCAGGCGCGCGCGCGCCTCTTCGGCCTGGGCCATGGCCAGCGGGGACCGGCGGGTGCCCAGTCGGAACCTGGGCCGGGTGCGGGGTTGCGGATCACTGTTCATCGGCGGCTTGTGCTACTCGCCAATGTCGTTCAGGGAAAGGTCGGGATGAGGATAGTCCTTGGCATTGAATCCTCCTGCGATGAGACCGCCGCGGCGCTGGTGACGCAGGATCGCGTCATCCTGGCGCAGCGGATCGCCTCGCAGGACCAAGCGCACCGGCCCTATGGCGGGGTCGTGCCCGAAATCGCCGCGCGCGCCCATGCCGAGCGGCTGGCCCCGCTGATCGAGGCGACGCTGGCCGACGCGGGCATGACGCTGGCCGATGTCGATGCCGTGGCGGCGACCGCCGGACCGGGGCTGATCGGCGGCGTGATGGTGGGGCTGGTGACGGCCAAGGCGCTGGCCATGGCCGCCGACAAGCCGCTGATCGCGATCAATCATCTGGAAGGCCACGCGCTGTCGCCGCGCCTTGCCGATGCGGCATTGGCCTATCCCTATCTGCTGTTGCTGGTGTCGGGCGGGCATTGCCAGTTGCTGCTGGTCGAAGGCGTGGGGCGGTATCGCCGCCTGGCCACCACGATCGACGATGCGCTGGGCGAGGCGTTCGACAAGACGGCCAAGCTGCTGGGCCTTGGCTATCCCGGCGGCCCGGCGGTGGAGCGGCTGGCGGCGCAAGGCGATGCCGGGGCCGTGCCGCTGCCGCGCCCGCTGGTGGGCAGCGCCGAGCCGCATTTCTCCTTCGCCGGCCTCAAGAGCGCGGTGATGCGCGCGAAGCAGGCCGGCGTGCACCAGAATGCCGATATCGCCGCCGCGTTCCAGCAGGCCGCGATCGATTGCCTGATCGACCGCACGCGGCGCGCGCTGGCCGCCGCCGGCCCGGTCAACGCGCTGGTCGTCGCGGGCGGGGTGGCGGCCAACACCGCGATCCGCGCCGCGCTCGAAGCGCTGGCGGCCGACCGCGGCCTGCCTTTCGTCGCCCCGCCGCTGGGCCTGTGCACCGATAACGCCGCGATGATCGCCTGGGCCGGGATCGAGCGTCTGGCGCTGGGCCAGTCCGATCCGCTCGACATCATGGCCCGGCCGCGCTGGCCGCTCGATCCCGAGGCCGAGGCGGTGCGCGGCGCGGGCGTGAAGGCATGAGCGCGATCGGCGTGATCGGCGCGGGCGCCTGGGGCACCGCGCTGGCCCAGTCGCTCGCCAGCGACGGCACCGAGGTGCTGATCTGGGCGCGCGAGGCCGAGCTGGTCGCGGAGATCAACGCCCGGCGCACCAACAGTCTTTACCTGCCCGGCGCGCGGCTGGCCGCTACGGTGCGCGCATCCAGCGATCTGGCACGCTTCGCCGGCCTGCCTGCGCTGCTGGTGGTGGTGCCCGCCCAGTTCCTTGCCGCGGTGCTGGCGGGCCTGCCCGATGGCCCGCGTGATCTGGTGCTGTGCGCCAAGGGGATCGAGGCGGGAACCGGGCGGCTGATGGCCGATGTCGCGCGCGACGCGGCGCCAGCCGCACGCCTCGCGGTGCTGTCCGGCCCCACGTTCGCGCATGAGGTCGCCGTCGGGCTGCCGACGGCGGTGACGCTGGCCTGCGCGGGCGGGCGGGCGCAGTGGGACCGGCTGGCGCCGCTGATCGCGCGGCCGGCGCTGCGGCCCTATTATTCCGATGACGTGACTGGCGCCGAGATCGGCGGCGCGGTGAAGAACGTGCTGGCGATCGCCTGCGGCGTGGTCGAAGGGCTGGGGCTGGGCCAGAACGCGCGCGCCGCGCTGATCGCGCGCGGCTATGCCGAGATGCTGCGCTTCGGCCTGGCGCGCGGCGCGCGGGCGGATACGCTTTCGGGCCTGTGCGGGCTGGGTGATCTGGTGCTGACCTGTTCCTCCACGTCGAGCCGCAATTTCTCGCTGGGCCTCGCGCTCGGGCAGGGGCTGAGCGCGGGCGAGGCGCTTTGCGGCAAGAGCAGCGTCGCCGAAGGCGCGCATACCGCGCCGGTGCTGGCCGAACTGGCCGCGCGCGACGGGATCGACATGCCGATCGTCGATGCGGTGTGCCGCCTGCTGGCCGGCACGGCGCCGGCCGGGGCGGTGGTGGCGGACCTGCTGGCCCGCCCGCTCAAGGCCGAGCAGGAGCCGCCGGCTTGAGCGAGAGCAAATCGCGCGAGGATATCGCCGCGATCGCCCGGGGCGGGCGCACCAATTTCCTCGGCTTCTTCCTGCGCCTTGCCGGGCGCATCCCGTTCCTGTTCATCGCCGGGCGCGCGCCGGCCTATGGCCCGGCGGCGCTGGGCGTCTTCGCCTCCGCGCTCGTGGTGATCGAGCTGACCGCGATGCTGTGCACCCTGGGCGAAAAGCGCGGGCTGGCGCAGCGCCTGTCGGAATCGGAGGAGCATCCGGCCAATGTCGTGGCCGACGGGATGCTGGTGGCGTTCCTGGTGTCCTCGGTCATGGCGCTGGTCTTCTGGTTCTTTCCCGCGCCGCTGTTTCCGGGGGGACGCTTCGGCACGATCGACCGGCTGATGGTGCTGGCGATCCCGTCGCTGGCCCTGACCGAGATCTGGCTGGCGGCACTGGCCTATCGCTTCGATATCGGCGCGAGCGTGCGCGCGCGCGCCATTGTCGAGCCCTGGACGATCTCGATCATGGCCGGGGCAATGACCTTCATCGCGCCCGAAAGCGGGCTGGCGCTGGCCTATATTGCTTCCACCCTGGCCGCCGCGCTGACCGCTTTCGTGCCTTTCGCGCGCTCCTATGGCCTGCCGCGCGGCTGGCGGCCATCGCTCAAGGGGCTGGGCAAGCTCACCTGGCGCAGCTTGCCGATCGCCACGGCCGATGCGATCGAATGGGGCACGCGGCGGCTCGACATCCTGATCCTGGGCTTCTTCGCCGCGCCCAGCGCGGTCGGCGTCTATTACGTCGCGCAGCAGGTCGCCAGCTTGCCGCAGAAGCTCAAGACCAGCTTCGAGCCGATCCTGGGCCCGGTCATCACCCGCAATCTCAAGACGCGCGATTATGCCGCGATCGCCCGGCAGGTGTGCCAGGTCGGCTTCTGGATCACCGCCGCGCAGGCCGGGATCGCGCTGGCGCTGGGCATTCCGGGCAAGGGCGTGATGGGCCTGATCGGCCCGCAATTCGTCGGCGGCACGGGCGCGCTGGCCTTCCTGCTTGCCGCCGAAGTCGCCGCCGCGCCATCGGTGGTGAGCGAGGCGGCGCTGATCTATGTCGCGCGGATGCGCAATGTGCTTATCTCGATCCTCACGGTCGGCCTGCAGGCGCTGCTGACGATGGGCGGCATCCTGCTGATGCAGCGGCTGGGCTATAACGAACTTTATCAGGCCGCCGCCGCCGCCGCCGCGCTGATGGTGTCGCTCGCCTTCGCCTCGATGGTGAAGTCCTGGGTGCTGGGGCGCATCCTCGCGCAGCCGATCACCAACTGGCGCTGGGCGGTGGCGGGCGCGGGCCTGCCCGCCGGGCTGGTCGGCTGGGCGGCGATCCGGTTCCTGCCCGAATGGGCGCAGCTTACCTTCGGCGTGGCGGCGATCCTGGGGGTCTATTTCACGATCATCTGGCGGCGTGGATTCGGCCCCGAGGATCGCGTACTGTTCCGAAAAAGCGCGTCTGTATAACCACTTGTCGCACGCCTGAAGCGTTCAGTCGCCATTAACGGCCGCTACCGCCATTTTGGCGCGCGGGAAGACCGGATGGAGGGAAGACGCCATGCGCATGGCCAGACGTCACGCTTGCACGATAGCCGCCGCCACGAGCCTTGCCGCGCTGCTGGCGGGCTGTGCGGCCAGCCCTCGGGTCGCGGACGAGATCGCCCCCACGGCCAGCCCGACGCAGGGTGCGGATAGCGGCGCGGGCAACCTGCCGCCACCGCCTCCTCCTCCTCCGCCGCCCCCTCCGCCGATGATCACCACGACCGCCCAGGCCCAGGCCGCGCCGGTCATGGTCACAGGCCAGCGCAACGAGCGCGCGATGGCCAAGATCGCCGCGCCCGGCTATGTCCCCCCGGCCATGGTGGCGACCGATCCGGGGCGCGAGCGCTATGACGGCAAGGAGGTGAACCCGGTGCACCTGACGCGCGCCGAGCCGGTTTCCACCTTCTCGGTCGATGTCGATACCGGCGCTTATGCCAATACCCGCCGGTTCCTGACGCAAGGCCAGCTTCCGCCGCGGGACGCGGTGCGCACCGAGGAACTGGTCAACTATTTCCGCTATGACTATGCGCGGCCCGAAAGCCGCTCGACGCCGTTTTCGGTGACGACCGATCTGGCGCTGACCCCGTGGAACCCCAATACCCGTCTGCTGCGCATCGGCCTGCGCGGCTATGACTTGCCGCGTGCCAGCCGGCCCCCGGCCAACCTGGTGTTCCTGGTCGACGTTTCGGGCTCGATGAGCAGCCAGGACAAGCTGCCGTTGCTCAAGGCCGCGCTGGCGGGCCTGGCTGGCGAGCTTGGGCCCTGGGACAAGGTCTCGATCGTGGTCTATGCCGGCGCCGCCGGGCTGGTGCTGGAGCCGACCAACGATCCGCGCAAGATCCGCGACGCGCTGGACCGGCTGCAGGCCGGCGGATCGACGGCGGGCGCGGCCGGGCTGCAGCTGGCCTACAACATCGCGCGCGACAACTTCGTCGAAGGCGGCGTCAACCGCATCCTGATCGGCACCGACGGCGATTTCAACGTCGGCGTCTCGAACACCAAGGCGCTGATCGAGCTGGTGGAGAAGGAGCGCGAGAACGGCATCACGCTGACCACGCTGGGCTTCGGCCAGGGCAATTACAACGAAGCGATGATGGAACAGATCGCCGATCACGGAAACGGCAACTACGCCTATATCGACAGCGCGCTGGAAGCCAAGAAAGTGCTGGGCGACCAGATGGGCTCCACCCTGTTCACCATTGCCAAGGACGTGAAGATCCAGGTGGAATTCAACCCGGCGCAAGTCAGCCAGTACCGCGTGCTGGGCTATGAGAACCGCGCGCTGCGCGAGGAGGATTTCGACAACGACCGGGTCGATGCCGGCGATATCGGCGCGGGCCATCAGGTGACGGCGATCTACGAGATCGTGCCGGCTGGCGTGAAGGGCTGGATCGCGCCGCGCCGCTATGACGATGATCTGCCGGCGGCGGCGAAAGGCGCGGGCGAGCTGGCTTTCGTCAAGCTGCGCTACAAGCTGCCCGACGGGCAGACCTCGCGCCTGATCGAAAAGGCGGTGCCGGCCGGCCTGCTGGCCAGCGCCGGCAAGCCGCGCGGCGATTTCGCCTTCGCCGCCGCGGTTGCCGCCTTCGGCCAGTCGCTGCGCGGCGACGAGATGCTGAACGGCTTCGGCGCCGGGCAGATCGCGGCGCTGGCCGCAGGGCAGACCGATTTCTGGCGGCAGGAGTTCATCCGGCTGGTGAGCGTGGCCGATTCGCTCAAAGGCGGCTGATTTCCCGGCAATTCCGACCCGATGGCGCGTATGCGGCGTTGAGCCGGGGGGATATGGCGGTTAGGCTGCGGCCAGAATGCCCGTCCGAGCCGCCCTTGTCCTGTTTGCCGGCGCCGTCGCTTGCCTTGCGCTGGCGCTGGTCGGCGCGCGCATGAACGGGCCGGCGCTGATCGATATGCTGCGCCAGCGCGCCGAGGCGGCGCGGGATGCGGCCGGCGGCGCGGGCATCGTCATCACCTTCATCGAGGGCCACGGCTGGCTCACGCGCCATCCGGTGCTGAGCGGCGGCAAGGGGCTCGACAAGGACACGCGCGCCCGCGCCGCGCAGGCCATCGCCGCCGTGCCCGGCGTCGGCGGCGTCAACTGGGCCGGATCGCGCAAGCGGGGCGATGCGCTCGCCGAGCCGACCGGCGCCACCCCGCTGCATTGCCAGGACGAGGTGGAAGGCATCCTCAAGACGCGCACCATCCGCTTTTCCGAGGCCAGCGCGCGGATCGACCCGGCGAGCGAGAAGCTGCTCGACGAAGTGGCCGATGCCTTGCGCCCTTGCGTGGGCAGCATCATCGCCATAACCGGGCACACCGATGGCAACGGCAACGAAGCGGCCAACATCGCGCTGTCGATGGCGCGGGCGGACGCGGTGCGTTTCGAACTGATCGGGCGCGGCATCCCGGCCGACGGCCTGCGATCGACCGGGATCGGCTCGAAGCACCCGGTCGCCGGGCTCGATCCGCGTGATCCGGCCAACCGCCGCATCGAATTCTCGGTAATCGCCTCGATGCCGGTAAAACCCACCCCCATCGACACGCCGGGGGCCGGATGAAGCCGCCGGCGCCGATCAGGAAGGAACACGCGCGTGCCGCTGTGGCTTGAAATGGCCGTCTCGACGCTGCTTGCCTATGGACTGGGCATCGGTATCGGCTGGCTCGTCTGGAACCGGAAGGGATAGGGCATGGTACAACTGATCGAGGCCAACTGGCTGATCTTCATTCTGGCGCTGCTGATCGGCATCGCCGTGGCCTGGTGGCTGTTCGCGCGTGGATCGAAAGGCGTGCCGCGCGATCGCCGGCCCGACGTGCTCGACGAGGGCGCCGCCCCGGCGCAGCGCAACCAGGCGCTGATCGACGCGCCGTCCGCCGCTGCCGAAGCGCTGATGCCGATGGCCGGCGCGGGCACGATGGCGGGCATCGGCGAGATCATCGCCGTGGCCGCGCAAGAGGAAGTGGAAGAAGCCGAAGCCCGGCGCCTGGATGCCGAGGAGGCGGCTGCCGCGCAGCCCGCGCCACCGCCGCCGCCAGCCCCGGAACCCGCCCCGGAACCCGCCGGCACCGCCGACGATCTGCTGAAGCTGAAAGGCGTCGGCCCCAAGCTGGTCGCGCTGCTGCACGGCCTGGGGATCACCAGCTACGCCCAGATCGCGGCCTGGAGCGAAGCCGATATCGACCGCATCGACGCCGGGATGGGCGCCTTCACCGGCCGCATCCGCCGCGATAACTGGGTCGAGCAGGCCAGGCTCCTGGCGAGCGGCGATACCGGGGCCTATGAGGCGAAGTTCGGCAAGCTGTGAGCACAAGGCGGGCGTTCCGGGCACTGGCGCATTCCCGAACGCCATCCCCATAAGTCGAATGGCTGCGCGCAGTGCCCGTCAGACGGCCTACGACAATTTGCGACTGGCGCTATCGGCGCGGTTTGGCCATCCATGGCCTCATGCGGCGTACCGGCCTTCTCCTGATGGGACTTGCGACGCTTTCCGGCTGCGGCGCGGGGGCGGATTATCGTGTGCGCAGCGCGGCGGAACTGGGCGTGCCCGATGGCTGGTCGGTGGCCGCGGCGCCCCAGCCCGAAGACCTTACCCGCTGGTGGAGCAAGTTCGACGATCCGGTGCTTACCCGGTTGGTCGAACAGGCGGCGGCGGCCAATCTCGATATTGCCCAGGCGATCGCCCGGCTGCGGCAGGCGCGCGAGGCGCTGGTGGTCAGCCGGTCGGACCTGTTTCCCACCATCGGCGGCTCGGCCGGCTATAGCCGCACCGAGCCGCTGCGCGGCGGCGGCACGACCGTGACCTTGCCCGATGGCACGGTCGCGACCACGGACAGCGGCGGGCGCAACAGCTTCTCGCTCGGGCTTGATGCCAGCTACCAGGTCGATCTGTTCGGCGGCGTGCGGCGACAGGTGGAGGCCAGCGGCGCGCAATACGAGGCCGCCGGTTTCGATTATGCGGCCATGCTGCTCTCGGTCGAAAGCGAGGTCGCGCGCAACTATGTGCTGGCACGCGGGTATCAGGCGCGGCTGGAGAACGCGAAGGCCAGCCTTGCCATCCAGGACGACAATCTGGAAATCGCCGGCTTCCGCGTGCAGGCGGGCCTTGTCTCGTCCGTCGATGCCGAGCAGGCGCGGGCAAGCCGGGCGCAGACCGCCGCCGGCATTCCCGCGCTGGAGCAGCAATATAACGCCGCCGTATCGCGCATCGCCGTGCTGACCGGGCAGGCGCCCGGCGCGTTCAAGCCGCTGCTGGCCGCGCCGGGGCCGATCCCGCGCGGGCCGGAGAGCGTGGGCGCGGGCATTCCCGCCAATGTCCTGCGCCAGCGGCCGGACGTGCGCGCGGCCGAACGCGGCCTTGCCGCCGCGACCGCGCAGATCGGCGTGGCCAGGGCGCAGCTTTTCCCCGCGCTCAACATCTCGGGCAGCCTCGATACCAACGCGGTCAGCGCCGGGGGGCTGTTCGATACGATAACCGGCGGGCTGTTCGCCGGGCTGACGCAGGCGATCTTCAACGGCGGGCGGCTGAACGCGCAAGTCCGTTCCAGCCGCGCCGCCGCCGATGCCGCGTTGGCCGCGTACCAGTCTTCGGTGCTGGCGGCGCTGGAGGATGTGGAGAACGCCACGGTCGCGCTGAACGCGGCGGGGGAGCGGGAGCGCCAGTTCGCCATCGCTTATGACGCGGCCGGCAATTCGGCGCTTCTGGCCCGCAGCCAGTACCGTTCGGGCCTGACCGACTTCACCACGCTGAACACGCAGGAAGCGGCGCTGGTCTCCGCGCGCGATGGGCTCGTCCAGGCGCGCCAGGACAAGGCGACCGCGCTGATCGCGCTTTACGCGGCGCTCGGGGGCGGCTGGGATGCCAGCGTCACGCCCACCGCGCGGACTGCGACCACGCCGGGGACGAACTGACGATGGCCGATGAGAATCTGGACGAATTCCTGGGTGTGAAGCCGCAGCCGGCATGGCGGCGCCATGCCCGGTGGGGCATCGCCGTGCTGGTCGTGCTCGCGCTGGTGCTGGCGCTGGCGCGCTGCCTGGGCGGTTCGAACGCGCCGGGCTACAGCACGGTCAAGGCCGAACGTGGCCGTCTCGTCACCACGGTTTCCGCCACCGGCAAGCTGGCGCCGACCAACCAGGTGACGGTGGGCTCGCAGCTTTCCGGCCAGATCGTCAAAGTGCTGGTCGACGTCAACGATCGCGTGGTTGCCGGGCAGCCGCTGGCAGAGATCGATCCCGAGCAGCTTGACGACCAGATCCGCCAGAACGAGGCGCAGCTGGGCGCCAACCGCGCGCAAGTCGAGCAGGCGCGCGCGACGGTGGCCGAGGCGCGGGCGCAGCTTGCCCGGCTGGAAGAGGTTTTTCGCCTGTCCAGTGGCCGCGTGCCGTCGGGCACCGAACTGCAGGCGGGCCGCGCCGATGCGGCGCGCGCGCTGGCCGCGCTGAAAGTGGCGCAGGCCAATGTCGTCGCCAGCGAGGCGACGCTGGCCCAGAGCAGGACGCAGCGCGCCCGCGCCATCATCCGCTCGCCCGTGTCCGGGGTCGTGCTGGCCCGCCAGGTCGATCCGGGGCAGACCGTGGCCGCATCGTTCAACACGCCGACGCTTTTCGTCATTGCCGAAGACCTGACCACGATGAAGCTGGAAGTCTCGATCGACGAGGCGGACGTGGGCTCTGTCCGCCAGGGCCAGAGCGCGACGTTCACCGTCGATGCCTTCCCCGGCAAGACATTCCCGGCCCGGATCACGCGCGTGGAGATCGCCTCGAACCTGACGGCCCAGAACGCGAGCGCCTCGTCGTCGTCCTCGGCGAGCGCCGGCTCGGCCTCCTCGGCAGGGCAAGTGGTGTCCTATGCGGCGGACCTCGCGGTGGCGAATGCCGGCGAGCAGCTCCGCCCGGGCATGACGGCGACGGCCGACATCGTCACAGCGGACAAGAAGAATGTCCTGCTGATCCCCAATGCCGCGCTGCGCTTCACGCCGCAGGCGCAGACCGGCGGTGGCGGCACGGGCGGCGGCATCGCCAGCCAGATCAGCCCGCGGCCGATGCGGCGCGGCGCCACCGAACGCAGCGTGACCCTGAGCCGGGGCGCGGCCCAGACGATCTACGTCAAGGGCGATGATGGCCAGCCCCGGCCCATCCAGATCGTCACCGGCGACACCGATGGTTCGCAAGTCGAGGTCGTCTCGGGCGGGCTCAAGCCCGGCATGGAGGTGATCACCGGCGAGCTTTCCGGCTCGGGCGACGGATCATCGGGCCAGGGACAAGGCCAGGGCCAGGGCCAGGGGCGCCGGCAGGGCAGCGCGGGGGGAGGCGGCGGTGGTTGAGCCCGCGCCGGCCGGCGCGGGCGAGCCGCTGATCGCGCTGCGCGGCGTGACCAAGGTCTATGGCGAGGGGCCGACCGCGTTCGCAGCGCTCAAGGGCGTGGACCTTGATATCATGCGCTGCGATTTCGTCGCGGTGATGGGGCCATCCGGCTCGGGCAAGTCGACCACGATGAACATCCTGGGCTGCCTCGATATTCCCTCCAGCGGCAGCTTCCTGTTCAAGGGGCACCGCGTCGAGGCGCTGGATCGTGACCAGCGCGCCTTGCTGCGCCGCAAGTATTTCGGCTTCGTCTTCCAGGGGTTCAACCTGCTGGCGCGGACCTCGGCGCTGGAGAATGTCGAGCTGCCGCTGCTCTATCGCGGTGACGAGAAGGCGGCGCGGCGCGGCGCGGCGATGGCCGCGCTCGACAAGGTCGGCCTCAAGGACTGGTGGGATCACACCCCGGCCGAGCTTTCGGGCGGCCAGCAGCAGCGCGTGGCGATCGCGCGCGCCATCGTCACCAATCCCGAAGTGCTGCTGGCCGACGAGCCCACCGGCAATCTCGACAGCGAGCGGTCTCTGGAGATCATGCGGCTGCTGGCCGGGCTGAACCGGGATCTGGGGATCACCGTGCTGATGGTCACGCACGAGCCCGAGATGGCCGGCTTCGCGCGCACGATCGTCCATTTCAAGGACGGCGTGGTCGATCGCATCGAACAGTCGGATCGGGCGCCGGCCTGATGCTGGGGACGATCTTCCTGCTCGCGCTGCGCTCGATCCGGCGGCACATGCTGCGCTCGTTCCTGACGATCCTGGGCATCGTCATCGGGGTGGGCGCGGTCGTCGCCATGACCACGCTGGGCAAGGCGACCACTTCGGCCGTGCAGCAGCAGATCGCGGCACTGGGCACCAATGTCCTGCAAGTGCGGCCGGGGCAGGGGTTCGGCCGAGGAGGCGGCGGCCCGCGTCCGCCCGATTTCGATGCCAGCGACGTCACCGCCATCGCCCGGCAGATCGCCGGCATCACGGCGGTGGCCCCGCAGGCGCAGTCGACCGCGACCGCGATCTACGAAGGCGCCAACTGGTCGACCACGATCAACGGCACCACTTCCGACTACTTCAAGGTGCAGCCCTGGCCGCTGGCCGCCGGACGCGAATTCACCCCGGCCGAAGAGGCGGCGGGCAAGGCGGTCTGCATCATCGGCTCCACCGTGAAGAACAACCTGTTCAGGAACGGCGCCGCGATCGGCCGGCGCTTCCGCATCGGCGAGGTGAGCTGCGATGTGATCGGCGTGCTCACCACGCGCGGGCAGGCCGGTTTCGGCGGCGATCAGGACGATGTCGTCATCATGCCGATCAAGGCGGTGCAGCGGCGCTTTACCGGCAGCACCGATATCCGGCTGATGCTGGTGGGCGTCGATCAGGCCTATTCGACCACGCAAGTGCGATCCGCGATCACCGAGCTGCTGCGCGAACGGCGGCACATCACCGGCGGCAAGGAAGACGATTTCAACATCTTCGACACCAAGCAGATCTCCGACACGCTGACCGGCACGACCACGCTGCTGACGCGCATCGTCGCGGCGGTGGCGGCGATCAGCCTGGTGGTCGGCGGTATCGGCATCATGAACATCATGCTCGTTTCCGTTACCGAACGCACGCGCGAGATCGGCATCCGCCTGGCGATCGGCGCGGTGGCGAGCGAGGTGCTGCTGCAGTTCCTGGTGGAATCGGTGGTGCTGTCATGCCTGGGCGGCCTGATCGGGCTGGTGCTGGCACAACTGGTGATCGCCGTGGCGACCCCGCTGATGCAGGTACCTTGGACGTTCGACTTGCAGATCAACCTGCTCGCTTTCGTCATCTCGGGCGTGATCGGGGTGGTTTTCGGCTATTTTCCGGCGCGCCGCGCCGCTTCGCTCAATCCGATCGACGCGCTGCGGCATGAGTGAGCGCTGAGGCGGCAAGCCGCCACGGCGCGGCCTGGCGGCGCCCGCTTTCCATCGACTCCCGACAGGCGACAGGGCCCCGCGAAAGCGCGCGCCGCGGCCCCCGATCGCCGCGACTCGGGAGCATATCGTATGCCTCGGAACGGGACTGAGTCCAATCGCACTAATGTGTGACGCTTTTTTGGATGTTTTGCGCCAATTTTATGATTGCATGTGTCGCATTTTGGCAAGAAACACCAACCGAATCTATGTATGTTAGATAGTGCAGATCGGCTCTGAATCCCGCGATGTATGGTGGAAAAAAGACTTCAGAATGACATCTTTCGCAAAAATGTGATGAAAATTCCGAAATATTAGTCATTTTGTAAAAAGCTTCAGATGTCGGTCTCAAGGGTTGCGTTAAATTCTACATAATAAAGATTCGGGAGGGGTGCCGCCACGTGGAGCTCATGTGGTCGTATTTTTTGGTAAGATGTTCTGCGTTCGTCATATTTTTCGGTGGCATATAAAAATAGGGGTGCATATGAAAACTCATGCGGTTCGGTCTGGCGCGCGTTTTGGCGCTCGGCTTGCTCTCTTCTGTTCGGCGGCTTCTGTTCTGGTCGCGCCGGCTTTCGCGCAGGAAACCACCTCGGCGGCGGCCGAAGCTCCGGCTGGCGATGCCGACATCGTCGTCACCGCGCTCAAGCGCGCGACGAGCATCCAGGATACCCCGCTCGCCATCTCGGCCGTGGGGGCAGCCACGCTTGCCAACCAGAACATCACGGACTCGACGCAGCTGACGCGCGTCACGCCCAACCTGCGTATCGAGGAAAACAACGGCGGCAGCCGCATCACCATCCGTAACCTGCGCGCTTCGGGTGAAGCGCTGGTCGGCCTCTACTACGACGAAACGCCGCTGTCGGGCACGGGCGGCGTCAGCAACGACGCCGGCGCCAACTCGCCGAGCGTGCGCCTGTTCGACGTGGAGCGCGCCGAAGTGCTGCGCGGGCCGCAGGGTACGCTCTATGGCGCCAGCTCGATGGCCGGCACCATGCGCATCATCTTCAACAAGCCCAATCTGGTCGATTTCGAAGGCGCGCTCAACGGTCAGGTGACGACCACCGACAGCGCCAGCGGCACGGGCCAGATCCTTGACGCCATGGCCAACGTGCCGATCATCGCCGACAAGCTGGCGGTGCGCGCGGTCGGCTATTACAACTTCGCGCCCGGCTATGTGAACAATTCGATCCTGGGCCTGAAGGATATCAACGACAGCCGCGGCTACGGCGGCCGCCTGCTGGTCCGCGCCCGGCCGATCGAGAACCTGACGATCGACGGCATGGCCGTCTATCAGAACAGCCGCGGCGATTCCGGCGCGTGGAACAACACGCTGTACCGCCTCACCGGGAACAAGTTCGACCAGACGCTTACCATCCGCCAGCCCCGCAGCGATGCGATGCAGCTTTACAGCGGCACGCTGAACTGGGACTTCGGCTTCGCCACGCTGACCGCGGTCGCTTCGTATTCGAAGCGCGATATCGAATATAACTTCGACTACACGCCCTATTTCCGGCGCTATTTCACCGGCACCTACACCGGCGATCCGGCGAGGATTCCGGGTTATGCCGCGTTCGCTTCGGACTGCAACGCCGGCCGCGTCACCGGGCTGCCGGGCTGCACCGGCACCGATTACCAGAACTTCGTGACCAGCTGGGGTGATCTCACGGCCTACCAGCCGCAGACCAACAAGACCTCGACGCAGGAAATCCGGCTTGCCAGCGATGCCAACGCGCTCAAGTGGACGATCGGGTTCTACCACAGTGATCGCAAGAACTTCACGCGCAGCCTGCTGAACACGGTCGATCCGATCACCGGCGCGCAGTCCTATCCGAACGGCTATGTCCTGCCGTACGGCCTGGGCAGCAAGACCCATCTGGATCGCACGATCGACGATTCGCTCAAGCAGATCGCCGGCTTCGCCGAACTGACCTATGACATCACCGACGCGCTCAGCGTGACGGGCGGCATCCGGTACTTCGAATACAAGAAGGTCACTGGCGCCGAAGTGATCATCCCGAACTACGTCGCGGGCAACACGATCACGCCTTATTCGGAAATGAAGGGCAAGGAAAACGGCACGCTGCTGAAGTTCGGCGCGAGCTACAAGATCACGCCGGACGTGATGATCTTCGCCTCGGCCTCGCAGGGCTACCGCCCCGGCGGCGTCAACCAGACGCTCGGCCTGCCGAGCTATGCGGCGACGTACGAGTCCGACAAGCTGTGGGACTATGAGCTGGGCGTGAAGAGCAGCTGGTTCGACCGTAAGCTCATCGTCAATGCCGATGTGTTCCAGATGGACTGGACCGGGATGCAGGTTTCGGCCTCGTACCAGGGCGCGTTCGGCTTCCTGACCAACAGCGCCGCCAAGGCGCGGATCCGCGGTATCGAGCTGGAAAGCACGGTCATGCCGCTCGACGGGCTGACGCTGCGCGCTTCGGGCAGCTACACCACCGCCAAGCTGCAGGATGACATCAACCTGCCCAGCAGCCTGAACGTCTGCCAGAACACCTCGCCGCCCTATGTCGGCTGCGTCGTCTTCCGGGGCCTGGGCAAGAAGGGCAACACGCTGCCCTACACGTCCAAGTGGACGCTCCAGGGCCAGGCCGACTACACCCGGCCGGTCGGTGGTGATCTGGCGGCCATGGGCCACGCCGATGTCAGCTATCGCAGCGGCTTCTGGACGATCTACGATCCGTCGGCGGCCGGCGTGATCCCGGACAACGATCACCTGGCGGGCTACGCCACGGTCAACCTGCGCATCGGCCTGGAGAAGGAAGACGGCCGCTGGGGCGTCTATGCCTTCGTCAACAACGTGTTCAACAAGCTGGCGATCCTGTCGAAGTCGTCGAGCGCCACCAGCTCGACGATCGCCAAGACCATCGTCAACGGCCAGTCTTACGACACGCAGAACATCAGCACGATCGAGCCGCGGGTCATGGGCCTCAGCTTCCGTTCGAAGTTCTAAGGGGGGCATGATGAAACGAGGTCTTGTCCATCGCCGCGCGGCTGCCGCGCTTGCGATGGCTTCCATCCTTGGCGCGGGCACTGCCTGCGCCAAGGACTTCGTGATCCACGCGGGCAAGCTTATCGATGGCGTTTCGGCCACGCCCAGGACGAACGTGTCGATCATCGTCAAGGACGACCGCATCACCGGCGTGCAGAGCGGTTTCGTGACGCCGGCCGGAGCCGAAGTGATCGACCTGTCGGGGGAAACCGTGCTTCCCGGCTTCATCGACATGCACGATCACCCTTCGTCCAATGGCGATCGCCGGCCGCTCAACCGTTTCGTCCAGACCGAAGGCGATGCTGTGATCGCCGCGGTGGGCAGTGCCCGGCGCGAAGTCGAAACCGGCTTCACCACGGTGCGTGACGCGGGCTCCGGCCCGCTGACGCTGCCGGCGGTGAACCGCGCGATTGCCGCGGGCAGCATCGTTGGCCCGCGTTACTGGCCGGCGCTTGAGCCGCTGGGCCCCACCGGCGGGCATGGCGACCGGCTCAATGGCCTGCGCCCCGATATCAGCATCGCCGGCCGCGATGCCGGGATCGTCGACAGCCCCGAGGAAGGGCGCATGAAAGTGCGCGAGCACCATCGCCGGGGCGCCAAGGTCATCAAGATCATGCCTTCGGGCGGCGTCGGTTCGATCGGCGACGATCCCAACCACATGACGATGACCTATGACGAGATGAAGGCGATCGTCGACGCGGCGCATGAACTGGGCATGAAAGTGCTGGCGCACGCCCACGGCAAGAAGGCGATCGACACGGCGGTCAAGGCCGGGGTCGATTCGATCGACCACGGCACTTATTCCGATGCCGAGAGCTACAAGCTGATGAAAGAGCATGGCACGTTCCTCGTGCCGACGCTGCTTGTCGCCGATGCGATTTACCAGAATGCGGTCAAATCCCCCGAAACCCTGCCACCGACGGTTGCCGAAAAGGCCATCGCGGTGACGCCGACGATGATCGGAAACGCCGGCCGCGCCTACAAGGCCGGCGTGAAGATCGCCCTGGGCACGGACCAGGGCGCCCTGTCGGGTCGCAACAAGGCGGAAGAGTTCGCACTGCTGGTAAAGGCCGGTCTGCCGCCGATCGAGGCGATTTTCACCGGCACGCGCAACGCCGCCGAACTGCTGGGCGATTCGGAGAATGTCGGATCGGTCCAGACCGGCCGCTTCGCCGATATCGTGGCGGTGAAGGGCGATCCACTGGCGGACATCACCGTGTTGCAGCAAGTGGATTTCGTCATGAAGAATGGCGAAGTGCTCAAGCAGAACGGCACGATGCTGCGTTGATGGCTTTGACGGCCGGTCCTGGAAAAGGGCCGGCCGTTTTCGCATGAGCGGCATTCTGGGGGGGATGGTTTCAATGCAGCAAGTTCGCCGTCGCGTCCCTGGTTTGAGCGCGGCTGCTTCCTATGCTTCGGCGGCGGCCACCCCCTTTGCCAACCGGGAAATCCTCGTCCTCCACCGCGCGCCCGGCGATGCCGTTCGCGGCGATCGGCTGTCGCCCAGGGGCGGCGGGCGAGGGTGGCCGGGCGATGGCAAGGTTTTCCAGCGCGGCGGCATCATGCCGCGCTGAATCGAATATGCGACGATGGCGGGAGGCGCTATTCCTGCCGCACGCCACCGTCGTCTGAAGTACGAATTGTGTGTGGATCAATGCTCCTCCGGGCCTCGCCGACAATGGCGGGAAGACATGAAAAGGGACGTCAGATGCGTGCGACAAATCTCCTGCTGTTGGCTTTGATGACGGGTTCCGTCCTGGCCGGTGTGCCCAGCGTGGCAGCCGCCAAGGATGCCGCCAAGCCCGTCGATGCTGCCGCGACCACCGCGGAGAGCCAGGCTCTTCCGCTCGATGGCATGCAATATCGCATGATCGGCCCCTTCCGGGGCGGGCGCGCCAGCGGCGTTTCGGGCGTGACGAACGATCCCACGACCTATTACATGGGCGCGGCCACCGGCGGCGTGTGGAAGACCACGGACGCCGGCCGGACCTGGAAGCCGTTGTGGGACAAGTTCCCCGAAGCCTCGCCGTCGATCGGCGCGCTGGCGGTTGCGCCTTCTGATTCCAACATCATCTATGTCGGCACGGGTGAAAGCGCCATTCGCGGCAACGTCGCGGCGGGCAACGGCATGTACAAGTCGCTCGACGCGGGCAAGACCTGGCAGTTCATCGGCCTGCGCCAGTCCGAGGCCATCGGGCGTCTGGCGATCAGCGCGACCGATCCCAACACGGTGTTCGTGGCGGCGCTCGGCCCCGTCTTCCGCGAAGGAGGCGAGCGCGGCATCTTCCGCACGCGCGACGGCGGCAAGACCTGGGAGCGCGTGCTCTACGTCGATGACAAGACCGGCGGCGTCGATGTGCAGATCGATCCCAACGATCCCAACCTCATCTATGCCGCGATGTGGCAGGCGCACCGCAAGCCCTGGATCATGGAGAGCGGCGGCCCCGGCAGCGGCCTCTATCGTTCGCGCGACGGCGGCAACACCTGGGAGAAGCTGTCGGGCAATGGCCTGCCGCCGGGCATCTGGGGGCGCATCGGCGTGGCCCCGACGTCCGATCCCAAGCGCATCTATGCGCTGATCGAGGCGGAAAAGGGCGGCCTGTACCGCAGCGATGACGCCGGCGCGAGCTGGCAGCTGATGAACAGCGACGGCTCGATCCGCCAGCGCGCGTGGTATTACACCACCGTCTATGCCGATCCGAAAGACCCGAACAAGGTCTTCGTGATGAACGTCAACGGCCAGAAGTCGACCGACGGCGGCAAGACGTTCAAGACGCTGCCGCTGTTCCACGGCGACACGCACCAGCTCTGGATCAATCCGCGCGACCCGCGTTACATCATCAACGCCAACGATGGCGGCGCGGGTATCTCGGTCAACGGCGGCGAGACCTGGACCGAGCAGATGAACCAGCCGACCGCGCAGATCTATCACATCTCGGTCGACAATCAGGTGCCCTACAACATCTATGGCGCCCAGCAGGACAACACCACGATCCGCATCCCCAGCGCCAACACCGAAGGGCCGATCGGCGTGCAGCACTGGCGTTCGGTCGGCGGCGGCGAGAGCGGCTATGTCGTTCCCGATCCGAAGGACCCCAACATTGTCTATGCCGGCAGCTACTGGGGCGATATCTCCCGCTATGACGAGCGGACCGGCGAGGCGGTTCCCGTCAAGCCCTGGCCGCGCGAGAGCATGGGCTGGGGCGTGGAAAGCCTGAAGCATCGCCGTGGCTGGACCGTGCCTTTCGCGTTCTCGCCGCACGATCCCAACGTGCTCTATTACGCCAACGAAGTGCTGTTCAAGACGACCAATGGCGGCAAGTCCTGGGACATCATCTCGCCGGACCTGACGCGCAACGACAAGTCCAAGCAGATCGCCTCGGGCGGCCCGCTGACCAAGGACAACACCAGCGTCGAAGTCTACGGCACGATCTTCTCGCTGAACGAATCCCCGGTCGAAAAGGGCCTGATCTGGGTTGGCACGGATGACGGCCTGATCCAGCTCACGCGCGATGGCGGCCAGAACTGGTCGAACATCACGCCCGCCGCGATGCCCGAATGGGGCACGGTCGACATGGTCGAGCCGCATCCGCACAAGGCCGGCACCGCCTATATCGCGGTCGAGCGCCACAAGCTGGGCGACAACACGCCTTATGCTTTCCGCACGGACGATTACGGCAAGAGCTGGGTTTCGATCACCAAGGGCTTGCCCGCCGATGCCTATGTCCATGTCGTCCGCGCCGATCCCGAGCGGGACGGCCTGCTCTATGCCGGCACCGAGAGCGGCATCTTCTTCTCGCTGGACGATGGCGCCAGCTGGAAGCCGCTGAAGCAGAACATGCCGCGCGTGCCGGTGCACGATCTCGTCGTCCACGATGGCGATATCGCGGTGGCCACGCATGGCCGGTCGTTCTGGGTGCTCGACGATGTCAGCCCGCTGCGCCAGTGGTCGGACAGCATCACCAAGGCCGACTTCCACCTGTTCAAGCCGCGCCAGACGGTCCGCATCCAGTATACCGGACGTGGCGACATGACCGGGACTTTCGCCGGACCCAACCCCCCGCAGGGCACGATCATCTATTACTCGCTCAAGCAGGAAGTTCCCGCCGATCGCATCAAGCTGGAAATTCTCGATGCCTCGGGCAAGGTGATCCGCACTTATGCCGCCGCCAAGCCCAAGGCGGACAGCGACGGTGGCGAGGACGAGGATGGTCCGCGCAGGCCGCCGGCGCCCGGCACCAAGGCGGGGCTGAACCGCTTTGCCTGGGACATGCGCTATGACGGTGCGGTCCAGGTGCCCAAGTCGGCGCTGTGGCACGCCTCCACGCTGGGCCCGGTGGCATTGCCCGGCAAGTACACCGCCCGGCTGACGGTCAACGGCAAGGTGCAGACCCAGCCGATCGAGATCGTGCCTTACGGCAAGATCCCGGTCAGCCCGGACCAGCTCAAGAAGCAGTTCGATCTGGCGCTGGCGGTGAACACGCAGCTCAACGCGGTGCAGATGGCCGTGCTCGAGATCCGCGATTTCCACGCCAAGCTGGCCGACGTCCGCAAGGCCGCCGCCGGCAGCGCGAACGGGGCCGGGGTCATCGCGGCGGCCGATGCGCTGGAAGCCAAGGTCAACGCGGTCGAGGAAGAGCTGATCCAGAAGAAGTCGGTCTCTTCGCAAGACCCGCTCAACCACCCGGTGCGGCTGAACAACATGCTGGCCTCGCTTTCGCGGACCGTCACCGAAGGGGACGTCGAGCCCACCACCCAACTCTATGTGGAGTTCGATGAGCTGAAGGCCATGGCCACGACCCATCTGGGCACGTGGGCGAGCCTGAAGACCAGCGATCTGGCGGCCTTCAACGCGCTGGCGGCCAAGGCGAAGCTGAAGCCCATCACGCTGGCGACGCCCGCCATGCTGGCCGAGGGCAAATGATTGCTCCTGCCCGGTAGCCGTGGCATCGTTCGTTTCGACGAACGATGCCACCACGGCCTCCTTCCGGTCACGAGCGGAGAACAGGCTTGAAATCCATATGGTTGCCCTTGGGAAGGCTGGTTGCAGCGGCCTTCCTGGCAAGCGGGGCGAACGCATACGCGCATGAGGCGATCAGCGCGCCCACGCCCGAAGGCGGGCTGGGCTGGCAAGTGCTCGCTTCCTCCGAAGTGATCCCCTGGCAGGACGAAGGCACGGGACGCGAGCACATCCGTCCCGGCTTTTCGCCCGAGGTGCTGGCGCTGCGCGACAAGCCGGTCACACTGGCCGGATTCATGATGCCGCTGGCCGAGGGCGAGGAGGGGCGCAGGCATTTCCTGCTGTTCGCATCCGCGCCCGATTGCCTGTTCCACATGTCCGTGGGGCCGACCCAGTTCGTCGAGGTGCGCACCGACCGGCCGGTGGAGCCGACCGAGCGCGCGCTGGTGCTGCGCGGCACGATGCGGCTGGTGGATGAGAACAAGGGCGGGGTCTTTTACCGGATCGACCACGGCCAGCTCGTTTCGGTGCTCTGATGGCGCGCCCCGTTACCGATCGTCGCGGATCACCGCCCGCCAAGGAACATGTCGAGTTGCCGTCGGAGCTTGACGCCTGCGACATGAAGATCCTGAAGGCGCTGGTGAACGATGGCCGGATCAGCTGGCGCGACTTGTCCGACCAGATCGGCCTTTCGCTCACGCCCACGCTGCGCCGCGTGCGCCGCCTGGAAGCGGCCGGCTTCATCGAAAGCTATACCGCGACGCTCGACGAGCAGCGGCTGGTCGGCTCGCTGAGCGTTTTCGTCTCCGTCACGCTGGACAAGCAGTCGGAAGACACGCTGACCGCGTTCGAGGCCCATATCGGCGCGCTGGAGGAAGTCACCAGCTGCTTCATGATGACCGGGAACGTCGATTACCTGATGCGCGTGGTGGTGCGTGACCTGAACCACTATCAGCGCCTGCTGATCAAGCTGACGCGCATTCCCAATGTGGCGCATGTCAATTCGAGCTTCGCGCTCAAGGCCGTCGTGCGGCGTTCCGGCTTCTATATCTGATCGGCCAGGTCCGGCCGCGCCATCGGCCGGCTGACATGCTCCGGGTCGGGAAGATCCCGGTGCAGCCGGGGGGCTAACCTCTCGAAATCCGTAATCGCCCGATCCGGTGCTCCCGCTGGCTCGTCAGCAGGAGCGATCCGGCCTTGCGATACCGGGATTCCCGGCGGGGGCGGAGCGTGCCTGGCTGGCAGGCACGCTCCGGTGTTGCCGATCAGGGGCGCGGCTTGGCCGGCGCGCCGGCGTCCAGGTGATCCCAGTTGAGGATCGCGTTGAAGCCCAGGAAATAGCTTCCCTGCGTCTGCCACCGCCAGAAAGGCCGCAGCGCATACAGCACCATGTGCCCCTTGCCGTCCGGCACGTCGACGATCAGCGCCTTGCGCGTCAGCGCCTGCGATCCGCTCAGCATACCGCTCAGCAGGATATCGTCGCCCTTGTCGGGGAACTGCATCACCACGCGCGGGAACTGGGTCGGATCGGCGCCGCCCCGGCGGGAGACCGGCAGCTGCGAGCCGAAGGGGGAGGTGGTGTCGGTGCCGGCGGGCTTTTCCGCCGGAGCCGGCTGCGCGCCCCAGGTCGAAAGCGGCGCGCTGCCCGCGTTCGGCGTGGTGTTCTGGCTCAGGCGGACGCCGGGGCCGCTGGGATCGAAATAGCCCATGCCACGACCGCCCTGGCTGATGGTGAGCACCGGCGCTTCTGAGAAGTAGATCGGCAGCTCCTTGCCCTGGTAGCCATAGGCCAGCGGGCTCGCCTTGTCGGTGAACACGCCGCGCATGATCGCGCCCTTGGTGAACAACTCGCTGGGCTTGGAAACGCTGACACCTTCGGCCACGCCATATTCGGCGAGCATCTCTACCGTAGAGCCATCGCCGATCAGGGTGCCGCCCTGTTCCACGAACTTCTTCAGCTCGGCCAGGCCATCCTGGCCCAGGCCACCGCGAATGTCGTCGGCGCTGTCCAGCTTGCCGAGGTTCGGGGTGAGGGCGCTGTTCTTGTAGGGAATGGGATCGCTGCCGTTCATCGCGACGCCGATCACCTGCTCGCGCGCGCTGGTGCCCACGGTCGGATAGATGATGATGTCGTACTTGGCGCGCAGCCCGCCCGCCCGCGCCTTGATATCGGCGAAATAGGTGTAGGGGATGCCATAGGTGTCAAGCGCGGCGCGCCACCAGCCCTCGTCCTGGGTGCGCAGCCAGCTGTGCATATAGCCGATGCGCGGCGCGGTGAGCGCGTGCGTGGGCACGCTGGGCATCCCGGTGACGGCCTCGCCGCGCAGGCCCAGCTCGCGCACGACCCGCTCCACCGAGGCGCGATCGGCGTTCGGCAGGATGAAGGTGCCCGCCGCATAGTTCTTGCCGCCAAGCTCGAACGGGGCCTCGGCCGCCAGCATCTTGGCGCCTTTGAGCTTGAAGCGCAGCGAGACGAGTTCGTTCTCGCCGGTGTGGTTGAGCAGGATGGTCGAGCCGGTGCCGGTGATCGTGCCGGGCGGCGTGACGTCGGCCGCGAGCAGCGTCATCGGCTGCTGCAGGATCGCCGGATCGCTGACCGTCTTGAGATCGACGTTGCGCATGAACTGCATGGTCCAGCCCGTATCGTCGTAAGGACGCGGATTGCTCGCGGGATAGTTCTGCACGCTCAGGTACATGTCCGCCAGCGTGCGATAGGGCTGGTCGCCGCGGATGATGTAGTCGCCCGCCGCAACCTGCACGCCGCCGGCGGTGAAGGCCTGGTTGGCAGTGCTGATCTCCACGCCTTGGTGGCGCAGTTCGTTGACCATGTCGATCACGTTCAGCGAGGCGACCTGCTGGGCCGGGATCACCCAGGCGTTGATCTTGCCGGTCTGGCCGGCAGTGATCGCGTTCTTGCTCTTGACCCAGTAGTTCTCAAGATACAGCGAATGGTCGGTCGCGACGCGATGGAGCGCGAACAGCAGCGCCGATTCCTGGATGTTGGTGTTGTTGCGCGGGGCCCAGTCGATCTCGGGCAGCGGCGGATTGGGGCGATACCATTCCCGGCTGGTGACGGTGGGGCCCAGCTTCAGGCCCTTCTGGATATCGGGGCCATAGCTCTGCACTTCGTAGAAGCGGCCGAAGCTGTTGTGCGTCTGGGCGATCCAGAAAAGATAGTTGGGCACCCAGCCATCATAGAAGCCGTACGTCCACACGCCCGGCACGCCGCGCTTGGTCATTTCCATGACCTCGGTTTCCGCCAGCAGCCACCATTCGTTGCTCTGGATCGGATCGAGCGACGGGTTGTAGGGGCCGGTGCCGGTCGAGGTGTAGAGATAGGACTGTGCTTCGTGCAGATCGTGCAGCACCGTGGGGTGCCATTCCAGCACGCCCCTGGTGATGTTCTGCGTCAGCTTGAGGAACTGGCCCATGCCGTCGCGATTGTTGTCATGCGCGACATACTTGCCCCAATAGACCAGCGGCGGGCGGGCCTTGCCGGTCTTCTTGCCGTAGTAATAGGTGTCGACCTGCTTCTCGCGCCCGTCCACTTCGACGACGGGGGTGATGAACGTCACCATGTTGTTGCGGATGTTCTGGATGAACGGCGTCTCTTCCACGGCCAGGCGATAGGCCAGCTCGATCAGCATTTCCGGTCCGCCGGTTTCGGGCGAATGAATGCCGCTCGTCACCCAGTAGATCGGCTTGCCGTTGGCGATGATCTGCCTGGCCTGCGCCTCGTTGGTCCGGCGCGGATCGCCCAGCGCGGCGAGATCGGCCTTCACCTGGTCAAGCTTGGCGAGCGTCGCCTCGTCCGCGATGGCGATGACGATCTGGTCGCGCCCTTCCTCGGTGGTGCCCAGCTTCATGAACTTCACGCGCGGCGAGGTGCGGGCCAGCTCTTCGTAATAGCGCTGGATATCCTTGGCATACGTCAGTTCGTCCGGCGTGCCGGGGATGCGGCCGAAGAACTTGAGCGGCGAGGGCACCGTGTCCGAAAGCGGCATGTGATCGACCAGCTCGGTCGTGAAGCGCTTGTCGATCAGGTGCTGCTGGATCAGGCGGGCATATTCCTCATCCTGCGGCTGGACCGGCGCGGCCGGCGGCTCGGCGTTGAGCGCGAGCGGCACCGCCAGGGCGGCGCAGGCCAGCGTGAGAGCGCGGATCGAAGGCAATGAACGATTCATGATGCGTATTCTCATGCTGGCGTGCTCCTTGTGTGCGTGCCGGTAGCCTATTGTCGGAAAAAAACCCGTGCCGCGCGCCGCCGCTGGTGGCGCGGGCTCTTGCGATGGCGGCGGCGCGGTATCGCTCGGCCTGGCGGCGGCGCGGGACATCGCTGTCATGGCAAGCGCCAGCTTGCGCGGTCCCGATCTTTGCATGGCCACCCCATCAGGAATTCAGTGATTATATCGTTGCCGCCGGCTGGCCCCTGCTTCCAGCCCGGCGGAGAAATTTCTGGCAGATTTCATCGAACTATAACTGATCGCTACAGATATTTCTTTCCAAACTGAATCGAAGTGTTGCCATGGTTTGGTGCAATCACCCTGCTGATATGCCAAACCATAGATCAAACACACTGCATTATAAGGCCGGACGCGTCCTCTTCCCGAGGCCGGAACCAGCGATTCGACGCACCGTGCGTAGCGCCTCAACGCCGCTTGTTGCGCCATTTCTGGAACTGGGTTAGGAAGAACAGATAAACCCCGGTAAGCCAAAGGATAAGTAACGCGATGCCGGAAGGAAGCATCAGGTAATATTTGACCCACGAGGCAAAGAACGTCCCGTCGTGGATCTTCTCAACGATGTCGGCGCCCCTATGATCGATATTCAATACTTCCAGCGTATGAAGATCGACCTGATATTCCAGCGCATCCTCGGTGATCACCTTGGCGATGCCATCGACCGGGCGAACATCTATCCGGTCGATCTCGCTCCAGCTCAACGGCTGCGGCGCCGCGTTCGACGCGGCGTTGAACAGCGCGTCGACCCGGACCTGGGCGGCGCCGGTGCGCGACGCCGCCTCGACCGGGGGCTGCAACCAGTCGACATCCTTCTTGAGCAGCAGGAGCACGCCCGTCACGGCGACAAGGCCGCCGGTCAGCAGCACGGCCAGCGAGGTCCAGTGATGGACCAGCCGCATGACTTTGCGCAGACGCGGCCTTGCCACCTTCAGCCTACCCTTATGCCGATCCGCACCGCGCGGCCCGCCGCCGGCAGCCCAAGCTGCGGCTCGATCAGGGAATCGCCGATGTTCTCGACATGGAGGAATACGTCAAATGGCTGATTCTTGACCCGAAAGCCCTGGCTCACCTGCCAGTTGAAGCTGGTCGAGCGTTCCAGCGGCACCATGTCCCCGGTGGTGTCGGCCGAATAGGCGCGGCCGTTGTGCAGCGCCTCGAACGAGGTGGCAAAGCCGCTGGGATGGGCATAGCTGGCGGTCAGGTTCGCCAGCAGCGACGGCTTTTCGGCGATCCGGTTGAGCGTGCCGGAATCGGCGTTCTTGCGCCGGACATGGGTCCAGGTGAGATTTCCGGCGAGCGTGACATATTCGTGCGGGCGCCAGTTGCCGCCCACCTCGATGCCCTTCACCTTGGACCCCTTCAGGTTGATCCGCTGGCGGAGCGAGCCGACATTGCGCTGGTCGATCGTGTTCTTCAGATCCTGCACGAACGGAATGACATAGAAGCCGCCCCGCTCGCCGCGCCATTCGGCGCCGACCTCGGCCGTCACGATCCGCTCGGGCTTGAGATCGGGGTTGGGCATGAAGCGCTTGATGCCTTCGCCGAAGCGTTCGCGCATGGTGGGCGCGCGCATCTTGCGGCCCAGCGCGCCGCGCACTCGCCAGCCGCTTCCGGCATCGAGGACGAGGCCGGCCCGTCCGGTCCAGTCGCGGGCATCCTTGACCGGCGGCTTGTCGCCGGTGCGCATATAGTCGACCACGTCGTAGCCGAGACCGACCTCGGCGCGCAGGGCGGTGGAGAAATCATACTCCAGCTCGCCGCCCACGCTCCAGTTGCGCTGCTTGTAGAACAGCGCGTCGGGCAGGCTGGCGGGCGGATTGCCGGCGCTGTCATAGCTGATGTCGCGCTGGTGATGGGTGGATTGCAGGAAATTGAACGAACCCACCAGCATCGCCGGGCCGGCCCGGTGCTTCAGCAGTTCGCGCACGCCCCAGGTGCGATCCTTGTCCACCTCGCGCGAGGCGACCTTGTCGTATGCGGCGCTGGCATAGCTGTCGATCGTCTGGCCGAACCGCTGGTACCAGGCGACGCTGTCCAGCTCGGTCGATTCCCCCAGCGCGCTGCGGGCGTTGCCCACGACAAGCGTGTGCTGCAGATCGGGATAGCGCCAGAACCGCGCGCCCGACGCGCGGTTGCTTTCCGGCGCGATGCCCTTGTTCCCCCAGACGTGAAACGCCGTCAGGCTGAGGGTATGCGCGCCCACCTCGCCGCCGACGCGGCCGAACACGCTGGCCAGTTCGCGATCGGTGTTGGTGCGCAGTTTGCGCCCGACTTGCGAATAGGGCAGGTCCGCCTCGTCCGAAAGCGGCTCGCCATCGCGGCTGGCATAGCTGCCCCCCACCATGACCGGGCCCAGCGGCACCGCCAGATCGGCATCGAACCTGTCGCCCGTGCCATAGGCCACCTTGCCGCGCAGGCCCGCGGTCGGCGAAAGGCTGAGCGCGCCCAGCGCGTTCACGCCGTAATGCGGCGCCAGCGGGCCGGCGGCCGATCGGGCCGTTCCGATCAGCCCGGCCGGGATCATGGCCAGGTCCAGCCGGTTGTCCCAGGGCACGTTGATATCGGCGCCTTCATAGAAGATCGCCACCTGGCGCTCGGCCGCGTTGCGCACGAAGGCGATCGTCTCGCCGCGCGAATTGGTGGGCAGGTACACGGCCGGAAGGCGGCGCAGGATCTCGTCCGCCGACGCCGCGTTGATCCCGGCCACGGCTTCGCCATCCAGCGCATGGCGGGTTTCGAACGAGGCGCTGTCCACCGGCTCACCATGGCCATTGACCACGATCGTTTCGGAAAAGACCTGCGTGCTCTGGGCCCATGCCGGCCCTCCCGGCATTGCCAGGGCGGCAGTCGACAAAAGAACCGCCGATAAGACAAGGCGTTTCGAACCGGAATGTACGGGCCGCGCGGGCATGGACCATTTCCCCTTTCATGGTTGCGTCATGAACTAATAATATAAGGATCGATCGACGCAAGCTTGCATCCATGCGTACGATAATTTCCGCAGGGAGGCCGGGACAACCCGATCAAGCCGGTCGCGGCGTCAATCAGACTCGCGGCGAACTGTTTGGCCTTCTATTGCACGAGGGCGGCGCGCGCGGAACGGGCAAATCGACCCGGCGCGCAGCCGATGCGCTTGCGGAACGCGGTGCTGAACGCGCTGGCGGATTCGTAGCCGATCTCGTCCGCGATCCGATCGAGCGTCTTCGCCCCGCGCAAAAGCGCATCCGTGGCCAGCGCCATGCGCCAGCGCGCCAGATATTCGATCGGCGCGCACCCCAGAACCGCGCTGAACCGCGCCGCGAAGGCCGATCGCGACATGCCCGCGACCCCGGCAAGGCCTGAAACCGTCCAGCCCGCGCGGACATCGCCGTGCAGCGCGCGCAAGGCACGGGCGATCGGCGGGTCGCGCATCCCGTCGAGCAGGCCGGTGGCGATCGCGCCGGGATCGGGCCCTTGCCAGCGAAGCGCTTCCACCATCAGCACTTCGAGCAGCCGCTGCAGGATCATCTCCTTGCCCGGCTCCTCGCCCGCGCATTCGTCCATGATGAGCTGCACCACGCGCCCGAGCCGGTCGGCCGGCCCGGCCGACGCGGGAATATGAACGACATCGGGAAGCAGACCGAGCAGGAGCGGCGCATGGACCGCTTCGAGCCGAAACGTCCCGCCCAGCGAGACGAAATCGGGCTCGCCCTGCTGCTCCCCATGCCGGACGGGGGCGTTCACCGGCTCGCGCGGTTCGCCGGCGATGCCGGGATGGCTGGACAAGGTGAAGGCCGGCGTGGAGGGCAGGAGCAGGAAATCCCCCTTGCGCAGGCGCATCGGCGCCTTGCCCTCCAGCGCGATCGCGCATTCGCCTTGCAGCACGATGGTGAACCCCGGCGCGCGATGCGCGGCATAGCGCACGCCCCAGCGCCCCCGGCCGGTGATCGGCTTGGCAATGGCGGTGGTGGGCCGCAGGAGAGCAATGATGTCGCTGAGCGGGTCCATTGGACGATCCGTAATCAAAGTCGGATCATGGATTATAGATCATCCGATTGCGCAGTCTAGGGTGGCCGCGACCAAACAATGGAGACCCAGATGTCCAGGACCATTCTCATCACCGGCACGTCGTCGGGCTATGGCAAGGCGGCCGCGCGCCTGTTTCTCGATCGTGGCTGGAACGTCGTCGCGACGATGCGGCGGCCGGACGCCTCGTTGTTCGGCGGCGAGACCGAGCGGCTGAAAGTGCTGCCGCTCGACATCACCAGCCCGGCCAGCATCGCCGATGCGATCGAGGCTGCCGTCGCCGCCTTCGGTGCCATCGACGTGTGGGTGAACAACGCCGGCATTGGCCTTGCCTCGATTGTCGAGGCCACGCCCGACAGCACTGTCCGGGAGATGTTCGAGACCAACACGTTCGGCGTGATCGCCGCCTGCCGCGCCATCATCCCGCAGATGCGCCGGCAGGGGCATGGCGTGATCGTGAACGTCACCTCCAGCGTGACGATCGGCGTGATGCCGCTGGTCGCGATCTATGCCGCCAGCAAGTTCGCGGTGGAAGGCTTTACCGAAGCGCTTTCCTATGAACTGGGCGCGTTCAACATCCAGGCGCGGCTGGTGGAGCCGGGCTATGCGCCCACCACCAGCTTCGCCGCCAACGGCAGCGAGCGGATGACGGGGCTGTTCCCGGCCGACTATCACGCCTTCACCCAGGCCTGCTTCGCGCGGATGGCGAACTACCCGACCGCTTATTGCACCGAGGCGGAAGTGGCCGAAGCGGTCCATGCGGCCGCCACCGATCCGGGCGACCGGCTGCGCTACCTCGCCGGTGCGGACAGCAGGTTTCTCGCCGATCTGCGCTGGAGCACGTCGGAAGAGCACTATCGGCGCACCATGCGCGAAACTTTCGCCTGATGGCCGCGATCGCCTTCAGCCGCGCTTCGGCCCGGATATGAAGCGGCGCACATAGGCGTATTTCACCGCTTCGGTGGTCAGGATATAGGCGGCCACGATCCCCAGGCTTGCCACCAGTTCGATGCCGCCGAGCCGCACGAAGCCGAACAGGGCGGCGATCGGCGGCACGAACGGCAGCGCCAGCGTCAGCAGGCCGACCGCCGCCGTGCTCCACGCCAGCATCGCGCTCGGGCGGCTGCGCCAGGCGGGGCGCCAGGTCCGCAGCACCAGCACGACGGCGATCTCGGTCATCACCGAAACGATGAACCAGGTGGTGTGGAACATCGTCGCATCCGCGTGGACCACTTTCAGCAGGAACAGGAAGGTCAGCATGTCGAACAGCGAACTGACCACGCCGAACACCACCATGAACCGGGTGATCTCGCGCACGTCCCAGCGCTGCGGCCGGGCCAGCCGCTCGGGATCGACCACGTCGGTGGCGATCGCCATCGACGGCAGGTCGGAAATCAGGTTGTTGAACAGGATCTGCTTGGGCAGCAGCGGCAGGAATGGCAGCAGCGGCACGGCCAGCGCCATGCTGATCATGTTGCCGAAATTGGCGCTGGTGGTGATGGCGATGTATTTCATCGTGTTGCCGAAGGTATGCCGCCCGTCCTCCACGCCCCGGCGCAGCACGTCGAGATCGGCGGTCATGAGGACGACGTCGGCGCTTTCGCGCGCGACATCGACCGCGCCTTCCACCGAGATGCCGACATCGGCCGAATAGAGCGCGGGCGCATCGTTGATCCCGTCGCCCAGGAAGCCGACGGCGTGGCCGCGCCGGCGCAAGGCGTGGACGATCCGCTCCTTCTGCTGGGGGTCGATCTCGACGAACAGCTGCGCGCGCTCGGCCGCGTGCCACAGCGCCTCGTCACCCATCGCCGCGATGTCCGCTCCCGTCAGGATCGCTTCGGGATCGAGCCCCACCTCGCGCGCCACATGGGCGGTGACATAGCGGTTGTCCCCGCTCACGACTTTCACCTTGACGCCAAGCCCGGCAAGCGCGCGCAGGGCCTCGCGCGCGCCGGGCTTGGGCGGATCGTCGAACAGCAGGAAGCCCAGCAGGACCAGGTCGTGCTCGTCGGCGACGGTGTAGCGCGGCTGGGGCGCCAGGCAGCGCTGCGCCACCGCCAGCACGCGCCGGCCCTGCGCGCCCTGTTCGGCGACATAGGCGAGCAGGGCCTCGCGCCGCGCATCGTCGAGCGGGGCCTCGCCATCGGCGGCGATCACGCCGGTGCAGACCGACAGGGTTTCCGCCACCGCGCCCTTGACGATCAGCCGGTGGCGCTCGCGGTCCGGCTCGGCCACCACGATGGTCAGCCGGCGGCGATTGAAATCATAGGGAATCTCGTCAAGCTTGGTCAGCCCCGTGGCCGAAAGGCCGGCGGCCTCGCCCGCCTTGACGATCGCCGCGTCGAGCGCGTTGGCGATGCCGGTTTCCAGCGAGGCGTTGAGGAAGGCGCTCGCCAGCACGTCGGCGCGGGGCGTGCCCGCGGGATCGACCGCATCCGCCAGCGTGACGATGCCGCTGGTGATCGTGCCGGTCTTGTCGGTGCACACGATGTCGAGGCTGCCCAGCATCTCGATCGCTTCCAGCTTGCGCACGATCACGCCGCGCCGCGCCATGTTGCGCGCGCCGGCCGACAGCGTGATGCTGACGATGGCCGGCAGCAGTTCGGGCGACAGCCCCACCGAAAGCGCGACCGCGAACAGCAGCGATTCGGTGAAGGGGCGCCCCATCATCTGGTTCGCCGCCAGCACGAAGACCACCATCAGGAACATCGCGCGCAGCAGCATCTCGCCGAAATGCCGCACGCCCCGCTCGAAATCGGTCTCCGGCGCGCGGCGGCCCAGGCGCTGCGCGATCTTGCCATATTCGCTCGCGGCGCCGGTGCGCACCACCAGCAGGGTGGCCGTGCCGCTGCGCACCGACGAGCCGGCGAACAGGCAGTTGCGCCGTTCGGCCAGCGGCGCCTCGGCGGCGGAGACGCCCGGACGCTTCTCGACCGGGAAGCTCTCGCCGGTCAGCGCGGCTTCGCTGACGGTAAGATCCCGGGTTTCGAGCAGCACGCCATCGGCGGGCGCGAGATTGCCCGCGCTGAGGCGGACGATGTCGCCCGGAACGATGTCGGTGACGGGAATCTCTCGCTCGGCGCCGCCGCGCAGCACCGTGCAGCGCAGCGCCAGCCGCTGCTGCAACGCCGCGACCGCCTGCGACGCGCGATATTCCTGCGCGAAGCCGAGCAGCGCGCTGCTGATGACGATGACCGCGATGATTCCCGCGTCGCTCCAGTCCCGCAGCGCCAGCGACACTACCGCGCCAGCCAGCAGGATCAGCACCAGCGGGCTGGCGAACTGGCGGCGCAGCAAGGCCAGCGGCCCGGCCCGGTGATCGCGCGTGACCCGGTTGGGCCCTTCGCGCGCGAGCCGCGCCGCGGCCGACGTGTCGGCCAGCCCGGCTGCCGCCGATCCCAGCGCTGCCAGCAGATCCTCGCCCGTGCGGGTCCAGTAACGGTCCGCGCTGTCCGGCGACCGCGCGCGGCTGGCTTGGTCGGGGACAGGCTTCATCGCGGCGCTCCTCGCGCGAGCGGACGGGGCCTGCGAACCGCCCCGCCGCGCGCGTTCGCGAAGCATACTATCGTCGCGCGCCGTGCCAAGCCATCGTGGCGGGCCCGAGGGAGCGGTCGCGTGCGGTTCGCTCTTGCGGCGGGATCGGCGGGCTACGCGCCCACCGCGAAGCGATACGCGTGCTCGGACGCATCGTCGAGCGATCGCAGGACCACCTGATCGCGGCCCCTGTGCTTGGCGGTGTAGAGCGCTTCGTCGGCCAGCCGGTACAAGTGGCGGAAATCGGCGCCCTTTGCTGCTTCGGCAACGCCGATGCTGACAGTCACCTTGCCGCCGCCGATCGCCGCGTGGTGATCGCAGGCGGCGACTTCCTGGCGGACGCTGTCCGCGAAGCGGGCCAGCGCGAAGCCTTCCAGGCCGCCGATCATCAGCGCGAATTCCTCGCCCCCCAGCCGCGCGACCGTGCACAGGGCGCCTTCCCAGCGGCCGATCCGGCGCGCGATCGTGGCCAGCACCATGTCGCCCGCTTCGTGCCCGTGGGCATCGTTGATCCGCTTGAACCAGTCGACATCAACGATCAGCAGCGCGATCGGGCTGGCATTGGCGCGCGCGGCTTCGAGCATCGGGGTGACGACGTCGATGAAGCCGCGCCGGTTGCGCAGCCCTGTCAGCGGATCGCGCCGCGCCAGTTCGTGCGCTTGCGCCTCGGCCCGGCGCGCCCGGTCGCGCTCGACGCGCAGGCGGGCATGGGTGCGCGAGGCCGCGAACGAGAGCCACAGCGTCTGCCAGGCTGCTGCTAGCAGCACCAGCGTCTGCGATCCGCCGCCCCAGAACAGCATATCGACATCGAGGAACTGCGCCACCGCCAGCGCCGCCATCGGCAGCGACCAGGCCACCGCGAACGTGCGCGCCTCGGCGCTGCCCCGGCGCCAGGCGCAGCCCAGGCACACCGCGACCGCCAGCAGATCGACCAGGATCAGCACGCCCAGGACATCGGCCAGGGCCATGATCGGCCCGGCGCGCATGAACGCCAGCGGCACGCCGAGCACGCCGATCACGCCGCCGAGCACCAGCGTGGCCGGCCCGAGCCGGCGAGGCAGGTGGTCCCGGTCCAGCGCGGTGATCGCGCTCAGCGTCGCGAGCGTCACCGCAAGGCAGGAAAGGCCGGTGCAAAGCTGCGCTGAAACCACGCCGGCCATGCCCGGCAGGAAGAACAGGTGAAGCTGCGACCAGACCGCGCCCCACACCGCCATGCACCCGGCCCAGGCGCCTTACCATGCGGGAAACTGGCGGCGGACGGCGAAAGCCAGCGACGCATTGTAGATGGCGCCGATCACCAGCAGCATCAGCGCCGCGCCGATCGAGGTGGCCAGCGCGATCGATTGCATGGAGGCCTCGCCATCGCGCATCATGCGCAGGCGCAGCAGATCGGCGCTGGCCAGCCTGTCGAACCGCAGCGTCAGCGCGACCAGCGGCACATTGCGATCCGGTGCCGGGAAAGCGATCTGGCCGCCGGCCCGCCAGTGCGACCCCATGTCGCCGCCGCGCACCGTCTGGCGCACGATCCTGCCATCGGCATAGGTGAAGGCGACCTGCATCCGGTCGAACCGCGTGTTGTGGACCAGCAGGACAAAGTCATCGCGATCGACCGGGTATTGGCGAAGATCGACATGCAGCCAGAGGCTGCCCCGCTGATAGTCCGCAGGCTTGCCCTTGCAGGCGAATCGGGTGGGCAGGGCATCGCTGGCCGGGGGCCGGGCACTGACCGCGTGGCACAGCGACCGGCCGAGCCGGACTTCGGCGGCATTGGCGGGCGCGGTCCAGCCAAACCCGAGCAGCACGGCCAGGAACAGCAGCGCGTTCAACCCCGGATGCCGGGATGCGCGTCGCTGGAATTCGTGGTTGCTGTCCATGTCGCCATGCCCGATGGCACGGTTAAGCCTTCCATAAAGTTACCGTAGGCCGCTTCCCGTGGATAATTGGCGCCATGGTAGGCGCTGGCCTTGCCATCGCAAGGGGAAGATTGCGTCCGGGGAGCCCGCCGCGAGGGCGCTTTCCCCGGACGGGGCCGTCAGAAGCTGTAGCGCAGGCGCACCCCGTACATGCGCGGCTCGCCGATGTAGCGCGCCAGATAGCCTTGTGCCGGGCTGATGTTGTGCGCGGTGAAATAGCGCTTGTCGAAGGCGTTGGTCATGAAGAACTGGGCATCGACCGGCGATCCCATGATGCCCGACCAGCTTGCGTTGAGATTGACCAGCGTGTTCGCCGCGATGAACGAATAGTCGTCGAAGCTGCCCAGGATCGTCCTGCGGCCGGTCGAGGTGACCGGATCCTGGTAGAACATCCTGGCGGTATAGCTGAACGTGCCGCCCAGCGTGATCTCGCCGATGGCCCGGTCCAGCGGCAAGGTATAATTCGCCGTGGCCGAGACCTTGTGCTTGGGCGTGAACGGCAGCGCGCCGCCGACAAGCGGGCCGCGCCCGTCGGTGTAGCGCAGCGGATCGGGCGTGGCGAGGTAGGTGGCGTCGAGTTCCTCCAGCTTGCTGTTGAGATAGGCATAGCTGGCCTGGAGGCGGAAACCGTCGAACGGAGAGACCGTGGCTTCGATTTCGGCGCCGTAGATCCGCGACTTGCCGGCGTTGACGATGGCCAGGTTCGAGGGATAGGGCGGCACGCCGGTGAAGGTGGCCTTCAACTGCTGATCGCGGAAATCGTTGTAGAAGGCCGCGATGTTGAACGTGCCGGGGATCGCGCCGCGAAACGTCGCCTTGACGCCGGCTTCATAGCTGTCGACCTTTTCGGGGCGGTAGGTGTCGCGGCCCTGGATGCTCTGCGGGCTGGTCGATCCCTGGCGATAGCCGCGCGCCCATTTCGCATAGAGCAGGAGATCGGGGTTCGGCTTGTAATCCAGGCCGATCAGCCAGGTCGGCGCCTTGGAATCCTGCCGCAGGATCCGGCCGCATTCGGTGAGCGCCGGCTCATCGACGCAGCTTCGCACCGGCTGGTCGCGGTCGGGGCCAAGGAAGCGGTAGAGCGCCTTGTCGACAATCTCGGTGCGCACCTTGTCCCAGGTGTAGCGCAGGCCGGCCGTGACTTTCAGCCGCTCCGTCAGGTCATAGCTGGCCTGCGCGTAAAGGCCGATGTTGCGGAACGTGGTCTTGGCCAATTGGCGGTTGACCGATCCGACGCTGGCGCCCGTGATCACGCCGAAGATATCGCGACATTGGAAGGTATTGGAATCGGTGCAGAAGTTGTTGGTCTGGCTCTGCGTGCCATAAGCGGAGAGCGGTGTGCTCTTCTCAAAATAGGCGCCTGTCTGCCAGGTCAGCCGGCCATCGGTGGAGCGGCCCTGGAATTGCAGTTCCTCGGTAAAGGTGGCCTGATCGCTCGCCTCGTATCCGGGCGGCGACTGGACGGTGGAACTGCCGCTGACCATGCCGACGAACTCGGCTGGCACGGTGATCAGCGTGCCGCTGGTGTTGCGCAGCGTCGCCGGGACGACGAAGGACAGGCCGAACAGGTCTACCGACTGGTCCTGCACCTGCTCGGCATAGCTGGCGATGTTCTTGATCGTCAGCGTGTCGCTGGCCTGCCAGGTGGTGGTGTTGATCACCTGCCACTGCTCGATCTCCTGCCGTGCATCGGCCAGGTAGTTGGACACCGCCATGAACGGCGCGTCGCGTTCCCGGTCAAGCTGGGCGCAGACGAACTGCGCGGTGATCACGCGCACGCTGCCGTCGAAGCAGTCGGTCAGCTTGGCGACCGAGCCATGCGGCGTCGAATGGCCGTATGAGGCGAGCGTGTAGTTTTCCAGATCCGGCGTCAGATCGGCCACCAGGCTGACGCGCGCGGCGAAATAGTCGATATCGGCGAAGTCCTTCGGGCCGATGCCGGAGATGTTCCTGAGGTAGCCCTCGCGTTTCTGCCGGTCGAAGCCGAAGCGCAGGCGGAACGTATCGTTGACCGGCAGGTTCACCACGCCTTGCAGCCGCCGCATGTCGGAGTTGCCGATCGAGCCTTCGACATAGCCTTCGAAATCGCGCGAGGGCTTGCGCGGCACCAGCAGCACCGCGCCGCCGGTGGTGTTGCGGCCGAACAGCGTGCCTTGCGGCCCTTTCAGCACCTGCACGTTCTGCAGGTCGAAGAAGCTGCCCGGCCCGCCGCCGTCGCCGCTGTTCGAGGCGCCGCCATTTCGGGGGGCGACGACATCGGCGAAGTAGACGCCGACCGAGGCGGTGGTGCGCTCTTCCTGGGTGAAGCCGCGGATCGAGAACGAACCATAGTCCGAGCCGTAGCGCGTGTTGACCGAGAGCGAAGGGGTGTAGGCGACCAGATCCTTGGCCGCGACGACATTGTTGGTATCGAGTTGTTCCTGGCTGAAGGCGGTGATCGAGATCGGCACGTCCTGCAGCCGCTCCTCGACGCGGCGGGCGGTCACGATGATATCCGCACCGCCCAGCGCGTGATCCACCTCCTGCGCTTGCGCCGGGGATGAGATGAGACACATGAATGGAATAGAAAGAACGGAGGGCAATGCCCCCTTGCGATTTTTCATAGAATCCTCCCGCCACTATATTGTGGTTTTGTCCCAGGCCGATGGCCAATCCGATTATATTTTTGAAAATTATTGAGGGTGAACGGATATAATCGGAAAATCTTGGCGATTTACCCGGATTCTATTCGTTCCCTGATAAAGATACTATTTAGTGTCGTTTGTGCCGTCAAGCGAAACAAATTGCCATTTTGCCTTTATCCGGCGCTTCCGTCCGCCCCGCCGCTACACTGCCGCCGTGCTGGCCGCGGGCAGGATCAGCAATTGCGCGACATTGGCCCGGGGCGGCAGCGAGACGACGAAGCAGACCGCCGCGGCGATGTCGGAGGCTTCCATGAATTCCTGCCGGCGCAGCCCGGTATCGGTCGGCGATCGGGCCGGCCCGGCGGTGGCCTGCCCGTTTCCGGTGGCCAGCCCGTTCGCCAGTTCGGTCCGCGTCTGGCCCGGCTCGATGGTGCAGACGCGGATGCCGGCCGGCGCCAGTTCCTGCCGCAGGCTCTCGGAAAAGCCCGAGACGGCGAACTTGCTGGCCGCATAGGCCCCCAGCGCGCCCGAAGGCCGGCGCGCGGCCAGCGAGGAGATGTTGACGATCTGTCCCCCGCCTTGCGCCTTCATCGGCGCGATCGCCGCCTGGCAGCAATGCAGCGTGCCCATCAGGTTGACGTCCATCACTTCGCGCCACTCCCCGGCGGGCAGGGCCTCGGCGCCGCCGGCGCGGATGATGCCGGCCGCGTTCACCAGGATATCCAGCCTGCCGAAGCGGGCCACCGCTGCCGTGACGGCGCGCGCGGCCTCCCCCGCCTCGGCAACGTCGCCCGGCAAGGCCAGTGCCTCGCCGCCGGCCGCCTCGATTCGCGCCGCCAGCGCGTCGAGCCGCTCGCGCCGGCGAGCGAGGATCGCCACCGTCGCGCCGTGCCCGGCCAGCGCCAGCGCCGTCGCCTCGCCAATGCCCGAGGATGCGCCCGTGACCAGCGCCACTTTGCCTGACAGGGCCCCGGCCACCGCTCAGATATCCTCGTCGACGGTCCAGTGGACGAAGCGCGCGAGCGGATACATCGCGTCATGCGGGCTGCCCAGCGTGTTGCGGGCGGCCGAGCCCAGCCGCACGATCCGCTGTGCCCCGGCGCCGGCAAGGCCATCGCGCAGGCGCGCCTTGTGCTGGGCGGGATAGACGCCGACCGTCTGCGTCGCCACGTTGACATAGCGGAACGCGTCTTCCAGCCGCGCCACCGGGATCACGTTGGCGGTCTTGTTGACCGGATGGAAATCCACCGGCTCGGGCGATCGGATGACCACGCCGGCACCGTCGGGATGGCCCCAGACGCGATATTCGCCGCCCATCGCCGTCAGCACCTTGATCTCGTCGCGGATATCGGCCGGCGGCGGCTGCCCCTTGGCCGAGGCATATTCGCGGTCTACCGCCAAGCGCGCCAGCAGCTTTTCGCAGAACCTGTCGATTCCCTCCGCCGGCCCTTCGGCGAAGACGAAGCGGCTGGCGATGCAGGCTTCCTGGTTGAACACGGTGATGTCGGCGGCGGCCAGCTCGGCCACTTCGTCCATCGTTTCCTCGCTGGCGAAAGCCTCCGGCCCGATGATCGAGATCGACGCCTTGGGATCGAACGAGATGAGCTGCAGGCCGGGGCCGAGATACTTGATCAGGTTGTTGATCGCATCGCCGCCGCCCCAGCCGACGATCCGGTCGAAATACTGCGGGCGGAACAAGGTGCGCTCGATCGCCTCGTCCCCGCCGCGCCAGTAGACGGCAGTGAAGGCGCGGACCACGGGATGGTCGGGATCGATATCGGCCATCGTGCGCAGGATCGCGACCACCGTGAAAGGATCGCTGGACGGCATCTTGATCAGGTTGACCGCCTTGACCAGCGCGCCTTGCGAGATCGTGGCGAAGGCGCCGCTGGGCGAATTGCCGGCCGCGATGTGGACCAGCCGGGGCGGGAAGGCGCGAATCCGGGCGCGCTGGCCATAAGGGTCGGTTCGCTCCACCCAGCCGTCGAGGAAGGCGGGATCGTGGAAGTTCGCCTCGACCTGGAATTCCAGCGCCTCGCGCGTGGCGAAGCGGCCGGGGCGCCGGTAGATGTTCTCGATCACCGCCTTGGGCAACGGATTGGTCTTCGCGGTGCGTTCCAGGCATTCCTGGAGATAGGGATTGATCTTGTAATCCAGCCGCTGCCCGGTCTCGACCAGGAAGTCGATGATCTCGCCCAGCTTCACGTCGAACAGCGGGCCGGGCTCGGCGCGCGGCGTCACCAGATCGTCGAGATTGAGCTTTGGCGAGGCGAAGGCCACGCCCAGATCGCGCGAGACGTGGCGCGCCTCGTCGCGATCGACCAGCTTGCCGCGAATGAAGAACGGCGCGCGGACGGCCTCGCCCGCCGCCGCGCCCAGGCTCGTCAGGTCGGTCATGCCACACCCCTTACATAAGCGTCGATCGTGCCGGCGCAGGTGATCTTGTCGCCATCGCCCAGATCGGCATAGCGCACGATATCTGGGCCGATCGTCGGCCCCTGGTGCCCGCAATCGCACTTGCCGTAGCGCACGGTGATCTTGTCGCCCGAGATCACGCCGCCCCAGCGGCCGTCGAGCGACAGGTCGAAGAAGCCGGCGCGCCCTTCGGCTTCGCCGTTCGTCGCGGGGACCAGCGCCTCGCCGCCCTCGTCCAGCAGCAGCAGGATCAGCCAGGGCGGCACATGGTAGCGGCCTTTCGCGCAGCGCGGCATCGTCGTGTTGAGTTCCTGCATACCGTAATACTGGAACAGCCGCTCGTAGCGGACATTGTAGGTCTCCATCAGGATCTGCAGGTAATCGGGGGGCAGCACCGCGCCCTTGGGGCCGCCACCCAGGAACATCGCGTTTTCCGGGTGATAGTCACCGGCACCATAGCCTTGCGCGCGGATTTTGCCGGTCATCTGGAACAGCAGCCCCAATTGGCCGGAGATCAGCAGCTTTTCGCCGCGATGCGCGATCAGCGCCTCGATCGTGCGTTCCATGCCGCTGTCGATCCCGGCCTGGCGCTCGGCGGCGATCCGCTCATAGTCGGTCAGTTCGTTGGGCGTGGCGGTGCCGTCGGCAATGGCGCGGCGCAGCGCCACCATGCGGCTCACCTGGCCGATCGTGATCGGCGGTGCCGGGAAATTGAAATCGTCGCCATTGGTGAAATTGTCAGCGATCGCCGCGCGGCTGTCGGCATTGCGCGGGCTCGTGGGGACAGGCACCGTCCCCATGAGCTTGAAATCGTGCGCGGGCGCGATGCCGGTGCCCCAGGCGAAGGCCATGGCCGCATTGCGCCGGCTGAACGCGCGATCGGGCGCGGCCGCCGCGATCATCGAGCACTTGCCGGTGGTCCCGCTGGAGCACGATACGAACGTACCGGCCGCCTCCAGCCGGCGCAGCCAGTCATCGATGTCGGCGATGCCCGCGCGATCGACGCCGGTGATCGGATAAGTCGAGACTGTCTCCAGCCAGCGCTCGAGCCGGTCCCACTTGCCTTGCACCAGCCAGCTTTCGGGATAGCTCTTGTACGTGGTGTGGGCGAAGAGCAGCGGCACCAGATCGGCAAGATCCGTAATCGCGGCGATGCCCGATGCTTCGGCCTGATGCCGCAGCAGCCCGATCTCGCCCAGCCTCTGCTGGAAGCGCGCGTTTGCCGCGGCGATCTGCGCGGGGCGGATTTCCTCATAGGGAATGTCATAGCGATCGCCCGCCGCGACCAGCGCCAGCAGACGTTCGATCTGCTCACTCATCATCCTTCTCCCCGAACGGCCCGATTGCTAGAATCAAAAGAGCACCTGATTGGTATCGTTATCGTCGATTCGACTCCTACCGCAAGAGGTTTTCTTGAAGGCAACCGCGCAAACCCCGGCCGCCCCTCGCCGCCCGCACAGTTCCAAGATCGGCCGGCCGACCAGGGAAGAGGCCGATATCCGGCATGAGGAACTGCTCGATGCCTCGGTCGATCTGTTCCTCGAATACGGCTATGACGGCGCGACGCTTGAACGCATCGCCAGTTCGGTGGGCATGACCAAGCGCACGATCTACTCGCGCCACGAAGACAAGGCCGCGCTGTTCAAGGCCACGGTCCAGCGTGCCATCGAACGGCTGACCGCCGACCAGGACGAAAAGCTCCGCTCGCTGGCGGCGGCGGAACTCGAACTCGCCCTGGTCGAAGTGGCGCGGATGCGCGTGCGGCAGGTGACGAGCCCGATCGGCGTGAAGCTGCAACGGCTGGTGAATGCCGAGGCGTTCCGCTTTCCCGAGATCTTCGTCGCCGCGGCCGAGCAAGTGACCCGGCCGGTGGTGGCCGCGCTGGCGGCGCTGCTGCTGCGCGATGCCGAAAAGGGCCTCATCGTCGCCGGGCGGCCGGAGATGGCCGCCACCGCGTTCATGAGCATGGTGGTGGGCGGCCCGGCGCGCGTGGTCGCCTCGGGCAACCCGGTGGATGAGGCCGAGATGGAGGACCGGATCGCCTATTCCGTCCGGCTCCTGCTCGACGGCCTGCGCCCGCGCGACTGAGAGTCGGCTTGGCAACGCGCGGAAAAGGCGCATTTTACAGCGAGTTCCGGGGCCGGCGAAAGTAATTGATCGCCGAATCGCCTTGATCCGCCGGACTTTTCAGCATGGATCGAAATGACTTCAGAATGAAGACAATTAGCCTGATCTAACGCGGAGACTGGATTGCGGGCCAATATCCGGTCTGCTAGGGTTAACATTACAAACAGAACAAGCTTAACAGCTTCAAGTCTGGCGGTGAGAGGCATGGTTACCGGCACAAGGCCGCACGCGCTGGCGCGCGAATTGCGGCAAATTGCTGATATCTTGGAACAATCCGATCCAGATGATCGGATCAACGGCCATGATCAGGATTCGCTCACGGCGGATCTGATCAGGACCATCGGCGGCCGTGTGCCCAGCGATGATCTCAGCAAAGTCGCCGAGATCATTTATACTGGCAGGCGATTTAGGGACAAGGTGCTGGGGGTCGATCTGTTTGGCGAGGCAGCCTGGGATATACTGCTGGATCTTTATATTTCCGAAAGTCGCGGCCGGCGCGTTTCATTGAAAAGCGCGGCGATTGCTTCGGCCGCGCCGCCGACCACGGCGCATCGCTGGCTGGCGATCCTGGAAGAACGCGGGCTGGTGGTGCGCTGCCGCGATCTGGCCGACGCGCGGCGCATCTATATCCGCCTGACCCAGACCGCCGTCGAGAAGATGACCGCGATCCTCAGGAAGCGGGCCGAAATGCCGAAATAATCGCGGGACGGGGCAGGGCGCCGGCCAGGATGCGTCCGCATCCTCGGGCCCGCGGATCAGGCGTCGGCGCCGTCGAACCCGTCACCCGCGCCGAACGGGCTGCCGCGCTGGCCGACCTCCAGCACATGCAAGGCATGTTCGACATGGACTGCCGGCAGATGCAATTGCCCTTCGTCCAGCATCGCCAGGACATGTCGCAGCAAACCCACCGCCTCGGGTAAAATCGCTTCCGACATAGACCGCTCCACCATCCCGAATAATGTTGACCGGGCCCATACGCCGACTTCACCGCGCGGCCTATACGGCAAACATTCCGAAACGGCATGATGCGTTCGCTGCGCGCGATATTCCGCCAGCCCGCGCGGGGACAGGGCGATCCCGGCCGGTCAGAACCCGGCGCCGCCGAGCTTCCAGGTCATCTCCAGGTAGATGCTGCGGCCCACGCTGTCGAACCAGCTAATGTCGTAATAGGGATAGCTGGCATAAGTCGCGTCCTTCACCGGGTTCTTGTCGAACAGGTTGGTGACGGTCAGCGAGCCGCGCAGGTGATCGGTGAAGTCGTACTGCACGCTCGTGTTGAACAGGTAGCTGGCCTTGATGTAGGCGTCCTCGTCATAATTCGGCAGCTTGCCCAGGCGCGTGCCGGAAAGTGTCCACGAGAGCTGCTCCAGGCTCCAGGTCAGGCTGGCGGTCGACTTGTCGCGCGGGATGTCATAGCCGCTGTCGTAGGCCAGCTTGTTGATCGTCGGATCGCCGGGATACTGGCGGAAGCTGTGCTTGAACACATGGGTGTGCGACGCGGTGAGGGCGAACAGGCCGAAATCGGTCGGCAGGTTGCCGTGGATGGCCACGTCGATGCCGCTGGTCTTCTCGTGGGCGATGTTGATCGGGTTGACCGAGACCGCGTCGAGTTCGCCCTCGTTCACGCCGCTGGCATAGCGCTGCACGCGCGCGATGGCATCCTGGCAAGTGGGGGAGTTGATGTCGACCGCGCTGCCCGCCGTGGTCTCGCCGATCCGGCAATCGGCCTCGTCGCGCAGCAACTGGTCGATCGACAGGTCCTGCACCTGGTTGGCGAGCGATACGCGGAAGTAATCGACCGAGACGTCGAAGTGGCGGCTCGGCTGCCAGACGAAGCCGGCGTTCAGCGACTTGCTGGTTTCCGGCTTGAGCGTGCGGTTGCCGGTGCGCCGGGCGACGATGCCCTCGTCCGAATAGGAGCAGTCGCCGATGTCCTCGTCCGGCTCCTGGGTGCGGCACTGGTAATAGTCGGTGGCGGAGGGATGGGTATTGCCCGGCCCGGTGAACACGTAATGCAGGTCCGGCGCGCGGAAGCCCGTGCCATAGGCCGCGCGCAGCAGCAGGCTGCGCATCGGGCGCAGTTCCAGGCCGCCGTTATAGGTGAACTTGCCGATGGTGTTGCCGGCGAAGCGATAGCTGTCATAGCGCGCCGCGCCCGAAGCCTGCAGGAAGCTGGTGATGGGCACGCGCAATTCGCCGCCCAGCGCCCAGTGGCTGCGGCTGCCGTGGCCGTCGCTGTCCTTGAGGCCATAGTAGTAGTCGGTCAGCGCCAGCGGATCGGGATTGAGATCGTAGCCCTGCTTGCCCCCTTCGGCCACCGCCGCGAAGCCGACCGGGCCGGCGGGCAGATCGAACAGGGCGGTGTTGGTGACCGTTGCCGAAAGATTGTCGGTCCAGCTCTTGGGGCGATAGACCGAATAGGCGGTGATGCCGGCATATTCGGCCTGGGTGAGCGGGGTGTAGAGGCGCGCCGGATCGGCATCGAACACCGGATAGCCGCTGCCCTCGTCCGAGCCGGTCTGCGGGCCCAGGAACAGCGCGTTGGCCTTGGCGGCGATGACTTCGGGGAATTCCACTTTCGCGCGGTATTCGCTGTGGTTGAACGAAACCTCGTAGGCCCATTTGTCCGACAGCGTGCCCCGCACGCCGGGCGTGACGCTGAAAGTGGTCTGCCGGTTGCGCGTCTTCACCTGGCCGAAGCCGCCCGATTCCTCGGGCGTGAACTGGCGGTACCAGTCATCCAGGCGTTCGTCGAAAGCGTTGTAGAACGTGGTGTCGCTGCTGCCCGATGCGTCCTGGAAGCCCCATTCGAGCACGTCGGGCATGAGCGCGACCTTGCTGATGCCGAACTGAGCATCGACGAACAGTTCCAGCGCGTCCGAAATCTCGTAGCCGGCCGAAGCGAAGCTGTTGAAGCCCTCGCGCCGCGAGATCACCGTGCCATAGCCGATCGAGGTGTCGCTGCCGCAGAAGTAGCCGGGCCCGTAGTCATCGAGATCGGGGTCATAGGCGCCGTAGCGCGGCCGCGTGGCATGATAGGTCGACCCGCCGTTGAGGTACGATAGCCCCGCGCAAGTCGCCGCGCCCGGATCGACATATTCGTCGGCATCGGGATCGTATCGCAGGAAGGTGCGCCGGGCGATCGGGCTGGGCGTGGTCGGATTGTCGGCAACGCTGTCCTGTATCCTGCGGTCATAGGCCCAGATCGGCCGTTGCAGCAGGTATTCGACGCCGCCGACGACGTGGAAGCGGTCGGTCGACCAGCCGCTCGTCACCGCCAGGCGGTGCGATGCGCCGCCGCCATGCTCGGTGCGGCCGTGGCGATAGTCGATGGTGGTGCCGTCCACCTTGTCCTTGAGCTTGAAGTTGATGACGCCCGCGATCGCGTCCGAGCCATAGATCGCCGAGGCGCTGCCGCTCAGCACTTCGACCTGCTCGATCATGCTGACCGGGATGTTCGAGATGTCGGTGAAGTTGCTGCGGCCCTGGAAGGGCAGCGGGAAATCGGCGATGCGCCGGCCGTTCACCAGCACCAGCGTGTGGTTGGGGCCAAGCCCGCGCAAGTCCACCTGCTGCGCGCCGGGGGTGAAGCTGGCGCCGCTGAACGACTGCTGGCTCTGCGTTTCGCCCCCGTTCTGCGTGACCGCGCGCAGGATGTCGGGCACGCTGGCATAGCCGTTCTCGCGGATCATCGCGGAATCGATGACGGTGACGGGCGCCGGGCCTTCGGTGGCGACGCGCGGAATACGCGATCCGGTGACGACGATCGCGTCGCCATTCTCCTGCGGATCGCTGTCCTGCGCGAACACGGCCTGGGGCGCGGCCAGTGCCGCGAGCGCGCAGCCAAGCGACAAGGCCCGGCGACCGCGAAATTGATGTGAACCCATGATGCCCCCTCGATTGCCCGCCAGCCCCGCGCGTGCCATGGCGAGCGGGGCCTGCTGCACTGCAACAGTGCACATGTTGCGGAAGTGATCAATCATTTTGACGAAATAGAACTGCACATTATCCTGAAGAGTATACAAAATGTCACAGCCCGCCGGAATCGCGGCGGCCGGCGCAACCGCAAGGAGAACACGATGGGGCAAGGTGCATCGCGCAAGAGGGGGATGTCCCTGCTGGCCGTGCTGGCCATGGCACTGGGGCTGGCCGCTTCTCCCGCCTGGGCGAAGGGGGGCTACCGCCATTTCGTGGAGGGCGATACGCAAGCCCCGCGCACCGAAGCGGTTTCTGGCGGATTGCTGCTGATGGGTGGCGGCGATCGCAATATCGACGCGATGAAATGGTTCTTCGCCCATGCCGGACACGGCCACATCGTGATCCTGCGCGCCTCGCTCGGCCCGGAAATCGGCCAGGAGTTCCACAAGGACATCGGCGGTATCCTTTCGGCCGAGACTTTCGTGTTCAAGGATCGCAAGGCGGCTTATGACCCGAAGATCTTGAAGGCCTTGCGCAAGGCGGACGGGATCTTCATCGCCGGCGGCGACCAGTCGCGCTATGTCCGCTACTGGCGGGGCACGCCGGTGGCCGAAGCGCTCGATGCCCATGTCGCGGCCGGCAAGCCGCTTGGCGGCACCAGCGCCGGCCTCGCCATGCTGGGCGAGAAGCTTTACGGCGCCATGGACGGCGGCAGCCTGACCACGCCCGAGGCGCTGGCCGATCCGTTCGGCCCGGCCAACACCATCGAGGGTGATTTCCTGCACCTGGCCACGCTAAAGGGCATCGTCACCGACACGCATTTCAAGGAGCGTGAGCGTCTGGGCCGGCTGTTCGCCTTTCTTGCCAAGGCGCAGGCCGATCGGCCGGCCGATGCGCTGGCCCTGCTGGGGCTGGGGGTGGATGAAAGCGCGGCGCTGGCGGTGGAAGCCGATGGCAGCGGCCGCGTTTATGCCACCGATCCGGCGGGCAGCGCCTGGCTGGTCAATGGCGCATCGCTGCGTCTGCCGGCGCGTCCGGGGCCGCTCAGGGTGGATCATATCCGCGTGACCGGGGTGGATGCGTCCTCGCGCATCCATTTGCCCGACGGCGCGGTGGAGCGGCCGGCCTTCGTGCGCAACTATGCGGTGCGCGATGGCCAGCCCGTCGAAGTGCCGCTGTGGTCGCTGGCCATCCATGGCGGCGCCGGCGTGATCGCGCCCGGCTCGCTCACGCCCGAGCAGGAGAAAGCCTATCGGGCCGGCCTTGACGAAGCGCTGCGGGCCGGGGCGGCGGTGCTCGACAAGGGGGGGGCATCGCTCGATGCCGTGGCGGCCGCGATCCACGTGCTGGAAGACAATCCACTGTTCAACGCCGGGCGCGGCGCGGTGTTCACCGCGGAAGGGCGCAACGAACTGGATGCCGCGATCATGGACGGGCGTACGATGAAGGCCGGCGCGGTCGCGGGCATCACCCGCACGCGCCACCCGATCGACGCGGCGCGCGCCGTGATGGATCACAGCCCGCACGTGATGCTGACGGGCGCGGGCGCGGATGCTTTCGCCAGGGAGCAGGGCCTTGAACAGGTCGATCCCGCATGGTTCCGCACGGAGGCCCGCTGGCGGCAATTGCAGGAATGGCAGCGGGATCATCAGGCGGTGCTCGATCGCACCCACCTGTTCGGCACGGTCGGCGCGGTGGCGCTCGATGCGGAGGGCAATCTGGCCGCCGCCACCTCCACGGGCGGCATGACCGGCAAGCGCTGGGGCCGGGTGGGCGATTCCCCGATCATCGGCGCGGGCACTTATGCGAAGAACGGCCAATGCGCGGTGTCCGCCACCGGATCGGGCGAATACTTCATCCGCGAAAGCGCCGCCCGGCAGGTCTGCGATCGCGTCACCTTCCTGGGACAGCCGCTGGCGCAGGCCGCGCGGGACACGATCATGGCGGTGGGCGCGATCGGCGGCGACGGGGGCCTGATCGCCATGGGGCTGGAGGGCGTTCCGGCCTTTGCCATCAACGACCTTGGCATGTATCGTGGCCACATCGCCGCCGGCCAGGCCCCGGCAACCGCGATCTATGCCGACGAGCGACCGAGGGACTGATTTGCAACCCACCGGCAGGCTGGACGATATCGATGACCAGCTGCTGGCGCTGCTGCGGCAGGACGCGCGCCAGCCGATCGCGCAGCTGGCCAAGGGGCTGAACATCCCGCGCAGCCAGCTCTACTCGCGCCTTGCCCGGCTGGAGGAGAGCGGGATCGTGGTGGGCTATACCGTGCGGCTTGGCGAAGCCTTCGCGGCAAGCCGCATCCGCGCGCACATGATGATCAAGACGCTGCCGCGTTTCCACCGCGAGGTGGAAGCGGCGCTCGAACGGATCAGCCTGGTCCAGGCGATCCATGCGATCAGCGGCGAATATGACGTCATCGCCATGCTGGAGGCCGAGGACGGGCGCCAGCTCAACGACGTCATCGACGAGATCGGCCTGCTCGAAGGGGTCGAGCGCACGACCACCAGCGTGATCCTGGCCACCAAGCTGGAGCGTTGACCGCGCCCGCCGGTCAGGCGTTTTCCACGACCGTCGCCCGCACGTCTTCCTGGCGCGAGATGGCGACGGCGATGGCAAGGTCGCCGACGACGTTGAGGTTGGTGCGGCACATGTCGAGCAGGCGATCGACGCCGATGACCAGGCCGATGCCTTCGGGGGGAACGCCGATGATGCCGAGCGCGGCGGAGACCAGGGGCAGGGCGCCGGCCGGGATGCCGACCGTGCCGATGCCGCTGAGCATACACATCGCGAACACGGTCAACTGCTGGGTCGGGCCCAGGTTGACCCCGAAGAACTGGGCCAGGAACAGGATGGTCACCGCCGCATAGATGGCGGTGCCGTTCTGGTTGGCGACCGTGCAGATGCCCAGCACGAAGCGCGCCACTTGCGAAGGCACGCCCAGGTTTTCCTGCGCCACCTTAAGCGCGGTGGGCAGCGTGGCGTTGGACGAGGAGGTGGAAAAGGCGATGAAGGCCGCTTCCTGCACCGCCTTGAAGAAGACCAGCGGCCGCATCCCGCCCACGATCCACACGAACGAGGAGAAGACGATGCCGATGTGCAGCGCGAAAGCGAGCAGCACCGTGCCGACATAAGCGCTGAGATGCGCCAGCAGCGTCCAGCCGAACATCACCGTGAGATCGAACATGAAGCAGGCGACGGCGATGGGGGCAAGGCGGATGACGATGCCGATCAGCCACACGCCGACATCGAACAGCCCTTCGATCACCATCAGCAGCTGCTTGCTGCCTTCGGTCCTGACCAGCATCAGCCCGACCCCGAACAGCAGGGCGAAGAAGATGATGCCCAGCAGGTTGTTCTGCGATGCCGCCGAGACGATGTTGGCCGGCACGAGCTGGACGATGGTTCCCAGGATCGTCGGGTGGGTATCCCTGACCACGATGTCGCCCGCTCTGCCCGCCGAATTGAGCAGGGCTTCGGCCGTCACCGGATCGATCCCCTCGCCGGGCTGGAACAGGTTGACGGTGGCCAGCCCGATCAGCGTCGCCAGGGCCGAGGCGGCCAGGATGAAGCCGAGCATCAGCCCGCCCATCCGCCGGAACGCCTTGACGTCACGCAGCCCGGCGATGCTCGTCACCAGTGCCGAGAACAGCAGCGGCAGCACGAGAACGAACAGCAGGCGCAGGAACAGGTTCTCGATCGGCCGGGTGACGTTCGCCATGAAGCCGACCACCCAGGCGGTGCGGCCGATCGTGAGATTGACGATCAGCCCTCCGCCAACGCCCACCGCGAACCCGGCGAGCACCGAAATGTGTGATGACAGATCCGACCAGCGGTTCGACGTGAGTGTTGAAAACACGGCGGGTCTATCGATTTCGCGCGCGGAACCCGCTGTTGGGGGCCAATCGCCTGACGGTGTTCACGGAGCCCTCGCATTCTTTGCTCTGTTTGATTGTTGCTCAGGTTAAGAGAAATATCTGTCGCAAAGCTGTCACGCGGCTTCCTGGAATTCGACGGTCGCACACACGCCGCAACCGTTCGCGCCATTGTTCAGCGAAACCCTGGCGCCCATGCGCTCGGCCAGCGAGCTGACGATCGACAGGCCCAGCCCGCTGCCGACCTGGTCGTTCTCGGCCACGCCGCGATAGAAGCGTTCCCACACCCGTTCGCGGTATTCCTCGGGAATCCCGGGGCCGTCATCCTCGATCTCGATCCGGCCGCGGCCGTCGTGGCGGCCGAGCCGGACGACGACCGAGCCACCGGGCCGGTTGTAGCGGATCGCGTTGTCCACCAGATTGCTGATCAGTTCGGCGGCGAGCAGCGGATGGCCCTTCACCGCGATCGCGCCATCCTCGTCCTGTTCGTAGATCACGTCGATATCGAATTCGGAGAAATGGCCGATTCGCTCGCCCAGGACGGTGGCGGCGGTGGCCGCGAGATCGAACGACATGGTCGGGTCGATCGCCTGCTCGTCGGTCCGCGCCAGCGAGATGAGTTGCTGCAGCAGGCGTTCGAGCGACTGGATGGCGTGGGAGATATCCTGCAGCGCGGTCTGCCCCTGCGGCGAATTCGGCCCGAAGCGATCGAGCAGGCCCAGGTGGACGCGGGCGATCGCCAGCGGCGTGCGCATCTGGTGCGAGGCATTGGTGGTGAACTGCCGCAGCGATTCGGCGGCCTTTTCCATCCGCTCCATCAGGGCGTTGAACGCCAGGATGAACGAAACCGCCTCGCGCGGGGTATCGGGCGACTGCACCAGCCGGAAATGGGCCGGCGGCTCCCGCCGCGCTTCCTCGACTTGCTCGGTCAGGACCGAGAACGGCTTGAGCCCCCAGATGATCGCCTGGTAGAACAGCAGCATGGCGATCATCAGGATCAGCACGCCGCCGCCGATGACCTGCAAGGACTGGCTGAATATATAAGTGCTGCGATCGTCGGTATAATCGCCGACCTGGACGACGAAGGGGTATTTGTCGCCCTCGATCAGCCGGATCTCGGTGGCGATCCGCGCCGCCTTGCCGCCCACCTTGCCGTCCCGCAGATAGGCCGCCTGGATCACGGTCTTCGCGTCGTCCGGGTCGCCATAGCCGCTGTACATCCTGGTCTTGCGATAGGAATCGGGAAAGGCGGCGGGCTGGCGGTGGTCGGCCCTGGGGGCGGTGGCGTCATAGCCCGGCGGCGGGGTGAGCGCGGGCAGACCGGCGACCAGCTTGTCGCCGTGATGGATGCTGTAGAACGTCGCCGGTTGCGAGCGCCGCTGCAGAAGATGGACCGCGAGCGGGACGAGACGCGGCCGCATGTCGGGCTCGGCATCGAGCGCGACGCTGAGTGTCCGCACCGATCCGACCAGCACCCGGTCCGAAGTCACGTTGATCGTCTTGGCGATGACCCAGCAGGCGATGCCGCCGAAGATCACGACCAGCGCGGCCAACGGAAGCATGACGGCGCCCGTCAGGCGGGCGCGAAGCGAACCGAACATTCCTCTCACCTGTTTGCGCCGACTCTCACGCCGATGGTCACTTCGCGTCGATCATGTAGCCCAGGCCACGGATCGTGCGGATCACGGGGCCATTTGGCAGAAGCTTGCGCCGAAGACGGGCAACGTAGACCTCCAGCGCATTGGGCGCCACGGCATCGTTGAAGTTGAACACTTCGGCCGCCAGCCGTTCCTTGGTCACGACTTTGCCGGGACGGTTCAGCAGCGTTTCCAGCACGGCCAGTTCGCGGCGGCGCAGCTCGATCGCGGTATCGTTGAGATAGGCGGTGCGGCTCAGCCGATCAAACGTCAGCTCGCCGATCTTCAGCACCGGATCGGGCGTGCCCTGCCCCCGGCGCGCGAGTGCCCGCACGCGCGATTCCAGCTCCCTGAGGTGAAAGGGCTTGGCCAGATAGTCATCGGCACCCTGGTCCAGCCCGTTGACGCGATCGGCCAGCGAATCCCGCGCGGTCGAAATCAGGATCGGGGTGTTGACGCTGCGGCGCCTGAGCCGTTGCAGCACTTCCAGCCCGTCCAGATCGGGCAGCCCAAGATCGAGCACGATGGCGGAATAAGGCACGCTTTCGGCGATCTGCAAGGCCTCCTCCCCCGATGACAATATGTCCACGACAAAACCGGCGGCGTTCAGCAACACTTCCATCCCACGTGCGAGACGGCGGTCATCTTCAACAATCATGATCCGCAATTGTCCCTCCCGATCGAGGTTGCGGCATCCCTCATCCCTGTATCTTCTTATGTTTCTGGAATTTCTGGCAAACCGAAGGACCGTTACCGACCCGTCCTCGAATCGAGCACGTTGGCACACAAGCATGTCGGCCAGAAGACAGGGCATTGCGAATCAGGAGTCAAGCATTCCTTTCGCATCGCGGCGTCGCGAGTCGCCCCGCCGGGGTCGCGCCGTCGCGCGCCCGGCGGCGAAGGAGGATGCCCCGTCGGGATACGTGGAACAGCGACAGCTTCATGACAGGTAAGCAGCCATATGCTGGCCTTCTCAACGGTCGGCACGCGCGGGTCGCAACAAGGCACTCCGCAGATACCTGATAAGCGGGACCGTGAGATGTCGGGAGGGGGGCAGTGCGGTCATTCGCCGCACTAACGTTCAAAAATAGGGGAACTCGATGTCAATCATTCAGCCTAGTCGATCCAGTCGCTCGAGCGAGCGGATATCCCTCCTTGGTGGCAGTAGCATGGCACTTGCCCTGGCTATCCAGTTCGCCGTCATCGCACCTGCCCATGCGCAGGAAGCGCCCGCGCCGGCCGAAGAGTCCGTGGCGGCCGATGGCGCGGCCGAACCGGCCGGTGAAATCACCGTCACCGGCTCGCGCATCGTGCGCAACGGCTATGACACGCCGACGCCGATCACGGTCGTCAGCACGCAGGATCTTCAGGCATCGGCCCCGGCCAACGTCGCCGACTACGTCAACCAGCTCCCGGCCATTTCGGGCAGTTCCACCCCGGCCAACAACCAGCGCGGCCTGACCAGCGGCGCGGCGGGCCTCAACACCGTCAGCATGCGCAACCTGGGCAGCGGCCGCACGCTGGTCCTGATCGACGGGCACCGCACGGTCGCCTCCACGATGGACGGCGCGGTGGACACCAACCTGGTGCCGCAGGGCCTGATCAAGAGCATCGAAATCGTCACCGGCGGCGCTTCGTCGGTCTATGGCTCGGACGCCGTCGCCGGCGTCGTCAACTACATCCTCGACCGCGACTACACCGGCATCAAGGGCGATCTCAGCTATGGCGAGACCACCTATGGCGATGACAACACCTACCGCGCGACGTTGACGGCGGGCATGAAGTTCGGCGGCGGACGCGGCCATTTCCTGCTCAACGGCACGATCATCCAGCGCGACGGCATCAACGGCGTGCCGCGCGAATGGGCGGACAAGGGCCGCTACCTGACGCAGAATCCGGCTTACGTGCCGGGCAACGGGCAGCCGCAGTACATGCCCGCCAACTATGCCGGCCTGAACGTGGTGACCGGGGGCGGCATCATCGTGAACGGCCCGGCCCGGGGCGTCTATTTCGGCGAGGGCGGTACGCTCAACCACTACGACTATGGCGACAACTACAATCCGGCGGGCAACGGCGAATGGACGATCGGCGGTGACTGGAAGGTCAACCAGCATATCGACGGCACCTCGCTGCAGCCGGCCGAACGGATGCGCGGCATCTATGGCCGCCTGAGCTATGACATCTTCGACAACGTCAATGTCTACGGCGAATTCTCGTACAACCGCAGCTATGGCCTGAACTGGGGCGGCCGCCAGACCGATCGCGGCAATATCCCGATCGCCTGCGACAACGCCTTCATCCCGACGGCGCTGCTGGCCCAGTATCCCTCGCTGGCCTGCGGCACGCGCGCGCCCGGCACCACCTCGTTCTCGATGGGTTCGTACAATGCGGACTATCCCACGCGCGAGAGTGACAACCTGCGCCAGGTCTATCGCTACGTCGTGGGCGCCGAAGGCAACTTCAACCTGCTGAAGACCAACTGGAAATGGGATGCCTATTACCAGAAGGGCATCGCCAAGAACCGCATCTCGCTGATCTCGGCCAACCGCGTGAAGCTCAGCTACGCGCAGGACGCGGTGTGGAACGATGATCATAGCCAGATCGTCTGCCGCGTCACGCGCAACGGCAGCACCGATCCGCTGGCCGATGGCTGCGTGCCCTACAATCGCTTCGGCATCGGCGTGAACTCGCAGGACGCCCTCGATTACGTCATGGGCAATCCCTGGACGAAGCAGCGGCTGCAGCAGGATGTCGGCGCGATCAACTTCAGCACCGAGATCGACAATCCCTGGCTCAAGCCGATCGGGCTGGCCTTCGGCTTCGAGCACCGGCGCGAGGCAGTCTCCGGCTATACGCCCGAATTCGCCAAGAGCGGTTGGTACAGCGGCAACTTCGCCGACACGGTGGGCCACTACAACGTCAACGAAGGCTATGTCGAAACCCTGGTCTCGCTGCCGCTGAACGTCGAGTTCAACGGCGCCGCGCGTCTGACCAGCTATCAGCTCGCCGGCGAAGTGGTGACCTGGAAGACCGGCTTCACCTGGAGCCCGATCAGCGATCTGCGCGTGCGCGTGGTGCGGTCCAAGGATATCCGCGCGCCTAACCTTTCGGAACTGTTCGTGGCCGGCGGCGGCAACACCAACGCGCTGCTCAATCCGTGGTCGGGCGCCAATGCCCGCTATCGCGGCGTGCCGCAGGGCAACCTCAACCTGAAGCCCGAAAAGGCCGATACCTGGAGCCTGGGTGTCGTCTACCGGCCTTCCTTCGTGCCGGGCTTCGGCCTGTCGGTCGACTTCTATGACATCAAGATCAAGGGCGCGATCGATTCGCTGAGCGCGCAGCAGATCGTCGATCGCTGCTTCGAAGGGAACGAGGACCTCTGCCAGCAGATCGCGCTGTCCATGCCCGACAACCTGGCCGCGCCGCGCTATGCCTATGGCGACGGCTGGAACCGGACCACCGGCCCCGTGCCCGGCTTTGCCGATTTCTGGGTCTATACCGTCCAGTACAACTATGTCGGCCTGCGCGCGAAAGGTCTGGACTTCGAAGTCAGCTACCAGACGCCGCTGGATCGGATTTCGGAAAACCTGCCTGGCACGCTCAGCATCCGGGGCCTGGCCAACCGCGCGATCGACCGGATCACCGACAACGGCACCCAGGCGCCGACCGACATCGTCGGCCAGAACACCGGCTCGCTGCCGACCTGGAAGTATCGCGTCACGGCCAACTACGTGGTGGATGACTTCACGATGCAGCTTACCGGCCGCGGCTTCAGCGGCGGCGTGTTCAACAACAATTACGTTGAATGCACCTCGGGCTGCCCGGCGTCGACCAGCATCAACCGGACGATCTCGGACAACCACTTGCCCGGCGCCTTCTATGTCGACGCCTATCTGTCGCACAAGTTCGGGCTGGGCGGTGTGAACGGCGATCTGTACCTGCAGATCAACAACCTGTTCAACAAGGATCCGGCCCTGGTCGGCGCGGGTCCGTCCGACACGTCGAGCCCCGATCCGGGCACCAACCGCTCGCTCTACGACTATCTGGGCCGCACCTTCAGGATCGGTCTCCGGTTCGATCTGGGAGGCTGATCCCCGGATAACGACTGCGAATGAATGAAGTTGAATAAGGGTGTCCCGCCGCGTTGGCGGGACACCTGAAGCTTGCCGGCCACGGTCGTGGCCCACTGAAGGGGAACAGAAATGCGCGGTTTTCTGCTGACTACCACGATACTTGCCGCCTTTGCGATCACGCCCGCCCAGGCCCAGCTCGCTCCTGCCACCAGCGCGCCCGTCACGGCGCCCGAGGCGATGCTTCCGGCCAAGCCCGGCAGCGATTACTTCCTGGCCAACTACACGCAGATCTCGGCCTGGCTGCAGAAGATCGCCACCGAGAGCGACCGGATGAAGCTGATCAGCATCGGCAAGACCGCGGAAGGCCGCGAGCAGTACATGGCGATCGTGTCATCGCCCGAGAACATCAAGAATCTTGAGCATTACCGGCAGATTTCGCAGAAGCTGGCGCTGGCCAAGGGGCTGACCGACGATCAGGCGCACGCGCTGGCCCGTGAAGGCAAGGCCGTCGTCTGGATCGACGCGGGCCTGCACGCGACCGAAATCGTCAACGCGCAGACCCATATCCAGATCATTCACGAAATGCTGACCAAGAATGATCCCGAAACGCTGCGGCTGCTGAACGACGACATCATGCTGTTCGTCTTCGCCAACCCGGACGGTCTGGAACTGGTGGCCAACTGGTACATGCGGCCGACCGATCCGCAGAAGCGCAAGACCGATTCGATCCCGGTGCTTTACCAGAAGTATATCGGCCACGACGACAACCGCGACAGCTTTGCCTCCACCCAGCCCGAAACCACCAACATGAACCGCGCGGGCTATCGCGAATGGTTCCCGCAGATCCTCTACAACCAGCACCAGACCGGCCCTGAAGGCGCGGTGGTGTTCATCCCGCCGTTCCGCGATCCCTACAACTTCAACAACGAGCCGCTCGTCATCAACCAGACCGATGTCGTCGGCGAGATGATGCACGCGCGCCTGGTCAGCCAGGGCAAGGGCGGCTCGGTGATGCGTTCGGGCGCGCCGTATTCCACCTGGTTCAACGGCGGCATCCGCACGATCGGCTATTTCCACAACCAGATCGGCATCCTGACCGAGATCATCGGCAATCCCACGCCGATGGAGATCCCCCTCGTGCTCGACAAGGCGCTGCCGCGCCAGGACGAGGTGCTGCCGATCGCACCGCAGAAGTGGCACTTCCAGCAGTCGATCGACTACGTGAAGGAAATGAGCCGCGCGATCCTCGACTACGCGTCGCGCTATCGCGAGGTGGTGCTGTACAATCGCTACGTCATGGGCCGCAACCAGATCGAGAAGGGCAGCCAGGACAGCTGGGTGATCACGCCCAAGGGGCTGGAAGCCGTGCGCGAAGCGGCCGACAAGATGGCCGGCGGCGACAAGGGGCCGGAAACCACTGGCCCCACGGTCGTCGGTCGCGGCGCCCGGCCGGTTCCCTCCAGCCTTTACACCAGCGTGCTGCAGGACCCGGCGAAGCGTATGCCGCGCGCCTATATCCTGCCGGCCGACAGCCAGCCGGACATGCCCACCACGGTCAAGTTCCTGAACGCCCTGATCAAGACCGGCGTCGAGGTGGAACGCGCACCGGCGCCGTTCAGCTTCGGCGGGAAATCCTATCCGGCGGGCTCCTTCGTGGTACGCACCGACCAGGCGTTCCGTCCGCACGTGCTCGACATGTTCGAGCCGCAGGACCACCCGCACGATTTCTCCTATCCGGGCGGCCCGCCGATCAAGCCTTATGACATCACCGGCTACACCCTCGCGCTTCAGATGAACGTGAAGTTCGACCGGATGCTCGACGGCGCGCCCCAGCCGTTCCCGCAAGTGTCCGACGTGATGGACGCGCCTCCCGCGGGCCGCGTGATCGGTGACGGATCGGCCGGCTATGTCGTCAGCCACGCGACCAACAACAGCTTCATCCTGTCGAACCGTCTGCTGAAGGCCGGGCTGCCGGTGTTCTGGCTGAAGGACCAGGCCAGCGTCGGCGACCAGACGATGGCGCCGGGCGCGCTGTGGATTCCGGCATCGGCCAAGGCGCAGGCGATCGTCGCGCAAAGCGTCGGCCCGCTCGGCATCGATGCCTATGCGGTGGGGGCGAAGCCGGCCGGCGACACGATGGCGGTCAAGCCGGTCCGCATCGGCCTGGTCGATCTCTACGGCGGCTCGATGGCGTCGGGCTGGACGCGCTGGATCTTCGAGAATTTCGAGTTCCCCTATACGCTCGTGTTCCCGCAGGAGCTGGACAAGGGCGGGCTCGAAAAGAAGTACGACGTGCTGGTCTTCCAGAGCGACGTGCTGGGCCGCGAAGGCGGTGGCCGCGGGCAGCCGGCCGCGGCGGACATCCCGGCCGAGTTCCGCGCGCGCCTGGGCACGATCACCAAGGACAAGAGCTATCCGCAGATCGCCGCTTTCGCCAAGGCGGGCGGCACCGTGATCGCGGTCGGCAATGCCGCGCAGCTGGGCGTCGATCTGGGCCTGCCGGTCACGAACGTGCTCAACCCCACCGGCCCCGACGGCAAGGCGACGCCGCTGCCTTCGACCAAGTTCTACGTGCCCGGCTCGATCCTTACCACGCGGGTCAATCCGAGCGATCCGCTCGCTTATGGCGTGCCGGAAACGGTGAACATCTTCTACAACAACAACCCGGTCTTCTCCGGCGCGGGCGATAGCCCCGCGGTGCGCAAGGTCGGCGGGTTCTACAATGACGATCCGCTGGTTTCGGGCTGGGCCTGGGGCCAGAAGCTGCTGAATGGCAAGGCGACGATCGTCGATGCCTCGCTCGGCAAGGGCCACGTCCTGCTGCTCGCCCCGGAAGTGACGCAGCGCGGCCAGCCTTATCCGACGTTCAAGTTCCTGTTCAACGGGCTCTTCTACGGGCCCAGCATGAAAGGACAGACCGCGGCCCTGACGACTGGCGCCACTGCCCCACAACGCGCCGAGTAAGGGCCGGGGAGGGAGCGGTCGGACGAGCCGCTCCCTCCCCCCACCGCGTTTCCCCGCCGGTGTCGGCGGGGGCGCGGCTCACATCCCCGTTCCGCATAGCGATCTTCGCCGGTCAGCCCTCGATGAAGGCAAGCAGATCGGGATTGATCACCTCGGGATGCGTGGTGCACATTCCGTGCGGCAGACCCTGATAGGTCTTGAGCGTGCCGTTCTTGAGCAGCCGCGCCGATAGCGGCGCCGAATCGGCGTAAGGCACGATCTGGTCGTCATCGCCATGCATGACCAGGGTAGGGACCGCGATCGCTTTCAGGTCATCGGTGAAGTCCGTTTCGGAAAAGGCCTTGATGCAGTCGTAATGCGGCTTGGCGCCGCCCATCATGCCTTGCCGCCACCAGTTCTCGATCACGCCCTGGCTGACTTGCGCCCCCGGCCGGTTATAGCCGTAGAATGGCCCGGAAGGGACATCGCGGAAGAACTGCGCCCGGTTGGCGACCAGCGCGGCGCGAAAGCCGTCGAACACCGCGATCGGCAGGCCGCCGGGATTCGCATCGGACTGGACCATGATCGGCGGCACCGCGCCGATCAGCACCGCCTTGGCGACGCGTCCCGGTTTCGCGCGCGCGACATAGCGCGCCACTTCGCCGCCGCCGGTCGAATGGCCGATGTGGACGGCATCCTTCAGGTCGAGCCGGTCGGTCAGCGTCGCGACGTCGGCGGCGTAAGTGTCCATCTCGTTGCCCGTCCAGGTCTGGGTCGAGCGGCCGTGCCCGCGCCGGTCATGCGCGATCACGCGATAGCCGTGCAGCAGGAAGAACATCATCTGGTTGTCCCAGTCGTCGCCCGTAAGCGGCCAGCCGTGATGGAACACGATCGGCCGGGCGTCGCTGGGCCCCCAGTCCTTGTAATAGATCTCGGTGCCGTCATTCGTCGTGATCGTGGGCATGTCACTGCATCCTTTGGTTGCGCAGGGTGGGGGGCGTGAAAAGGCGAGGGCGGATCACCGCTGGCGCGGCATGCCGGGTGGCGGACACCGAGCGGCGGAACCGAGTGGCGGGCAAGGGGAAAGCCGCGATCATGGCAGGGCTCCGTGCAGCGGGTCGGGGAAAGCCGCAAGACCGGCCCATCATAGCGGCTTTCGCCATGGCCCGCAGCCACGATGTTCGAGCGGTGGTGGGGCGCCGAACCGGCGTTTACAGCGAGGCCTGAAACGCGGCCGTGGCGCGGCTGGGCCGGCGGGCGCGATGCAGCAGCATTGTGAACTCGCGCGGGGGCAGCGGCCATTCCAGCGGGCGGATCAGCCCGACGCCGACGCGCGCGGCGGCGGCCAGCTCCGACACGGCGGTGACGAGTTGGCTGCCCTCGACCGCTTCCAGCGCCGCGCCGTTTGACGGCAGTTCCAGCAGGATCTGGAGATGCTCGATCGCCAGGCCGGATTCGACCAGCCCGGCCGTGACATGGTCGCGCGTGCCCGATCCCGGCTCGCGCATGACCCATTGCGCCGCTTCCAGGTCCACGCGCGTCAGCGGCCGGCCGGCCAGCGGGTGATCGTGGGCGGCATAAAGCCCGATCCGATCGTGGTCGACCACTTGCCGGGACAGGAGCGCCTCGTCCACCTCGCCCTCGACGAAGCCGATGTCCGCTTCGCCTTGCAGCACGCGCGCGGCACTTTGCGCGGTGTTGCCGACAAACAGGTGCAGCCTGACATGCGGCGCGGTCGCGGCGAAGCGCGCCATGCGGCGCGGCAGCCAGTATGTCGCCACCGTCTGGCTGGCGGCGATCCGCACTTCGCCGCGCATCAGGCCGCCCAGCTCATCGAGCACCCGGCAGGCTTCGTCCGCCCGGGCCAGCACGGTGCGCGCTTCGGGCAGGAACAGGCGTCCGGCCTCGGTCAGTTCCAGCCGCCGGCCGACCCGGTCGAACAGATGCGTGGCATGGCGCTGCTCCAGCGCGGCGATCGCCGCGCTGACCGCCGGCTGGGACAAGTGCAGCCGCTCGGCCGCGCGTGTCATGCTCAGCGTTTGGGCGACCATCGCGAAGATGCGCAGCTGTTCGAGCGTCATACCATAGATATTCCTTATTCTATCTCCAAAATCAATCGATTGGATTTCTGTGATGGAAAGCTGAAGTTGAAGCGATGAAAGCTCAGCTTGCCTCTCCGTCGTTGCTTCCCGACAGGCTGCTGCCGCGCTCGCTGGTTCCCGGTCTGGCGCTCAGCGGGGCTGTCGCGGCGGCGGCGCTTGTGCTGGAGCGGCTGGAGATCGCGCTGGTGGGCAAGCCCTGGCTGGAAGCGCTGGTCATCGCCATCCTGCTGGGGGCGATCATCCGCACGGTGCGGGCACCGTCGCGCGCCTTTGCCCCCGGCATCCATTGCGCGGCCAAGACCATGCTGGAACTGGCGGTGGCGATGATGGGCGCGACGATCAGCTTCGGCGCGATCGCGGCGGCCGGGTTGCCCCTGATTGCCTCGATCGTCGCCACCGTGATCGGGGCGATCATCGCCAGCTTCCTGATCGGGCGCATGGTCGGGTTGCCGGGCAAGATGGCGCTGCTGGTGGCCTGCGGCAACGCGATCTGCGGCAATTCGGCGATCGCGGCCGTCGCGCCGGTGATCGATGCCAAAAGCGATGACGTGGCGACCTCGATCGCCTTCACCGCCGTGCTCGGCATCGTCGTGGTCATCGCGCTTCCCTTCGTCGCCTATGCCTTGCACCTGACGCCGCTGGCGGGCGGCATCCTGGCGGGGCTGACGGTCTATGCCGTGCCGCAAGTCATCGCCGCGGCCGGCCCGCTGGGCGCCACGGCGGTGCAGGCGGGCACGCTGGTCAAGCTGGTGCGCGTGCTGATGCTGGGGCCGCTCGTCACTGGCCTGTCGCTGCTGCGCGCGCGGCACCGGGCCAGCGAGCAGCCCACGGCCGCGCATCATTCGATCCTGCGCTTGATGCCACCATTCATCCTGGCCTTCCTGGCGTTGGCGGCGGTCAATTCGCTCGGGCTGCTGCCCCGCATGGTGGCCGCGCCGGCGCATGTCCTGAGCGGGCTGTTGACAGTGCTGGCGATGGCGGGTCTTGGTCTGGGCGTTGATCTGCGCAGCGTTTCGGCCGCCGGGCCGCGCGTGGTGTTCGTCGTCACGGCTTCGCTGGCCATCCTGGGCGCGATGGCGCTGGCGACGCTGCGGATGATGGGCCTGGCCTGACGCCGCGTCCGCTCCATCGGCGGGCCGCGCGCGGCCGGGCCGGAAAACGGGGCGAAGACCGGCGGCACGGAAAGACGAGCGATACGGGGACCGAGACGACGATGGACTATCTGGACGAACGGGCCGCGCTGGCCGTCAGTCGCCGGCGGTTGCTGAAGGCCGCCGCGGTGGGCGCGGGCGCGCTGGCCACGCCGGTGCTGGCGCAGGCGCTGGCCGACTTGCGCTTGCCCGGCGGCCCTTCCCGGCGGCCACTGGCGTCGGGCTTTCCCGGCAAGGGGGAGATGATCGTGCAGCGGGTGCGCCCGCCCTTGCTGGAAACGCCGTTCAGCGTGTTCGATCGCGACGTGTTCACGCCGGCCGACCAGTTCTTCGTGCGCTGGCACTGGGCCGACATGCCCACCTCGATCGATGTCGAAAGCTTCCGCCTGACCGTGCGCGGCGCGGTGCGGCAGCCGATCTCGATCAGCCTGGCGCAGTTGCTGCACATGCCGCGTGTCGAGATCGCGGCGGTCAACCAATGCTCGGGCAATTCGCGCGGACTGTTCCAGCCGCGCGTGCCCGGCGCGCAATGGGCGCACGGCGCGATGGGCAATGCCCGCTGGCTTGGCGTCAGCCTGCGCCATGTCCTCGATCTGGCCGGGGTGCGGGGCGATGCGGTGGCGGTCCGTTTCGGCGGGCTCGATCAGCCGCTGGTCGCCGGAGCGCCGGATTTCGAGAAATCGCTGGTCATCGAACATGCCCGCGATGGCGAGGTGATGCTGGCCTTCGCCATGAACGGGGAGCAGTTGCCGATGCTGAACGGCTTTCCGCTGCGGCTGGTGGTGCCGGGCTGGTATTCGACTTATTGGGTCAAGATGCTGAACGATATCGAGGTGCTGGCCGCGCCTGACGACCGGTACTGGATGGAGAAAGCCTACAAGATCCCCACCACCCCCGGCGCGAACGTGGTGCCCGGCGCCAAGGGTTTTCCCACCGTGCCGATCGGCGCGATGGTGCCGCGCAGCTGGGTGACGAGCCTGGGCGAAGGCCAGGAAATCGCGTTCGAGCCGTCGATCCCGCTGGGCGGCATCGCGATGGGCGGTGATCATGGCGTGGCGCGCGTTGATGTCTCCAGCGATGGCGGGCACTCTTGGCGGCCGGCCACGCTGGGGCCCGATCACGGCAAGTACAGCTTCCGCCGCTGGGATGCGCGGGTGCCGCTGGCCCGGCCGGGGCGGATCCGGCTGATGGCGCGATGCACCAGCACCGCGGGCGTGACGCAGCCGATGGCGCCGGTGTGGAACCCCAGCGGCTTCATGCGCGCCAATGTCGAAGTCACCACCATCCTGGCGACGCGGTGATGGCGGGTCGGACGCAGGGCTTCGCGCCGCTCGCCGCCGGGCTGATCGGCATTGCCGCATTCGTGCTGATCGTGGTCGGGCCACCCGGATCGCGCAAGCCCGCGCCGCCCCCGCCCGTGTCCGCAGGCCCGCCGCCCAGCAGCGTCAGCGCCAACGGTTTCACGCTGACTTCGGCGACGATGGACTTGCCGGCGGACGATGCGACTTATCCCGACGGGCCGAATGCCGATCTGGTGAACGCCCGCTGCTCGGCCTGCCATTCGCCCAGCATGGTGCTGACGCAGCCAGCGTTCCCGGCCGAAAAGTGGCAGGAGATCGTGCTGAAGATGCGCGATGTCTATCACGCGCCGATCGCCGAGCAGGATATTGCGCCGATCACCCAGTATCTTGCGGCGCGGCCCGTGGCCGACTGATCGGAGCCGGCGGCGGGGCGCCGCCACCGGCTCCGTCGGCCGTCAGGCGTGGTGGAGCACGGGCGCGTCCGGTGTCACCGCGTACTTGGCCAGTGTCGTGATCTTGCCGCCCGGCTTTTCCACCTGGTCCATCACCTTGACCGAGGTGGTCCACTCTTTCGCGGTGATGTCGAACAGCTGGTAGCCGCGCCGGTCGGTATAAAGGGCGAAGTGCGGGTTGTTGCGCATCATGTGCTCCAGCCCGGCTTCGCCCTTGCCGTTGCCGTTCGAGGTGATCGAGGCGGCCTGGAATTCGACCGCGACCTTGCGGCCGTCCGGTCGATCGTCGCTTTCGGGCACCGAGCCGACGAGGTGGCGGTGATGGTCGCCCGTGGCGATGATCACGTTCGTCAGGTCGTGCTTGCGGATCGATTCGATCAGCCGCGCGCGCGCCGGGCGGTATCCGTCCCACAGGTCGGTGGCGAAGCGGGCTTCGGCCGCGTCGCTGGCGCGGAAGTCCACCGGCATGACGATGACCTGCTGGGCCAGCAGGTTCCATGTCGCCTGGTTGCCCAGCCCGGCGTCCAGCCACGCTTCCTGCGCCTTGCCCAGCATCTCGGGCGCGTTGTGCGCCTGCGTGGGACAAGGCGTGATCTTGCCGTCGTTGCACGGCTGGTCAGATCGGTAGGAACGCGTGTCGAGCACATGGGTGCGCAGCAGCCGGCCATAATCGAGGCGGCGATAGGCGGTCAGCCCGCCGGTCGTGGGGAACTGCGCCTTGCGCACCGGCATATGTTCGTACCACGCCTGCAGGCCCGCATAGCGGCGCAGGGCGAAGATCGCCGGGCTGGTGCCGTCCTGGTCGAAATCGCCGGCCCAGTTGTTGTCGATCTCGTGATCGTCGAACGAGGCGGCGAAAGCGCAAGCCGCATGGGCCGCCTGCAAGGCCGGATCGCTCTTGTACTGGGCGTAGCGCCGGCGGTAATCCTCGATGCTGTAGATCTCGTTGCCGATATGCTGGCGCACTGGCGTCCAGGTGGCGGCGGCCTGTCCCGGCGGGGTGCCGGCGCCTTCGTAGATATAGTCGCCATAGTGGAAGATCAGGTCGAGGTCGGGCTCGTCGGCCAGATGCGCCCAGGCGTCGTAGAAGCCCATCTCGTAATGCTGGCAGCCGGCCACGCCGATGCGCAGCCGCTGCGCCAGGGCATCGCGGGCCGGGGCGGTGCGGGCCATGCCGACCGGGCTGACGTCCGAGCCGGCGACGGCGAAGCGGTACCAGTAGGGGCGATGCGGCTGCAGCCCTTCGACCTCGACGTGCACCGAATGGGCCAGTTCGGGCAGGGCCATCGTTTCGCCCTTGCGGACGACACGCGCGAAGCCTTCATCCTCGGCCACTTCCCAGCGCACCGGCACATGCGCGGTGGGCATCCCGCCATGTTCCTCAAGCGGGCGCGGCGCCAGCCGGGTCCAGATCACGAAGCCATCGGGCCAGGGGTCGCCGGCCGCGACTCCCAGGGTGAACGGATTGGCGCCCAGCGCCTGCGCGAACAGCGGCGTGCGGGCAAAGCCCGCCAGCAAGGCGATGCCGCCGGCGGCCTTGATGAGATCGCGGCGATCCATGCGAATGATCGGTTTCATGTTCCTGCACCTGTCCATGCGTGGGAAATGGGAAAGGGAGCGCCGTGGCCGGCCCTGCGCGGAAAAGGCTGTGCCACCCGCGCATGACCGGCCAAAGGCAGGAGGGGGACGGCGTCAGTCCTGCGTTCCGGCCCGCAGGCCCGCTTGCCTGAGGAAGCCGATCAGCCCCTCGGGATCGTTGGTGAAGATGGCATCGACGCCGCGATCGGCATATGCGCGCCAGTCTTCCGGCTTGTCGGCCACGCCGGAAAACACCAGCACGCCGGCCGCGCGCAACCGGCGCACGCCGGCCGCATCGATCTCGTCATGGTCGAGCACGATGCACGTGGCATGGTGCTGGCGCAGCATGGCAAGGTAGTCGCGGGTCTGCTGCGGCACGCCCAGCAGGCACGTGCGGATGCGCGGGTTGATCGCGTGCAGCGCATCGATCGTGCGGAAGTCGAAGGATTGCAGGACAAGCCTGTCCTCCAGCCCATGTTCGCGCACGGCCGCGTCGATCAGCGTGGCGAACTTGACCGGGTCGATGTCCGCGCCCCTGGGAATCTTGGTTTCGGCGAAGAACCGCGCGTCGCTGCCCCGGAATGTGCGCAGCACTTCGTCCAGCGTGGGGATGCGCGCGCCCGGAACGGCAACATGGCGTGCTCCGGCATAGGCCGGCCGCGCGCCCGATCCGCAATCGAACTTCTGCGTCTGCGCGAAAGTCAGCGCGCGGATCGGGCCGGGGACCAAGCCCGATCCGGCATCGGGCGTGCAGAAGTCCGGGTTGATGTTCGCGTCGTGATGAATGACGACCCGGTCATCGGCGGTCATCTCCATGTCGAATTCCAGGTATTCGGCGTGGAGATCGGCGGCGTGGCGGAAGGCGGGCATGGTGTTTTCCGGGCGCACCATCGCGCCGCCGCGATGGGCGATGACCATGATCGGCGGAGCGGCCGGCGCGGCTTGGCCCGCGCCGGCATCGTCCCGGGCGAAGCCGTGGCCGGCGGCCAGCAGCGCGGCCGCCGCCGCCAGCCCCGCCGTCAGATGACGGCGGCAGGCGCGTGATTGCGTGATTTTCCTCATGACGCGGCCCTTCCTCAGAACTTGAAGTTGACGTTGCCGAAGAAGTAGCGGCCATAGACGTCATAGACGCCGCCACCGCCCTGGTAATACGTCCGCGGCCGGTAAGGCGGCTGGACATCGAACAGGTTGTTGATACCGATGCGAAGCGTGACGTTCTCGTTCATGTGCCAGCCCACGTTCAGGTCGTTGTAGATCCTGGCGGGCAGGTCGTTCTTCTCGTAAGCCTCGTCCGACACGTTGGTGTAGTTGACGGCGCTGCCCCAGAAGCGCGTGTTCAGCCCGATGTCCCAATCGCCGATGTCATAGCTGGCGAACAGGTTGGCCCGGATGCGCGGGTTCTGGTAGCCGCCGTCATAGATGATCCGGCTGGTGTCCACGCCCGGCAGGGTCGTGGTCTCGAACTTCAGCAGATAAGTCGCGCGCAAGGCCAGGTTGATGCGGCCCGCCCCAAGGTTCGAACGGTAGTTCGCGCCGATGTCGATGCCCTTGGCCTCGGATTCGGACACGTTCATGTAGCTGGTGTCGACGCCTTCGGCATAGCCTCTGGAATCGCGCTCGATCCGGTCGCAGAACTGGTTTTCGGTGGTGGGCAGGTCCACGCACAGGTTCAGGATGTCCTGCTGGGCGATCGCGGCGATCATGTTGTCCAGCGTGATGTTCCAGTAATCGACCGTCAGGTCGAAGCCGGGCAGGAAGCGCGGCTGCCAGACGAGGCCGGCGGTCAGGCTGTTCGAGGTTTCGGGCGTCACGTCCATGCTGCCGCCGGTGACGACATAGCCGGTGCCGATCTCGCTGGGCAGATAAGGCGTGGCGACGCCCAGCTGTTTCATCAGCGCCGCGCAGTTCGCCTCGCGCGTGGGGTTGGCGTTGTAGGTCGTCTGCAGGCAGGCATCGCGCACGCCGATTTCCTGGACCGCGCGCGAGGAATAGCGCTCGCCGAAGTTGGGCACGCGCACGCTGCGTGATCGCACGACCCGCAACGTCAATTGCGAGAACGGCATCCAGGTGCCGCCGGCCTTCCAGGTGTTGGTCGAGGCGAAATCGCTGTAGTCCGAATAGCGATAGGCGCCTTCCAGCGTCAGCCGGTGGACGAAGGGCAGATCGCGCAGCACCGGTACCACCAGCTCGCCATAGACTTCCGACACGTCGTTCGACGCGCGCAGCTCGGGCTCGTAAGGCGCCCAGGTGCCGAGGTGCGACAATTCCTTTTCCGGCGGCGCGGCGCCGTTGTCGTCCACGTTGTGGATCGCTTCGCGGCGATGCTCGAAGCCGACGACGGCCTGGATGTCGCCGGCGGGCAGCGAGAACGGGCTGCCGTTGATGCTGGCGCCATAGATCGTCTGGGTCTGCTCGCGGTGCTTGCGCCGTGTCGCCATCATCCAGCCGCGCTGCTCGGCGGTCAGCGGGTCTTCGCTGAAGATGTTGAACGGCACGCAGCCGATCGCCCGGGCCGCCTGATCGCGGCAGACGGGCTGGCCGGTGACGGGATCGGCGATGACATCGCGCGCGGCAATCAGCCGCGATGCGATCGGTACGTTGTCCGCGTGGATATCGTTGGTGCTGCGGCCATATTGCCAGAAGGCTTCCCATTCGAACCCGCCGGGCAACTGGCCATTGACGCCGGTGCTGACCGTCAGGCTCTGGCGGTCGCTATAGTCGGTCATCTGGCCGAAGTTCTCATAGCTGCGGCGGACCGGAGTGGATGTCAGGCCATTGCCGACCATGATCTGGCGAAAGGAATCGGGCAGGTAGGGATTGTCGAGATAGGCGGTGGCGCCGCCCGCGCCGTTCAGCCAGGTCAGGCGGTCATCGTCGCGATAGGGGCGGCGATAGGCATCGTATTTCGAGCGGCCGTAATCGACGCGGAAGTTGTAGCTGACCCAATCGGCCAGCTTGTAATCGAAGCGGCCGATGAAGGCATAGCTTTCGATCGGCGCGATCAGGAAGTCGCTCCAGTACTGGCTTTGCGGAAAGCCGCCGTCACCGCCATCGCGCGAGGTGCCGCAACCCGAGATGCAGCCATTGGCGTATTGCCCCAGATAGGCCGAGCCATCGGGCGCCAGCAGATAGGTCTTGCCGCCGACATAGATGTTGGCGTTGGGCTGCAGGTACATGTTCGTCATGTGATACCGGATCGTCCGGTCGGGGATGCCGTCCTTGGGGCCGGTGCTGGCGGGATTGGTCTGGTAGCTGACCAGAGTATCCTTGGAGAAACGCTGGTAGAAGTAGATCGGATCGTTCTTCATCCAGGTGCCGCCGATCGTGATCGAGCCGCGATCGTCCGCAAACTTCGTGCCGGCGACGAGCGAGACTTGCGACTTGCTGCCGCCGCCATGCTGGGTGGTGCCGGTCGTCGCGGAGATGTCCAGCCCTTCGAAATTGGTGCGGGTGATGATGTTGGCCGCGCCCGTCACCGCGTCCGCGCCATAGATCGCGGCGGCGCCGCCGGTGACGATCTCGATGCGTTCGATCATGCCGGACGGGATCATGTTGATATCGACGGCGGACGACGAAGCCGCGCCGGACACCCGGCGCCGGCCGTCGACCAGCGTCAGCGAACGGCTGACGCCCATGTTGCGCAGCTCGATCGTGGCCATGCCGCCGTCATACTGGCCTTCGGGCGCGCTGTTGTAGGGGCCGTTGCCGGGCCCCACGGCCACGTCGCGCAGGATGGTTTCGTAAGCGGAGGTGTTGCCCGCCTTCATCGCGCTTTCCATGCTGACGATGCCGATCGGCATGGCCGATTCCAGTTCGGGCCGGGCAATGCGCGATCCGGTGACGGTGATGGTTTCGGCAACGTTCTCCTCCTCGGGCGCCGCGTTCGCGCCGAGAATGGCCACTTGCCCGTCGAAGGAGCGCACGGTCAGCCCGGTTCCCGCCAGCAGCCGGTCCAGCGCTTCGCGCACGTCCTGGTTGCCCTGGACCGCGTTGGTCGTGCGTCCCTGGCCATCGCGCCCCGCGAGAGTGACCTGGATCCCGGCTTGCCGCGCGAATTCGCGCACCCCGCTCGATGCGGCCTGCGCGGGAATCGCGAAGTTGCGCATTTGCGCTTGCGCCACGGCGGGAAGGCAGGTGGCCACCGCGACGGCCATCACGGAAGCAGACAGTCGCGAGAAGGAAGAATGCATTCGGATTACCCCTGTGTTCGATGTCTTCGAACATATTGACGGGGCAAATCCACTTTCGGATCAAAGCAAAAAAATTAATGTTCAGCGGCAATTCTATTTCATTTTTATTACAATAGTGCCGTTTTCGCGGGAGATATGGCCACCCGATATTGCGGCGGCGGCCTGGGCGAACTGTTCGGGATTATTGGCCCGGTACAAGCCGATGATCCTGATGTTGCCGATCTCCGGGTCGGCAATGATGATCTTGGTGCTGTTGACCCGGTTGAAGCGGACGACGGCCGATCGGATCGGCACGTTGTCGAGCGAGATCTGCGCCAGTTCGGGCGGTGGCAAGCGCGGCGCGGTGGAGGCCGTGGGTTCGGGCCCGCCCCGGTTCGGCCCCGGATCGAGCGTCACCGTGCCGCCCGCGTGCAGCAGGACCGCCTGGTCGCGCTCGTCATGCGGCCAGACCAGCACGCTGCCTTCGCGCACTTTCACCATGCCGCCGGTCAGGCCCACGCGCCGGACCGAATAGACCGTGCCGGTCGCCTGCGCATAGACGTCGCCCGATTGCACGACGAAGGGCCGGGCCTTGTCCTTGGCGACCTTGAAGGTGGCTTCGCCGCGCAGCAGCTTGATCCGGCGGATATTGTCCGACAGCACGACCTGGATCTGCGCGTCTTCGCGCAGCGTGGCGACAGAGCCGTCCTTGAGCTGCACCACCTGCTCGGCGGCGGCCAGTTCGCTCTGCCGGAAGGGGGCCAGCACCGGCACGCCCATCGCCACCAGCGCCGCTACCGACACGGTCAGCGCGGCGCCGGTGGCAACGGCCCTTGCGCTCCAGCGGAACAGGCCCCCGCGCAAGGGGGCCGGCTCGACTGCCTCCTGCCCATGGCCGTTGTCGTTGTCCGAAGCGGGCGCCGGGGACGCGGGCCTTGGCGAAGCCGGCGGCGAATGCGCCTCGATCACGGCCTCTTCCGTCGCGCGCAGCCACGCGCGCGCGCGCGCGAAGGCCCCGCGATGGCGCCTGTCCGCCGCCAGCCAAGCTTCCAGTTCGGCGCGGTTCGCGGGCGTCATCTCCCCATGCGCCGCTTCCACCGCCCACCTGGCAGCCTGATCGTTGATGCTGTTAGCGGGGCCGGTGCGTGCCAATCACTTCCACCTTCTTGTCATTCGCCTCTCGTTCGTCGTCGTCACCATCCATGCGCGCGTCCTGCTCCGCCATTGTCTGCATGATCTTGCGCAGGCCGCGCACCAGGTAATTCTTCACGTCGTTCTCGCTCACTCCCAGGCGTTCGGCGGTTTCCTTGCGCGAAAGGCCTTCAATGCGTCGCAGTTCGATCACCTTGCGGTAGGTATCGGACAGTCTGGCCAGCAGCCCGTCCACCCGTTCGAGCTCCTGGCACGCCTCCAGCGCCCGATCGGCGGAGGGTTTACCATCTATGACGTTCGACCATTCGATTTGGGTCATCGAAGTGAAATTAATAATGCCGGCACGGCGCATCATGTCGGTCGCCACGGCGTTGACCGTCCGGTGGAAATAGCCGGCGGGATTGTCGATGTGATCGACCGAGGCCAGGCTGGCGATGCGGCAATAGGCCTCCTGGATCACATCCTCGATGTCGATCACATGGTGCCAGCGGCGCGACAGCCAGTTGCGGATGCGCCCTTCGTGCGGGACGATCTCCCTGGCGATCCAGGCGGCGATTATGTCGCTCTCATCGTCCATTCGACGCAGCCGTTCAGGTTCCCGGGGGTGGCCGCCCGCCGAATCGCGGGCGGATGAGGTGGCGCCGCCAAAGACAATCCTCGTGACAGGCTCATGACGGTCAGCCGTCAGGGGGAGCTTCCTCCGGCCCGATTTCGGCTCCCGTTCAGCCTTGCCCCGGCCCGGTGGACAAAAGAGACAAGCGCAAACGGAAAGGCCCCCGCTTCCCGAGGAAGCGAGGGCCTGAATTTCCCGGGTTGGGGGAAGCGAAGCTCAGGCTTGCGCTTCGCCTTCCGCTTCCTCGTCGTCGGCGGCGATCGTGCCGGGCTCGGCATTGGGATCGAACGCTTCGACGAAGCCGGCGGTATCCTGTTCGAACATTGCGGCCATGACGTCGACACCCTGCGACTGCAGGTCCGCCTCGTCGGGCGAGCGGGCGACGTTGACCTTGACGTTCACCGAGACTTCCGGGTGCAGGTTCACGCGCACGTCGAACACGCCGATCGTCTTGATCGGGCGTTCCAGCACGATCATGTGCTTGGCGACGCCCGCGCCGTCGGCATTGAGCGCATCGACGATGTCGCGCACCGAAACCGAGCCGTAAAGCTGGCCCGAGTTCGACGAGGCGCGGATCAGGACGACCTGCTTGCCATCGACGTTCTGCGAGTGCTTTTCGGCATCGCTGCGGCGTTCGGCGTTGTCGGCCTCGATCCGGGAGCGGTTGGCCTCGAAGACCTTCTTGTTGGTTTCGTTGGCGCGTAGCGCCTTCTTGTTCGGCAGCAGATAGTTGCGCGCGTAGCCGTCCTTGACGGAAACGACGTCGCCGATGGCGCCGAGCTTCTCGATGCGTTCGAGGAGGATGATGTCCATGGGGCTAGCCTCCCTTACTTGACGATGTAGGGCAGCAGGCCGATGTGCCGGGCGCGCTTGATCGCCTGGCTCAGCTCACGCTGCTTCTTGGCCGAAACGGCCGTGATGCGGCTGGGAACGATCTTGCCGCGCTCGGACATGAAGCCCTGCAGCAGACGCACGTCCTTGTAATCGATCTGCGGCGCGTTCTTGCCCGAAAACGGGCAGGACTTGCGGCGGCGGAAGAATGCACGGGCCATGGATCAGTTCCCCTCACGTTCGCGGCGACGGCTGCGGTCGCGGTCGGTCTTGCGCATCATCACCGAGGGGCCGGCCTCGTGCTCGTCGACGCGGATCGTCATCCAGCGGATCACGTCCTCGTTGATCGAGGTCTGGCGCTCCAGCTCGGCGACGGTGTCGCCCGAAGCCTCGATGTTGAGCATCACGAAATGCGCCTTGCGGTTGCGCTTGATCTTGTAGGCGAGATTCTTGAGGCCCCAGGTCTCGGTCTTCAGGACCTTGCCTTCATGGGTCTCGACGATCTCGGTCGCGGTGGCGGCCAGAGCGTCAACCTGGCTCTGGCTCAGATCCTGGCGCGCCAGGAACACGTGCTCATAAAGCGGCACGGCAGCTTCCTTTTCTCTATCCAACCGATCGCTGGCTGATCCGCACCATTGCGGGGCCCCTCCGGCTTTCTTTCCTTTTTTACGCACGCCGTGGCGCACGCGAAGGGGCGCCCATAACGGATTGCGCGCGAAACGCAAGGGCGCACCGGCAGCGGGAGGCCGCGCGTCGGGCTTTGACAGCGGCGCCTTCAGGGCGCACTGCGCCGCGACAAGCGTGCGCCGCTTTCCCGCGATACCCGCAAAGTCGCGACGGGAACAGGGCCAGGGCGCGGTTGATCGAACGGTTCGGGGGGCAAGGCGCCGCCGGGTCTTTCCGCCATGTCCCCGGCACGGGGGCGATATCTGCGCCGCGAGTCCCTATGCAATTTCGTGATTTCGATATCGACGGCTTCCTGCGCGATTACTGGCAGAAGAAGCCCCTGCTGATCCGCGATCCCTGGCAGGCATGGGCCAACCCCATCGCGCCCGACGAGCTTGCCGGACTGGCTTGCGAGCCCGATGTCGAATCCCGCCTGATCGGCCAGATGAGCGATAACCCGCGCGGGCCGTGGACCGTGGAGCATGGCCCGCTGGCCGAAGCGCGGCTGGGCGCGATCGACCACAAGCCCTGGACGCTGCTGGTCCAGGCGGTCGACCATTTCATGCCCGATGTCGCCGCGCTGGTGACGCCGTTCCGCTTCATTCCGAACTGGCGGATCGACGATGTGATGGTGAGCTATGCCACCGACGGGGGCGGCGTCGGGCCGCATTTCGACCAGTACGACGTATTCCTGATCCAGGGGCAGGGGCGGCGGCGCTGGCAAGTGGGCGCGGTGTGCGATGCGGCCACCGAATTGCTGCCGCATGGCGACTTGCGCCTGCTGGCCCGGTTCGAGGCGATCGAGGAATGGGTGCTCGAACCGGGCGACATACTTTATGTGCCGCCGCGCGTGGCGCATAACGGGATCGCGGTGGGCAAGGATTGCATGACCTATTCGATCGGTTTTCGCGCGCCTTCGCGCGGCGAACTCGTCTCGCACTGGGGCGACCATCTGCTCGAGGGGCTGGACGATGATGACCGCTATGGCGACGCGGACTTGCGCGCGCAGCCCAATCCGGGTGAGATCCGCGCGCCCGCGCTCGACCGGCTCCACGCCATGGTCGCCGAGCGATTGCTCGATCGCGAGGGGTTCGCGCTGTGGTTCGGGCAATATACCACCGCGCCCAAGTATCCCGAGGCCGACTGGCGACCGGAAACGCCGGTGCGGGCCGATGACTTGCGGCACCTGCTCGCGGACGGAATGGCGCTGTGCCGCAATCCGGCCAGCCGCTTCGCTTTCATCAGGACGCCCGGCGCGCGCACGCCGGACGATGGCCTGGCCCTGTTCGTCGATGGGGAACGCTTTGCCTGTGCCGGGCGCGAGATGGCGCTGGCCGAATGCCTTTGCGGGCAGGATCGCATCGCCATCGCGCCCGACCTGCTCGGTTCGGAGGCGGCGATGGCCTTGCTCGTGGCGCTGTACAACCAGGGCAGCCTGGAGCTTGACCAGGGCGAGGAATGAGGGGCGATGGCGCGGCTGATCCTGTTCAACAAGCCTTATGGCGTGCTGTCGCAATTCACCGATCGCGGCACCGAGACCAGCCGGCCGACGCTTTCGGCCTTCATCGACCTGCCCGGCGTCTATCCCGCGGGCCGGCTCGATCGCGATAGCGAGGGCCTGCTGCTGCTGACCGGCGACGGCAGGCTGCAGGCGCGGATCGCCGACCCGAAATTCAAGCTGCCGAAGACGTATCTGGTGCAAGTGGAAGGCGATCCCGATCCGGCCAGCCTGGAACGGCTGCGGCGGGGCGTGACGCTGAACGACGGCCCCACGCTTCCCGCGCAAGTCGAGCGCATCGCCGCGCCCGAGCTGTGGCCGCGCGATCCGCCCGTGCGGTTTCGCAAGAGCGTGCCCGATTGCTGGCTGGAGCTGACCATCCGCGAAGGGCGCAACCGGCAGGTCCGGCGGATGACCGCCGCCGTCGGCCACCCGACGTTGCGGCTCGTGCGCTGGCGCATCGGAGAGTGGTCGCTGGAGGGAATCGCGCCGGGGCAATGGCGCGAGGCGGGATAAGCGGACAGGCGGGCCGGGCGGCGGCCGGCTTGGAGTCTGTCTGGAAATGCGCCCCCCGAAAGGCACATGACCAGACCCGCTCTCAGCTCATCGCCAGCACCAGGTTGCGCACTTGCGGATAGACTTGCCGTTCCCAGCGCGAGCCGGAGAAGATGCCGTAGTGGCCCACGCCCGGCTGCAAGTGGTGGCGCTTGAGGTGCGGGCGCAGGCTGGAGCACAGGAAATGCGCCGCCGCCGTCTGGCCGACCGCGCAGATATCGTCCCGCTCGCCCTCGACCGTGAGCAGCGCGGTATGGCGGATCGCCCCGCAATCGACCTTGCGGCCCCGGTGCATCAGTTCGCCCTGGGCCAGCAGCGCGCGCTGGAACACCTTGTCGATCGTGTCGATGTAGAATTCGGCGGTCAGGTCGAGCACGGCGAGGTATTCCTCGTAGAAATCCTCGATCTTCGCGGCTTCCTCTTCCTCCAGATCGGCCAGGTGCTGGTAGAGCTGGCGAAACTGGCCGAAATGACGGCCCAGGTTCATCGACATGAAGGCGCTGAGCTGGACGAAGCCGGGGTAGACCTGCCGCCCGGCGCCGGCATATCGCAGCGGCACATGGTGGATCAGGTTGTCCTCGAACCAGGCCAGCGGCTTTTCGGTCGCCAGCGTGTTGACCACGGTGGGCGATTCGCGCGTGTCGATCGGCCCGCCCAGCAACGACATGCTGCGCGGCTGGCAGGGATCGTGATCCTGCGCCATCACGGCCACGGCCGCCAGCACCGGCACGCAGGGCTGGCACACCGCAAGCACATGCGCGCCCGGCCCCAGTTCCCGCAGGAAGCGGATCACGTAATCGGTGTAATCCTCCAGATCGAAACGCCCGGCGGACAGCGGCACGTCGCGGGCATTGCGCCAGTCGGTGATATAGACGTCATGATCATGCAGCAGGGTTTCGACCGTGTTGCGCAGCAATGTCGCGAAGTGGCCCGAAAGCGGCGCGACGACGAGAACGCGCGGCTGCGGCGTGGCGACATCGTCCTTGGCGAAGTGCAGCAGATCGCCGAAGGGCAAGCGCAGCGCCGCCTCCTCGCGCACTTTGACCATGCGGTTGCCCGACAGCACTTCGTCGATGGCGAAGTCCGGGCGATGATGCGTGATCGCTGCGGCCTCGAACACTTCGCACAGCGCGAACAGGCGGCGGGCCAGCGGCCGGTCGGTCGCGCCGGCCAGCGCGGCATCGCGCCAGCGTGTCGCCGTGCGCGCGGCGAAGCGCGCCGGTGCCAGCATGTCGCAATACGCCTGATAGGCCTGGTACAACATTCGCCTGTTCCCCCGCGCGCCTGTTTTCCGCCTGATCGCTGCGCTGATTCGGCACGCGCTCGCTATCGCCTATGGATTAATGCTGCGCTGCATCATATGTCGGGCGAAGTCAAACAGCCGCCGGAGCAGCGATCATGGCAAAACCCCCGGCCCCAAAGGCCACCGGCGAAAAGGCTGCGCCGGAAAAGGCCACGCTGACCATTTCCAGCAAGACCTATTCGGCATGGTCGCTGCGCGCCTGGCTGATGTGCCGCATGGCCGGCCTCGATGTCGAGGAGCGCACGGTGCCCAACGACGCGGCGAACCGGGCCGAGCTGCTGCTGCTCTCCCCTTCGGTGCTGGTGCCGCGCCTCACCCACAAAGGCGCGAGCGTGTGGGACACGCTGGCGATCGCGGAATACCTCAACGAGCAGTTTCCCGATGCCGGCCTGCTGCCCGCCGATCCGATCGCGCGCGCGCATTGCCGCTCGATCTCCGGCGAGATCCATTCGGGCTTCACCAACTTGCGTTCCGCGCTGCCGATGAACCTCAAGGTGACGCACGAGAAGTTCCCGGTGTTCTCCGGCGCCCGGCCCGATATCGAACGGATCGAGACGATCTGGAAGGAATGCCTGCAGCGCTATGGCGGGCCGTTCCTGTTCGGCGCGCGGCCGACCATCGCGGACGCCATGTACGCGCCGGTGACGCGCCGCTTCATCAGCTATGCCGTCGCGCTGTCGCCTGAAAGCGCGGCCTATTGCCGGACTATCGCGGCCTGGCCGCCGATGGCCGAATGGGTCGAGGCCGCGCTGGCCGAGCCGGAGGAAATGGAAGAACTCGACGTCGAGTTCTGAGCATTGGCTCGAAGCCGCGCCTGTCGGCGCGTGGCCACCGACCCGCACAAGCTGCTTGCATGGCTCCCGCGCTTGCGCATCCTGTCGCCGGGACAGGATGCGCAAGGGAGATTCGCTAGGCATGGGACGACTGGCGGGAAAACGCGCGCTGATGACGGGCGCGGGCGGATTGCTCGGTTCGGACTTGTGCCGCGCCTTCGCGGCCGAGGGCGCCGATCTGGTGATGACCACGCGCACCGCCGCCAAGCTGGAACCGCTGGCCGATGCAGTGCGCGCGATGGGCCGGCGTGCCGCTTGCGTCGCGGCGGACTTCACCCGCGCCGACGAGGTCGATCGGCTGGCCGAGGCGGCCTGGCAGGCTTTCGGCGGGATCGACGTGGTGCTGCTGTCCAGCCAGCCGCCGCAGCCGCGCCTGGGCGACCTGCTGACCACCGCCGACGAGGATTGGCAGGCGCAGTTCCAGACCATCGTCTGGGGCCCATTGCGGTTGATGCGCGCGCTGGCCCCGCGCATGATGGCGGCGGGCGGCGGCAGCGTGGTGACGGTGATCTCGTCCACCGGGATCGATCCCATGCCCGGCTATGACGCTTATGGCATGGCCAAGGGCGCGCTTTGGCTGATGACACGCTATATGGCGGTGGAATGGGGCAGGGGCGGGATTCGCGCCAATGCCTTCAGCCCCGGCCTTGTCGCCACGGCGGGCAATCTGGCCGAACATACCGAAGTGGTGCGCAAGACTGGCGTACTCGATCGCACCGCGCTGGGCCGCGTGGGCACCAATGCCGAATGCCTGGGCGCAGCGATCCATCTCGCTTCCGACGAATCGAGCTTCACTTCGGGCCAGAAGATCTTTGTTGACGGCGGACGATACTGAACAGCCGCCGCAAACGTCCGGTGCACGTCTGGCCGGGCGCCGCTTTGCGGCGGGCTGGCGGGAACGATCGCCCGCCGGCCCGCCGGAAAGGAGCAGGACCGGAGTCTTTCGCGTCAGCCGCGCAGCAGCGACATGACGTTCTGCACGCTTTGGTTGGCCTGCGCGATCATCGCGGTGGAGGCCTGGCTCAGGATCTGGGCCTTGGCCATGTTGGTCGTTTCCACCGAATAGTCGGTATCCTCGATCCGCGAGCGCGAATCGGAAAGATTGGCGACATTGCTGGTGAGGTTGTTGATCGCCGATTCGAGCCGGTTCTGGCCGGCGCCGAGCGAGGCGCGCGCCGCGTTGACGTCGCTCAGCGCGGTGTCGACATTGTCGATCGTGGTCCCGGCGAGTGCTGCCGTGGTCACGTCGAGCGCGGTCGCGTCGACCGCGGTGCCGTCGATCGAGGTCGAGGTCAGCGTGATCGTGTCGCTGGAATTCGCGCCGGTCTGGATGTCGAAAGTGACGTCCGTGCCCGAAGTGGTCGAAAACAGCGTGATGCCGTTGAACTTGGTGTTGGCCAGCACATCGCCGACCTGCTCGGTCAGCGCGGTGACTTCAGCCTGCATGTAGGTGCGGTCCGACGTCTGGTACGTGCCCGACGAGGACTGGACGGCCAGTTCGCGTACGCGCTGCAGCATGTTCGCCACTTCCGACAGCGCGCCTTCGGCGGTCTGCGCCAGCGAGATGCCGTCGTTGGCATTGCGGATGCCCTGGCTCATGCCGCGCACTTGCGTGGTCATCGTGGTGGTGATGGCCAGGCCGGCGGCGTCGTCCTTGGCACTGTTGATACGCTTGCCGGTAGAAAGGCGCTCCATCGCGGTGCCCAGCATCTTGTCGGCGGCGATCGAAGCATTCGTCGCGCGTATCGCACTCATGTTCGTGTTGATAACAGCCATGTCGTTTCCCCAGTTAAGATGAACGACGCACCTACCCTGGGCGCACCGATCAGCCAGAAGAACGGCAGGTCGCAAACGTGATTAAGCCCTATGGTTAAAATCGCTAAAGGTAGTTCCCCGAGAGGGTCTTTGGGTCGGTTCAGACGGCGCGCTTCGCGCATCGGCTCTTGAACCGATCGGCGATCGCCCGCATGGCTGCGCGATCGCCTGATCGGCGTTTTCAACCCACCGCTCTCGCAAACAAGGATCACAACGGCCCATGCCCTCCGGTCTCGTTGCCCTGCTGGACGATATCTCCGTCATCGCCCGCGCCGCCGCCGCCTCGATCGACGACGTCGGCGTCGGCGTCGCCAAGGCGGGCACCAAGGCGGCGGGCGTCGTGATCGACGATGCCGCGGTCACGCCGTCCTATGTCACCAGCTTCACGCCCGAGCGCGAATTGCCGATCATCTGGAAGATCGCCAAGGGATCGGCGCGCAACAAGCTGGTGTTCCTGCTGCCGCTGATCCTGCTGCTGGGCGCGTTCCTGCCTTTCGCCATCAACCTGCTGCTGATCGTCGGCGGGCTGTACCTGTCGTTCGAAGGGGCCGAAAAGGTCATCGAGAAGCTGGGCGGGGCCAAGCATGGCGAAACGCTGGAGGATCCGATCGCCGATCCGGTCGCTTTCGAGCAGGCGCGCGTTTCGGGCGCGATCCGCACCGATTTCATTCTTTCGGCCGAAATCATGGTGATCGCCGCGACCATCGAGGAAGTTTCCGGGCAAGGGCTGATCGCGCGCGCGGCCATTCTCGCGCTTGTCGGGATCGCGATCACCATCGCCGTCTATGGTGCGGTCGCGTTGATCGTGAAGATGGACGATGTCGGGCTGCATCTCGCGCGCAAGGCCGGCGCGGCGACGCAGGCGGTCGGGCGGTTCCTGCTGCTGGCGATGCCGGTGGTGCTGGCCGTGCTGGCCTCGGTGGGGACGGTGGCGATGCTCTGGGTCGGCGGCGGCATCCTGCTGCATGGGCTGGAGGAACTGGGCGTCGCGGGCCCCGCGCACGTGGCCCACGCCATCGAGCACGGCGTGGCGCACGCGACGGGGCCGCTGGGGGGAATCATGGGCTGGCTGGCCTATGCGCTGGCCTCGGCGATCGTCGGCCTGGCGATCGGCGCGGTGATCGCGGTTGCCATCCACATCGTGACGGCTGCCCGGGCGCGGTATTGAGGGTTTTTGGAATGCGCCAATTGGCGCATCTCCAGACAAACCCTCAACCCAGCCGGGCGAGCAATCCGCTGGCGAAGGTCGTCAGGGTATCGTCGCGCGCGCCCATCACCACGATGCGGTCGCCCGCCCGCGCGATCGCCGCGATCCGCGCGCCGCAATCCTCGCGCCGGGCGATATATTCCGCGTTTCCGCCCGCCTTCGCGATCAGCCCGACAATGCGCTCGCTGCCTTCGGAGCGGTCGACCGTGCCGCCGAAATAGACCGGATCGCACAGGATCGTCACGTCGTCCGGGTCCAGCTTGCGGGCGAAGACTTCGGCCAGTTCGGCGCCCATCTGGCGCAGCGGGCCATAGCCGTGCGGCTGGAAGAAGGCGATCACCCGGCCGGGATGCGCCTTCAGCGTGGCCAATGTGGCCGAGACCTTGTCCGGGTTGTGCCCGAAATCGTCGATCACGGTGATGCCCGAAGGGCTGGTGCCGATGATGTCGAAGCGGCGCGCCAGCCCCGCGAACGAGCCCAGCGCGGCCACCGCCTCGCCCACCGGCACGCCGGCGGCACTGGCGGCGGCGATCGCGGCCAGCGCGTTGTACAGGTTGTGCCGGCCGGGCTGGCGCAAGGCCAGGCGATGCGCGGTGCCGTCGCGGCGATCGCATATCGTGGCGGAAATCGCGGTCGGCGCTTCGGCCACGCTGCCGGGGACCACGCCGATCATCGCCGCCTCGCTCATGATGCCGAAGCTGACCAGCGCGCGCGCCCGGCTCGCCAGCGCGGCGGCCTCGGCATCGTCCAGGTTGACCGCCGCGATGTGCGCGTGTGACAGAAAATCGCCAAACAGCGCGCGCAGTTCCTCCAGGCTCTTGTGATCGAGGCTGACATTGCCCAGCACCGCCACCCGGGGACGATAGAGCGCGATCGAGCCATCGCTTTCATCGACTTCGGAAACGAACAGGCCGCCCTTGCCGATGCGCGCGCTGGCGAAAGGCGCATCGGGCCGCGCGAAGTTCTTCATCACCGCGCCGTTCATGATCGTGGGATCGCGGCCGGTCTGCGTCATGATCCAGCCGGTCATGCCGGTGACGGTGGACTTGCCGCTGGTGCCGCCGATGGCCACGCCCACCGGCGCCGCGTTGAACAGCGTGGCCAGCAGTTCGGCACGGCTCATCCGCCCGCAGCCCAGTTCGCGCGCGCGCACCACTTCGGGCACGGTGTCTTCCACCGCCGCCGAAGCGACCAGGATCTGCTTGGACGAGGTGATGCCGCTGCCGTCCTGCGGAAACAGGGCGAAGCCTTCGCGCTCCAGCCAGGCGAACTTTTCCGGGCTGCGCCCATCGTCGCGGCTGCGGTCGGAACCGGCGATCCGGGCACCATGGCCCTTGAGGATCAGCGCGAGCGGCAACATGCCCGATCCGCCGATGCCGCAGAAGAACCAGGGATGATCGGTGAGCGTGGCGGGCGTGGTCATGTCGCATCGGGTATTCCGCCCGGCGCCGGAACACAACATCGTCCTGCCGGGCCGCGCCGGATTGACGGATGGGGCGGGCGTTTGGTCCGCGGTGGCTCAATCCGTACGGGCCGCGCCCGCTTCCCCGGCGGGGGATTAGACTCTAAGCCATGCGCATGATGACAAGAGACCGGGCATGACTCGCATCGCCGTCTGCGCGCCTTCCACGCCGATCACGCGCGAGGATGCCGATCGCGTTCTGGCCCTTGCCGCGGCGGAATTTCCGGGGATCGAGCTGCACATCCATCCGCAGTGCTTCGCCACCCAGGGGCACTTCGCCGGCAGTGACGAGGTGCGCCTCGCCGCGCTGCTGGAATGCGCCAACGATCCCGCGTTCGACGCGGTGTGGTTCGCGCGCGGCGGCTATGGCGCGTGCCGCATCGCCGAAGAGGCGGTGGCGCGGTTCTCGGCGGCGGCGATGAGCAAGACCTGGCTGGGCTATTCGGACGCCGGCTACCTGCTGGGGGCGCTCTATCGTGAACGGATCGGCCATCCGGTGCACGCGCCAATGCTTGCCTGCGTGCGCCGCGAAGGGGGGGAGGCGGCAGTGCGCCGCACCCTGGGCTTCCTGGCGGGAGAGCGTTCGGGGCTGGAGCCTTCGCGGGGCCGGCAGCCGGCCGTCGCCTTCAACCTGATGACGCTGGCCATGCTGTGCGGCACGCGGATGATGCCGGGGCTGGCCGGCCATGTCGTGATGGTCGAGGAAGTGTCAGAGCATCTCTATGCGATCGACCGGCTGTTCTTCCACGTCACCGCGCACCTTGGCGGCATTGCCGGGTTGCGGCTCGGCCGGGTCAGCGATGTCCCCGAAAATGACCGCCCGTTCGGTGCGGATGCCGAGGAGATCGCGCGGTTCTGGTGCGCCCGCCATGCCATCGCCTATCTCGGCCCCGCCGACATCGGGCATGACGGTGCGAACAGGATTGTCCCTTTCGGGCTTGCGGAGCGGGCCGAAGCGCAATAGTCCGCCGCGCCACATTCGATGTGACGCGTGACGTTTTTGTGGCGTCGCTGCCGGCGCTCCCGCCGGCGACGGGAGTGGACGAAAAATGCGTGCTTTTGTGTTTCCGGGGCAAGGCAGCCAGAAAGTCGGCATGGGCGCCGACCTTGCCGATGCAAGCGCGACCGCGCGCGAGGTTTTCGAGGAAGTGGACGACGTGCTCGGCCAGAAGCTCTCGCGCATCATGCGCGAAGGGCCCGAGGATGCGCTGACGCTCACCGAGAATGCCCAGCCCGCGATCATGGCCAATGCCATCGCCACCTTGCGCGTGCTGGAACGCGAGGGCGGTGTGGCGATCGCGGAGAAATGCGATTTCGTCGCGGGACACAGCCTGGGCGAATATACCGCGCTGTGCGCGGTGGGCGCGTTCAGCCTGGCCGATACCGCGCGCCTGCTCAAGCTGCGCGGACAGTCGATGCAGGCCGCCGTGCCGGTGGGCGAGGGCGCGATGGCCGCGCTGCTCGGCGCCGATATCGACAAGGCGCAGGCGCTGGCCGAAGCTGCGGCGCAAGGCGAGGTATGCAGCGTCGCCAATGACAACGATCCCTCGCAAGTCGTGCTTTCGGGGCACAAGGGCGCGATCGAGCGGGCGATCGCGCTGGTCAAGGAATTCGGCATCAAACGCGGCATGATGCTGCCGGTCTCGGCCCCGTTCCATTGCGCGCTCATGGCTCCGGCCGCCGATGCCATGGCCGAAGCGCTGGAGCGGATCGCGCCGGGCGCGCCGCGCCTGCCGCTTTTCGCCAATGTCACGGCCGCGATGGTCTCCGATCCGGCCGAAGTGCGCCGCCTGCTGGTCGAACAGGTCACGGGCCGCGTCCGCTGGCGCGAAAGCGCCATCGCCATGCACGCGGCCGGTGTGGAGCACTTCGTCGAGATCGGCGGCAAGGTGGTCGGCCCGATGATCAAGCGCAGCGTGGGCGAAGTGGCGATCGCTTCCGTCGTCGGCATGGACGATATCGAGGCGCTGGCGAAAAGCCTGTAGGAAGATCGCGCGAAACCCAGTGATGTGATGGCAACGGAGTCTCCTATGTTCGACCTGCACGGAATGACCGCCCTCGTAACCGGGGCCTCGGGCGGAATCGGCTCGTGGATTGCGCGGTCGCTGGCGGCGCGCGGCGCGCGGCTGGCGGTGTCGGGATCGAACGCCACCAAGCTGCGCGCGTTTCGCGACGAGCTGGACGAGCACACGCCGCAGCATGTTCAGGAAGTCGATCACGTCGCCATCGCCTGCGACTTGTCGAGTGCCGAGCAGGTCGAGAAGCTGGTTCCGGCCGCGCTCGAATCGCTGGGCAAGATCGACATCCTGATCAACAACGCCGGCATCACGCGCGACAATCTGGCGATGCGGATGAAGGACGAGGAATGGGACGCGGTGATCCGCGTGAACCTGGAATCGGCCTTCCGCCTGATGCGCGCCGTCACCCGGCCGATGATGAAGGCGCGCTTCGGCCGCATCATCACCATCACCTCGGTCGTCGGCACCACCGGCAATCCCGGCCAGATGAACTATTGCGCGTCGAAGGGCGGTCTCACCGCCATGTCGAAAAGCCTCGCGCAGGAACTGGCCAGCCGCAACATCACGGTCAACTGCGTCGCCCCCGGCTTCATCCGCACCGCGATGACCGAAGTGCTGCCCGACGCGCAGAAGGACGCGCTCAACGGCCGCATCCCGATGGGCCGCATGGGCGAGGGCGAGGATATCGCCGCCGCCTGCGTCTATCTAGCATCGCGCGAAGCGGGCTACGTCACTGGCCAGACCATCCACGTCAATGGCGGCATGGTGATGGTTTGAGGGGTTGTTGGGAAATGCGCGGGAGCGCGCATTTGCGCCGCGAGGCGCATTTCCCAACACCTTCCCCCCGCCGGCTCCGCGCGAATTGCCGGCGGAGGCCGTCTTTATCCCCAGATTCGCCCCGGTTCCGGCACTTCGCGCTTGCCGCGTTGCATCCCCGCGTTAGAGAAGATGGTCCGAATTATAGGGTAAATCGACTCCCGGCCGACCAAGGGGGAACATGAGGCTACCATGAAGGCCACGATTGAACGTTCCACACTCCTGCGATGCCTTTCCCACGTCCAGTCTGTCGTCGAGCGGCGTAATACTATTCCGATTCTCTCGAACGTGCTGATCGAGGCGGCCTCGGGTGGGGCGCTGAAAATCATGGCGACCGACCTTGATCTGCAAGTGATCGAATCGCTGGGCGCGGTTTCGGTGGAGGCGCCGGGGGCGATCACGGTATCCGCCCACTTGCTGTTCGATATCGCGCGCAAGCTGCCCGAAGGCAGCCAGGTCAGCCTTGAGGTCGCCGACAATCGCCTGATCGTGAAGGCCGGCCGCAGCCGTTTCCAGCTGCCCACGCTGCCGCGTGACGATTTCCCGATGATCGCCGAGGGCGAACTGCCCACCAGCTTCGAGATCTCCGCCGCGACGCTGGCGCAATTGATCGACCGTACGCGCTTCGCCATCTCGACCGAGGAAACGCGTTACTATCTCAACGGCATCTTCCTCCACGTCTCGGACGAGGAGCTGAAAGCCGCGGCGACTGACGGCCACCGCCTTGCCCGCTTCACCCTGCCGCGTCCCGACGGCGCGCAGGGGATGCCCGACGTGATCGTACCGCGCAAATGCGTGGCCGAACTGCGCAAGCTGCTGGAAGAAGCGCTCGATACTAATGTGCTGGTCGATCTGTCCGCCTCGAAGATTCGCTTCACGCTGGGTGGGGAGAATGGCGTGGTGCTGACCAGCAAGCTGATCGACGGCACGTTCCCCGATTATACGCGCGTCATCCCGACCGGGAACGACAAGCTGCTTAAGGTCGATCCCAAGAGCTTTTGGGAAGGGGTCGATCGCGTCGCGACGATCGCCACCGAAAAGACCCGCGCGGTCAAGATGGCGCTGGAGCCGGACCGCGTGACGCTTTCGGTCACGTCTCCCGACAACGGCACGGCGGCCGAGGAAGTGCCGGCGCAATATGCCTCGGACGGGTTCGAGATCGGTTTCAACGCCAATTATCTCAAGGATATCCTGGGCCAGATCGAAGGCGACACGGTTGAGATGCATCTGGCCGATGCCGGCGCGCCGACGCTGATCCGGCAGGACGAAAAGAGCCCCGCGCTTTACGTGCTGATGCCCATGCGGGTGTGATCGCGGGGCCTGCGCTGGCTTCCGGCCCGCTGGCTTTCGGACGAGGCTGGGCTCCTGATCAGCCCTTGCCGGCGGCCGCGATCATCGCTTCGACCATCACGAATTTCTCGCGCGGGGCGCCTTCGCGCGCGTTGGCGACTTCGGCTTCCTCGATCTTCTTCCAGTCGTGGAATTCCACCACGCTGATGCCGCGTTCGCGCACGATCGCATCGAGGCCGGTGGCGCCGGGCTTGCCCGCTCCTTCGGTGATGTCCTCGGCGACTTTCTCGATCACGCCGAAGCCGTCGGGGCGGTTGGTGCCGATCGTGCCGGTCGGGCCGCGCCGGGCCCAGCCGACGCAGTAGAGGCCGGGGCCGATGCGCCCTTCGTCATTGGCGAAGCGGCCGCCGCGTTCGTCGAACGGCACTTCGGGGATCGGCGAGGTCTGGTAGCCGATGCAGGCGATCACCAGCCCGGCCGGGATCGTATAGGTCTCGCCCGTGCCGACGGCGCGATTGTCTTCCAGCCGGGTGCGTTCCACCTCGATTGCCTCGACCCGGCCGGTGCCGATGATCGCCTTGGGCGAGGCAAAGAAATCGAACTCGACGGTGATCGGCCGGGCCGCGCGCTCCGCGTCGGCCAGCGCGGCGAACGCGCGCAAGTGGCCCACCGACTTGCGCTGCCCCGGCTCCAGCGCGCCATCCTCGGCTTCGGGCGGCAGATCGGCCGGATCGACGCGCGGCGCCGCCCGTTCGAGATGGCCCAGCTCGCCCAGTTCCTTGGGTGTCATCGCGATCTGGTGCGGCCCGCGCCGGCCCAGGATGACGATCCGGTTGATCCGCGAGGCATGAAGCGCATCGAGCGCGTGCGAGACGATGTCGCTCCCGTCGAATTCCGCGCGGGCCTTGGCGAGAATGCGCGCGACGTCGAGCGCGACATTGCCATTGCCGATCACCACCGCCGTATCGTGCGACAGCGCGGGATCGAGGTCGGCGAAATTGGGATGGCCGTTGTACCAGCCGACGAACGAGGCGCTGCCGAAAACATTGGCCAGATCCTCGCCCGGCAGGCCCAGCTTGCGGTCATTGGGCGCGCCGGTGGCAAGGATCACCGCATCGTAAAGCCCGCGCAACTCGCTGACGGAGACATCGCGGCCCACCAGCACGTTGCCGACGAACCGCACGTTTTCGGCCAGCGAAGTGGCTTCGTACCGGCGCGACACGCCCTTGATCGACTGGTGATCGGGCGCCACGCCGCTGCGGATCAGGCCATAGGGAACCGGCAGGCAATCGATGATATCGACATGGACATCGTCCCCCCATGCCTTCAGTGCGGCTTCGGCCGTGTAATATCCGGCCGGCCCGGAACCGACGATCGCAATCTGCCTCACCCTGAAGACCTTCCGTCTTTCTGGCCACTTGCGTGGCCGTTTGTCTGGAGCGTTCCAGCTCCTTGCCGATTAGCAAGCACGCTCGCGGCGAGTCCCGCAAGGAAAAATACCCGCAGGCGCGTGGCATCGTCGTTGCGGTGCGAACGGGCGCGGGCGGGTGCCATCAAGCATTTGATCTGAAACGAAATCGCAATAAACGGCCGGGTTTAACCGTTTCGCAAGCGGCGCTGGCGCATGACGCGTCCATGGTGATGGATGGTGATCGACCGGATCGTGACGGGGAGCGGGCGCGCTCGGCGCCCGCGCGCGCGCCGGCCGCGGCCGGGGCGAAGCCCGCGGGCCAGGCCGGGATCGCGCGCGGCACCGTGGCGCGCGGGCGCGGCATGGCACCGGCCCGCACCCACGTCAGCGATCCGCTGCACTTCTTCGTCGCTCCCGAATGGGCGCTGATGGCGCCATGCCTGGTGGCGGCGCTGGCCGTCATGGGGCTCGTCTCGTTTTCGCTGCCCAGCCTGGTTTCGGCCAGCATCGCGCTGGGTGGCATCGTCATCACCGCCGGATCGCGCATCGCAGCGCGGTTCGAAGCCTCGCTCGATCCGGCAAGCTGGCTGCGCTATCCGCTGATGCTGGCCATGGTATTCCTGCCGATGTTCCTGTTCGGCCTTACCGCCTCGCGCTGGACCTGGCGCGTCGACAGCGTCACCTGGGAGATGACGGTCGCAGTGCTGGGCGTGGTCGGCCTGATCGCCACCGCGCTGCTCAATGGCCGGCTCACCTCGATCATCGCGGCCAATGTCGGCTTGTGGGTGGGCGCGTCGATCTACGGCGGCTCGATGGTCAGCATGGCGCTGCTGCTGACGGCCGGGGCGATCGGCCTGTTCCTGGCCTATAGTCACGCGCTGCAGGCCGCGCGCGAAGGCGTGCGCCGCGCCGACCGGGAGCGCGAGCAGCGCCGCGCCGAGGAACTGCTGGCCGAATACGAGCAGACCGGGCAGGGCTGGTTCTGGGAGACCGACCGGCGCGGCCAGATCTCCTATGTCTCGCCGCGCATCGCCAGGCTCCTGGGCAAGACGCAGGACGAACTGGAAGGCCGGCCGTTCATCGAACTGTTCGTGCTGGATGCGCGCGAGCAGGAAAGCGAACGCACGCTGGTTTTCCATCTTTCCACCCGCTCCTCGTTCCAGGATCTGGCGGTCCAGGCCGCGACCGGCGAGCAGGAAGAGCGCTGGTGGTCGATCACCGGACGCCCGGTGCTGGACCAGTTCAACAACTTCCTGGGCTTTCGGGGGTCGGGCACCGATCTGACCGAGACGCGCAAGTCGCAGCGCCATGTGACCGAGCTGGCGCGGTTTGATTCGCTCACCAAGCTGGCCAACCGTTTCCAGATGGCGGAATGGCTGGACAAGATCCTCAACGCGCCGCGCGTGGAGAACCGGGCCTGCGCGGTATTCCTGCTCGATCTCGACCGCTTCAAGCAGGTCAACGACACGATGGGCCATCCGGCGGGCGATGTCCTGCTGAAGCAAGTGGCGGACCGGCTGCGCACCACGGTGGGCAATGCCGGCCGCGTCGGGCGGTTGGGCGGCGATGAATTCCAGATCATCCTGCCGGGCCACGCCCCACGCGAGAGCCTGGCCAATCTGGCCCGGCGGATCATCGAAACGCTTTCGCACCCCTATTCGATCGAGGGCAGCCGTGTCACCATCGGCGCGTCGGTGGGCATCGCGCTGTGCCCCGATGACGGCACCACATCCGAAGAGATCATCCGCAACGCCGACCTCGCGCTGTATGCCGCCAAGGACGGCGGACGCGGCCGCCACCACTTCTACGCCAAGGATCTGCACAGCGAGGCGCAGGAGCGCCAGCAGCTGGAACAGGACTTGCGCGATGCGATCGCGCATGGCGAACTGGAATTGCATTACCAGCCGCAAGTGCGCACCACGACCGAGAAGATCACCGGCTTCGAGGCGCTGCTGCGCTGGAAGCATCCGCGCGACGGCTATCTCTCCCCCGCCAAGTTCGTGCCCATCGCCGAGGATGCCGGCCTGATCGCGGCGATCGGCGAATGGGCCTTGCGCACCGCCTGCCACGATCTGGCCCGCTGGCCGGAGGAAGTGCGCGTCGCGGTCAACGTCTCGCCGTTGCAGTTCGCCAATCCGGCGCTGCCCGCGATCGTCACCAATGCCATCGCCGCCGCCGGCATCTCGCCCGCGCGGCTGGAGCTGGAGATCACCGAAAGCGTCTTCCTCAACGATGACCAGTCGACCGAGGCGATGTTCGCCGCGCTCAAGCGCGTGGGCGTGCGGCTGGCGCTGGATGATTTCGGCACGGGCTATTCCTCGCTCGGCTATCTGAAGAAGGCGCCGTTCGACAAGATCAAGATCGACCAGAGCTTCGTGCGCGGCGCGACGGTCGAAGGCAGCCGCAACGGCGCGATCATCGCCTCGATCGTCAGCCTGGCCGAAGCGCTGGGGATGGAAACCACCGCCGAAGGGGTGGAGACGCTCGACGAGCTGGATCTGGTCCGTATGCTCGGCTGCAGCCATATCCAGGGCTACATCTACGAAAAGGCGCTGAACGCCGACGCGGCGACCATTCGTATGCATTCGGGCCTCACCGCGATCGCCAAGGGACCGCGCTCCGCCCGGGCCCAGCGCCAGACCATGCTGCGCAAGGTCATGCTGCAGCACGGCAGCCACCGCTATGACGGCACCATCCGCAACATCTCGCAGACCGGCGCGATGATCGAGGGGCTGTGGAACGTGCCGCCGGGTACGCCGTTCGGCGTGCAGCTGGGCGACGACTACGTGGTGGAGGCGGTGGCGCGCTGGTGCAAGGAAGACCGGATGGGCGTGGAATTCGCCCGCCCGCTCGATCTTGACGCGGCCGGCGCGGTCGCCTTCGTGCCCCCGCGCGGGCGCCGCGATCGGCCCGACGCGCCGCTCCTGCGCCAGACCGGCTGATGCGGCCGGGCGCGCTGCCGTTGGCAAGTGGGGCCATGCGCGGCTTTGGCCTGCTGACAGCGGGATGACGCGCTGCTAACGGCGCGAGCATGACCGAACTCGCGAATATCCGCAATTTTAGCATCATCGCCCACATCGACCATGGCAAGTCGACGTTGGCGGACCGGCTGATCCAGCTCACCGGCGGCCTCTCCGAACGGGAGATGAGCGCGCAAGTCCTTGATAACATGGATATCGAGAAAGAGCGCGGGATCACCATCAAGGCGCAGACGGTGCGCCTGAACTACACCGCCAGGAACGGCCAGACCTATGAGCTGAACCTCATGGACACCCCCGGCCACGTCGATTTCGCCTATGAGGTCAGCCGCAGCCTTGCCGCCTGCGAAGGCGCGCTGCTGGTGGTGGACGCCGCGCAAGGCGTCGAGGCGCAGACGCTCGCCAACGTCTATCAGTCGATCGAGCACGATCACGAGATCGTCCCCGTCATCAACAAGATCGACCTGCCCGCCGCCGAGCCGGAAAAAGTCCGCACCGAGATCGAGGACATCATCGGCATCGACGCCAGCCACGCGGTGCTCACCAGCGCCAAGTCCGGCCTGGGCATCGAAGACGTGCTGGAAGCCATTGTCGAGCGCATTCCCCCGCCCAAGGGCGAGCGTGACCGGCCGCTGAAGGCCATGCTGGTCGATTCCTGGTACGATCCCTACCTCGGCGTGGTGATCCTCGTGCGCGTGATCGACGGGGTCATCAACAAGGGCCTCAGCGTCAAGTTCATGCAGGGCGGCACCGAGCACCTGATCGACCGCGTCGGCTGCTTCACCCCCAAGCGGATCGACCTGCCCGAACTCGGCCCCGGCGAGATCGGTTTCGTCACCGCGCAGATCAAGGAAGTGGAACAGGCCAAGGTCGGCGACACCATCACCACGGTGAAGAACGGCGCGACGCAGGCGCTGCCCGGCTACAAGGAAGTGCAGCCGGTGGTGTTCTGCGGCCTGTTCCCGGTCGATGCCGCCGATTTCGAGAAGCTGCGCGAATCGATCGGCAAGCTGCGCCTCAACGACGCCAGCTTCAGCTTCGAGACCGAGAGCAGCGCCGCCCTGGGCTTCGGCTTCCGCTGCGGTTTCCTCGGCCTGCTGCACCTGGAGATCATCCAGGAACGGCTGACGCGCGAATACGACCTCGATCTCATCACCACCGCGCCATCGGTCGTCTACCGCATCCAACTCAACAAATCGAAGACCGACGACGCGCGCGAGATCCTGCTGCACAACCCGGCCGACTATCCCGATCCCAGCCGCATCGCCCAGATCGACGAGCCGTGGATCAAGGCGACGATCTACACGCCTGACGAATACCTCGGCGCCATCCTCAAGCTGTGCCAGGACCGGCGCGGCATCCAGAAGGATCTCACCTATGTCGGCGGCCGCGCGCAGGCGACCTACGAACTGCCGCTCAACGAAGTGGTGTTCGATTTCTATGACCGGCTGAAATCGATCAGCCGCGGCTATGCCAGCTTCGATTACGAGCAGATCGGCCTGCGCGAAGGCGATCTCGTCAAGATGAGCATCCTCGTCAACAACGAGCCGGTCGATGCGCTGTCGATGATCGTCCACCGCTCGGTCGCCGAAAGCCGCGGCCGCCACATGTGCGAGCGGCTCAAGGAGCTCATCCCCAAGCACCTGTTCAAGATCCCGATCCAGGCCGCGATCGGCGGCAAGGTCGTCGCCCGCGAAACGATCAGCGCGATGCGCAAGGACGTGACTGCCAAGTGCTATGGCGGCGACATCACCCGCAAGAAGAAGCTTCTGGAAAAGCAGAAGAAGGGCAAGGCCAAAATGCGCGAGTACGGGAACGTGAGCATCCCGCAGGAGGCATTCATCGCGGCGTTGCGGATGGGTGAGGAGTGATCGGAATTGGTGTTTGCTGCGTAGCTTGATCCGACGAGAAAGACGCAGACCTCTTGAGGCTACCAGTTTTACGATATCACCTGCGGAGCACTAACTCAAATTTCTCGCGTCCCTAATCAATGGGCTGTCGTTGTTGTTTGGGCCGTTTATAATACTCAGTGCCTCTGCGCTTTTCGTTCTGAAAGGTACGAGTATTACCCTCCTATCCAAACTAACATCGTCGGCGAATTTGTGACTCTTTATTAGTTCGATTAAGGGGTCGACAAACTTCGTCGATCGCAAGGGAAGGCCTCGCTTTAGTGCGCTGTGCAATCTACCACTGCCTCTTTGTAAAAATAGCTTTCGCAATATCGTAACTAGTACTTTGACGGACTCTTGCATATTTGAAGACATTACAGCGTCGTTGGTAGAGGATTGATCGTCATAGGATTTTATTATTGTGCCATTGTTGAATATTCCGGTTGGAATGTCATCTTCCGACACAGCTCCAATGACCTTGTCGATCTCACATTTCCAGAATTTTGGAAACCTTACTTTCTCAGAATGCGATGAATCTCGACTCAACGAAAGTGTGGAGAACAAGCAATTTCTGAAATTGACTTTGGAGATGTCTATTTCTGTGGTAATTTCTAGATTTCCAAAAACTCCATTTCTAATATCAATAAAATCTCCTTCGTATGAAATAGATGAATCAATCATTGTGCAAATTAAATCAATACTAGTGATGTTTAATCTTTCCGAATCTGATGCTTTTTTTAACGCAATTGAAAGCTTTTTATAATTACTGCCTATTTTTTTAATTAAAATTTCCCTGCCCAAATATCCGATAGCAATTTCTATATCCTTCAATTTTAGATTGTCGCCAAATGGTGAATCCACAAATTCACAAATATCACCGCTGGCGGCAGCATCGGCGAAATCGGCGTCAATGAACTCTCTTGCGCCTGCTTTTCCTGGAACCGCACCAAGTCCCGGCAGGCGGCTCGTAAGCAGATTTGTAGGTTCGTCAGCATCCCTGCCGAATACTCGATGGAATACTGCTCTCAATTCACTTTCTTGAAGTCCCTTGCGGGCTTCCACTCGCCTCGCTTCCGTCGCAAGGCCTTCAATGAAACGACGAAGCTCAGAGGGCTCAAAGCCAGCGCCCCAGATTTGTTTGACCTCACGTTCACAGACTTTTCCAAGCATTTCATCCCAGCCAGATGCTGGATCCAAGCTTCCTAATTCAATGTCATCTGATAGCAAGCCACTATTGGCAATGTAACCAAGCAACAAAGGGCGCGTAGGAAGCCAGATTGGTAAAGGCGCATCCATTTTTTTTCAGATATTTTTGGATGTCCGCATCTGTAAACCCAGCGAGATCATAAACATGAGCTATGTCAGCATAGCCAAGTGCCAACTTTGCCTCTTCTCGATCATCAAAATAGTTTGCTCTTCCAGCAATAAAAATGGGCGCCGTTCTAGGAGTTTGCTCAATAAATTTCTTCACGATTTCGACGGCAAAACGACGAGCATGTCTAAGATTTTGGACCGAGACAGCAAATTGAGGAGGCGTAAGCTCGTCAAATCCGTCTAAAAATAAAGTTGTAAATCCAGCTCTCCACGCGGAAATGAGGTTTTGCGGACCTTCAAAGCCGATCTTTCTGGCGTGGCTGTATAAAACTTCATCGGGTTCGCCTTGAGCAAGGTGCTCTCTTAAATTAAGGTATATCGGACATCTAGTCGAACGTGCCGCAATAAACTGATCTCTGGCGCGGAAATATATATCCCGCATTGTCATGCTCTTTCCTGAGCCATAGTCACCGAAGATGGCAAATACTCCACCTTCTTGACTTAAAAATGCTAAATCAGCAGCTTTTACAGCGTTTCCCGAATTTGTATCGCTTAGTGCGGTGGGTATATAGCTTGATTGAGGTACTCTAAAATCTAGATCGTCGGCTGGATTCCGGATGCTTCCAAATGCGTAGTCACCTCGTATTCTAATGTAGTGACGGGCATTGAATAATCTAGAAAATAGAGTTGAGAATGAAATTATCTCTTTTGGGCATCCGGTTCTTGCTAATCTAACATATTCTGATTGATCGGCAGTGGGCTCTTCTAGCGTAATAAGGAGAATTCGGAAATTATATTCGGAAAATTTTGAGTTTTTCTTCAGTTCTTTTACCAGAGAGGCGCTCTTCTCGAGATCATATATTGTTTTTTTCTTCGCTTTGATCTTGGTTGCCTCTACAATAATAAGCTCCGTCCCCGTGTCTATAATTTCATCTCGCTCGCGTCCGCTAACCTTAATGGAACCTGTAAACTCTGATCCTCGGAAAAGTTGATGTGCGACTTGACGTACGGAAGTTTCAAACGCTTCTCCAGTTAGAGCATCTTGTGAAAAATCAGGCATAGCAAAACCGTTTCTGCGTCAATTATGTTGATGAGTGAATGGTTTCACGTTTAAGTCAATATGCCATTTTGTAAAGCGAAGATCAGGAGCGCGGATGTTGCCTGTCCGGCTATCCGTCGCAACTCTACGCGGCAGTCATCTGTGAATGGCGAGGACGCATTTGACGGGGGCAGGGTATTTTGCGTCGTCGCGTTTGTCAGGGCCGCGTGAGTGTGGAACGATGGCGGGCCGCGTGACGCGCCGCCTATTCCTCCCCTCCCTCGCCGTCCCAGCCGATCTGGCGTTGCTCGGCCTCGCGGCGGCGCTGGACGATCAGGTCGAGCTTGGCGTCCAGCGTTTCCAGCGCCTGTTCGGCGCGGACCTTGTCTTCGGCGGCGCGTTCGGCTTCCCATTCCTTGCGCCATTGGGCCTTGAGCCGTTCGAGGTTGCCGCGTTCCACCGCGTTGAGGTTGGCGAGGCTGTCGGCGGCGAAGCGCTTGGGCGCGCGGTTGCGCAGCATGAACATCAGCAGCCGGTCGTTGTAGACGCGGCGCGTGCCGACCACGGCGCCGAAGTGGTAGATCGGCACGTCCACGCCGTTGAGCGCGCGGTCCATGGCGATGTCTTCCAGCCGCTGCACGCCCAGCGCCAGCGCGGCTTCCCACGCCTTGCGGAACTCGCCTGCTTCGGGATGGCGGCGCAGGAGATAGGCGCCTTCGGGGGACATGTTCACCGCGCGCGCGGCGGCATCGACGCTGCCCAGGTCCGCCAGCGCCTCGATGAAGCGGCGCTGGCGATCGGGCGTCCAGCCATCGTGGCGCTGGCAGCGGCGGGGCACGGGGGTGAACGCGGGCAGGGTGCCGCGTTTGCGCTTGCGGGGCTTCTTGTCGATCATCGGCGGGCCTTTCGAGGATGGAGCCGCGCGAATATGCCTCAGGTCGGGGGTTGTAGGACAGCGCCGGGTGCCCTGGTGCACGTCGTCCACTGGATTGGATACATTTTTACAGAATGGGGCTTGTCGGCTCGCCGGCAAAAGGACAAAGGCGAAAGCCAGAGGAAACCTGAAAAAAGGCCGAAGGCACGCCATGAGCAAGCAGATCCATCTCGTCAGCTTCCAGATCCATTCGCCGATCAACCACACCGTGCTGAGCTGGGCGGCGCCGGGCGACAATCGCCTGGATGCGCTGGGCGACCTCAGGAAATGGCAGGATCTGGCGCGCACGCTGGAGCGCGGCAAGTTCGACGGGCTGTTCTTCGCCGATACCCCCGGCGTGTTCGACCGCTATCGCGACAGCCACGAGGACGCGGTGAAGTATGGCGTGTGCTGGCCCTCGCACGATCCGGTGGTGCTGCTGTCGGCGCTTGCCGCCTCGACCGAGAACCTGGGCCTGGCCGCGACGATGTCGACCACCGCATACAAGCCGTGGTCGATCGTGCGCCAGCTTTCGACCATCGACTATCTGTCGGGCGGGCGGGTCGGCTGGAACATCGTGACCGGCCACTTGCGCGGCGAGCACCGCGCGCTGGGCTATAGCGAGGTGATGGAGCACGATCGCCGCTATGACGCGGCCGACGAGTTCATGGAGATCTGCTATCGCCTGTGGGGCTCGATCGGCGAGGGCGCGATCATCGCCGACCGGGAAAGCGGCGTGTTCGCCGATCCCGACAAGGTGGCCTTCGTCGATTACCACGGCGAGTTCTTCAATTGCGAGACGGTCGGCCCGGTGCTGCCCTCGGCGCAGAGGCGGCCGGTGCTGTTCCAGGCGGGCACGTCCGGGCGCGGGCTGCGATTCGGGATCGAGCATGGCGACGTGGTCTTCTCGATCCAGCCGAACCTGCCGGGGATGAAGCGCTACATGGGCCAGCTTCAGGATGCCGCCGCGTCGCTGGGCCGCAAGGCGCCGGGCGTGCTGTTCGGCGTGCAGCCGATCCTGGGCGGGACCGAGGAAGAAGCGCGCCGGAACCTGGACGATCTGGTCGATCGCCTGCCGCTGGATGGCTGCCTGGCGCGGCTTTCGGGCACGATGGGCGTGGATTTCGCCGGCATCGATCTCGACAAGCCGATGCAGGAGCAGGCGACCAATGCCTCGCAGGGGCTGATGAAGGCTTTCACCTCGGTGCTGGGCGACCGGCCGTTCACCTTGCGCGAAGTGGCGATCAAGTGGGGCCTCGCGGTCGGGATGCCGCAACTGGTCGGCACGCCCGAGCAGGTGGCCGACCAGCTCGAATCGATCTGGCGCGAGACCGGCTGCCATGGCTACAACATGACGCCCAACGTCATGCCCAGCTCGATCGAGGCCTTCGTCGACGAAGTCGTGCCGATCCTGCAAAAGCGCGGCGTGTTCCGCACCGAGTACGAAGGCAGGACTTTCGCGGAAAACCTGGAGCTGGCCTGAACCTTGGCAACGATCGCCCGACGCGCGCACAATATCGCCCAGATGCGCGAGCTGGCGCGCCGCCGCCTGCCGCGCGCCATCTTCGAGTTCATCGAGCGCGGGACCGAGGATGACCTGCTGATCCACCGCAACGTGGCCGCGTTGCAGGCGGCGCAGCTCGTGCCGCGCACCTTGCGCGACGTGTCGCGCCGGTCGGGCGAGGTCGAGCTGTTCGGGCGCAGGCAGCCGCTGCCGCTGGTGATCGCGCCCACCGGGGTTTCCGATCTGCTGTCCTATCGCGGCGAGCGGGCGATCGCCGCCGCCGCGGCCGGGGCGGGCATTCCCTTTACCCAGACCACCAGTTCCACCACCAGCTTCGCCGATATCGCCCGGGTCGCCACCAGCGGGCACTGGATGCAGATGTACCTGTGGGAACGGCGCGACCTTTCGTGGCAAGTGGTGGATGCCGCGCGCGACAACGGGGCCGAGGTGATCGTGCTGACGGTTGATACGCCGATGTGGCCGCTGCGCGAATTCAACAAGCGCGCCGGCATGGCCAACCCGATCCGGCCCAACGCGGTGCTGGTGGGCGATTTCCTGCGGCGGCCGGCGTGGCTGCTTTCGGTGATCTGCCGCTATTACCTGGAAGGCGGGCTGCCGCAGTTCGCCAATTACCCGCCCGAAGTGGGCGGCAAGCTGACCGGCACGGTCAGCCGGGTGGCCAATTCGGCCTCGGTCTGCTGGGCGGACGTGGCCGAGCTGCGCCGCCGCTGGCCGGGCAAGCTGGTGCTCAAGGGCGTGCTCTCGCCAGAGGACGCGCGCATAGCGCTCGACCACGGGGTGGATGGCATCGCCGTATCCAATCACGGCGGGCGCAACTTCGATTCCGCGCCGCCGGCGATCGCCATGCTGGCCGGCGTGGTCGATGCCGTGGGCAAGGACATGACCGTGCTGTTCGACAGCGGCGTGCGGCGCGGCGCGGACGTGATCAAGGCGCTGGCGGTGGGCGCGAAAGCCGTGCTGATCGGCCGCGCCACGCTGTATGGCTGCGCGGCCGGCGGACAGGCGGGCGCCGCGCATGCGCTGGCGCTGCTGGCCAACGAGATCGACGTGGCCATGGCCATGCTGGGCGTGACCCGGCTGGACGAGCTGGACCGCAGCTATCTGCGCGCGGGGACCGTGCCGGGGATCTGAGGGCCGGTCTGGAAGCGCGCAGGCAGGCGCATCCCCGAACACCCTTCAGTCCAGCGGCAATGCGCGCTTTTCCTTGATCGTTTCCAGCACGATGATCGATTTCACATCGCGCACGCCGGGGATGCGCACCAGCGATTTCAGCGTGATCTCGCTCAGGTGCTCCACGTCGCGGGCGATCACGTGGACCAGATAGTCCATGTCGCCGGTCACGGCATGGCAGGCGATCACATAAGGGTTGGCCTGGATCGCGCTTTCGAAGCGTTCGATATTGTCGTCGCTGTGCGCGGCCAGGTTGATCAGCACATAGGCGTCCAGCTCGAAGCCCAGCTTGCGGGGATCGAGCACGGGCGCATAGCCGCGGATGATCCCGTCGTCCTCCAGCCGCTTGATCCGCCGGCTGACCGGGGTGGGCGAAAGCGCCACGCGATCGGCGATGGCGGCCACCGGCATCCGCGCGTCTTCCTGCAACGACGAGATGATTCCGCGATCGAATTCGTCAAGCGGCATGAAACGCGCGTCCTTTGGCTTATCCGTGGTGGAATCCGCCAATAGCACCGATTGCGCCGGCACGAAACGCACGGAACTGAAGTGGCCGCCGTGGTATATCCCATGGCATGAAGACGCCGCGCACCGAAACCAGCACCAGCGGCCTTCGGGGAGAGTACGAAGGCGCCGCCGCCGACTTCACCGTCGCGCAGGACTGGCCTGCCTATGCCCCCGAAATGCACGATCGCTGGCGCCGGCTTTACGCCGCGCAGAGCCGGCTGGCCCGGCGCCATGCCGCGCCGCAGTTCATCGAGGGGCTGCGACGGCTCGATTGCGCCGATGCGATTCCCCGGTTCGAGGATGCCAATGCCGTGCTGGGCCCGGCGACCGGCTGGCGCCTGGTCGCGGTGCCGGGCTATATCCCCGATGCGGTGTTCTTCGATCATCTGGCGCACCGCCGCTTTCCGGTGACGCGCTGGCTGCGCGAGGAGCACGAGTTCGCCTATCTGGTCGAGCCCGACGTGTTCCACGATTTCTTCGGCCACGTGCCGATGCTGCTGAACCCGGCGATCGCCGATTTCCTGGAGCTTTACGGCCGGGCGGGCGAGCGGGCGATGGCGATGGGCGCGCTCGACATGCTGGCGCGGATCTACTGGTACACGATCGAGTTCGGCCTGCTCGATCAGGGGGGCGGGCTGAAGGTGTTCGGCGCCGGGATCGTCTCCTCGGCCGGCGAAACGGTCTACAGCGTGACCGACGCGGATGTCCTGCGCCTGCCGTTCGATCCGGTGCGGATCATGCGCACCGCCTACAGCATCGACAGCTTCCAGAAGAACTACTTCGTGCTCGCAAGCCTCGACCAGCTGATCGACGGGCTGGGCGGGCTCGATTTCGGGCCGATCTACGAAGCCTGGCGCGATCGGCCGGCGCTTGCCGCCGGCGCGCTGCAGCCGGGCGAAACCCCTTACACCCCTCGCGCCACCACCGGAGACCCCATTGCATGACCGACCTGTTCGAAAACCCGATCGGCCTTGACGGATTCGAGTTCGTCGAATTCTCCGCGCCCGAAAAGGGCGTGCTGGAGCCGGTGTTCGCGGCGATGGGCTTTGCCCGGATCGCGCGCCACCGTTCGAAGGATGTCGAGCTGTGGCGGCAGGGCGGGATCAACTTCATCACCAATTACGAGCCGCGTTCGCCGGCCTGGTTCTTCAGCCGCGAGCATGGCCCCAGCGCCTGCGGCATGGGCTTTCGCGTGCACGACGCGCATCGCGCCTATGCCGAGCTGCTGGCGCGTTCGGCCGAGCCGGTCTCGGTCGAGACCGGGCCGATGGAACTGCGCCTGCCCGGCATTCGCGGCATCGGCAATTCGATCATCTACCTGATCGACCGCTACGAGCGTGACGGCGACAGGGCTTTGTCGATCTACGATATCGACTTCGCATACCTGCCCGGCGTCGATCGCCATCCGGCGGGCGCGGGGCTGAAGCTGATCGATCACCTGACGCACAACGTCTATGGCGGGCGCATGGCCTATTGGGCCGATTATTACGAGAAGCTCTTCAACTTCCGCGAGATCCGCTATTTCGACATCAAGGGCGAATATACCGGCCTGACCTCGAAAGCGCTGACCGCGCCCGACGGCAAGATCCGCATTCCGCTCAACGAAGAGGGCGAAGGCGGCGCCAATATGAAGAAGGGGGGCCAGATCGAGGAATTCCTGCGCCAGTTCAATGGCGAGGGCATCCAGCACATCGCGCTGATCTGCGATGATCTCCTGGCGACATGGGACAGCCTCAAGCGCTCGGGCGTGCCGTTCATGACCGCGCCGCCGGCAACCTATTACGAGATGCTGGACGAGCGCCTGCCCGGCCACGGCCAGCCGGTGGGCGATCTGCAGGCGCGCGGCATCCTGCTCGACGGCAGCACCCAAGGCGGCACGCAGCGGCTGCTGCTGCAGATCTTCGCCGAAGCGACGATCGGCCCGGTGTTCTTCGAATTCATCCAGCGCAAGGGCGACGAAGGCTTTGGCGAGGGCAATTTCAAGGCGCTGTTCGAAAGCATGGAACGCGATCAGGTGCGGCGCGGCGTGTTGCGGGTGGACGCGCCGGCAGGCTGAAGGCAGGATACCCGCCAAGAGGATGACAATGGAACCGGCAGCCCCCGCCCTTTCGGGCATTCACCACGTCGCCTATCGCTGCAAGGACGCGAAGGAGACGGTCGATTTCTATCGCGACGTGCTGGGCATGGACTTCAAGCTCGCCATCGCCGAGGATCGCGTGCCTTCCACCGGGGAGCCCGATCCTTACATGCATGTGTTCCTCGATGCCGGGGGCGGCAACGTGCTCGCCTTCTTCGAACTGCCCAATGCGCCGGCGATGGGGCGCGACGCGGCGACGCCGGCCTGGGTGCAGCACATCGCCTTCAAGGTGGCGGACGAGGCCAGCCTGCTCGCCGCCAAGGCGCGGGCCGAGGCGCGCGGGCTGGATGTGGTGGGACCGACGCATCACGGCGTGTTCAAGTCGATCTATTTCTTCGATCCCAATGGCCACCGGCTGGAACTGGCCTGGGATTTCGGCACGGCGGACCAGATGCGGATGCTGAAGGAAGTGGCCGACGACATGCTGGAGGAATGGGCCCGCACGCGCCGGGCGCCGCGCCACGCGGCCTGGCTGCACGAAACGATCGCAAGGGAAAGCTGACATGCGCCTTCATGCCTATTACCGCAGCTCGACCAGCTATCGCGTGCGCATCGCGCTCAATCTCAAGGGCCTCGACTACGCGATCGTGCCGGTGGACCTGAAAGTGGCCGAGCAGCGCGGCGATGCCTATCGCGCGCTCAATCCCTTCGGCGGCGTGCCCGCGCTGGAAACGGATGGCCAGGTCCACGCGCAATCGCTGGCGATCATGGAATGGCTGGACGATCGCTATCCCGATCGCCCGCTGCTGCCCGCCGATATCGAGGATCGCTTCGCCGTGCGCGAGCTGGCCTATGCCATCGCCACCGAACTGCACGCGCCGCTGAACCTGCCGGTACTGCAATACCTGAAACGCGAGCTGGGCCATTCGCAGGCCGAGATCGACACCTGGTATCGCCACTGGCTCGCCCGCACGCTCGGCCCGGTCGAGGCCAAAGTCGCGGCGCGCGTGGCGGGGCGCGATGCGGGCGATTTCCCGTTCGGCGCGCCCGGCCTGTTCGAAGCGGTGCTGGTGCCCCAGCTCTACAACGCGCGGCGTTTCGCCTTCGATATGTCGGCCATGCCGTGCCTGGGCCGGATCGAGGCGGCGTGCCTCGCCCATCCCGCCTTCATCGCCGCCCATCCCGACAACCAGCCCGACAGCCCGACCCAAGGAGCCCCCGCATGAAACTGGCCAGCCTCAAATCCGGCCGTGACGGCCGCCTTGTCGTCGTCTCGCGCGACATCACGCGCTATTGCGCGGCCGACAACATCGCGCCGACCCTGCAGGCCGCGCTCGACGACTGGGAGAATGTCGCGCCCCGGCTGGAAGCGCTTTACCGCGATGTCGAGCACGAGGCGGTGCCCTGCATCCGCTTCCACGAGCACGATGCCGCCTCGCCGCTGCCGCGCGCCTATCAGTGGGCCGATGGCAGCGCCTACATCAACCATGTCGCGCTGGTGCGCAAAGCGCGCGGGGCCGAACTGCCGGCCAGCTTCCACGAAGATCCGCTGATGTACCAGGGCGGCTCCGACGCGTTCCTCGGCCCGCGCGACCCGATCCCGCTGCGCGACGAAGTCTGGGGCTGCGACATGGAAGGCGAGATCGCGGTGATCACCGACGATGTGCCGATGGGCGTCGGCGCGGCCGAGGCGCTGGGCCACATCAAGCTGGTGATGCTGTGCAACGACGTGTCGTTGCGCAACCTGGTCCCGGCCGAGCTGGCCAAGGGCTTCGGCTTCTTCCAGTCGAAGCCGCCTTCGGCCTTTTCGCCCGTCGCGGTCACGCCCGACGAGCTGGAAGGGGCATGGGCGGACGGGCGCGTGCATCGCCCGCTGCTGATCGACTACAACGGCCAGCCGTTCGGCCGGGCCGAGGCGGGCGTGGACGCGACGTTCAGCCTGGCCGATCTGGTCGCCCATGCCGCCAAGACGCGGCCGCTGTCGGCCGGCACGGTGATCGGTTCGGGCACGGTATCGAACCGCGACGCGGATGGCGGCCCCGGCCGGCCGGTCGGCGAAGGCGGGCGGGGCTATAGCTGCATCGCCGAACTGCGCACGATCGAGACGATCCGCGACGGCGCGCCGGCAACCCCGTTCATGCGCGCGGGCGACACCGTCTCGATTGAGATGCGCGACGCGCACGGCCATTCGATCTTCGGACGGATCGAGCAAGTGGTGGAGCAGGCCTGATCCGGCCGCGCCGAAGCCGGGTTCGGGAAGCGCGCTTCAGAACGTGATCACCGCCTCTCCGATCGCGGCATAGACCTCGTCAAGCTGGGCTTCGGTCACGCAATAGGGCGGCATGACGTAGACCGTGTTGCCCAAGGGACGCAGCAGCACGCCGCGTTCGGCGAAGAAAGCCATGAGGCGCGGGGCGAGCGTATCGAGGTAGCCGCCATCGCCATGGAGATCGAGCGCGACGATCGTGCCGATCTGGCGCGGATGGTCGAAATGGGCATAGCGGCCCAGCTTGTCGAGGCAGGCGCGTTGCCGCCCGGCCAGCGTCGCGATGCGTTCCAGCACCGGCTCTTCGCGCCAGATCGCCAGATTGGCGTTGGCCGCCGCGCAGGCGATCGGGTTGGCGGTGTAGCTGGAGGAATGGAAGAACATCCGCGCCCGGTCCTGCGACCAGTGCGCCTGGAATACCGGCTCGCTCGCCATGGTGACGGCCAGCGGCAGCGCGCCGCCGGTCAGCCCTTTCGACAGGCACAGGATATCGGGCACCACCCCCGCCTGCTCGCAGGCCAGCAGCGTGCCGGTGCGGCCCCACCCGGTCATCACTTCGTCGGCGATGAAAAGCACGCCGTTGCGCGCGCAGATCGCGCGCATCTCGGCCAGCACGCGCGGCGGATAGACCAGCATCCCGCCCGCGCCCAGCACCAGCGGCTCGACGATCAGCGCGGCGGTATCGGGCTCCGCACAGAAGACTTCCAGCGCGTCGAGCGTCTCCTGCTCGCCTTCCTTGAACGGGAAGGGGATGCGCGCGACATCGAACAGCAGGGGCTCATAAGTCTGGTTGAACACGCCGCGCGCGCCCACCGACATCGCCCCGATCGTGTCGCCGTGATAGGAATGCGCCATCACCACGATGCGGTGCCGCGCCTCGCCGCGCGCCGCCCAATAGCCCAGCGCCATCTTCAGCGCGACCTCGACGCTGGTCGAGCCCGAATCGGAGAAGAACACCCGCGTCAGCGCCTCGGGCATCAGCGCGCGCAGCCCGCGCGCCAGCGCTTCGGCCGGCTCGTGCGTCCAGCCGGCGAAGATCAGCTGGTCCAGCCGCTGGGCCTGTTCGGCGATCGCGGCCATGATGCGCGGGTGGCAGTGGCCGTGCGTCGTCACCCACCACGATGAGATCGCGTCGATCACCGCGCGCCCGTCGGCGGTGTGGAGCAAGGCGCCCTCGGCCCGCGCGACCAGCGGGATCGGTTCGCCCAGCCCGTGCTGGGTGAATGGGTGCCAGATCGGTGAGCTCATGGCGCGAAGTCCTCCAGGCGGAACGCGGCGGCGAAGGCGGCGCGCAGCGTCTCGGGTGTCAGCGGATCGAGCGGTGGCAGCCGGCCCAGGCGGCGGACCCGGCCCATCGCCGCGATGGTCGCCTCGCTGTCCTCGTTCGCCTCGCCCACGAAAGCCACGCCCAGGATCGGCACGCCGCGCGCGCGCAGCGCCTCGAAGCTCAGCAGGGCGTGGTTGATCGTGCCCAGCGCGGTGCGCGCCACCAGCACCGCCGGCAGGCGCCAGCGCGCGAAGAGATCGGCATAAGTCACCTCGCGAGTCAGCGGCACCAGCACGCCGCCGGCGCCCTCGATCACCAGCGGGCCCTCCACGCCGGGAACGGCGATGGCATCGGGGACGATCCTCACGCCGTCGATCTCGGCGGCGCGGTGGGGCGAGCAGGGGGTGGCAAGGCGATGCGCCTCGGGCAGCACCTTGTCCGCGCCAAGGCCGCTCAGCCGGGCCACGCGCTCGCTGTCGCTGCCGTCCTCGTCCAGCCCTGCCTGCACCGGCTTCCAGTAATGCGCGCCCAGCGCGCCGGTCAGCGCGGCGGCGAACACGGTCTTGCCGATGCCGGTATCGGTGCCGGTGACGATCAGGCGCGCAATGCTCATGCCGCCATCAGGTAGCGCGGGTGTAGTGGCAGGTCACCACTTCATACGTCACGCTGGCGCCGCCCGCCTCGAACCGGCGCATCACCTTGCGCAAGGCGGCGGGCGCGAGCGGGCGGTGCCGGCGCGCCGGGGTTCGGGCGCCGATGGCCTTGAGCGCGTGGAGGAAGGCGGCGGCGCCGGCGTGATGCTCGATCCGCGCGGTGACTTCGGGCGGCACGGCCTGCCGCGCGGGCAGCAGCGCGGCGAAGCGCGCGACGGGCATGAAGCCGGGCGTGCCCGCTTCCAGCCCCTCGGCGGCGTGGGCGGCACGCCATTCGGCGAAGCTGCCCTGGCCCAGCGTGGTGAACAGGCAATGCCCGCCGGGCGCGAGCCAATCCAGCATCCGCGTGATCGCCGCGCCCTGATCGTCGAACCATTGCATCGCCAGGCTGGAGCAGATCAGGTCGAACGGGCCCTGCGGCGGCGTGCCGTGTTCGCCATCGAGCACCGCGAAGTGCCGGCCCGGCGCCTCGCCGATGCGCGCGCGGCAGCGTTCGACCATCTCGGGCGCGATATCGGTGATCCACCATTCGCCGCCGATGCCGCGATCGCGCAGCGCTTGCGTCAGGAACCCGGTGCCGCAGCCGATCTCCAGCACGCGCGGGCAGGCCGGCAACGGCAGCGCGGCGATGCGATCGGCCAGCGCCTCGGCGACCGCGCGCTGCACGCGGGCGTGGCTGTCATAGCGTTCGGCCAGGGCGAAGGCGCGGCGCACGGCATCGCGGCTTGCGCTGCTCATGCCAGGCGCCCGATCAGGTCGCGGATCGCATCCGCGCACCAGCGCGGGTCTTGCCAGGGCAACAGGTGGCCGGCGCCGGGATGCGTCAGCCGGGTCAGCGCGGGCGCCGTGGCGAACACCGCCTGCCGCGGCGCTTCGGGCAGGATCGCGTCCCGCGCGGCTTGCAGCGAGAGGATCGGCACGCCCAGCCGCCCGGCGGCATCGCACGCGTCCTCGTCGCGCAGCGCCAGCAAGTCACGGTGGAGCAAGGCCGCGTCGAACCGGCCGGCCGGCTCGCTACAGCCGCAGCGTTCGCGGAACTCCGCCAGCACCGCCGCCGGATCACTGGCAAAGCGCGCGATCATGCGATCGACCACGCGCGCGGGCAGGCCCGGCCGGCCCTCGCGCGCGGTGAAGCGGTCGAACCCGTTGATCGCGACGAGCGCGCGCAGGCCCGGCGGCGGATCGCGCAGCAGGCGCATCGTCCCGAAGCTGTGCGTCACCGCCAGGCAAGGGCCATCGACAGCGGGCGCGGCAGGCTTGCCGAAATAGCCCCGGTCGTCGATCAGCGCCGGCCATTCGGGCAGCAGCGCGGCCAGCGGCGCCCAGAACCCGGCGTCAAAGCCCCAGCCGTGCCGGTAGAGCAGCTTCACCGGCACGCCGCGATGGCGGCGAGCAGCGCGTCGACCTGCGCCTCGCCCTGCGTCGCCTTGAGCGCGAGGCGCAGGCGGCTGGTGCCGGGCGGCACGGTGGGCGGGCGGATCGCCGAGGCGAGCATACCGGCCTGTTCCAGCCGCGCGCTCAGCGCCATCGCCGCATCCTCGGCGCCGATCATGGCGGGGACGATCTGCGTCGCCGAGGCGCCGTGGTCCAGCCCGAGCCGGGCAAGGCCGCCGCGCAGCCGGTCGCCCAGCGCGGCCAGATGCGCGCGCTCGGCGTCCATGCCGGGCACCAGATCGAGCGCGGCGTCGATCGCGCCGAGCACGGCCGGAGGCGGCGCGGTGGAAAAGACGAAGCCGCTGGCCGCGTTGACCAGGTAGTCGATCAGCGCGCGCGAGCCGGCGACATAGGCGCCAAATCCGCCCAGCGCCTTGCTGAACGTGCCCATGATCACATCGACCTGCCCCGGAACGCCGGCCGAAAGCCCCGCGCCGCCGGGGCCGAGCACGCCGGTGGCATGGGCCTCGTCCACATAGAGCGCCGCGTCATGGCGGCGCGCGATCGCGGCCAGGCGGGCCAGGTCGGGCACGTCGCCGTCCATGCTGAACACGCTTTCGGTCAGGATCAGGCGCGCGGGCGCCGCCGCGCCCTTTTCGGCCAGCAGCGTTTCGAGATGATCGAGGTCGTTGTGCCGGAAGCGGTGCTGGCGCGCGCCGGCCGCCGCGATCCCGCCGTGCATCGAGGCATGGACCAGCCGGTCGGCGAAGACGGCGGTGCCCGGCGCGGCGGCGAGCAGGGCGGGGATCGCCGCCGCGTTGGCCTGCCAGCCGCTGGCGAAGATCAGCGCCGCCTCGGTGCCCTTGAACGCCGCGACGCGCGCTTCGAGCGCCAGATGCGCCTCGCGCGTGCCCGTCACCAGCCGCGATGCGCCCGCGCCGGTGCCCATGCGCGCGGTCCATTCGCGCGCACGCTCGGCCAGCACGGGATGACGCGACAGGCCCAGGTAATCGTTGCTGGAAAAGTCGATCAGCGCGCGCCCGTCACGCGTGATGGCGCCTTCGGGCGTGGCCTCGGCCGGGCGCAGCACGCGGCGCTGGCCAGCGCGCGCGATCCGGTCCAGCGCGGCGTGCAGCAGGGAATCCAGCGTGCTCATCGCGCGTGCCGGTATGGCATGTGGCGGCCGGGCACAATGCCCCGTTGCGGCTCAGGGCCGGCCGAGCGCCACCCTGAGCCTGGCCGAAATGCCCGCAGCGGCCCGCATGTCGCGGAACAGGCGCAGCCATTCGTGGCAGGCGATGCGCACCGGATTGGCGCTCTCCAGCCCGTGGACCAGGCCATAGCGCAGCCCGCCTTGCGCCGGCTCGGCGCGGAACGTGCCGAACAGCCGGTCGAACACGATCAGCACGCCGCCGAAGTTGCAATCGAGGTAGTCCGCCTCGCTGCTGTGGTGCGCGCGGTGGTGCGAGGGCGTGTTGAGCACGCGTTCGAGCGGGCCGAGCCGGCCCACCGCCTCGGTATGCAGCGGGAACTGGTAGATCAGGTTGAGGCCCAGCAGCACCGCCACCACCAGCGGCGGAAAGCCGATCAGGATCAGCGCGGCGAAGAAGATCCAGCCGAGCGAGACGAACTCGGTCCAGCCCAGGCGGATCGCCGATGGCAGCACGATCTGGCTGGAGCTGTGGTGCACCGCGTGCGTCGCCCAGAGCCAGCGGACGCGGTGGCTGGCGCGGTGGAACCAGTAATAGGCGAACTCGACCGCGAGGAAGCCCGCCGCCCAGGTGCGCCAGTCATCCGCCGGCAGGCTGACCGGGGCGAGCCCGGCGAGCCAGCCGAAGATCGCGGCGAGCATGATCGCGGTGAGCGGCCGGATGGCGAACTGGCCCACCGCCACGCCCAGGCTCGCGGCGGCCGAGCGCGCATCGTAAGTGCCGCCGCGCCGCCGGTGCCACAAGTACTCGGCGGCGGCGAGGAGCAGCATCACGCCCAGAATCCAGGGGTGGCGGGCGGCCAGCTGCATCGCGGCTACTTGCCCGCCAGCTCGGCCAGCGACTGGAACTCGGCCCTGGTGACAAGGCCGTTGTTGTCGGCATCGGCCATGTCGAAAGCGGGCGTCGGGCCATCGACGTATTCGGCGCGGCTGATGCGCCCGTCGCGGTTCTGGTCGAACGCCTGGCGCAGCCGGGCAAGCTTGTCGCCGTTCCAGCGGTCACGCGCGAAGCCGGGCAAGTCGGCCTGGCTGAAATAGCCGTCGCCATTGCGATCGAAGCGCGACCATTGCGACTGGCGCATCGCCAGCATCTCGGGCCGGCTGACGGCGCCGTCGCCATTGGTATCGGCATCGCGCAGCCGCTCGGCGGCATCGCCGCCGCCCAGCCGCGCCGTCGCAGCGAGCGCGGGGGTGCCCGCCGCGACGGCGAGGGTCGGAGCGAGGGCCAGAGCGAGGGCAAGGTGGGGCAAGCGAATCATGATCGGTATCCTTGGCCTTATGAAAAGGCGCGGCGCGATGCGGCGGGGGGGGGGGGGGTGAAGGGGCGGGCCGCATCGCGCCGCGAGGGTGTTCAGCGGCAGGGGATCACATTGCCGGCGGCATCGGTGCAAGTGCCCGAATGGACCGGCTTGCCGGTTGCCGGGTCGATCGTGGTCGAGCCGGAATAGCTCGTGCCCGTCTGGTTGTTGGTCGCGCTGGTGGAGCGGCCGCCCGACCATGTGCCATCGGCATCGCGCGTGACGCTGCCGCTGCTGGCGACACTGCCTTTCGCGCCGCTTGCCGCCAGCCGGCCCTGGCGCGTCACGCTGCCGTCGGGCGATACCGTGGTGGACGAGGCGCGCGCGCCCCGGCTGCCGTTGGCGCCGGCAAAGGCCCGGCCGCTGGCGTGGGTGATGGAGCCGTCGGCGTTCTGGACGGTGCCGTGGCCCCGGATCGCGGCGCCGCGCGCGCCGGCGGCGGCGGTGGCGCCGCCATTGGCGCCGCGAACGTGGACCACGCCCCGGCGCGCTTCGGCGGTGGTGGCGAACAGCATGGCCATGGCGGCCAGCGCGATCGCGGTGTGATGGGTCTTGCGCATTTCGTGTTACTCCCGATGGGTCTGCGGTCTGTCGGGCTTCAGGGAAGGCCCGGTGGACAGGCATCCTTCTGGCGGGGAGCTGCATCGCGGTGATGTCGCATTCGCGGGAAAGCGTGGCATTTTATGACGGGCGCGCCCGCGCGTCACGCCTTGTCACATTTTCCGGTCTGGCCGCGCCGCGCGGGCGCTGGCAGTGAGGCGGGCATGAGCGAGAAACCCGCCCGCGTGCTTGTCGTCGATGACGATCCCGAATTGCGCTCGCTGCTCCAGCGCTTCCTGGGCGAGCATGGCTTCGCGGTGCGCGCGGTCGATGGCGGCAAGGCGATGGACATCGCGCTGCAGCGCGATCCGGCCGATGTGATCGTGCTCGATCTGATGATGCCGGGCGAGGATGGCCTGGCGATCCTGCGCCGGCTGCGCGCGGGCGGCGACCAGACGCCGGTGATCATGCTCACCGCGCGCGGCGATCCGGTCGATCGCGTGCTGGGGCTGGAGATGGGCGCGGACGATTACCTGGGCAAGCCTTTCCTGCCGCGCGAGCTGGTCGCGCGCATCGCCGCGCTGATGCGCCGGCTGGGCCCGGGCCGCGCGGCGGCGCTGGACGAGACGCTGGAGATCGGCCCTTTCGCGATCAATTTCCCGGCGATGGCGGTGACGCGCGATGGCGCGGTGCTGACGCTGTCCTCGCGCGAGTTCGCGCTTTTCGCCGCGCTGGCGCAAAGCGCGGGGCGGCCGCTCAGCCGGGCGCAGCTGATCGACCGCGCGCTGGGGCGCGACGCGGAAGTCACCGATCGGGCCATCGACGTGCAGATCGCCCGGCTGCGGCGCGCGATCGGCGATGACGCGGCCCAGCCGCGCTTCGTGCGCACGGTGTGGGGCGTGGGCTATGTGCTGACCGCCGGCGGCGATGTTTAGCCGGCTGGTCCACCGCAATGTCGCGCTGATCGTCGGCGTCGTGCTGGCCGGGCAAGTGATCGCCGGGCTGCTGGTCATGGCGCTGGTGGTGCGCCCGCAAGTCGATCGCGTCGCCAGCGTCACTGCCGACACCATCCTGGCGCTGTCGCAGATCATGCGCGATCTGCCCGAGGATCGGCGCGCGGTGCTGATCGCGCGGATCGAGCGGAGCGGCGAGCTGGCGATCCGCCGCGATGCCCAGGCGCCCCTTGGCGGCCGGCGCTTTCCCAATTTCATCGAGCGGCAGTTCATGCGCGCGCTGTCGGAACGGCTGGCGGGCGCGGACCGGCTGCAATGGCGCAGCGATCGCGGGCGGCGGCTGTGGTTCCGGCTCGATCTGGGCGGTGAGCCCTACTGGGTCAGCGTCACCCCGCCGACCCGGCGCGGCGCGCTGACCAGCCTGGTCCTGGCGTTCTTCACCGCCTTCGTGATCGCGGTGATCTGCGGCCTGCTGCTGCAGCGCCGGCTGAACGCGCCGCTGATGCGCGTGGCGCGCGCGGTCGATAGCTGGGGGCCGGACCATGCCGGGCCGCCGCTCGACACGTCGGGGCCTGAGGAAGTGGCGGCGGTGGCGGGCGCGTTCAACCGCATGACCGATCGCTTGCGGCGCGACGAGGCCGAGCGCTCGCTGATGCTGGCGGGCGTGAGCCACGATCTGCGCACCCCGCTCACGCGGTTGCGGCTCTGCCTGGAAATGATGGACGCGCGCGATCCCGAGCTGGAAGCCACCGCCGCACGGCAGGTCGACCGGATCGAGGCCATGCTGGAGCAGTTCCTCGATTTCGCGCGCGGCTTCGAGAACGAACTGCCCGCGCCGATCGACATGCGCGCATTGCTGCGGACAGTGGCGAACGATGCCGCGCCCGCCGGAGCCATCGCGGTCGATGCGCCCGAGGGGCTGGTGGTTTCGCTGCGGCGCGATGCCTGCGCGCGGGCGGTGGGCAATCTGGTGGGCAACGCGCTCAAGCACGGGGCGCCGCCCGTCGCCATCGCGGCGCGGCGGGCGGGGGCCATGCTGGAGATCGCGGTGAGCGACGCGGGCGCGGGCATGGATGCGCAGAGCGCCGCCGGGTTGCTGCGCCCGTTCGCGCGCGGCGATCGCGCGCGCGGCGGCGACGGCGCCGGGCTGGGCCTGGCCATCGCCGACCGGGTCGCGGCGGCGCATGGCGGAACGCTGGCGTTCGAACGGCGCGCCGGCCGCTTCGCCGCCGTGCTGCGGCTCAGGCCGGGGTGATGGCGGATGCCGCCGCCTTCCCCGCCGGGGCAGGGCGCGCGGGTTCAGCCTTCGAACAGGTCGAGATAGGCGACGACGTCGTTGTCGGTGGCGATGAACAGGCCGTCCTGCACATGTTCGGGCTCGGCCGCGGCGATCGCCATGGCTTGTTCCAGCGGGCCGTAGAACAGCGTGGTCGCCGCGCCGCCCTCTGGCCCGCCGTCAAGGTGATAGAGCCGCACGCCGGCCGTGCCGAAGGTGGTGCGCATCAGTCCTCGCCCCGCTCGCGCTTCGCGCCCTCGAGCCCGGCACTGTCAAGCTTCGCGCCGTCAAGCCGCGCTCCGTCAAGCTTCGCGCCGTCCACCAGCCGGTCCAGCCGCCGGGCCTCGTGCTCGGCCAGCGTGCGCTCGGCCCTGGTGCGCCCGTGCCTGGCGCGCATCGCATCGGCGTGAACGGTGGCTTCGGCGCGCTTCTTCGCCTTGCGCGCGGTGCGGAGGTTGATGATCTTGGCCATGGCGTGCTGCCTTATCAGATCTTGGCCGCCGGGCCGAGCATGTCTTCGGGGCGGACGACGCGATCGAAGGTTTCGCCATCGACATAGCCGCTGGCGATCGCCGCCTCGCGCAGCGTGGTGCCTTGCGCATGGGCGGTCTTGGCGATCTTCGCCGCCTTGTCATAGCCGATCGTGGGCGCCAGCGCGGTGACGAGCATCAGCGAATTGGCCAGCCCGCGCGCGATATTGTCGCGGCGCGGCTCCAGGCCGACAAGCAGATGCGCGGTGAAGCTTTCCGCCGCGTCGCCCAGCAGGCGCACCGATTGCAGCACGTTGTAGGCCATCACCGGGCGATAGACGTTCAGCTCGAAATGCCCCTGGCTGTCGGCGAACGTCAGCGCCGCGTGATTGCCGAAGACTTGCGCGCAGACTTGCGTCATCGCCTCGCACTGCGTCGGGTTGACCTTGCCGGGCATGATCGAGGAGCCGGGCTCGTTCTCGGGCAGTGCCAGTTCGCCAAGGCCCGAGCGGGGGCCCGAGCCGAGCAGGCGGATGTCGTTGGCGATCTTGAACAGCCCGGCGGCCAGCGTGGCGATCGCGCCGTGGGTGAACAGCAGCGCGTCCTGCGCGGCGAGCGCTTCGAACTTGTTCGGCGCGGTGACGAACGGCAGCCCGGTGTCGCGGGCGATCTCGGCGGCGATGGCGGCGGCGAAGCCCGCCGGCGCGTTGAGCCCGGTGCCCACCGCCGTGCCGCCTTGCGCCAGCTCGCAGATGCCCGGCAGGGTCATCTCGATCCGCGCGATCCCGGCGGTGACTTGCCTTGCATAACCGGAGAACTCCTGCCCCAGCGTCAGCGGCGTCGCATCCTGCGTGTGCGTGCGGCCGATCTTGACGATGTCCTGCCAGGCCATCGCCTTGGCATCCAGCTCGCCCGCCATCGCGCGCAGCGCCGGCAGCAGGCGGTGGGCAATCTCGGTCATCGCCGCGACATGGATCGCGCTGGGGAAGGTATCGTTGGAGGACTGGCCGCGATTGACGTGATCGTTGGGATGGACCGGGCTTTTCGCGCCCGGCGCGCCGCCCAGCAGCACATTGGCGCGGTTGGCGATCACTTCGTTGGCGTTCATGTTGCTTTGCGTGCCCGATCCGGTCTGCCAGACGACCAGCGGGAAATGATCGTCGAGCGCCCCGGACACGACTTCGCCGGCCGCTTGGGCAATGGCATCGGCGATCTCCGGCGGGATTTCGCCGAGCCGGGCGTTGACCCGCGCCGCCGCCCGCTTGATCACGCCGAGCGCGCGGATCACCGGGCGCGGCATCTTCTCCTCGCCGATCCTGAAGTTCTCGAACGAGCGCTGCGTCTGCGCGCCCCACAGCCGATCCGCCGGAACGGCGATCTCGCCCATGGTGTCGCGTTCGATCCGGGTCTGCGTCACGCTGCGTCCTCCTTGCTGCCTGTGCGCGGCAGATAGGCATTCGGCGGAACGGTTTCACCCGTCCCGCCGAAGCCGGCAGCCAAAGTCCGGCGCGATCAGTCGCGCGTCACCGCGAAGCGGCCGCCGCCCAGCGCGAAGACATTGAGCAGGCCGCCGGCGATCGCCAGGTTCTTGAAGAAGTGGATGAACTGGTTCTGGTCGCCCAGCGCGGCGTGGAAGAACACCGCGGTCGCGACGCTGAACGCGGCGATCACCAGCGCGACGATGCGGGTGCGATAGCCGATGGCCAGCGCGATGCCGCCCAGCACTTCCACCGCGATCGCGCCGGCCAGCGCCAGCGTGGGCAAGGGCAGGCCGGCCGAGGCGATATAGCCGATCGAACCGGCCGGGTCGGCGATCTTGGACAGGCCGCTCAGCAGGAAGATCGTGGCGATCAGCACGCGGCCGGCAACCGCGGCGATATCGCGCGCATGGCTGTCGGTGGCGGGGCGGGGGGCGAAATCGAGCGTGGTCTGGGTCATGGAGATGTCCTTTCGGTCTTGTCGGGGGTAACAGGCGTGGATGCGGTCGGCGGGAGGTTTCCCGCCGTTGGCTTGCTGGATAAGCGGCAAGCGCACTCCAAGAAATTGGGATAAAATCGGCCAAGATGTTCGAAAAATCCGAATAAGGCCGAACCGGGGAACTTCCACGCGCGTGCCGGGTTGCCTGCCGCCATGCGGGACAGGGAAACCGCGCAGGGAAAAATGCGGACGCGCGATGGTGTCGGTTTCTTGGCGAGCGTCCTATATGGACGGAATCGGCAAGGCCGGGCGGCTCCAGGCCCGGACGATGCAGACAGTTTCGCGGAGAAGACGATGACCGCTACCCAGACCACCGCCGCCGCGCGGCGCCGCAAGGCCGCCGGCGCGCCCGAGCTTGAGGCGGAGATCGCCGCCAATATCCGCGACTCGCTGCTGCCGGGCGATGGCCCGTTCGAACCGGGCTGGGTGGAGGACGCCGCCGCGTTCCTGCTCGCCGCCGCGCGCACCCGCCAGCCGGGCGAGCCGGCGATCGAGATGGCGACGGTGAGCGAAGGCCACCGCCACTTGCGCATCGCGCTGGTGAACGATGACATGCCGTTCCTGGTCGATTCGGTGGCTTCGGCCATTTCCGCCAGCGGGCTGGTGATCGATCGGCTGGTCCACCCGGTCATGCCGGTGCGGCGCGACGGCGAAGGCCAGCTTGTCGCGCTGCCGCCCGCGCGCGATGGTGACAGCACCGACGAATCGATGATCTATATCGAGACCGCGCGCGTCGATGCGAAGGAGCGCCGCGCGCTGCTCCAGACGATCAGCGCCACGCTGGCCGACGTGCGCGCGGCCGTGGCCGACTGGCCGCGCATGGTCGAGGCGATGACGCTGGACGCCGCCAGCCTGGCCGACAGCGAGGGCGCGCAACTGCTCAAGTGGTTCTGCGGCGGCATGTTGACCCAGCTTGGCCACGTCACGCGCCGGCGCGACGGCAGCCATGCGCAGCTGCTGGGCGTGTGCCGGCGCAGCGCGCGCGCGATCCTGGCCGATCAGAGCTATGCCCGCGCCTTCGCCTGGTTCGACGAGGCGCTGGCGAAAGGCGAACTGCGCGCGCCGATGATCGTCAAGGCGAACCACATCGCCACGGTGCACCGCCGCGTCCCGCTGGACCTGTTCATCGTGCCGGTGATCGAGGAGGGCAAGGTCGCCGCGCTGTCGGTCCACGCCGGCATCTGGACCAGCGCCGCGCTCAGCACGCCGCCCGATCGGGTGCCCTACTTGCGCCAGCAGCTCGCCGGGCTCAGCGCCAAGCTGGGCTTCGATCCCAATGGCCACACCGGCAAGGCGCTGACCCACGCGCTCACCAGCCTGCCGCACGATCTGGTGGTGAGCTTCAGCGAAACCGATGTCGAGCGCGTGGCGACGGCGATGACCAGCCTGGTCGATCGCCCGCGCCCGCGCCTGCTGCTGGTGGAAGCGCCGCTGGCGCGCCACCTGCTGGCCTTCGTCTGGCTGCCGCGCGACATGCATTCGACCGAGATGCGCCACAATATCCAGACCATGGTCGAGGAAGCGGTGGGCGCCCCGACGCTCGACTGGAGCTTGCAGGTGGAAGCGGGCACGCTGGCCATGCTGCGCTATGTGCTCGACATCCGCGACGTGTCCGGCCTGCCTTCGGAGCAGGAGCTGGACGCCCACCTGCAGACCATGCTGCGCGGCTGGGGCGAGGCGGTGGAAGCCGCGATCGCCGCCGAGGGCGAAGCCTCGCGCGCCGTGGCGATCGCCGCGCGCTATGCCGAGGCGTTCCCGCTGGCCTATCGCACCGATTACGGCGCCACCGAGGCGGCGATCGACATCCGCCACATGCGCCGGCTGGCCGGCGGCGAGAGCGAGGATGCGCAGACGCGCGCCGGCCGTCGCGACGCGCGGCTCTATCGCCATGCGGCCGATGAGCCGGGCCGCCTGCGGCTGAAGATCTATCAGTACGAAGGCAGCCTGCCATTGTCCGACGCGGTGCCCGCGCTGGAGAACTTCGGCTTCCGCGTGCTGGCCGAAATGCCCACCCCGCTCGATCACGGGCGGATCGGCACGATCCACGATTTCCTCCTGGCCCTGCCCGCCGGGCGCGAGGCGGACGCCGTGCTCAAGCTGGCGCCGATCATCGAGGACGCGCTGTGCGGCGTGCTCAACGCCACGGGCGAGGATGATGCGTTCAACCGGCTGATCCCCGGCCTGGGCCTGTCCACCCGCGAGGCGACCTGGCTGCGCGCGATGTATCGCTATCTGCGCCAGACGGGCACCAGCTATACGATCGGCACCGTGGTGGAGGCGCTGCACAATGCGCCGCAAGTGACGCTGGGCATTGTCGACCTGTTCCGCGCGCGGCACGATCCGGCCTATGCGCGCGATCGCCAAGCGGCCGAGGAAAACGCCGCCGATGCCATCCGCATGGGGCTGGCCGCCGTCGCCGCGATCAACGACGATCGCGTGCTGCGCCTGTTCCGCAGCATCGTCGATGCCGTGCTGCGCACCAATGCCTTCACCCCGGCCGCGAAGGAAGCGCTGGCCTTCAAGCTCGATTCCGCGCTGGTGCCCGGCTTGCCCCGGCCGGTGCCGTGGCGCGAGATCTTCGTCTATTCGCGCCGGGTGGAAGGCATCCACTTGCGCGCCGGCCCGATCGCGCGCGGCGGCTTGCGCTGGTCCGACCGGCGGGACGATTTCCGCACCGAGATCCTGGGCCTGATGAAAGCGCAGCGCGTGAAGAACGCGGTGATCGTGCCGACCGGCGCCAAGGGCGGCTTCTACCCCAAGCAATTGCCCGATCCCGCGCGCGATCGCGCCGGCTGGGCGGCCGAGGGGCAGGCCGCGTATGAGATCTTCATCCGCGCGCTGCTTTCGGTGACGGACAATATCGTGGCCGACAAGGTGGTCCATCCCGAAGGCATGGTGATCCGCGACGGCGAAGACCCCTATTTCGTCGTCGCCGCCGACAAGGGCACCGCGAAGTTTTCCGACGTGGCCAACGGCATTGCCGAATCCGCCGATTTCTGGCTGGACGATGCCTTCGCCAGCGGCGGCTCGAACGGCTATGACCACAAGGCCATGGGCATCACCGCGCGCGGCGCGTGGATCTCGGTGCAGCGCCACTTCCGCGAGATGGGCGTGGACGTGCAGGCCGATCCGGTGCGCGTCGCCGGCTGCGGCGACATGTCGGGCGACGTGTTCGGCAACGGCATGTTGCTGTCGCGCTCGATCCGGCTGGTCGCCGCCTTCGACCATCGCCATGTGTTCATCGATCCCGATCCCGACGCGGGCCGGAGCTGGGCCGAGCGCAAGCGCCTGTTCGACTTGCCGCATTCGAGCTGGGACGATTATGACAAGGCGCTGATCTCCAAGGGCGGCGGCGTCTGGCCGCGCACCTTGAAGCGCATCCCGCTGTCCGACCAGATGCGCGCGCTGCTCGATACCGACGCGGCCGAGATGGAGCCCGAGGCGCTGATCTCGGCGATCCTGGCCGCGCCGGTGGACCTGCTGTGGTTCGGCGGCATCGGCACCTACATCAAGGCTTCGGCCGAGAACAACGCCGCGGTCGGCGATCCGACGAACGATCCGCTGCGCATCGACGGCGCGACGGTGCGCGCCCGCGTGATCGGCGAAGGCGCCAACCTGGGCGTGACGCAGGCGGGCCGGATCGAGTTTTCCAGCCACGGCGGGCGGATCAACACCGATTTCATCGACAATTCGGCCGGCGTCGATTGCTCCGACAACGAAGTGAACATCAAGATCGCGCTGGCCGCCGCGCGCCGCGCGGGCAAGCTGTCCGAAGCCAAGCGCGTCGCCTTGCTGCGCGCCATGACCGACGACGTCGCCGAACTGGTGCTGGAGGACAACCGGCACCAGGCGCTCGCGCTCTCGATCGCCGAGCGGGGCGGCGCGCCGGCCATGCCCTCGCACATCCGCCTGATCGAGCTGCTGGAGGATTCGGGCAACCTGGACCGGCGCACCGAGGGGCTGGCCGAAAGCGAGGCGCTGTCGCGCCGGGCGCTGGAAGGGCGCGGGCTGACCCGGCCCGAGCTGGCCGTGCTGCTGTCCAGCACCAAGCTGGTGCTGCAGGAAGCGATCGAGCAAAGCACGCTGCCCGAAGACCCCGGCCTGGCCGCGCTGCTGCTCGCCACGTTCCCGCAAGCGATGCAGGACAAGTTCGCCCGCGTCATCAAGGGCCATCGCCTGCGCCGCGAGATCATCGCCACCAAGCTGGCGAACCGCATCGTCAATCGCCTGGGCATCGTCCATCCGTTCGAGCTGGCCGAGGAGGAAGGCGTCGATATCGCGCAAGTCGCCGCCGCCTTCACCCTGGCCGAGCGGCTGTTCGGCCTGGGCGAGCTGTGGACCCGGCTGGAACAGGCCGACATGCCCGAGAGCGCGCGCCTGGCGCTGTTCGATCGGCTGGCCGTGGCGGTGCGCGGCCACATGGCCGACCTGCTGCGCGCGGGCGCCGGGCGGATCACCCCGTCAGAGCTGGAAGCACGGCTGGCGGGCAGCGTCACCGCGCTCTCGCGCGAATTGGCGGACCTGCTGGGCGAAGGCGCGCGGGCCCATTCGGAAAAGCTGCGCGCGGCCTTCGTCGCCGAAGGCGCGCCCGATGCCGAAGCGGCGGCGGTGGTCCACCTGTTCGACATGGACGGCGCCGCCGGCATCGCCGAGCTGGCCGCGACGACCGCCATCGCCCCGCGCCGGCTGGTCGCCGCCTTCACGCGCATCGGGGCGGGGCTGGGACTGGACTGGGCGCAGACCACGGCGGCGCTGATGAATCCGTCCGACCCGTGGGAGCGGCTGCTGGTCGCCGGGCTGGCGCGCGATTTCCAGCAGATGCGGCTGGACTTCCTCAAGGGGCTGGCGCGCGGCAAGGCGGCCAAGGCCGATCCGGTCCGCGCGGTGGAGCAGTGGGGACAGGCCCACCTCGCCTCGATCCGCGCCTTCCGCGCCATGGTGAAGCGCGCCGAGGCGACGCTGCCCGTTGCCCCGGCGATGCTGGCGCAGATCGCCAGCCAGGCGCGCAACCTGCTGGCGCGGTAGGCGGCTACTTCAGCGCAGTGGCGAAGAGCGTTTCCAGTTCCGCCCAGTGCCGTTCGGCGGCGGGCTCGTCGTAGACGGGAAAGTCCGCCATGGTCCAGCCGTGGAGCGCGCCGGGGTAGATCCCGCAGTGGTGATCGACCCCGGCATCGGCCAGCGCGCGCTCCAGCCGCTCGGCCATCTCGGGCGGATAGGAAGCGTCGGCATCGGCCCCGGCGACATGGATGCGCCCCCGCATCGCGGGCGCCAGCCGGTGCGGGCTGAGCGCGTCGTCGGTGGCCAGGTTGCCGCCGTGGAAGCTGGCGGCGGCGGCGATCCGGTCAGGATAGGTGCCGGCAGCGGCCAGGGCCATGGCGCCGCCCATGCAATAGCCGGTGGCGCCCACCTTCCGGCCCGAGACATCGGTGCGCGCGTCGATATGGGCCAGGAACGCGGCCGTGTCCGAGGCGGCGCGGGCATTGTCGATCGTGGCGAAGAGATGGCCCAGCTTTTCGCGGAACGTGCCGGTGGCGAAGATCGCGCGCACGTCGGGCGGATCATAGGCGCCGCCGCGATAGAACATGTCGGGCAGCAGCACGAGATAGCCCAGGTCCGCCAGCCGCTGGCCCATGGCGAACAGCACGGGGCGGATGCCCAGCCCGTCCATGAAGAAGATCACGGCGGGCCAGGGGCCGCCCGCCGACCCGTCGGGCGTGAACACATGCGTCGGGCAATCGCCATCGGCGGTGCGGATCGTGACCTGTTCGTGCATCGCTTTCATCTCCCCATCGTCAATCCCGGCGGGCGGCGGCCAGCGTGTCGATGCGCCGGGCGGTTTCGGGCGCGTCGAGCAATTCGTCGAGCGGCGCGTCCAGCCGGCGGCGCCAGTTGGGGTGTTCGGTGGTGGTGCCCGGCAGGTTGGGCTGTTCCTCCAGCGCCAGCAGGTCTTCCAGCGGGGCGATGGCAAGGCGCGACCGGGCGCGGCCGATGTGGCGCAGCGCGGCCTCGACCACCGGGGCCGGCTCTTCGGGCGCGGGGCGCGGCGCGCCGTCACCGATGGTGGACCACAGCAGCCCCCGGTCCCACTCGCGGCGGCTTTCCTCCTGCGCGCGCGTGGCATCGGCGGGGAAGCGGTCCAGCCGGTCGGCCCAGTCGAGATCGCGGCCGGTCCACCAGCCGGCGACCGTGGCGGTATCGTGCGTCCCGGTCATCGCCACGCTTTGCGGCGCATAGTCCTGCGGGCCGATGAAGCCTTCGTCCGCCGCGCGCTCGAACCACAGCACGCGCATACCCAGCATGTGGTTCGCCGCGATCGCCTCGCCAAAGCCGTGCGGCATGGTGCCCAGGTCTTCGGCGACGATCAGCGCGTTCGCCCGGTGTGCTTCCAGCGCGACCAGCCGCAGCAGGTCTTGGAACGGATAATCGAGATAGGCCCCGTCGCTCGACTGGCCGCCTGAGGGCACGACCCATAGCCGCGAGAGGCCGAAGGCATGGTCGATGCGCAGGCCGCCGGCCCGGGTCAGCGCGGCGCGCAGCGTGCGGATCCACGGGGCATAGCCGCTGGCGGCCAGCCCGCGTGGCGAAAAGCTGGTCAGCGCCCAGTTCTGCCCCTGCGGGCCCAGCGGATCGGGCGGGGCGCCGATGGTCAGCCCTTCGAGCATGACATCGCGCATGGTCCAGGCATCGCTGCCGCCGGTGTGGACGCCCACCGCAAGGTCGGCAAGCAGGCCGATGCCCATGCCCAGCGCGCGCGCGCTGGCCTGCACCTTGCCCAGCCCCTCGCGCGCGAGCCACTGGACGAAAAGGTGGAATTCCACTTCCTCGGCTTCCTCCTCGGCGAAGCGGCGGACGGCCTTGCCTTGCGGATCGCGGTATTTCTTCGGCCAATCGCGCCAGCTCCGCGCGCCTTTGGCGCGCAGCCGCGTGTCCAGCGCATCGAAGATCGCCTGGCGCCGCAGCCCTTCGCCTTCGCCGGCGTTGTCGCGGGCGATCCGCGCGCGGACGTGCTTGTCGAGCCCGGCGAAGACCGCGCGCAGATCGGCCAGGCGGTGGGGCAGGGCGCCTTCCCAGTCGATGAAGGCGCCGCCTTCGCGCGGCGGCAGCGGCGGCAGGCCGAGCAGCGCGGGATCGCCCATCGCGCCGTTGAAATAGATCCGGCTCGATGGCGAATAGGGGCTGAAGCCGAGGCCGTCGCCGGGAAACAGCGCGTGGACCGGGTTGATCGCCACGGCATCGGCGCCGCGCGCGGCGAACAGCTCGACCGCTTCGTGAAGGTGGCCAAGATGGCCGAACGGCTGCGGCTCGCGCCCGCGCAGCGCCGGGATCTGGATCGCCGGCCCCCACAGGCGCCGTTCGGCCAGCGCGGGCAGCGTGGGGCAGGCGGGCGGGGCGACCGCCAGCGTCAACTCGTGCCCGCCCAGCGTCAGGCGATAGTAGCCCGGCTCCGCGATCGGCGGCAGCGTCCAGCCCGCGACATCGAGCACGCGCGCGGTCCCGTCCTCGGCGACGATCTCGGCGCGGGCCAGGCTGGCGGGCAGCGGGGTGGGGCTGCCGGCCTCGGTCACGATCATCGCGGGCGGGCGGCGACGCTCCCGCGCCAGTTGCTCCACGCTGGCGAGGATATCGGCCTCGCTGGAGGCGGGAAAGCCCAGCGCCGCGCAGATCGCCATCAGGGCCTCGTCGGCGACGGTCTGCTCGGCCCCGTCGACATCCCACCACGTCCGGGCGACGCCGAGAGCCTCGGCGAGCGCGTGCACCTGCTTGATAATCGCCTCCAGCGCTGAAGCCCTTGCGCCTTGCATAGCCGCCCGCCGGAGGCGCGGCAATCATGCTGGCCGGTTCCCGAGAAAAGGGCTTGCCGGGCCGGCGGCGGCAGTCGAGGATAGGCGCCAAAGCCACGCGCGCGGCGTGGCGAGGGGAGGAAATTCATGCCGAAGATAGACGTCGATGGAATCGCAATCGCCTATGAGCTGCTGGGCCGGGAAGGCGATCCGGCGATCGCGTTGACGCCGGGCGGGCGCTTCACCATGGACGTGCCGGGCCTGCGCGAAATGGCCGAGGAACTGGTCAGGGCCGGGCGGCGCGTGCTGATCTACGACCGGCCCAATTGCGGCCTGTCCGACGCCTGCCTGCGCGGGGCGAGCGAATCGGAAATGCAGGCGGAAGCGCTGTCGGGCCTGATCCGCAAGCTGGACCTGGGCCCGGTGGTGATTGCCGGCGGATCGGGCGGATCGCGCGTGTCGCTGCTGGCGGCGGCGCGCGACCCGGAGATCTGCTCGCACCTGGCGATCTGGTGGATCTCGGGCGATCCGATCGGGCTGATGCAGTTGGCCACCTACTATTGCGGCGAGGCGGGAACGCTGGCCAGCGTCGGCGGCATGGAAGCGGTGCTGACCGCCACTTCGTGGGCGGAAAACTTCCAGAAGAGCGATCAGGCGCGCGCATTCATCCGCGCGCAGGACCCGGACAAGTTCATAGAAGTGATGCAGCGCTGGGCGGCCGCCTATGTGCCTTCGGATATCTCGCCGGTGCCGGGCATGACCCCGCGCGATTTCGCCCGGCTGACCATGCCCACGCTGGTGTTCCGCAGCGGCCGGAGCGACCTGTCGCACACCCGCGCGACCAGCGAATGGGTCCACCGGCTGATCCCGCATTCGCTGATGCTCGATCCGCCGTGGGAGGACAACGAGTGGAACTACCGCTCGGGCCAGACCATGGCCGGCACCGATGGCCACACGCTGTTCCGCAGTTGGCCCCGGCTGGTGCCGCAGATCCTGGAATTCCTGGCCGGGTAAAGGGGGGGGCGGGGGCGTTCAGCCCGGTGCGCGGTCGATTTCGGCCAGCCCGGTTTCGGCCAGCAGCGCCGCGCGCGCATCCAGCACCTGGCGCCACAGCGCGGGGCGGGTGAGATCGTCGGGCGCCACTTCCTCGGGCCAGCGCGCGCGCACCACCGCCTCGATCCGCGCCAGCCCGGCCGCGTCGGCCAGGAAGCGCGGATCGACCGTGGCGGGATCGGCCACGACGCGCAGGCGCAGGCAGGCCGGGCCGCCGCCGTTCGCCATCGACTGGCGCAAGTCGTGCACGAACAGGTGCCGGATCGGCCCGTTGCCCGCGACATGCGCTTCCAGCCATGCCCACACGCTGGCGTTCTCGCGCGCTTCGCCCGGAAGGACCAGCGCCATGTCGCCCGTGGGCAGCGTGACGAGCTGCGCGTTGAACAGGTACGAGGCGATCGCATCGGCCAGGCTGACGGCGCTGGCCGGCACCTCGACGATCTCGATGCGGGGAAATTTCTCGCGCAGCTCGGCGCAGAGCCCGGCCTTGTCGGCAAAAGCCAGCTCGTGCGCGAACAGCACGGTCTCGTTCGCCACGGCGACGACATCGTTGTGGAACGCGCCGGCGGCGATGGCCTCTTCCGATTGCTGCGCGAAGACGGTGCGCGCCGGATCGAGGCCGTGCAGCCGGGCGACGGCCGCGCTCGCCTCGCGGTGCTGGCGGGCGGGGAAGGGGCCGCCGCTCTTGCCGAAGACGAACACCTCGATGCCCGCTTCGCCGTGCCCGGCGCACAGGCGCATGTGGTTGGCCGCGCCTTCGTCGCCGAACGGGGGCGGGACGGGGGCGTGCACCGCGAAATGGGCCGGATCGGCGAAAGCCAGCCGCACTTGCGCCAGCGTCTCGTACCATTCGTGGCTGCGGTGCGGCATCGTCACCAGATTGGCGACGGTCAGGTGGCAGCGCCCGTCCGCCGTATCGGGCGCGGGGCTGACGGTGGCGGCATTGGCCGCCCACATGCTGGAAGCCGACATCGCGCCATAGCGCAGCGCCGCGTCCGCCCCGGCCATGGTGGTGCCCAGCCGGGCCAGCCAGCCTTCGTCGGGCCGGCGCTGCGGCAGGAAGAAGCCTTGCGCCAGCCCGCGTTCCAGATTGGCGCGCATCTTGGCGATGCCCTGCAGCGCCGCCTCGCGCGGGCGGGCGACGCTGCCCGCGTTGCGCGCTGAGGCGAGGTTGCCCAGGCTCAGGCCGGCATAGTTGTGGCTGGGGCCGACGATCCCGTCGAAATTGATCTCGGTGAGCATGACCGGTCCTGACCCTAAGTCGCCACGTACGTCACGACATCGCCCGGCGTCACGCCCAGCAGGTCGGCGGCGGCGGCGTCGAGCGTGATGCCCTCGCCAGTCTCGGCGATGTGGGCCAGGCAGGCGCGAAACGCGGCCAGCCGGCCATGCGCGACGATGTGGTGGACGCCGGGCACCTCTTCCGCGATGGCGACGATCGCCGCCTCGCGGGCATTGCGCACGGTGCGGATCGCGTCGGTCCGCACCGTCATCGAGGGGCCGCCGTCGAAGATGTCGACATAGCGTTCCCACGCGAAGCCCTCGTCCTCCAGCATCCGCATCGCCGGGCGGCCCGAAACGTGCGGCTGGCCCATCACCGCGCGCGCGTGCTCGTTCAGCAACGCGGTATAGATCGGGTGCTTGGGCATGAGATCGGCGATGAACTGGTTGCCGTGGACCGCGTTGAACTCGTCCGCCTCGTGGAAGGTCATGTCGAAGAACCGGCCGGCCAGCCCGTCCCAGAACGGGGAGTTGCCGGCATCGTCATGCGCGCCGCGCAACTCGGCGATCATGCGATCGGCAAAGCGGGCGCGGTGCAGGCGGATGAACAGGTAGCGGCTGCGCGCCAGCAGCTTGCCCACCCCGGCCGAACGCTCGGCCGCGTCGAGGAACAGGCCGCCCACTTCGCTCGATCCGTCCAGATCGGTGCACAGCGTCAGCATCTCGGCGCGGAACGTGCGGTCCAGCTCCTTGGAATACTGCGTCATCGCGCCGATGCGATAGGAATAGAACGGCCAGGCCGTCCCGATCAGCGAGAAGATCTGGCAAGTGCCGCGCGCCTTGCGGTTGGCGGTATCCTCCAGGATGAACACGAACAGATCGTCGCCCAGCGTGTCCTCGGTCCGGGCGAAGCAGGCGGCGGTGCGTTCCAGCTTGGTCTTCAGCGTCGGCTTGCTGGGCGGCAGGTTGGTGAAGCCGCCGCCAGTGCCCTTGGCCATGCGGTAGAGCGAGTCGAGATCGCTTTCGCGGGCGGTGCGCAGAAGGAACGTCATACCGGCGCACCATGCCTGTCCAGCCGGTACATGACCAGAGCCGTCAGCCGCGCGCGGGCGGCGAGCGAGCCGGCCAGCAGGAACTCGCCGGGCGAATGGATCGCGCCGCCGCAGGCGCCCATCGTGTCGATCACCGGCACGCCGCAGGCGGCGATGTTGTTGCCGTCGCACACGCCGCCGGTATCCTGCCATGTCATCGGCTCGCCCAGATCGGCGGCGGCGCGCGAGACGAGCGCGAACAGCCGCTCGGTCGGCGCGGCGATCGGCTTGGGCGGGCGGGAGAAGCCGCCGTGGACGTGGATCGCCACCTGATGCGCGGCGGCGACATCGGCCACGGCAGTGTCGATCACCGCTTGCGCGGCGGCAAGATCGGCCGGCCCGCGCGGGCGCATGTTGAAATGCAGCACGGCCAGGTCGGGCACGGTGTTGTTGGGCGCGCCGCCCTCGATCCGCGCGGGATTGACGGTAAGGCCGTCGCGCCGCGCGGCGTGGAGGCGCTGGGCAAGGTCGGCGGCGGCGACCAGCGCGTTGCGCCCGTCCTCGGGATTGCGCCCGGCGTGGGCCGAGCGGCCGGTGACGACGGCGGCGAAATTGCCCGATCCGGGCCGCGCGCGCGCCATGATGCCGCCGGGCAGCGCCGGCTCATAGGTCAGCGCGGCCAGCTTGCCTTGCGCCAGTTCGGCGATCAGCGCGGCGGAGGAGAGCGATCCGGTCTCCTCGTCGCTGTTGATCAGCACGTCATAGCCGAGCGTCGGCCCGGCCTGCTCGTAAGCGGCGAGCCCGGCCAGCAGCAGCGAGAGGCCGCCTTTCATGTCGGCGGTGCCGGGGCCGTGGAGCGTGTCGGCATCCAGCCAGTCGCAATGCTGGAACGGATGGCTGGCGGGGTAGACGGTGTCCATGTGCCCGGTCAGGATCACGCGCCGCCCGGCGCCTGGCCGCACGCGCAGCACCAGGTGGCGCCCGGCCTCGACCGGGCGCGGGCGGCCTTCGGCATCGACTTTCTCGACCGGCGCGGGCTCTGCCAGCGCGATTTCGCCCGGCAGCGCGGCGAAGGCATCGGCCAGCAGTCCGGCCATCGCGGTGACGCCGGCTATATTGCCGGTGCCGCTGTTCACTTCGGACCAGGCCAGCGTCCGGTCCAGGATCGGGCCGCGTTCGATGGTTTCGAGAAAGGCGCGCTCCTCGCCGGCCAGTCCGTTCACGGGCGCAGCATCGCGGCGAGCGCGCCGGTGTTGCCCGCCGCGCTCGCCGCTTCGAAGCTGGCGACCGGATAGGCGCAATAATCGGCGGCGTAGTAAGCGCTGGGGCGGTGGTTGCCGCTTTCGCCCAGCCCGCCGAACGGCATCGCCCCGGCCGCGCCGGTGGTTGGCCGGTTGCGGTTGACCACGCCCGCGCGGCCTTCCACCAGAAAGCGTCGCCACAGCCCGTCGTCGGCCGAAACAAGCCCTGCCGAAAGGCCGAAGCGGGTGGCGTTGGCGGCCGCCAGCGCCGCGTCGAAATCGGCCACGCGCGTTACTTGCACCACGGGCGCGAAGATCTCCTCGTCAGGCACCGTGATCCCCGTCACGTCGAGGATCGCCGGGCGGACGAAGGCCGGGCCCATGCAGTCCAGCACCTTGAAATCGCGGATCGCGGTGGCGCCGCGCGCGATCAGCCCCGCGACCCGCGCCCGCGCGGCGCTGGCGGCGGCGTCCGAGATCAGCGGGCCGATATAGGGCTGGGGATCATCGTGCCACCGGCCGATCTGGATGCGGCGCGACAACGCGTCCACCGCCTCGATCAGATCGCGGCCGAACGCGCTGTCGGGCACGATCAGCCGCCGCGCGCAGGAACAGCGCTGCCCGGTGGTGACGAAGCTGGACTGCACGACGATCGAGGCGGCTTCGGCGATATCGCCGTCCCACACCACCAGCGGATTGTTGCCGCCCAGCTCCAGCGCCAGGATCACGTCGGGCCGATCGGCGAAGATGCGGCGGAAATAGGCGCCCGCGCCGGCCGATCCGGTGAACAGCAGCCCGTCGATCTCGCCCGCGACCAGCGCCTCGCCCGTGGCGCGCCCGCCCTGGACCAGATTGAACACGCCATCGGGCAGGCCCGCGTCGGCCCAGGCGGCGGCCATGGCCTCGCCGGTGGCCGGGGTCATCTCCGAAGGCTTGAACACCACCGTGTTGCCCGCGAGCAGGGCCGGGACGATGTGGCCGTTGGGCAAGTGGCCGGGAAAGTTGAACGGGCCCAGCACCGCCATCACCCCGTGCGGCCGGTGGCGCAGCACCGCCGCGCCGAACGACATCTCGGCCCGCCGCTCGCCCGCGCGCTCGGCCTGCGCGCGGATCGAGATATCAACCTTGCCGATCATCGAGGCAAGTTCGGCGCGGGTTTCCCACAGGGGCTTGCCGGTCTCGCGCGCGATGATTTCGGCGATGGCGTCCTGGCGCGTTTCGAGCACGGCCTTGAACGCGCGGGCGCAGGCGATGCGGCGTTCGAGCGGCAAGGCGCCCCAGGCCGGAAACGCCGCGCGCGCGCGGGCCAGCGCGGCCGCGACCGTGCCGGCATCGGCCTCGGCGCCTTCCCACACGACCTCGCCGCTGGCCGGATCGATCGATTGCAGCACGCTCATGCGCTTCTCGTCACCGCGAAGATGCCGGTGGCATTGCCGCTGTCGAACGTCAGGTCCAGCGTGCCGGTGGCGGGATCGACATCGCGGGTGATGAATTCATAGAACGATCCGGGCACTTCACGCTCGGCCAGGGCGCCGTCGGGCAGGCGGAACGGGCGCATGACCTTGTCGGCCAGAAAGGCCGTCTGGTGCACTTGCCCGTTGGCCGAATGCTCGACCGCGTCCTTCAGCGGATAGCCTTGCGCCTTCAGCGCATCGGCCAGCGCCACCACGTCGGGTACGCGGGTGGTGGCGTGGTTGAAGGCATTGCCTTCCGTGGCGATCCAGGCGCCTTCCTTCGAATGGCCGAGCAGCGCCGCGTAATCGTCCAGCGCCGGCACCGGATGCTGGCGGGCGAAAGCGCGCAGCGCGCCGCGCAGGATCGTTGCCGCATCGGCGGGCGAGGCCGCGCCGTCGCGCGCCAGCGCGTCCAGCGCATGGGTTTCTTCGGCGCCCAGCGGATCGTGCGAGGCGCCGAAGATCCGCGCCGCCGCCTCCCTGGCCGCCGCCGGCAGCTCGGCGACATGCAGTTCGCTGACGAAGAACTGCGGGATCGCCTCGGGCAAGTCGCGGTGGACGAAGGCCCGGCCGGTCATGGTCAGGCGCGGCAGAGGGTAGAGCCCGCCCGCTGCGTATCCCAGCGGCTCGAGGATGCGCGCGAACGCGCCATGGCCGCGCGGCAGCGCGCCGGTGGCCCCGTCGATCGTGCGCAGCGCGCCGTGATCGAACACGATCGCCTCGCCCGCCTCGCGCCGCGCCGCGACATAGCGCGCGGCCGTGGGCACCCGGTCCAGCAGGTCGACGAACAGCGCGGCGTTGAGCGCCATGGCCAGCTGCGCGCGCGTGATGCGCGGCGTTGGCGCGGCGAGCGAGGGAGCGATGGCAAGTGTCGCCAGTGCGAAACCGGCCCGATCCGCGCCGATGACCGCCGCGAGCAGGGCGGGGAGAGGGCCGGCGCCGTGCGTTTCGATCGACCTGCCTGCGGTGGCCATGGCTGTCCCTTCCTATTGGCGTGCGGCGTTTCACTGCCGCCTCGGCGCGCAATATAGAAAGCCGGCCGGGGCAAGTCCATCGGAGCGGACCGGCCGGGCGAGGCGGGCGCGAAACGCGGGCGGTCAGACCGCCGAGCTGAACCGGCGCGGGGCGTGCTGGCGGTGGGGATCGAACTGCGCGGCGATGGAGCGGGCATAAGGCAGCCCGGCGGGCGGGATATGCACCCAGCCATCCTCGATCTGCACCAGCCCGCGCGCGACGAAGGGTTGCAGCCGCTCCGTCACGCCCGGCGGCAGGCCGCGCTCGGTCCGGGCCGAGCCCTGGCACAGCAAGTGCTCGATAATCGTGCCGATCGCCTGATCCTCGGCCGATCGCGCCACGCCGAGCGAGGCGGTGAAGCGGTTGCGCGACAGCATCATGCGGTAGCGGCCGGTGTTCTTCTCGTTCTGCGCCAGCAGTTCGGGAAAGCTGCTGATCGCCGATGCGCCAAGGCCGATCAGCACCTGGGCCCGGTCTTCGGTGAAGCCCTGGAAATTGCGCCGCAAGTGGCCCGCGCAAGTGGCCTGCGCCAGCGGATCGCCGGGCAGCGCGAAATGATCGAAGCCCACCGGGACATAGCCCGCGTCGGTCAGGTAGCGGTGGCCGAAAGCGGCCATGGCGAAGCGCTCGGTCTGGCCGGGCAGGCGGGCGTCGTCGATCTTGCGCTGGCGCGCGATCAGGTGCGGGACATGGGCATAGCCGAACAGCGCGATGCGGTTCGCGCCCAGCGCGACGGTGCGTTGCAGGCTGGCTTCCAGATCGGCGATGGCCTGGCCGGGCAGCCCGTACATCAGGTCGAAATTGAGCGAGGTCACGCCCGCGCGGCGCAGCAGTTCGGTGCCGCGCACGATCTCTTCCTCGGGCTGCACGCGGCCGATCGCATACTGAAGGTGCGGCGCGAACGTCTGCACGCCCATGCTGGCGCGGGTCACGCCCACGGCGGCCAGCACCGATTCCCACGCCGGGGTCAGCCCGCGCGGATCAAGCTCGACCGACCAGCGCGCGTCGATCACGCCGAAATGCGCGGTCAGGCTGCTGACCAGGCGGACGAAATCGGTGGGCGAGATGGCGTTGGGGCTGCCGCCGCCGAAAGCGACGCTGCCCACGCGCACGCCGGGCGGCAAGTGGCTAGCGACCAGGCTGATCTCGCTGTCGAGCGCTTCCAGATAGCTGGCCATCCGTTCCTGCCGGTTGGCGACGCTGGTGTTGCAGCCGCAATACCAGCAGATCTTCTCGCAGAACGGGATATGGACATAGAGCGAGATCTCGCCGCGCACGTTTTGCAGCGCGGCGGCGAAACGCTCTGCCCCTACCGAGGCGTCAAACTCGGCCGCCGTCGGGTAACTGGTGTACCGCGGCACCGGCTTGGCAAGCAGATCTGGGTAATACGGCCACATGCTGACGGACTAGCGCGCTCGCTTCGCCGCATCATTGCGTTCGATCAATCCGCTTGCGGCTCCTGTCGGGCTGGCAGCCCTTGGCGCAGCAGGGCGATTGCGCGTTGCCGGGAAGCTGCGGCGCTTCCACCGGCATGGTCATCGCGCCGCCGCCGCACAGCGCGACGGTGATGCGCGCCTGCGCGGCTTCCAGCGGGCCGATCATCGCCGGGATCAGCGCGCAGGCGGAAAACAGGCCCAGGCTGGCTTTCACGGTGCCTCGTCCTCGTTCTCGTCGATCAGGATGCGCATTCCCGCGCCGTCCAGATCCTCGAACTGGCCATGGCGCATCGCCCAGAAGAAGGCGACGAGGCCCAGCCCGCCCATGCCGAGCGCGATCGGGATGAGGAAAGCCAGCCCGTTCATCGCGCGCACCGGGCTAGGCGCAGCGAATTGCCGATGACGATCAGCGAACTGGCCGACATCGCCAGCGCGGCGATCAGCGGCGTCACTTGCCCGGCGATCGCCAGCGGCACGGCCAGAGCGTTATAGCCGATGGCCAGCACGAAGTTCTGCCGCACCACGCGCATCGTCTCGCGCGCGCCGCGCACCGCGATCGCCACCGGCATCAGCGGCTCGCCGACGAAGACCGCGTCCGCCGCCTGCTGGCTTACGTCGCTGGCGCCGCCGGGCGCGATCGAGACATAGGCGGCGGCCAGCGCCGGCCCGTCGTTCAGCCCGTCGCCGACCATCAGCACGCGGCCTTGCGCGGCCTTCATGCGCTCCAGCTCGACCAGCTTTTCCGCCGGGGAGAGTTCGCCGCGCCCCGGAATGCCGAGCCGGGCGGCGACTTGGGCCACCATCGCGGCGCCATCGCCCGAGATGATCGAGGATTCCAGCCCCAGCGCGTGCAGTTCGGCGATCGTCGCGGCGGCATCGCCGCGCAGCCGGTCGGCAAAGGCGATGCGGCGGCGGCGCTGGCCGATCACGAGATCGACGCCCAGGCCCTGGCTGTCCTCGGGCCGCAGCAGGCCGACGCTTTCGCCCGCGAACGTGCCGCGCACGCCGATGCCCGCCGTCTCGACGATCGCCTCGACTCGCGCGGGCACGACACCATCGGCGCGCAGGGCCGAGGCGAGGCCCCGGCTGAGCGGATGGCGGCTGGCCTGCGCCAGCGCCAGCGCGACGCCGCGCTCGCCCGGCCCGAGGCTGGCGAGCGTCGTCGGCAGCGGTTCGCCCAGCGTGAGCGTGCCGGTCTTGTCGAAGGCGACGCATTGCGCTTCGGCCAGCCGTTCCAGCGCGCTGCCGTCCTTGATCAGCAGGCCGCGCTTCATCATCGCGCTGGCGGCGATGACTTGCGCCACCGGCACCGCCAGGCCCAGCGCGCAAGGGCACGTGATGATCAGCACCGCGACCGCGATCAGCAGCGCCTGGTGCACTCCGGCGCCGGCCAGCATCCAGCCCGCGAAGCTGAGCAGCGCCAGCGAATGCACCGCCGGCGCATAGAGCCGCGCCGCCCGATCGGCGATGCGCACATAGCGCGAGCGCGATTGTCCGGCCTCGTCCATCAGCCGCGCGATCTCGGTCAGCACGGTGTCGCCGCCGACGGCGGTGACGCGCACCCGCACCGGCGCATCGAGGTTCATCATGCCGGCGTGGACCATGTCGCCGGGCCCGGCCGGGCGCGGCTCGCTCTCGCCGGTCAGCAGCGAGGCGTCGATCATGGTCTTGCCCTGCTCGATCTCGCCATCGGCGGCCAGCGCCTCGCCCGCGGCGACGAGCATCGTCATGCCGGGGACGAGATCCTCGGCGGCGGTCCAGCGCGCGGCGCCATCCGGCCCGATCACGCTGGCGCCCCGGCCCATCCGGTCCAGCAGCGCGGCGATGCCCGAGCGCGCGCGATCGCGCATCACGGCATCGAGCACGCGGCCCGCCAGCAGGAAGAACAGCAGCATGACCGTGCCGTCGAAATAGGCATGCGGCCCGCCGGTCACGGTCTCGTAAAGGCTGAGCGCGGTGGTCAGCAGCACGCCGATGGCGATCGGCACGTCCATGTTGGTGCGGCCATAGCGCAGCGCCATCGCTGCCGAGGTGAAGAACGGGCGGCCCGCATAGGCGACCACCGGCAGCGCGATCAGCGCCGAGATCCAGTGGAACATCTCGCGCGTGATGCCGTCCGCGCCCGACCAGATGCCCACCGAAAGCAGCATGATGTTCATCATGCCGAAGCCGGCGACCGCCAGCGCGCGCAGCAGGCGCCGGGTTTCGGCATCGTCGCGCGCCAGCGGATTGGCCGCGACCGGCTGCGCCTCGAAACCCAGCCCCTGCAGGGCGATGACCAGATCGTCCATGCCCAGGTCCGGCGTGTGGCTGACGGCGACGCGCTTGGCCGAGAAGTTCACCCGCGCGGCGGCGACGCCGGGCAGGGCGGAAAGGCCGCGCTCGATCTTGCCGATGCAACCCGCGCAGCGCATTCCCGGCACCGTCAGCCGGCTATCGACGCAGGCCCCGCGCGTGCCGTCCGGCGCGATGGCGGTGGTCACGTTCATGACAGCGGCAGTTCCTCGCGCCAGGCATGGGGCCCTTGCGACACTTCGAAGCGCAGCGTCCAGCGATCGAACGGCAGCGGCTCGCGGCTGACCCAGCGGCCCTGGCCTTGCGGCGCGAACGTCAGCATCCGGTCAGGCAGGGTGCCGAGCGGATGGCGCGCCTCGACGCGGATCACCGCGTCGGCCGGGATCGTCGTGGAAGCGAGCGCGACCCGGCCGTCCTTCTCGTGCGTCGCGCCGACCGACCAGCCCAGCGCCTGCGATCGCGCCGCCTGCTTCAGCCAGCCGTTGAATTCCTGGCTGGCGACATAGGAGTTTTCCACCACCACGCCGCCGAACGTGCGGACCGCGAATGTCGCCATGGTGAAGTTGACCGCGATGACGATGCCGAAGCCGACGACCAGGATGGCCAGCATGTGCCTGCCGGTGAAAGTGCCGCTCATCATTCGCCTCCGGGAGTGTCGATCTTGGCTTCGGTGGTATCGGTCTCGCGCTGCTCGTCCAGCGATTGCAGGCGGAAGCGGAATTCCTGCGAGGGGGTGCCGGCGGGCACCACCACATAGGCGCGCATCGATTGCGTCTCGTCGGCGGCGACCGTGCGGCGCAAGGTGCGGGCGGCATTGTCGCGGCCGGTATCCTCGCTCCACATCACCGCGCCCGGCAGGCCCTCGATCGAGACTTCCATCACGCGCGGGCGCCCTTCCATGTTGCGCAGGCGCAAGGTGTAGGCATTGCGCACCGAGCCGTCGCTCATCAGGATATAGGGCGGGTTGCGGTCCTTGGCCACGGTCAGGTCGGTGTGCACGCGGGTGCCGAGCATGAACAGCAGCGCCAGGCCGATGCCGCCCCAGACGCAGAAATAGAGGATCGTGCGCGGGCGCCAGATCAGCTTCAGGTGGCGCGTGGGCGGCTCACCGGCCTTCTCGCGCTCGGAATCCTCCAGCGTGGCATAGTCGATCAGCCCGCGCGGGCGGCCGGTTTCCTTCATCACCCGGTCGCAGGCGTCGATGCACAGCGCGCAGGTGATGCAGCCGATCTGCGGCCCTTCGCGGATGTCGATGCCGGTCGGGCAGACCGCGACGCACTGGTTGCAATCGATGCAGTCGCCGAACTGGCCGGGGTTCTTCTCGGCTTTCTTGAGGCTGCCGCGCGGCTCGCCGCGCCAGTCCTTATACGTGACGAGCAGCGATTTCTCGTCGAGCATCGCCGTCTGGATGCGCGGCCAGGGGCACATGTAGATGCACACCTGCTCGCGCATGAAGCCTCCGAGCACGAACGTCGTCATCGTCAGCACGAACGTGGTCGCATAGGCGACCGGCGCGGCGGTGCCGGTCCAGAATTCATGCTGGAGCGTCGGCGCGTCGGCGAAATAGAAGATCCAGGCGCCGCCGGTGGCGAAGCTGATCGCGAGATAGATCGACCACTTGAGCAGCCGCCGCGCGATCTTGGCCGGGCCCCACGGCGCCTTGTAAAGCCGGAAGCGGGCATTGCGATCGCCGTCGATCAGCCGGTCGATATGCTGGAACAGGTCGGTCCAGACCGTCTGCGGGCAGGCATAGCCGCACCACGCGCGGCCGACCGCGCTGGTGACGAGGAACAGGCCGATGCCCGCCATGATCAGCAGGCCGGCGACGAAGTAGAATTCCTGCGGCCAGATCTCGATCCCGAACATGTAGAACCGGCGATGCGCCAGATCGATCAGCACCGCCTGGTTCGGCGCATAGGGGCCGCGGTCCCAGCGGATCCAGGGGGTGATCCAGTAGACCGCGAGGCACACGATCATGATCGCCCACTTGAGCCGCCGGAACTTGCCATCGATCCGTCGGTTGAAGACCGGCTCGCGCTTGGCATAGAGCGAGAGGGGCTGGTCTTCGACCGGAATGATCTTCTCGGGATTGTTCATCGTTCTGCCTGTTGCGCGCCGCCCGACCGGCGGCGCTTATTGCTGCGCGGTGGGGGGTGTCGCGACCGGCGTGGCGGTGGTGGTTGGCGTGGCCGTCGCGCCCGGCGCCGGTGCGGCCGCCGGAGCGGCCGGCTGCGGTGCCTGCTCGCCGCCGCCCAGCGAATGGACATAGGCCGCCAGCATCTTGATCGTCACCGGGCTCAGCTTGCCGCCCCAGGCCGGCATCACGCCGTGCTTGGGATTGGTCACTTGCGCCACCACGTCATCGCGGGTGCCGCCATAGAGCCAGATCGCATCGCCCAGGTTGGGTGCGCCGAACTGGCGCAGGCCCTTGCCGTCGGGGCCGTGGCAGATCGCGCAGTTGGCCTGGAACAGCCCGGCGCCGCGCTGGGCGGCCGCGCTGGCCTTTTCCTTGCCCGACAGCGTTAGGACATAGCTGGCCACGTCCTGCACTTGCGGCGGGGTGAGGATGCCGTCCTTGCCGAAGGCGGGCATCGCGCTTGTCCGGGTCTGCTTGTCGCCGGGCTGGCGGATGCCGTGCGTCAGCGTGACCTCGATGGTCTTGAGATCGCCGCCCCACAGCCAGTCGTCGTCGTTGAGGTTGGGGAAGCCCTTCGATCCCGCCGCGCCGGCACCGTGGCACTGCACGCAGTTGACCTTGAAGGCCGCCGCGCCGCCCGCCACCGCCGCGCGCATCAGTTCGGGGTCTTCGGGCAGCTTCTCGATCGGCACTTGCGCCAGCGCCGCGACCGTCTGGGCCCGCTCCGCCGCCTGCGCCTTCAGATCCTTGTCGAGCTGGCCGCGGCTGGTCCAGCCCAGCGTGCCTTCGGTGCCGCGCGTCAGCATCGGCCAGGCCGGATAGGCCACGCTATAGCCGATCGCGAAGGCGATGCAGCCATAGAAGGTCCACAGCCACCAGCGTGGCAGCGGCGTGTTCAGCTCTTCGATCCCGTCCCATTCATGGCCGACGGTTTCGGTGTTCGTCGCTTCGTCGATGCGCCTATTCGCCATCGTTCTCGTCCTTGAAGATCATGTTGGCCGCATTGTCGTTCCTGCTGCGGGCACCGGGCCGGAACGGCCAGGCGACCAGCACCAGGAACACGATGAGCATTGCCGCGAGGCCATAGCTGTCAGCCAGGTGCCGCAGCGCCTCGTATGTCGAATGGTCGCTCACCGACCCTTCTCCGTCGCGAGTTCCTCCTGCGCGGCGGCGCTGTTCACGTCGACCAGCGTGCCGAGCATCTGGAGGTAGGCGACGAGCGCGTCCATCTCGGTGATCCGCCCCGGATCGCCGTCATAGTCGCGGATCTGCGCCTTGGGATAGCGCTTGGCCAGGTCGCCGGCATCCGCGTCGGGATCGGCCTGCGCCTTGAGATCGGCCATCGCCAGCTCGATGTCCTTGTCGGAATAGGGCACGCCCACTTCGCGCAGCGTCTTCAGCCGCGCCGCCGGATCGCCCAGATCGAGATCGTTCTCCTTGAGGAAGCCGTATTGCGGCATCACGCTTTCGGGCACGACCGACTGCGGATTGGTCAGGTGCTGGACATGCCAGCTGTCCGAATACTTGCCGCCCACGCGCGCCAGGTCCGGCCCGGTGCGCTTGGAGCCCCACTGGAACGGATGATCGTACATCGATTCCGCCGCGAGGCTGTAGTGGCCGTAGCGCTCCACCTCGTCGCGGAAGGGGCGGATCATCTGGCTGTGGCAGACATAGCAGCCTTCGCGGATGTAGATGTCGCGCCCGGCCTGTTCGAGCGGGGTGTAGGGCCGCATCCCGTCGACCTTCTCGATCGTGTTGTCGATCCAGAAGAGCGGCGCGATCTCGACGATGCCGCCGATGGCGACGGTGACGAGCGCGGCAACCCCCAGCAGCGTGACGTTTCGTTCGAGCGTCTTGTGCCGTTCGGTGATGGAAGTCATGGCTTGGTATCCTGTTCGGGCAGGGATTATTCGGCGGGGGCGAGGATCGGGCGGTCGGCCGCCGCGTCGTAGGCGGCATCGCGCATCGGTGCCTCTTCGCGCAGGTGGCCGAGGATCGTGCGCCAGACGTTGACCACCATCAGTGTGGCGCCCGCCAGGTAGAGCAGCCCGCCGAAGGCGCGCAGCGCATACATCGGGTGCAGCGCGGCGACGGTATCGGCGAAAGTGTTCACCAGGTAGCCGTCCGGCCCGTATTCGCGCCACATCAGGCCCTGGGTCACGCCGGCGACCCACATGCTGGCGGCGTAGAAGACGATGCCGATCGTCGCGAGCCAGAAGTGCCAGTTGACCATGCGCAGGCTGTAGAGGCGCGTGCGGCCCCACAGGCGCGGCGTCAGGAAATAGATCGCCGAGAAGGTGATCATGCCGTTCCAGCCCAGCGCGCCGGAGTGGACGTGGCCGATGGTCCAGTCGGTATAGTGCGACAGCGAGTTGACGCTCTTGATCGACAGCATCGGGCCTTCGAACGTGCTCATGCCGTAGAAGGCCACCGCCATCACCATCATGCGGATGATCGGATCGGTGCGGACCTTGTCCCAGGCGCCGTTCAGCGTCATCAGGCCGTTGATCATGCCGCCCCAGCTCGGCATCCACAGCATGACCGAGAAGACCATGCCCAGCGTCTGCGCCCAGTCGGGCAGCGCGGTGTAGTGCAGGTGGTGCGGGCCGGCCCAGATGTAGAGGAAGATCAGCGACCAGAAGTGGATGATCGACAGGCGATAGCTGTAGATCGGGCGTTCGGCCTGCTTGGGCACGAAGTAGTACATCATCGCCAGGAAGCCGGCGGTGAGGAAGAAGCCGACCGCGTTGTGCCCGTACCACCACTGGACGAGCGCGCCCTGGACGCCGGCGAACAGCGGATAGCTCTTCGATCCGACCAGGCTGACCGGCACGTCGATGTTGTTGACCAGGTGCAGCATCGCCACCGTCAGGATGAAGGCGAGGTAGAACCAGTTGGCCACGTAGATGTGCGGTTCGGAACGCTTCACGATCGTGCCGACGAAGACGATCAGGTAGGCGACCCAGACGATCGTCAGCCACCAGTCCACATACCATTCGGGCTCGGCGTATTCCTTCGACTGGGTGACGCCCAGCAGGTAGCCGGTCGCGGCGAGCACGATGAACAGCTGGTAGCCCCAGAACACGAAGCGCGCGAGGCCGGGGAAGGCCAGCCGCGCGCGGCAGGTGCGCTGGACGACGTAGAAGCTGGTGGCGATCAGCGCGTTGCCGCCGAAGGCGAAGATCACCGCCGAGGTGTGCAGCGGGCGCAGCCGGCCGAAATTGAGGTAAGGCTCAAGGTTCAGCACCGGCCAGGTGAGCTGCAGGGCGATGAACAGCCCCGCCAGGAAGCCCGCCATGCCCCAGAACACCGTGGCGATCACGCCCCAGCGGATCGGATCGTCATCGTACCGGCCCTGATCGGCCGGCGTGCGCAGGATGCCCCGCGCGATGGCGCCGTAATCGGTCGTGCTGACCGTGACCCACAGGCCGATCATGGCCGCCAGGGCAATGATCCCCATGTGGATGGCGTATCCGGTATCGGCGGCCGCGGCCACCGCGATGACGGCTATAAACAGTATCGCGAGCCAAATGCCCGCACGCGTGAGGACCGCTTCCACGGAAGCCCTCCCTTCCCAGTTGTCTGACTACCGTGTGCCCCCTGTGCCGGATTCACGGCGGGAACATTGAGACAGATCAATTGGTCAGTGTCTATCCGTATTGTCTCGAGATTATTGGCAATATTCCTGAGTCCGCGTTTGCGCGAAATCAATGTTCACAAGCCAGGAACGGGCCATTGGCACCATGCAAGCTCCGTAAAATCCTGGCCGCAAGGGGTGGCCGCTGCGGTGCTGGGAACTGAAGACATGCGTAAGATCACCTGCCTACTCGCCGCAACCACGGCGCTGGCGCTGTCGGCTCCGGCTTTCGCGGGCAGCCCCGACGGCAAGCTCCAGGTCAAGGTCCTTGCCACGGGCGTGCTGCCCGACGGCAAGATCGACAAGGTGAAGACCGATCTGATCGGCCTTCCCGCCGGTTCGCAGACCAAGGCGAACAACAATGTCGTGCCGACGCTCGCCATCGAATACTACGCGACGCCCAACGTCTCGGTGGAAACGATCTGCTGCTTCACGCAGCACCACGTCAGCGGCGACGGCCCCCTTGATGGCGCGCGCATCGTCAATCACGTGCTGATCCTGCCGGCCACGGTCACGCTGAAGTATCACCTCGATGCCGGCCCGATCAAACCCTACGTCGGCGTTGGCCCGGCGATGTTCCTGATCTTCGGCGAAAAGCCCGGCGCGGATGCCAAGGCGCTCGGCGCCTCGAAGGTGAAGATGACCAACGAGGTCGGCGTCGCGGTGCAAGGCGGTGTCGATGTCCCGGTCAACGACACGGGCATGGGCGTCACGCTCGATGCCAAGAAGTACTGGATGGGCACGACCGCCAAGTTCTACACCGCCGGCGGCGTCAAGGCGCTTGAGACCAAGCACAAGCTTGATCCCTGGGTGCTCAGCGCGGGTGTCTACTTCCGCTTCTGAGACCAACCCGCATCTGTCTGGAAATGCGCCGGAAGGCGCACTTCCAGACGGCTTGGGATGGCAGGTGGCTTGGGGTGGCACACGGCTTGGGCCGGTGATGGCGTCACTTTTGCCGGGCCATCGGTGAAACGCCCCCTTTTTTGGCCTTCCCCTGAACCGGGCTCAGTGTCCATCTCCCCCTGCCGGTTCGCGCGGCGCGATGGATGCTGCAACAGGTTCGGCATGACAGGGCGGAAAGACAGGGCGGGCCGGAAGTAGGGGGCCAGCTTGACCTGCCCCGGCTCGCGAGCGCGCGTCAGCCCGCTTCGGCGACCAGCGCTTCGCGATCGAGGATCACGACATCGCGGCGCGAGGGCAGGTCGATCACGCCTTCGTGCTTCAAGTGGCTGAACTGGCGGCTCACCGTCTCGATCGTCAGCCCCAGCACGTCGGCGATCTGCTGGCGCGAGAAGGGCAGCGTCATGCGCGTGGCGTGCGCGTCGGGGTGGACCTTGCAGCCCGGCTCGACCAGCCGGTCGGCCGTTTCCAGCAGGAAACTGGCGATCTTTTCCGATGCCGACTTGCGCCCCAGCAGCAGCATCCAGCGCCGCGTGCGATCCAGTTCGCCCAGCGTGCGTTCGAGCAGCTTGTGCTCCAGCGCGGGGTGGCCGCGCGCGAAAGCATCGAAATCCCGTCGGCTGAACACGCAGACGCGCGCGTCGGTCAGCGCGGTGACGCCATGGTTCGAGGTCGTGCCGAAGGGGCGGCCGAAGAATTCGGATGGATAGACCACGCCGACGATCTGCTCGCGCCCGTCCTGCGTGCCGGTGGAAAGCTTCAGCACGCCTTCGATGACATTGGCGACGAGGATCGATTCCTCGCCTTCCCAGATCAGCGATTCCCCGGCGTGCAGCTCACGCCGCCGGCCGATCGCATTGAGCGTCTCCAGTTCCTTCGCGTCGAGCGCCGCGCAAATCGCGCGATTTCGAACCAGGCAAGAGTCGCAGGAACCCATGCGCGGCGCCTATCAGGTCCGGCCCGGCCTGACAACGCAGGATTTGGCCCCGATCTGGCATGGGCCAGGCGCAGACAAGCCCATGGCGGGCGCCGCAAGGGCGCCGCCACGGACCTGTCGCTGGCCTGGAACCAGACCTTGCCAGGCGGTCTGAACGCTCAGGCCATCTCGGTTTCGCGGGCGCGCTTTTCGGCGTGCGCCTTGAACATCTCCATGATGTCGCCCGACGTGACCGGGCGCGTCTCGGTGGTGGGCACCGATCCGCCCGACGACTTGGGCGCGGTATCGACGTGCTTGGCCGCCGCGCGGGCGTGGCAGGCGCCCACGGTCATGTCCTCGCGCCGGTTGTGCGCGAACAGCGCGTCATGGCGCAGCCACTTGATCGCGTTGCGGTGCGTGACCTTGTCGATCTGCTCGTCGGTCAGGTTCTTGACCTGCTCCCACAGCAGTTCGGCGGCATCGGGCCACAGCGCGTCGGAGTGCGGATAATCGACTTCGTACGTGACGTTGTCCTCGCCCACTTCGGACAGGTTCTTGAGGCCATAGGGATCCCACAGGAAGCAATGGGCGAAGTGGCGCTTCATCAGTTCGCTGGGCTTGATGTCCTGGAAGCGCGAGCGGGTCCAGGCCTTGTGCCGCCAGTTCGAGAAGTCGGCCCGCTCCATCAGGTAAGGCACCCAGCCGATCGAGCCTTCCGAAACGATGATCCGCATGTTCGGATACTGGTGCAGCTCTTCCAGCTGCAGCCAGTCGGCCACGCCTTGCGCCACCGACATCGGCATGGTGGAAATCCACGCCTCGATCGGCGTTTCCATCGAGGCGTGCGGCGCCGGGTTGCCCGATCCGATGTGCAGCGCGATGGTCATGTCGTTGTCCATCAGCGCCTTGAACACCGGGTTCCAGTAGTCGTTGTGGATCGAGGGCAGGCCCTGCACGGTCGGGTTCTCGTTCATCGAGACGACCTTGAAGCCCTTCTTCGCGCAGCGGTCGATCTCGGCGACAGTGGCCGCGGGATCCCAGGTCGGCAGGATCGCGAGCGGGATGAAGCGGCCGGGATAGGCCATGCACCACTCGTCATAGTGCCAGTCGTTATAGGCCTGCATGTGGCGCAGCGAGAGCGCCTTGTCGGGCGCCTTGTGGAAGGTCTGGCCATCGAAGCCGATCGAGTTGCCGAAGCACATCGACGCGGCGACGCCGTTGACGTCCATGTCGTCGATGCGCTTGTGCACGTCCCAGCAGCCGTCGCGCAGCTGGTCGAGCGAGGTCGGCTCCATGCCGTATTCCTCGAAAGGCCGGCCGACGACCGCGTTGAGGCCGACCGAGGGGCGGATATAGCCCTGGTACTGCCAGAAGTTCTTGCCCTGCGCGTCGGTGCGCAGCTTCGGCGCGGAAGCGAGCAGATCGCCCGAAAGCTGGTTGTCGAACAGCGTCGGCGGCTCGCAGATGTGGTCGTCCGTGCTGATGACCACCATGTCGTTCATTTGCATGATGCTTTTGCCTTTCAGTTCCCAAATGGCCTGCGTGCCGAATCCCGGCAGCATTGCTTTTCCAGCCTGTGTGGAGCCGGGCCGCGTGCCATTGATCGGCGTCAAACCTTTCACCTGAACGGTTTACGCGGCCGAAGGGCGGGGAAAGGCGATTGTGTCGTTTCCATCCTCCCCGGCCGGGCGAGGGGGATCGCCGCGCAGCGGTGGTGGAAGGGGGATCACCGCCTGCGTGGAGGCCCTTCCGTCAGCGCTGCGCGCTGCCACCTCCTCTCAACGGGGAGGATCGCGTTCCAGCCAGGACTCAATTCCCGCCTGCGATCCTTACAGGCGAAAAAAAGGGCGGCCGGTCACGAGGTTCGGCCGCCCCTTGAAGTTGGGGAGAAGCGGTTTGCGAAGGAACTGAAAGAACAGATCCTTCGCCAGACCGGCAAATGCTTTGATGGCACGGTCGGAACGAGTCGACATTGATCCCGATCAATTGCGGAAACGATGTTCCCGAATTTTCCGCCGCGCGCGACGCGACGCGTGCCCCCGCGATTTGCCCCCGCGATTTGCCGGCGCGATTTGCCGGCGCGATTTGACTGTGCGCTTTCCCGCCATTTGATCGAGATCAAGGCGTGGGGGCGTTCGGCGTGGATAAATCAACAGCACTGTTGATTAAGGCCGCGCCGCAAAGGCCGGCCGACGAACCCGAGGGATGCCGCGATGATGTACAACCCCACCCAGTGCCCGCCCGCCGCCGAGATCGACATTCCGGCGATCCGCGCGAAATACCGCGCCGAGCGCGACCGGCGGCTGAAGAAGGAAGCCAACGACCAGTACGTGCCGACCAGCGGCAAGTACGCCGAAATCTACGAGCACGATCCCTATAATCCGGTCGAGCCGCGCGAGCCGATCCTGGGCGAGACCGACGTGGTGATCCTGGGCGGCGGCTATTGCGGCATGATGGTGGCCGCGCAGCTCAAGCTGGCGGGGATCGAAAGCTTCCACAACATCGATCACGGCGGCGATTTCGGCGGCACCTGGTACTGGAACCGCTATCCCGGCATCCAGTGCGACAACGATGCGCTGTGCTATATGCCGCTGCTCGAGGAAACGGGCTACATGCCCTCGAAGAAGTTCACCGACGGGCACGAGATCCAGGCGCATTGCAGGATCATCGCCAAGCACTTCGGGCTTTACGACAACGCGCTGTTCCACACGCTGATCAAGACGCTGAAGTGGGACCCGGCGATCAACCGCTGGCACGTCGGCACCAATCGCGGCGACGACATCAAGGCGCGCTTCGTGGTGCTGGCGATGGGCCCGCTCAACAAGCCCAAGCTGCCCGGCATTGCCGGCATGGACGATTTCAGGGGCAAGATGTTCCACACCGCCCGCTGGGACTATGAATACACCGGCGGCGCCTGGGGCAAGCCCGAGCTGGACAAGCTGAAGGACAAGCGCGTCGCCATCATCGGCACCGGCGCCACGGCGGTGCAGGTGGTGCCCTATCTCGGCAAGTACGCCAGGCAGCTCTACGTCATCCAGCGCACGCCCTCGACGATCGATTTCCGCAACAACCGGCCGACCGATCCCGAATGGTTCAAGGCGCAGAAGCCCGGCTGGCAGGAAGAGCGCATCCGCAACTTCCACCATGCCGCGATGGAGCGCCTTGCCCCGCGCGAGCCGGACATGATCGAGGATATCTGGACCGAGCTCAGCCGCAACTGCAATGCCGAGCTGGAGGCCGAAGGCTGGCCCGACATCACCCCGGAGGAATATGCCCGCCGCCGCGAGGAGATGGACTATCGCGTGATGGAGCGCCTGCGCGCCCGCGTCGACGCCATGATCGAGGACCCGGCGACGGCCGAGGCGCTCAAGCCCTATTACCGCTACCTGTGCAAGCGGCCTTGCTCGAACGACGATTTCTATCCGACGTTCAACCGGCCCAACGTCAAGCTGATCGACGTCGCCGAGACCCAGGGCCTGGAGCGGCTGACCGAGAAGGGCTTCGTCCACAAGGGCGAGGAGTTCGAGATCGACTGCCTGATCTTCGCCTCGGGCTATGAAGTGACCAACGATCTGGACCGCCGCTGGGGCATCGACGCGATCGAGGGCCGTGACGGCCTGTCGATCTATGATTACTGGCGCGATGGCTTCAAGACCTTCCAGGGGATGATGGCGGCGGGCTTCCCCAACATGTTCTTCACCGGCTTCACCCAGGCCGGGGCGAACGCGACCAATTCCAAGACCTTCATCGATCAGGGCCGCCACATCGGCTATATCGCCAGCGAGGCGCTGAAGCGCGGCGCGGCGGTGGTCGAGCCCAGCCAGGAAGCGCAGGATGCCTATATCGCGCATCTGCGTTCGGTCGCGGTCGATAACTCGGCCTTCGTCAACGAGTGCACGCCGTCCTATTTCAACAACGAAGGCGACGAGACGAAGAAGCGCCACATCTTCGGCGAGCCGTGGGGCGAGGGCTATTACGCCTTCGAGGCCATGATCGAGGGCTGGCGCGCCGAAGGCGCCATGCGCGGCCTGGTGCTGACGCCCGAAACCGCGCTCGAACCCGCCGAGTAAGTCCGTCGCACGGGGCGGGGGGCCTTGGCCTTCCGCCCATCAGAGCCCGGACGCGCCGGGCCGGAGGATGTCATGAACAAGCCTGAAAAGATCGTTTCCGAAGAGCTTTCCGAACCGCTGACCTTCCCGGTGGACGCCTATGTCAGCCGCGAATATGCCGAGGCAGAGGCGGATCGCCTGTGGTCGAAGGTGTGGCAGCAGGCCGGGCGCGTGGAGGAAATCCCGCAAGTCGGCAATTACATCACCTACAACATCGGCCACGATTCGATCCTGATCGTGCGCGCCGACGATTCGTCGATCAAGGCGTTCCACAACGTCTGCCCGCACCGCGGCCGGCGGCTGGTCGCCAACAATTGCGGCGGCGGCAACGGGGTGCTGCCGCAAGGCAAGGGCGAGCACAGCGCCTGCGGCCGGCAAGGCAGCTTCGTGTGCCCCTATCACGCCTGGACGTTCGATCTGGACGGCAAGGCCACCTACATCCTCGACAAGGAGGACTGGCAAGGCACGCTGACCCCGGAGCGCACCGGCCTGACGCCGGTGAAGGTCGATACCTGGGGCGGCTGGATATTCATCAACATGGACCCCGAGGCCGAGCCGCTGCGCGATTACCTTGAGCCGATCGCCACGCTGCTCGACCCGTTCGAGTTCGACAGGATGCGCTACCGCTTCCGCTTCTGGGGCGTGTTCGACTGCAACTGGAAAGTCGCGCTCGAAGCCTTCCTGGAGCCTTACCACGTCGCCGGCACGCATCCGCAGCTGTGCAAGTACGGCGATTTCTACGCCTGGTCCAAGGCGCTGGGCCTTCACGGCAACGACGGTTACGACACCAAGGAACACAAGGGCGAGGGCGAGGGCACTTCGGCCGACACCTCGGTCCACCGCGCCGCCAAGGGCGAGGACGCGCGCGTCTCGATCGCCCGGATGCAGCAGGAGTTCTGGGACACGATCGGCGCGGGCACCAGCGAGACGCTGGTCAAGGCGGCGCAGCGCCTGGTCGACGAGCTGCCCGAAGGCACGCCGCCCGCCGACGTGCACCACCACTGGATCGAGGCGGCCAAGCGCGACGATGCCGCGCGCGGCGTGCCCTGGCCCGAGATCAGCGATGCCGAGATGGCGACCGCCGGCCTGGCGCAAAGCGTGTTTCCCAACATGAACCTGCTGCCCGGGCCCACGTTCCTGCTCTATTACCGCGTGCGCCCTTACGGCACCGACCCGGACAAGTGCATCTACGAGGCCGTCGCGCTCGATCGCTTCCCCGAAGGCGAGGAGCCGAAGACCGAATGGACGTTCGCCGAGCAGGATCTGACGAAGTGGCCGCACGTCATCGCGCAGGACATCTCGAACATGGTCGAAGTGCAGCGCGGCCTCAAATCGCGGGGATTCCGGGGCAACCTGCCCAACCCGTGGCAGGAGCGCAAGGTCACCAACCTGCACCGGGGGCTGGCGAAATTCATGGGCACGGGCCGGCCGGTGCCGCTCGACTGACCCGCCCGGCCGGCGATTTCGCGTTTTTGCGCAAGATCAAAGCTTGCACCCCGGCGCGCGATCAATCTGGCCGCAATTGCTGCAATCGCCGCCCGCGAAAAACGAGACGGGTGGCCGCGAACGGAGAGTAACGCCATGACTGTCGCCCAGTTCAATCGCCTGAAGCTCGAAGCCGAAACGATCAAGCCCAAGATCGGCGCGCGTATCCTCAATCCCAAGGAGCAGCTCCTTTCGGGCGAGCTGGCCGCCGAGATCAACGACCTGCTGGAACAGCGCGGCGTGCTGGTCTTCCCGCTGGTGCATTTCACCGACGAGGAACAGATCCAGTTCACCAACACGCTGGGCGGCTTCGCGCGTGAGATCCGGGGGCAGGACGTGTTCCCGATCTCGCTTGACCGCAACGTCAACCAAGAAGCGGTCGAATACCTCAAGGGATCGCTGTTCTGGCATATCGACGGCACGATGAACCCGGTGCCGATCCGCGGCTCGATCCTGTCGAGCAAGGTGCTGCCGACCTGGGGCGGCAATACCGAGTTCGCCAACTGCTATGCCGCCTACGACGATCTGCCCGAGGAGACCAAGGCCGAGATCGAGGATCTCACCGTCACGCACTCGATGTGGGTCTCGCAGCTTTACCACTGCCCCGAACCGACGCTGAAGCAGCTTGAGGACTGGCAGTCGAAAGGCGAGGCGGAACTGCCGCTGGTGTGGAAGCATAAGTCGGGCCGCAAGTCGCTGGTGCTGGGCAACACCGCGCAGCAGGTGGTGGGCAAGAGCTTGGCCGAAAGCGCGCGCATCCTGCACGGCCTGCGCGAATTCGCCACCAGCGAGCCCTATCACTACAGCCACGAATGGAGCGTGGGCGATGCGGTGATGTGGGACAACACCGGCTCGCTCCACCGCGCGATGCCTTACGATCCCGATTGCGGCCGCCTGCTCCACCGCACCATCCTGATGGGCGACGAGACTTTCGCCTGAGCCGCCCCGGCAAGCGCGCACGATAAGACAAGAGAGGTGTCCTGTGGCTGATTTCGATTTCGCCGAAGCGGTGCGGGCGGGCAATCCGCTCGCCATCGCCGATCCGCGCCAGATTCCTTCGCGGCGCTATTACGACGAGGGCTTCTACCAGCTCGAATGCGAGCAGCTCTGGCCGCATGTCTGGCAGATGGCCTGCCGGCTGGAACAGATTCCCGATGTGGGCGACTGGGTGGAATACACCAATGTCGGCAAGTCGGTGCTGGTGGTGCGCACCAACGATGGCGTGAAGGCCTATCACAACCACTGCCGCCATCGCGGCGTGCCGGTGGCGGGCGGATCGGGCAATGCCTTTGGCAATTGCGCGAAGAGCGGCTTCGTCTGCCCGTTCCACGGCTGGCAGTGGAACATGGATGGCGAGAACACTTTCGTCTACGGCCGCCAGCTGTTCGACGAGGACCAGCTCACCCATGCCGAGCTGGCGCTCAAGCCGGTGCGGGTGGAGACCTGGGGGGGCTGCGCCTTCATCAACCTGGATGACGAGGCGCCTTCGCTGCGCGAAAGCCTGGGCCCGGTGCTCGACCGGCTCGACGCCCACGGCATGAGCAAGCTGCGCGCCGAATGGTGGTTCGGCACGGTGCTGCCGGCCAACTGGAAGATCGCGATGGAAGCCTTCATGGAAGGCTACCACGTGATGATGACGCACCCGCAGCTCCAGCGCTCGGTGCCGGGGCTCTACAACGCGCGCTACGGCAACGACACCGGCGGCATCGGCCTGCCGATCGACCCCGACCAGTCGGTGCGCGACAATATCCGCGCGCAGATCGAGAACCTGGAGCTGCTCAGCTCGGGCATGGCCGGCATGTGCCATGCCAAGGAAGTGGCGATCGCACGCGAGCTGGCCGATGTCGATCTGCCCGACAACGTGGCCGAGGCGGTGCCGCTGTGGTTCGGCATCGTCCAGGAAGCGATCAGCCGCAAGCTGCGCGAGCGCGGCGAGGACGTGCCCGATCTCAACGCGGTGTGCCAGTCCGACCCGGTCAACGCGGTCGAGTTCCTGTTCCCGCACTATTTCCTGCTGCCGTTCTTCACCAGCATGGCCAGCTATCGCATCCGCCCGCTGGGGCCGGAAAGCTGCATGTTCGAGATCTGGTCGCTCACCCACTTCGCGCCGGGCGATGACCGGGAACCGCCGATGGAGCCCACCGTGCTGCCCTACAACAGCCAGGACTTCCCGATGATCCCCCGGCAGGACTATTCGAACATCCCGATCCAGCAGAAGGGCCTGCATTCCGAAGGCTTCGACTACATGCGGCTGTCGGGGCAGGTCGAAGGGCTGATCAGCAATTACCAGCGCCTGATCGACGGCTATATCGCCGGCCGCGACAAGGCCGATCTGGCCCGGGCGAACCAGAAGCTCGGTGGCAATTTCGACGGGCCGGTGGTCGATCTGTGGGATTGATCGCGGTGCCGCGTTCTTCCGCGGGGGAATTTCCGCCCGCCGGCGCATAAAGCCAAAGCCCTCTCTCCTTCAGGGGAGAGGGGTGGGAGAGGGGGAGCGTATCCCAACCCCTCTCAACTCCGGCTAACCCCTGCTTCGCCGGCGCAAGCCTGCGTATCTCTCCCCGGCGGGGAGAGAGGTGCGGTGGTGGAGCCTCACCCCTCGCGGGCGATGCCGTGGCGCAGGATTTCGTTGGCCAGTTCGGCCACGCGTTCGGGCGCGGTGTCTTCGGACCAGACGGCATAGCGCAGGCCCAGGAACACGTTCATCCCCATGATCGCCCAGGCGTGGGCTTCGTCCAGGCCCTCGCGCAGTTCGCCCTTTTCCGCGCCGGCCAGCAGGCGCGCGTGGATGCGGCTGGCGGTGGTTTCATAATGCGCGCGAAAGCTGGTGGGATCGACGAATTCGGCCTCGTCGATGATCCGGTAGATCTCCTTGTGCTCGCGCGCGAAGTGGAGGAACGCCTCCAGCGCCATGCGCTCGGTCTCCAGCGCGGCATGGTCTTCGGCCAGCGCGCTTTTCGCCGCTTCGCGCACTTTGCCGCTCAGGTCGCTCACCAGCGCGCGGAAGATCTCATCCTTGGAATGAAAGTAGGTGTAGAAGCTGCCGAGCGCGGTGCCGGCACGCCGGGTGATGCCGGTGATCGAGGCTTCGTGGAAGCCCCGCTCGCCGAATTCGATCGCCGCCGCGTCGAGCAGCTTGCGCAAGGTTCGCCGCCCCCGTTCGGTGCGCGGCACCTTGTCGGAAAGGCGGTGGTGCGGAGCGGAACCTGTGGACATTGCGCAACAGCTAACCGCTGGTCCGCCGCTTGGCAAATTTTCAAAGTTGAAACTTGGTTCAACTATCAATAAAGAATCGCCCATAAGCAACGCACTTGGGAGTGAGAGGGATGCACAAGGGGCATAAATCCGCCAATCGTTCGAGCGCCTTCGTTCTGGCCGCGATCCTCGCGGGCGGATTCGGATGGAGCGCGCCTGTCGCCGCGCAGGACGAGGCCGCCAGCGAGACCGACGATGCCGGGGCGATCGTCGTCACCGCCCGCCGCCGCGAGGAACGGCTGATCGACGTGCCGATCGCCGTCACCGCGATCTCGGGCGAGGCGCTTGATCGCAGCGGCGCGCTGGATATCACCGACGTGGCGAACATGACGCCGAACACCACGCTGGAAAATTCGCGCGGCACCAATTCGACGCTCACCGCCTTCATTCGCGGCGTCGGTCAGCAGGACCCGGTTCCCGGCTTCGAGGCCGGCATCGGCATCTATCTTGACGATGTCTACCTGAACCGTCCGCAGGCGGCCGTGCTGGACATCTACGATGTCGAGCGGATCGAGGTGCTGCGCGGGCCGCAAGGCACGCTCTATGGCCGCAACACCATTGGCGGCGCGGTCAAGTACGTCACGCGCAACCTCAATCCCGACAAGGCCGAGCTGCGCATTCGCGGCACGTACGGCACGTATGACCAGGCCGACCTGGTCGTCACCGGCAGTGCCCCGCTGGGCGACATGTTCCGCGTCGGCGGATCGGTCGCGCGCCTGTCGCGCGGCGGCTTTGGTGACAACCTCAACATCCCGGGCCTGGAAAACTACAACAAGGACGTCTGGGCGGGGCGCGGCACGATCGAGTTCGGCGGCAACGGCGAGCCGGTGATGATCCGCATCTCGGGCGATTACACGCGCGACAAGTCCGATCCGCGCAATGGCCATCGCCTGATCCCCGGCCTCAAGTCCGGCGCGCCGGTGCTGGACGACGTCTACGACACGCGCGCGGGCCTCAACCAGCCCAAGCAGGACGTCAAGGCATACGGCCTGGCGATGAACGCCACCGCCGAGCTGACCGACAGCCTGACGTTCCGTTCGATCAGCGCCTGGCGCAAGGACCGCAGCTTCACGCCGATCGACTTCGACGCGTTGCCGTCGGTCGATGTGGATGTGCCGGCGGTCTATCGCAACGAGCAGGTGAGCCAGGAATTCCAGCTGCTCTATGAAAGCGAGCGGCTGCACGGCCTGGTCGGGTTCTATTACCTGGATGCCCAGGCGGCGACCTCGTTCGACGTGCTGCTGGGCCTTACCGGCGCCGCGCTCGGCCTGCCGGGGCTCAACGGCTATACCGCCGGCGACGTGCGCACCAAGACCTGGTCGGTCTTCGGCGATTTCACCTATGATTTCACCAGCCAGATCAGCCTGTCGGTGGGCGGGCGCTACACCAACGACCGGCGCAGGGCCTTCGTCTACAAGGCGAACCGGATCACCGGGCTCTCGCCCGAGTTCGGCGGCACGCTGACCCCGGTGGCGATCGCGGTGGCAACCGATTTCCGCGGCGAACGCACGTTCAAGGAATTCACCCCGCGCGCCTCGCTGAGCTACAAGCCCGATGAGGACAACCTGGTCTATGCCTCCTATTCGAAGGGCTTCAAGGGCGGCGGCTTCGATCCGCGCGGCTCGGGCACCTCGGCGCCGATCAGCAATCCGGCGGTGGGCCGTACGTACGATGATATCTACGACTTCCTCGCCTTCGATCCCGAGAAGGTCGCCAGCTACGAGCTGGGCTACAAGGGATCGCTGCTCGATCGCAGGCTGACGCTGAGCCTGGCCGGCTTCTACATGGACTACAAGGACGTGCAGATCCCCGGCTCGGTGGGCTGCCTTGTCGGCGGCGTGCAGAGCTTCTGCGGCATCACCACCAACGCGGCCAAGGCGCGGCTGCAAGGCGTGGAGGCGGAAGTCAACGCCGTCCTCGCGCGCGATTTCGTGGGTGCGGGCTCCACGTTCCGGTTCAACGGCGCGCTGGGCTATATCGATGCCAAGTACAAGCGCTTCATCGGCCCCGCCGGCACCGACGTTTCCGATCAGCGCGTGTTCCAGAACACACCCAAGTGGACGCTGGCGGGCACGCTGGCCGCGGGCGTTCCGGCGATGGGCGGCACCATCGACCTTTCGACGACGGTGTCCTACCGCAGCCTGACGCACCAGTTCGAAACGCCGATCCCGGCGCTCGACCAGCCCGGCTACGTGCTGTGGGACGCCAGCCTGGTGTGGACGGCGGACAGTGGCGCCTATTCGATCGGCGTCCACGGCAAGAACCTGACCGACAAGCAGTATATCACCTCGGGCTACAATTATCAGAACGCCGCCGGCGCCTCGACGCTGGGCCAGGAAGGCGTGCTGACCGCGTTCTACGGCAATCCGCGCCAGGTCTTCGTGACCGGCACTGTCCAGTTCTGAGCCACCGATTCCGAAGGGCTCCGGCCCTTCGGGACAGAAGGGAGCTTTTTCGCATGGACTATGTCGTCCATCGCTACCGGAGTGCCTGCGGCCGGCTGGAGCTTGCCGCCAGGGACTATCCGGCGGACGGCCCGCCATTGCTGCTGATGCACGGCCTGACGCGCAACAGCGCCGATTTCGAGCCGCTGGCGGCGCATCTGGCGGGGCGCTATCGCCTGATCGTGCCCGATCAGCGCGGCCGGGGCCTGTCGGACTGGGACCCCGATCCGGGCAATTACCGGCCCGACGTCTATGCCGGCGACATGTTCGCGCTGCTCGCGGCGCTGGGCCTCGATCATGCCACGCCGATCGGCACCTCGATGGGCGGGCTCATCGCCATGCTGATGGCCGGGATGCGCCCGGCCGCCGTGCCGGCGATGGTGCTGAACGATGTCGGCGCGGTGCTCGATCCGGCGGGGCTCGCGCGCATCCAGGGCTATGTCGGTCCGTCGGGCCCGATGCTGTCGTGGGGCGATGCGGCGGCGCGCTGCCGGGCGATCAACGCGGTCGCCTTTCCCGATTACTCGGGCAAGGACTGGCTGGCCTTCGCCCACCGCACGTGCGTGGAGCAGGCCGATGGCACCGTCGTCTTCGCCTATGATCCGGCGGTGGCGCAAAGCGTCAGCGGCGATGCGCCGCAGACGGTGCCGCCCGATCTGTGGCCCTTGTGGGACATGCTGGCGGCGCTGCCGGTGCTGGTCATTCGCGGGGAGAATTCCGACCTGCTCTCGCGCGAGACCGCGCGGGAGATGGCCAGCCGCCACACCGGGCCCTATGACGTGGTGGAAGTGCCCAGGGTGGGCCACGCGCCGATCCTTGACGAAGCGCCGGCGCTGGCCGCGATCACCCGCTTCCTGAAGGACCACGCGAACTGACATGGACACCGGCATGACCCAGGCCCGCGCGCCAGCCCCGTCCCGCCCTGTCCGGCCGGGGCTGGTCCTGGCGATGCTGCTGGCGGTCTATGTGTTCAATTTCGTCGACCGGCAGATCCTGGCGATCCTGGCCGCGCCGATCCAGGCCGAACTGGGGCTGGACGACGCGCGGATGGGCCTGCTGGGCGGCGTCGCCTTCGCGCTGCTCTATTCGACGCTGGGCGTGCCGCTGGCCTGGCTGGCGGACCGGACCAGCCGCAGCTGGGTGATCGCCGGATCGCTCGTGATCTGGAGCTTCTTCACCGCGATCTGCGGCTTCGCGCACAGCTTCTGGCAGATCTTCGCGGCGCGGGTGGGCGTGGGCATCGGCGAGGCGGGCGGGGTCGCGCCGTCCTATGCGGTGATCGGCGACTATTTCCCCAGCGAGCGGCGCGCCTTCGCGCTGTCGATCTATTCGCTGGGCATCCCGCTGGGCTCGGCCGCGGGCGTGCTGGCGGGCGGCTATATCGCCGCGCGGGTGGACTGGCGCGCCGCCTTCGTCGCGGTGGGGCTGGCCGGCCTGCTGCTGGCGCCGCTGTTCAAGCTGGTGGTGCGCGACCGGCCGCGCCCGGCGCCGGTCGGCGACGGCGCGGGCGAACGCTTCGGCGCGGTCGCGCGCGCGCTGGCGGCCAAGCCTTCGTTCTGGCTGCTCTCGTTCGGCGCGGCGTCCAGCTCGATGCTGGGCTATGGCATTGCCTTCTGGCTGCCCAGCCTGCTGCAGCGCTCCTTCGGGCTGGACCTGATCCACACCAGCTGGTTCATCGGGGCGATCCTGCTGATCGGCGGGGTCGCCGGCATGTTGCTGGGCGGCTGGATCGCCGATCGGCTGGGCGGGCGGGACCGCGCGTTCTACGCCTGGGTGCCGGGCATCGCCTTCGCGCTGGGCACGCCGCTGTTCGCCGCCGGGATCTGGAGTTCCAGCGTGATGCTGGCCTTCCTGCTGTTCCTGCTGCCGCAAGCGCTGGTCTACGTCTGGCTGGGGCCGGTGCTGACGGCGGTCCAGCACCTCGTGCCCCCGGCCTCGCGCGCGACCGCCTCGGCGCTGTTCCTGCTGATCAACAACCTGATCGGGCTGGGCGGCGGGATCTATGCGCTCGGCGCGCTTTCGACCGCGCTGCAGCCGGTCTACGGCATCGAGGCGATGCGCTATTCGATGCTCTATGGCCTCTCGCTCTATGCGCTGGCGGCGCTGCTGATGGCGCTGGCCGGCCGCTTCCTCGCGCGCGACTGGGTCGAGGAACGCTGAACCGACCCGGTGGTGAACCGATTGGCCCGGAAAAGGCCAAACAAGGCGGTATGGGATGGTTTACGATCCCTTAGCAAAGCATGTTTATGTAGTCTTCTGACCGGCCTTCCGGCTATCGCCGGGCAAGGAGCGGCCATGGGGGCGGCCATGGGGCCAGGGTGTCGTGCCCGCGGCCCTGCGGGTTTTGGAAGTCCAGGCATCGAGACGGCTATGCAACTATACCAACTGGGAGCGATACTGGCGGTGCTTGCCGTCGTGCTCGTCGCCATCGTGGTGCTGGCCATCCGGCGCGGGCGAGCGGGCGCCGCCGCCGTGGCGCCGCGGCCCGAGCCCGAGCCCGAGCAGGTGGCCGAGCCCGCCCCGGCCGATCCCGCGCCCGAAGCGCCCCGGCCCGCGCGCGGGTTGCTCACGCCCCGCGCGCGGCGCGACGGCGGCGAAGAAGCGCGCATGTCGAAACGGCTGCACGATCTGAGCCATCGCAACCGGATGATCGTCAGGGCCTCGTTCCGCCAGGAAGTGGAGGAACGCCTGACCGCCGCGTTCGATCTGTTCGAACAGGGGCGCATCACGCTCGATACCTTCAAGAAGCTGGTCCGCGCCGAACGCGCCGAGGCGCAGCGCCGCCTGACGGCGCTGGATGAGGGCGAGGGCTATGCCGGGGATTTCGCGCCCGAAGGCGAGCTGGGCCCCGAAGGCGAGCTGGGCGAAGTCACCGCCGCGCTGGAAATGGCCGAGCAGTGCCTGGTCTGGGCCAGCGAATTCGGCGCCAGCGCGAAGCGATCCGAAACCGCGACCGACTGAAACCGCGCCCGACTGGCGGCTGGATCAGCCGCCAGGCCCGGTTCAGCAGCGGTTGGTGGTGCCGCCCGGCGGCGTGCTGGTGTTGCGATCGTCGCGCACCTGATAGGCCGCTTCCTGCTTGAACGAGACCTCGTCCACATACATCGAACCGAACAGCGGCGTGTAATCGTAGAACACTTCCACATACATGATTGGCGAATTGGCCGATGCCGTCACCTTGGAAGGGCCGATCCCGGTGATCACCGGGCCGTTGAGGCCATTGCGGGTCGTCTCGTTGCCATAGGCCGACTGCTGGGTGAGCGCGCCGGTGCAGCGCTGCCAGTGGATCCACTGCTTGCCGGTTACGGGATCGCGTTCCAGGCTGGTCAGGATCAGCCGGCCCTTGTCGGCGAAATCGAACGAGGCGCCTTGCGCCTTCGCGCCGGCCATCAGCGAGGTAATGTCCGATTCCGAGATCGTCGGGGTGACGCCGCTGTTGTCGGTCTGCCCCAGGCGCGAAGCGTTGTCGGCCACGGCCGAAGCCAGTTCGCCCACTTCCATGCGCACGCTGGCCATATAGGCCAGCTCGGTGCCGTAAAGCCCCAGCGTCAGCAGGATCGGCAGCATCAGCGCGAACTCGATCGTCGCGTTGCCGCGCGCATCGAGCCGGCGCAGCGCCCGGCGCAGCCGCCGCGCGCCCGATCCCATGTAGGCTCCCGGTATCCGGCGCGGTGTGGCGATCGGTTCCATCAGTCGCATATTCCCGCGGTGGTGGCGTATTTTTCCTGCGCGGCGAAGGGCTGGTTCTTGCGCACCGCCGTGGCCTTGATCTTCGCCCGCTTCCAGCTGTCTGGCGCGAAAGGCATGACGAAGGCGGGGGTATATTCCACGCTCACCGTATAGAGCACGACGTCGTTGGCGCCGCCGTTGCCTTCGCGGCCGACATCGCGGTCCCACTCGCCGTTGCGGTTTTCGTCGGTGAACTTCTCGCCATTGTTGCAATCGCCGTCGCCGTCGGCATCGTTCCACTTTTCCGGCCGGTCGATATCGCTGAAATCGAAATAGCTCTTGCGCACGCTGGTCAGTTCCGCGCCGGGCAGGATGCGCCGCACGGTTTCCGATACCATTTCGTCGGCCGCGGTGGTGTCGGCGGTTTCCAGCGCGGCGCTGCGTGCCGCCTTTTCCACCGCGCCGCTCAGCAGCGAGCGGCCATAGACCATCTGCCCGACATTGAACGCGCCCAGCATCAGCACCAGGAAGACTGGCGCGACCAGCGCGAATTCCACGGCGGCGACCCCGCGCGTGTCGCGCGCCAACGCGGCGAGCATCGGCATCGGCATCGGCGCGGCTGGTTCGGGCGCCGTCATTGCGTGATCCTCAACTCGCCCACCTGCTTGGCGATTTCCTGGAACGCGGCGTTGAGCTGCGAGGAACTGGCGGCGGTATAGGCGCTGTTGTCCGACGAGCAGGTCTTGAGGTCGCCGGTCAGCGAGGTGCCGAAAGCGATCACCCACACGCGGATGCCCTTGGCCTTGGCCGCTTCGCACAGCGCCAGGAAGCGGGCGGTGTGGCGCGCGTCGCTGGCGGGCTTGGTCCCGTCGGTGGTGATGCGCCGGTCATAGAACTCGATGCCGTACATCGTCTGGATGCTGACGTTGTTGTCCATCTCGCCATCGGTCATGAACAGGATGTGGCGCGATACGGTGCCGCCGTTGGACGGCTCCGCGTTGACGTTGTCCTGCCACATCCCGGTCGGCGAACTGATCCGCGCGCCCCACAACATACCCAGGTCATGATAGGTCGATCCGTCGGGCGAGAGGCCGTTGACGTAGGCGTTGAAATCGCTCTGCGTCATCTCGGCCAGCAATTGCGCCGCTTTCGGGCAATAGGAATCCGCCTGGCGGCCATTGGGCGCGACCGGCTCCATGGTCATGTTGCCGGCATCGTCCAGCCGGTCATAGGCGACTTGCGGCCACATCGGGCGCCACTTGGATTCGTCGCTGCCGTCGGGGGCATCGTCGATGTTGAGATCCCAGGTATCGGGCGACATGCCGGTGAGCGGCGAATAGGCGAAGGTGCTTTCGGGCGAGGTTTCGCGCTCTTCGATGCAGCCGTTCCAGGTGTAGCTCGCCGATCCGCCGTTCGAGGCGTTGTTCACCCGGACCGTGTTGAACAGCTTGTAATTGCTCACGTCATACGTGATCGGGCGATACATCCATTCGGTGAAATCCGAAGATCCGGTGGAATAGATCGGCTGGCTGGTCTTGACCGTGCCGTTATAGAAATCCTGATAGGCGTTACGATCATAGACGTAATATTTGGAGCCGCTCTTGGTGCAGGTATATTCGGCCTTGTACTTCGTCTGCGTCGTCACGGATTCGACGATCTTGTTGCCGTTCTCGTCATAGGTGGTCGTGGTCGTGGCGCGTGGGCTGCCATAGTTCGACCAGGTGGTATCGTCCGCCGGCTGCTTGGCCTGGCAGGCGCTGAGGCTGTTGTAGCTGGTGGTCTTGTACTTCGCCCAGGCGTCGTACGTGGTCTGGCCGCTGCCCGATTCGGTCTCGGTCTTGGTGACTTTCCAGGTCGCGACGCCCCGGCGCGACTGGATCGTCATCGAATCGACCAGATAGGACGGATCGAGATTGACGATGAGCCGCCCGACATTGACCGACGAACTGTAGGGCACGAAGCCATAGCGGATGCGCGCGTTCGATCCGGCGCTGGCGTTCTTCAGCGTGGTGTAGAAGTTCTTCATCGCGGCCTGGAGATCCTGGATGCGCGATGTCTGCCCCGACCTGGGGTTGGAGCCGCCCGCCGTCCAGGCCATCGAGCCGGTGGTGTCCAGCACGAAAGTCACGTCGCTGTTGCCCACGCCCATCGAGGCGGTGCACTTGGTGGTCAGGTCGAACTCGTTATAAGCGAAGATGCGCATGACCACGCTGTCCAGCGTGGTCCGCGCGGTGCCGTTGATGGTCAGGCCGTTGTCGTCCGAGACCGTGGCGAACGAGGTGTTGCGCGTCTTCTGGTCGTCGTCGTCGAAATTGGCGTCGAAGAACTTCTCGCCGGCGGCGCGCACGGTGCTGTCGAAGCCGTTGGTGCCCACGGCCTTGCGTGCGGCGAGCACGCCGGCATCGCAGGCTTCCTGCAGCTTGCTTTGCGCCATGTAGCCCCGGCTCATGTCGAGGCCGCCGCCGATCAGCGCGGCCAGCATGAGGAAGCCCACCGCCGCGAGCGGCAGGACATTGCCCGCGACATCGCCCGCCAACGGGCGCACGCGCCGCACGATCGCCTTGACCCTATCACCCCACATCATAAGTCCGCTTTCCTGGCAAAGCCATGCTTGCGCAGAGATAGTCCCTGTCGAGTTAAGGATCTCTTACGCGTGGACCACGATCCGCTGCGTGCCCGGCGGCCATGGCCCGCGCGCTTTCGCGCGGTGGGATGGCCGGTGCGACAGGCGGCGATCCCGCGCGCGCGGCATGATCGGGCGGGCCTCGCGCCTGGAAATCAAGATCATGAAATCACGGGGGATTTTCCCCTGACGGAGCCAAGGTCAAGGCGCGTTGCATGGGCTCGCCGCGCCACCGCGCACGGGCGAATCCGGGGTGCGGCGCGGCCGGTTTCGCGGGCCGCGCCGGGGCGCTCTGGTGACGGAATATGGTTAACGCGCGGTATCGCCGCGCTTGCGGATGCTCACGGACGCGGGCGATCCCGCGCCCGCGCCGCGCGGGCTCAGCCCTCGATCAGCTTGTCGAGATAGGCCGGGCAATCGTCCAGCTTGATCCGCTGCTGTTCCAGCGTGTCGCGATCGCGCACGGTGACGGTGCCCTGGCTGATCGTCTCGTCGTCGATCGTGATGCACACCGGCACGCCCACTTCGTCCGCGCGGCGATAGCGGCGGCCGATCGAGCCCTTCTCGTCGTAAGTCACGTTCCACTTGCGCTTCATCGCGCCGAACAGGTCCCTGGCCGCCTCGGGCATCCCTTCCTTCTTCACCAGCGGGAAGATCGCCGCCTTGACCGGGGCCAGGCGCGGATGGATGTGCAGCACCGCGCGTTCGCTGTCCTCGCCGCCGCCTTCGCCCAGCTTCTCGATCTCCAGCGCGTCGCACAGGAAGGCGAGCAGGGCGCGGTCGGCGCCGGCGGCCGGCTCGATCACGTAAGGCACGTATTTTTCCCCGCGCGCCACGTCGTTGTAGACCATGTTCTTGCCGCTGCCGCGATGGAGCGGGGCGCCGTTCTCGTCCAGCGCCAGCTCGGGCGGATCGGCCTTGGCCAGCCGACCCATCGAATGGCTGTTGAGATCGAACGCGCCGCGATTGGCGATGCCTTCCAGCTCGCCGAACTCGCCGTCGGCCATGAACGGATAGGCGTATTCGATGTCGGTGGTGCCCAGCGCATAGTGGCTCAGCTCGCTCGCTTCATGCTCGCGTACGCGGATGTTCTCGCGGCGCAGGCCGAGATCGAGATACCAGTCGAGCCGGCGCTGCTGCCAGTACTTGTACCACTGGTGCGAGGTCTCGGGCGGGCAGAAGAATTCCATTTCCATCTGCTCGAATTCGCGCGAGCGGAAGATGAAGTGGCGCGGCGTGATCTCGTTGCGGAAGCTCTTGCCGATCTGGGCGATGCCCAGCGGCAGCGCGAAGCGGCCGGAATCGAGCACGTTGCGGAAATTGAGAAAGATGCCCTGCGCGGTCTCGGGCCGCAGAAAGGCCGCATCGGCGGCGGTCTGCATCGCGCCGATGTAGGTCTTGAACATCAGGTTGAATTCGCGCGGCTCGGTCAGCGTGCCCTTTTCGCTGGCATGCGGCGCGAGCACGTTGGCGAAGTCGTCCAGCTCGGCCAGATCGGTGAGCGGGCTGTCCCAGACCACTTCGCGCGATTTCGAGATGCCCAGCAGCTTGCGCGCCCGCTGGTCGAGGAAGGCATCGGCGTCGGGCGCGTCGGGCGCGGCGGCGATGAACAGCGGGTTGCCCTCGCGGTCCTTGATCCAGCGGCCGGCGAGGTGGTCGAAACGGTAGCGTTTCTTGGTCTCGTGGCAATCGACCATCATGTCGCTGAACAGGTCCGAATGGCCCGAAACGCGCCAGGTCTGCGGATGCTGGATGATCGAGCTGTCGATCCCGGTCATTTCAAAAGGCGAGGGCGTGCCTGCGGGAGCGACGAGCGGGTTGTGCCGCGTCACCATGTCTTCCCACCAGGTCTGCTTGATATTGCGTTTCAGCTCGGCGCCCATCGGGCCGAAATCCCAGAAGCCGTTGATGCCGCCGTAGATCTCGCTCGCCTGGTAGATGAAGCCGCGCCGGCGGCAGTAGGAGACGATCTCCTCAAGGGAGAGGCGGCGCGATGCGGCCGTGGCGACTGCGGCGTCTTGAGTCATGGGCGTGGAACTTCTCATGCTGAAAGCGGAAACTGGCGCTGCGCCATAGGCAATGGGCCCGCCCACGGCAAGCTTGGAACCGGGCGCGGCGCGGGAAGCGCAAGGCAGGCGGGCGCCGCCGGGACGCCCCGCCTGACCTCAGCCTGTTTCGCGCCCGTGCGCGATCAGGCGAATTCGCTGACCGGAACCGCGGTGAGGCCGATGGCCTGCGTGCCCAGCATCACGGTATCGTTATCCGGGTTGTAGACCAAGGTGCGCGTGTCGTCGGCGAACTCGATGGCCATGCCGGCGATGCCCACCGGAATGGCCAGATCATAGCCTGGCCCGTCGAGCAGGATCGAGGAGCCGAAGCGCACCGCGCTGAAGCTTTCGGCATCGGCATCGAGGACGATCCGGTCCCCGCCGTTGTTGAACGAGGGATCGAAGCTGATATCGCCATAGGTGAGCAGCACCGTCTCCTCGCCATCGCCGGTGCCGAACACGTCGATATGGCCGCCGGCCTCCACCGAGCGGCCATCGTCGAGCAGCAGGCTGGCCACGGCATCGCCATCGGCGCCGCTGTCGTCGGGCTCGCCCGCCTCGGGCGCGGCCAGGACCTGTTCCAGCGTCTGGCCGAACGCCTGGCCGCCGATCATCATCACGCCGTCCTCGGTATCGAACACCAGCGTGCGCGCGCCGTCATCGAACACGATGCCCATGCCGACCACGCCCACCGGCACTGTCACCAGCGTATCGCCATCGAACAGGATCGCGTTCGATCCGTTGCGGGCGATGTGCCAGTCGGCCGCGCTGCCGGCGAGGTGGATCAGGTCGCCGCCGTTGTTGAACGAGGGATCGAACGCGACGTGGCCGGCCAGATCGAGCACGGTCACGTCCTGGAAGCCTTCGGTGCCGAACACCGTGCCGCTGCCGCCGATCTCGCCGAACCAGCCGTCGGTCGTCAGCAGCCTCCAGTCGTCCGCCGTGTCGGGCGGCAGGATGTGGACCGTGGCGGTATAAGTGTCGGTGCCGCCCTTGGCATCGCTCACCGTGACGGTGAACGTGTCGGTGCCGATGAAGCCGGCATCGGGGGTGTAGACGAAGGCGCCCGCGCCATCCTGCGAAAGATCGCCATGCGCCGCCGATCCCAGCGCATAGGCCAGCGCATCGCCATCCGCGTCGGTCGCATCGACCGCGAAGGCGATCGCGGTGTTGACCAGCGTGTCAAGCGTTTCGGTATCGGGATCGATCACCGGCGGGTGATTGACCGGCGGCGGCGCGATCACGTTGACCAGCACGGTGGCCATGCCGGTCAGGCCGTTGCCGTCGGTGATCGTATAGCTGAATTGCGCCTGCCCGGCGAAGCCGGCCTCGGGCGTGAACACCACGAAGCCGCCCGAAAGCGCGACCGAGCCGTGCTCCGCGCCCAGCACGTTGACCAGCGAGATCGGGTCCGCATCGGGATCGAAATCGTTCGACAGCAGCGAGACGAACGAGACGCTGACCGGCACGTCGCGCTGCGTGCTGAGCGTGTCGTCGCCCGCGACCGGCGCGTCGTTCACCGGCGTGATCGTCAGCGTGAAGGTGTCAGACACCACCAGGCTGCCGTCGCTGGCGGTCACGCGGATATCGAGGCTGCCGTTGAAATTGAGCGGCGGCTGGCCCGAGAACGTGCCGCTCGCGGCGTTGAATGAAAGCCAGGACGGCAGCGGATCGCCGCCGGCCAACTTGGCGGTGAGCGCCAGCGGGGTGCCATCGGGATCGGTGAAGGTGCCTGCCGGCAGGGTGAAGCTGACCGCGGTGTCTTCGGGCGAGCTGCGGTCCGCGATCGGACTGGCGACCGTGGGCGCCTCGTTGACGTTGGTGACCGTGACGGCCAGGGCCTGCACATCGGTGAGCGTGCCATCGCTGGCGGTGACCTGCACGTCATAGACGTTGTTGCCGCCGACATCGGTGGGGCTTTCGAAATTGGGCGTCGACACGAAGGCGAGCGCGCCGGTGGCGGCATTGATCGAGAACTTGGCCGCATCGGCGCCGCCACTGATCGAATAAGTGACGGTGTCGAGATCCTGATCGGTCGCGATCACGGTGGTGACGGCGGTGGTGTTCTCCGCGACGTTGACCGATGCGCTGGCGCCGCCGCCGTTCGAGGTGATGACCGGCGCTTCGTTGGCATCGGTGACGGTGACGGCGATCGCCTGCACGTCCGTCAGCGTGCCGTCGCTGGCCGTGACCTGCACGTCATAGACGTTGTTGCCGCCAGCATCGGTCGGGCTCTCGAAATTGGGCGCGGCGGCAAACACCAGCGCGCCGGTGCTGGCGTCGATGGTGAACTTGGCCGCGTCGGCGCCGCCGCTGATCGAGTAGGTCAGCGTCGTGCTGGCGTCGGGATCGGTGGCAACCACGGTGGTGACGGCGGTGGTGTTTTCCGCGACATTCACGGCGGCAGTGGCACCGCCGCCGTTCGAGGTGATGGTCGGCGTCTCATTGACGTTGGTGACGGTGACGGCGATCGCCTGCACGTCGGTGAGCGTGCCGTCCGAGGCGGTGACCTGTACGTCATAGACGTTGTTCGTACCGCCATCGGTCGGCGTCTCGAAGTCCGGCGCGGCTGCGAAGGCGAGCGCGCCCGTGCTGGCGTCGATGGTGAACTTCGCCGCATCGGCACCGCCACTGATCGAATAGGTGACGGTGTCGAGATCCTGATCGGTCGCGACCACGGTGGTGACCGCCGTGGAATTCTCCGCGACATTCACGGCGGCACTGGCGCCGCCGCCGTTGGAAGTGATGACGGGCGCTTCGTTGGCATCGGTCACGGTGACGGCGATCGCCTGCACATCGGTGAGCGTGCCGTCCGATACCGTGACCTGCACGTCATAGACGTTGTTCGTGCCGGCATCGGTCGGCGTCTCGAAGTCTGGCGCGGCGGCAAAGGCGAGCGCGCCGGTGCTGGCGTCGATGGTGAACTTGGCCGCATCGGCGCCGCCCGAGATCGAGTAGGTCAGGGTGGTGCTGGCATCAGGATCGGTCGCGACGACGGTGGTGACGGCGGTGGTGTTTTCCGCGACGTTCACCGAAGCGCTCGCGCCACCGCCGTTGGAGGTGATGGTCGGCGTCTCGTTGACGTTGGTGACGGTGACGGCGATCGCCTGCACGTCCGTCAGCGTGCCATCCGAGGCAGTGACCTGTACATCATAGACGTTGTTGGTCCCGCCATCGGTGGGCGTCTCGAAGTCCGGCGCGGCGGCGAAGGCGAGCGCGCCGGTGCTGGCGTCGATGGTGAACTTGGCCGCGTCAGCACCGCCCGAGATCGAGTAGGTCAGCGTCGTGCTGGCATCGGGGTCGGTCGCGACGACGGTGGTCACCGCCGTGGTGTTCTCCGCGACGTTGATCGAAGCACTGGCGCCGCCGCCGTTCGAGGTGATGGTCGGCGCTTCGTTGGTGTTGGTGACGGTGACGGCGATCACCTGCACGTCGGTCAAAGTGCCGTCCGAGGCGGTTACCTGCACGTCATAGACGTTGTTGGTGCCGCCATCCGTCGGCGTCTCGAAGTCTGGCGCGGCGGCAAAGGCGAGCGCTCCGGTGCTGGCGTCGATGGTGAACTTGGCCGCGTCGGCGCCGCCGCTGATCGAATAGGTCAGGGTGGTGCTGGCATCAGGATCGGTCGCGACGACGGTGGTGACGGCGGTGGTGTTTTCCGCGACGTTCACCGAAGCGCTCGCGCCACCGCCGTTCGAGGTGATGGTCGGCGTCTCGTTGACGTTGGTGACGGTGACGGCGATCGCCTGCACGTCCGTCAGCGTGCCGTCCGAGGCAGTGACCTGCACATCATAGACGTTGTTCGTACCGCCATCGGTGGGCGTCTCGAAGTCCGGCGCGGCGGCAAAGGCGAGCGCGCCGGTGCTGGCGTCGATGGTGAACTTGGCCGCATCGGCGCCGCCCGAGATCGAGTAGGTCAGCGTCGTGCTGGCATCGGGGTCGGTCGCGACCACGGTGGTCACCGCCGTGGTGTTCTCCGCGACATTCACCGAAGCGCTGGCGCCGCCACCGTTGGAAGTGATCGTCGGCGCTTCGTTGGCGTTGGTGACGGTGACGGCGATCGATTGTACGTCGGTGAGCGTGCCGTCCGAGGCGGTGACCTGTACGTCATAGACGTTGTTGGTGCCGGCATCCGTCGGCGTCTCGAAGTCCGGCGCGGCGGCAAAGGCGAGCGCGCCGGTGCTGGCGTCGATGGTGAACTTGGCCGCGTCGGCGCCGCCGCTGATCGAATAGGTCAGGGTGGTGCTGGCATCAGGATCGGTCGCGACGACGGTGGTGACGGCGGTGGTGTTTTCCGCGACGTTCACCGAAGCGCTCGCGCCGCCGCCGTTCGAGGTGATCGTCGGCGCGTCGGGCAGGCCGGTCACGTCGAAGGTCATCGTGTTGGGCGTGGGATCGAACAGCGTGCCGTCCGAAACCGAGAAGGTGAAGCTGGCGTAAGCGCTGCCGCTGCCGTCCGGCGCGGGGGTGAAGACGAGGTTCGCGATATCGCTGGCGGCGATCACTTGCGCGGCGACCACATCGACGTTGTTCAACTGCAGCGTGCTGCCCGAAGGCAGCGAGATCGTGTCGATCCGTACCGCTTGCAGCGTGTCGCCGACATCGGGATCGGTGAACGCGAAGTCGCTGGCCGAGAAGGTGTAGTCGGCATCCTCGTTGAGCGTGACCGTGTTGTCGGCGCCGGCGGGGGCGAGATCGGCCGGGGTGACGTCGATCGTGATCGTGTTGGGCGTCGCATCGGTGTCGATGCCGCCATTGGCCGTGCCGCCATCGTCGATCACCGCGAAATCGAACGAGGCATAGCCCGTGCCCGATTCGCCCGCCACCGGCACGAAGGTGAGGTTGCCCCCGGTGATGTCGCTGATCGCGATGACCTGGTTGAGCGTGACCGCGACGTTCGAAAGCCGCAGCTCGCCATCGGCCGGCAGGGCGGTGATCTTGACACCGGCGAAGGCGTCCCCGTCGACATCGCTGAAGCCGAAGTCGGCGGCCGCGAAGGTATAGGCGGTGTCCTGCGCGCCGGTGACGGTATCGTCGGCGCCCGCCGGCGCGTCATTCACCGGCACGACCGTGACCGTGCTTGTCACCGTGGTCGTCTCGGCGCCGCCATTGGCGGTGCCGTCGTTGTCGGTCAGCGTCCAGGTGATGGTGCGCGCGCCCGCGGTGGGCGTGTCGTCCGCGCTGTTGTCATAGCCGATGGCGCGCACCAGCGCCTGCACCGCGGCCGGCGTCGCATCGGCATCGAAGGTGAAGACCAGCGGCGCGGTGCCGCTGCCGCCCGTGAACGTCGCGATCTGCGTGCCGCTGACCGAAACCGCGTTGCCGCTGACCGAAACGGTGCCCGAAGTGTCGATCGTCAGCAGGTCTTCGGCCGATTGCAGGCCGCCGGTGATCTCCACGGTCAGCGAGCCGCCGTTGAAATCGGGGCTGTCGATATCGGTGATGCCGGCATTGCCGCTCGCATCGAGCTGCACCGGGCTGCCCTGCTGTTCGGTGTAGCTGACCGAATCGGTGTTCAGCGCGGTGACGAAGGGGGCATCGTTCACCGGGTCGATCGTGCCGCCCAGCGTCACCGTGCCGGCCGAATAGGCGGTGGTGCCGCCGGTCGCGCCGGGGCCCGAAAGATCGACCACCTGCCCGCCCATGATGCTGAACGGCAACGAATTGTCGATCAGGTGGACAGTGAGCGTCGGGATCGGGCCGTTGTAGTTGGCGAAGGGGTTGAAGCGCAGCGCGGTGATGTTGTTGAACAGTTGCGCGGTGCTGTCGGACACCGGACCGATCAGGTTCCAGTTGGTGCCGTCATACCATTGCCACTGCCCGGTGCTGGGCGAGGACGCGTTGCCGGTGACGGCGATGCCGCTGAACGCGCCGGGCGATGACGCGCCGCCGTTCGGGATCTGGTTGTCCGCCTGATCCGAATACTGGCCGGAAAACAGCGTGTTGATCGTCTGGCCGGTGGCGCTCGGCTGGTCCTCGAAGATCGAGGGGATGGTCTCGCTGCCGTCACCCGCGATCGTCGGCGCGTCGTTCACCGCGCTGATGGTGATCGTCTTGGTGTCGCTGTCCTCCAGCGCGCCGCCAGTGCCGGTATGGCCCTGGTCGCTGGTGGTGACGGTCAGGCTGACACTGCCGTTGAAATCGGCGGGCGGGGTGAACGACAGGCCGGCGAGCGCGGTGTTGATCGCGTTCGCCGTGCCGGTGAAGGTCATGCTCGCATCGGCCGTGCCGTCGCCGGTGCTGAACGACAGGCCGGTGGTGCTGGCGAACGTGAGCGTGCCCTTGGGCACCGACAGCGTGACTTGCAGCGCCTGGTTCGCCGGATCGGCATCGACATCGGCGATGGAGATCCCCGTCACCGCGATCGAGGCGGCATCTTCGGCGCCGGGGGCGGCGGCGCCCACGGTGTTGACCGGCGCGTCGTTGACGCCGACGACCGTGACGGTGGCCGAGACCGGATCGGAATGGGCGAGGCCGTCAAACGTGGTGAAGCTGATCTCGCGCGTCTGGCTGGCGCCGTAAAGCGTGGGATTGTCGCCCGAATTGCTGAAGGTCAGCGCCGTCAGCATCGCCTGGTACTGCGCGGCCGAACCGGGGCCGGTGATCGTGAGCAGGCCGGTCGCCGCGTCATAGCTGGAGGCGAAGCCGCCGGGCACCGTGGTGCTGAGCGTGTCGCCCACCAGGAACTTGTCGGTGATCGCGATCGTCGCGCTCTGGATCACGGTATTGTCGGGATCGGTCAGCGTCGCCGAGGCGAAGACGGCGGCACCCGCGCCGCCTTCGGTGAAAGTGGCGCCCGCCCCGGTGGCCGAGTTGACCGGCGCGTAATCGATTTCCATGCCTTGCGGCGCGCCGTTGGCCGTGGGCTCGTAAACCCGCACGAACAGCGTCGGCGCGGTGCCGGGCGCGGCGGACAGGCTGCCGGTGAAGATCGAGGCGTCGGATTCGGCGATGGTGGTGTCCGACCCGTCCGAAACGTAATAGCGCCCGCCGATCTCATCGACCTCGATATGCGTCATGTTGGACGTGGGGAACGCCTGGATCGAGGAATAGGCGCTTTCGGCCGGCTGGTCCCACATCTCGGTCAGCACGCCGCCCACCGTATCGCCTACCGCGCCGCCTTGCGCGAAGCGGAAGATGCCGCCGTGGTCGGTCGGCGAGATCGGCTGGGTGACGAACCAGACATTGCCCGTGGCGGTATCGACGTCGATGCCGATGATCTGGCCCTGGGTGGGATCGAGCCGGCCATCGTGATAGCCTTCGCCCACACCGTCGCCCAGATCGAGCCATTGCACCGCGCCACTGGTGAGATTGATCTTGAGGATGTGGTTCTGCAGCACGTTGGCATTGCCCAGGCCGTCGATGCTCGAAGTCGAGGCGACGACATAGGCAAAGCCGCCCGCCACCGCGAAATCGCCGACGCCGCCGGGGAAGCTGAAGTTGGGATCGACATTCTCGGCATCGATGGTCTGCACCAGCCTCATGCCGGAGCCGTCGTAATTGGCTTCCCAAAGCTGGAACCCGCCTTCGTAGGTTCCGAAGATGTCGCCATCCATCCAGTAGATTTTGTTGGCGGCCTTATCGATCTCCATGTTGACGATGATTTCGCCCGGCGTCGCCGAGCCGCCGCCGTTGCTCAGGTTGTCCGTGGCGAAGACTTGCGTGAACGTGGGATTGGGATTGCCGCTGGCCAGATCGGCGATGTCGCCCCGGATGATCCGGTTGATGTCGTTGCCATCGGAATCGACGGCGAAGAAATAGCCGTTCTCAAGATCGAAGGCCATGTCCGACAGGTGGTTGAACGCCGGGTTGTCACGGAACAGGCGCGCCAGGCCCGAGCCGACGTTCGACGCCTCGTCATTGCCCACGCGCAGGATCGCGTCCGACTGGCCGCCGCCGGCCATCGCCGCGATCATGACCATGTCGGGATTGACGAAGGCGTTGTCGCTCGCGGTGTCGAGGACTTCGGAATAGGGCGTGCCGGGGTTGTCGTCCGTGTTCGAGCCGAACCAGTGCCCGGAATTGGCGATATCGAGGATCTGCGACTGCTGGATCTGCGTCGGCATCCCGCTGTAGACCGCGTTGTCGCCACCCAGCGCCACGGCGTTGACGCCGTTGGTCAGCCCGGTTCCGGTGAGCGTGCCGTTGAAAGTGGCATTGCCATCGGCCACGTCGGCGGCGAACAGGAACTGCGTGGGCGTGTTCGCGTCGGTGCCCTGATAGAGATAGATCGTCTCGCCCAGGTCCGACAGCGTGATGCCCACGCCGGAAAGCTGGCTGGCGGACAGCGTGATCACCGCGCCGGCGGCAAGATCGGCCCCGGCGGTATAAGTATAGGTGCCGTCGTTGGCGGCGGTGGTGAAGGCCGAACCGTTCCAGGCGCGATCGGTGATGTAGATCGTCGTGCCCGCGACGATATCGGCCAGAAGCACGAAGCGCAGCGCATCGGGGCTGCCGCCGGTTGTCGCATCGGTCTCGTAGGAAATGAGCGCGGCTTCACCTGCTCGGAGAGTGGTGCTTGGCATCGAATTTCTCCCCAGACTGCCATCGGCGCGTCCGCCCGGCAAAATGCGCTCCGCATCAATGCGATTCGCCCACGTGAGAAGTACCCAAGACCAAAAGTTAAACCAGCCCTTTTTTGTCAAAGCACGTAGAACAACTGAGGCTTAATTCACAAGGCCTCGACTTGGCTGCCATTCTGGCCGCGCTTTGGCGGAATTGTGCGTGGTTTTGCTTTGACAGGGCATGGCCAGTGGTTCAGTTAAGCATGTAAGCAAAGGGGGGACGTTGCCTTGCGCATCGAACGCGGTCTGGCCGTAGGGGCGGCCTGGGCATTTTCGGCCGATTCACGCCTGGTCCAGTCACGCGCGCGGCGCCACGGGCGTCTTCTTCCAGCATCTGCGCTGACGGGAGCCTGAAGCGATGGCACAACCTTATGTTGGCGAAATCCGCCTGTTCGCGGGCAACTTCGCGCCCGCTGGCTGGATGTTCTGCGAAGGCCAGCTCATGCCCATCAGCGAGAACGAGACGCTGTTCCAGCTTATCGGCACGACGTATGGCGGCGATGGGGAAAGCACGTTCGCCCTGCCGGATCTGCGCGGGCGCGTGCCGCTCCATCAAGGGAACGGCTTCATCCTGGCGGAAACCGGCGGCGCCGAATCGGTGACGCTGATCGTCAACCAGATTCCCGTGCATTCCCACGCGCTGCTTTCGACGACCACGGGACAAGTCGCCGCGCCGGGCGGCGCGATTCTGGCCGATGCCACCAGCGCGCAGGCCGGCGTGAGGACGTACAACGCCACGACGACGCCGCTTTCGGCGATGAACCCCGCCTCGGTAAGTACGACGGGCGGCAGCCAGCCGCATAGCAATATCCAGCCCACGCTGGCCGTTTCCTACATCATTTCGCTGTTCGGTATCTTCCCGAGCCCGACCTGAGCGGGGGAGAAGATGGCATGAATACTATGGAGAACGCCCATGGCTGATCCCTTCGTTGCGGAAATTCGCATGTTCTGCTTCAATTTCGCGCCGACCGGCTGGGCTTTCTGCGATGGCCAGCTTCTGCCCCTGTCGCAGAACACGGCATTGTTCTCGTTGCTGGGCACGACATACGGCGGGGACGGCAGGTCCACTTTCGCGCTGCCCAACCTGCAAGGCTCCGTGGCGGTCCACCAGGGGCAGGGGCCGGGGCTGCAACTGTGGGATCTGGGCCAGGTGGAGGGCGTGGACAACGTCACGCTGCTCCAGACGGAAATGCCCAATCACAACCATGGCCTGAATGCCAGGGTCGCGGCGGGATCGACGCCGGCGGTGACCAACAACCTGCCGTCCAACGCAAGCTGGGTGCAGGGCGCCCAGTTCGGCGTGGTGCAAGCCTACGCCACCAACGCGCCCGATACCGCGATGAATCCGCAGGCGATCGCTTCCGCTGGTGGAAACCTGCCGCACAACAACATGATGCCTTACCTCACGATCAGCTTCTGCATCGCGCTGCAAGGCGTGTTTCCGCCGCGGCCGTGATGCAACCGCCACATCTCTCGCCCCGCCTGGGAGTCCACGAACATGGCTGAACCGTTCCTCGGACAAATCACGCTGTTCTCGTTCGTCTTTGCGCCCAAGGGCTGGGCGCTGTGCAACGGGCAGCTTCTGTCGATCAATCAGAACCAGGCCTTGTTCTCGCTGCTGGGGACGACTTACGGCGGTGACGGCCGGGTCAATTTCGCGCTGCCCGACTTGCGCGGTCGCGTGCCGATGCACACGGGGTCAGGGCATACCCTGGGCGAGCGGGCGGGCGAGCAGGCGCACACGCTGACCATCCAGGAACTGCCGGTCCACATGCACACGCTCAGTGCCTATGGCGGCACCGCGACGCCGGGCGCCGCGGCGACGCCGCCGACCGGCAACAGCCTGGCGCAGGCCTATGCGGTCCAGCCCGGCGGCGCGACCACCCCGGTTTCGCGCTTCAGCAACGCATCGCCCAACGGCGCGCTCAATGCCGCGGCGATCGGCGGGATCGGCGGCAGCCAGCCCCACCAGAACATGCAGCCGTTCGTCACGCTCAGCTTCTGCATCGCGCTTCAGGGTATTTTCCCGTCGCAGAATTGATCACAGGCCTATTGCCGGGCGCCCGCCAGGGGCGCAAACGATAACAAGAGAGCGGGGCCATGGCGGACCTCGCGGGTCGATTGGAAGGAAAGTTCATGGCTGACCTCGTGTCGCTCCTCTCGCGCCGCAGCATCCTGGCAACCATGGCCGGCGGCGCCGCGACGGTGGGAACCTATGCCGCAACCAACGGCGGCAGCGGGTTTTCCACCGACGCGGTCGATGCCTTCTTCAGCAAGGGCAAGGTCAGCAGCGGCCGCGCGGTGAAGCTGGATACGGCCGAAGTGGCGGACTGGCGGGCGCAGATCGGCACGCTGTTCACGCTGGAAACCGGCCATGTCCTGAAGCTGGGCAGCGTTGCCGAATTCGCCGATTCCGATGGCCCGCCGCCGCAGGGCCTGCGCAAGAAGGCGTTCGTCGCGCGCTTCGATCAGGTGTCCACGCTCCTGTCGCGCGGCGTGCCCGAGGCGGACCGCATCTATCGCGTGTCGCACCCCCAGGGCGGAACCTTCAGCATCTTCCTGAGCGCGGGCGATATCGCCAACCCGAGGCAGAAGCTCGCGGTCTTCGGCTAAGCGCGATGCCGCCGCCGATCGCGAGCGCGGCCGGCTTCGGCATATCCTATCGCGCCCTGGCCGATGCAGACTTGCCGTTCATCGCCGAACTCTATGCCTCCACCCGGCGCGAGGAAGTCGCGCGGACCGGCTGGCCCGAAGCCATGCGCGAAGCGTTCCTCAGGCAGCAGCACGAAGCGCAGCATCGCCATTACACGCAGCATTACACCGATGCCGAGTGGCTGGTGATCGAGGCGCGGGGGGAGCCGATCGGGCGGCTCTACCTGCTGCCGGGGGCGAGCAACCTGCACATCGTCGATATCTCGCTGCTCCCGGTCCATCGCGGGGCGGGGCTGGGCGGCGCGATCCTGGCGGACGTGATCGCCATGGCCGGCGCGGCGGGCCAGACCGTGTCGATCCATGTCGAAAAGACCAATCCGGCCCGCCGGCTCTATGCGCGGCTGGGCTTCGCGATGATCGCGGACCGCGGCGTGCACGACCTGATGCGGACCGCCGCGCCGGCTAGCCCGGACTTGACAGCTTCATGAGCGCCAGCCCGCTCACGATCAGCAGGGCCGCGCCGATCCGCAGGGGGCTCGCCTGCTCGCCAAGCACGATCACGCCGGCCAGGAACGCGCCAACCGCCCCTATCCCGGTCCAGATGGTATAGGACGTGCCAAGCGGAAGCGAGCGCATGGCAATCGACAGCAGCGCGAAGCTGGCGATCATCGCGACGATCGTGATGACCGACGGCACAATCCGGGAGAAGCCCTGGGACTGCTTCATGTAGAAGGCCCAGACGACTTCCAGCACACCGGCAATCGCAAGATAGATCCAGGCCACGGCAGCCTCCCCGAGAACTGCCGGGCCGTCCCGGTCTTGATACCCTGAGCGGGGGGCGGGAACGTGATCTCCGCTCGGATGATCTAGGCCGGATCGGCCGCGCGTTCAACTGCCGCCGGCCTCTTCAGGCACGGTCCATCGGTTCGCCGCCGGGGGGCGCCGCCTAGTTGAAGATCGCCTCGTAGGTGGTCCCCCGTGGCCCGCTGGCGACGGGGACGATGAAGATGTCGAAGCTTTCGCCGTCCCGCTCCAGCGCGTAGATCGCTTGCGGCAGGATCGGCTGTTGCGGCCCGACGAATTCGAGCCGGAACGACCCGCCCGAGCGGCCCGCGCCGGCGAGTTCCTCGGCCTTGGCGAGTTGCAGTTCGCACGCCTCCTCGCCCAGCCGCAGGCGATAGCTGCGGCCGCTGCCCCCGGCGAAGTCTTCCCACGTCAGCGCGCGCATCGCATTGCTCCCCAAAAAGCCGTTCCGTCCCGATCCTTAGGGGCAAAGCGCCAGCGCCTCAATCGGGCGCGTGCGGCGGCCAGCCGGCGGCAAGTGGCCCTTTTGCGTGATGTACGCTCATTTTTGCAATGATCCGTGCGGTTGATTGCGTTTGATCGGTAGGGGATTAACGGGCAGGTACTGGGCCCATGCGACGCCCGTCGTTCCTCCCGTCCGTCGACCCGTTCCTGCTGTGGCTGATCTCGGTCGTGGCGGCGGCGTCGCTGCTGCCCGTGCGCGGCGCCGCGGCGGAAGCGTTCGGCCTTCTCGCCGATCTGGCGATCGCGCTGCTGTTCTTCCTCCATGGCGCCAAGCTTTCGCGGCAGGCGATCGTGCAGGGGATCGGCAACTGGCGGCTGCATGGGCTGGTGCTGGCATCGACTTACCTGCTGTTTCCCGCCGCCGGCCTGGCGACCGCGCGGCTGGCGGCGGGCTGGATCAATCCGCTGCTGGTGTCCGGGCTGCTGTTCCTCACGCTGCTGCCGTCCACCGTGCAATCGTCGATCGCGTTTACCGCGATGGCGCGCGGCAATGTCGCGGCGGCGGTGTGCAGCGCCTCGCTGTCCAACCTGCTGGGCATCCTGCTGACGCCGCTGCTGGTGGGCCTGTTCCTGCAGACCGGCAAGGGCGGCGCCGGGTCTGACTGGCAGGCGGTGCAAAGCATCGTCACGCAGTTGCTGCTGCCGTTCCTGGCGGGGCATTTCCTGCGCCCGCTGATCGGCGGCTTTGTCGATCGCAACAAGAAGATCCTGATGCCGGTCGATCGCGGCTCGATCCTGCTGGTGGTCTATTCCGCCTTCAGCGCGGCGGTGGTGAACGGCATCTGGCATATCCTGGACCTGTCGGACCTTGTCGTGCTGCTGGTGCTCAGCGCGGCGATCCTCGCGGTGATCATGGCGGTCAACGTCGCGGCGGCGCGGCTGGCCGGGCTGTCGCGCGAGGATGCGGTGGTGCTGCTGTTCTGCGGTTCTAAGAAGAGCCTGGTCTCGGGCGTGCCGATGGCGGGCGCGCTGTTCGCGCCGGCGCAAGTGGGCATGATCGTGCTGCCGCTGATGATCTTCCACCAGCTCCAGCTGTTCGTCTGCGCCTGGCTGGCGGCGCGTTTCGCCCGGCAATACGATCTGGCGCAGGCCGCCGCCGCGCCGGCCGGGCCCGATGCCGCGATCCCGCGCACCCCTGCGGCGATCGCGGCGGCTGCGGCGGTGCAGGGGCTGGCGGTCCCCGATGCCTGCGCGCCGGGGGTGGCGGCCAATCTGGACCTGCTGGCGCGCCATGCCGAGCGCCTGCGCGCCGCGCCGGAGGCGGACGGCGCATGATGTCCGCGCTGGAGATCGCGGCGGCGGTGCGGACCGGCCGGATCAGCGCCGCGCACGCGATCGAGCAATGCCTGGCGGAGCTGGCGCAAGGCGATCGCCCGCTGCTGGCGGTGACGCGGCTGCTGGCCGATCGCGCCCGGCAAGAGGCCGCCCAGGTTGATGCCGCGATCGCCGCCGGGCGCGATCCCGGCCCGCTGGCGGGCGTGCCTTACGGCGTCAAGGACCTGTTCGATGTCGCCGGCCTGCCGACCACGGCGGGATCGGCGATCCATGCGCAGGCGCCGCCCGCCGCCCACGATGCCGAGGCGATCGCGCGGCTGCGCGCGGCGGGCGCGGTGCTGGTCGCCACGCTCAACATGGATGAGTTCGCCTATGGCTTCGCGACGATCAACGCGACGCACGGCACCACGCGCAACCCGCACGATATCGCGCGGCTGGCCGGCGGTTCCTCGGGCGGCTCGGCAGCGGTGGTGGCGGCCGGGCTGTTGCCGCTCTCGCTGGGGTCGGACACTAATGGATCGGTGCGCGTTCCCGCCAGCCTGACCGGCGTCTATGGCCTCAAGCCCACGCATGGCGGCTTGCCGATGGGGGGCGTGTTCCCCTTCGCCGAAAGCTTCGACGATGTCGGGCCGTTCGCGCGCTCGGTCGCGGATTTGCAGGCCTGCTGGGAAGTGCTCGCCGGCCGGACGGTGGCGGCGGCCGGGCCGTTCCGCGTCGGCCGGCTGGGCGGGCGTTTCCGCGAGAATGCCGATCCCGACCAGATCGCCGCGATCGACGCCATCGCCCCCGGCGCGCCTCTGGTGGATTTGCCCGATATCGCCCGCGCCCGCTCGGCCGCGTTCCTCATCACAGCTTATGAAGGCGGCCGGCTGCACCGGGCCGCGCTGGCCCGCGATGCCATGGCCTTCGATCCGGCGACGCGCGACCGGCTGCTGGCGGGTGCGCTGCTGCCCGATGCGCTTTACCAGGAAGCGCAGGCCTTCCGCCGCGCCTTTCGCGAACGCATCGCCGCGCTGGTCGCCGAGTTCGACGTGCTGCTGGCGCCGGCGACCCCTTGCGTCGCGCCGCCCATCGCCGATCCGCGCATTCTGATCGACGGCGCGATGGTGCCCGCCCGCGCGGACCTTGGCATTCATACCCAGCCGATCAGCTTCACCGGCCTGCCGGCGCTTTCGGTCCCGCTGCACCGGCCGGGACGATTGCCGCTGGGGTTGCAGCTGATCGGCGGGCCGGATGGGGAGCCGGCGCTGTTCCGCTTCGCCGCCGGGCTGGAGGAACGGGGCGTAATCGGGGCGAGTACGCCGTTCGGGGCGACACAGGGGGCACAAGCGTGATGCAGACACAGGCAATACCGATCGATCCGGGGGCGGATGCTACCGGAGCCCCGCCGCCGCCGCCGCCATCGCCCCCGCCGCCGCCTTCGGGCGCGCTCGATCGCTATTTCTCGCTGACCGCGCGCGGCACCACCGCGCGCACCGAAGTGCTGGCGGGCATGACCACGTTCCTGACGATGGCCTATATCGTGCTGGTCAATCCCGCGATCCTGGGCACGGCCGGGCTGCCGGTGGCATCGGTGGCGGCGGCGACGTGCTTTGCCGCCGCTTTCGCCTCGATCATGATGGGGCTGGTCGCCAACACGCCGCTGGCGCTGGCGCCGGGCATGGGGCTCAACGCCTATTTCAGCTTCACCGTGGTGCAGCAGATGGGCGTGCCCTGGCCGGTGGCGCTGGGCTGCGTGTTCATCTCTGGCGTGGCTTTCCTGTTCCTGACGCTCACCGGCGTGCGCCAGCTTATCGTCGCTTCGATCCCGCATTACCTGTTCGCGGCCGTGGCGGGCGGGATCGGCCTGTTCATCGGCTTCATCGGCTTCAAGGACGCGGGCATCGTCGTGGCCAATCCGGCGACCTTCGTGGCGCTGGGCGATCTCAAGGCGCCGGGCGCGGCGCTGGCGCTGTTCGGGCTGGCGCTGATCGGCGCGCTCAGCGTGTGGAACGTGCGCGGGGCGATGCTGGTGGGCATCGTCGTGACCACGCTGGTCGGCTGGCTGACCGGGCAAGTGCAGATCAAGCCCGAACCCTATGAGCTTTCGGCGCTGACCGGGACCGCCTTCAAGCTGGACCTGCCGGGCGTCTTCGGCCTTACCGGCAGCCATGGCCTGGGCCTGCTGGAAATCCTGTTCGTCTTCCTCTTCGTCGATCTGTTCGACAATATCGGCACCCTCGTCGCCGTCACCAAGCGGGCCGGGCTGATGGACGCGCAAGGACGCATTCCCGCGCTCAACCGCATCCTCATCACCGATGCCACCGCTACCATTATCGGCTCGATGGCGGGCACCAGCACTGTCACCAGCTATGTCGAAAGCGCGGCCGGCGTGCAGGCGGGCGGGCGCACCGGGCTGACCGCGATCGTCACCGGGCTGCTGTTCCTGGCGATGATGTTCGTGGCGCCTTACGCGCAAGTGATCCCGCTGGCCGCCACCGCGCCCGCGCTGATCATCGTGGGCGGGCTGATGCTGCTGCCGCTGACCGAGGTGGAATGGGAAGATCCGCTTTCGGCGATCCCCGCCTTCCTCACCGTGGCGATGATCCCGCTCACCTTCTCGATCGCCAATGGCCTGGCCTTTGGCATCACCGCCCATGCCGCGCTCAAGCTGGTGCGCGGCACGATCAGGAAAAGCGACTGGTTCCTGCTGGTGCTGGCGCTGCTGTTCGTGGCCCGGTTCGTGTGGATGGGGGCCGCCTGATGGGCCGTTTGCGCGCGCTGTTCTGGGCGGTGCTGGCGCTGGCCTGCGTGCCGGGGCCGGCCCGGGCCCATGCCGAACGGCTCGATACGACGCCGCGCACGCTGGTGATGACGGCGTACGAGCCCGAATGGAACGCGCTGGCCCACGCGGTGCAGCAGCCACGGGAATACCGGATCAACGGCATGACCTACACCGCCGGCGTGCTGGAGGGCAAACCCGTGCTGCTGATGCAGAGCGGCGTTTCCATGGTCAACGCGGCGATGAACACGCAGCTCGTGCTCGATCGCTTCACCGTCAAGCGCATCGTCTTTTCGGGCATTGCCGGCGGGGTCGATCCCGGCCTGTCGATCGGCGACGTGATCGTGGCCGAGGACTGGGCGCAGTATCTGGAAGTCTCCTTCGCGCGCAAGACCCGGAAGGGCTGGCTCCCGCCCGAGCCGGTCGATCCCGGGGCGCCGGGCAACTGGGAATTCATGTTCCCGCGCGGCGTGCGCGTGGGCAATGCCGCCACGCCGCCCGGCCGGCACTACACATTCGCGATGGACCCGGACTTGCTGGCGCTGGCCCGCAAGCTCGCGCCGACGATCGCCATGGCGCGCTGCGTGCCGCCATCGGCCACCGCGCTGCCCGGATCGGAACTGTGCCTGCCGCGCGATCCCAGGGTGGTGGTCGGCGGCACCGGGGTGAGCGCGGGAGTCTTCGCCGACAACGCCCGGTTCCGCAAATACTTGCATTCGCAATGGAAAGCGCGCGTTCTGGACATGGAAAGCGCCGCCGTGGCGCAAGTCGCCTTTGCCAACCAGGTGCCGGCGATCGTCTTTCGCAGCCTGTCCGATCTGGCCGGCGGCGACCGGGAAAAGAACATGGAGGACACGTTCGAACATCTCGCCTCGGTCAATTCGGCGCATGTCGTGCGCGCCTTCCTCGCGGCGCTGCCGGACTGAGCCGATGACGCTGCGCACCGTCACGGGCGGCAAGGGCATGGTCACGGCGCCGCACCACCTCGCGGCGAAGGCGGGCCGCGATGTGCTGGCGGATGGCGGCAATGCCGTGGAGGCGACCGTCGCGGTCGCTGCGACGCTGGCGGTGGTCTATCCGCACATGACCGCGATCGGCGGCGACGGCTTCTGGGTGATTGCCGAGCCCGATGGCCGGGTCCATTCGATCCACGGTTGCGGCGGCGCGGCGGCGAAGGCCGACCTTTCGCTCTACGCCGGGCTCGACGCCGTGCCGACGCGCGGGCCGCTGGCGGCGAACACCGTGGCGGGCACGATCTCGGGCTGGGCGGCGGCGCTGGCCAGCGCTGGCGGCGCGCTGCCGCTCGCACGCCTGCTGCGCGATGCGATCCGGCATGGCGAGGACGGCGTGGCCGTGACGGCGGGCGGCGCCGGCATCGCGGCGGCCAAGGGCGGCGAATTGCGCGGCCAGCCCGGCGCTTACGGCACGATCTTCGAGCCCGATGGCAGGCCGCTGGCGCAAGGCGATATGCTGCGCCAGCCCGCGCTCGCCGCGACGCTGCGCCAGCTTGTGGCCGATGGCCTCGACAGCTTCTATCGCGGCGATCTGGCCGCCCTCATCGCGGCCGATCTGGCAATGCTGGGCAGCCCGGTGGCGCTGGCCGACCTTGCGGCGCATCGGGCGACGCGGCCCGCGCCGCTCTCCACCGCGATCGCCGGGGCCACACTCTACAACAGCACGCCGCCGACGCAGGGCTTCGCCTCGCTGATGATCCTCGCGCTGTTCGACCGGCTGGCGGCCGACGCGCCGGAGGGTTTCGAACACGTCCACGGGCTGGTCGAGGCGACCAAGCAGGCGTTCCTGCTGCGCGATGTCCATGTCGGCGATCCGGCCTACACCGGGTTCGATTTCCAGCGCCTGCTGGACGATGCCGCCGCGCTTGACGAAATCGCCGCGCGGATCGACCCGGCCAAGGCACTGCCCTGGCCGCAGCCGCCGCAATGGGGCGATACCTGCTGGTTCGGCGCGGCCGATGGCGAGGGCCGGGTGGTCAGCGCGATCCAGTCGACCTATTTCGAGTTCGGATCGGGGCTGGTGCTGCCGCGCACCGGCATCACCTGGCAGAACCGGGGCAGTTCGTTCCGCTTGGCCGAAGCCGGCTGGAATGCGCTGAAGCCGGGGCGCAAGCCGTTCCACACGCTCAACCCCGCGCTGGCCAGGTTCGCTGACGGGCGCGTGATGGCCTATGGCACGATGGGCGGCGAGGGCCAGCCGCAAACGCAGGCCGCGCTGTTCAGCCGCTACGCCCGTTTCGGCATGGACTTGCAGGCGGCGATCAGCGCGCCGCGCTGGCTGCTGGGGCGCACCTGGGGCGAGCAATCGACCACGCTCAAGCTGGAGGACGGGTTCGCCGAAGCGCTGTACGCGCGGCTTGCCGAGGCCGGGCACGATGTCGAGCGGGTCGGGCCCTTGACGGCGACCATGGGCCACGCCGGCGCGGTGGTGCGCCATGCCGACGGCCACTGCGAAGGTGCCACCGATCCGCGCAGCGACGGCGCGGCGGTGGCATGGTGATCGTGTCACCTCGCACGCCGGGACGAGCCCTCTCCCCTTCAGGCGAGAGGGTGGGGAGAGGGGGGCGCCGCGCACTCCCCTCTCAACTCCGGCTAGCTCGCCAGCGAGCAAGCCTGCGTATCTCTCCCCTCAAGGGGAGAGAGCAATGAACGATCTCCCTCCCGGCGGCGCTCGCGCGGTGGCGCGCTGCGATGCGCTGGGCGTGGCGCCTTACAGCGACATGGCGGGCGGGCTCTATCGCGGTTATCTGACACCGGCCTACACGGCGGCGCAGCAGGCGCTGGCCGGCTGGATGGAAGCGGCGGGAATGGCCGTGCGGCGCGATCCCGCCGCCAATCTCGTGGGCCGTTATCCCGGCGAGGTGGCCGATGCGCCCGCGCTGCTGATCGGCAGCCATATCGACAGCGTGCGCGATGCCGGCCGCTATGACGGGCCGCTTGGCGTGATGCTGGGGATCGAGTGCGTCGATGCCCTGCGCACGCGCGGGCGGCGTATGGCGTTTCCGATCGAGGTCTATGCCTTTGGCGACGAGGAAGGATCGCGCTTTCCCGCCGCGATGCTGACCAGCCGCGCGGTCGCCGGCACGCTCGATCCCGCCGCGCTCGACCTGGCCGATGGCGAGGGGGTGGCGCTGGCCGATGCCGGGGTGGATGTGGCCGCCTATCTGGATGCCGCGCGCGCGCCCGGATCGGCCATGGCCTATCTGGAAGCGCATATCGAGCAGGGGCCGGTGCTGGAGGCGGACGGCCTCGCGGTGGGCACGGTCACGGGCATCGCCGCGCAATTGCGCTACGAAGTCACCGTGCGCGGCATGGCCGGGCACGCGGGAACCACCGCGATGCGCCTGCGCCGCGATGCGCTGGCCGGGGCGGCGGCGATGGTGCTGGCGATCGAGCAGGTGGCGCGCTGCGATAATTCCGATCTTGTCGCCACGGTCGGCCGGATCGAGGCACTGCCGGGCGCGGCCAATGTCATTCCCGGCGAAGTGCGCTTCACCATCGACGTGCGCTCGGGCGACGCGGCGCGCCGCGACCGGGCGGCGCGCGCCATTCTTGACCGCCTGCGCGAGATCGCCGAGGCGCGCGACCTCGAACTCGCGACCGAGCTGATCCACGATCTGCCCGCCAGCCCCTGCGATCCGGCGCTGATGGACCTGATGGACGATGCGCTCGCCGATGCCGGCCAGCCGGTGCGCCGGCTCGTCTCGGGCGCGGGGCACGATGCCATGGTGATGGCCGCGCTGTGCCCCACCGCCATGCTGTTCATCCGCTGCAAGGGCGGGGTGAGCCACAATCCCGCCGAGCATGTCGATCCCGCCGATGCCGAAGTGGCGCTCAGGGTCATGCTCGGCTTCATCGAACGTCTGGGAGCCGCCGCGTGATGCCTGAACTCGATCCCCTGCTGTTCGGCGAGATCGACCCGCCGCAGCGCCTCCTGATGGGGCCGGGCCCGATCAACGCCCATCCGCGCGTGCTGCGGGCGATGTCGGCCGACCTGCTGGGCCAGTTCGATCCCGAGATGACCGCGTTCATGAACCAGGTGATGGCGCTGTACCGGCCGATCTTCGGCACCGCCAACCCATGGACCATGCTGATCGACGGCACTGCAAGGGCCGGCATCGAGGCGGCGCTGGTCAGCCTCGTCGCGCCGGGCGAGCGCGTGCTGGTGGTCAATTTCGGCCGCTTCGGCCTCTTGCTTACCGAGATCCTCACCCGCGTCGGCGCCGTCATCGAGACGGTCGACGCGAACTGGGGCGAGGTCGTGCCGATGGAGGCGATCGCCACCGCCATCGAACGGACCTCGCCTCGCCTTGTCGCGACGATCCACGGCGATACCTCGACCACCATGGCGCAGCCGCTCGAAGGGCTGGGCGACCTCGCCCACGCGGCGGGCGCGCTGCTCTATGTCGATGCCACCGCGACGATCGGCGGCATGGAGATCGCCGCCGACCGCTGGGGCGCGGACATCGTCACCGGCGGCCTGCAGAAATGCCTCGGCGGCCCTTCGGGCTCGGCGCCGATCACCATTTCCGATGCCGCCGCCGCGCATATCGGCAAGCGCCGGCATGTCGAGAAAGGCATCCGCCGCGACGATATCGCCGACGGGGCGGGGCCGCGCATCGGCTCCAACTATTTCGATCTCGCGATGATCATGGACTATTGGTCCGAGAAGCGGCTGAACCACCATACCGAGGCGACCTCGATGCTCTATGCCGCGCGCGAATGCGCCCGCATCGCGCTCGGCGAGGGGCTGGCGGCGCGCTATGGCCGCCATGCCAGCGCCGGCCGGGCGATGACCGCCGGCCTGCGCGCCATGGGCCTCACCGTGTTCGGCGACGATGCCCACCGCATGACCAATGTCACCGGCGTCTACATTCCGAGCGGCGTCGATGGCGAGGCGGTACGCCAGGCGATGCGCGACCAGTTCGAGATCGAGATCGGCACCGCCTTCGGCCCGTTGCAAGGCCAGATCTGGCGGATCGGCGCGATGGGCTACAACGCCATGAAGCACAAGGTGCTGCTCACGCTCGCCGCGCTGGAAGCCTGCCTGCGCGCCGAAGGGTTCGCGCTGCCGCTGGGCGAGGCGGTCCCGGCCGCGCTGGAGGCGTGGGAGGCATGAGCCTGCCGCGCGACCTTGTCGGCTACGGCGCGCATCCGCCCGATCCGCGCTGGCCGGGCGGAGCGCGCATCGCCGTGCAGTTCGTGGTGAACTACGAGGAGGGCGCGGAGAATTCGGTGCTCAATGGCGACAAGGGCTCCGAGGCGTTCCTGTCCGAGATGGTCGGCGCGGGCAGTCATCCCGATCGGGCGATGGCGATGGAAAGCCTCTACGAATACGGCAGCCGCGCCGGGTTCTGGCGGCTGCATCGTATTTTCACCGCGCGCGGCGTCCCGGTGACGGTGTTCGGCGTAGCCAAGGCCATGGAGATGAACCCGCAAGCGGTCGCGGCGATGCTCGCGGCCGGTTGGGAGATCGCCAGCCACGGATTGCGCTGGATCGATTACCAGTATGTGCCCGAAGAGGTGGAACGCGCCCACATTGCCGAGGCCGTGGCGCTGCACACCCGGCTGACCGGCAGCCGTCCGCTCGGGTGGTATCAGGGGCGCACCTCGCCCAACACTGCGCGGCTCGTCGTCGAAGAGGGCGGATTCCTTTACGATGCGGATAGTTACGCCGATGACCTGCCCTATTGGGACAGGAGGCACGGCAAGCTGCAACTGATCGTGCCCTACACTCTCGATGCCAATGACATGAAGATCGTCGCGCTTAACGGCTTTACCGAGGGCGAGCAGTTCTTCCGCTACTTGCGCGACACTTTTGACCAGTTGCGTGAGGAAGGCGGGCGGATGATGTCGGTGGGCCTTCATGGCCGCATCGCCGGCAGGCCGGCGCGCGCCCGCGCGGTCGCGCGGTTCCTCGATCATGTCCTCGCCAGCGGCGATGCCTGGATCGCCCGCCGGATCGACATCGCCCGCCATTGGCTGGAGGCGCATCCGGCATGACGTCCGAAATCGTCATCGACGATCCCACGCTGCTTGCGGAAGTGACCGCCGCCTTTCGCGAATACGAGCGCGCGCTGATGGCCGACGACATCCCGGCGATGGACGCGCTGTTCCATCATGCGCCGACCACCAACCGCTTCGGCGTGGGCGAAGTGCTCTATGGCATCGAGGCGATCCGCGCATTCCGCAAGGGGCGCGGCGGATCGCCGCGGCGTAGGCTGGGGAAAGTGGCGATCACCGTCTACGGCGCGCCCGATGGACCGGCCTTCGCCACTGCCGATGCCGAATTCTTCCGCGACAACGTCGACCGGCGCGGCCGCCAGACCCAGAGCTGGGTGAAATTCCCGGATGGCTGGAAAGTCGTCTCCGCCCATGTCAGCCTCGAAGGGAGCAGCCATTGACCGCGCTGTTCGAACACAGCCCCTGGGTGGAGGAGCGGGCCGACGCGCGTCCGTCCTCGGGCGACCGGCTCGCCGACCTGATCGCCGTGCTCCATGAAGCCAGCCCGGAGGAACAGCTCGCGTTGATCCGCGCGCATCCCGAACTCGCGGGCAAGGCGGCGATCGACAAGACGCTGACCGAGGCTTCCGCCGCCGAACAGGCCAGCGCCGGGCTCGACCGGCTGACGCCCGAGGAATTCGCGCGCTTCCACGCGCTCAACGCGGCCTATCGCGAGCGGTTCGGCTTTCCGTTCATCATCTGCGTGCGCCTCACCGACAAGGCTGGTATTCTCGCCGCCATGGAACGTCGGCTCGCGAACGGGCGCGACGAGGAAGTCGCTGCCGCGCTGGAACAGATCGGCGAGATCGTTCGCCTGCGCCTGGAGGATCAGGCGGCATGAACACGCTTTCGACCCATGTGCTCGATACCATGCACGGGCGGCCCGCCGCCGGCCTCGCGCTGGCGCTGGCCGGGCCCGACGGCGAGATCGCGGTCGGCATGACCAACAGCGACGGGCGCTGTCCCGATCTTGTGCCCGGCCCGCTCGCGCCGGGTGCCTATACCTTGCGTTTCATGGTGGCGGACTATTTTCGCGCGGCGGGCGTGATGCTGCCCGATCCGCCGTTCCTCGACGTGGTGACGATCGCGTTCGGCATGGCCGAGGGCGGCGGGCATTATCACGTGCCGCTGCTCGTCTCGCCCTGGTCCTATTCGACGTACCGGGGAAGCTGATGAATTTCGACTTCTCCGAATGGCTCAACCTTGCGCTGCGCTGGCTGCACCTGACCGCCGGCATCGCCTGGATCGGCTCTTCGTTCTATTTCGTCTGGCTGGACAACCACCTGAAGCCGCCAGCGCGCGAGCCGGGGCCGGATACGCCCTCGGGGGAGCTGTGGTCGGTCCATGGCGGCGGCTTCTATCACAACGAGAAGTTCCAGGTCGCGCCCGGCCACATGCCGGACGAGCTGCACTGGTTCAAATGGGAAGCCTATTTCACCTGGCTCAGCGGCTTTTCGCTGCTGGTGCTGGTCTACTACGTCGGCGCGCAGAGCTTCCTGATCGATCCGGCCAAGTCCGATCTCGGCCCGGCCGAGGCGATCGCGCTCGGGCTGATGGCGTTGGCGGGCGGGTGGATCTTCTACGATCTGCTGTGCCGCTCGCTGCCCAATCATCCGCTGCTGCTGGGCGCGGTCTGGTTCGCGTTCCTCGTCGGCATGGCGATCGGGCTCAACGATCTGTTCACCGCGCGCGGGGCCTATCTGCACATCGGCGCGATGCTCGGCACGGCGATGGTGGGCAACGTGTTCTTCGTCATCATCCCCAACCAGCGCAAGGTGGTGGCCGATCTCGTCGCCGGGCGGCAACCCGATCCCGCGCTGGGCTATGCCGCCAAGCAGCGCTCGGTGCACAACAATTACATGACGCTGCCGGTGCTGTTCATCATGATCAGCCATCATTACCCGATGACTTACGGGGCGCAGCGCCCGTGGCTGGTGCTGGCGTTGCTGGGGCTGACCGGGGTGGCGGTGCGCCATGTGTTCAACTTGCGCCATCGCGCCCGGCCGACCGGCGCGGCGATGGCGGTCGCGGCGGCGCTGGCGCTGGTCAGCGTGACGTATGTGTCGCTGGAAAGGACCGGCGGCGGGCCCGCGCCGGGCGCGCCCCGGCTCGCCTTCGCCGACGTCCAGCCGATTTTCGCCAGGCATTGCGTGTCCTGCCACAGCGATCATCCGACCAACCCCGCCTTCACCGCGCCGCCGCTGGGCGTGCATCTGGACAGCTACGACCATGCCCGCGCGGTGGCCGAACGGATCAGGAAGGTCGCGGTCGATGCCGAGGTCATGCCGCTCGGCAATCTCACCGGCATGACCAGGGAGGAACGGCAGAAATTGGGAGACTGGATCGCGCAGGGAACGCCGCGATGAGCGTGCGGTTCGTCCTCGATGGCGAGGTGGTCGAACTCGCGGATGTCGATCCCACCGGCACGCTGCTCGATCACTTGCGCTACCGCATGGGCCGCACCGGCACCAAGGAAGGCTGCGCCGAAGGGGACTGCGGCGCCTGCACCGTGCTGGTCGGCGATCTCGACGCGGCGGGCGCGGCGGTGCGCTGGCGCGCGGTCAATGCCTGCATCCAGTTCCTGCCGATGCTCCACGGCAAGGCGCTGCTGACGGTGGAGAGCCTTTCGCGCGCGGATTCGCTCAACCCCTTGCAGGCCTGCATGGCGGCGAACGGCAGCTCGCAATGCGGCTTCTGCACGCCGGGCTTCGTGATGTCGCTTTATGGCCGGGCGATCGGCGCGAGCGGCGCGGACTTGCCGGTAGCGGATGTGATCGCCGGCAACTTGTGCCGCTGTACCGGCTATGGCCCGATTCTAGAAGCGGGCGAAGCGGTCGGCGGGTTGGCGCGCGATGACGGGGCGCTGGTTGCGGTGCTGCGCGAGCTGGCGGCGGGCGGCAGCGCTTCGGGGCGATACGGCGATCGGTGCTGGTTCGCCCCGCGCACCGCCTGGGAACTGGCCGAACTGCTGGCCGAGCATCCCGACGCGCGGCTGGTGGCGGGCGCCACCGATGTCGGCCTGTGGGTCACGAAGGGCCTGCGCGTTCTCGAAAAGCTGATCTTCCTGGGCGACATCGCCGAGCTGCGTGCCATCGAGGACGGGCCCGAGGGCCTCACCATCGGCGCGGGCGTCACTTATGCCGAGGCGCACGCCGCTTTCGCGCGGCTTCATCCCGAGCTGGGCGAACTGGTCCGGCGGATCGGTGGGCTGCAAGTGCGCAATGCCGGCACCGTGGGCGGCAATATCGCCAATGGCTCGCCGATCGGCGACGGCCCGCCCGCGCTGATCGCGCTCGGCGCGCAAGTGACTCTTCGCGGTGCCGCGGGGCGGCGCACGCTGCCGCTGGAAGCCTATTTCCTTGATTACGGCAAGCAGGACCGGCGGCCGGGCGAATTCGTCGAAAGCCTGTTCGTGCCCCGGCCGGGCTCCGACGACATGGTGCATATCTCCAAGCTCTCGCGCCGGTTCGACAGCGACATTTCCGCGGTCTGCGGCGCCTTTGCGCTGACCGTGACGGACGGCACGATCACCGCCGCGCGCGTCGCCTTCGGCGGCATGGCGGCAACCCCCCGACGCGCGCCGGCGTGCGAGGCGGCGCTGGTCGGCCAGCCGTTAACGCTGGCCACGATCGAGGCGGCCGCCGCCGCGCTGAAGCGCGATTACGCCCCGCTCAGCGACGTGCGCGGGTCGGCCGGCTATCGGCTGGAAGCGGCGGCCAACCTGCTGCTGCGGTTGTGGCACCGCGCGCAAGGGACACGGGTCAGCGTGCTGGAACTGGACGGCCGCGATGGCTGAGCGCGATCCCGCCTGGAAAGTGCTGGCCAAGCCCGCCCACCCGCACGACAGCGCGCACCTCCACGTCACCGGCGCCGCGCGCTATGCCGATGACGGGGTGGAAGAACCGGACATGCTCCACCTCGCCTTCGGCCAGAGCGCCGAAGCCCATGCGCGCATCGTGGCGATGGATCTGGCGGCGGTGCGGGCGGCCGAAGGGGTGATCGCGGTCTATACCGCCGCCGACATTCCCGGCGAGAACAACGTCGGTCCGGTGGCGCATGACGACCAGCTTCTGGCCGATGGCGTGGTCATCAGCGTGGGCCAGCCGGTGTTCCTCGTCGCCGCGACCAGCCAGCGCGCGGCGCGGATGGCGGCGCGGCTGGGCAAGGTGGCTTACGAGCCGCTGCCCGCGCTCGTCACGATCGAGCAGGCGCGCGCGGCCGATTCGCTGATCGAGCCGACCCAGCGCATGGCGCGCGGCGATGCGGCCGGCGCGCTGGCAAGCGCGCCGCACCGGACATCGGGCGCTTTCGCGATGGGCGGGCAGGATCACTTTTACCTCGAAGGCCAGATCGCGGTGGCGACGCCGGGCGAGGACGGGCAGATCCACCTGCTCAGTTCCACCCAGCATCCCAGCGAAGTGCAGCATCTCGTCGCGCATATGCTCGGCAAGCCGTCCTCGGACGTGACCGTGGAAGTGCGCCGCATGGGCGGCGCGTTCGGCGGCAAGGAGACGCAGGCCGCGCTGTTCGCCGCCGCCGCCGCGCTGGTCGTGGAAAAGACCGGCCGCCCGGCCAAGTTCCGCTGCGATCGCGACGACGACATGGTGATGACCGGCAAGCGCCACGAATTCGAAGTGCGCTACGATGTCGGTTTCGACGATGCCGGGCGGATCGCCGCGCTGGCGCTCCACCTCGCCACGCGCTGCGGCGCGACGGCGGACCTGTCGCCGGCGATCTGCGACCGGGCGATGTTCCACGCCGACAACTGCTATTTCCTGCCGCATGTCGAGATCCTGTCCGAACGGCTGCGCACCAACACCGTTTCGGCCACCGCGTTTCGCGGCTTCGGCGGGCCGCAAGGCATGTTGGCGATCGAGCGGATCATGGACGACGTCGCCGCGCGGCTGGGGCTCGATCCGCTCGATGTGCGCATCGCCAATCTCTACGGTCCGGGCCGCGACGTGACGCAATACGGCATGACCGTGGCCGACAATATCGCCCCGCAGATGATCGCCCGGCTGCGCCAGACCTCGGACTATGACGCGCGGCGGCGCGCGGTCGCGGCGTTCAACGCCGCAAGCCCGGTGCTGAAGAAGGGGATCGCGCTCACCCCGGTGAAGTTCGGCATCAGCTTCACCACCACCCACCTCAACCAGGCCGGCGCGCTGGTGCTGGTCTATGCCGACGGCTCGATCCAGATCAACCACGGCGGCACCGAGATGGGGCAGGGCGTCTATATCAAGGTGGCGCAAGTGGTGGCCGATGTCTTCGCCGTGCCGGTCACGCAAGTGCGCATCACCGCCACCCGCACCGACAAGGTGCCCAACACCTCGGCCACCGCCGCCAGTTCGGGCGCGGACCTCAACGGCATGGCGGCCTACAATGCGGCGACGGCGGTGCGCGACCGGCTCACCGCCTTCGCCGCCCGCACTTTCGGCTGCGACGAGGGGGAAGTGCGCTTCACTCCCGAAGGCGTGATCGCGGGGGGCGAGCGGCTGACGTTCGGCCAGCTCTGCCGCAAGGCGCATATCGGCCGCGTCTCGCTGTCCTCGACCGGGTTCTACGCCACGCCCGACATCGCCTATGACCGCGACGCGCACCACGGCCGGCCGTTCTACTACTTCGCCTATGGCGCGGCGGTGGCCGAAGTGGCGATCGACACGCTGACCGGCGAGCACAAGGTCCTGGCGGTCGATATCCTGCATGACGTGGGCCGTTCGCTCAATCCGGTGATCGACCTGGGCCAGATCGAGGGCGGCTTCATCCAGGGGCAGGGCTGGCTGACCACCGAGGAACTGGTGTTCGACGACAAGGGCCGCCTGCTCACCCATTCGCCCGCGACCTACAAGATCCCTACCGCGTCCGACCGGCCGGCCCGCTTCACCGTCAGCCTGTGGGACGGCGAGAACGTGGAGCCGACGATCAACCGTTCCAAAGCCGTGGGCGAGCCGCCGTTCATGCTGGCGATCTCGGTGTTCTCGGCGCTGAACCGGGCGATCGCCGCCACCGTGCCGGACAAGCGCGCGCTGCCCCCGCTCGATGCACCGGCGACGCCCGAGAACGTGCTGCGCGCCATCGCCGGGCATCGCGCGACATGACCCAATGGGTCGGTTGGCTGCGCTCGGTCTCGGCCGAGGCGCCGGCGGCGCTGGTCAGCGTGCTGGCCAGCGAGGGATCGGCGCCGCGCGGCGCGGGCACGCGGATGCTGGTGCGGGCCGATGGGCAGGAAGGCACGATCGGCGGCGGCGCGCTGGAATATCGCGCGGTGGAGCAGGCGCGCGCCCTGCTGGCGCATCCGCCCGGCACCTGGCGCGTGCAGGACTATCCCTTGGGACCGCTGCTGGGCCAGTGCTGCGGCGGGCGGGTGCGGCTGCTGGTGGAACGGGTCGATCCCTCGGCGCTCGGCTGGCTGCGCGATGTCGAGCCCGGCTGGATGCTGGTGACGCGGCTGGGCGAGGATCGGATCGCGCGCGAAGTGCTGGAAAAGGCGACGCCGGGCGTGGTTTCCGCGCGGGGCGAGCGGCCCGGCGCGGGCGCGGTGTTCACCGAGCCGGTGGGCCGCCGGCCGCGTCCGGTCTATCTGTTCGGCGCGGGCCATGTCGGGCAGGCGATCGCGCGGCACATGCGCGGGTTGCCGCTGCACCTCGCCTGGTTCGATACCCGGCCCGAGCAGGAAGCGATCGACGGGGTGACGGTGGTGGATGAAGAGCATATCGAGCAATGCGTCGCCGATGCGCCGGGCAATGCCGCGATCCTGATCCTGACGCATGACCATGGGCTGGATTATCACCTGACGCTGGCGGCGCTGCGGCGCGATCCGGTGGCCTTCGTCGGCCTGATCGGATCGGCCACCAAGGGCGCGCGCTTCCGCTCGCGGCTGGCGCGCGACGGCATCGCGCCCGACAGGCTCGCGCGGCTGACCTCGCCGATCGGCATCGCCGGCGTGCGCGGCAAGGAGCCCGATGTCATCGCGATCTCCACGCTTGCGCAATTGCTGGCGCTGGACGCGGCATGACCAGGGACATCACCATTCGCGCCTTTCGCGGCGAGCTGCTGTCGGTGGCGCGCGATCCGCGCGACGATCCCGATGCGGTGCGGCACGAGCCCGACGGGCTCATCGTGGTGGAGGACGGCGTGGTCATCGCGCGCGGGGCTTATGCCGATCTGGCGGAGCGCTACGCCGCGGTTCCGGTGGAAGCGCTGCCGGGACTGATCGTGCCGGGCTTCGTCGATGCCCATGTCCACTATCCGCAGATGGACAAGATCGCCTCGCACGGGGAGCAATTGCTCGACTGGCTCGATCGCCACATCTTCCCGGCGGAAAAGGCCTTTGCCGATCCGGCCTACGCCGCCGCTGTCGCCGCCGCCTTCCTCGACGAGCTGCTGCGCAACGGCACGACCAGCGCGCTGGTCTATCCCACGGTGCACGAGCATTCGGTCGACGTGCTGTTCGAGGCGGCGCTGGCGCGTGACATGCGCATCGTTTCGGGCAAGGTGCTGATGGACCTGGGGCCCGAGGGCCTGCGCGATACGCTGGCATCGGGCCGGGCGCAGAGCGAGGCGCTGATCCGCCGCTGGCGCGGGCGCGGACGGCTGGGCTATGCGGTGACGCCGCGTTTCGCGCTCACCTCCACCGACGCGCAGCTGGCCGATGCCGGCGCGCTGCTGGCCGAGCATCCCGACGTGCTGATGCACACCCACCTGGCCGAGAACCTGCGCGAATGCGAGGCGGTGGCGGCGCGCTTCACCCAGGCGATCGACTACCTCGATGCTTACGATCGCTTCGGCCTGGTCGGCAAGCGATCGGTCTTCGCGCATGGCATCCACTTGTCGGACCGGGCCTGCGCGCGCCTGCACGAAAGCGGCGCGGGCATCGCGGTATGCCCCAGCTCGAACCTGTTCCTCGGCTCGGGCTGCTTCCATTTCGGGCAGGCGGACCGGCACCGGCTGCGCCTGGGCCTGGGCACCGATATCGGCGCGGGCACCTCGTTCTCGCTGCTGCACACCGCCGGCCTTGCCTATCAGGCGGCGCTGGCGCGCGAGGACCGGCTCGATCCGTTCCGCGCGCTTTACCTGGCGACGGCGGGCAGCGCCGCGCTGCTCCACATCGGTGAGCGGGTGGGCGCGCTGGAACCGGGGCAGGAGGCCGATTTCGTCGTGCTGGACAGCGCCGCCACGCCGCTGCTGGCGCGCCGCACGCAAGGCGCCGGGCTTGCCGAGCGCCTGTTCGCATTGCAGATCCTGGGGGATGATCGCGCGGTGGCGCGCACTTACATCATGGGGCAATGCGCCTGGGCGCGGGACTCATGAGCGGGTGCCCGGCAAACGGGATGTGATGGTATGACCGACCTTGACAGCTTCATCACTGGCCTGCCCAAGGCAGAGCTGCACCTGCACATCGAAGGCAGTCTTGAGCCCGAGCTGATGTTCGCGCTGGCCCGGCGCAACCGGGTGACGATCCCTTACGCCTCGGTGGAGGAAGTGCGCGCCGCCTATGCTTTCGGCAACCTGCAGGATTTCCTCGACATCTACTATGCCGGCGCCGCCGTGCTGCTGAAACGGCAGGATTTCCACGACCTCGCGCTCGCCTATTTCGATCGCGCGGCGGCGGACGGGGTGGTCCATGCCGAGATCATGTTCGATCCGCAGACGCACACCGATCGCGGCATCGCCTTTGCCGAAGTGATCGAGGGGCTGCTTTCGGCCATGGCCGAGGCCGAGGCGCGCCATGGCCTGTCCAGCCGCCTGATCCTCTCGTTCCTGCGCCATCTGAGCGAGGAGGCCGCCTTCGCCACGCTGGCCGAGGCCGAGCCCTGGCTGGACCGGATCGCCGCCGTCGGCCTCGATTCTTCCGAAGTCGGCCACCCGCCCGCAAAGTTCGCCCGGGTCTATGCCGCCGCCGCCGCGAAGGGCCTGCGCCTGACCGCCCATGCCGGCGAGGAAGGGCCACCCGCATATGTCCGCGAAGCGCTCGACCTGCTGCATGTCGAGCGGATCGACCATGGCAACCGCGCGCTGGAAGACGCCGCGCTAGTCGATCGGCTGGCGCGCGAGGGCATGACGCTGACGGTCTGCCCGCTGTCCAATCTCAAGCTCTGCGTGGTGGACGACCTGGCGCATCACCCGATCGACACGATGCTGGCCAGGGGCCTGCGGGCCACGGTCAATTCCGACGATCCGGCCTATTTCGGCGGCTATATCGCCGATAACTACCGCGCGGTGGCCAGGGCGCGCGGGCTGGGCAAGGCGGAGCTGGCGACGCTGGCGCGCAACAGCTTCGCCGGGTCGTTCCTGCCGCCCGAAGTGATCGCCGCGCATATCGACCGTCTCGACGAATGGGTGGCGGCGCATTGATGCGGTCGCGGCGCTCGCCCGAGGGGGAGCGCGCGGTCCTCATCCGGCCGTGGCTCACCCGCCGCCCAGATCCTTGATCGTTTCCATCGCCACGAAAGTGGAGGTGCTGGCCACATGCGGCAGGTTGGAGATCGCCTCGCCCAGCACCACGCGGTAGCGGCGGATATCGGCGGTGCGGACCTTGAGCAGATAGTCGAAGCTGCTGGCGATCATGTGGCATTCCTCCACTTCGGGAATGCGTCGCACCGCCTGGTTGAAGGCGTGCAGCGCCGCCTCGCGCGTGTCGGACAGCTTCACTTCGGCATAGGCGATGTGATCGAGGCCCAGCCGCGCGGGATCGACCACGGCGCGAAAGCCCCGGATCACGCCGCTGTCGATCAGCCGCCTGAGCCGCATCTGGCACGGGGTTTTCGACAGGCCGACCCGCTCGGCCAGCCGCGTGACCGCCATGCGCCCATCCTCGCGCAATTCGCGCAGGATCTTGCGGTCGAATTCGTCCAGCTGGACTTCGGAAGGCGGATTTTTCACCGATGTGACCTTTGGTTGCCCATGAAATAGGGTAATCCGGCCTGCCAGGAACGGCAAGACAGGCGGATTGCCGCGCGGTGATGCCCTATATTGGCGGGATGCCACATTCCACGCCCTTCGCCGCCTTCGCGCCCGCCCTGCGCGAGCCCACGCCCTTGCGCCGCGCGATCACCGCCGCCTGCCGCCGCGACGAGGCCGAATGCCTCGCGCCGCTGCTCGCTGCCGCCAGCCTGCCCGCCGCGCTCCGCGCGCAAGCGCGCGAGACGGCGCGCGGGCTGATCCTGGCGCTACGCGGCAAGGCGCAGCACACCGGGGTCGAAGCGCTGGTGCAGGAATATTCGCTGTCGACGCAGGAAGGCGTCGCGCTGATGTGCCTGGCCGAAGCGTTGCTGCGCATTCCCGACGATGGCACGCGCGATGCGCTGATCCGCGACAAGATCGCCGGGGGCGACTGGCAGGCGCATCTGGGCGGCGGCCGCTCGCTGTTCGTCAACGCCGCTACCTGGGGGCTGGTGGTGACGCGCAAGCTGGTGAACAGCGTGGATGACCGGGGGCTGGGGGCGGCGCTGACCCGGCTGGTCCAGCGCGCGGGCGAGCCGGTGATCCGGGGCGGCGTGGAAGTGGCGATGCGCCTGATGGGCGAGCAGTTCGTCACTGGCGAGACGATCGCCGAAGCGCTGAAGCGGGCGCAGGAGCGGGAAGCCAGGGGCTTTCGCTACAGCTACGACATGCTGGGCGAGGCGGCCACGACCATGGCTGACGCGGCGCGCTATTACGCGGATTACGAAAGCGCGATCCACGCCATCGGCAAGGCCAGCGCCGGGCGCGGGATCTACCAAGGGCCGGGCATCTCGATCAAGCTTTCGGCGCTGCATCCGCGCTATGCACGCGCGCAGGCCGAGCGGGTGATGGCCGAACTGCTGCCGCAAGTGAAAATGCTGGCGCTGCTCGCCAAGCGATACGACATCGGCTTCAACATTGATGCTGAGGAGGCCGACCGGCTCGATCTCTCGCTCGACCTGCTCGAAAGCCTGGCGCTCGATCCCGAGCTGAGCGGCTGGGACGGGCTTGGCTTCGTGGTGCAGGCTTACGGCAAGCGCTGCCCGATGGTGATCGACTGGCTGGTCGATCTGGCCCGGCGGGCGGCGCGGCGCATCATGGTGCGGCTGGTCAAGGGCGCGTACTGGGATGCCGAGATCAAGCGCGCGCAAGTCGACGGGCTGGCCGGCTATCCGGTCTATACCCGCAAGGTCCACACCGATGTCGCCTATGTGGCTTGCGCGCGCAAGCTGCTGCGCGCGCGCGACGCGGTGTTCCCGCAATTCGCCACGCACAACGCGCAGACGCTGGCGAGCGTGCTGGCGATGGCCGGGCCCGGCTTCGCGGTGGGCGACTACGAGTTTCAGTGCCTGCACGGCATGGGTGAGCCGCTTTACGAGGAAGTGGTCGATCCGGCCAAGCTGAACCGGCCGTGCCGCGTTTATGCGCCGGTGGGCACGCACGAGACGCTGCTGGCCTATCTGGTGCGCCGGCTGCTGGAGAACGGGGCGAATTCCTCGTTCGTCAACCGCATCGGCGACGCGGCGGTCCCGGTCGAGGATCTGATCGCCGATCCGGTGGAGGTGGTGCGCGCCATGGCCCGGCCCGGCGCGCCGCATGACCGGATCGCGGCGCCAGCGGCGCTCTATCCCGACCGGCGCAACTCGGCCGGCATCGACCTTTCCGACGAGAGCGCGCTGGCCGGGCTGGGCGCGGCGCTGGTCGAAAGCGCGGGCATGGCGTGGCAGGCGCGGCCGACCGGCTTTGCCGGCACCGCGCGCGACTTGCGCAACCCGGCCAATCACCACGATCGGGTGGGCACGGTGTTCGAAGTCTCTCCGGCCGATGCGCGCGCGGCGGTGGCGCGCGCGGCGGCGAGCCCCTGGCGCGATGTGCCCGTGGCGACGCGCGCGGCGATGCTGGAGGCCGCCGCCGATGCGATGCAGGCGCGTATGCCGCTGCTGATGGGCCTCATCATCCGCGAGGCGGGCAAATCGGCGGCCAACGCCATTGCCGAAGTGCGCGAGGCGATCGATTTCCTGCGCTATTACGCCGCGCAGGCGCGCGCCACCCTGGGCGGGGCCGCGCCGCTGGGCCCGGTGGTCTGCATCAGCCCATGGAACTTCCCGCTGGCGATCTTCACCGGGCAAGTCGCCGCCGCGCTGGCCGCCGGCAACGCGGTGCTGGCCAAGCCCGCCGAGGAGACCCCGCTGATCGCCGCCGAGGGCGTGCGGCTGCTGCACGAAGCGGGCGTACCCGAACACGCGCTGCAATTGCTGCCCGGCGATGGCGCGATCGGTGCGGCGCTGGTCGGCGCGGAGGTGACCGCGGGCGTGATGTTCACCGGCTCCACCGAAGTGGCGCGGATGATCCAGCGGCAACTGGCGGCGCGGCTTTCGCCCGAAGGCCGGCCGATCCCGCTGATCGCCGAGACCGGCGGGCAGAACGCGATGATCGTCGATTCCTCGGCGCTGGCCGAGCAGGTGGTGGCCGATGTCCTCGCCTCCGCGTTCGACAGCGCCGGGCAGCGCTGCTCGGCGCTGCGCGTGCTGTGCCTGCAGGAAGACATCGCCGATCGCACGCTGGCGATGCTGAAGGGCGCGCTGGCCGAGCTGCGCGTGGGCAATCCCGTGCGGCTGGCGGTCGATATCGGCCCGGTGATCACCGCCGAGGCGCAGGCCAGTATCGAGGCGCATATCGCCGCGATGCGCGCCGCCGGGTGCCCGGTGGAGCAACTGGCGCTGCCGCCCGAGGCCGTGCACGGCACGTTCGTTGCCCCCACGATCATCGAGATCGCCGGCATGGCCGAGCTGACGCGCGAGGTGTTCGGCCCGGTGCTCCACGTCATACGCTGGCGCCGCGAGGCGCTCGACGCGCTGATCGCCGATATCAACGCCACCGGCTATGGCCTGACGTTCGGCCTGCACACCCGCCTCGACGCGACGATCGCGCATGTCACCAGCCGGGTCGCGGTGGGCAATGTCTATGTCAACCGCAATGTCATCGGCGCGGTGGTGGGTGTGCAGCCGTTCGGGGGGCGGGGGCTTTCGGGCACCGGACCCAAGGCGGGCGGGCCGCTTTATCTCGGCCGGCTGGCGCATGACGCGCCGCTGCCGCTGCCGGTGGGCGATGCCGCGCCCGATCCGGCGCTGGCCGCCTTTGTCGAATGGCTGGCGAGGCAGGGCAATGCCGAAGGCGCCGAGCAGGCGCGGCGCTGCGCGGCGGCATCGCCCCACGGCTGGCAGGTCGAGCTGGCGGGGCCGGTGGGCGAGCGCAATCTCTATGCGCTGCATCCGCGCGGGCATGTCCTGCTGCGGCCGATGACGCGCGCAGGGCTGTGCCGCCAGCTTGCCGCCGTGCTCGCGGCCGGCTGCACCGCGCTGGTCGAGGATACGATGCTGCTGCCCGATCTGCCCGGCCTTCCCCCGCTGGTCGCCGCGCGGGTGCAGCCGCGTGGGCAGCACCCGGTCGCCGCCGTGCTGGTGGAGGGCGACGCGTCAGGAGTGCTTGCCGTGCTGGGCGAAGTTGCGGCATGGCCGGGGGCGATCGTGCCGGTGCTGACGCTCGACACCTGCGATCCACGCTGGCTGGTCGAGGAAGTATCCACCTCGATCAACACCACCGCCGCCGGCGGCAATGCCAGCCTGATGATGATCGGCTGAGGGAGAAAAAGCTTATGCAGCGGCCTTACGAAGATGCCATCGTCTGTGTCACCGGCGCCTCGTCGGGGCTGGGGCGGGCGATCGCCACGGGCGCGGCCGGGCAGGGCGCGCGCGCGGTGATCGTGAACTATGCCGGCAATGCCGAGGGCGCGGAAACGACCGCCGAGGCGGTGCGCGCATACGGTGCCCAGGCGGTGACGGTGCAAGGCGATGTCGGCACGGACGAGGATTGCCGCCGCATCGTCGCGGCGGCCGCGCCGTTCGGGCGGATCGACGCGCTGTTCAACAACGCGGGCAAGACACGCGCGGCCAGGTATGACGATCTCGACGCGCTGGGGGCGGACGACTTCCTCGATATCTACCGGGTCAACGTGGTCGGCCCCTATCAGATGACGCGCGCGGCGCGGCCCTTGCTGGAAACGTCTGACCGGGCGGCGGTGGTGATGATCTCCTCGATCGCGGGCGTGACCGGCGGCGGCTCGTCGATCGCCTATTCAGCCTCGAAGGGCGCGCTCAACAACCTGGCGTTCGCGCTCGCCCGCGCATTGGCGCCGCGCATCCGGGTGAACGCGCTGTGCCCCGGCTTCATGGACAGCCCGTGGTTCGACAAGCTGGGCAGCGCCCGCGCCCGCATCCGCGAGGGCATCGCCCAGCGCACGCCGCTGCAAGTCGCCTCCACGCCCGAGGACATCGCCGGCAGCGCGCTGTTCCTCGGCTCCCCGGCATCACGCCACGTCACCGGCGAGACGCTGCTGGCCGATGCCGGGCTGCATCTGGTGGGCGGATAGGCGCGGCACTTGCGGTTGATTAATGATCATCCAGCTTCACGTGGATAAATCGCTGGGCAGATTCTGCCTTGTGTCATACGTTTTCTTCGCCGAACCGACATTGCGGACAATCATCGTTTTTACGAAAATCGAAAAATGCAGTGGTTTGTAAAGAGAGTTGACCGTGATGAGCGCAGAAGAGTTGTCTCCGAAGCTACTTTTGGCGCCAACTTGGAAACCGGTTCTTTTCGAAGGGCATTGCTCTGGATTTGCAGACGCTACCGAAATCTTCTTTCGTGAGGCGATAGAACCTGCGTGCCAAGCACTGAGGCTAAAGGTCGGCGCGGAGCCCTCCACGCCGGAAGAACGGACCAATGCGAAGCTTGATATTTGGGAAGGTCTCCGCACGGCGGAACTGGAGATGCATCGATCATTTGCACTCGCACTTGGTGGTATGTGGGAAAGACATTTCAGCCAAGTGCTGTGGCACTCGGCAATCCTCGTTCCAGCCAGTGAACGTCCTAGTGTTCAAAAGCTAAGCGGGGCGGGCAAATGGGAGGGAATGTGCAAAGCATTTAGGCGTATCCGAGGTTTTCCGCTGACCGCCTTCCCGATGTGTCAGGAGCTACAATTGCTTCACAAGGTTACGTCGGCCGTTCGCCACGGAACAGGGCCTGCAGCCGAGTGGGTTCATAAGCAACGGCCTGATCTATTTGCAGATTGCGATGTTCGTAGTCGTTACTTTGCCTACTTCACGTTGGGGGGGGAGAAGAAGTTCATTCGGTGAACAAACTAGACCTTTCGCTCGATCAACTCCGCATATTCAAGAACTCGATCGTGGATTTCTGGAGAACAATTGAATTGCTCCGTGAGAAGTACCGGGAAGATCACGATTTTCTATAATCGGAGCGGAATGAAGTCGCGTTTGTCCAAATAAGCAAACGTCCTCTTCCCCCCAACCGCCGACACACAGGTCCGCCGCCCCAAACGCGAGGCCCATCCACGGCCGGCATTGTCCGCGCGGCCAGGGCTTTGCCTCCTTCCCCCGTCGCGGGAGAAGGAGGCGCCGGTTTACGCGATCTCGAAGATGCGCTGGATATGTTCCTCGGTCGCCGCGTGGCCGGGCTTTTCCTTGCCGGCGATCGTCGTGCGGTGCATCACGCGGCCTTCGTCGGTGTAGGGCACCACGCGGTGCATCACGCCCTGGTTATTCCAGATCACCAGATCGCCCACCGTCCAGTTGTGCGTGTAGACCAGTTCGGGCTGGGCGGCCCATTGCTGCAGGCGGGTGAGCAGGGCGCGGCCATGCGGGCCGGGCATCCCGACGATGCCGTCGGCATGGGTGCCGAGCAGCAGCGACTTGCGCCCGTCCTCGTGCGTCCAGACCAGCGGCTGCTCCATCACCGCAGCCATCGCCTTGTAGCGGGCGCGGCGTTCCTCGCTGGGATGGCCGTGGACCGGGCGGACGGCGGCCTCCACCGAATGGATCACGGTCAGGTTCTCCAGCGCGCGCTTCTCGGCCTCGGGCAGCAGATCCCAGGCGGCATAGAGGTTGGCGAATTCGGTGGCGCCGCCGCTGTCGGACAGCTTGCGCGCCGAAAGCACGGTCGCCTTGGGCAGCGGCTGGTCGATGGTGATGCCGTCGATGTGCCAGAAGAAGGTGCCCAGCACATAGTCGGGCTCGCTGTTGAGCGCGCGGTCGAGCGTGATCTTGTAGACGTCGGGCGAACTGGCGTCCGAACCGGGCACTTGCCGGGTGAAGTTCACCCGGTCGCCCAGCTTGTCGGTGAAGGCGAGCTGAAGCTCGTCGCTGGCGTTGATCTGCGGGAACACCAGCACGCCGCGCTGCTCCAGCTCATGGCGGACGGTCTCGATGGTTTCATCGTCGAGCAGGTGGTCCTTGTCGACATGGACAATGCCGCCGATGCGCGGCTTTGCGGCTTCTACCGTGATGGACATTGCGGGCATCCTCATTCGTTTCTTGGCTGAACTGCCGCGCAGCATGGCCACAGGCCGGCAAGGCTGTCCATGCCTTTTTGACGCGCGCTCAGCCCATGCCGCGAAACGGCGGGATTTGCATTGGCGGGCGCGGGCAGGCGGCGGGCCGGCCAGCGATCCGGCCAGCGATCCGGCCAGTGATCCGGGCAGCGGCACGGCTGGCCGAATCGCTCCGCGCGCGGCGCTCGATTCGATCAGAACAGGCCGCGCAGCCATGTCCGCAAGCGGGCCAGCAGGCGGGCCAGCGGCGATGGCCTTGCCGCCTGCGCCGCCGGAGTCGGATCGGCGGGACCGCCAAGCCCCTCGATCCTGGCCTTGAGTTCGCCGGCGAAGCTCGCCGCGAATTTGGGCAGGACCGGCCCGCCCATCGCTTCCCACATCGGCGCCATCGGGCCGCCGCCGGCAACCGCGACGTGGAGCTCCACCCGCGTTTCGGCCGGGCCCCGTGCCACCGCGCGGTACGATCCGGTTCCCTGCACCGGATCGCCTTTCAGCCGGAAGGCGAACCGCACCCGTTCCGGCCCGGCCCATTCCGCGACATCGACTTCGACCCGGACAGTGCGCACCAGCCCGCCGACGCCGATCTTGAGCACCCAGAGCGAATGGTCCGCATCGACGATCTGACACGACTGGTAGCCGGGCATGATCGTGGCCCAGCGCTCGACATCCCGGACATAGTCCCAGACCCGGTCGATCGGGGCCGCGATCGTCACCGTCTGCGTCGTTTCGATCACGTCGTTATCGCCTCTCGCCTTCCCGCCCGCGCCGGCCGGTTCCGAGCGCGAGCCCTAATTTATCACCTCGTTCGTTTCAATGGCAATCGGCGCTGACCGTCCCGGCCGGCCGCCGCACGGCGCGGCGATGGACGCGGGAACCAACGCCCGATCGGCCCGTTGTTAGAGTCACACAGGCCATTTGGAGATCGTGACATGACCCTTATCCTCATTCTTCTGGTCGGCGGCGTCATCGGCTGGCTGGCAAGCATCGTGATGCGCACTGACGCGCAGCAGGGCATCTTCCTCAACATCGTCGTCGGCGTCGTCGGCTCGCTCGTCGCCGGGCTGGTGGTGACGCCCCTGATCGGCGGCGCGCCCGTCACCAGCGGATCGTTCGATATCCTCTCGCTGCTGGCGTCGTTCCTCGGCGCGGTGATCCTGCTGGCGATCGTCAACCTGTTCCGTCGCGGCTCGGTGCGCTAGGCCGATCCGGCAGGCCGCCCGCCAGGCGGCGCGGCCAGGCCAAGGGAAGGACGGCGGAAACCCCCGCCGTCCTTTTGCCTTGCGCCCCGTTTCCTGTCGGGCGCCATCAATTTGCCACGCGGCGCGGATTGAATTGTCACGGGTGAGGGCAAACATTAACACCGCGTGACCTTTGGTCGCCCGAATCCCCTCGGGCGTTGCCACCGCACCCGTTTCGCCAACCATAACAGGAAAAATGCCATGACCATTTCCCTCATGCCGTTGCCTTACGCGCTCGATGCGCTGGCGCCGCACATCTCCAAGGACACGCTCGAAGTCCACCACGGTGCCCACCACAAGACTTACGTCGACAAGCTGAACGCGGCCATCGAAGGGACCGATGATGCCGACAAGCCGCTTGAGGACATCATCAAGAGCGCCAGCGGCCCCAAGTTCAACAATGCCGCGCAAGTCTACAACCACGGTTTCTACTGGCACTCGCTGAGCCCCGAGAAGACCGCGCCGAGCGAAAGCCTGGCCGCCGCGATCACCGCCGATTTCGGCTCGCTCGACGCGCTGCTGGAAGCGCTGACCAACGAGGCGGTCAATCACTTCGCCAGCGGCTGGGCCTGGCTGGTCGTCGATGGCGGCAAGCTCAAGGTGATCTCCACCCATGATGCCGGCACCACCGTGACCGAGGACGTCAACCCGCTCGTCACGATCGACGTGTGGGAACACGCCTATTACGTCGATCAGAAGAACAAGCGCCCGGCCTATGTGAAGGCGGTGCTGGACAATCTGATCAACTGGAAGTTCGCCTCGGACAACTTCGATCGCGGCACGCCCTGGATCTACCCGGCCTGATTGCGGCGCGCCCGGCCTTGTCCGGGCGCCGCCTCCGGCTCCACACGGGCCTGGCCCCCCGCTTCCCTGGTGAAGCGGGGGGCCTTGCTTTTGGGGCGGGGCGATTTTGCCCGTGGCGAAAGGCGGGCCGGGCGGCGCGATACGAAATGCTAAGGATTTAACCCTAAGAGAAAGCCCGCGATCCTCCTTAACCATACCGCGAGAGCCTGAACGGACATCCCATGGCAGCCAGCACCGGATTGCTCTCGAAGTTGGCCCGCCGGGCCCCGGCCGCGCGGGCGTCCGGCAGCGGCGGGAGTGAGATCGACGGCGACCATGCGATCGCGTTCTGCCGCACTTACGAGGGTCTGGGCCAGGGCAGCTTCTGGGCGGCCGATGCCGAAGGGCGGCTGACCTATCTGTCCGCGCACGCCGCGGCCAGGCTGTTGCCCGATGGCGGCGATTGTCTGGGCCGGCCGATTGCCGACCTGTTCCTCAGCGCGGATGCCGAAGGCAATGCCTCGCGCAGCCTGCGGCTGGCGCTGTCGCGCCGTTCGCGGTTCGATCGCATGGTGCTGCGCGGCAATACCGGCGATACCGCCACCTGGTGGGCGATCTCGGGCGAGGCGCAGTTCGATGCCTCGGGCACGTTCACCGGCTTTCGCGGGCTGTGCGCCGATATCACGCAGGATCGCCGTGTCGCCGACGAGAATTCGCAGATGGCGATGAGCGATCCGCTCACCGGCCTGCTCAACCGGCGGCGGATCACCGCGCTACTCGAACGCACGATCGCGGCCTACAAGCTGCAGGACCGCCCCTGCGCGACGATGCTGATCGATCTCGACCGGTTCAAGCAGGTCAACGACACGCTGGGCCATTCCACCGGCGACGCCCTGCTCAGGCAAGTGGGCGAGCGGTTGGTCAGGATCGTGGGCGACAAGGAGAAGGTCGGCCGCATCGGCGGCGACGAATTCCAGGTCATACTGCCCGACAAGGAAGATCGCGGCGAGCTGGGCGAGCTGGCCGAGCGGATCATCGCCATGATCTCGCAGCCCTATACGATCGAGGGCAGCCGCTGCCTGATCGGCGCCTCGGTGGGCATCGCGGTAAGCCCGTTCGACGGCGCGGACGTGGAGCAGCTGGTGCGCAACGCCGATCTGGCGCTCTACGCGGCCAAGCACGGCGGCCGGGGCGGCTTCCGCTTCTTCTCGCGCGAGCTGTTGCAGGCGGCCGAACAGCGCAAGACGCTGGAGGAAGACCTTCACGACGCGCTCGAACGCGGGCAGTTCGCGCTGCATTACCAGCCGATGGTGGAAGCGCGGACCAACACCGTCTCGGGCGCCGAAGCGCTGCTGCGCTGGAACCACCCGACGATCGGGCTGGTTGCGCCGGCTAGCTTCATCGGCATCGCCGAGGAATCGAAGCTGATCTGCCGGATCGGCGAATGGGTGCTGCGCAAGGCCTGCGCGGACGCGGCCGCCTGGCCCGGCCCGCTGCGCATCGCGGTGAACGTCTCGCCGGTGCAGTTCATCGAGCCGGGCTTTCCCGCGCTCGTCGCCAATGCGCTGGCCGCCAGCGGGCTCGCGCCCGAGCGGCTGGAGCTGGAAATCACCGAAGGCGTGTTCCTGGCCGGCAGCTCCACCACCGAGGCGACGTTCAACGCGCTGAAGTCGCTGGGCGTGCGGCTGGCGCTCGACGATTTCGGCACCGGCTATTCCTCGCTCGCCTATCTGAAGTCCGCGCCGTTCGACAAGATCAAGATCGACCAGAGCTTCGTGCGCGGCGCCACCGTGGACGGCGCGCGCAACCGCGCGATCATCACCGCCATCGTCGCGCTGGCGCGGGCGCTCGACATGGAAACCACCGCCGAGGGGGTCGAGACGTTCGACCAGCTCGACATGGTGCGCGGGCTCGAGGTCAGCCACGTCCAGGGCTACATCTATGCCCGGCCGATGCCCGAGGCCGAATTCCTGGCCAATGCGACGCAGGCGGACTGGGGGATCGAGCCTTCGGGCTATGCCAGGCAGCGTTATGACCGCGTGACCATGTACCGCAAGATCGGCGCGATCCATGACAACCATTACTACACCGTGGTGCTGCGCAACCTTTCGGCCACCGGCGCGCTGATCGAGGGGCTGCTGGAAGTGCCCGTCGGCACGCAGTTCGTGCTCGATTTCGGGCAGGGGCAGATCGAGGTGGCGACCGTGCGGCGCAGCATGAAGGCGCAGCAGGGGTTGCAATTCGAACGCACGCTGGTGAACGACGGCAGCGGCGGCCTGTGCACGCGCAGCCGCATCTCGCTTTACCTGCTGGCCGAGGCGGGGCTGCCCACCGCGCCCGGCGCGACCGGCGATGCCAGCCTGATCGGCCAGAAGGACGGGCGCATCTCGCTGCCGCTGTTCGCCTCGATCTTCGGCCAGAACCCGATCATTTCCGGCGCGCTGGCCGACGCGTGAGGCCAGTGGCGGGCCGCGCGCTATCGCGGTGGAGCAGGCTCGGCGTCCAGTAGCCGGGCCAGTTCGGCACGCGCGCGGGCGACGCGGCTTTTCATCGTGCCTACGGCGCAATCGGCGATCTCGGCCGCCTGCTCATACGTAAAGCCGCCCGCGCCCACCAGCATCACCGCTTCGCGCCGTTCGGGCGAAAGCTTCTGCAGCGCCGTGTTCATGTCGGCCAGGTGCAGGCCGCCTTCCTGCCCGGCCTCCATCACCAGCATCCGCTCGATCGCCTCGTCGTCGATATCGGTGTGGCGCCGGCCCCGGCGCAGCTCGCTGAGGTAGTGGTTGCGCAGGATCGCGAAAGTCCAGGCGCGCATACTGGTGCCGGGGGTGAAGCGGTCACGCGCGGCCCAGGCCTTCATCGCCGCTTCCTGCGTCAGATCGTCGGCCAGATCGGGGCGCCCGCACAGCCCGCGCGCGAAGGCGCGCAAGTGCGGCAGCGTCGCCACCAGTTCCCGCTTGAAATCCTCGTCGGCATAGGTCGTCGCGCTGCTGTCAGTCGTCATCACCGTCGTCCAGCTTCTTGAGCAGATCCTCAAAGCTGTTCGGCAGTGGTTCGTCCACGACGGAGTTGTACAGCTTTCTCAGCCCGTCGGCCCAGCCGGGCTCGCCATTCCTGCGGACAGCCGGCGGCAAACCGGGCTTGTGCCCGCCGCCCCCTGATCCATTCGGCTGAGACAACACGAACTCCCTTTCTGCGGAAAAGCCATGCGCGCGAGACGGATCGCGGGTCAAGCGTCAAGGCGATTTTTACCTGTCTTGCGGTGGAACATTTGGTGGGCGCCATGGTTCCCTTTCCCGCAATCGGTTGCCAAAACGGAGAAATCCGCACACCGATGCGGCGGGGCCAGCAAAGGCCGCAAGGCCAGCCGAAAGGTTCAGGGGTAATGGATGAGGCTCTGCTGGGCAGAGTGCAGAAGCAGGCATGGTTCCACAAGTATCCGCGTGGCTGGCCGTTCCTGCTGTTTCTGATCGCCAGCCTGGGCACGGCGGTGAGCGTGATCGCCATCGAGCGGGCCGACCGGCAGACCCGCGAGATCGAGCTGGACCGCAACCTGACCGAGATCGCCTCCGCGCTCCAGCGCCGCGTGACCGAGAACATTGCCCTGCTGCGCGCCGGCAGCGCGCTGTTCGCCATGCAGGATGGCGTATCGGGGCGCCAGTTCGCCGAATTCGCGGCCGATCTCCAGGCCAACGGCAACCTCTACGGCTCGCTCGGCATGGGCTGGGCGCCGCTGCTGGCGGCCAGCAGGGTGCCTTCGTTCGAAGTGTGGATGCGCGACAATGGCGAGGAGAACTATTACATCCGCCCCGCGCCCAGCGACCAGCGCTTCGCCACGCCGGTGGTCTATCTGGAGCCGCTTTCGCGCCGCAACCGCGAGGCGATCGGCTATGACATGTATTCCGAAAGCGTGCGCCGCCGCGCGATGAACCTGGCGATCCAGCTGGGCAAGCCGGTGGCGACGGGCAAGCTCCATCTGATCCAGGACGAGCCGGATGCGGGCGAGGCGGGCTTCATCATCTACATGCCGGTGATCAACAACCGTGGCGGGCGGCGCATCGTCAAGGGCTTCGTCTACAGCCCGTTCCGCGCCTCCGATTTCCTCGATTCGGCCGCCGAGCTTTACCGCAACGACGATATCGAGGTGGAAGTCTTCGACGAGGACGACAATCCCGACAACCTGCTGGTCGAGCGCCGCGTCGAAGGGGTCAGCGGCACGACCATGGAACGCCGGATCGACGTGGGCAATCACGGCTGGGTGATCCGCGTCAGCGACAAGAAGGCCGGGGTGCTTTCCACCTTGTCGCGCATCACGCTGTTCTTCGGCGCGGTCGCCTCGCTGATGGTCATGGCCATCGGCCGGCTCATCACCCGGCGCGCCGCCGAGGACCGGCGCGTGCTCGAATGGCTGACCAGCGAAGCCTCGATCCGCAATTCGCTGACGCGCGAGCTGAACCACCGGGTGAAGAACACGCTGGCCAATGTCCTGTCGATCGCGGCGCTGACCCGGCGGCGCGCCACCGATATCGACGATTTCACCGAAAGCCTGACCGCGCGCATCCGCGCGCTTTCGGCGACGCACGACCTGCTGTCGCAAAGCAACTGGACCGATGCCCCGCTGGGCGATGTCGTGCGCAGCGAGCTGGCGCCATACATGGAAGGCAGCGAGGCGCACGTCGTGCTGGCCGGGCCGGAGATCAAGCTGGCGCCCAACGATGCCATGTCGCTGGGCCTGGCCATTCACGAACTGGCGACCAACGCGGCCAAGTATGGCGCGCTCAGCACGGCAGAGGGGCGCATCCACGTCACCTGGAAGCTGCTGCGTTCGGGCCTGGCCCAGATCGACTGGCGCGAGGAGGGCGGGCCACCCGTGGTCGAGCCGACCAAGCGCGGCTTCGGGCGCGACCTGATCGAGAAGATCGTGGCGCACGAACTGCGTTCGCAAGTGGACTTGCGCTTCCTGCCCGGCGGTGTCGAATGCCGCCTGCAAGTCCCGGTCCGCGCCTTGCGCGCCGCTTTCGCTCTGCGCGGCGAACGGCGGGCCTGAGGGCGCTTAGCCCTGGCCGTGCGGGTGGAAGAACAGCGCCTGGCTGATCGCGGCGCGCACCGTGGCCTCGCGGAACGGCTTGGTGACAAGGTACGTCGGCTCGGGCCGCTCGCCGGTCAGCAGGCGTTCGGGATAGGCGGTGATGAAGATCACCGGCACGCTGCCGAACTTGAGCAGGTCCTCCACCGCGTCGATGCCCGAGCTGCCGTCGGCAAGCTGGATATCGGCCAGGACCAGCCCCGCCGGATGCCGCGCGAACAGCTCGACCGCCTGCGTGTGCGTCGCGGCCGTGCCGGTCACGGTGTGGCCCAGCTCGCTCACCAGCCCTTCGAGCTGCATCGAGATCAGCGGCTCGTCCTCGATGATGAGCACGTCGGTCGATGTCTCGTTCTCGATCTCGGCGAAGGCCTGGGCGACGAGCTGGTCCACCTCGGCTTCGTCGAGGCCAAGGATCGCGGCGGTATCGGCGCGGGAGAATTCCTCCACCGTGGTCAGCAGCAGGGCCTGGCGATGCGCCGGCGCGATCGTGGCGAGGCGGGTGCGCGCGGCCTGCTCGGGCAGGCTGGCGGCATCCTCGGCCTGCGTCTGCGGCACCTGGCCCGACGACCAGATCCGGGTGAAGGCGCCGTAAAGCGCGGTGCGGCTGCCGGCGATCTCGGCGCGCAGCGCCCGGTCGGCCAGCGCGGCCTCCAGCGTGGCGCGGACATAGGCATCGCCCGACTGCTGCGATCCGGTAAGCGCGCGGGCATATCGCCGGAGATAGGGCAACTGGGCGCTGATCTGGTCGGAAAGGGACATGGAAACCTCGGGTTAGGCTCGGCTGGGGGGCTGGCTCCCTCCTGATCTGAACGATTTCGGCACGCGTGCCAACCACCGATTGCGGAGCCTGGCGCGCCGTCCGCCGTCGCGATCCGGTCACGCCGCGTGGCCGATCAAAAAAAATCGCGAGTCGCGGGAACGCTTTTCGATGGACCGTGTTTTCCCAATATCACCACTGGCCCTCCCACCCCCCCGCGAACCCGGTGGTGATCCGATCCCCGAGGCCTCCGCACGCTCAACAGGGCGCGGAGGCCTCAATGGTTTTGGGGCCCTTGCGAATGGGCATCTCAGGAATGGGCCCCTTGCGAAATCGCCGCGATCCATGCCCCGCCCGCGCTCGTGCCGGTGGCCGGGAACCATTTGCGTTCTGGTTTCGTTGTCTTGCTACCAGTTGCACAATGGAGGCCAGCACATGACGGCAGCAGCAGCCAACGAAGCCGAGCAGTTCCGCACCCTCGGCGATCGGGACTTCAAGCGTGCCCTTACCGAAGTTGCCCCCCACTTGCGCGCCTTCGCGCGCGGCCTGTGCGGTTGCCGTGACCGCGCCGACGATCTGGCCCAGGAAGCCATGCTGCGCGCCTGGGCCGCGCGGGACCGCTATGCCGCCGGCACCAATTTCAAGGCCTGGACGTTCACGATCCTGCGCAACCATTTCTACAGCGAGGCGCGCCGCGCCCGCTTCCACGGCGAGTACGATGAAGTCGCCGCCGAGCGCATCCTGTGCGCGCCCGCCAGCCAGGAAGGCGCGCTCGAACTGGCCGACGTGCTGCGCGCGCTCACCGCGATCCCGGCCAGCTACCGCGAGGCGCTGATCCTGCTGGCCGCCGGCAACCTCTCCTACGAAGAGATCGCCGATATCTGCGGGATCGCGCTGGGCACGGTGAAAAGCCGCATCTGCCGCGCTCGCGCGATGCTGAGCAAGATCATCGAATCCGGGCAGCTGCCCGACTTCCGGCACAACTTCGTGCTGACCGGCGAGGCGATCGACGCCTTCTTCGCCGAATTCACCAAGATCGCCAACACTTCGGACAATGCGGCGATCGCCGCGTGAACATGGGGGTTCCCGGCTGTGTGGGTCCAGCAGGATAATGTCGCCAAGGTGCTGATCGTGGAGGATGAATTCCTCCTTGCCCTGCAGCTTGAGGAAATCATCGCCGATGGCGGCCATGCCGTCGTCGGCACCGTGTGCGACCGGGCCTCGCTCGGCACGCTGGGTGAGCGGCCCGATGTCGCGCTGGTCGATCTCAACTTGCGCGACGGCTTGACCGGGCCCGAGATCGCGCGCCGCCTCGCCAGCGACTATGCCGCGCGGGTGATCTACGTCACCGCCAATCCCGGCCAGATCGGCTGCCCGGCCGAGACCGCGATCGGCGTGGTGCACAAGCCTTTCTCGCGCGCGACGATCCTTGCCGCGATCCAGTATGCGATGCTGGGCTGCCCGGAGGCATCGCGCCCGCCCGAACTCGAAGCCATCACGCCGCCGCACTGAGAGTCTTTGTCGCAATGCGCGCAAGCGCGCATTTCGTTGCGGCACCGGCCCGGCCCGCCACTCGGAACCTCGCGCGCACTGACGCATTGCCTTGGGTATGAACCCCATCATTCTCCAGGCATTGCAATATTACGGCGCAGGCGCGGCGGCTCTGGCCGCGCTGATCCTCTCGCTCGATCTGGGGCGGCGGTGGAGCGGCTGGGCTTTCGTCATCTTCGTCACCAGCTCGCTTTCGCTGATCGCCTGGGGCTTCCTGGACGAGAATGCCGAGGGGATCGGCGTGCAGAACGTGGTGCTGCTGGTGATCAACTGCGTCGGCGTCTACCGCTACCTGCTGTCGCGCCACCGCCGCGAAATGGGCAGCTGAGGGTTCACCTGCCCAGATCGCGGCCTTGCGGCCCGGCTTATTCGCGCGCGTCGCCCGGCAATTCCTTCCTGGCCAGCTCCAGCTCCTGCGGCTTGCGCTTTTCGAACACCCCGGCGATCCGCTTCTCGGCCTCGGCGCTGAGCGACTTGGCGGCGGAAGGGAACATCTCTTCCTCCTCCTCGTCGATATGGTGCAGGTAGCGGTGGCGCATTGCCTTGAACCGGGTCAGCCATGCGCCCGAGGCCATGTCGGTCTCGACCAGCTCGCCCAGGAAATCGTCGATCTCCTTGTGCTCCGACACCGAATGGCGCGCCTCGTCGCGCAAGTCCGGGCAGGCGAGCATCGCGGCATAGAGCGATTCTTCCTCGGCGGCGGCATGGGCCTGCAATTCCTTGCGCAGCGCCTCGAACAGCGCGCGGCGCTCTTCGCTGTCGCCCTGCGTCTCGCCAAGCTGCGCCAGCATCTTGCGATGGCGGTCGTGATCGGTCTTGAGATCCTTGAAGATACGTGCGTCCGTCATGGTGAACTCTCCTTCGCTGCCGGTTGCAACGAGCGGACCGCCCGGAAGGTTGCCGGCGCGATGCCCGGGACCATGGCCGGCGCAGGAAACGGACCAGGGCGTCCATTTGCAATGCCCCGCGCGGAACCTAATCCCGGCCGCTTCGTTTTCCGCTCCAACGCGGAGCCCTGTCCGCGATCGAGGTGGCCGATGCCTGAAGGAAGCGCTTTGCTGGACTATCTGAAGCCCGATGATCTGGCACTGCTCGCTCCACTGATCGCCGATTGCCAGTTCCGGGGCGGGCATGTCCTGCACCGGCCGGGCGAGACGATGGAATATTGCTATTTCCCGCGCGGTCGCGCGGTCGCCGCGTTCGCCGTCATGCTGGAAGATGGCAAGGCGGTGGATGTGATGATGGTCGGCTGCGAAGGCGCGCTGGGCGGGATCGTCAGCGAGGGCGGCCTGCCTGCCTTCGCCGGCTCGCGGGTGATGCACCGGGGCGCCTTCCAGCGCATCGCATTGGCCGATCTGGAGCGCGCCAAACAGGCCTCGCCCGCGATCCGCGATCTGTTCGCGCGCTATGCCGATTGCCTGATGGCGCAAGTGTTCCAGTCGATCGCCTGCAACGCCACCCACACCATCGAGCAGCGCGCCGCGCGCTGGCTGGACGCCGCCGTCGCGCGCACGGGCGAGTGCGATATCGCCATGACGCAGGAGCAGCTGGCTGCGATGATGGGCATCGGCCGCAGTTATGCCAGCCGCGTGATCCAGCGCTTCAAGCGCGACGGGCTGCTGCGCACCCGGCGCGGCGGGGTGGACGTGCTCGATGCCGATGGCCTTGCCGCGCGCGCCTGCGGCTGCAACGCGCGGGTCAGCCGTCACCGCGAGGCGGTGCTGGGCGGGCTCTACTCCGCCGCGACCTGAATTTCGCGTGCCCGGTCCGGCTTGCGGCACTGGCGAATTGCGTTAAGCTCGCGTAGTAAACACATGTGTTGGATAACGGTGCCGTCGCGGCCCGAGTCTCCCCGATGAGGAGGCGCCGCCGGTCCAAGGGAGAAATGCTGGTGAACAAGCCCGAGAAATTCGCGCCCGCGAACATCACTCCGGCGGATATGGACGCCGAACGGCTCGTCACGTACCCGACCGAGGCTTTCCTTTCGAAGGAATACCTGGAAGCGGAAAAGCGGCTGCTGTGGCCCAGGGTGTGGCAGATGGTCGAGCGCGAGAGCGACCTGCCGAACCCCGGCGACTGGATGACCTACAACGTGGCCGACGAATCGATCATCGTCCTGCGCAAGGATGACGGCACGCTCAGGGCTTTCCACAATGTCTGCCCGCATCGCGGCCGCCAGCTCGTCTCGGTGCCGGACGGCGTGCATTCGGTGCGCGGCAACAATCGCAAGACCTTCATCTGCGGCTTCCACGGCTGGACCTTCGATCTTGACGGCCAGAACATCTACATCCTCGATCCGCAGGACTGGCACGGCAAGCTGACCCCGGAGATGACCTGCCTGTCCGACGTCAAGGTCGATACCTGGGGCGGCTACATCTACATCAACATGGACCCGGACAGCGTCTCGCTGAAGGAATGGATGGGCCGCGCGGGCGAGATCCTCGATCACTTCGAACTGGCGAAGATGCACTACAAGTGGCGCCAGTGGGCGATCTACAACTGCAACTGGAAGACCGCGATCGAGGCGTTCCTGGAACCCTATCACGTCGCCGGCACGCATACCCAGCTGCTGGCCTATGGCAACTACTACGCGCTTTCCCGGCAGTACGGGCTGCACAGCGTCAGCAGCTACGACACGCGCGCGCCCGAATTCCAGATGAGCGAAAGCTCGGGCACGACGCGCGCGGGCAAGGGCGACGATGCCCGCCGATCGACCTACGAGCTGATCCGCGAGAACTATGAGACGGTGAACTATTCGGCCTCCACCGAAACGCTGGTCGCCGCCGCCAGCCGCCTGGTCGACGAATTGCCCGAAGGCACGCCGCCGCAGGAAGTGATCGCCCACTGGATGGCCTCGGCCAAGCGCGACGATGCCGCGCGCGGCGTGATCTGGCCCGAGGTGCCGCCCGAGATCATGGCCGAGGCGGGGCTGGCCTGGGGCCTGTTCCCCAACCAGAACATCCTCCACGGCGTCACTTTCGCGCTGTGCTACCGCGTGCGCCCGTACAAGGACGATCCCGACAAGTGCGTGTTCGAAAGCTATGCGCTGGAGCGCTTTCCCGAAGGCGAAGTGCCCGAGACCGAATGGGTCTATGCCGATCCCACGGGCGAGAACTGGGGCTCGGTGCTGGCGCAGGACTTCTCCAATATGGAGTTTGTTCAGAAGGGCATGAAGTCCAGCGGGTTCCGCGGCCCGCTGCCCAATCCGCACCAGGAACAGAAGGTCATCAACCTGCATCGCAACCTGGCCGAATTCATGGAAGGGCGCGGCGCGCCCAACCTGCTCGACGTCTGACCGGCCGCGACGGGCTTTGCCGCCCCGGCGGGGAGCCTGTCGCGAAACTGTCGCGTATAATTCACTGAATTGTCATTGATTTGGCACGGGAATGCCATAGCCGCCCCCTAGCAAGCCCTCGCAACAACAAACCATGCGGGGACCATCATGGGCGACATCAAGGCCAGCTACGGCTACACCGACGGCGACATCGACACCAACGATTCGGGTGCGCGCACTCTGGGCAGCATCATCGACGAGCGCTACTCGCGCCGTCAGACGCTGTTCGGCGGCCTGGGCGCCACCGCGCTGGCCTTTTTCGGCACCAGCCTGCTCGCCGCCTGCGGCGATGACAACGAAGCGCCCGTCGTCACCGCCGGCGCCAATGCCAGCACCAATTCGGGCCGCGTGGTCACGCTCACCGCCACCGCCACCGACGACAAGGAAGTGACCCAGGCCGGCTGGACCCAGGTCAGTGGCCCGACCGTCCAGCTGGCCGAAGGCACCAACAACACCATCACGTTCCTGGCCCCCAGCGTCGCCAGCAACACCGATCTGACCTTCGAATTCTCGGCCAGCGACGCCAAGGGCGAAAAGGCCACCGCGCGCACGGTGATCACCGTGGCGCCGGCCGCGCTCGGCTTCACCGCCGTGCCGAAGAACAAGAACGACGTCGTCACCGTGCCCGATGGCTATTCGGTCAAGGTCATGACGCGGCTGGGCGATCCGATCGCCGCCGGCGTCGCCGCCTATGCCAACGACGGCACCGACACCAATTTCGCCCAGCGTATCGGCGATCATGGTGATGCGCTGCACTTCTTCGGGCTCAGCGCCGCGGGCGCGCGCGACGATGCCAGCTCGACGCGCGGCCTGCTCGTGCAGAACCACGAGAACATCAATATCCAGTACCTGCACCCCAACGGCCCGACCAACGCCAGCACCGGCCCGCGCCCCGAAGCCGAAGCGCTCAAGGAGATCGAGGCCCACGGCGTCAGCGTCGCCGAATACAAGGACGCGGGCGGCCGCAACTGGAGCTATGTGCAGGACAGCACGTTCAACCGCCGCATCACGCCGAACACGCCGATGGCCTTCAGCGGCCCGGCGCGCGGATCGGCGCTGCTGCGCACCGTCTTCTCCACGGACGGCACCCAGGGCCGCGGCACGATCAACAACTGCGCCAACGGCATCTCGGGCTGGGCGACCAACCTGACGTGCGAGGAGAACTGGGCCGGCTACTTCCGCCGCGACGATTCCGGCGCGGGCGCCGACAACGCGCAGCGCACCGACCGGGAGCTGACCGCGCTGCGCCGCTATGGCGTGACCAGCAATACCGGCAGCTATGCCTGGTCGAGCGCCAGCACCAGCAACCCGGTGTTCCGCCGCTGGGACGCGCGCGCGACCGTGGGCGGCACCGCGACGACCGACTATCGCAACGAGCCCAACCAGCTGGGCTGGGTGGTCGAGATCGACCCCTACGATCCGGCCTCGACCCCGCGCAAGCGCACCGCGCTGGGCCGCTTCGGCCATGAAGGCGCGTGCTTTGGCCGCCTGGCCGATGGCAAGAAGGTGGCCGTCTACATGGGCGACGATTCGCGCGGCGAATACCTCTACAAGTTCGTGTCGAGCGCGAACTGGGCGCCGGCCGATGCGCAGGCGGCCAACCGCCTGGCGATGGGCGACAAGTACCTCGATGCCGGCACGCTCTATGTGGCCAGGTTCAATGCCAACGGTTCGGGCCAGTGGCTGCCGCTGGTCTTCGACCAGGTGCCCAACCGCGCCGCCACCGGCTCGGCGCCGGCCTATGCCTTCGCCGATCAGGCCGACATCCTGGTGAACACGCGCCTGGCCGCCGACGCGGTCGGCGCGACGCCGATGGATCGCCCGGAATGGACCGCGGTCAACCCGGTCAATGGCGAGGTCTACCTGACGCTGACCAACAACAGCGCCTCGGTCCGCCCGCTGAACGGCACCGACGCGGCCAACCCGCGCCATTACAACGATCCCAAGAACGGCACCGCCAGCTACGGCAACCCCAACGGCCACATCATCCGCCTGCGCGAAGCCGGCGACGATACCGCCGCGACCACGTTCACCTGGGACATCTACCTGTTCGCCGCCGACTCGATCGACGCCGATCCGACCAACGTCAACATCTCGGGCCTGACCGCCGACAACGACCTGTCGAGCCCTGACGGCCTGTGGTTCTCGCGCACCGAGAACGCCGCCGGCAAGGTGCACCCGGTGCTCTGGATCCAGACCGACGATGGCGCCTTCACCGATCGCACCAACAACCAGATGCTCGCGGCGATCCCGGGCACGGTGGGCGACGGTGGCCCGGTGACGATCACCAATGTCGGCCAGAACGGCTCTGCCACGCAGGCGACCATCGCCGGCGCCAAGGCGACCGCCGCCAGCCTGCGCCGCTTCCTGATCGGCCCGGTCCAGTGCGAGATCACCGGCATCGACAGCACGCCGGACGGTCGCACGCTGTTCGTCGGCATCCAGCACCCCGGCGAGGAAGGCACGCCGGCCGCGCCCAGCAGCCACTGGCCGGCCAGCCAGGCGGGCGCGACTCCGGCGACCACCCGCCCGCGTTCGGCGGTCGTGGCGGTCACCAAGAACGACGGCGGCATCATCGCCCTCTGATCGGCAAGGAAAGGCGGAGAGGCGCGATGGCGCCTCTCCGTTTTTTATTTCAATCCACTGGCGTGGATGCGGCGCCGGCGCGATTCAGCCGCGCCGGATCGAACCGTTAATGCAGCAGCGCCGCGTGCTGCATCGTATGCGGCAGGACGGCTGCCTTGCCGCCGGCCAGCTCGATCAGCGCCATCGCCAGCGCGCCGACCATCGCCAGCGCCAGCGTGGGGCCGCCGGCCATCCGCTCCGAAGTCTGCCCCGGCAGCACCACCGAGACGAGGAAATGCCCGTCGCTGCCGCGCGACATCATGTAGCCGGCATCGTCGATCAGGCTGAGCGCGGCGGTTTCATAAGCGCGCGCCTCGATCAGCATTTCCAGCCGGGCCGCGCTGTAAGTGGCCAGCCCGTCGATCAGGGTGTCTCCGGGGACATACGCGATGAGCGCGCGTATCTCGCGCAGCCGCTCGGCCTGTTCGCCGGGGCGTGAGCCCGCGCAGGCCATGGCTACATCGTGCAGACGTCGTCGCCACTCCCCGCGCGTCATACCGTCGTGGAACCTGTCCGCCATCGTGTCCGCCTCGTTGCTAACGACTATCAGTGCCAGCAGGCTAACCGGAATGGGCTGACGATCGACGAACGACCGCTTGTGTAGTGTTACGTAAGCGGGCGGGCTCAGCGTGGGATCTTGGGCGGCGGATCGGAAACCTGCGCGGGGTCTTTGGGCGGGAGCTGGACCGTGTTCGGGTTAACGGTGCCCACGGGCTGCACGGTCGGCCGGGGCGCGCGCGTTGGTGCAGGCGACGGCGTCGGTGTCTGGCCGGGCCCTCGGGTGCCGGGCGGCGTGCCGTTGGGCGTGGGCGAATACGTCGGTGTCGGCGTGGGCGCATGGCTCGGCGGTGGCGAAGGGGCGGGGGAGGGCGTCGACGTCGGCTGGCTGATCGGCAGGCGCGTGCCGCGCGGCGTGGAGGTCGGCGTCGGCGTGGGCGTGGGCGCCGGTGTTCCCGTGCCCCGGCCGATCGGCACGCTGGTTCCGCCGGTCGGCGTCGGGGTGGCATTGGGCGCCGACTGGCGCGGGCGCGGGGCATCGCTGTTCGGCTGCTCGCGCGTCGGGCGGGGCAGGCCGCCCAGATCGGGGATATAGCTGCCGCCGGGAACCGGCCCGCCGCCGGGGTCTCCGCCGCCCGGATAGCCGCCGCCGTAATAAGGCGGAGGCGGGCGATCGCGATCGCGCCGGGGCACGGGCAGCGGCGCCGAATCGGTCGCGATGGGGGCCACGGGCGGCAGGATGAAGTCATCCAGCCGCACCAGCCCGCTGGACGAGATCTCGAACGGGCCGATCGGCTCGGCGCCCGCGTAAGGCACGTAGGCGGCGAGCATCGGCCGGTCGAGCGTCACCGTCTCGTTCACCCCGGTGACATCGACCGCGCCGGCATTGACCCGGCCTTGCGTGCGCGGGCCGGGGCCGCGCAGCACGATCAGCGTCGCGGTGGCCGGATCGGATTGCACGTCGCGCGGGATCGCGCGTTCGCCCACGGCGATGGCGGCGGCCAGTTCGCCCACCGCGCCATCGAAGATCGTGCCGCGGATGCCGATCGTCGCGGCCGGGGTGCGCACCGATGCCGTCTTGGCGCGGCCGCCGCCGGACATGAAGCGGAACGCGCCCTTGGCCACGGTGGCCGATACCGTGCCGCCGGCCGGATCATAGACGAACTTGTCGATGGTGAGCTGTGCATTGGCGCCCACGGTGAACTTGGTCTTGTCCAGCAGCAGGATCTGCAGGCCGCTGCCGGTGCCGGTGCGCACCTGATCGGCCAGCGCCACGCGCTGCCGGACCTTGGCCGGGCCGAAGCCGCCGCCGGTCGGGCGGATGCGCACGTCGCGCACCACCACGGCGGCGATGCCCACGGCGGGCGCGGGTGCGGCCCAGGCCAGCGGCGACGTCGCCATGGCCAGCGCCGGCGGCACCAGCGCAAGCGCGCGCAGGCGGAGCGAGCGGGGCATGGTCAATTCCCCGGTCCCGAACAGGCATCCTGCACTTCGTCGCGCAGGCCCGGATCGATGTCATGGCCGCGCAGCCCGTCCAGCTCGATCAGCGCGCCGCGCCGGTCGTCCACCCGGCACAGCAGCGCGGCGTGATAGAGCCGCGCCGCATACGAGTGTTCGGGCTGGTTGAGGATGACGCGTTCCAGCGTCGCCAGGGCATCGAGCAGATCGCCGGCATCGGCCTGCCGCCGCGCCAGCGCCAGGCCCGCGGTCTCGCTTTCGCCCGCGCGCGACAGCGCGTCGAGCTGGGCCGGCGTCTCGGCCGGCGCGGCCGGGGCCGTGCCCAGCGCGAGCGCGGCGAGCGCCATGCTTCCTGCCTGCGGAATCCATCCCATGTGCTTCCCTCCACCCCCTCGGGAATTAATGCAGGAGAAATAGCATGGCGGCCGGATCGCACCCAAGGAAATGCGCGGCCTGTGATTTAAATCACACGACCAGCCGTGGCTGGCGCACGACGGAGTGACGCAAGATCGCGTCAAATCGGCTCGATTTATGCGTCTATTTGGACCAGACTAGGGGTTATAACCTAGGTAGTCGCGCTTTACCCATTAGCCATGGAACGATTCCGAACCCTCTCGCTGATCGATCCCGACACGCGCCGCCGCGCGGAAACGACGATGTCTTTCGCGCAAGGCCGCTTTCACGTCGAACCCTATGAAAGTCCGGCCGAATTCTTCGCCGACTGGCCGTTCGACAGCGTGTTGCTGGTCGCCGATAACGACGATTGCATCGCCAGCGTGCTGGAAGGGCTGCGCGCGCGCGGCGCCTGGCTGCCGATCATCGGCTTTTCCGATGTGGTGGACCCGCTGCGCAGCGCCCGCGTCATGTTCGATGGGCTGGTGGCCTATATCCCGGCGCCGGTCTCGCGCGATCTGGTGGACGCGTTCCTCTCGTCCACCGCGCAGGAACTGGCCGCGCTCACCCGGCGCAAGAACCGCGCCGCCGCCGCCCGGGCGCGCCTCAGCGGCCTGACCCGGCGCGAGGCCGAAGTGCTTTCGGGCGTTGCCGAAGGGCTGACCAACAAGGCCATCGCCGATCGCCTGGGCATCAGCCACCGCACGATCGAGATCCACCGCGCCAACCTGCTGCGCAAGCTGGACACCAATTCCAGCTACCAGGCGATGCGCGCCGCGATCGAGGCAGACCTGCTGTCCTGACCCCGGATCATCCCCGGAACGGGGAAGGGGACCGCCGCGCGGCGGTGGTGGAGGCGGCCTGGCGCCATAGCCTTGCGGGCCGCGCCCATGGCGCGGCATCGGCGTCAAGAACGGCCCTATCGCACGACCTTGATCCGGGGCGGCATGGCATCGCCGCCCTGGCCATAGCCATTGGCGGGGTTGTCGCGCGCGGGCTCATCCTGGCCTTGCGCGGCGAAGCGGCCGCGCAAGGCCAGGATCATCCGCCGCATCCCATCGTCGGTCAGCCGCAGCAACGATTTGCGCGCGTCATTCGCGTCAAGGTCACGCACGATCAGGCCGTCGCGCTCCAGCTCGCGGATGCAGCGCAGCGCGGTGCTTTGCGGCACCGCCGAAGCGATGCAGGCGCTGGTGACATGGATCGCCTTGCCCCGGCTCTCCATGATGAACAGGTCCAGGAGGATATCCCACGCCGCTTCGCCGAAGCGGTGCGCCGGGCCGAAGAGCCGATCGCGGAAGCGGCGCAGGGCATAGAGCTGCTCGGCCACCTTGATGCATTCGGCCAGGTCTTCCTGGCTGATGCCGTCGGCGGTTCGCAGCCGTTGTTCCAGGCGCTTGGCCAGCGGGGTGACGCTGACTTCCTCCAGCGGCAGCGTTTCCGCGAATTGCAGAAGCTGCTCGGCCAGTTGCCTCAGGCGTTCACTGGGCATGACATGCTCCGTTCATCAGGCGCATCGCGGCAAGGGTCTTTCGCGAAACGGCGATATCGGGTGAAGGGTTGCATCCGGGGACGCATCCGGTTTGGGCAAGCGCTTCGCGCGCCTGCGCGCGGCGGGCGAGCGGGATCAATCCACCCGCCAGTCGCGATATCGCCCCACCCGCGCGCGGCGCAGCAGGTGGCAGAAGATACCGATCCCCAGGGCGACCATCTGGATATACTGCGGGAAGGCCATCATCGCCCAGTAGACCTGGTTCGCGCCGATCTTCAGCAGCGTATAGCCATGCGCCAGCAGGACGATAAGCTGCATGGCGGCGATCACCAGCGGCCATACCCGGTTGGCGCGCAGCGCCACCCACAGCACGCCGGCGAACACTGCGAAGTCGATCGTCACCAGGATCGGGTCGAGCCCGGTGAAATCGTCCGGCCCGCGCAGCATCACGCGGATCAGCGAAAACAGCAGGCTCGCCGACAGGATCGCGGCGACGCAGCGCTCCGGCCCCGATCCTCTCCGCATGGCGAAGAGGACGAGGATGACCATCATCGTTATGGTTGCTGCCAGACGCACCGGATTTACGCGATATCCTGTCGGGGGCTAGCCGGGAGGCGCCCGTCACCTCAGGCGGCCAGGCTCTCGTCGTGATGGCCGACCGGCTTGAGCTGGGGCGGGCAGTCGGACGCGAGGTCGCCAGTGATCTCGTGGTGCACGTCACGCATCCGGTTGTGCACCCGGCCCAGTTCCGAACCGGCGGCGAGCAGCGCCTGCTGCGATTTGGTCAGGCGCAGCAGGGCCTCCTGGCCGGTGAGCTTGCCCGTCGCGAGATCGCGGCGCGCGGTAACCATCGAACTGAACAGGAGCGACTGCTTGATCAGCGCTTCCTCAAGGGCTGCTTCGGCCTCGTGAATTTCACGAGCGATCCTGGCCGACGCGACAGAGACGTTCATCGTCATTTTTTCGTACCCCACATTGGATTTCTCAGGACGCGAGCCGCCTTGGCTAGCCCTGCAAGGCATCAGACACCGATTTCACGATGCTGAAGCCCGTCAGCGCCGTCACCAGGAAGGCGGCGGCGATCAGCACGATCGCCAGCAGCCGGGCCTGGGTTCCGTATTCGCCATCGAACAGCTCGGGAACGACGCGGTAGTCCCGCACGGTCTCGGCGTCGGTTCCGGGATCGGCCCGGTCCGGTTCGCCCTGGTCCTGCGGGGGCAGGTCCTCGTCGTTCCGATCGCTTCCATTCGCGAAGAACGCCGGTGGCGCCATATGGGTTTTTTCATGTGTCAATCGTTCGGATATGGCTTCTCCGGCCGGTTCGCCCGCCTGCGCGCCGGTTTCGGCCAGGCGCAGGCGGCGATAGATCTGGGCGATTTCGGAACGGTTGCGCGCGCCCAGCTTGGCGCGCACGGTATCGAGCCGCTGGTCCACGGTGTGGGGCGATATGCCCAGCTCGCGCGAGATCTCCTTGGAGGTCTTGTGCTCGATCAGCAGGTCGAGCACCTCGCGCTGCTTGTCGGTCAGCGAGCCGAGCGACTGGATGGCGGTCAGATCCCCGGGCATCGTCCCGCACCGCATCGCAGCGTGGCTGCGTGCGTTCCTTGCCGATGCGGCCATTTTATCTGCGGCATCTCACGCGACCCACCAGTTTCCCGAGCACAACCCGCCAGCCAGCCGGCCGACGGGGCAGAGGCAAATCCTGAACCTTGCTGGAGGTCTATACAAGCTCGGCCCCGACAGAAAGGGCCAAGCGCCCCTGCGAGCGACAATTTTGCGAATACGGTCCATTTCAGAACAGGATGAACCCCTGCCCAGGGGAAAATACCTATGATCGGTGCGCCATATCCGCTTTGCACCGGCGGTGCGATGCTGCTAATGGCGCGCGCATGAGCAAGTTCAAACTCGGTGTCGGGGCGGTGCTGATCGCGTGGATCGGCATTCTCGGCCTCGCCTTCCACTTCCTGTTCCACACCACGCCGCCGCTTTCGCCAGACCATGACGTGGCGCTGCATGACGATGCGGAGGATTTCGCCGCCGGCTCGCTCGGCAGCGAGCGGCGGGCGGAACTGCTGGCCGATACGCGCATCTATGTCGCCCAGCACAAGGATGCCGCCCCCGCCATGGCGCAGGGCAAGGAACTGGCCCCGCCCGATTTCCTCAACCAGCAGCTCGCCGCGCACAACCTGAAGTGGCGCGTCAGCGCGGTCCACGGCCTGGACGCCGACATTTACGACGTTTCCTGACCGCGATCCGCTCCGGCCAGGGGAGGGCCCCAGTCCGCGTCTCCCGGAAGCCCGCCTGCGGGAATCCCGCTCCCCCATTTCTCGGCGCGCGATGGCGCCGGCGCGCATCCGGTCCAGCTTGGCGTTGATCCGGTCGAGCACGTCGCCCGTATCTGGCAGCTCGGCCGCTTTCCAGCGATGCGGGTCGTTACCATCTTCGAATTGATCCGCGCCCAGGCCGAAATTGCCCCCGATCATCAGTGCGGTTAAGAAAGCCCAGCGAGTTGAAACCCGCGCGAGTCACCAGAAGGGGGGCTCAGGGGGCACTGCTATGGCAGGTCGCACCCGCCCTTGACCCGACCCCCGAATCCGCCTAAGGGCGCGCTTCCTTCGCGGGTCTTCCCACCGGCTGGCTCCTGAAGGGCGTTATAGAGCTGAACATTGCCGTTTGTGCGTGCGGGGCCTCAAAGCCCCGGTTTTCGGAGGGTTTCCTCCGGCGTCCGGCGGCAAAGTAATCCGGCGGGTTCGTCGGGTGGAGTGTTTTCGGCTCACGATGGGGACGGCGATTCCCGCGCACCTTGCTTCATGGCCCTGCCGCTCCGGCGGGAATGGCCGGGCAGGGGGCGGGCGGCCGGTTTTCCCGCGTGATCCCGACATCGCTTGCACCCTGTGCTCGCCGGGCTTGTTGACCCGGGGTGCGACGGGTCCGTTCCGTTCCTTGCTTGCGAAAGGGCTGGCGAGGGGCGCGCGGACCGGATCCATCGCACTCCATAGAAAGAAGAGTCCAGATGCCGACGATCAACCAGCTGGTCCGCAAGGGCCGCGAACCGCAGAAGGCCAAGAGCAAGGTCCCTGCGATGGAGCAGAACCCGCAGAAGCGCGGTGTCTGCACCCGCGTCTACACCACGACCCCGAAGAAGCCGAACTCGGCGCTGCGCAAGGTCGCCAAGGTGCGCCTCACCAACCAGCGCGAGGTCATCACCTATATCCCGGGCGAGGGCCACAACCTGCAGGAGCACTCGGTGGTGCTAATCCGCGGCGGCCGTGTGCGCGACCTTCCCGGCGTGCGCTATCACGTGCTGCGCGGCGTGCTCGACACCCAGGGCGTCAAGGACCGCAAGCAGAGCCGCTCGAAGTACGGCGCCAAGCGCCCGAAGTAAGTTTGTCCGCCTCACGGCGGTGAGCGGCTCGGGCCCTCTCCTCCACCCGGCTACCGCAGGTATGCTCATGGGTGGCCGGGGTGGGGGAGAGGGCCGGAGCCGCCAAGGCGAGGCCGGATGGGCTCGCCGCACTCCGAAGGAGTAGAATGAAATGTCACGTCGTCGTCGTCCCGAGAAGCGGGAAATCCTGCCGGATCCGAAGTTCGGTGATCAGGTGCTGTCGAAGTTCATGAACAACCTCATGTATGACGGCAAGAAGTCCGCCGCCGAAAGCATCGTCTATGGCGCGCTCGACACCATGGAGACCAAGGCCAAGGCCGATCCGGTGCAGCTGTTCCACGATGCGCTGAACAACGTGAAGCCGCAGATCGAGGTGCGCAGCCGCCGCGTCGGTGGCGCCACCTATCAGGTGCCGGTCGAGGTGCGTCCCGAACGCGCGCAGGCGCTGGCCATCCGCTGGCTGATCACCGCCGCGCGCAACCGCCCGGAAACGACCATGTCGGCGCGCCTTTCGGGCGAACTGCTCGATGCGGCCAACAACCGGGGCAACGCGGTGAAGAAGCGCGAGGACACGCACCGCATGGCCGACGCGAACCGCGCCTTCTCGCACTATCGCTGGTAATTTGCCGCCGGGGTGACGGCTGGCTGTCATCCGGGCGACATACTTTCAATCAATGGGGCGGGGGCCTATCTTAAGGCCAGGCCTCCCGCTCCATTCACCCCAAGGAAAGACCCCATGGCACGCAGCCATCCGCTCGAAAAGTACCGCAACATCGGTATCATGGCGCATATCGACGCCGGCAAGACCACCACGACCGAGCGCATCCTCTACTACACCGGCAAGTCCTACAAGATCGGTGAAGTCCACGATGGCGCCGCCACCATGGACTGGATGGAGCAGGAACAGGAACGGGGGATCACCATCACCTCGGCCGCGACCACCTGCTTCTGGGGCGACTACCGGATCAACATCATCGATACGCCCGGACACGTCGATTTCACCATCGAGGTGGAACGCTCGCTGCGCGTGCTCGACGGCGCGGTCGCCTGCTTCGACGGCGTCGCGGGCGTGGAGCCGCAGTCCGAAACCGTATGGCGCCAGGCCGACAAGTACGGCGTGCCCCGGATGTGCTTCATCAATAAGTTGGACCGCACCGGCGCCAACTTCAAATACTGCGTCCAGTCGATCATCGACCGCCTCGGCGCGACCCCGGCCGTGCTTTATCTGCCGATCGGCATCGAGGCGGACCTCAAGGGCCTGGTCGATCTGGTCGAGAACCGCGCGATCATCTGGAAGGACGAATCGCTCGGCGCCGAGTTCTTCTACGAAGAGATCCCGGCCGACATGGTCGATGAAGCGGCCGAATACCGCGAGAAGCTGATCGAGCTTGCCGTCGAGCAGGACGACGAGGTGATGGAGGCCTATCTCGAAGGCCAGCAGCCCGATGTCGCCACGCTCAAGCGGCTGCTCCGCAAGGGTACGCTCGGTCACGCCTTCGTTCCGGTGGTGTGCGGCTCGGCGTTCAAGAACAAGGGCGTGCAGCCCCTGCTCGACGCGGTTGTCGACTACCTGCCTTCGCCGCTCGACATCGAGGACGTGCAGGGCGTGAAGGTCGACAGCGACGAGGCCGACAGCCGTCCGCCCGAAGACGGCGCGCCGTTCAGCGCGCTGGCGTTCAAGGTCATGAACGATCCCTTCGTCGGTTCGCTCACCTTCATCCGCATCTATTCCGGCACCTTGAGCAAGGGCACCTACCTGAACTCGGTGAAGGGCAAGAAGGAGAAGGTTGGCCGTATCCTCGAGATGCACGCCAATGACCGCAAGGACATCGAAGAGGCGTTCGCCGGCGATATCGTCGCGCTGGCTGGCATGAAGGAAACCACCACGGGCGACACGCTCTGCGCCGAACGCGCGCCGATCGTGCTCGAACGCATGGAATTCCCCGAGCCGGTCATCGAACTGTCGGTGGAGCCCAAGACCAAGGCCGACCAGGAGAAGATGGGCGTCGCGCTCAATCGTCTTTCGGCCGAGGATCCCTCGTTCCGCGTTTCGACCGACCATGAATCGGGCCAGACCATCATCAAGGGCATGGGCGAGCTTCACCTCGACATCATCGTCGATCGTATGCGCCGCGAGTTCAAGGTGGAGGCCAACGTGGGCGCGCCGCAGGTGGCCTATCGCGAGTACCTCGCGAAGCCGGTCGACGTCGATTACACGCACAAGAAGCAGTCGGGCGGCACCGGCCAGTTCGGCCGCGTCAAGGTGAAGGTCACGCCGGGCGAGCGCGGTTCGGGCATCATCTTCAAGGATGAGATCAAGGGCGGCAATATTCCCAAGGAATATATTCCGGCCATTGAAAAGGGTATGCGCGAAACGGCGGCCACCGGCTCGCTGGTCGGCTTCCCGATCATCGACTTCGAGATCCTGCTCTATGACGGCGCTTACCACGACGTCGACTCCTCGGCGCTGGCGTTCGAGATCGCCGGTCGCGGCTGTATGCGCGAAGTCGCGCAGAAGGCCGGGATCAAGCTGCTCGAGCCGATCATGAAGGTCGAAGTCGTCACCCCCGAGGAATTCATGGGTGACGTCATCGGCGACATGAACAGCCGTCGCGGCCAGATCCAGGGCACCGACAGCCGCGGCAACGCGCAGGTGGTCGAGGCGATGGTCCCGCTGGCGAACATGTTCGGTTATGTTAACCAGCTGCGTTCGTTCACCCAGGGCCGGGCCAACTACTCAATGTTCTTCTCCCACTATGACGAGGTTCCGGCGAATGTCGCGGCCGAGGTCAAGGAGAAGCTTGCCTGATCGGCGCAATCAGTCTAGGGGCGGCGCCTGATTCAGCGGGTGCCGCCTGAATTCCCGCAGATTCAATTTCAAACGAAAAGAAGGTTTGTAAGATGGCGAAGGCAAAATTCGAGCGGAATAAGCCGCACTGCAACATCGGCACCATTGGTCACGTCGACCACGGCAAGACCACGCTGACCGCTGCGATCACCAAGGTCATGGCCGAAACGTTCGGCGGCACCGCGGTGGACTTTGCGAACATCGACAAGGCCCCCGAAGAGCGTGAGCGCGGCATCACGATTTCGACCGCGCACGTCGAATACGAAACCGCCGCTCGCCACTATGCGCACGTCGATTGCCCGGGCCACGCCGACTATGTGAAGAACATGATCACCGGCGCCGCGCAGATGGACGGCGCGATCCTGGTCGTGAACGCCGCCGACGGCCCGATGCCGCAGACCCGCGAGCACATCCTGCTCGCTCGTCAGGTCGGCGTGCCCGCGCTGGTCGTGTACATGAACAAGGTCGATCAGGTCGACGACGAGGAGCTGCTCGAGCTCGTCGAGCTCGAAGTGCGCGAGCTGCTCAGCTCGTACGACTTCGATGGCGACAACATTCCGATCGTCAAGGGTTCGGCCCTTGCCGCGCTGGAAGGCCGTGACGACGAGATCGGCAAGAACTCGATCCTCGAACTGATGAAGGCCGTGGACGACTTCATCCCGCAGCCGCCGCGCCCGACCGACAAGCCGTTCCTGATGCCGGTCGAAGACGTGTTCTCGATCTCGGGCCGCGGCACCGTCGTGACCGGCCGTGTCGAGACCGGCATTGTCAAGGTTGGCGAGGAAGTCGAGATCGTCGGCCTCAAGGACACCCGCAAGACCGTCGTCACCGGCGTCGAAATGTTCCGCAAGCTGCTCGACCAGGGCGAAGCGGGCGACAACATCGGCGCGCTGGTTCGCGGCGTCGCGCGTGAGGACGTCGAGCGTGGCCAGGTTCTGGCCAAGCCCGGCACCGTCACGCCGCACACCGAGTTCGACGCGGAAGTCTACGTGCTGTCGAAGGACGAAGGTGGCCGTCACACGCCGTTCTTCGCGAACTATCGTCCGCAGTTCTACTTCCGCACGACCGACGTGACCGGCGAAGTGATCCTTCCCGAGGGCACCGAGATGGTCATGCCGGGTGACAACGTCACGATCTCGGTCAAGCTGATCGCGCCGATCGCCATGGACGATGGTCTCCGCTTCGCTATCCGCGAAGGTGGTCGTACCGTCGGTTCGGGGGTTGTCAGCAAGATCACGAAGTAATATAGGCCGCGCTCCGCAGGGGCGGCCCGAGATTCGGGCACGCTCCGGCGGGCAGGTTTTCGAAGCGATCGCACCGCTCTTTCACGAAAGCGGGAAAGAGGCGGGGCGATCAGCTTTTTTTATGAACGCTCTTTCTCATCGGTAGTTGGACATGGAAGCTCAGAATATTCGCATTCGCCTGAAGGCGTTTGACCACCGCGTGCTCGATCAGGCCACTGGCGAGATCGCGGACACCGCCCGCCGGACCGGCGCGCTCATTCGGGGCCCCATTCCGCTGCCGACCCAGATCGAGAAGTTCACCGTGAACCGCGGGCCGCACATCGACAAGAAGTCGCGTGAGCAGTTCGAGGTGCGCACCTACAAGCGGCTGCTGGATATCGTGCAGCCCAACGCCACCACTGTCGACGCGCTGATGAAGCTCGATCTGGCGGCCGGCGTGAACGTCGAGATCAAGCTGGCCTGAGGCCGGGCTCGACCAGAGTTTCGATCCTTCGGGGTCAACCATCCTTTCCGGCCCGAAGCAATTCGGCACCCGGTTTCGCGAGCCCAGGCTCGCGCGGACATAAGGGATACCGCCGGAGATGTTCTCCGGGCTGCGTCCCCCGTCTCGCTTCCTTCGGGAAGCACTCAGCCCGGACGGGGCGATGCATCACAACTCGGGCTGGCAAGCCCCCGGAATGGGTCCGGGGGCCTCTGTTGAGGAGTTTTGATCATGCGCACTGGCGTGATCGCCAAAAAGGTGGGGATGACCCGCCTTTTCCAGGAGGACGGCCGGCACGTGCCCGTTACCGTCCTGGCGCTGGAAGATTGCCAGGTGGTTTCGGTTCGCACCGCTGATCGTGACGGTTACGTCGCGGTCCAGCTCGGCGCGGGCGAGGCCAAGCAGAAGAATGTCGCCAAGCCGCAGCGTGAGCATTTCGCCAAGGCGGAAGTGCCGCTGAAGATGCGCGTTGCCGAGTTCCGCGTCGCCGACGACGCGCTGCTCGATGTCGGCGCGACGATCGCCGCTTCGCACTTCGTTCCCGGCCAGCTGGTCGACGTCGCCGGCCACACGCAGGGCAAGGGCTTTGCCGGCGCCATGAAGCGCTGGGGCTTCGGCGGTCTGCGCGCGACGCACGGCGTCTCGCTCTCGCACCGCTCGCACGGTTCGACCGGCAACCGCCAGGATCCGGGCAAGGTCTTCAAGAACAAGAAGATGGCCGGCCACATGGGTGATCGCCAGCGCACGCAGCAGAACCTCGAAGTGGTTCGCGTCGATGACGAGCGCGGCCTGATCTTCGTCAAGGGCTCGGTCCCGGGCGCGAAGAACTCGTGGCTCACCGTGTCGGACGCCGTGAAGGTCAACCGTCACGCCGAAGCGCCTTACCCCGCCGGCCTGAAGCAGGCCGCCAACAGCAACGAAGCGCCGGAATCGAATGGCGCCGCCGAAACGCCCGCGGAAGATACCGCGGCGGTCGAGGCGACCGAAGGCCAGGAGGGCTAAGTCGTGAAGGTCAAGGTCCTCAATCTGGATGGTTCGGCCGCCAAGGGCGACATCGAGCTGTCGGATGACGTGTTCGGCATCGAGCCGCGCGCGGATATCCTGCACCGTGTCGTAACCTGGCAGCTCGAAAACCGTCGCGGCATTGCCCGCGCCACGCGCGAGCGTTCGGATGTCGCCCGCACCGGCAAGAAGTTCGGTCGCCAGAAGGGCGGCGGTACGGCTCGCCACGGCGACCGCGCGGCCCCCGTGTTCATCGGCGGCGGCAAGGCCCACGGCGCGCGTCGCCGTGAGTTCAACGTCTCGCTCAACAAGAAGGTTCGCGCGCTCGGCCTCAGGATGGCGCTTTCGGCCAAGGCCCAGAGCGGCCTGGTGGTCGTCGACAGCCTTGACGTCGCCGACGCCAAGACCAAGGCGCTGGCCGGCCAGTTGGCCCAGGCCGGCTTTGGCCGCAAGATCCTGGTGATCGATGGCGAGCAGGTGAACGAAGGTTTCGCGCGCGCCGCGGGCAACCTTGCCGGCGTGAACGTGCTGCCGGCCGTGGGCGCCAACGTCTACGACATCCTCAAGCATGATACGCTGGTGCTGACGCGCGCCGCGGTCGAGAAACTGGAGGCGCGTTTCGCCCTCCCGGGAGGGGCTGACTAATGGCTAAGACCAAGGAAGTGGATATCCGTCACTACGACGTGATCCTCTCGCCCCACATCACCGAGAAGGCCACGCTGCTCTCCGAGCATAACGCGGTTGTCTTCAAGGTGGCGGACAGCGCGACCAAGCCGGAAATCAAGGCTGCGGTCGAGGCGCTGTTCGACGTCAAGGTCACTGGCGTCAACACGCTGGTCACCAAGGGCAAGACCAAGCGCTGGCGCGGTAGGGAATACCGTCGCAGCGACGTGAAGAAGGCGATTGTCACGCTGGCCGAGGGCCAGTCGATCGACATCACCGAAGGCGTACGGGGCTGATCCGATGGCACTGAAGCATTACAATCCGACCAGCCCCTCCCGGCGTGGCCTGATCCTGGTCGACAAGACGTCGCTGTGGAAGGGCAAGCCGGTCAAGGCGCTGACCGAAGGCAAGCACAAGACGGGCGGCCGCAACAACAAGGGCCATGTCACCTCGCGCGGCATCGCCGGCGGCCACAAGCAGAAGTACCGCTTCATCGACTTCAAGCGTCGCAAGTGGGATTCGCCGGCCATTGTCGAGCGGCTTGAGTATGACCCGAACCGCACCGCGTTCATCGCGCTGATCAAGTACGCGGACGGCGAAGTCGCCTACATCCTCGCGCCGCAGCGGCTCGCCGTGGGCGACACCGTCGTCGCGGGCGAGAAGACCGACGTGAAGCCGGGCAACGCGATGCTGCTGTCGCAGATGCCGGTCGGCACGATCTGCCACAACGTCGAGATGAAGCCGGGCAAGGGCGGCCAGATCGCCCGCTCGGCCGGCACTTACGTGCAAGTCGTCGGCCGCGACCGGGGCATGGTCATCGTTCGCCTGAATTCGGGCGAGCAGCGCTACCTGCGCGGCGATTGCATGGGCACCGTCGGCGCCGTATCGAACCCGGACAACGCGAACCAGAATCTCGCGAAGGCCGGCCGCAAGCGCTGGATGGGCCGTCGCCCGCTGACTCGCGGCGTCGCCAAGAACCCGGTCGACCACCCGCACGGCGGTGGTGAAGGCCGCACCTCGGGCGGCCGTCATCCGGTCACTCCGTGGGGCAAGCCGACCAAGGGCGCCCGCACTCGTCACAACAAGCAGACGGACAAGATGATCATCCGTTCGCGCCACGCGAAGAAGAAGAGGTAAGACACGATGGCACGTTCCGTCTGGAAAGGCCCCTTCGTCGACCTGTACCTGCTGAAGAAGGCGGAAGCCGCGCAGGATGCGGGCAGCCGCGCCGGTCCGGTCAAGACCTGGTCGCGTCGTTCGACGATCCTGCCGCAGTTCGTCGGCCTGACGTTCAGCGTCTACAACGGCCACAAGTTCATCCCGGTCTCGGTCAACGAGGACATGGTCGGTCACAAGCTCGGCGAGTTCGCGCCCACGCGCACCTTCCCCGGTCACGCCGCCGACAAGAAGGGCAAGCGCTAATGAGCAAGCAGGCAGCACCCCGTCGCGTCGGTGACAAGGAAGCGCTGGCGGTCGGCACCACGATTCGTGGTTCGGCGCAGAAGCTCAACCTGGTCGCCGGCCTGATCCGCGGCAAGAAGGCGGAGGAAGCGATGAACATCCTCGCCTTCTCGAAGCGGGCGATGGCGCAGGACGCGCGCAAGGTTCTCGCGTCGGCGATCGCCAACGCGGAAAACAACCACAACCTCGACGTCGACGCGCTCGTCGTCGCCGAGGCCAGCGTGGGCAAGTCCATCACCATGAAGCGCTGGCACGCGCGCGGTCGCGGCAAGTCGACCCGCATCCTGAAGCCGTTCAGCCGGCTGCGCATCGTGGTCCGCGAAGTCGAGGAGGCCTGAGCCATGGGTCAGAAGAGCAATCCGATCGGTCTGCGTCTCCAGATCAACCGCACCTGGGACAGCCGCTGGTTCGCGGAAGGCCGCGATTACCGCAAGCTGCTTGAGGAAGACCTCAAGATCCGCAAGTTCATCATCGAGACCTTGCCGCAGGCGGCGATCTCGAAAGTGGTGATCGAGCGGCCGGCCAAGCTGTGCCGCGTGTCGATCTATGCCGCCCGTCCGGGCGTCATCATCGGCAAGAAGGGCGCTGACATCGAGAAGCTGCGCAAGCAGCTTTCGAAGATGACCGGCAGCGAAGTGAAGCTGAACATCGTCGAGATCCGCAAGCCGGAGATCGACGCCAAGCTCGTCGCGCAGGGCGTCGCCGACCAGCTCGTTCGCCGCGTGGCGTTCCGCCGGGCGATGAAGCGCGCGGTGCAGTCGGCGCTGCGTCTGGGTGCCGAAGGCATCAAGATCACGTGCGGCGGCCGTCTTGGCGGTGCCGAGATCGCGCGTGTCGAGTGGTATCGCGAAGGTCGCGTGCCGCTGCACACGCTGCGTGCGAACATCGATTATGCCGAAGCCGAGGCGCTGACCGCCTATGGGATCATCGGCATCAAGGTCTGGATCTTCAAGGGCGAGATCCTGGGCCACGACCCGATGGCGCAGGACCGGCTGATGATGGAGGCCCAGACCTCCGGCGTCCGTCCGGCGCGCTGAGGCTTAGGATAGAGTAAGCACCATGTTGCAACCGAAGAAGCACAAGTTCCGCAAGGCCTTCAAGGGCCGGATCAAGGGTGACGCCAAGGGCGGTACCGACCTGAATTTCGGGTCGTACGGTCTCAAGGCGCTCGAGCCGGAGCGGATCACCGCCCGCCAGATCGAAGCCGCGCGCCGTGCGATCACGCGTCACATCAAGCGCCAGGGGCGCTTGTGGATCCGCGTGTTCCCCGACGTGCCGGTGTCGAAGAAGCCCGCCGAAGTCCGCCAGGGCAAGGGCAAGGGCGCGGTCGAATACTGGGCTGCCCGCGTGAAGCCGGGCCGCATCCTGTTCGAACTGGATGGCGTTGCCGGCCCGCTCGCGGCCGAGGCGTTCAGCCGCGCGGCGATGAAGCTGCCGATCAAGACCAAGGTTGTCGCCCGCCTCGGCGACACCTCGCATCTGGGAGGCGAATGATGGCCAGCAAGACCGAAGACCTGCGCGCCAAGACGGACGACCAGCTCACCGCTGATCTGGCCGATCTCAAGCGCGAGCAGTTCAACCTGCGCTTCCAGGCTGCGACCAACCAGCTTGAACGCCCGGCCCGGATCAAGGAAGTCCGTCGCGACATCGCCCGCATCAAGACGCTCCAGACCGAGCGTGCGGCCGTGACGTCGAAGTAAGGAGACACACGATGCCCAAGCGTATCCTGATCGGGACCGTGGTTTCCGACAAGACCGACAAGACCGTGACCGTGCTGGTCGAGCGCAAGGTGAAGCACCCGCTGTACGGGAAGATCATCCGCCGTTCGAAGAAGTATCACGCCCACGACGAGGACAATGCTTTCCGCACTGGCGAGCGCGTCCGCATCGAGGAGACCAAGCCGATTTCCAAGACCAAGTCGTGGAAGGTGCTCGATCGCCTCCAGGCCGGCAAGGTTGCGGCGGTCGAAGCGGACGTCTGAGCTGGCGTCAGGGAATTTTTGGAACTGCCGGACTGGTTCCGGCAAGCCAGGTAAGAAGGAACCGGATCTATGATCCAGATGCAATCCAACCTCGACGTCGCGGACAACAGCGGCGCCAAGCGCGTCCAGTGCATCAAGGTGCTGGGCGGGTCGAAGCGTCGTACCGCCGGCGTGGGCGACATCATCGTGGTGTCGGTCAAGGAGGCGCAGCCCCGCGCTCGCGTCAAGAAGGGCGACGTGCACCGCGCGGTGATCGTGCGGACCCGCAAGGACGTGCGCCGTGCCGATGGCAGCGTGATTCGTTTCGACACGAACGCCGCCGTGCTGATCAACAAGAACGAGGAGCCGATCGGCACTCGTATCTTCGGCCCCGTGGTGCGCGAACTGCGCGGCAAGGGCTTCATGAAGATCATCTCGCTCGCTCCGGAGGTGCTGTGATGGCTGCCGCGAAGATCAAGAAGGGTGACAGTGTCGTCGTCCGTTCGGGCAAGGACAAGGGCCGCACCGGCACTGTCCTCCAGGTCATGCCGAAGGAAGGCAAGGTCCTGGTCGAGGGCGTGAACGTGGCGACCCGTCACCGCAAGCCGACGCAGACGAATCCGAACGGCGGCATTGACCGCGTGCCGGCGCCGATGGCGATCAGCAAGGTGGGCCTGGCCGATCCCAAGGACGGCAAGCCCACTCGGGTTCGCTTCGAAACCAAGGACGGCAAGAAGGTCCGCGTGGCCGTGAAGTCCGGGGAGACCATCGATGGCTGACAAGTATACCCCTCGTATGCGGCAGCGCTACGACGACACCGTCGTCAAGGCGATGACCGAGAAGTTCGGCTACAAGAACGTCATGGAAGTGCCGCGGATCGAGAAGATCACGCTCAACATGGGCGTTGGCGAAGCGAGCCAGGACAAGAAGAAGGTCCAGACCGCCGCCGAGGAAATGGAACTGATCGCGGGCCAGAAGCCGGTGATCACCAAGGCCCGCAAGTCGATCGCGCAGTTCAAGCTGCGCGAAGGCATGCCGATCGGCTGCAAGGTGACGCTGCGCCGCGAGCGCATGTACGAATTCCTCGATCGCCTGATCACCATCGCGATGCCCCGCATCCGTGACTTCCGCGGCCTGAACCCGAAGTCGTTCGACGGCCGCGGCAACTATGCGATGGGCCTGAAGGAGCAGATCATCTTCCCGGAGATCAGCTACGACAGGATCGAGAAGGTGCGTGGCATGGACATCATCGTCACCACCACCGCGAAGACCGACGACGAAGCGCGCGAACTGCTGCGCCTGTTCGGTTTCCCGTTCCCTGCCGAGGTGCAGGAACAGAAGGAGGCGGCGTGAGCCGCCGCTGAAGAAGAGAGCTTAAGTCCATGGCGAAACTGAGTTCCATCAACAAGAACGAGCGTCGCAAGAAGCTCGTGAAGAAGTATGCCGGCAAGTACGCGCGCCTGAAGGCCGTGGCCGATGACGAATCGCTCGAGGAAACCGAGCGCCTCATCGCCCGCCTCAAGCTGGCCGAGATCCCGCGCAACGGTAACCCGACCCGGGTCCGCAACCGTTGCGCCACGACCGGCCGTCCGCGCGGTTACTACCGCAAGTTCGGCCTGTGCCGCATCGAGCTGCGCGATCTTGCCAACAAGGGCATGATCCCCGGCGTCACCAAGTCGAGCTGGTAAGGGACACGCAAGATGGCGATGACCGATCCCCTGGGTGACATGCTCACCCGTATCCGCAACGGCCAGCAGGCGAAGAAGGATTCCGTCCTTTCGCCCGCGTCCAAGCTTCGCGCCCGCGTGCTCGAGGTGCTCCAGCGTGAAGGCTACATCCGTGGCTACACCGAGGATGCCACCGGCAAGCACCCGCAGTTGCGGATCGAACTGAAGTATTTCGAAGGCGAGCCGGCGATCAAGCACGTCGCTCGCGTCTCCAAGCCGGGCCGCCGCGTCTATTCGGGTTCGAAGGAACTGCCGATCGTGCGCAACGGCCTTGGCATCACCATCGTCTCGACGCCCAAGGGCGTGCTCTCGGATGCCGAGGCACGCACCCAGAACGTCGGCGGCGAAGTGCTGGCGGAGGTGTTCTGATGAGCCGTATCGGCAAAAGGCCGGTAGCGATCCCGAGCGGGGTCACTGCCTCCATCGACAATGGCGTGCTTTCGGTGAAGGGCCCCAAGGGCACGCTCACCATGGGCTTGTCGGACCTCGTGACCTACAGTCTCGATGACGGCGCGATCTCGGTGCAGCCGGCCAACGACAGCAAGGCGTCGCGCAGCCATTGGGGTATGCAGCGTACGCTCGTCTCGAACCTCGTCGAAGGGGTGACGCAGGGCTTTTCGAAGATCCTCGACATCACCGGCGTCGGCTATCGCGCGAACGCCCAGGGCGGGAAGCTGAAGCTCCAGCTCGGCTATTCGCACGATGTCGACATCGACGTGCCCGAAGGCATCGAGATCAAGACGCCGGACAACACGACGATCGAGATTTCCGGTAACGACAAGCAGAAGGTCGGCCAGGTTGCGGCCGAGATTCGCCGCTGGCGCAAGCCCGAACCCTACAAGGGCAAGGGCATCAAGTACCGCGGCGAGTACATCTTCCGCAAGGAAGGGAAGAAGAAGTAATGGCCAAGCTTTCCCTTTTCGACCGCCGGCGCCGGCGGGTCCGCACCGCGCTTCGCGCCCGTTCGGGCGGCCGTCCCCGGCTTTCGGTGCATCGCACCGGCAAGCACATCTACGCGCAGGTGATCGACGACGCGCAGGGCCGCACGATCGTCGCCGCCAACACGCTGGGTAGCAAGGGCAGCGATATCGATGCCGCCATCCGCGTGGGCAAGGAACTCGCCGAGGCCGCCAAGCAGGCGGGCATTACCTCGGTCGTGTTCGATCGCGGCGGTTTCCTGTTCCATGGCCGCGTCAAGGCGCTGGCTGATGCCGCTCGCGAAGGCGGGCTGGAGTTCTGATGATGGCTGACGAAAACACCGAAAACCAGGTCGAAGTCGTGGTCGAGGGCGCCGAGCCCGAGGTCCGTGAGGGCCGTGGCGGCCGTGGCGGCGGCGATCGCGAGCGTGGTGGCCGTGGCGGCCGTGGCGGTCGCGGTGGCCGGCGCGACGATCGTCGCAACCGCAACGAGGACGACGGCGGCGAAGAGCTGATCGAGAAGCTCGTGCACATCAACCGCGTCTCCAAGACCGTCAAGGGCGGCAAGCGCTTCGGTTTCGCCGCGCTGGTCGTGGTGGGCGATGGCAAGGGCCGGGTCGGCTTCGGCCACTCGAAGGCCCGCGAAGTGCCCGAGGCGATCACCAAGGCGACTGCTTCGGCCAAGAAGAAGATGGTCCGCGTCCCGCTCAAGGAAGGTCGCACCCTGCACCATGACGGCAAGGGCCGCTTCGGCGCCGGCAAGGTCAACGTCCGCACCGCGCCCGCGGGCACCGGCATCATCGCCGGCGGTCCGATGCGCGCCGTGTTCGAAAGCCTGGGCGTTCACGATGTCGTGACCAAGTCGGTCGGCACGTCGAACCCCTACAACATGATCCGCGCCACGTTCGACGCGCTGACCAGCCAGACTTCGCCGAAGTCAGTGGCGCAGCGTCGCGGCAAGAAGGTCGCCGATCTGCTCGGTCGCGGTGGCGCGAACGAGGCGGAGGCAGAGGCCGCCGCCGATGCGATTGTGGAGTGAGTCAGATGGCTAAGATCAAGATCAAGCAGATCGGCTCGCCGATCCGCCGGCCGGAAAGCCAGAAGAAGATTCTCGTCGGCCTGGGCCTTGGCAAGATGCATCGCATTGTGGAGGTGGAAGACACCGCCGAAGTGCGCGGCGCGATCGCCAGGCTGCCGCATATGGTCGAAGTGCTCGACTGAGGCTTCACCGGCTCGACGTGAGTTATGCAAAAAGCCCCGGTGCCAGGCGCCGGGGCTTTTTTGTTCGGCGGAATGTGCGCGGCCGGGTGGCGGCGCTGCTGGGGAACTGACTTGGCTGGCAGGACATATGCGGCTTGGCTCGTGTGCGCGATGCTGCTGGGAACGGCGGCCTGCACGCCGCGCGAGCCCGAGCAGGAGCGGATCTGGGACGAAAGCCAGACCGGGGTTGCCGCCTGTGACGAACCGGCGCTGACGCCTGACGTCCTGAAGCGGCAGCGACTGGCGGACGAAGCCTTGCGCAAGGCCTTGCTCGCGGCCGGGCCCGATCCCGCCGTCGAAGCGCGCAAGGCCGTGGTGGCAGGCGATTTCCGCCTGGCCGCCGCCATGACGATGGATGCGGCCCATCCCCGGCTTTACGGCGCGCAATGCCGCATCGCCGGCGGGCTCGACCCATGGATGGCGCGCGTGATCGGCGTCGAGGGCGAGGATGCGGCGGACGACCGCTCCGGCGCCGAGCGCGCGCACCAAAGCCGCGTCGCCAGTTTCGGGCGCCGCTATAACCAGGCGCTGCTGGCCGATCCGCGCTATCCCTACAGCGACGTGTGCCGGCCCGGCGAGGACGCGGGCAAGGCGTCCGGGGCGGCCGGTCTCGCGCCGGAGCAGGCTTATGGCTTCCCCGATCTCGCGTCGCGGCCGATCCCGGCGACGCTGGCCGACGCGGCGCGGCGCGGCGACACCGCGAGCCTTGGCCGGATGCTGCGTTCGGGCCGTCACGACGTCAACGCCGCCGATATGTTCGGGCTGACCGCGCTTGCCTGGGCCATCGCCTATCGCGAGTCGGACGCGGTCGAAGCGCTGTTGCGGGCCAAGGCCAGCCCGGCCGGATCGAAATGCCAGTCGCTGCTCGATGCCAGTTCCCCGATCCAGATCGCCCGGTCGATGCAGTGGCGCAGCGAGATCCTGCGGATGCGCAGCATGGTCGCGCCCGAGGAATTCGACGAGCTGGCCGAGCAGCCGCAGATGTTCGAGAAGGAAGAGATGACCTTCCGGCTCGCGCTGATCGAACTGGCCAAGCGCCACGAAGAGGAACTGGCGCGGCAGGAATCGAGCGTCCAGCTCGTGACCATCGCCGTCGATGACGCGGGCAAGGCGCTTTCGTGCAAGCTGGAGCCCGGCACGCCGCTGCCCGTGTTCGATCGGGAAGTCTGCACGCTGGCGATGAATGTCCTGCGCTTCCGGCCGGCGCGCAACACCTTCGGCACAGCCGTTCCGGGCGAGTTCACCGTCGCCGTGCGCACGATGGGCAAGTGAGGCGAGCGCGCGCCGGCCGCCTCCGCCCAATTGAGGGGGTGACATTGCCATCGGCTTCCCTTATGGGGCCGCCTTTCCATCCAGCGCGACTTAAAGCGAAAGCGAGTGCAGACTATGAAACTGAACGACATCCGTGACAATGATGGTGCCCGCCACCGCCGCATCCGCGTCGGCCGGGGCATCGGCTCGGGCAAGGGCAAGACCAGCGGGCGGGGCCAGAAGGGCCAGAAGGCGCGCTCGGGCGTGGCCATCAAGGGCTTCGAGGGCGGCCAGATGCCGCTCCACATGCGCATCCCGAAGCGCGGCTTCACCAACGCCAAGTTCGCCAAGGACTATGCCGAAGTGAACCTGGGCATGGTGCAGAAGGCGATCGACGCGGGCAAGCTCGATACCTCGGCGGTGATCGACCACGCCGTGCTCAAGGCCGCGGGCCTGGCGCGTGGCGGCCGCGACGGCGTGCGCCTGCTCGGCAAGGGCGAACTCACCGCGAAGGTGAGCTTCCAGGTGGCCGGTGCGTCGAAGGGCGCGATCGAGGCGGTCGGCAAGGCCGGCGGCTCGGTCGAGGTGCTCGTCGCCAAGGAAGCCGCCGAAGCCTGAGTCCGCGCTCCCGCGACAGGGCGGGGAGCGCTGGTGCGCGTTTCCCCGCCTTCACGGGTTTTCGGCCCGGCGGGAATACCTATATGATTGTTTCCGCACCGGGGTTCGACAAGGCGCCTTGCGCAAGCTAAGGCCGGATCGACCCTTTCAATCGAGGCTCAATTTTCGCGATGGCTTCACGCGCCGACAACATTGCCAGCAGCCTGAGCCTGGCCAACTTTTCCAAGGCGACCGAGCTCAAGAACCGAATCTGGTTTACGATCGGCGCGCTGATCGTTTTCCGCTTTCTCAGCTTCGTGCCGCTGCCCGGCATCAACCCGCTGGTGCTGGAAACGCTCTACAGCCAGACTCGCGGCGGCATTCTCGATCTGTTCAACACCTTTTCGGGCGGCAGCCTGGAACGCATGAGCCTGATCGCGCTGGGCGTAATGCCCTATATCACCGCCTCGATCGTGGTGCAGCTTGCCGCCTCGCTCCATCCGGCGCTGATGGCGCTCAAGAAGGAAGGCGAGGCGGGGCGCAAGAAGCTGAACCAGTATACCCGGTACGGCGCCGTGCTGCTGTGCGCGATCCAGGGCTGGTTCGTCGCCACCGGGCTTGAGGCCTATGCGGCGCAAAGCGGCCTGCAGGCGGTGGTCAATCCCGGTTACATGTTCCGTGTTGGCGCGGTCGTCAGCCTGGTCGGCGGGACGATGTTCCTGCTCTGGCTGGGCGAGCAGATCACCTCGCGCGGGATCGGCAATGGCGTGTCGCTCATCATCATGGCGGGCATTGTCGCCCAGATGCCGACGTTCGCCGGCAACCTGGGGCGGCAATACAGCGCCGGCGATACCGGCAGCCTGCTGATCGTCGCGCTGATCGTGCTGGTCGTCTCGATGATCCTGTTCATCTGTTTCATGGAACGCGCGCAGCGGCGATTGTTGATCCAGTATCCCAAGCGGGCGACGCAGCGCGGCATGATGCAGGCCGATCGCAGCCACTTGCCGCTGAAGATCAACACCGCCGGCGTCATCCCGCCGATCTTCGCCAGCTCGCTGCTGCTGCTGCCGCTCACCATCACGCAGTTCGCCGGCAAGTCGCTGTCGACCGATACCGCGATGGGCCAGTTCGTGGTGACGCTCAACCAGTACCTTGGTCACGGCAAGCCGCTCTACATGGCGCTTTACGCCGCTGGCATCATCTTCTTCTGCTTCTTCTACACGGCTGTCGTCTTCAACCCGGAAGAGACGGCGGAGAACCTCAAGAAGAATGGCGGCTTCATTCCGGGGATTCGTCCGGGCAAGAACACGGCGACTTATCTCGATTATGTGCTGACGCGCATCACCGTGATCGGCGCGGCCTATCTCACGATCGTCTGCACCGTGCCGGAATACTTCCTGTCGCAGACCGGGCTGCCGCTGCTGTTCCTGGGGGGCACCAGCCTGCTGATCGTCGTCAACGTCACGGTCGACACGATCACCCAGATCCAGTCACACCTGCTGGCGCACCAGTATGGCGATCTCATCAAGAAGGCGAAACTGAAAGGCAGGCTGCGGTGACGCGGCCTTGAGCGTATTGGGGGTTTTTGCGTGAACATTATTCTGCTGGGACCGCCGGGAGCGGGCAAGGGAACCCAGGCGCAGCGTCTGGTCGAGCGGCACGGGATGCGCCAGCTCTCCACCGGGGATATGCTGCGCGCCGCGGTCAAGGCGGGTACGCCGATCGGCCTGCAGGCAAAGGCGGTCATGGATCGCGGCGAGCTGGTTTCCGACGAGATCGTCTCGGGCCTCATCGGTGAGGAACTGGACGCGATGGGGCCGGATGCCGGCGCCATCTTCGACGGTTATCCGCGCACGGCCGCCCAAGCCGAATCGCTCGACGCTCTGCTGGCCGAACGGGGACGCACGCTCGATCATGTGATCGAGCTGGAAGTGGACGAGGACGCGCTGGTCGAGCGTATCACCGGCCGCTTCACTTGCGCCACCTGCGGCAAGGGCTACCACGACAAGTTCGAGCAGCCGCAATTGCCGGGCACGTGCGACAAGTGCGGCGGCACCGAGTTCAAGCGGCGGCCGGATGACAATGCCGAAACCGTGCGCACGCGCCTTGCCGAATATCGCGCCAAGACCGCGCCGATCCTGCCGATCTACGAAGCGCGCGGCATCGTCGCGCGGGTCGATGGCATGGCCGACATGGATGATGTGACCAAGGCGATCGAGAAGATCGTGGCCGCCTGATCTTCGCGGGCGACCGCAAGGCACTGGCGAACGAAGAGGAAGTGCCCATGTTCCGCCCGGTGTTTCGCCCGGCCTTGGCCCTCGCCGCGTTGCTGGCGCCGCTGCCCGCGTTGGCGGGCGTGCAGGCGGTGACGGAGCGGGGGTTCGTGGTGCGCTATGTGGCCGAGGTGCCCGCCAGCGCCGACGAGACCTGGGAAACGCTGATCGCGCCCGCGAAGTGGTGGAGCAAGGCGCATACGTATTCGGGCGATTCCCGGAACATGACGATCGACTTGCGGCCGGGTGGCTGTTTCTGCGAAATCCTGCCCAGCACCGTTTCGCCCAATGCCGCGCCCCGTGGCGGTGTCGAGCATATGCGCGTGGTCTACGTCGAGCGCGGGCGGGCCCTGCGGATGGTCGGCGGGTTGGGGCCGCTGCAATCCGACGCGGCGACAGGGGTGATGACGGTCATGCTGAAACCTGCGGGTGCGGGTACGCGCATCCTGCTGGAATACACGGTAGGCGGCTATTTCCGCACCGAACCCAGGAACCTTGCGCCGCTGGTCGACCAGATGCTGACCGAGCAAGTGACGAGCCTGGCGCAGAAGCTGGGCGGCAAGCTGGTGACGGTGAGCGAGCCCGCCAGCGAACCGGCGCGCGAGCAGGGCGCCGGGCCGTCAGAGCCGGTCCCCGCGCCGACCGCCGCTCCGCGCGAGCCGATGAAAGGCGACAGGATCGGCGAGATCATCGGCCACTGAGCGCGTCTTTCGCGATTACGGCCATTTTGGGGTTTTGACTGCGGCCCCGCGATGCGGTAAGTAGAGATCACAGGCATTGGAAACCTCACCGGACTTTTTCGGTGTGGTCAAAACTTATTGGCGTGCGGGGCGTTGACAGCCCTTGTGAATCATTCTAAGCGCGCCCTTCACTCGACAGAAACGGCTCGGTCCGGCAGGCGTCAGCCACTGTGCGCGCTACCCGGACTTTTGCCTTTTCGCACCGTTGCCTGTCACAAGAGTGTTGATCGCGTTGAGATAGGGGTGGCTGAGGCGCCTCTGTGGAGCAGGAGAATTAAGTGGCTCGTATTGCCGGGGTAAACATCCCCACCAACAAGCGTGTTATCATCGCGCTGACGTATATCCATGGAATCGGCCGGACCAAGGCTGTTGAGATCGCCGACAAGCTCGGGATCGATCACAGCCGCCGCGTGCAGGATCTGTCCGACGCCGAAGTGCTGCAGATCCGCGAGGCGATTGACGCCGATCACGTGGTGGAAGGCGATCTTCGCCGCCAGACCGCGATGAACATCAAGCGCCTGATGGACCTGGCCTGCTATCGCGGCCTTCGCCACCGCAAGGGCCTTCCGGTTCGCGGCCAGCGCACGCACACCAACGCGCGCACCCGCAAGGGCAAGGCGAAGCCGATCGCCGGCAAGAAGAAGTAAGCCGCAGGGCCGGAGCGGCCCTTCACGGTTTCCCCCAGCGATTTTTCGACAGGATAGACGAACATGGCACGCGAACCCCAGCGCATCAAAAGGCGGGAGCGCAAGAACATCACCAGCGGCATCGCGCATGTGAATGCCAGCTTCAACAACACCATGGTGACGATCACCGATGCCCAGGGCAACGCCATCTCTTGGTCGTCGGCCGGCATGATGGGCTTCAAGGGCAGCCGCAAGTCGACGCCCTATGCCGCCCAGGTCGCCGCCGACGATGCCGGCAAGAAGGCCGCCGAGCATGGTGTCCGCACCCTTGAGGTTGAGGTCAAGGGCCCGGGTTCGGGCCGCGAGAGCGCGCTGCGCGCGCTTCAGGCCGTCGGCTTCACCATCACCTCGATTCGCGACGTTACGCCGATCCCGCACAACGGCGTCCGGCCTTCCAAGCGCCGCCGCGTCTGATCGAGCCTGTACGGACGGCGAGGCCCTCTCGCCGTCCGGCTTTCGGATCGGCCGCGGCCCGCATCGGGCACCGCGGCCGTAACCGCACTGAACATCCCAGGGGAAGTCCATGACCGTCAACATCAAGAACTGGCAGGAACTCAAGAAGCCGAACAGCCTTGAGGTCAAGCCGGGAGCCGACCCCAAGCTCCGCGCGACTTTCGTCGCTGAACCGCTTGAGCGGGGTTTCGGCCTGACGCTCGGCAACGCGCTGCGTCGCGTGCTGCTGTCCTCGCTTCAGGGCGCCGCGATCACCTCGATCAAGATCGACAACGTCCTGCACGAGTTCTCGTCGCTGGCCGGCGTGCGCGAGGACGTGACCGACATCGTGCTCAACGTCAAGCAGATCGCGCTCAAGATGCAGGGTGATGGTCCGAAGCGTTTGCAGCTTTCGGCGATCGGCCCGGCCGCGGTCAAGGCGGGCGATATCGCCGTCTCGGGCGACATCGAGGTGATGAACAAGAACCTCGTGATCTGCCATCTCGACGAAGGCGCCACGCTGAACATGGAACTGACCGCCGACACCGGCAAGGGCTATGTCCCGGCCGTGTCGAACCGTCCGGTCGATGCGCCGATCGGCCTGATCCCGGTCGATTCGCTGTACTCGCCGGTGCGTCAGGTCTCCTACAAGGTCGAGAACGCGCGTATCGGCCAGGAACTGGACTTCGACAAGCTGAGCCTCACGGTCGAGACCGACGGCACGGTCACGCCCGAAGACGCGGTCGCCTATGCGGCGCGCATCCTGCAGGACCAGCTCGCGCTGTTCGTCCACTTCGAGGATATCGCCCCGGTCGGCACCTCGCCGATGATCGGCATCGCCGCCGCCGCGCCTGAAGAGAGCGATACCAACCAGCTCAACCGCTACCTGCTCAAGAAGGTGGACGAACTGGAGCTGTCGGTGCGTTCGGCCAACTGCCTCAAGAACGACAACATCATCTACATCGGCGATCTGGTCCAGAAGACCGAGGCAGAGATGCTGCGCACGCCGAACTTCGGCCGCAAGTCGCTCAATGAGATCAAGGAAGTCCTCAGCTCGATGGGGCTGCGCCTGGGCATGGATATCCCCGGCTGGCCGCCCGAAAATATCGAGGAAATGGCCAAGAAGCTGGAACAGGAACTGCTCGGCTGAACCCCGGGCGGGCCTGCCACCGGCAGCCGACAAGGGTGATGGGGCGGCGACCCGAACTGCCGCCGGGACCGGGCTACCTGATACGGGCCCCTTACGAACGGAGTACAGAACATGCGCCATAAAATCGCCGGCCGCAAACTGCAGCGCACCAGCGGCCACCGCGCCGCGCTGCTGCGCAACATGGCCGCCGCGCTGATCAAGCACGAGCAGATCCAGACCACCACGGCCAAGGCCAAGGAACTGCGCCCCTATGTCGAAAAGCTGGTCACGCTGGCCAAGCGCGGCGGTCTTTCGAACCGTCGCCTGGCGCATAGCCGCGTGATGGACGAAGCGCAGGAGCGCAAGCTGTTCGAGGTTCTTGCCGAGCGTTATGCCGGTCGCAACGGCGGCTACACCCGCATCATCAAGGCCGGCATCCGCGCTTCGGACGCCGCGCCGATCGCGATCATCGAATTCGTCGATCGCGATACCGACGCCAAGGGCCAGGATTCGGGCCCGGTGACGAGCGAGGTCGAGGAATACGCGGAGGCCTGATCTCCCGATCCCGGATAGAAATTGCATGGGCGGCCGCGAATGCTAGATTCGCGGCCGCTTTTGTTTGGGAGAGAACCGTGCCGCGTGCGGTGAAAGCGCTTTGCGCGGCCTTGCCGCTGCTCGTTTCCGCGCCCATCTGGGCCGGGACGATGCCCAAGATCACATATCCCGAAACCCGCCGCGATGATGTTGTCGAACAGCAGTTCGGCGAAGCCATCGCCGATCCCTATCGCTGGCTCGAAAACGATGTCCGCAACGACCGCGAGGTTGCCGACTGGGTGGAGCGCGAGAACCGCGTTTCGCGCGCCTACCTCGATGGCTTGCCGCAGCGCGCCTGGTTCGCCGACCGGATGCGCGAACTGCTGGGCTATGAACGGTTCGGCCTGCCGGTGAAGGCGGGCCCTTACTACTTCTATACGCGCAACAGCGGGTTGCAGAACCAGGCGCAGCTTTTCGTGCGCAAGGGGCTGCATGGAACGCCCCGGCTGCTGCTCGATCCCAACGCCTGGGCCAAGGATGGCGCCACCGCGCTCGATGCCTGGGAGCCCTCCGACGATGGCCGGCATCTGCTGTACAGCGTGCAGGATGGCGGCAGCGACTGGCGCATCCTGCGCGTGCGCGATGTCGCGACGGGCGCGGCGCTGGCCGATGAAGTGCGCTGGGCCAAGTTCACCAATCTGGCCTGGGCCGGCAACGAGGGCTTTCTCTATTCGCGGTTTCCCGAGCCCGCCGAAGGGACCGCTTTCCAGGGGCTCAACTACAACCAGGCGATCTATTACCACCGGCTCGGCACGCCGCAGGCGCGCGACGAACTGGTTTATGCCACGCCCGATCATCCCGATTACAGCCATTCCGTGCAAGTGACGCACGATGGCCGGCTCGCGGTCATCACCAGCGCCACCGGCACGGACGCGCGCTACGAACTGCGCGTGATCGACCTTGCCCACCGCGCGCGCGATGGCTGGAAGGCGCGCGCGCTCGTCACCGGCTTCACCGACGACTGGAAGCTGGTCGAAGGGGCCGGCGAAAAGCTCTGGTTCGTCACCAACTGGCAGGCGCCGCGTTACCGGCTTGTCGGCATCGATCTGGCGAAGCGGGACGCGGGGTGGAGCGAACTGGTGGCGGAGCGGGAGGATATCCTCGAAAAAGGCGATATCGTCGGCGATCAGCTCATTCTCAATTACCTGCACGATGCCGCCAGCCATGCGCTGGTCTATGGGCTGGATGGCAGGAAGGCGCGTGATCTCACGCTGAACGGCATCGGCACCGCCTCGGGCTTTCGCGGGCGGCCCGGCGATCCCGAGACGTTCTACAGCTTCACCAGCTTCAACCAGCCCAGCGCGGTCTACCGGCTGAACCTCACGACTGGCCATAGCGAACCTTTCGCCGAACCCGCGCTGACGTTCGATCCGGCCGCCTTCGTGGTGGAGCAGCGCTTCTACAGCTCCCGCGACGGGACGCGCATCCCGATGTTCATCGTCCGCGCGAAAGCGGCCGCCAAGGCGCGGCGGGCCTTGCCGACGCTGCTTTACGGTTATGGCGGCTTCGACATCTCGCTGACGCCCACGTTCTCCTCGCAGCGGATGGCCTGGCTGGAAGCGGGCGGGGCCTTCGCCATGGCCAATATCCGCGGCGGCGGCGAATATGGCCGCGAATGGCACGATGCCGGGCGCGGGGCGAACAAGCAGAACACGTTCGACGATTTCATCGCCGCCGGCGAATTCCTGATCGCCGAGGGGATTACGCCCAGGGGCGGGCTGGCGATCCAGGGCGGATCGAACGGCGGCCTGCTGGTCGGCGCGGTGGTCAACCAGCGGCCGGACCTGTTCGCGGCGGCCAACGCGCAAGTCGGCGTCATGGACATGCTGCGCTTCGATCGCTTCACCGCCGGGCGATACTGGGTGGACGACTATGGCTACCCGGACCGCGAGGCGGATTTCCGCGTGCTGCGCGCCTATTCGCCTTATCACAACATCCGTTCGGGCGTGAAATACCCGGCGATGCTCGTCACCACCGCCGATACCGACGATCGCGTCGTGCCCGGCCACAGCTTCAAATACGCCGCCGCGCTCCAGGCCGCTGACCTTGGCGACAAGCCGCGCCTGATCCGCATCGAGACGCGCGCCGGCCACGGATCGGGCAAGCCGACCGACAAGGCGATTGAGGAAGGGGCCGATACGCTGGCCTTCCTGGCCGAATGGACCGGGCTTGCCCTGCCGGAAGCCAAGGTGGGCGGCTTTGATGTTCAGAAAAAGGCAAATTAAGCTGAACAAGAACTGACATGGTGGTTCAGCCTCGCCTCACCGCAGGCGCGCTAGATCATCCTGCGTTGAGGGACATGCTGTGTCCCGCAAGCGAAAGGATGAAGCCATGGAAAACCTTGCCAAAGCCCTGATCGGAACCGTGGCCGCCGGCGCCATGGCGGTTTCGGCCGCGACGCCGGCCTTCGCGCGCGAAGGCGACGGGATCGGCACGGGCGAGATCGTTGCCGGCGCGCTCATCATCGGCGGCATCGCGGCGGTGGCCGCAAGCGCTGGCGACAGTGACGGCCGCTATGCCTATGGCCGCGACGATCGCTATCGCGACCGTCCTTACGGCAATGGCCGTTATGGCATGACTTCGCGCCAGGCGGTCGCGCAGTGCGTCCGCGCGGCGGAAAGCACCGCGAGCCGCCGCAGCTATGGCCGCGCGAAAGTGACCGACATTCGCAAGATCAAGCGGACCAGCCGGGGCTACGATGTCAGCGGGCGGATCGCGGTGAACGGCAACGCGCGCGGCTGGCGCGCGGGCGATTCCCGCTATGGCCGGGGCTGGAACGGCGACTATCGCGGATGGAACGCCAATCTGCGCGGCTATGACAGCGGCACGTTCAAGTGCGACGTCGAATATGGCCGGATCGCCGATCTGGATTTCAGCGGCATTCGCGGGCTGTAGGCGCGATCGGGCGGTTCAGGCTGTCGACAGCATGAGCCGCCTAGCGCGGATACTTGGGCGGCATGGAGCCCGCGTTCGGCGCGGGGCGTGCATGTCGGTTGGTGGGGTTGCTTTTCGATGAGACTGTCTGCTTCGCGTCCCGCGGTCGCGCTTGCCGCCACTGCCGCCTTTGCCATGATGGCGAGCCCGGTGCTCGCGCGCGGGTGGGGCGATGGCCATCATCACCGCCGCCATGGCGACGGGATCGACGGCGGCGATGTGCTGGCCGGCCTGCTGATCCTGGGTGGCATCGCCGCGATTGCCGGCGCAGCCAGCAAGTCCTCCGACGACCAGCGCGACGAGCCTTATCGCTATCCCGGCCCCGAGGCCGAGCCTGCCCCCGATGACGGCGCTTATGGCGAGGCTCCGCCGGACGACCGGCCGGCCTATCCCCCCAGCGATAGCTGGCGCGACGCGGGCAGCCTGGACGGCGCGGTCGATCGCTGCGTGGATGAGGTCGAGCGCGGCGAGCGCCGGGTGGACACGGTCGATTCGGTGAACCGCGAGGATGGCGGCTACCGCGTCGAAGGCCATATGCGCGATGGTCGCGGGTTCTCGTGCCGGGTCGATCGCGACGGCCAGATCCGGCAAGTCGCGGTGGATGGCCACGCGATCATCTAGGCCGGCATATCCGGCGGTTCGTCCTTCGGGCCCCGGCTATAGGCGGGCAGGGCGAGCGACCAGTGGATCGCCGCGCCGCGCAAGGCGAACCCGGCCGACACCGCGACAGTCCAGGTCACGGGCAGGGGCAGTCCGCCAAGCCAGCCCGCCGCCGCCAGTGTCGCGGCCAGCGCGGCCGCCGTCACATATAGCTCGGGGCGCATCAGGATCGAGGGCCGGCCGGCCAGCACGTCGCGGATGATCCCGCCGACGCAGCCGGTGATGACGCCCATCAGCACTGCCGGGATCGGCGGCAGGCCCACGTGCAGGGCCTTGATCGTGCCCAGCACGGCATAGGCGGCAAGGCCGGCCGCATCCGCCCAGTCCAGCAGTCGCGCGCTCCACCAGTGGCCCGGCGCGAACCAGACCACCAGCGCGGTGGCAAGGCATATCGGCGCGACCAGCGGATCGTGCACCCAGAAGACGGGAACCCCGATCAGCAGATCGCGCACCGTGCCGCCGCCCACGCCGGTGATCAGCGCGAAGAAGGCCAGCGTCACGAAAGTCTGCTTCTCGCGCGCGGCGGCGATCGCCCCGGAGAGCGCGAAGATGGCGATGCCCGCGATATCGAGCAGCGGTGGCAGGGCGGGAAGATCGGACGGTTCCATCGCGCGCGACCATACGACCGCAGCGGGGCGGAAGCCAACGGTGCCGTGACACCCGGCGTGGCGGGCGCTAAGTATCGGGCATGAAATCCTTTCGATCGGACATGGCCATGATGCGTATCGCGCTCCTTCCGCTTCTTCTTGCCACGGCCGCCTGCGCGCAGACGGTGGGCGCGCCGGCATCGACGCCCGCGCCGGCTCCCGCGCCCGATCCCGATCCCGCGCCTGCCGATTCCTATGACCTGGCGGCGCAGGCGGCCAAGCTCGCCACGATCGAGATGCGCCCCGATACGGGCTATCTTTCGGCGGAGGAACGCGACGTCGTGAACCTGCTGATCAAGGCGTCCGACCTGATGAGCGAAATCTACCTGCGCCAGCGCAGCGTCGATAATCCGCAAGTGCGCCGGGCGGTCGCGATGAACCGGCGCGCCGATCGCGACTTGCTGGTCGCCATGTTCGATCGCAATTTCGGGCCGTGGGACGAGATGGCCGACCTGCACCCGTTCTGGGGTACGGCACCGACGCCCGATGGCGCGGGCTTCTATCCGTCCGACATGACGCGCGCGGAATTCGATGCCTATGTCGCGGCCCATCCCGACCAGAAGGCGGCGTTGACCAGCCCTTATACCGTGGTGCGTCGCGAAGGAGCCACGCTCAAGGCCGTGCCTTATTCGGTGGAATACCGGGAGTGGCTCGAACCGGCCGCCCGGCTTCTCGAACAGGCGGCGGCGCGGACGAGCAATGCCAGCCTGAAGACGTTCCTGACGCTGCGCGCCAAGGCATTGCGCACCGATGACTACTTCGCCAGCGAACTGGCCTGGATGGATCTGGAAGGCACGCCGATCGAGGTCGCGATCGGGCCTTATGAAGTCTACACCGACCGCCTCTATGGCGCGAAGACCTCGTTCGAGAGCTTCGTGACGCTGAAGGACCCCGAGGAGTCCGCCGCGCTGGCCAAGTACAAGGGCTACCTCAAGGACATGGAAGGCAACCTGCCGATCGAGGATCGGTACAAGAACTTCAAGCGCGGCTTCGCCAGCCCGATCGCGGTGGCCGAGCAGGTCCATGGCGGCGGCGACAACGTGCCCGGCGTCCAGACCATCGCCTTCAACCTGCCCAATGATGAGCGCGTGCGCGAGGCCAAGGGCGCGAAGAAGGTGATCCTCTCGAACGTGCTGGGCGCCAAGTACGAGCGGATATTGAAGCCGATGGCGGCGGTCGCGCTGGAACCGGACCAGGCCGCGCTGGTCGCCAGGAAGTACATGCAGCTTGAAACGCTGTTCCATGAACTGTCGCACAGCCTGGGGCCCGGCACGATCACGGTCGGCGGCGTCCAGACGACGGTGGACAAGGCGCTCAAGGAGCAGAACTCCGCGCTGGAGGAAGCCAAGGCGGACGTGGCGGGCGTGTGGAACCTGCTGTTCATGATGCAGAAGGGCGAGCTTCCGGCGAGTGAGAAGCCGCAACTGTTCGCGACTTACTTCACCGGGATCTTCCGCGCGGTGCGCTTCGGCGCGGTCGAGGCGCACGGGCAGGGCGCGGCGGTGCAATACGGCTATCTGCTGAACAAGGGCGCGTTCGCGTGGGACGCGGCCGCCGGGCGCTATGTGATCGACGATGCCAGGATGGAAGCGGGCCTGCGCGATCTGCTGCACGACATGCTGATGCTGCAGGCCAACGGCGATTACCAAGGCACCAAGGCATTCCTGGCGCAATGGGCCCGGCTCGATCCGCAGGCCGAGGGGGTGATCGCGGCGATGAAGGATATCCCGGTCGATATCCTGCCGGTCTATCCCAAGGCGATTTGAGCGCTATCTCGCGAACAATTGCCCCATATCGGCGAAAGCCTTCATTTCGATCGCGTTGCCCGATGGGTCGCGAAAGAACATCGTCGCCTGCTCGCCCGGCTGGCCGGCGAAGCGGATATGCGGTGGGATGACGAAGGCGACCCCGGCGGTGGTGAGCCGGTCGGCCAGCGCGTGCCACTCGTCCATCGTCAGCACCAGGCCGAAATGCGGGACCGGCACGTCGTGGCCGTCAACCGGGTTCGCGCCGCTGTCGGGCGCGGCCAGTCCGGCCACCAGATGCGCGACGATCTGGTGGCCATGGAAATCGAAATCGATCCATTCGGCCGAGCTGCGTCCTTCCGGGCAGCCGATCACGCCGCCCCAGAAGGCGCGCGCGGCTTCCAGATCGTGGACCGGGAAGGCGAGGTGGAAGGGGCGCAGGCTCATGCGATCCGCGCGCGCCGCCTTCAGATGTGGATCGGCTTGCCCGTCACGGCCATCGCCGCTTCCTTGATCGCTTCGGAATGCGTCGGGTGGGCGTGGCAGGTATAGGCGATATCCTCGCTGGTGGCGCCGAATTCCATCGCCAGCGCGGCTTCGGCGATCATCGTGCCGGCGACCGAGGCGATGCACCACACGCCGAGCACGCGATCGCTTTCGGCATCGGCGATGACTTTCACGAAGCCCTCGGGCTCATGATTGGTCTTCGCGCGGCTGTTCGCCAGCATCGGGAACTTGCCGACCTTGATCGCGCCGCGTTCCTTGGCGGCTTCCTCCGTCAGGCCGACGCCGGCGATTTCCGGCATGGTGTAGACCACGCCCGGAATCACGTCGTGGTTCACGATGCCGGTCAGGCCGGCGATGTTCTCGGCCACGGCGATGCCTTCGTCCTCGGCCTTGTGCGCCAGCATCGGGCCGGGGATGACGTCGCCGATCGCCCAGACGCCATCGACCTTGGTGGCGAAATCGTGGCCGGTCTCGATCTGGCCGCGCGGGTTCAGCGTCAGCCCGATCTTGTCGAGGCCAAGCCCTTCGGTGTTGGGGCGCCGGCCGATCGAGACCAGCACCGCGTCGGCCGTCAGCGTCTCGCTCTCGCCGCCGGCCGCCGGTTCCAGCGTCAGCGTCGCCTTCTTGCCCTTCACGCTCACGCCCGTGACCTTGGTCGAAAGCTTGAGCTCCATGCCCTGCTTCTTGAAGATCCGCCCCGCTTCCTTGCGGACTTCGCCGTCCATGCCGGGCAGGAGCTGGTCGAGGAATTCGACCACGGTGACTTCCGCGCCGAGCCGCCGCCAGACCGAGCCCAGTTCCAGCCCGATCACGCCGCCGCCGATCACGACCAGCTTCTTGGGCACGCTGGCCAGTTCCAGCGCGCCGGTGGAATCGACGACCACGCCCTTGGCATTGTCGATCTCGACGCCGGGCAGCGGCGTGACCGAGGAGCCCGTGGCGATGACCACGTTCTTCGCGGTGTAGCTCTTGCCCGCCACGGTGACGGTGTGCGCGTCCTCGAAACTGGCGCGGCCTTTCAGCCAATCGACCTTGTTCTTCCTGAACAGGAACTCGATGCCGCCGGTAAGCTGCTTGACCGCGTCCTTGCGCTGCCCATGCATGGTATCGAGATCAAGCTCGGGCGTGACCTTGATGCCCAGCTTGGCCATGGCGCCGCCAGCGGCCGCCTCGAAGTATTCCGAAGCGTGCAGCATCGCCTTGGACGGGATGCAGCCGACATTGAGGCACGTACCCCCCAGCGTCTCGCGGCTTTCCGCGCAAGCCGTCTTCAGCCCGATCTGCGCCGCGCGGATCGCGGCGACATAGCCGCCGGGGCCGGCACCGATGACGAGGACGTCGTAGTCGTATTCAGCCATGGTTCGGGTCTTTCCCTTCAGTCATCATCCCCGCCGCGGCGGGATCCCATGGTGCGACCTGCGCCCATGCCCCGCGCTTCGCAGACAGGACATGGGGAGGACGCGGAAAAATCAAAGGTCGATCAGCAGCCGGGTGGGATCTTCGATCGCGTCCTTGATGATCTTGAGCGCGGTCACCGCCTCGCGGCCGTCGATCAGGCGGTGGTCATAGCTCATGGCGATGTACATCATCGGCCTGATCACGACCTGGCCGTTCACCACGACCGGGCGATCCTCGATGCGGTGGAGGCCCAGCACCGCCGACTGCGGCGGATTGATGATCGGGGTCGACATCAGCGAGCCGAACACGCCGCCGTTGGAGATGGTGAACGTGCCGCCCTTCATGTCGTCCATGGTGAGCGTGCCGTCCTTGGCCTTCTGCCCATATTCGGCGATCGCCTTTTCGATGCCGGCGAACGACAGCTTGTCGCAATCGCGCACGACCGGGACGACAAGCCCGTTGGGCGCGGAGACCGCGACCGAGATGTCGACATAGTCATGATAGACGATCTCGTCGCCCTCGATATAGGCGTTGGCGGCGGGGATGTCCTTCAGCGCCAGGACCGATGCCTTGGCGAAGAAGCTCATGAAGCCCAGGCGAATGCCGTGCTTCTTCTCGAACACGTCCTTGTACCGCGCGCGCGCCGCGATGACGGCGGACATGTCGACATCGTTGAAGGTGGTGAGCAGCGCGGCGGTATCCTGCGCGCTTTTCAGCCGCTTGGCGATCGTCTGGCGCAGGCGCGTCATCTTGACGCGTTCCTCGCGGCGCTCGCCCGTGGCGGCAGGCGAGGGTGCGGGAGCGCTGGCGGCCGACGCCGGCTCGGCCGTCTTGGCGCGGGCGGCGGCGACCACGTCATCCTTGGTGATGCGGCCGTCCTTGCCGGTGCCTTTCACGCGGGAGGGATCGATCCCGTATTCCAGCACCGCGCGGCGGACCGAGGGTGAAAGCACGGCCGCGTCCGACGAGGCGGCTTCCTCGACCGGGGCGGCGGCGGGGGCCGGAGCAGGGGCGGAAGCAGGCGCCGGGCTGGGAGCCGGCGCGGCTTCGGCCCTGGCGGCGGCGGGCTTGCCCGCGCCGTCCTCGATCGTGGTGATCAGCGCGCCGACCGTGACCGTATCGCCTTCGCTGGCGAGGTGCGCGCCCAGGACGCCGGCCTGCGGGGCCAGCACATCGACGGCGACCTTGTCCGTCTCCAGACTGGCGATCGCCTCGTCCGCGGCGACGGCCTCGCCCGGTTGCTTCAGCCATTGGCCGATGGTGGCTTCCGAAACGGATTCGCCCAGCGTGGGAACCTTGACTTCACTCGACATGGATTACCTCAAGCCTTCTGACGGCGGCGGATTTCGGAACGGACGGAAAGGCCCAGCGCATCGGCGACGAGCGCGGCCTGTTCGGCGGCATGACGCTTGGCAAGGCCGGTGGCGGGCGAAGCCGAAGGCGCCCGCCCGGAATAGCGGACCCGGCCGACCGTGCGGCCCGCCCGTTCGGCGGCGTCCTCGATCTGCGAGGCGACGAAGAACCACGCGCCGTTGTTGCGCGGCTCTTCCTGGCACCACACGATCTCTTCGAGACGGGGCATCCGGGCCAGGCGATCGGCCAGCGGCTCACCGGGGAAGGGGAACAGCTGTTCGAGCCGGATGATCTGGACATCGCCGAGCTGCGCCGCGTCGCGCGCCTCGATCAGGTCGTAGGCGACCTTGCCCGAGCACAGCACGACCTTGCGCGTGTCCTTGTCTTCCGCCGGCGTCGGGTCAGACAGGATGCGGAAGAAGTGGCCTTCGCCGATGAATTCCGCCGCGTCGGACTTCGCCATGGGATGGCGCAGCAGCGACTTGGGCGTCATGATGATCAGCGGCTTGCGGAACGGCCGGTGCATCTGCCGGCGCAGCACGTGGAAGTAGTTCGCCGGGCTGGTGATGTTGCACACCTGGATATTGTCCTGCGCGCAGAGTTGCAGGAAACGTTCCAGCCTGGCCGACGAATGCTCCGGCCCCTGGCCTTCGTAGCCGTGCGGCAGCAGCATGACGAGGCCGTTGGCGCGCAGCCACTTGGCTTCGGACGCGGCGACATACTGGTCGATGATGATCTGCGCGCCGTTGGCGAAATCGCCGAATTGCGCTTCCCACAGCACCAGCGTCTTCGGGTCGGCGCTGGCGAAGCCATATTCGAAGCCGAGCACGCCATATTCGGACAGCGGGCTGTCATGCACTTCGAAGCGGCCATGCGGCACGGTCGAAAGCGGGATGTACTTGTGCTCGTCGGTCTGGTCCACCCACACGGCGTGGCGCTGGCTGAACGTGCCGCGACCCGAATCCTGGCCGGACAGGCGCACGGCATAGCCTTCGGAGACGAGGCTGCCGAACGCGAGCGCCTCGGCGGTCGCCCAGTCGAAGCCGGTGCCGGTCTTGAACATCTCGCGCTTGGCGTCGAGCACGCGGTTGAGCGTCTTGTGGATCGTCAGACCCTCGGGAACTGCGGTCAGCGTCCGGCCCAGGCTGTCGAACAGCTTGCCTTCGATGCCGGTCGCCACGTTGCGGCGCGCGGTTTCGGGATCGACGGGCTTGTTGAAGCCGCTCCACTGCCCGCCGAACCAGTCCGCCTCGTTCGCCTTGTACGACTTGGCCGCCTCGAACTCGTTTTCGAGGTGGGCGATGAAGGCGGCTTCGGTTTCGGCGGCGAAGCTGGCGTCGATCACGCCTTCCTTCTGGAGACGCTCGGCATAGATGGCGCTCACCGGCGGATGCTGGCGGATGCGCGAATACATCAGCGGCTGGGTGAAGCTGGGCTCGTCGCCCTCGTTGTGGCCGAAGCGGCGATAGCACCACATGTCGATCACGATGTCGCGGCCGAACGTCTGGCGATAGTCGATCGCCAGCTTGCAGCAGAACGTCACGGCGGCGGGATCATCACCGTTGACGTGGATGATCGGCGCCTGGACGCCCTTGGCGACGTCCGAGGGATACGGCGAGCCGCGCGAGAACTGCGGGCTGGTGGTGAAGCCGATCTGGTTGTTGATGATGAAATGGATGCAGCCGCCCGTGTCATAGCCGCGAATGCCGGAAAAGCCGAAGCACTCCCAGACGATGCCCTGGCCGGCGAAAGCCGCGTCGCCGTGGATCAGGACGGGCAGCACCTGCTTGTGCTTGCCTTCGCCGATGTCGTCATGGCGGACCTGATAGGCGCGCACCTTGCCCAGCACCACCGGGTCCACCGTTTCGAGGTGGCTGGGGTTGGGCATCAGGCTCATGTGCACCTTGATCCCGTCGAAATCGCGGTCGGTCGAAGTGCCGAGGTGATACTTGACGTCGCCCGATCCGCCCACGTCCTCGGGATTGGCGGTGCCGCCCGAGAATTCGTGGAAGATCACCTTGTACGGCTTGGCCATCACGTTCGCGAGCACGTTGAGCCGGCCGCGATGGGCCATGCCGTAGACGATCTCCTTCACGCCGAGCTGGCCGCCATACTTGATGACGCCTTCGAGCGCGGGGATCATCGATTCGCCGCCGTCGAGGCCGAAACGCTTGGTGCCGACATACTTGCGGCCCAGGAACTTCTCGTATTGCTCGCCCCGGATCACCGCCGAAAGGATCGCCTTCTTGCCGTTGACGGTGAACTCGATCTCCTTGTCGGCGCCTTCCATGCGGTCCTGCAGGAAGCGGCGCTCATCGACGTCGGCGATGTGCATGTATTCCAGGCCGACCTTGCCGCAGTAATTGGCCTTGAGAATCTTCACCAGTTCGCGAACCGTGGTCCATTCCAGGCCGAGACTGCCGCCGACATAGACCGGACGGTCGATCGCCGCGCCGGCGAAGCCGTGATACTCGGGCGTCAGGTCGGCGGGCAATTCGCGGCTCGACAGGCCCAGCGGATCGAGATCGGCGGCAAGGTGCCCGCGCACGCGGAAGGTGCGGATCAGCATCATCGCGCGGATCGCGTCGGCCGCGGCTTCCTCGATCCGTTCGCTGCCGATCGCCACGCCGGCCTTGGCCGCCGACTTCTCGATCCGGGCCTTGAGCGCGGTGGGATCGAGCGCCTGCGTCAGGTCGTCCTCGAACTCGCCCCCGACGCGCGGCCAGTTCGACCGCTGCCAGCTCGGGCCGGGCTGCGGATCGTCGGGGAAGAATTCGAAAGTCTCGCTGCCCATCGGAATCACCTTTCCGCGCCGGAATCGCAAGCCGACGCCACCGAGCAATCAGTATAGGGCCTTGAGGTTCCCGCGCGAGGGGGCCTCGTGCCCATTCTTGTGGAACGCCCTTGCGGGCGCCCCGTCAGGCAAGTTCCTTCAGCAGCCCTTCGAGGGTGACGCCGAGTTCCGAAGGCGAGGGCGAGACGCGGATGCCCGCCTCTTCCATCGCCGCGATCTTGTCTTCCGCGCCGCCCTGGCCGCCCGAAACGATCGCGCCGGCATGGCCCATGCGCCGTCCCGGAGGCGCGGTGCGGCCCGCGATGAAGCCGACCATCGGCTTCTTGCGGCCGCGCTTGGCCTCGTCCTTGAGGAACTGCGCCGCCTCTTCCTCGGCCGAGCCGCCGATCTCGCCGATCATGATGATCGACTGCGTCTCGTCATCGGCCAGGAAAAGCTCCAGCACGTCGATGAAGTTGGTGCCATTGACCGGATCGCCGCCAATGCCGACCGCGGTGGTCTGGCCCAGGCCGGCGTTGGTGGTCTGGAACACCGCTTCGTAAGTCAGCGTGCCCGAGCGCGAGACGACACCCACCGAACCCTTCTTGAAGATGTTGCCCGGCATGATGCCGATCTTGCATTCGTTCGGCGTCAGCACGCCGGGGCAGTTCGGGCCGATCAGCCGCGACTTCGAGCCCGTCAGCGCGCGCTTGACGCGGATCATGTCGAGCACCGGGATGCCTTCGGTGATGCACACGATCAGTTCCATCTCGGCATCGATCGCTTCCAGGATCGAATCGGCGGCGAACGGCGGCGGCACGTAGATGCAGCTCGCGGTCGCGCCGGTCAGCGCCCTGGCTTCGGCGACGGTGTCATAGACCGGCAGGCCCAGGCAGGTCTCCCCGCCCTTGCCGGGGGTGACGCCGGCGACCATCTGCGTGCCGTAGTCGAGCGCGGCCTGGGTGTGGAACTGGCCGGTGGCGCCGGTCATGCCCTGGGTGATGACCTTGGTGTTCTTGTCAACGAGGATCGACATCGAAGTGGCTCCTGGGGAGAAGAGGGTGTCTGGCGGCTGGCGCGATCAGGCCAGCGAGCCGTCGATCGCCTTGCAGGCGACCAGCAGTTCCTTGACCGCGTCGATCGAGACCTGCAGGCCGGCCTTGGCCTTTTCGTCAAGCGCGATCTCGATGACCTGCTCGACGCCGTCCTTGCCGATCACCACGGGAACGCCGACGTAGAGGCCGTCGACGCCGTACTGGCCTTCAAGGTAGGCGGCGCAAGGCAGCACGCGCTTCTGGTCGCCCAGATAGCTTTGCGCCATGGCGATCGCCGAGGTGGCCGGCGCGTAATAGGCAGAGCCGGTGCCGAGCAGCGCGACGATCTCGCCGCCGCCGTTGGCGGTGCGCTTGACGATCGCGTCGATGCGCTCCTGCGTGGACTTGCCCATCTTGATGAGATCGGGGACCGGGATACCCTTGACGGTCGAATATTCGACCACCGGCACCATGGTGTCGCCGTGGCCGCCCAGCACGAAGCTGGAAACGTCGCGCACCGAAACGCCGAACTCCCAGGCGAGGAAGGTCGAGAAGCGGGCCGAATCGAGCACGCCGGCCATGCCGACCACCTTGCTGTGCGGCAGGCCGGAGAATTCGCGCAGCGCCCAGACCATCGCGTCGAGCGGGTTGGTGATGCAGATCACGAAAGCGTCGGGGGCGTACTGCTTGATGCCTTCGCCGACCGACTTCATCACCTTCAGGTTGATGCCCAGCAGGTCGTCGCGGCTCATGCCCGGCTTGCGGGCGACGCCGGCGGTGACGATCACCACGTCGGCGCCGGCGATGTCGGCATAGTCATTGGTGCCGATGACGCTCGCATCGAAACCTTCCACCGGGCCGCACTGGCTGAGGTCCAGCGCCTTGCCCTGGGGCACGCCCTCGACGATATCGAACAGGACGACATCGCCCAGTTCCTTCTGCGCCGCGAGGTGCGCGAGCGTTCCGCCGATGTTGCCTGCGCCGATAAGCGCGATCTTCTTGCGAGCCATGATTGCTGTCTTGTCCTTCACACCAGGCGGGAACGCCGGACAGGAGGCGGCTTGCCCAGTCCCGCGACAGGCAGGCGCCATCAAATTCACGCGGCGTGCACTAGGCTGGTCGGATGGACAATGCAACCGCCAAACTGGCTGAAAAAGACAGTCTTTTCGAGTTTATATGATATCAGTTTGCAATAGCAATAGCTATGCGACGGCCGAGTACGTAGTCGCGCGAGGTACGCGCGATACCGCTGGGAAACGCCTTGCCGGGGCGATGGTTCCCGGCTGTGCCGGCGCGGTCTATGCCTTGGTCCCGGCGATCCGACGGGCATAGGCATCGGCCATGCGGCGATCGAGCGTACGGCAGATCGCCAGCCACCAGGCGCACTGGAGGTCGTCGCCCGCGTTCCGGGCCGCGTCGGCATTGTCGCGCGCGTGTTCGGCGGCGGCCAGGCCATGCCCGGCGAAATGGCGCAGCGCCGCTTCGAGCAGGAGATGGTGGGACGAATCCGGTCCGTTGTCATTGGCCGCGCGACGCCGCCGCGACGGACCGCCGGTGTGGGCAATGGCCGGATGTCCTCGCTTGCGCGCCGGGGCGAAACGGATGGTCATGGCTCGCGTACCCTTCTTTTTCTTGGAGCGCCCGTCGTTTAGACGAAAAGCGGCTAAGCCTTCATGAGAGCCTATGGTTGCCGGGGCATTAGCTTTTCGGGCCGGCTGACGTGAGGCCCGGTTCAGCTTGCGGGGCGGTCTATCCGGTCGGCGATGTGATCCAGCGGCCGCTGTTCTGGTATTCCGGGCGAATGCCGGTCGCCTCGGGCAGCTTCTGGCCGCGATAGAGCGAATCGCCGCCGCGTTCGCGCAAGTCGTTGGTGTAGAGCGGCGCGGGCGCGACTGGCGCCTGCGTCGCGGCGGCGGGCGTCAGACCGCTCGCGGGGGCGGCATCGAGCAGGGCGTCGTACGTGCGCTGCACCAGCAGCGGATCGAGCGATGCCGATGCCGCGACGGCCGACGGCGAATCGTCGCGCCGGTGCGGCGCCGCGATCGGCTCGCCGCCGAAGTAGGCGAAGCGGAAGGCGCCCGGCCGCCCGGCCGCGCCTGCGAAGCTGTAGAAGCGATGCGCGCCGATCGTCCCGAGATAATGCAGGCTTGGCGCCCAATAAGGATGCACTTGCACGGTGTGGTAATGCGTGGCCAGGCCCACCGGCGCATAGACATAGCCGGCCAGGGCATCGCGCGCGACCGCTTCGGCGCGCAGCCAGAACAGGCGGCTGGGCCGGCGCGCCAGCGATCCGTCGCAAGTGAACGAGAACTGGCACCCGGTCGAGCGTTCGGAGCCCTGATAGACCACGCCGCACACGGTGTTGGGATAGGCCGGATGGGCCACGCGGTTCAGCACCACTTGCGCCACCGCGCGCTGGCCGGCATCGGGCTCGCTCGCGGCTTCGTAATAGATCGCGGCGGTCAGGCACTGTTCGGCGCGGGTCCGGTCGATGCCGCTGTTGTCGATCCGCATCGCGCGCGCGATCGGGCCGATGAACGCATCCGCGTCCTGCCCGGGGATCTCGCCCTCGGCATGGTCGCCCTCGCCGATCCGCGTCACCGGCTTTTCCAGTTCGAGGTAATAGAACGCCGATCCCGGAAAGCTGCTGCCGGCCTGCTCGAACGGCATGGGCTGGACTTGCGTTTCGCTTTGCACGGCATCGCCGATCTGGAAGCGGTCCCAATCGCCGGGCGCGGCGAAGGCGGGCAGCGCGATGGCACCGATCAGTGCGAAGGCCGCCTTGCCGCGCCGCGGCACGCGGCGGCGCCCCATGGCCAGCGATCGCCCGCCCGAGCGCACGAAGCGCGCGGAGAAATCGCGCGGCCGAAGTTCGTGCGGCAAGGAAGGGGCGGCGGTCATCGTATCCTTTCGGGACTGTCGGTCTCGCGCGTACCCGCGCGCGCAGGCCTTTGCAGCCACCGATTCCGGGGCGTGCCGAAGCGGCACAGCGCTGTGCGTTACAGTTAATCGGTAAACAATTGACGATCTTGCCAGCGCCGCGCGCCGCGGGTATCGACGACGCCACGTCACGGGTTTTGCGCCGCAAGGCGCGACGAAGAGGGAAGCGGGTGAGGGGGATGTCCTCCTGAATCCCGCGCTGCCCCCGCAACTGTGACCGGGGAGCTTGCCCTCACGAAGCCACTGGACCTGCCTTCGGGCGGGACTGGGAAGGCGAGGGCCAGCGGTGATCCGGGAGCCAGGAGACCTGCCCGAAGACGGTCGTTCCGCGCCGGGCGGGGTGTACCGGAATGCAGCGAGACCCGCGTGGCGGGCCCGATCGGGCCGGCGCGGCCTCCGCCATGAACGGCATGTTCGTTCATGTCTGGAGGTACGTCCATGAAATATCTGTTTTATCTCTGTTCCGCTCTTGCCGTCGCCACGCCTGTCTTGGCCCAGGGCAGTGCCGACGAAGTCCTGATCGCCGACCGGCGGATCGACGACACGGCGATCACCGTGGTCGCCACGGGCAGCCGGCTCGATGTCGGGGAGACCGGCCAGTCGGTCAGCGTGATCGGCGCGGACGAGATCGCCTCGGTGCAGGGGCCGGACATCGCCCGCGTGCTCGAACGGCTGCCCGGCGTCACGCTGGCGCGCAACGGCGGGCTGGGCGGCGTGACGAGCCTGTTCGTGCGCGGCGCCAATTCGCAGCAGGTGCTGGTGCTGGTGGACGGCATCCGCGTGGCTGACGTCGCGGCGCCGGGCGCCGGCTATGACTTCGGCAATCTCGCGGCCGGGCCGATCGCCAAGATCGAACTGTTGCGCGGATCGAACAGCGTGGTCTGGGGGTCGGAGGCGATCGGCGGCGTGCTGGCGCTGACCTCGCGCGAGGTGAACGGCATCGAAGGCGCGGCCGAATACGGCGCGCGCGACAGCTTTGACGGGCAAGTCAACGCGGGCCTTGCCGGGGATGGCTACGGCGTGACGCTCAACACCGGCTACACCCGCACCGACGGTATCTCGCAAGCGGCAAGCGGGACCGAGAAGGACGGCTTCCGCCAATGGCGCGCGGGCGGCCGCGCGCATGTCGATCTCATGCCCGGGCTCACGGCCAGCCTGGTCGGCCGCTATACCGATGGCAAGCTTGCCATCGATGGCTATCCGGCGCCCTTGTACAGCTTCGCCGATACGCCCGAATACCAGAAGACGCGCGAGGTCGGCGGCCGGGCGGGCCTGGCCTGGGCGGGCGATGCGATCAGCCTGGATGCCGGCTTCCAGGTTTCCGATACACGCCGCCGCTATTACGACCCCACCTATTCGGACACGTTCACCAGCGAGAACCATGGCCAGAGCCGCCGTGCCGAGCTGAACGGCGTGTGGCGGGCAACCGATGCGCTGCGGCTGGATTTCGGCGCCGATCACGAATGGTCGCGGATCGACGTGGCCGGTGACAGCCGGCGCAAGGCGAACCTTTCCAGTGGCCATGCGCTGCTCGGCTGGTATGGCGAGGCCCTGAGCCTCGCGGCCGGGGTGCGCTATGACGATCATTCGCGCTTTGGCGGCGAATGGACCTTCGGCGCCAATGGCAGCGTCACGATCGCGCCGCGCCTGCGCGTGCGCGCGTCCTATGGCGAAGGCTTCAAGGCGCCCACGCTTTACCAGCTCTATTCGGACTATGGCGATACCGCGCTGGCGCCCGAGCGCAGCCGTTCCTACGATGCCGGCATCGAATATGGCGCGCGCGGCGAAGGGCTGCACCTCGCGCTCACCGGGTTCCGCCGTGACAGCCGCAACCTGATCGACTTCGTGTCGTGCACGGGCGCGGTGTGCGATACGCGGCCTTATGGCCTTTATGCCAATGTCGGCCGGGCCCGCGCGCAAGGTGTGGAAGTGGAACTGGGCGCGCAAGTCTCGCCCCGGCTGCGCGCGCAAGCCGCCTATACATACGTGAAGGCGACCAATCGCACCGAAGGCGACGTGAACGAGGGCAATGCCCTGGCTCGCCGGCCGCGCCATGCCGTCACCGTCTCGGCCGACTGGACGACGCCGCTGGCCGGGCTGGTGCTGGGCGCCGATATCCGCATGGCGGGCGACAGCTATGACGACATGGGCAATTTCACGCGGCTGGACGGCTATGCCACGGGAACGCTGCGGGCATCGCTTCCGATTGGCGAGAAGTTCGAGCTTTTCGGCCGGGTGGAGAACGTGACGGACGAGAGCTACGCGACCGTGAGTGGTTACGGCACGCCCGGCCGTTCGGCCTTCGTCGGAGTGCGGGCGCGGATGTGATGCGCATCATGCCGCTCCTCCCCGCGCTGGCGCTCGCCGCCTGCGCACAGGCTCCCGCCGGGGAGGAGCGGGCGGCGCATCCGACGATCATCTCGCTCAATCCGTGCAGCGACGCGGTGCTGGCCGAAGTCGCGGCGCCGGGGCAATTGCTCGCGATCTCGCATTACAGCCACGATCCGGCGGCGAGTTCGATGGATCTGGCCAGGGCGCGGCGCTTCCGGGCGGTGTCCGGCTCGGTGGAGGAGATCGCCGCGCTGGCGCCCGATGTCGTCATCGCCGGCACTTTCCTGCCCCCCGCGACCGGCACGGCCCTGCGCGATCTGGGCATCACCGTCGTCACCGTGCCGATCGCCACCGATGTCGCGCAAAGCGAAGCGCAAGTCCGGGATTTGGCCCGGCTGACGGGAAATCCGGGCAAGGGAGAAGCGCTTGTCGGCGATATCGAGGCATCGCTCAAGGCCGCCGCGCCGCCTCGCGGCGCGCGGGCGATTCCGGCGATCGTGTGGCAATCGGGCGGCATCGTCGCGGGCGAGGGCGCCTTGATCGTCGATCTGCTGCGCCGCACCGGCTTTGCCAATGGTGCGGCGGCGCGCGGGCTGGGGCAGGCGGATTACCTGCCGCTGGAACGCATGGTCGCCGATCCGCCGCGCGTGATCTTCGCCGCCGGTGATCCGCGCTCGGAGGATGACCGGATGCTGGGCCACCCGGCGCTGGTCGGCCTGCCGGGCGTGCGACGCGAGCGCTTCGCTTCCTCGCTGCTGTGGTGCGGCGGGCCGACGATCATGCGCGCGGCGCGCCGGCTGGCGCAAGTGCGGCGCGCTTTCGAGCAGGCCGACGGGGCGGGATCATGACAATGCGCCCCGTCCCCCTGCTGATCGCGGCTCTTGCCCTGATGATCCCGCTTTCGCTGCTGGCGGGCCGGGTGTGGATCGATCCTTTCGCGCCCGAGACGCGCCATGCCGCGATCATCGTGATGCAGCTTCGCCTGCCGCGCGCGGTGCTGGCCCTGGCGGTCGGCGGCGGGCTGGGCGCGGCGGGGGCGGCGATGCAGGGATATTTGCGCAATCCGCTGGCCGATCCGGGCCTGTTCGGCATCGCCCCCGGCGCGGCGCTGGGCGCGGTGCTGAGCTTCTGGACCGGCTATGCGGTGGGCCCTTACGCGCTGCCGCTGTTCGCGCTGGCCGGCGCGGGCGGCGCCATGGCGCTGCTGTCGCTGATCGCCGGGCGCGAAGGCGGGCTGGCGCTGTTCACGCTGGCCGGACTGATGATCGCCAGCCTGGCGGGCGCGCTGATGAGCCTGGCGATCAGCCTTTCGCCCACGCCCTTCGCGATGAGCGAGATCGTCACCTGGCTGATGGGCGCGCTGGCCGACCGGAGCTGGCGCGAGGTGCAGATCGCCGCGCCGCTGAGCATGGCCGGCATCGCCTTGCTGGCGGCGGCGGGGCGCGGCCTCGACGCGCTGACGCTGGGCGAGGTCGCGGCCCGATCGCTGGGCGTGGACCCTCGGCGGCTGCCGGCGCTGCTGATCGCGGGGGTGGGCCTGACCGTGGGCTCGGGCGTGGCGGTGGCGGGGATCATCGGCTTCGTCGGCCTGATCGTGCCGCATCTGGTGCGGCCACTGACCGATCGGCGCCCGTCCTCGCTGATCGTGCCGAGCGCGCTGGCTGGCGCGCTGCTGCTGCTCGTGGCCGATTGCCTGTGCCGGGTGCTGCCGCTGGCGGGCGGTGAATTGCGCCTCGGCATCGCGCTCAGCCTGATCGGCGCGCCGTTCTTCCTGCACTTGCTGCTGCGGATGCGGCGGGGGCTGGCATGACCGGACAAGCCTTGCTGGAAGCGCGCGCGGTGAGCGTCGCGGGGCGGCTGGACACGGTCTCGGCGGTGCTGTCGCCCGGGCAGGTCACGGCCATCTGCGGCCCCAATGGCGCGGGAAAATCGACATTGCTGGCTTGCCTGGGCGGGTTGCTGACGCCGGATGCGGGCACGGTGCGGCTGGGCGAAGCGGCGCTGCTCTCGCTGCCGCCGCGCGACCGGGCGCGGGCGATCGGCTTCCTGCCGCAGACGCCTGAGATCGCCTGGGACGTGAGCGTGGAAGTGCTGGTCTCGCTCGGCCGCATTCCCTGGGCCGGAGCGGGCGGGCAGGGCGAGGCGCAAGGCGCGATCGACGAAGCCATCGCCGCGATGGATCTGGCCGCGTTCCGCCACCGCCCCGTCTCGCGCCTTTCCGGCGGAGAGCGGGCGCGTGCGCTGATGGCGCGCGTGCTGGCGACGCGGCCCGGCTGGCTGCTGGCCGACGAGCCGCTGGCCAATCTCGATCTCGCCCATGCCGCCGCGCTCACCGCGCGGCTGGGCGATCAGGCGCGGGACGGGCGTGGCGTGGTGCTGGTGCTGCACGATCTGGCGATGGCGATGAACCATGCCGATCGCGTGCTGGTGCTCGATCGGGGCGGGCTCGTCGCCGATGGCCCGCCGGGTGAGGCGCTCTCGCCCGGCGTGATCGCGGCGGTCTGGGGCGTTGCCGCGCGCTGGCTCGGAGAGCCGGGCGCGCGGGCGCTCTCGCTCGGAAAGGGGCTGTGACCCCCCGGTCTTATCTGGCGGCGGGCTTGTCCGTCTCATCCACCAGCCCGCGGGCTTCCAGCATCGGCTGGATCTGCGGATCGCGCCCGGCATAGTCGCGATACATCACGGCATAGTCCTTGGTGTGGCCTTGGCCCAGGAAGCTGTCGCGCACGTGATCGCCGTTGGCGCGGGTCGGGCCGCCGTGCTTGACCACCCAGTCCCAGGCATCGTGCGCGAGCATCTCGGTCCAGATGTAGGAGTAATAGCCGGCGGCATAGCCGTTGTCCCAGATGTGCCGGAAATAGGGCGAGCGATAACGCGGCGGGATCAGGTCGGTCTTGAGACCGAAGGAGGCGAGCGCCTGCTGCTCGAACGCCTTGGGGTCCTGCGCCGCATCGGCCGGCTTCAGCTCGTGCCACTTCATGTCGAGCATCGCGGCTTCCAGCGTCTCGCCAAAGCCCAGGCCCTGGTTGAACTTCGCGGCCGCGTCGATCTTGTCGATCAGGGCTTGCGGGATCGTCTCGCCGGTCTGGTAATGCTTGGCATAGTGGTTCAGCACGGCTGGAACGGTCGCGAAGTTCTCGTTGAACTGGCTGGGAAATTCCACGAAATCGCGCGCCGTGTTGGTGCCCGAGAGCGAGGCGTAGCGCTGGTGCGCGAAAAGCCCGTGCAGCGCATGGCCGAATTCATGGAACATGGTTGAAACGTCGTCCCACGTCGCCAGCGCCGGCTCGCCCTCGGCGGGGGCGGTGATGTTCAGCGTGTTGGAGACGACCGGCCTGTCGCCGATCAGGCTCGATTGCTCGACGAAATTGTTCATCCACGCGCCGCCCTTCTTGTTGGGCCGGGCGAACGGATCGGAATAGAACAGGCCCATTTCCGAGCCGTCCTTGTCGAACACGGTATAGACGCGCATCGTCGGGTGATAGACGGGAATGTCGGTGCGACGCTTGAAGCTGATGCCGTAGAACTGGTTGGCGGCATAGAACACCCCGTCTTCCAGCACGCGCCACACTTCGAAGTAGGGCTTGATCTGCGATTCATCGAGATCATATTTCGCCTTGCGCACCTGCTCGGCGTAAAAGCTCCAGTCCCATGGCGCGAGCGCGGCGGTATCGCCTTCGGCGCTGGCGTGATCCGCCAGCATCTTCGCCTCGCGCGCCTGCGTCGCGGCGAGCGCGGGGACGAAGCCCTTCATGAACGTCATCGCCTCGCCCGGCTGCTTCACCATGCGATCGTACATGGCGAAAGTGGCGTAGTTCGGCAGGCCGAGCAGCGCCGCCTTCTTCGCGCGCAGATCCGCGATCCGCGCGACGATGGCGGTGGTGTCGTACTGGTCGCCGCCCGAAGTGCGGTTGAGGCTGGCCTCGAACAGCTTGCGGCGGGCGGCGCGGTTGGTCAGGAACGAAAGCGCGGGCTGCTGCGTGGTGTTGACCAGCGCGATCATGTACTTGCCGGGCATACCCTTTTCCTCGGCGCGCTTCTTGGCCGCGGCCAGATCGGCGGCGGGCAGGCCGGCGAGTTCCTCGGCGCTGTCGAACACCGGCGCCTTGGCGGCGGTCGCTTCGGTCAGCTTCTGCGAGAATTCGGTCTCCAGTTCGGCAAGCTGCGTGTTCATCGCCTTGAGCTGTTCCTTCTGCGCGGGCGCGAGCAGGGCGCCGGCGTGGACGAACTGGGCGTATGTCGTTTCCAGCAGCATCGCGTCTTCGCCGGCCAGCGCCAGCGCCGCGCGCTGGTCGTAGACCGCCTTGACCCGCTGGAAGAGCTTGTCGTTAAGGAACATGTCGTCATAAAGTGCGGAAAGCCTGGGTGAGACGGCCTTTTCGGTGGCATCCAGCGTATCGTCGGTATTGGCCGAAGTGAGCTGGCCGAACACCGGCATGACCCGGTTCAGCATCCGCGAACCGCGTTCCAGCGCGACCAGCGTGTTCGCGAAGGTCGGGGCCTCGCGATTGGCGGCGATCGCCTCGATTTCGGCGCGGGCCTGCGCGATCCCGGCCTCGATCGCCGGCTGATAATCGGCGCTGGTCAATTTGGTGAAATCGGGCGCGTGGAACGGCAGATCGCTGTCCTTGGCGAAATAGCTGCCGGCGCCGGCGCTTGGCCGGGCACTGGCCGGAGGGGGAGCGGCGTCAGCGGTCTGGGACATGGTGATGCATCCTGCAAGCAGCGCCGCGCCGAGGACGGCAGGCGCCGAGGCGGCCTTGAGGCGGGGTTTCATGGGTGAAAGGTCTCCATTCGCGGGCGGCGTGTCGGCCGGGCCTGGCGGGACCGCGCGACGCCTTGCCGCCATCGTTGTGATGCAGGCGGTTCAAGCCAAGTTCGGCGCGGATTGCAAGGCGCGCGGACCTGCCATCCGCCGACGGGCGCGAATCGCGGGTGAACCGATGCAAAAGCGCCGCAGGCGGCGCCGGCGCGCTCAGCCCGTCCGCTCGTCCAGCCATTCGAGCAGCGCTCCCAGGCAATCGCGGCCCAGTTGCCGTGAACGCTCCGGGCTCCAGCCCTGGCGGGGATCGGGCGCGGCATCGTGGTCCTTGAACGGCATTTCCAGGGTCATCGAGACGCAGCCGAAGCGCTCGGCAAGCTGGTTGGTCGACATGGCGAGATTGGCCTTGCCGGCCGGCGGCACCGGATAGCCCATGGCGGTCTGGAAATCGGGCGTGCGGCGATCGAGGATCGCCCGGTAGCGGCGATAGCCTTCGATCTGCTCGGGCTTCAGCGAGGGGATGCCTTCGAACCCGGCCATGAAGACGCCGGGAATCGCCTCGTCGCCATGCACGTCCATGGCGAAATCGACGCCGGTGCGGTCCATCGCATCCCGGATCGCCAGGACTTCGGGGGATTTTTCGGCCGAGGGGTTGTCCCACTCGCGGTTGAGGTTGATGCCTGCTGCATTGGTGCGCAGATGCCCGCGCGCCGAACCGTCCGGGTTGCAGTTGGGCACGATGTGCAGGCGGCAGCGGCGGCGCAGCTCGCGCCCGACCGAACTGGCCGGATCGGTCAGCAGTTCCAGCGCGCCTTCCATCCACCATTCGGCCATCGCTTCGCCCGGATGCTGGCGCGCATAGAGCCAGACCCGCACGGGCCCCGCGCCCATTTCCAGGCAATCGATCGGCTGTCCGTCCAGGCTGGCGCCCAGGCAGCGACAGGCGACGCCGCCGGCCCTGGCGGCGCGCGCGACGAGATCGTGGTGCCGCTCGATCGAATAGGGCGCGAAATAGGCGAACCAGGCGATGTCGCTGGCGGGGGTGTGGCGGATGGTCAGCGTGCCGCCTTCGCGCTCCTTGTCCCAGGTGGTTTCAGCCTGGCCCCAATGGTCGCGATCTTCCGAGACGCGGGCGCGATAATGCGGCCAGCCCATCGGATAGGCCGATTCGTTGAGCCCGGTGATCCGCAGCACCAGTTCGCGCCCCCGCCCGCCCGTCACGCGGAAATGGAACCACTGGAAGAAGCTGGACTGGTGATCGCGCCGGATCGCCAGGCGCGCCTCGGTGCCGTTTATGGAAAGGACTTCGATGTTGCCGGAATCGAACGCGGAACTGATCTGGATCGCTGTCATGGCACGTAGATAGTTTGGCCGGACTCGCCGGGAAAGTCCTTGAACAGGGCTTCGGTCAACTTCGCGGCGCCCAGCGAGGTCTGCGCCAGCGGCGAACTGGCCCGGACGGTGAAGCTGGCCCGGCCTTCCCACAGCGTGCGGCCGCTGGCGCGATCGCGGATCGACACGCGCATTTCGGTTTCCACCTGCTCGGGCGGCGGGCCGGAAAGGTCGATGCCGACACCCACGCCCACGCCAACGCCCGAGCCGCCGCCCACGCCGACCGAAACCGGCCCGCGCGCACGTTGCGGCAGGATCGCGCGGCGCTCGACCGCGAGCAGGGCGACCTGATCGCCCGGGCTGCCCGGCGCGGCGCTGGCATAGCCGATGCGGTTCAGCTCGCGCGTGACGGCCACGGCATAAGTGCGGAATTCCAGGGTATTGCCGTCCACGCCCGCCGCCGGCTCGACCGCGATCGTGCCGTGGGCCTGCGATTGCGCCTCGGGAAGGTGGAATCGCGTCACTTCCACCGGGCCTACCGGCGCGACGCAGGCCGAAAGCAGCGCGAGGCCGGCAAGCGCCGCGGCGCGGGCTGGGGATTTCATGGCATCACTCCGCTCCGGCGGGGGGCATCGCCCCGCCCTGTCAGGCGATGTGCGGCCGAAGCGGTGGCAATGCAAGGCCGGTGCCGGATTCCCATGCGCGCCGCTCAGCCGCGCGGCGGCGAATCGGGGCGCGGGAAATTATCGAACAGGGCTTCGGACAGGCGGCTGGCGATCGCGTGGCCGCTCCATTTCTCGTCGCCATCGCGGGTCGCCACTTCGGCGCGGCCTTCCCACAGGACCTTGCCCGAAGCCTTGTCGACGATCCGCGCTTCGAGGCGGGTGTTGACCAGCGCGGTGCGCGGCTTGGTCATGTCGACATTGACGGCAAGCCCATAGGCCGAGCCGCGCGTGCCCACTTCCATCGCGGCGCTGCCGCTGACCGGGCTTCTCTTGACTTCCGCCGGAACCAGCACGTCGCGCGAGATGCGCAGTTCGGTGACTTGCCCGCCTTCGCTATCGGCATGGGTGGTGTCATAGCCGGCCTTCACCAGCTGATCGACCACGGCCGCTTCGTAGACCGCGCGGTCGCTGCCGGCCATGAAATCGTCCTGCGCCGACTGCGAAGTGACCGAGACCGGGCCGTGGCCCAGCGCGACGGCGGCATCGCCTTCGGCGACGAAGTGGCTGGCCTCGATCCGGCCTTCGCGGCTGTCCTCGAACCGCCGGTTGGGCGGCAGACGGGTATCGAGCGGGGAGCCCCATCCGGGGCCGCCCCAGCCCGGACCATTCCAGCCCGGACCATTCCAGCCCGGCCCGTTCCAGCCACCGGGCCGGGCGAGGACCGGCGCGGCCGAGGCGGCGAGGAACAGGGCGCTCGCGGCAAGGACCGCGCCTTGGATCTTGGACATGGCGACTCCAGTACTGCGGAACTTCCCATGACCGCGCTATGGCCGGCAAGGTTGCGGTCCGATGAATGCGGCCCCGTGGCGGCGAAATGGGTGGGCGAAGCGCCAGTGCCGATCGCGGTTCCACTTGACTTGCGGGCCTGCGCCCCCTAACGGCGCGGCTTCGAATTTCCGGCGGTCGGTAACCGCCAAGGCCCTACGCAACGAGATTGACCATGAAGATCCGCAACAGCCTCAAGTCGCTGAAGAACCGCCATCGCGATAACCGCGTGATTCGCCGCCGTGGCCGGACTTATGTCATCAACAAGACCAATCGCCGCTTCAAGGCGCGTCAGGGCTGATCGCCGCGCTCCCTGCCCGGGGCGGGGAGCATGATCGCCAGCGCGGGAGTTTGACGCGATCGGAAACCCCCGCGAATGCGGGGGTTCTTGTTGTGTCCAAAGCCGTTGAAGCCGTGGTGTTCGATGTCGGGCGGGTCTTGATCCACTGGGATCTGCGCGCGCTGTTCGCCAAGCTGATCGACGATCCGGCCCGGCTTGACTGGTTCCTCTCGCATGTCGTGACCGAGGCCTGGCACTTCGAGCATGACGCGGGCCGCGACTTGTCCGAGATGGTGGCCGAGCGCAAATTGCAGTTTCCCGATTGCGCCGACCTGATCGACGCTTACGCGACCCGTTTTCGCGAAACCATTCCCGGCCCGGTGGCGGGCACGCATGATCTGGTGCGCCGGCTGGCCGGCAGGGCGGTGCCGCTGTTCGCCATCACCAATTTCGCTTCGCCGTTCTGGGCCGAATACCGCCCGACCGAGCCGCTGTTCGACCTGTTCGGCGATATCGTCGTCTCGGGCGACGAGAAGATCGCCAAGCCCGCGCGCGAGATCTTCACGCTGGCGGCGCGGCGCTTCGGCCATCGGCCCGAGGCGATGCTGTTCATCGACGACAATGCCGCCAACATCGCTGCTGCCCGCGCGCTGGGCTGGCAAGTGCATCACTTCTTCGAAGCGGCCGAACTGGAAGCGGACCTGCAATCGCGCGGCCTTTTATGATCCATCATGTATCGCATGATTGACTCCACGGCTCCTGAGGGACTAGGCAAACCATAAAGATAAAAGCCTGGTTGGAGAGGTGCCGTGCAGACACTCGAAGCACTCGATCTGTATCATCTGCCGATGGGCGATCCCGCCATGGGCGAAGATCCCTGGCCCGAATTCGAGAAGGCGCGCCAGCGGCACCCCTGGCTCGCGCGATGGGACGAATTCGGTTATGTCGTGCACGAATATGCCGCGATGCGCGAGCTGTTCCGGCAGGATGACAAGCTGCGCCCGCCCTATGCCGGCATCGTCGAGGAACTGGGGCAGGTCGGCACGCCCTGGGGCCGCTTCACCCAGGAGCAGATGATCGCGCTGCCGCCCGATCAGCACAAATTGCTGCGCACCACCTTCGCGGCCAAGTTCACTCCGCGCAATGCCAACCAGCTTCGGCCGATGATGCGCGCAACCGTTGCCCGCCTGCTTGACGACTGGGCACCGCGCGGCGCGATCGACTTCGAGGAGTTCTCCTCGCACTTCCCGATCTCGGTGATGTTCGCGCTGGTGGGCGCGCCGCACGAAGGCATCGCGCTGCTGCGCGACGATCTGGAAGCGATCGGCCTGGCGCACAGCTATCAGCTCGATCGCTTTCCGCGCATCCAGGAAGGCATGGTGCGGCTGGAGAAATTCGTCGAGGATACGATCGCCGAACGCCGCGCCCATCCGCGGGCCGACGGGGTGGAAGACCTGCTCGAACTGCTGATCCGCACGGGCGACGAGGGCGAGATCAGCCCTCGCCAGCTTACCGACCTGATCATGTTCTTCTTCATCGCCGGCTATGATACCTCGAAGAACGTGCTGACTTATACGATGTACACCTTGCTCGATTATCCCGAGATCTATGCACGCTGCGCGGAAGATTACGATTATTGCCGCAAGGTGATCGAGGAAGCGCTGCGCTGGTTCAATCCCGGCACGGTCGCGCGCTATGCCGATGAGGACATCGCATATCGCGGCGTGCTGATCCCCAAGGACACCATGCTGTTCTTCCCGCTGAGCGTGTCCGGCCGCGATCCGGTGACCTATCCCGATGGCGACAGGTTCGATCCCGACCGCCCGATCGAGCCGGAACGGCGCCACATCGCCTTCGCGCTGGGCAAGCACATGTGCCTTGGCCAGTACATCGCCCGCGCCCAGTTGCAGGAAGCGCTGCACCAGATCGCCCAGCGCATCCGCGAGCCCAGGCTGGCGGGCCCGGTGGGCTGGCGGCCGTTCCCCGGCACCTGGGGGCTGCGCGGCCTGCCGATCACCTTCACCCCCGGCGAGGCGCGCGTGCGCGAGGCCGAACCGGCCTGACCCGACGTCCGGCCAGCGGCGCCGGATCGGCCTTCCCGGCCCCTGTTGCATCCCGGCACGGACCTGCGGCAATTATTTCGCAGGTGCAGCGTAACCCCGCTTGGCAAGCGGTTGCGCATGTTGCATCAACGGGATGCATACAGGAGTCGTGATGAAGTCAACTGGCGGCACGTGCTATGACGAAATGCTCGATGCGGACGGGACGGTAAGACCCGCCTACGCGGAATTTCGGGAATGGTACGACGCGCAGGATACCGCGTGGCTGCGCCGCCAGGACGCGGAGGCGGAGCGCTTCTTCCGCCGCATCGGCATTACCTTCAATGTCTATGGCGATGAGGCCGCCGAAGAGCGGCTGATCCCCTTCGACATGATCCCGCGCATCATCACCGCGCGCGAATGGCGCACGCTGGTGCGCGGCATCGAGCAGCGGGTGCGCGCGCTCAACGCTTTCCTGCAGGATCTCTATCACCGGCAGGAGATCATCCGCGCCGGCCGCCTGCCGATCTATTTCCTGCGCGACAACGAGGCGTTCCTCACCCAGATGATCGGCTTCACGCCGCCGGGCGGGGTCTATACCCACATCGTCGGGATCGACCTGGTGCGCACCGGGCCGGAAGAATTCATGGTGCTGGAGGACAACGCGCGCACGCCGTCGGGCGTCTCGTACATGCTCGAGAACCGCGAGACGATGATGGCGATGTTCCCCGAGCTGTTCACCAAGATCCCGGTGCGGCCGGTGTCCGACTATCCGCGCCGGCTGGCGCGTTCGCTGCGCGCCTGCGCGCCCGAATGCGCGGGCGAGCGGCCGGTGGTCGCGGTGCTGACGCCGGGCATCTACAATTCGGCCTATTTCGAACATGCGTTCCTGGCCGACCAGATGGGCGCCGAACTGGTCGAGGGCGGGGACTTGCGCGTCGTCGACGGTCGCGTCGCCATGCGCACGACCACGGGCTATACCCCGGTCGACGTGATCTATCGCCGGGTGGACGACAACTACCTCGATCCGCTCAGCTTCCACCCGGACAGCATCCTGGGCGTCGCCGGGATCATGGACGTCTACCGTTCGGGCAAGATCACCATCGCCAACGCGCCCGGCACCGGCATCGCCGATGACAAGGCGATCTATACGTTCATGCCCGAGATCGTCGAGTTCTACACCGGCGAGAAGCCGATCCTGAAGAACGTGCCGACCTGGCGCTGCATCGAGCCGGATTCGCTCAAGTACGTGCTCGATAACCTGGCCGATCTGGTGGTGAAGGAAGTGCACGGTTCGGGCGGTTACGGAATGCTGATCGGGCCCGCCGCGTCGAAGAAGGAACTGGCCGAGTTCGAGGCGAAGCTGCGCGCCAAGCCGGAAAACTACATCGCGCAGCCCACGCTTTCGCTTTCCACCGTGCCGATCTTCACCAAGGAAGGGCTCGCGCCGCGCCATGTCGATTTGCGGCCCTTCGTGCTGGTCTCGCCCGATGGCATAGACATCACGCCGGGCGGCCTCACGCGGGTCGCGCTCAAGAAAGGTTCGCTCGTGGTCAATTCGTCGCAAGGCGGCGGGACCAAGGATAGCTGGGTTTTGGAGGACTGATGCTCGGTCGCGCGGCGAACGGCGTTTACTGGATGGCCCGCTATCTGGAGCGGGCGGAGAATACGGCGCGGCTTATCGATGTCGGCTTCCATCTCGCGCTGACGCGCGGCAACCGGGCATCGCAGGAAGAGGAATGGAAGTCCGTCCTGACGACCACCGGCCAAGGCGCCGGCTACCTGGTCAACCATGGCGAATATACCGGCGTGCAGGTGTTCAACTATCTGCTGCGCGAGAAGGACAATCCGGGCAGCGTGCTGCAGATGATCGAGCACGCGCGCACCAATGCGCGGGTCGTGCGCACCAGCATCACCAACGAAGTGTGGGAAGCCACCAACGAAACCTGGATGCTGCTGCGCGATCTGCTCTCCCGCCCGGTGCGCGAGACCAACCTGGGCGAAGTGCTGGCGGCGATCCGCCGGCAGGCGATGCTGGTGCGCGGCGCGATGGAAGGCTCGATGCTGCGCAACGACGTGTTCAATTTCGCGCGGATCGGCACGTTCATCGAACGCGCCGACAGCACGGCCCGCATCCTTGACGTGAAGTACTATGTGCTGCTGCCGTCGGTCGCCTGGGTGGGATCGAACCTCGACAACGTGCAGTGGGACACGCTGCTGCGCTCGGTCGCGGGCAACCGCGCCTATTCCTGGCTCAACGCCGGGAACATGGACCCGCGCGGCATCGCCCGCTTCCTGATCCTGGACCGGCGCTTCCCGCGCAGCCTGGTGTTCTGCTATGAGAAGATCCGCAGCAACATGGCCGGGCTCGCCATGCAGTACGGCGGGGAAACGCAGGCGCACCAGTTGCTGCGCGATGCCGGCGCCGCGCTGCACCAGATCACGATCGAGGAGGTCTTCGAAAAGGGGCTCCACGAATTTCTCAGGGAATTCATCGGCAAGAACACGCAGATCGGCGGAGCGATCGCCGCCGACTACCGGTTCATCGAGTAGGACGAGAAGAGACGGTGCTGCTCTCCATCAGCCATACCACGCGCTACACTTTCGCGGGACAAGTCGCCCACGGGCTCCAGCGCTTGCGGCTGCGGCCCAAGTCCACCCACGGGCAGGAGATCGTCGACTGGACGATGGCGCTGGAAGGCGCGCGGCCCGAAGCCGAATATGATGATGAGCACAACAACCACGTCTCGCTCGTCTCGATCGAGCCGGGGGTTTCCGAAGTCGTCGTGCGGTGCAGCGGCACCGTGCGCACGCGCAACAGCACCGGCATCGTCGGGCCGCACGTGGGCCTCATGCCGCTCTGGTGCTTCCTGCGGCCGACCCGGCTGACGCGTGCCGGGCTGAAAGTGCGCGCGCTGGTCGCCGGTGTCGCCGAAGACAGGACCGATCGGCTCGCCTTCCTCCACGCGTTGTCGCGGGCGATCAGCGATGCGGTGGAATATGTGCCGGGCACCACCGATACCACCACTTCGGCCGAACAGGCGCTGGCGGCGGGCCAGGGCGTCTGCCAGGACCATGCGCATATCCTGATCAGCGCGGGCCGGCTGCTCGACATTCCGATGCGCTATGTCGGCGGCTATCTCAAGATCGATGGCCAGGTCGATCAGGAAGCCGGGCACGGCTGGGCCGAGGCGCATGTCGACGGGCTCGGCTGGGTCGGCTTCGACGTATCGAACGCGATCTGCCCGGATGATCGCTATGTCCGCGTCGCCACGGGCTGCGATTACAGCGAGGCTGCGCCGGTCACCGGCATCGCCATGGGCGCTGGGGAAATTCGTCTCGACGTGCATTTGTCCGTTGAAGAGAATCTGATAGAGCAACAACAGCAGCAACAGGGGCAGGGCCAGCAACAGTCGCAACGCGGCTAGCGGCTCTGGGGCCGCGCGGGCCCGTTTGCTGATCGGGGGGCAAGGACGTAATCCCATGACCTATTGCGTGGGCATGATGCTGGATCGCGGGCTCGTGCTGATGAGTGACACGCGGACCAATTCGGGCGTCGACAACATCTCGACGTTCCGCAAGATGTTCCACTGGTCGAATCCCGGCGAGCGGATCGTCGCGGTGATGACCGCGGGCAACCTGGCGACAACCCAGTCGGTGGTGAGCCAGCTGGAAGAGCGCAACAAGACTCCGGCCGAACGGCACAATTCGCTGCTGGAGGCCGAAACGATGTTCCAGGTCGCCACGATCGTGGGTGAACTGCTGCGCGACACGATCGCGGCCAGCGCCTCTGACAACGGGCAGACCGGGGCCGGGGCCTTCGGCGCCTCGATGATCGTGGCCGGCCAGATCAAGGGCATGGAACCGCGCCTGTTCCTGATCTACCCCGAAGGCAATTTCATCGAGGCGAGCTTCGACACCCCGTTCTTCCAGATCGGCGAGACCAAGTATGGCCGCCCCATCCTCATTCGCGGCTACAGCCGCAACATGGATTTCGAAAGCGCGATCAAGCTGCTGATGGTCTCCTTCGATTCGACCGTGAAGGCGAACCTGTCGGTCGGCCTCCCGCTCGATCTGCTGGTGGTGGAACGCGATTGCTTCGAACCGTTGCACGAGCGGCGGATCGACGGGACCGACCCCTATTTCCAGGCCATCTCCACCGGCTGGGGCGAAGCGCTCAAGCAGGCGTTTCACGCCTTGCCGAACTACGTCATCGACAGCCCGGTGCGCCAGGCCGCCGAATAGGCTTGCCGCCAAGGCTGCCACCGCCAGAGCCGCCGCCGGTGGATGAGGCCGCTGTTGCCGGCCTCATTCCAATCCATCGGTTCGCGCTCAGGCCACGTCCCACACCAGGGGCAGGTTGCGGATCGAGAGCAGGCCGGGGAACACGCTGGTATCCGCGCCGGGCTTCACCCGGAACTCGGGAATCCGCTTGAACCATTCTTCCAGCAGCACGCGCAGTTCGCGCCGGGCCAGGTGCGCGCCAAGGCAGATATGCACGCCGCCCACGAAGGTGAAATGGCGGTTGGCCTTGCGCTCGGGATCGAATTCGCGCGGATTTTCAAAGCGCGCCGGATCGAAATTGCCCGAGGGGTTGAGGCAGGAGAACGAATCGCCGGCCTTCACCTGGATGCCGTGCCATTCGAAGTCCATCTTCGCGCTGCGCGCCGAAGACAGGATCGGCTGGGTGCGCAGGAATTCCTCGACCGCCGAATTGATGATCTCCGGGTGCTCGCGGATGCGCCGCTGGAGGTCGGGCTGCAGCGCCATGCGGCGATACATCTGCGCGATCGTCGCGGCGACGGTGTCGAGGCCGCCCAGCCAGAGGAACCAGACCATGCCGATCTTCTCGTCGGCGGTCAGCGGCCGTCCTTCGATCTGGCCATGGACGATCGATGAGACGAGGTGCTCGTCGGGGGTCTTTTCCTTTTCCGCGATGAAGCCGCGCAGGAATTCGAGCACGCCGCGCAGCGCCGCCTGCATCTTTTCGAGCGATCCCGAATGGAGGATGTCCCATTCCCAGGCCAGGAACTGCTCGAACATCGGCGGGGGAAAGCCCATCAGCCCCATGAAGATGCGTACCGGGAACACGCGGCCGAAATCCCACGCCATGTCGACCTCGCCCTTGTCGGCGATCGCCTCGATCATCTCGACGCAGACCTCGCGGATGCGCGGTTCCAGCACACGGGTGATCCGCGAGGGCGAGAAGAAGGGAAACAGGAACAGGCGGTACTTGGAATGGTCGGGCGGGTCGATCGCCAGCGGGATCGATTTGAAGGTCTCGCCGATCAGGCGCTGGAACTCGGCCGTGCCCGCGTTGGAGAAATGCTCGTTGTCCGAATAGACGCGCTCGATATCCTCGTAATGCGTCACTACCCAGTTGCCTTGCCGGCCCGAGCCGGAAATGGCGCCCAGCCCGCCTTGTGCTGCGCGGTTGTAGAGCAGGCGCGGAATCTCCGGGCCGTTCAGCCACTCGCACGGCTCATAGGGATCGACCAGATCGTTGGGGATCGTCCCCATGGCGAAGTTCAGGTCCACCTTGCGGTCCTGCGGCACGTTCGGCGGTGCGTCGAAATCGACGCGGATGTCGTCCAGCGTTTGCGTTTGCGGCATTGTCTTCTCCCAGCGGCGGGGAACATGCCCGTGCGCCGGGCGCCTCGCAAGCGATGCCTTGGCGCGAGTGCCCGATAACGCGCGTGCGGCCCGATTCATCGTCGCGGCGTTGGCCGGCGCATTGTAATCTCCCGGCTTCCTTGCGACATGGGAGCATTGTCTTTTTGCTTTTTGTTTCGGGAGAAAATCCATGGCCGATGCCGACACCAAGGAGATGGCGCAGTCCGCGCGGAAATACTGGTCCGCTGCCGGCTACCTGCCCGGCGGGGTCATCCGCGAAGTCGATTACGCCTCGCAGTCCGGCGGGCTGCACCCCTCGCTGCAGGGGATCAAGATCGTCGATACCGACACGCACATCGTCGAGCCGCCGACGCTGTTCACCGATCGCGCGCCGGCCGGCATGAAGGACAAGATGCCCTATGTGAAGCGCGATGCCGACGGGGTTGACCGCTGGTACATCGGCGATCGCAACTGCGGCACGCTGGGCGGCAACGTCATCCGCAACGACAACAACAAGCTGCTCGGCCGCCTGGCGTTCCCGACGCTGGAAGAAGCGCACGCGGGCGGCCATGAGATCGCGCCGCGGCTTCAGGCGATGGACGACATGGGCGTTTATGCGCAGGTCTGCTTCCAGAATTCGGGCATCACCCAGGCGGGTATGCTGATGACGCTGGGCGACATGGATCTTGCGCTCACCATCATGAAGACCTTCAACGATTTCAACGCCGACTGGCAGCGTGAATCGGGCGAGCGGCTGTTCCCGATGGCGCATCTGCCGCTGTGGGACCAGAAGGAGCTGGAGAAGGAAGCGCGCCGCTGCATCGACATGGGCCTGCGCGGCTTCGTGCTGCCCGACACGCCCGAGCGGGTCGGCGTGCCCAGCTTCAACCATGATTACTGGACGCCGTTCCTGGAGATGTGCGACGCCGAAGGTGTTCCGCTCAACTTCCACCTCAATGCCGCGATCGATCCGAACACGCTGACCTGGGAAGGCTTCCAGTTCGAGCAGACGCTCTCCGTGGTCGCCACCATGTTCTCGATCGGCAATGCCGCGACGCTGGGCAACTGGATGGTCTCGGGCCGGCTGGACCAGCACCCGAACCTCAAGATCGGCCTGATCGAGAGCGGCATGGGCTGGATTCCCTTCGCCGTCGAGGCGCTGGAGCACCAGTTCCAGGAAATGCTGCCGTCCAAGCGCAACGTGCTCAAGAAGCAGCCGTGGGATTACTTCCACGATCACTTCATGTGCACCTTCTGGTTCGAGAAGGTCGCGCCCAAGCTGCTGCTGGAAACCATCGGGGTGGAGAACGTCATGTTCGAAACCGACTTCCCGCATCCCACCTCGCTCTATCCGGGCGTGCAGGAGCATATCCAGGACGTGCTCGGCGCCTACGACTTCGAGACCAAGAAGAAGGTGCTGCAGGACAACGCGGTGAAGTTCTACAACCTGCCGTTCTGATCCATCCCGTGACCGCCTGCGGGCGGGGCACGGCGCAATTCGCGGGCCGGGTGCTTCGATGCGTTCCGGCCCGCGCGCGTTTCAGCGGCAGAAGTTCGCGCCGTCGGCTTCCAGGTGGAAGTGGTTCTTGTGCGCGGAGTTGTATTCGGGCCCCAGCACCGTGCCGAAGCGCTTGCAGGCGCTTTGCTGCACCACGCGCAGGAAGCGGCGTTCGGCCGAGGTGCCGTTGTCCCAATCGTCCAGCACGCTGACGCGCCGGCCATCGGCCAGGACGAAGGCGGAAACGTCGATCGCGTTGGCGGTGGCATGGCCTGACCGGCGATTGGTTCCGGCCACGTTGCGGCAACTATAGCTGCCGAACGTCTCGATCCTGGCAAGCCGGCTGCCCAGGATCTGCACGGCCGCGCGATCGGCGCCGAACCGTGCCCAGGCGGCAAAGCCATTGGCCATCGGGCATGTCACCGGCCCCAGGTTAGACAGCGCCAGCGCGGCCGAATCGCCTTGCAGGCTGGCCAGGCGGACGGTGCCCACGTTCGAGCAGCCCGCGCTGAAATAGCGATCGGGCAGGGGCGTGAAATTGGCCTGGATCGCGCCGAGCTGCGCCAGGCACTGGCGCGTTTCCAGGCGCGGCGCGGATGCGCGCACCGATTGGCGGACAGGCTGCTTCGATCCCTTGGGGATGTCGATGCAGCCGGCAAGTCCAGCCAGCAGCGGCAAGAGGATCAGGAACTTGCGCATGGTCCCACGGTGGCACGATGTGGTTAATTTAGCCTTACCATGCCTTCCGGCCCGCGCCGCGCCTCGGGCGGCCCGCGCCTGTGGACAAGGCGCGGCGGCGGCGATCGGCGATTGACAATCCCGGGGGCGGCTCTAAGTGCGGCGCCGGGCCACGCGGTCCCAACGCCGCGCGAGCTCTCTGCAAGGAGAGACATGACATGACTGCCGTTACCAAGCCCGCGGGCAAGCCCGCGCGCCCTTACTTTTCTTCCGGTCCCTGCGCCAAGCCGCCCGGATATTCCCCCGACAGGATCGCCACCGAATCGCTGGGCCGCTCGCACCGCGCGAAGATCGGCAAGGCGCGGCTGCAATATTGCCTCGATCTGATGCGCGAAGTGCTCGGCCTGCCCGATACGCACCGCATCGGCATCGTTCCGGGGTCTGACACCGGCGCTTTCGAAATGGCGATGTGGACCATGCTGGGCGCGCGCGGCGTGACCGCGCTGGCCTGGGAAAGCTTCGGCGAAGGCTGGGTGACGGACGCGGTCAAGCAATTGCAGCTCGAACCCAAGGTGATGCGCGCCGATTACGGCCAGCTTCCCGATCTTGACCGGATCGACTGGGCGGATGATGTGCTGTTCACCTGGAACGGCACCACTTCGGGCGTGCGCGTGCCGGACGGCGAGTGGATTCCCGATGATCGCATCGGCCTGTCCTTCGCGGATTCGACCAGCGCTGTCTTCGCTTACGACATTCCGTGGGACAAGATCGATGTCGCCACCTTCTCCTGGCAGAAAGTGCTGGGCGGCGAGGGTGGCCACGGCGTGCTGATCCTGGGCCCGCGCGCGGTCGAGCGGCTGGAAAGCCACACCCCGTCCTGGCCGCTGCCCAAGGTGTTCCGGCTTACCAAGGGCGGCAAGCTGGTCGAAGGCGTGTTCAAGGGCGAGACGATCAACACGCCCTCGATGCTCGCGGTCGAGGATGCGATCTTCGCGCTCGAATGGGCCCAGTCGGTCGGCGGTCTCGCAGGGCTGCAGGCCCGCTGCAACGCCAATGCCGAAGCGCTCGACAAGATCGTGCACGAACGCGACTGGCTGAGCCACCTCGCGGTCGATCGCGGCATCCGGTCGAAGACTTCGGTCTGCCTCCTGGTCGAAGGCGCGGACGCGGACTTCATCAAGAAGTTCGCCAGGCTGCTGGAGGATGAAGGCGCGGCCTATGACATCGCCGGCTACCGCGATGCCCCGCCGGGCCTGCGCATCTGGTGCGGCGCCACGGTCGACACCGCCGATATCGAGGCGCTCGGCCCCTGGCTCGACTGGGCTTACGCCGCCGCCAAGGCCGGCTGAGACCTGGCCGTCCCGGAGGGGGCGTCGCCCTCTCATTTATTCGAATCATCAAGGGCCGGTGCGAGACGCGTTCCCCTCTCCCCGGCCCTCTCCCCTGAAGGGGAGAGGGAGCTAGATATGACCAAGCCCAAAGTTCTCATTTCCGACAAGATGGACCCCAACGCCGCCCGCATCTTCGCGGAGCAGGGCTGCGACGTCGATGTCATCACCGGCAAGACGCCCGAGGAATTGAAGGCCATCATCGGCCAGTACGATGGCCTGGCCATCCGTTCCTCGACCAAGGTGACCAAGGAAATCCTCGACGCGGCGACCAATCTCAAGGTGATCGGCCGCGCCGGCATCGGCGTGGACAATGTCGATATCCCGGCCGCCTCGGCGCAAGGCGTGGTAGTGATGAACACGCCGTTCGGCAATTCGATCACCACCGCCGAACACGCCATCGCGCTGATGTTCGCGCTTGCCCGCCAGCTTCCCGAGGCCGATGCCTCGACCCAGGCGGGCAAGTGGGAAAAGAACCGCTTCATGGGCGTGGAAGTGACCGGCAAGACGCTGGGCCTGATCGGCGCGGGCAACATCGGCTCGATCGTCGCGAGCCGCGCGCTGGGCCTGAAGATGAAGGTGGTCGCGTTCGATCCCTTCCTCACCCCCGATCGCGCGGTCGAGATGGGCGTCGAGAAGGTGGAGCTGGACCAGTTGCTCGCCCGTGCGGACTTCATCACGCTGCACACGCCGCTGACCGACCAGACGCGCAATATCCTCAGCCGCGAGAACCTGGCCAGGACCAAGAAGGGCGTGCGCATCATCAATTGCGCGCGCGGCGGCCTGATCGACGAGGCGGCGCTGAAGGAAGGGCTCGATTCGGGCCACATCGCCGGGGCCGCGCTCGACGTGTTCCAGACCGAGCCGGCCAAGGATTCGCCGCTGTTCGGCACGCCCAACTTCATCTGCACGCCGCACCTGGGCGCATCGACCACCGAGGCGCAAGTCAACGTGGCGCTGCAAGTGGCCGAGCAGATGGCCGATTACCTGGTCAACGGCGGCGTCACCAACGCGCTGAACATGCCCTCGCTTTCGGCCGAGGAAGCGCCCAAGCTCAAGCCCTACATGGCGCTGGCCGAAAAGCTCGGCAGCCTGGTCGGCCAGCTCACCCGCGATTCGGTGCCGCGGATCTCGATCCACACCGAAGGCGCGGCGACCGAGCTGAACCAGAAGCCGATCGTCGCGGCGGTGCTGGCCGGGTTCCTGCGCGTCCAGTCGGATACGGTGAACATGGTCAACGCCCCGTTCCTCGCCAAGGAGCGCGGCCTGGAAGTGCGCGAGGTGAAGACCGAGCGCGAGGGCGATTACCACACGCTGGTGCGCGTCTCGGTCAAGACCGAGGCGGGCGAGCGTTCGGTCGCGGGCACCCTGTTCAGCAATGCGGAGCCGCGCCTTGTCCAGTTGCTGGGCATCAAGGTGGAAGCCGAGCTGGCCGGCCACATGATGTACATCGTCAATGAGGACGCGCCCGGCTTCATCGGCCGTATCGGCACGCTGCTGGGCGAGAACGGCATCAACATCGGCACGTTCAACCTCGGCCGCCGCGCCGCCGGGGGCGAGGCGGTGCTGCTGCTCTCGGTCGACAGCGCGGTGCCCGAAGCCGTGCTGAAGCAGGCCTGCGCGCTGCCGGGCGTGAAGACGGTGAAGGCCCTTTCGTTCTGAGGGCACGGCGCGGGCAGGGTCCAATCGACTTTGCCCGCGCACGCCGCTAAGGGCGCAGGCATCATGCAGGATACCGACCGCGATCTCTTGCCCGAAGGCCTGGGCGACCGTCTGCCGCCGCAAGCGGCGAGCGCGCAGCGCGTGCGCCGCGCCGCGCTCGATGTCATGGCCAGCCATGGCTATGAACGGGTGGAAACGCCGACCATCGAATTCGAGAAATCGATGGCGAGCCGCATGGCCGGCGTGCAGCCGCGCCGCATGTTCCGCTTCGTCGATCCCGTCAGCCTGCGCACGCTGGCGCTGCGTTCGGACATGACCGTGCAGGTCGGCCGCATCGCCGCCACCGGGCTGGCCGGGCGCGCGCGGCCCTTGCGGCTGTGCTATTCGGGGCAGGTCGTGACGATCAAGGGCGACGGGCTCGATCCGGCGCGCGAGCGGCTCCAGCTTGGCGCCGAGCTGATCGGCAGCGATTCGGTCGCCGCCGCTGCCGAGATCGTCGCCATCGCCATCGAAGTGCTGGAACGGGCCGGCGCGACCGGGATCTCGGTCGATTTCACCCTGCCCGATCTGGTCGATACGCTGGCCTCGCAGGCCCTGCCGCTGGCGCCCGCGCAGATCGAGGCGGTGCGCCGCGAGCTTGATGCCAAGGACGCGGGCGGCCTCGTCGATGCGGGCGGCGAAGCCTACCTGCCGCTGCTCTACGCGGTCGGCCCCTTCAACACCGCGATCGAGCGGCTGGCGCGGTTCGATGCCGGCGGCGCGCTGGCAAGCCGCATCCAGGGGCTGCGCGAGATCGCCGCCAGAGTCGAAGGCAAGGCGCGGCTGACGCTCGATCCGTCCGAGCGGCACGGCTTCGAATACCAGTCGTGGTTCGGCTTCACGATCTATGCCGATGGCGTCCAGGGCGCGATCGGGCGTGGCGGCAGCTATCGCATCCTTGGGCGCGACGAGCCGGCCATCGGCTTCTCGCTCTATCCCGATCCCCTGATCGACGCGCTGGCGGGCGCGGCCGGGCCGGGCGATGTCCTGTTCCTGCCGCTGGACCATGATCCCGAGATCGCCGCCCGCCTGCGCGCGATCGGCTGGCGGACCCTCGCGGCGCTGTCCGCCGCCGACGATCCGGTGGCGCTGGGCTGCACGCATCGCCTGGCCGGCATGGAGGCCGTGCCGCTCTGAACCGGGCCATTGCCTGAAGCGTCCGGTTACGGTCTATGTCTGGGCGGGATCAACTGGGGGAGAGGCCGGATGAGCCAGTTCGCCGCTATCGAGGCCTGTATCAGGCAATTGCACGCGCGCTATACCGACGCAGTCTGGCGCAAGGATGCCGATGCCTTCGGCTCCTGCTTCAGCGAGGACGCGCAATGGCGGATCGCTGGCCGGGTGTTTCACGGCCGGGGCGAGATCGCGGCGGGCTTCGCGCAAGTGGCGGCCAGCGCCGGGCGCATCCTTTTGACGTTCCGCACCCCGCAGCTGGAAATGACCGGCAGGGGCCGTGCCGGCGGGCGCGTCTATGTGACCGAGCAGTGCACCTGGCGCGATCGCCCGCCCAGCACCTCGATCGGGCGGTACTTCGAACACTATGTCGATGAAGGCGATTGTTGGCGCTTCTCCTGGCGGCTGTTCCAGCTCTTCTACTATGGCCCTGCCGATCTCACCGGCGATTTCTTCGAGCCGCGTGACTTTGGCGCCTTTCCCCGGATGCCGCCGCTCGACCTGATCCCGGAGGACTTCACCGGCCGTTTCGCGCGCGAAACCGAATAGCCGCGCGCGCTATTTCAGCACGCGCGCGAGCCAGTCATCGACCACGGCGGTCGCCGGGTAGTCCGGGTTGCCCAGGTCACGGTTGATCTGCATGTGGCCCCGCAGGCCCTGGCCCGGAAACTCGCGGCGCTCGGTCGGCGTGCCGGCCCGCTTCAGCGCGGCTTCGAGCAGCCGGGCCTGCGCGATGCCGTCCTTGCGCTGGACATGCAGCAGTAGGAAAGCCGGGGCGTTGGGCGCGGTGGCCTGCGCCACGGGAGACAGCGCGCGCTGGCGGGCCCGGTCGGTGCCGAAGGCCTGTTCGTAAGTCGGGCCCATGAAGCGCCCGGCGGCAGCCATCTGCGACGGCACGTCGTAAGCCGCGCCGTCGATCGGGATCACGCCGGCGACCGCATCCAGGCCGAGGCCGGCGCGGCGCAGGTATTGCGGGTCGGTCCCGACCAGCGCGACCAGATGCGCGCCCGCGCTGTGGCCCATCAGGACGATGCGCTGGCGATCGATCCCCAGTGTGCCGGCATCGCGGACCAGCGCCGCCACCGCATCGGCCACGTCCTGCGCCTGCTGCTCCACGGTGGCATCGGGCACGAGCCGGTAGTTGACCGAGGCGAAAGCATAGCCCTCGCCAGTGTAGTGCGGCAGCTTGTAACGGCCGGTGGCATTGTCCTTGTCGCCGCGTTTCCACCCGCCGCCATGGACGAAGATGATCAGCGGCGTCGCGCCATGCGTGCCGGTCGCCGGGGCGAGGCTGAGCGTTTGCCGGGGATCGGCGCCATAGGCGATCTCGGGCGGGCTGGCCGGGCTCTGTGCCTGCGCCGCAAGCGGCGCGCCGGCAAGGCCGGGCGGCAGGGCGAGCGCCAGCGCGGCGGCGGTCAGTATGCGGGGAATGCGCGTGGCCACGGCGATGCTTTCGTGGGATGGTTCATGCCGGGCATCATCGGCGGCCGGGCGATCCCGCGCAATCGCCGAGCGGTGACACCATGTTGCAAGGTTGCACGCCCGCCACAATTTGTCACCGCCGGCTTGCCCTGCGGGGACGCAGGGCCTAGGCGCGGCGCGGACTTTTTTGACAGTGCAAGGGAAGGCCGCGAACATTGGCCAACGTAACGGTTATCGGCGCCCAGTGGGGCGATGAAGGCAAAGGCAAGATCGTTGACTGGCTGGCCAGCCGGGCGGATGCCGTGGTGCGCTTCCAGGGCGGCCACAACGCCGGGCATACGCTGGTGGTGGGGGACCAGACCTACAAGCTCTCGCTGCTGCCTTCGGGCATCGTCACCGGCACGCTTTCGATCATCGGCAATGGCGTGGTGCTCGATCCCTGGGCGCTCAAGGCCGAAGTCGAGAAGCTGACCGGGCAGGGCGTGGTGATCCATGACGAGAACTTCGCCATTGCCGATAATTGCCCGCTGATCCTGCCGATCCACCGCGAGCTGGACGGGCTGCGCGAGGCGGCCGCCGGCGCGGGCAAGATCGGCACCACCGGGCGCGGCATCGGCCCGGCTTACGAGGACAAGGTGGGCCGCCGCGCCATCCGCGTCTGCGACCTGGCGCATCTCGACGCGCTGGAGCCGCAGCTTGATCGCCTCTGCGCGCATCATGACGCGCTGCGCGCCGGCTTTGGCGAGCCGCCGGTCGATCGCGCGGCGCTGATTGCCGAGCTCAAGGATATCGCGCCCTTCGTGCTGCAATTCGCGCAGCCGGTGTGGAAGCGGCTGAAGAAAGTGCGCAAGGCCGGCGCGCGCATCCTGTTCGAAGGCGCGCAGGGCGTGCTGCTCGATGTCGATCACGGGACATATCCGTTCGTCACCAGCTCGAACACGGTGAGCGGCACGGCGGCGAGCGGGTCGGGCCTGGGCCCTTCGGCCACCGGCTTCGTGCTCGGCATCGTCAAGGCCTATACCACGCGGGTCGGCTCCGGCCCGTTCCCCACCGAGCTTGAGGACGAGACCGGCCAGAAGCTGGGCGAGCGGGGCCATGAATTCGGCACCGTCACCGGGCGCAAGCGCCGCTGCGGCTGGTTCGACGCGGTGCTGGTGCGCCAGTCCTGCGCGATCTCGGGCGTGACCGGCATCGCGCTGACCAAGCTCGACGTGCTCGACGGGTTCGACGTGGTGAAGGTCTGCACCGGCTATCGCCTGCGCGGCAAGATCCTCGACTATTTTCCCAGCCATGCCGCCGACCAGGCTGAAGTCGAGCCGATCTACGAGGAAATGGAAGGCTGGCGCGAAACCACCGCCGGCGCGCGCAGCTGGGCCGACCTGCCGGCGCAGGCGATCAAGTACATCCAGCGCGTGCAGGAACTGATCGAGACGCCTGTGGCGCTGGTGTCCACCTCGCCCGAGCGTGAGGACACCATACTCGTGCGCGATCCTTTCCAGGACTGACGCCGTTGCGCCGCCTTGCCCTTGCCTCGCTGCTGCTGCTTCCGGCGCTCGGCGGGGCAAGCGGGCAGGCACCGGCGCCGCTGGCGTTTCCCCTGCTCGATTACATCCGCGTCGAAAAGGCGGCCCGGCGCATGACGGTCTATGCCGATGGCCGGCCGGTCCACACCATCAGCGGCATCCAGCTGGGCGACGCGCCGGTCGGCCCCAAGCGCTTCGAGGGGGACGAGCGCACGCCCGAGGGGCGCTACACGATCGACTGGGGCAATCCTGGGAGCGCGTATCACCTCTCGCTGCACATCTCCTATCCCGAGGCGCGGGACCGGGCCTATGCCGCGGCGCTGGGGCGCAGCCCCGGCGGCATGATCATGATCCATGGCCAGCCTAACGCGCTGCCCGCCGGGCGCGTTCCGGGCGACTGGACCGACGGCTGCATCGCTGTCGCCAACGATGAGATCGAGGCCTTGTGGGATGCCGTTCCCGACGGGACGGTGATCGATATCCTGCCCTGAGGGCCGGACCCTGACGGGGCCGGACGATCAGAAATCGATCGCGATGCCCTTTTTCACCCAATCGCCATAGCGGGTGGGGGAAAGCCCGTCCGGGTCCGCCTCGTCCTTCGGCGCTGCGGGCGCAGGCGGTGGCGCGTCGCTCCAGTGCGCGGGCTTCTTGAAGCCTTCGGGGCGTTGGGTGGCTCGCTGGGTCATCGGGTGAATGTGGTGCGGCTGGCGGGAAAAGGCAATCGGCGATAGGGGCTGGTGATGGATATCCCCGGTCTACCCGCGCGCCGTGCCGCGCTCGCCATGCTGGATGCCGTGCTGCGGCGCGGCGAGACGCTCGAACAGGCGGGCGGCGCGGCGCTGCCGCGCGTGCGCGGCGATGCCGATCGTGCCCTCACGCGCGCCATCGCTTCGGAAACGCTGCGCTGGAAAGCGGATCTCGACGCGCTGATCGACAGCGCCACGCGCCAGCCCCTGCCAGACGATGCCAAGCCGCGCGCGGTGCTCGAACTGATGCTGGCACAAGTCCTGCGGCTGGAGACCCCGCCGCACGCGGTGATCGCCACGGGCCTGCCGTTGCTGGCCGGCGGGCCGAGGCGGCTGGCGCACGGCGTGTTCTCGACGCTGACCAGGCGCGGGGCCACGCTGCCGGCCACGCCGACGCTGCCCGACGGAGTGGCGGGGCGCTGGGGCGAACGGGCGCCGGCGATCGCCGCCGCGCTCGCCTTGCCTCCGCCGCTCGACCTGACGCTGCGCGATCCGGGCGAGACCCAGACCTGGGCGGAGCGGCTGGGCGGCGTCTCGCTGATGCCCGGCCATGTCCGCCTGCCGCGCGGCCACGCGGTGGAAAGCCTGGAGGGCTTCGCGCAAGGCCAGTGGTGGGTGCAGGATCTCGCCGCCAGCTTGCCGGCGCGATTGCTGGGGCCGGGCGAGGGGCGCCGCGTGCTTGATCTCTGCGCCGCGCCAGGCGGCAAGACGCTGCAACTCGCCGCCGCCGGCTGGCGCGTTACCGCGCTCGATGCCAGCGCAAGGCGGCTGGACCGGCTGCGCGCCAATCTTGCCCGTACCGGCCTCGAAGCCGGGATCGTCCAGGCCGATCTGCTCGACTGGCGGCCCGATGCTCCGGTCGATGCGATCGTGCTCGATGCGCCGTGCACCGCCACCGGCACCTGCCGCCGCCATCCCGATGTCCTGCACCGCATCGGCCCGCGCCAGATCGCCGACATGGCCGAACTGCAAGCGCGCCTGCTCGATCGCGCCGCCGAATGGATCGTGCCGGGCGGCCGCCTGGTCTACGCCGTCTGTTCGCTGGAGCGCGAGGAAGGCGAAGCGCAGGCGGCGCGCGTGCTCCTCACGCCCGATGGCGTGACCGCCGGGGAATTGCCGGGCGGCCTCGCGCCGACGCCCGAAGGCTGGCTGCGCACCGATCCCGGGATGCTGTCCGATGCCGGCGGGCTCGATGGCTTCTTCATCGCAAGGTGGCGCAGATAAGCCCATTCCTCCCCGAGCTTGTCCCGGAGAGGAATGGGTTACGTGCCTCAGGCCTTCACCCGGTTCTGGAAGCTCTTGCGCAGCTTCATCAGCTTGGGCGGGATCACCGCCAGGCAATAAGGGTTCCGCTGGCCTTCGCCTTCCCAGTATTCCTGGTGATAATCCTCGGCCGGATACCAGGGCGCCGGCCCTTCGATCGTGGTGACGACGCGGCCGCCATGCTCCGCGTTCGACCGGGCGATCGCCGCCTCAGCTTCGGCGCGCTGCGCATCGTCCAGCGGGAAGATCGCCGAGCGGTATTGCGTGCCGACATCGTTGCCTTGCCGGTTGAGCTGCGTCGGATCGTGCGTGCCCATGAACACGTCGAGGATTTCGGCGTAGGAGATCGCCGCCGGATCGTAGGTCACGCGGATCGCCTCGGCATGGCCGGTGGTGCCGGCGCATACCTGCTTGTAGGTGGGATCGGGCACCGTGCCGCCGATATATCCGCTTTCGACCTCGCTCACGCCGATCACGTCACGGAACACCGCCTCGGTGCACCAGAAGCATCCGCCCGCCACGATTGCCGTTTCCATGCCGTTCATCATCCTGTGGTTAGCCCTTGGGTCCACAAGATAGTGATGGCCCGCACGCTTGTCATGGCCGCGCGGTGGGCTAGGATCGCACCGGGGCCGGAACCGTCAGGCCCAAGCCGGAGGAATTCATGCGCCGTCTGCTGATCGCCCTTGCGACAACCATGGGGCTTTTCGCCTCTCCGGTCGCGGCCGAACCGCGTGAGGATACTTCCGATTCGGAAGTGTGCGAAGGCTGCAAGGCCCTGCTCGAACTCGCGATCTCCAACCCCCGGCGCAAGGAAGACCGCGCGCGCGATGTCTATCGCCATCCGGGCGAGACGCTGGCCTTCTTCCGCGTGCAGCCGAACATGAAAGTGGGCGAATATGCCCCAGGCGGCGGCTGGTATTCGCGCCTGCTGGGCCTCTATCTGGGCAAGCAGGGCAATCTCGTCGGGCTGTTCTTCAACCCGGTCAGCGGCGCGTTCGATGAAAAGCGGCAGGCCGGCATCCGCGCCGATGCGGCCAGGTTCCCGCAGGATGTCAGCGGGTGGACCGGCATTCCCGCCGATCGGTTCGCGGCCCTCACTCTCGATGCCGTGCCCGAAGCTGAGAAGGGCAGTTACGATCGCATCCTGATCATCCGCATGATGCACAACCTGTTTCGCTGGAACATCGCCGACAGCGAGATCAAGGCCATGCGTGAAATGCTCAAGCCGGGCGGGATGATCGGCATCGTCGATCACCGCGCCAAGCCGGATGCCGCGTTCGCCGCGGCCGATGGCTCGACCGGGTACGTGCGCCAGGCCGACGTGATCAAGTTCATGGAAGTGAACGGTTTCGATCTGGTCGATCAGTCCGAGGTCAACGCCAATCCCAAGGACAGCACGGACTGGCCGAACGGCGTGTGGACCCTGCCGCCCAGCTATGCCCTGAAGGATCAGGACCGGGCGAAATACGCGGCCGTGGGCGAAAGCGACCGGATGACGCTTCTGTTCCGCAAGCGGACCTGATAGGCAGCGGCCCCATGGCCGAAGTCACTGTCGCCGCGCTGCAACTCGCGCTCAACTCGCCTGACGAGGCGGAGAATATCGCCGCCGTTGCCGTGCTGGTGGAACAGGCGGCGGGGCAGGGCGCACAAGTGATCCTGCCGCCAGAGCTGTTTTCCGGCCCCTATTTCTGCAAGGTCGAGGAGGAAGAGCTGTTCGCGCTGGCCCGCCCGACGGCGGAGCACCCTTCGGTGATCGCGATGCAGGCGCTTGCCGCGAAGCTGAACGTGGCGATCCCGACCAGCTTCTTCGAGCGTGACGGGCACCATTACTACAACACGCTGGCGATGATCGGCACGGACGGCGCGATCATGGGCACGTACCGCAAGAGCCATATTCCCGATGGGCCGGGGTATGAGGAAAAGTACTATTTCCGCCCCGGCAACGATGGCTTCAAGGTGTGGGACGTGGCGGGCACGCGCATCGGCGTGGGCGTGTGCTGGGACCAGTGGTATCCCGAATGCGCGCGCGTGATGGCGCTGAAGGGCGCCGAACTGCTGTTCTATCCCACCGCGATCGGTTCCGAACCTTACGACGCCGATCTCGATACCAGCCGCATGTGGCGCCGGGCCATGCTGGGCCATGCGGTGGCGAACTGTATGCCGGTGATCGCCGCCAACCGCATCGGCACCGAAGAAGGGCAGGCCTTCTACGGGCACAGCTTCATCACCGACGAATGGGGCGATTTCCTGGCCGAATTCGGCCAGGCGGAAAGCGGCGTGCTGGTCGCGACGATCGATCTCGATCGCGCGCGCCGGCACCGGGCCGGCATGGGCTTTTTCCGCGATCGCCGCCCGCACCTTTACACCCGCATCTGCGAAGATATCTGAGGGGTGGGGCGGCACCGCTATCTCGTCGCCCTGGGCTCCAACCGCCGGCATCACCGCCACGGCACGCCGCGCGGCGTGATCCGGGCTGCGCTGGCCGCGCTCGATCACGGGAAGGTGGATGTGCTGGCGGTATCGCCGATCATCGAGACGCCGCCGCTGGGCCATTCGCGCCGCCGCTTCGCCAATGCCGCCGCGCTGGTCCGCACCAGGCTGGCGCCGGACGAACTGCTGCACAAGCTGCAGAAGCTGGAGCACAAGTTCGGCCGGCGCAAGCGCGGCCGGCGCTGGAGCGCGCGCGTGCTCGATCTGGATATCGTGCTGTGGAACGGCGGCGCCTTCGCCGCGCCGGGCCTGGTGGTGCCGCACCCGCTGTTCCGCGAACGCCGCTTCGTCCTCATTCCGGCCCTCCACGTCGCGCCGGCCTGGCGCGATCCCCGGACCGGCCTCACGCTGCGCCACCTGGCAGCACGCTTGACCCGGCCGCACACGCCCCCTAGGTGACGGCTTCCGCCCACGCGGCTTGGGGGCCCTTAGCTCAGTCGGTAGAGCAACTGACTTTTAATCAGTAGGTCGCTGGTTCGAACCCAGCAGGGCTCACCATCTTTTCAACGACTTATGTGGAATCGGTGCGGCAGCGATCAGGCTGTCGCGCATTCTGGTAATCATATAGCAATCAGACGGCTGGATTTCGCGATTTGGCAGGCAACCACAGTTCGTTCACTGGGCTGTGCCATTCCATGTCGAAGGTGTTGATCGAGGTGGTTTGTGATCGTCCGGGCATGACGTCCATGCAACCAACTACTGTGCTGATCCGGGACGGGCGGGCAGGTAGAAAAAGAATCCCTTTTTCCAGAGAGGCCCAAAGGGGGTTTTGATCTTACCCAAGGGTTGGGGGCTTGATGGTTGCTCGCAGAATTTTTCTGTGGGTTTTTTGTGAGGGACTATCCAAAAGGCGTGATTTTCGGAGCAGCCGGAATTTCAGATATCATCGTTAGCCGTCACCAAGGCAACATGGCTCGCGGATGAAAGCGCACAGAGCGTCGCGCGCGTCCTGCGCATCATCGTGCACGCCCGGCGAGTAGACGCCCTGACCAGCCCGCTCGATGCTCTCCTTCTTGTGAACTGGCGGCCTAAATCTCAGCCACGATCATCAAAGAAGCAATGGAAGTCGATAGAGCGTCCGCTATTCTCGCCACATTGAGCAAACTGACATTTCTTTCGCCGCGCTCGATCTTGCCCATATGACTGCGGTCGATTCCGGCGGCATCCGCGAGCGCTTCCTGCGACAGTCCTCGTTCCGAACGCACGGCGCGGATTGCCAGGCCCAGCCTCCTTAGGCGACCCTCCGTGTCGGTCTTGATGGACTGGCGTGGCACCCATTTTCAGTTGCGCTGGGCGCACTGATAGGCCACGGTATTTACGACCTATTTGGAAGGCCGATCAGCCAATGAAGTTAACTCTTGCCGCTGCAGCCTCGCTCTCCATCGTAGGCATCTCGGGCTTCTCGAGTGTGGCCGAAGCCCAGATGGGTGAATTGCTGCAACGGAAATGCGATATTCTTCAGCAGCAGGCGGATGCGGAAACTGTGCGCGCGGAAGCGGCGCGGTCTCAAGCCGAAGCGCAGGCGCAAGCCGCTCGCACGGCTACCTCAATAAACACTGGATCGACTTATACGCCGCCGCAGCCGCCCACCTTCATCAACAGGCCATTGGGTACCAATGACGTGCTGGCCGGCTCGCATTCGCCTACCTGCACGCTCGGCAATGGCGTACATATCGCCACCAGTACCAGCACACTGAACGGGGGCGATTGTCGGAGCCGATAGGCAGGCATCAAACGCGCATGGGCGAATGACCCATTTCGCATGACATGGTCACGATATGGGGGACTGACGGCTATGCTGGCGGCTAAGAAAAAAGCTTCTCTGTTCATCCTAGTTGGCGCCGGCGTTGGCATAGGGGCGACACTTGGCGCTCTGGGCTTTGCTATCGCGGATCATCTTCAAAATGCCGCTCCGCGGCCCGCTGAGCAGGAGAAGCAGGCGGCCGTTCCAGCCCCGCCGGCGCGGTGGATGCTGACATATAACGGTTCCATCGTCTTGGGGGAGAAATTCAAAACTGAAACGGAATGCGAGCGAGCAAGAGGTCAATACGTCCAAGCAACAGTGGCCAGAGCGCGCGCGACCATTCAGGAGACTTGGGGGAAAGGGTACACAGGCTATGAGCGGCCATATTATGAAGCGGACGTAGCCAGAGGCCAAACGCTGATCCGTGAAGCAGAGGCGGCTTATTGCCAGTCCTACAGCCTTTAGCCGTTTGTTGGGATGACTGGAGCAATCTTGGTGCGGCTCATCGACCGATCCCCGGCGGCATCCAGTACCGGTGATACTGCCCCCGGCTCGACCATTTGCGCCGACGCTGCCAGCCGTGACGGAGCAGGATCGAGCTGATATACCGGCCCTGCGTATTCAGCGCCCGCTCCAGTTCGATCATGCTGTATGGACGAATTCGGCTGATTTCCGGCTGACTATCCAACCATTGGATAAATCGCGCTTCCAAGGGGGAATTGGATAGTTGCTGTTTGGTGGATAGATCGGCATCGATGCTTCGCTGTAGCGACTTTGTGTAGGCTGACGACACTGAAATTCTCCTGGAATTCGCTGGTGGTTAGGCCGTGATGACTGCGCGGCAGTGTGAACAATCCAAAATGATCCAGAAATCGCATCTTACTGGATAGCCCTGATCCACGTTCACTTTGAAGCAGGGCTGGTAGGGTGACTTTTGAAGTGTTTTCAATAAAGTCCTCACGGGAAATTCATGAGAGTACTTTTACGCAAATACCCCTCAAAGGCGCCCTACTCGCCCTGCCCTCTGCACCACCCCGTCACGGCAGCGCGCGCAGGCCGGAGTAGAAGCGCGACCCGTTGCTCCTGCTGATCAGGAACCCCCGCTCTCCGAGCCGCCGGGTGAAGGCGGTCTTGGTTCCGGGTTTGAGACCGTTGCCGCCGCACCAGCCGGTCCACTTGTCGAAGAGCAGCGTGTCCGGCGTGCGCCCGGACGGGTCGGCCACTGTGCAGTCGGTCAGAAACTCGCCGAGCAGGTCGCTCTCGCTCCTGTACTGCTGCCGCTCGGAAACGATCGCCGGGCTGAGCGCGAGGCTGCCGGAAGCAAGGTAGCGGCGCGCACCCTCGATCATCCACCGCAGGATGCCATTGCGCTCGGCCCAGAGCTTGGTTTCGAGGTGCGGGTCGCGCTGCGTGCCCTCAAACTTCTGCCGGAAGGGCAACACGACAACCCTGCGCCAGATACCGTCGTCGTCGCCCCTGATGATCGGCTTGTGGTTCGTTCGCACCCAGACCGTGAAACGCGGATCGAAGGTGAAGAACTCGCCGTAGAGATGCCGTGCCGAGATGGGCTCGCGCCCTGCCAGCGCCTTCACCGTCTGCTCGTCCAGATACATCCCGCCGGGCAACTCGTTGACCGAGACCAGCCGTGCACCCTCCAGCATGGCGATGTCGCCCCGTGCGCTATTGTCGTCACTGCGGCGCGCGGCGAGCAGGGAATGGGGCGCGACCCTGCTGTACCCGCCGGCGATCCTGCTGACGATGTTGCCGAAGATCGACTTGCCGTTGGCCCCGGAGCCGATGCAGAAGACGATAATCTCCTCCGTATTCAGGCCGGTGAGCGTGTACCCCAGCAGCCGCTGCACCGCGTCGACTGTCGCCTGATCGCCGGCAAACACCTCCGCCATGAACTGGAGCCAGCGCGAGCATGGCGTCAGATCATAGTCGGCTGCGCAGTGCCGCGTGATGAGCAGGTCCGGACGGTTGGTGATCAGCACGCCCGACCGCAGGTTCACGACGCCATTGTCGACGCCTATCAGCTCGGGATCGGCGTCTAGGTCGGCCGGACGAGCTGACATGTTCGGTTCCGACTGCGCGAGTTCCAAAGCGGCCCTGAGGCGCGTTAGATTATGCGCTGCCACCGCGTCCTTGACGCGCGCCTTGCCTCGATCCGGGTCCACTGCATGGCTGGCTGCAGCGTCGGCCAGCATGGCTTGCACGGCTGTCTTCGCCGCCTCGATTTCCTGCCCCTGATCGCACAGAACCCAGTGACCAGCGGACCAGCGGAGCCACTTCCCGTGACCATGTATATAGAGCAACCGACTGCCGAACGTCCTGGCTAGGTACCGAGCGTTGCGAACGTCGCCGTGTTGCGACCAGTCGACCGGGACGTGCACGGATGCACCAGCGGCGACCGGCACGGACGGAACACCGGGCGCAAGAGGTGGCGCTGGCGACACCGGCGGGACACCGGCAGGCGATGCCACGCCCCTTACGAAGTTGTCCTGTACCCCGGAAGCCCGGAGCCTGGCGAAGAACGACGCCGCTGTGATCCCTCCCGCGCGCGAGGGGTCGAAGCTTTTCCAGTCCTGCTCGAATTGCTGAGGGTCGAACGTGCGGCCTTCCTTGCTCCAGTCCCACGCCGCGTCATGTGCCCACGGACCGACGGCGGCGATGCTCCACAAGTCGGGCAACCAGTCGGCGCGACCGGCGTCGGGGTTGAAGACGCGCTTTCCGTCCACCGTCACCCTTAGGAGCCTGGCAAGCTCCGCGCGGTTTTCAGGCGTATCGGCGACCGGCTCGAAGCGCGGGCCGAAGGACTGCGCGGGAAACTGATGCGGCATGGGCGCGTTGGCCTCGGACTTCTTTGCCGGCCCCTTCGCAAGCTCATCCGTCCACACCTTAAGGAGCGCGGCTGGGATCACGGGCAGCTTACGCCAGTCCCCGGGGCCTCCCCAACGGTAGGGCTGCCCGTTATCAGGGTGGATAGACGGCGGCAGCACGTCCTGGACGGAATTGCCGCCGCCGTCGGCACAACGGAATTCGAGGATCATGTCGCCGGCTGCGTTCTTGATCTGCAAGGTCCGAACAGGCGGGATGCCCTCGGGCAGCCGATAGAGCAGCTTGCCCCGATTTTCGCGCCCGGAGTCGATCTCGACGTGATCCGGCGAGGCGATAAGCTGACCAGTATTCACGCCGCGTGCGAGCAGCCATTCCTTCGCTTGCGGGATATCGTCATAGTCCAGCGCCATCGTGCGGGAGTAGGCGTGGAGCAGGCCCACGCCTTCTGTTAGCAAGGCTGCCACCGCCGGGTCGGTGATGGCGTTCTCGGGCCGGTTCCAACCCGGCGCGCTCGGGCCCTTGGTGCCGCGTGGAATCGCGCACAGTGAGAAGCCATGACGGACATACTCAGCGGCAAAGGCGCCGGTGCCAGTGGGGACGCTAGTTGCCACAGTTTGTCTCCCCGGCGGGATACCAGTCCCCCAACGCAATCGGAATCAGTTCAGCAGCGAGGTAATAGCAACGCCTCGCCTCATAGGCGCCCTCGGCCAAAATGCGCATATCGGCCAAGGGGATGACATTCTCGGTCGCCAATTCATGCACAGCGACTTCATAATCGTGCTGCGTCACCAGTGCCTGCACCCTCAGTACCGCAAGGGAATTGAGCTTGGCCATCGTCACGTGGCCAGCGACGGTTTCCCGCCACAGCATGTGACGATGGGCAACGGCGATGGATTCGGGGCGTTCATAAAACTGCTTCAAGCGTTCGGCCAACTGGCGTTCGCTGTCAGACTGTCCGGGGGCGCTCACTTCGCACCTCCGTCGCTAGTGGAGCGCACGCGGCGGGTTTCAATCCAGCTATCGAGATCGGCCTTGCGATAGCGGACAGCGCCGCCGAGCTTCACGAAGACAGGGCCTTCCCCGCTGATGCGGAAGCGCTCCATCGTCGGCTTGCCCAGGCGCACGTAATCCGCTGCCTCTCGGGTGTTCAGGATTTCCAATGTCGTCTCCTATCGTTGGACGACATCGCAGCTATCCGGTCACCGTGTGCCAAAACGCATGGCCCAAATAGCACACCGCTGACTCCCGCCCGCGCGAGTGCTGCGGTCGGGTAACCAGCTTCAAAGGGTCCGGCTCAGTTCGACCATCTCGCGGGCGTGAAAGCGAAAATACTCAAGAGCCTGATCTTTGGTCACGGCTCCCCGCTGGCGCAGGTTTGCCGCATGAATATCCGCCATATCTGCTGCAATCTCATTCTGGGCAGGGAAGCTCTCGGGCATCTCGATCCAGTTTCGGATAGCAGTGCCCGTTATTGGCTTCGCTTCCCCGTGATCGGCGGTCTTCAGGCTGCAACCAGCATCAGCCAGAATTTCCGCTATGACTTTTCGGGCTTCCCGACCGGACATTGATCCTACCTCGGTCAATATTTTCACGGCGGATATAGCGAATCCGCCAAGTACGACGTGCCCGTATCCTTTTTTTGTTCCAATTATCGGGCGCGTAGCTCTCAGCAAAAGATGCTTGTGTCCACCCCACTTTGCGGCGTGAAATACGCCAATAAGAGACTGCAACATTTTGTGGACATTATCATTCGGGTCGGGGAAGAGGCCTGCAACTGACGCCAATGCATGAATCACCATATCTTGGGCGTCTCCGGCGTCATCCCTTCTCACAGCGTCGGTGAATTCACGCGCGCAGTTCTGGAGCAGCGCAATGACTGCCGCCGGACGTTCGTGCTCTTCCAACCCCCAGATCGTGCGCGGGTCGCTCGCAATACTGACCTTCTCCCCGCCGCTCATTGCGCGCGCGCTTTCTTGTGCGCGGCGACAACTACGATGGCCGGTTGAGCGGCGACTATGATGGCCGGTAGGATCGGTTGT